>NZ_JBICSN010000005.1:0-427855 GCF_043197115.1 Micromonospora sp. NPDC049275
CTCACCGTGTGGGGCATCATCACTGCCATCGTTGTTGGTCTCATCGTCGGGGCGCTCGGCCGCCTGGTTGTCCCGGGTCGGCAGAACATGCCGATGTGGCTGCACCTGCTGATCGGTATCGGTGCGGCTCTGCTGGGGACGGTGCTGGCGCGGGCGATGGGTATCGCGACCGAGACGTCCGGTATCGACTGGACGGAGCTGCTGGTGCAGGTCGTGGTGGCCGCGATCGCGGTCGCGCTGGTGGCCGGTGTGGGTGGCCGCCGCCGCGTCACCCGGTAACAACCTGGCATCACCGCACCACGGAAAAGAGCGTCCGACCACCGGTCGGGCGCTCTTTCGTGGTGGAGTGCCCGGGTTCGGCCCTATGCCGCGGCCCTTCGGGTCGGTGCGCTGCGGTACCGTCGCCTCGCTTTGGCCAGCCCGCCCACTGTCGTAAAGGATTTCTTCGTACTAGGGTGCGGCGGAGAAGGTTAGTTCCAAGCGGCGCGAGGGGAGAAGTGGCGTGAACAGGTGGAAGCGGCTGGCCCCGGTCACCGCCGTAGTGGCCTCGGCCGCGATGGTGCTGACCGGCTGCGGAGGCTCCGACGACAAGGCGGCCGACGACAGCAAGCTCACGGTCTGGATGATGGGCGAGGGCGGCGACGCGCAGAACAAGTTCCTCGACGGCGTCGAGGCGGAGTTCCGCCAGAAGCATCCCGACACCGACGTGGTCGTGCAGTACATCCCCTGGCTGGAGGCGCCCAAGAAGTTCCAGGCCGCGCTCGCCGGTGGTGAGGGGCCGGACGTCACCGAGCTGGGCAACACCGAGACCCAGGGCTGGGCCGCGCAGGAGGCGCTCGCCGACGTGAGTGGTCGGATGGGCGGTTGGGCGGACGGCAAGGACCTGCTGCCCGACCTGGTGCGCAACGCGCAGCTCGACGGCAAGCAGTACGGCGTCCCCTGGTACGCGGGCGTCCGGGCGATCTACTACCGCACCGACTGGTTCGCCGAGGCGGGCGTCCAGCCGCCGAAGACCTGGGACGAACTGGTCACCGTGGCCAAGGCCGTACAGGCGAAGAAGAAGGGCACCTACGGCATCGCGCTGCCGGGCAACTCCGAGCTGCCCTTCTACTCCTTCCTCTGGGGCGCCGGCGCGGAGATCGCGACCAACCAGGGCGGCACCTGGAAGTCCGGCTACAACACGCCGGAGGCGCAGCGGGCCGTCAAGTACTGGACCGACCTCGTGACCGTCCACAAGGTGGCCCCACCGGCCGCCGCCGGCTGGAACGAGATCGACGCGCGCACCCAGTTCGCCACCGGCAAGGCCGCCATGGCGTTCGCCGGTAGCTGGCAGCAGGGCGCCATCAAGAAGGACAACCCCGAGATCGAGAAGGTCTGGGGTACGTTCCCGATCCCCGGCCCGGACGGCAAGGCCGCGCCCGGTTTCGCAGGTGGTTCGGATGTGGCGATCTGGAAGGACAGCGAGCGTCAGGATCTGGCCTGGGACTACCTGACCGTGCTGCTGAACAAGAAGAACGCGCAGAGCTTCGCGAGCAGCCTCGGCTTCTTCCCGGTCTACAAGGACCTGGTCGCCGGTGACACGTACGCCAACGACAAGGTGATGGCGGCGTTCGCCACCACCATGCAGAACACCAAGCTCACGCCGCTCACCCCGAAGTGGGTGGAGGTCAGCCGCACGAAGACGGTGACCCAGGCGATGAACAGCTCGGTCATGAAGGGTCAGAAGACGGTCGAGAAGGCTACCGCCGACGCGGCCGGTGAGATGGAAAGCGTTCTCAACTCCAAGTGACCACGCTGACCGAGGTGCCGGAGACGGCCGCCGCGCGGGAGAACCCCGCGCGGCGGCGTCGCCGGGTGGACCGCCTGCCCTACCTGCTGCTCCTGCCCGCCCTGGTGATCATCGGGGTGCTGCTGCTCTGGCCGCTCGGCCAGGTGGTGGCGATGTCCTTCTACCGGCTGAACAGCGTCCGGCAGTTGCGCGGCGACCGGGAGTGGCCCTGGGTGGGGCTCGGCAACTACACGGACATCCTCTCCGACCCGTTCTTCCTGACGGTGCTGCGCAACACGGTGCTGTTCGCCGCGGCCAACGTGCTGCTCACGATGGTGCTCGGCACCCTGGTCGGGCTGCTGCTCAACCGGCTCGGCCGCAAGATGGCCACCTTCGTCGCCAGTTGCGTGATGCTCGCCTGGGCCACCCCGGCGCTGACCGGCACGATCGTCTGGAAGTGGATCTTCGACGACACGAGCGGCCTGGTCACCTGGCTGTTCAACGCGCTACCGGACGGCCTGTCCAACGGTCTCTTCGGCCGCAGCGACTGGACCGGCTACGGCTGGTTCAACTCACCGCTGCTCTTCTTCGCCATCCTGACCCTGGTGGTCGTGTGGCACTCGTTCCCGTTCATCGCGGTGAGCGTGCTCGCCGGCCTGAAGAGCGTGCCGAGCGAGTTGCACGAGGCCGCCCGCGTGGACGGCGCCAGCCCGTGGCGGGTCTTCTGGAAGATCACGTTCCCGCTGTTGCGCCCGGTCTTCGGGATCCTGATCGTGCTCTCCACCATCTGGGACTTCAAGGTCTTCACCCAGCAGTTCGTCCTGGCCGGCGGCACCCAGGACCGGCCGACGTTCATGCTCTCCATCTACTCGTACGCCGAAGCCTTCTCTCCGCCGCCGAAGTACGGCCTCGGCGCGGCCATCGCGGTGATCCTCACGCTGATCCTGCTCGTGGTGACCGGCTTCTACGTACGGATGGTGCTCAGGCAGGAGGACGAGTCGTGAAGAAGGTGGCCCTCAACGCCGCCGGGCTGCTGGTCGCGCTCTTCGCGGCGTTCCCGGTCTACTGGATGATCTCGACCTCGTTGAAGCCGAGCAGCGAGATCTTCTCGTCCACCCCGCAGCCGGTGCCGGCCCACCCGACGCTGGCGCACTACCGGGAGATCCTGACCGGCAACCTGATCCCCGGCGTCAGCTTCCTGGACTTCTTCGTCAACAGCGCGATCGTCGCCGTCTCGACTGTGGTGCTCAGCGGCCTGGTCGCCCTGCTCGCCGCGACGGCGGTGGCCCGGTTCCGCTTCAAGCTGCGGACCAGCTTCCTGATCATGCTGCTCGTGGTGCAGATGATCCCGCTGGAGGCGTTGGTCATCCCGCTGTTCCTGATGATCCAGCGGCTCGGGCTCTACAACACCCTGCCCAGCCTGATCCTCACGTACCTCGGCTTCTCGCTGCCGTTCGCGGTCTGGATGCTGCGCGGATTCGTCGCCGCCGTGCCCAAGGAGTTGGAGGAGGCGGCGGCCATCGACGGCGCGAGCCGGGCCCAGACGTTCCGTCGGGTGCTGTTCCCGCTTGTCGCGCCCGGCCTGGTCGCCACCAGCATCTTCTCCTTCATCACCGCGTGGAACGAGCTGATCTTCGCGTTGACGTTCATCAACGACCAGAGTCGCTACACGCTGCCGGTGGCGATGACGTTCTTCTTCGGTCGTGACGACACCAACTGGGGGCCGGTCATGGCCGCCTCCACCCTGTTCACCCTGCCGGTCATCATCTTCTTCCTGCTGGTGCAGCGGCGGATGGTCTCCGGCCTGGTGGCCGGCGCGGTCAAGGGCTGACGGGCCGGCCCCGACGCCCGGCGATCAGTCGGGGGCCGGCTCCGCCAGCCGCTCCATCCGGTTCCAACCGGACCACCCGCGCTCGCGCATCAGCTGCCGCAGTCGCCGCACCCGCGGGTCGGACTCGTCGGCGAGCGCATCGATCAGGTCGTGCGGGAGATCGTCGCCGGCCTCCTCGGGGTGCAGGACCTCGCCTGTGTCGTACGCCTGCTCCGCCAGGCAGGCCATGATGTCGGCGGCCTCCGCCAGACGCGGGTCGTCGGCCTGGTCACCGTCGAAGATCGCCGAGAGCACCCGATAGAGCCTGACGACCTGCGGATCATCGAGAGCGGCGATCTTGCCGGGCATCCACTCGACGACGCGGTCGGGCCAGCGCGCCGCCACCAGGATCCAGCCGTCCCGTTCGGCCTCCACCATCCGCTGTGACGCCCCGATGTCCCGGAGTCGGTCGAGATAGGCGGCCACCTCCGGTGGGAGCGCCAGGCTGTCTCCGGCGGTGAGCTGCGCGATGTGTCTGCGGCTGGTCCGCAGTCGTTCGATCTCGTCGCGCAGGTGGTCGTCGATGGCCCGGATCGACTCGGCGAAGGCTGCTGCGTCTGCTTCGAGCATCCGACTGATCTGCGACAGCGGTACGCCGGCGTCGGCGAGGGTGCGGATCTTGATGAGGGACACGACCGCCGTCGCGCCGTACCGCCGGTAACCCGAAGCGTCCCGCTCCGGCTCGGGCAGCAGTCCGATCTGGTGGTAGTGCCGCACCGCCCGCGCCGTGACGCCGGCGTACGCCGCGAGTTGACCGATCGTCAGCATGCTCTGATCCTGCCCGCAGCTGATCCAGCTCCGGTCGGCACCCGCTCAGGAGATCCTGCGACGGTAGGTGACGGTGGCGAACACGTAGGCGAGGGCGAGGATGCCGACGCACCAGCCGAGGGCGATCCAGATGTCCGTCCCGACCGGCTGTTGGGCGAACAGGTCCCGGATCGCGTTGACGATGGAGGTCACCGGCTGGTGCTCGGCGAAGGCACGCACCGGGCCGGGCATGGACTCGGTGGGCACGAAGGCGGAGCTGACGAACGGCAGGAAGATGAGCGGATAGGAGAACGCGCTCGCGCCGTCCAGCGTCTTCGCGGTGAGGCCGGGGATCACGGCGATCCAGGTCAGCGCCAGCGTGAACAGGACGAGGATTCCGGCGACCGCGAGCCACCCCGACACGCCCGCCCCCGTACGGAAGCCCATGAGCAGGGCGACACCGATGACGACGACGAGCGAGATCAGGTTGGCGACAAGCGAGGTCAGGACGTGCGCCCACAGCACTGACGAGCGGGCGATCGGCATGGACTGGAACCGTTCGAAGATGCCGCCCTTCAGGTCCAGAAAGAGCCGGAAGGCGGTGTACGAGATGCCGGAGGCGATCGTGATGACCAGGATGCCGGGCAGCAGGTACTTCACGTACGAATCGGACCCGGTCTCGATCGCGCCACCGAAGACGTAGACGAACAGCAGCATGAAGGCGATCGGCATGATCGCGGTGGTGATGATGGTGTCCGGGCTGCGGGCGATGTGGCGCAGCGAGCGTCCCAGGAGAGTGGCGGTGTCGGTGACGAAATGCTTGTTCATCGTTGTTCCTTGTTCGTTCGGGCGCCGACGAGAGTGAGGAAGACGTCCTCCAGGCTCGGCTGCTTCTCGACATACTCGATCTTGGCGGGCGGGAGGAGTTGCTTGAGCTCGTCGAGGGTCCCGTTCACGATGATCCGGCCCTCGTGCAGGATCGCGATCCGGTCGGCGAGGTGCTCCGCCTCGTCCAGGTACTGGGTGGTGAGCAGGACCGTCGTACCGTCCTCGGCCAGCTCCTTGACGGCCTGCCACACCTCGATACGGGCCTCCGGGTCCAACCCGGTCGTCGGCTCGTCCAGGAAGATCACCGGCGGGTTGCCGATGAGGCTCATCGCGATGTCCAGCCGGCGGCGCATGCCACCGGAGTACGTCGCCACCCGCCGGCTGCCCGCCTCGGTCAGCGAGAAGCGCCTCAGCAGGTCGTCCGCGATGGCACCCGGCCCTTTGAGGTGCCGGAGCCTGGCGACCAGGACGAGGTTCTCCCACCCGGTGAGGATCTCGTCGACCGCCGCGAACTGCCCGGTGAGACTGATCGACTCGCGTACCTCGGCAGCCTGCGCCGTGACGTCGAAGCCGTTGATCCGGGCGGTCCCCGCGTCCGCCCTGAGCAGCGTGGAGAGGATCTTCACCACCGTGGTCTTGCCCGCCCCGTTGGAGCCGAGCAGGGCGAATATGGTGCCGCGCGCCACGTCGAAGTCCACGCCGCGCAGCACCTTCAGTTGCGTGAACGACTTCTCCAGGCCCTGCACGGAAATCACGGCCTGCTCGACCCGGTCGGTTGTTGGCGGGATGCTCATGGCGGCCAGCATGGGGGGTTGACCCAGCGTCAAGGTCAAGCCCGTACCGCGAATTCACCTAGGCTGTCGGTCATGACGGGCAGGGTGGCAGCGGTGAACATCGGCGTC
Organism: Micromonospora sp. NPDC049275; assembly: GCF_043197115.1. Classification (NCBI taxonomy): domain Bacteria; kingdom Bacillati; phylum Actinomycetota; class Actinomycetes; order Micromonosporales; family Micromonosporaceae; genus Micromonospora; species Micromonospora sp. NPDC049275. The sequence continues at coordinate 6,116 of NZ_JBICSN010000005.1, forward strand.
GTGACCGAGGCGGCGTGGGCGGGCGACGCCAGCGGTCGCAGCGGCATCGACAAGCGACCGGTCGACGGGCCCGTGTCGGTGCTCACCGGGGGCCTGGCCGGTGACTTCGTCGGCGAGCGGGCAGTGCACGGCGGGCCGGACAAGGCCGTCTACGCGTACGCCGAGGAGGACGCCGCGTGGTGGTCGGCCGAGATCGGCCGGTCCATCCGTTCGGGCGGCTTCGGGGAGAACCTGACCACCTACGCCATCGACCTGACCGGCGCGGTCATCGGCGAGCAGTGGGCGGTGGGGACGACGGTGCTCCAGGTGACGATGCCGCGTTACCCCTGCATGACGTTCGCTGGTTTCTGGGGAGTGCCCGACCTGATCCGGCGCTTCACCGTGCGGGCCAGCCCGGGGGCGTACCTGCGGGTGCTGCGCGAGGGTGAGGTGGGCGCCGGCGACCCGGTCGAGGTGGTGGACCGGCCCGCGCACGGGGTGACCATCGGCGAGGTGTTCCGGGCGACCAGCCTGGAGCCGGAGCTGCTGCCCCGCCTGCTCGACGCGGACGACCTGCCCGCGCCGATGCGCGAGAAGGTCCGCCGCCGCCTCTCCTCGCGCGGCTGACCGCGACCCCGCGACGACGGCACGCCTGACCGCCGCGCCGCGACGAACGCGGCTGACCGCGACCGTGTACGCCCGACGCGGCGACGCGCGGCCGGCGGCCGGTAAGAACCGGATGACGGGACTGCCGGCAGGGAGTTGCCCGTATTGTCCCCACTGAGGGCAGGCGGTGGAGGCCAGGTGGGGCGCGATGTCGATGGCAACGGACGGCGGCGCCACCGCAGCGGCGCCCACCGATCCGGACCTGGGGCGGCCGGCATTCCTGGAACTCTTCTTCGACCTCGTGTACGTCTTCGCGCTTGTCACCTTGGCGACCATGCTGGCCGAGGACCTGACGTGGACCGGCGTCGCCGAGGTGTTGGTGCTGCTGCTCGCGTTCACGATGATCTGGGCGCTGACCGTGTGGACGGCCGACACCATCGACCTGACCCGCCCATCCGGGCAGGGGCATCTCATCTCGGTGGCGGCGGCCAGCCTGCTGTTGGCCGCGGCGGCGACCGACGCGTACGGCGATCGCGCTCTGCTCTTCGCGATCACCTTCATGATCATCCCGATCAGCACCACCGCCTACTACGCCGTTTTCGTCGCGAAGGGCCGGGCTCTGCCGCGTTCGACAATCCGGATCCAGACCTGGAAGGCCGTCGCCGGCGTGGGCTGGATCGCCGGAGCGCTCGTCGGCGGCTCGGGTCAGCTGCCGATCTGGGCGCTCGCGATCGTCGTCGAGTACGCGGCGGCGGTGTTCGGCTGGCCGCTGCCCCGGATCGGCCGCTCACGACCTGGGGACTGGCGGCTGGTCGACGCGCGGGTGGCCGAGCGCTACCGGCAGTTCGTCATCATCGCGCTCGGGGTGTCGATCTTCGTGACCGGAACGACCTTCAGCAGGGGCGAGTACACCCTGGAGCGCGTCTGGGCCCTGCTCGTGGTGTTCAGCACTGTGGTGCTGATGTGGCGGATCTACATCTACCGCGCCGGTGAGCTGCTGACCGACGCGATCGCCCGGTCGACCGACCCGGCGCTGCTCACCCAGTCCGCCGCCGTCACCCACCTGATCATGGTGACCGGAATCGCCGGCGCGGCGGTCACCAGCCACCTCGTGGTGGGTCGCCCGTCGGGCGAGACCCCGCCGTCGTGGGTCGCGGTCATCCTCGGCGGTCCGGCGCTGTACCTGCTCGGTCGGGGGGTCCTCGACTTCACCGTGTTCGGACGGATCTCGCGGTCCCGGCTGGCCGGCGTGGTGCTGCTCGCGTGCCTGGCGCCGGTCACGCCCCTGCTGCCGCCGGTCCTGGTCGCGCTGCTCGCCATGACCGTGCTGGCCCTGATCGCCGTGGCGAACCTGGTCAGCACCCGACGACACGCCCGTACGCCGGCACCGCCGATGCTCGGGTGAGACTCCGTGCTGGCGCGGTGGCCCCTCAGCGGGCCGGCGCGGTGGCCTCGACCCGTCCGCGTCGGGCGGCCAGCCCCTCCCCGACCAGGGTGAGCAGCAGGACCAGGTTCGCCACCACCAGGACGGTAAGCGGCGGCAGCCGGAACACGCCGGGTGCCACCAGGGCGCACAGCAGCACGACCGCGAGCACCGCGATCGCCAGCACCCGGGACCAGAGGATCCGGGCCGTCACCACGGCATCGAAGAGCACGCTGCCGACCAGGAACAGCACGGGCCCGCCGAGGATGGTGGCCATCAGCCCCACCGGCGTGTTACCGGACGGCCGGACGATGACCATCGAGGTGCCGGTCGAGATCACCACCACCCCGGCCACCATCACCAGATGGGTGTACGAGGTGGAGGTGCCGGAGCGGACCCGCTCCACAGTCGTGACGCTCGGTGGGGCCAGGATCCGCTGGACGCGCTGGAAGTAGAGCTGGAACAGCAGGACCGCGCTGGCGAACGCGACCGCGCTGGCGGTCACCTGCCCGGCCGTGAACCCGCTGCCGGCCAACCTCGTGCCGGTGCTGAGGATCAACTCGCCGAGCGCGACGATGAAGATCGCCCGGTGCCGCTCGGAGAGGTGCACCCCGGTGAAGATCTGGCTGGCGAGCTCGGTCCGCCCCAATCCCGGCGTCGGCCAGCCGATCCGTGCCGAGCCGAGGTCGACCGCCACCGCGAGCGACCAGAGCACCAGACGGGCCGTGTCGTCCACGAACACCCCGGCCACCCAGGGCGTCGCGGTGATGCCGAACCAGAAGAAGACCCGAACGCTGCGGGCCTGGATCGGACGGTTCACCCGGGTGCCCGGGATCAGGACGGCGTCACGGACCAGGTGGATGCCGAAGTACGCGGCGACGAAGAGCCACCCGTACCGGCCGAAGGCGTACGGTGTCGCGATCGCCATCAGCAGGGTGCCGAGCATGACAAGCAGGACGGTCGCCTGGATGATCGGCAGTCGGGGGTCGAACAGGTCGGTGAGCCATGCGGTGAGCACCCAGACCCACCAGGCGGCCAGCAGCAGGACGGCGGTCTGTGCCGCACTCCGGACGGTGAGGTCCTCGCCCAGGCTGGCAGCGAGCCGGGAGAGCAGGAAGATGTAGACCAGGTCGAAGAAGAATTCCAGGAAGGTCGGATATTCCGGCTCGCCGCGTCGGCGGAGGATCCGGGGGAGCGGAGCGGACGTCATCGCGGCTGCCTCCGGTGCCACCCCGCGCCCCGGGCGGGCGATGCGCCCCGGGCCTGCCTACCGTCACGCTACCGACCGTGCGGCGCCGGGTGGCCCGGAAGCGGATACGAGAACGGCCCCCTGCCGTCGTTGGCAGGGAGCCGTTCTCAGCCGCGGGTGATCAGCGCAGCCAGGGAACGCTGCGGTCCAGCAGACCGCGCTCCTTGAGCTCCTTGCGCAGCGGGATCTCGTCGTCGACGTACCCGTCCCAGTTGATGCCCCAGTAGTTGGCGGTGTGGGTGCCCTCACCGATCAGCTGGCGCTGCACGGGCGTGCGGTTGCGGTACCACTCGCCGTCCAGGTCCGGGTGCAGCTCGTCGAGCGGGCGGATCCACCGGTAGGTGTAGCCGACGAAGAGCATCTTGCGGGTGATCGTCGACAGGTTCGTCGAGCGGGAGTGCCACTGCCGACGGTCGAAGATGAACGCGTCGCCCGGGTTCGCGGTGATCTCCACCGTGCCCTCCGGGTCGGGGTTCTGCACGGTGAGGTCCGCCGGCCGGGGCAGCGAGTTCTTCAGGTGGCTGCCCGGGATGACCTTGGTGGCGCCACGGCCGGTCTCCGACAGGTCGGAGAGCACGTACGCGACCTTGAGCGAGAACATCGGCCGGGGCAGGTTCGGGTCCATCGTCTCCGGGTCGGAGTTCTGGCGGTACCCGTCCTGGTGCCAGCCCCAGTACGGCTTCTCCGGCTCGAGAGCCGGCGGGGTGACGTCCAGGTGGTTGTGGTGGGTGTAGATGTTCCAGCCGGCCAGCCCCCACATGTACGGGAAGGCGATCGGGTGGGTGAGCAGCTCGCCGAAGAGTTCGTCGCGCTCCAGGAAGCCCAGCAGGTGCAGCGTGCCGTCCTTCTTGGTGTTGCCCTTGGCCTGCTCCTCCGCGTAGACGCGGTCGACCGCCGCCTCCAGCGCCGCCCGGTGGTCCTCCGTCAGGACGTTGCGCAGCAGGAGGAAACCCTGCTCGTGAAACTCCTTGCGGTCAGTGTCGCTGATCGGTTCGTAGCCGGTCCGGTCGCCGTAATCGAACACCGCGTCGTACCCCTCCCCATGAGGTGAAACCATTTCTGGCACAGGCCGCCGATCGTAACGCGACTGTCCAGGCGTCGGGGAGGGCGTGCGGCGCGGGCGGGCCCCGGCCAGACCGCGTGCAGCGGTACTACTGCACACAGTGACATCTCTGGGGTAAATTGGGTGTTCTGCGGTGCGGTGACCGATTGTGCGGTGACTGCCGGTTAAGAGATCCGGGTCGCTCAGCCCTCGGCGAAGACCTCGGCCACCACCTGACCCGCAGGGCCTCGCTCGCCGGTGACCCGGCCCCAGGTGCCGCTGCGGGCGGTCCACTCCAGGTCGCCGAAGCGGACCCGCTTCACCCCGTGGTCCTGGGCGTGCGAGACCAGCCAGTGCGCGTACCGCCAACCGTCGCGCTTGTCGTCCGCCGCCACCGCCAGCCCGGTCTGGCTGGCCGGGTCGGCGCTCGACACACCCCAGTCCAGCACCAGGTTGCGGGTCAGCTGGGCGGCCGCCGCCGCGCCGTGCATCACCGGGGTACGCCCCACCGTGCACGCCACCGCGCCGGTGACGTCGCCGAGCAGGGCCTTGGTGAGCACCTCGGAGTCGTCGGCCCACTTCTGGTACGCCTCGGGGAACGCCGAGCGCTGCACCCGCTGGGCGGCGTCGGTGACCCGCATCTTCTCCCAGCCGCGCACCTTCTTGAGCGCCTTGTAGAACCGGTTCGCCGCGTAGCGGGGGTCGCGGATCTGCGCGGACGTGCCCCAGCCCTGACTCGGGCGCTGCTGGAACAGGCCGACCGAGTCCCGGTCGCCGTCGGGGAGGTTGCGCAGCCCCGACTCCTGGTACGCGGTGGCAAGCGCGATCACCACGGCCCGCTCCGGCATCCCGCGCTGGGCGCCGATCGCCGCGATGGTCGCCGCGTTGGCCATCTGCTCGACGTCCAGCGCGACCCGGCCGTCGGCCTGCACCGTGCAGGTGCGACCCGCCAGCGGCAGGCGCAGTTCATTCCCTACCTGCCGGACGACGAGCCAGATCGCGATCACGGCGACGAGGATGAGCACCACTCCACCCGCCACGGCTGCCCGAGTTCGCACCCACACCCCCTGAACGACAGTTCGACAAGCGTACGTCCCCGTTGGCGTCGTCCGGGTCGTCCGAGCGGTTCGGGGTTCGCGCTGCCGGCGCGTACCGATCGGGACGTTCCCGCTCCGGCGGCGAACTCACCTGCCGCGTCGGTCGGACCGCGGCCTGTCTCCCAGGTCACGGACCCCTGGCACCGGGAAGCGATCGACCGGTCCGGGACTTGACTGATTGACACGTCAATCGCAGGGCCGGAAACGGGCCCTGACCAGGCAAGGAGGAGTTCGATGGGCATGCTGGACGGCAAGGTCGTACTCATCACCGGCACCGGCGGCGGTCTGGGCCGCGTCGCGGCGCTCACCTTCGCCCGCGAGGGCGCGAAGGTCGTCGGAGCCGACATCCAGATCGACGGCAACAACGAGACGGTCGACCTCGTCCGGGCGGCCGGCGGGGAGATGACGAGCATCGCGCCCGTCGACCTGACCGACCCGGAACAGGCCCGGAAGCTCGTCGAGGACGCCGCGACCGTCTACGGCGGGCTCGACGTGGTCTACAACAACGCGGCCGCGCTGCGCTTCGGCCCGATGCCTGACTTCTCGGTCGAGGACTGGCGCTACACCATCACCGGGGAACTCGACATTCCGTACTTCGTGTCGAAGTTCGCCTGGCCGCACCTGGTCCGGCGCGGTGGCGGCGTCATCATCAACGCCGCCTCGATGGCCGGCATGATCGCGGGCCAGGTGCCCCCGATGGTGGGCCACACCGCGGCGAACGCCGGTGTCATCGGTCTGACGCGGCAGCTCGCGCTCGAAGGCGCGCCCCACGGCATCCGCGCGGTGGCCGTCAGCCCCGGCCCGATCCTCACCCCGGCGAGTGAACGGGACCTCGGCGACAACCAGGCGGCCCGGGACGCCATCACGGCCAAGACGCTCCTCAAGCGCTTCGCCCGCCCGGAGGAGGTCGCCGAGCTGGTGGTCTTCCTCGCGTCCGACCGGGCGTCGTACATCACCGGGGCGAACTACCCCGTCGACGGCGGCGCGACCGCCTGGTGACACGGTCGGACACCGGGCGCCGCCGACCACCGACGGCGCCCCGACGGCTCCGTTCCTACCCGGCCTGATCACCGTGATCCGCGTCCAGAGCGGCCACCCATCGAGCCAATCGCTTCTCCCGGAACGCGGTGACCCCCTCGCGCCCCTCGTCGGAGAGGAAGTAGCCGGTGGAGAGGGCGGACAGCCGGGCCAGGTCACCTCGCAACTCGGCGGCGCCCGGCCGGCGAAGCAGCTCCTTCGCGCCGGCCAGCGCGCCGGGCGCGCCGCGCACCAGCGAGTCGCAGTAGCGGCGCACCGCGTCGTCCAGCCCGTCCGCCGGCACGCTCGCGGTGACCAGGCCGATCTCGGCGGCCCGTCGGCCGTCGAAGGTGTCGCCGGTCAGATACAGCTCGGCGGCGGCACGCGGGTGCAGGCGGGGCAGCACGGTCGCCGAGATCACCGCCGGGATCACCCCGATCCGTACCTCGGTGAACGCGAACGTCGCCTCGTCGGCGCAGACCGCCAGGTCGGCGGCCGCGATCAGGCCCAGCCCGCCGGCCCGCGCCGGGCCGGCGACCCGCGCGAGCACCGGCTTCGGGCACTCCCAGAGCGCCGCGAGGACGTCGCCCAGCATCCCGGCCGGCACCGTTCCGCTGGCGTACGCCGCAGCGGTCTCCTTCAGGTCCGCGCCCGAGCAGAAGACCGGGCCGGTGTGGTCGAGCACGATCACCCGGACCGCGTCGTCGGCCACCGCGTCGGCCAGCCCGGCCAGCAACTGGGTCATCAGGGCTGTGGAGAGCGCGTTGCGGTTGTGCGGGCTGTCCAGGGTGAGGGTGGTCACCCCACGGGCCGTGGCGACCCGCACGAGGACGTCGGGAGAGGTCATGCCGGGCACACTAGTGGCCATGCCCGGCGTCCTTCCAGATGGTGAGACCGTCCCCGTCGACGGTTCGCTGCCCGCCACCGCCACCTCGGCGGTCGGCGCGCGCGGCTTCGGCGTGTACGTCCACGTGCCGTTCTGCGCCAGCCGCTGCGGCTACTGCGACTTCAACACGTACACGGCCGCCGAGCTGGGTGGGGGCGCCAGCCGCGAGGCGTACGCCGACACCGTGCTGGCCGAGTTGGCGCTCGCCGCCCGGGTGCTGGGCGACAACCCACCGCCCCGGGTCGACACGGTCTTCGTCGGCGGCGGCACCCCCACCCTGCTCCCCGCCGACGATCTGGCCCGCATCCTCGACGGCATCGACCGCACCTGGGGGCTGGCCGCCGACGTCGAGGTGACCACCGAGGCCAACCCGGAGTCGGTCACCCCGGAGTCGTTGAAGCTGCTGCGGTCCGCCGGCTACACCCGGATCTCGCTGGGCATGCAGTCCGCCTCCCCGGGGGTGCTGGCGATCCTGGACCGCAAACACAGCGCCGGTCGGGCCACCGCCGCCGCCCTGGAGGCACGCGACGCCGGGTTCGAGCACGTCAACCTGGACCTGATCTACGGCACGCCGGGGGAGCGGGCCGAGGACTTCGCCGCCACGCTGGAGCAGGTCGTCGCCGCCGGGGTGGACCACGTCAGCGCGTACGCCCTGATCGTCGAGGACGGGACCCGGCTCGCCGCCCGGATGCGGCGCGGCGAGCTGGCGTACCCCAGTGACGACGTCGCCGCGGACCGCTACCTGGCCGCGGAGGCCGCCCTCGACGCGGCCGGCCTGTCCTGGTACGAGGTGTCCAACTGGGCGCGCACCGACGCGGCCCGGTGCCGACACAACCTGCTCTACTGGACCGGCGCGGACTGGTGGGGGCTCGGCCCGGGGGCGCACAGCCACGTCGGCGGGGTGCGCTGGTGGAACGTGAAGCACCCCACGACGTACGCCCAGCGGCTGGCCTCCGGGGCGTCACCCGGCCTGGCCCGCGAGGTGCTCACCGTCGACGAGGCGCACATGGAGGACGTGATGCTGCGGCTGCGGCTCGCCAGCGGGCTGCCGCTGGCGGTGCTCGACGCGGCCGGCCGGGCCGGCGCCGAGCGGGCACTCGCCGACGGCCTGCTCGCCCCCGGGGACTACGCCGCCGGTCGGGCGGTGCTCACCCTGCGCGGCCGGCTGCTCGCCGACGCGGTCGTCCGCGACCTGCTGCCCTGACCCCGCGCGCCGCTACGGCCGGAGCGGGCGGTGTGCCGGACCGGCCGGGGGAGCGGCCGGCCCGGATCACTTGACGAGGTTGGCCGAGAGCGGGTAGCGGTAGAGGCTGCCCTCGTTGGCCTTGATGCCGGCGAGGATGCCGCACACGGCACCGAGGATGACGGCCGCCCCGACGCCGAGGAAGCCGATCAGGATGCACGACAGCGCCCAGCCGACCAGGCCGACGATCGACCAGATGACCTGGAAGTTCAGCGCGGCGACGGCGTGCGACCGAACCGTCGGGGACTGGTTGCCCCGGGCCAGCAGTGCCACCAGCGGAGCGATCCAGCCGAGCACGCCCGCACTGATGATCATCCCGGCCGCGCCGCCGAAGTGCGCGACAAGCGCCCAGGTCTTGTCCTCGTTGTTGGCGTAGCCGCCGCCGGGGCCGCCGAAGGCGCCGCCGGTCGGATAGCCGCCACCCGGGCCGCCCGGGGGATAGCCCTCCGGCGGAGGGTAGCCGCCCGACGGCGGTTGGTCACCGGTGGGCGGCGGATAGCCACCGGCCGGGGGATAGCCGCCCGGGCCGGGTGCCCCGGACAGTGGTGCGGTGGGCGGCTCGGCCGCGGAGGACGAGCCCGGGGGAGTCGGCTCCGGCGGGTAACTGCCGGGGTCTCCCGCGCCGGGAGGGCGAGGTGGTTCAGTCATGACTGTCACGGTAGGTGCCCGCGGCAAGGCCGCACCAGAGCGACATCGGCCGGCCACGCGGGCCGATCGGCCGGACGGGGTGGCGCGGGCCGCAGCTGCGGCCTGTCGTTGATCATCGCGTCGGCGGGGGCGCCGACGTAGACTGGCACTCGTTACAGTCGAGTGCCAGGGCGGCCGTCGGCCCCGGGGGGCCGTCGGCCGACGTGCGACAGGAGGTGCGGAGGATGGGTCTGGACGACCGCAAGCTCGCCGTGCTCCGCGCCATCGTCGAGGACTACGTCTCCACCCAGGAGCCGGTCGGCAGCAAGGCGCTTGTCGAGCGGCACCAACTCGGTGTCTCCCCGGCGACGGTCCGCAACGACATGGCCGTGCTGGAGGAGGAGGGCTACATCCGGCAGCCGCACACGAGTGCCGGCCGGGTGCCCACCGACCGTGGCTACCGGCTCTTCGTCGACCGGTTGTCCCGGGTCAAGCCGCTCAGCCCCGCCGAACGCCGGGCCATCGAGCGCTTCCTCGTCGGCGCGGTCGACCTCGACGACGTGGTGCACCGCACCGTACGCCTGCTCGCCCAGCTCACCCGGCAGGTGGCAGTCGTGCAGTACCCGTCGCTGGCCCGCTCCTCGGTGCGGCACCTGGAGCTGGTGCCGATCTCCACCACCCGGCTGATGCTCGTCATGATCGCCGACACCGGGCGGGTCGAGCAGCGGCTGGTGGAGCTGCCCGGGCCGGTGCCCGCCGACGACGTCACCGACCTGCGCCGACTGATCAACGAGAAGCTCGCCGGCGCCCGACTGTCCGACACTCCGCCGCTGGTGCAGGCGCTTGTCGACGAGGTGCCACCCAAGCTGCGTCCGACGATGACCACCCTCGCCACGGTCCTGCTGGAGACGCTCGTCGAACGGCACGAGGAGCGCATCGCCCTGGCCGGCACCGCCAACCTCACCCGGGGTGGCCTGCTCGACTTCCAGGGCTCGCTGCGGCCCATCCTGGAGGCTCTGGAGGAGGAGGTCGTGCTGCTCAAGCTCATCGGCGAGACCGAGCCCAGCACGACCCGGGTGCTGATCGGCGACGAGAACGAGTTCGACAACCTGCGCGCCGCCTCGGTGGTCAGCACCGGGTACGGCCCGGGGGCCACCATCGTGGGCGGCCTCGGCGTGTTGGGGCCCACCCGCATGGACTACCCCGGCAATATCGCCACGGTGCGCGCCGTGGCACGCTACGTGGGCGAGCTGCTGGCCCAGAACTGACCAGTCAGGGCCGACGGCCGGCTGCGGCCGCCGGTCGGCGTAACGCGAGACGAACATGAGGACACGGAACGCAGTGGCCAGGGACTACTACGGCATCCTCGGTGTCAGCCGGGAAGCCTCCGATGACGAGATCAAGCGCGCCTACCGCAAGCTGGCACGCCAGTTCCACCCGGATGTCAATCCGGACCCGGAGGCCCAGGAGAAGTTCAAGGACATCAACGCCGCGTACGAGGTTCTCTCGGACGACCGGAAGCGGCAGATCGTCGACCTGGGTGGCGACCCGCTCGCCCCGGGAGGCGGCGGCGCGGGCGGTCCGGGTGGACCGGGCGGAGCCGGCCCGTTCGTCGGTTTCCAGGACATCATGGACGCGTTCTTCGGCGGCGCGGCGGGCGGTGCTCGTGGGCCGCGTCCGCGTACCCGCCCGGGCGCCGACGCGATCCTGCGACTCGAACTCGACCTGCACGAGACCGCGTTCGGCGTCGAGGCGCCGATCACCGTCGACACCGCGGTGCTCTGCACCACCTGCTCCGGCGCCGGCACGGCCGCCGGCACGCACCTCGCCACCTGTGAGGCTTGCGGCGGGCGGGGCGAGGTGCAGTCGGTGCAGCGCACCTTCCTCGGTCAGGTGGTCTCCGCCCGGCCGTGCACCGTCTGCCAGGGCTACGGCACCACCATCCCGCACCCCTGCCCCACCTGCGCGGGCGACGGCCGGGTGCGTACCCGCCGCTCGCTCACCGTCAAGATCCCGGCCGGTGTCGAGGACGGCATGCGGATCCGGCTGGCCCAGCAGGGCGAGGTCGGTCCGGGCGGCGGCACCGCCGGCGACCTCTACGTGGAGATCCACGAGCGGCCGCACGACGTCTACTCCCGCAAGGGCGACGACCTGCACTGCCGCGTCACCGTGCCGATGACTGCCGCCGCGCTGGGCACCCGACTCACCATCAAGACGCTGGACAGCGAGGAGACCGTCGACGTCAAGGCCGGCACCCAGCCGGCCAGCACGCTGCGCCTGCGCGCCCGCGGTGTGCCGCACCTGCGCGGCACCGGCCGAGGCGACCTCTACGTGCACCTCGACGTCCGGACGCCCACCAAGCTCGACCCCGACCAGGAGAAGATGCTGCGCGACTTCGCCAAGACCCGTGGTGAGGAGGTCGCCGAGCTGACCAAGCAGGGCGGCTTCTTCTCCCGGATGCGCGACGCGTTCAACGGCCACGCCTGACGTGTCCGCGCCGCTCTTCCTGGTCGACGCGCTGCCCACCGGCGACACGCTGACCCTCGACGGCCCCGAGGGGCACCACGCCGCCACCGTGCAGCGGCTGCGCGTCGGCGAGGAGCTGCTGCTCGCCGACGGGCGGGGCGGCACGGCCGCCGCCGTGGTCACCGCCGTCGGCAAGGGCAGCCTGGACGTCACCGTCACCTCCCGGGGGTACGCGGACGCGCCCGTACCCCGGATCGTCGCCGTGCAGGGCATCGCCAAGGGTGATCGGGGTGAGCTGGCCGTGCAGGCGATGACCGAGGTCGGGGTGGACGAGATCGTGCCCTGGGCGGCGTCGCGCTCGGTGGCCCAGTGGCGCGGCGACCGGGGCGTACGGGCCCGGGAGAAGTGGGTCGCCACCGCCCGGGAGGCCGCCAAACAGGCCCGCCGGCCCTGGCTGCCGGTGGTGGCCGGTGCGCCGGACGAGTCCACCGCCACTGTCGCCCGCCGCATCGCCGGCGCCGCCGCCGCGTTCGTCCTGCACGAGGAGGCCGAGGAGCGGCTGACCGTCGCCGAGCTGCCGTCCACCGGTGAGATCGTCCTGGTCGTCGGCCCGGAGGGCGGCATCGCCCCGGCCGAGTTGACCGCGTTCCAGGAGGCCGGAGGCCGGCCGGTGCGACTCGGGCCGGCCGTGCTGCGTACCTCGACGGCCGGCGTGGCGGCGCTCGCCGTGCTCGCCACCCGCCTCGGCCGCTGGTAGTCGATCCTGTCGGAGCGGTCGGTCAGCTGCGCAGGTAGGAGGCGCCGTTGAGGTCGACGATGGTGCCGGAGGCCCACTCCGCCTGCGGCGACGCCAACCAGTGCACGGCCGCCGCGATCTCCTCCGGCCGGGCCACCCGGTCGAACGGGCTCTGCGCCCGGATGGCCGCGCCGCGCTCGCCGCTCAGGTGCTCGGTCGTCATGTCGGTAGCCACGAAGCCCGGCGCGACGGTGGCCACCGTGATGCCGTACGGCGCGAGCGCCACGGCGAGGGACTGGCCCAGCGCGTTCAGCCCCGCCTTGCTGGCCCCGTACGCCGGCTGGTCCGGCTCACCCCGGAACGCGCCCCGCGACGACACGTTGACGATCCGGCCGCCACGCTCGCGCAGGTGCTGGGCGGCGCACCAGATGACGTTGCCGGCCCCGGTCAGGTTGGTCTCCACCGCCTGACGCCAGCGCCGCTGCCACTGCTCGTACGAGGTGCCGAACACCGGGTGCGGGTCGTCCCGGTCGCCGTACACCCCGGCGTTGTTGACAAGCACGTCCAACCCGCCGAGCAGTTCGGCGGCCCGGTCGACCATGGCCCGGACGGCGTCCGGATCGGTGAGGTCGGCGCGGACCACCACGTGCCCCGAACCGGGCAGCCGCGCCCGTAGCTCCTCGGCCGCGTCGGCGGAGTCGCGGTGGTGGATGGCCACCCGGTCGCCGCCGGCCGCGAACGCCTCCACCACGGCGCGGCCGATGCCGCGCGAGGAACCGGTCACCAGTACCGCCCGATCCGTCATGCGGGCCATCCTGCCCGAGCCGGTCGCGCTTACCTACACTGCCCCGATGGGATCCGACTGCCTGTTCTGCCGCATCGTCGCCGGGGAGATCCCGGCCACCGTGGTCCGGGAGACCGCCACCACGCTCGCCTTCCGCGACATCGACCCGAAGGCCCCGGTGCACGTCCTGGTCATTCCGAAGGAGCACTACGCCGACGTCGCCACGCTCGCCGAGGGCGACCCGGCGCTGGCCGGTGCGGTGCTCGCCACGGCCGCCGCCGTGGCCGAGGACGAGGGGCTGCTCGGCGACGGGTTCCGGCTGATGTTCAACACCGGGGCGTACGGCGGGCAGGAGGTGTTCCACGCCCACGCGCACCTGCTCGGTGGCGCGCCGCTCGGCCCGATGCTCGCCCGGGACCTGGCGTGACGACCGGTACGGACGCGTACGACCGGTTGGGTCGGCTGGTCCGCCGGGTGCAGGCCGACGCGCGCGTGCCGGGGGTGTCGGCGGCGCTGCATCGTGCCGACCGGCCGCTGTGGACCTGCACCGTCGGTGGCAGCGGCACCGACAGCCCGTTGGGGCCGGGCACCCAGTTCCGGATCGGCTCGGTCACCAAGACCTTCACGGCGGTACTCACCCTGCAGTGCCGCGACGACGGGTTGCTGGACCTGGACGACCCGGTGGGCCGGCACCTGGACCTACCCGCGCACGGCGAGCTGACCGTGCGCCGGCTGCTGTCGCACACCGGTGGACTGCAACGCGAGCCGTACGGTGACGTCTGGGACACCCTGCGCGCACCGGACAGCGAGCGGTTGGTGGGCGAGCTGGACCGTGCCGAGCGGGTGCTGCCGTCGGGCCGGCGTTTCCACTACTCCAACCTGGGCCTGGCAGTGCTCGGCCTGCTGGTCGGCCGGCTGCGCGGCGGGAGCTGGGCGGAGGTGCTCGCCGAGCGGGTGCTGACGCCTCTGGGGCTTACCGACACCACTGTGACGCCCCGGCCCTCGGCGGCCACCGGCTACCTGGTCGACGCGTACTCCGACGAGGCGCACCCGGAGCCGCCCACCGACTTCGGCGCGGTCGGCCCGGCCGCCCAGCTCTGGAGCACCGCCACCGACATGGCCCGCTGGGCGGCGTTCCTCGCCGACCCGGCGGCTCTCGACCCGGCCGGCGCGGTCCTCGCCCCGGGCACCCTGGACGAGATGCGCTGGCCGCTGACCACCACGGACGAGACGCTCTGGGGCGCCGGCTTCGGGCTCGGCCTGATCCTCGTCCCGCAGGGCGAACGGGTGGTGCACGTGGGGCACGACGGCGCGATGCCCGGCTTCCTGGCCGGCGTGTACGGCCGTCGGGGCGGCGACGGGACGGCCGGCGCGATGGGCGCCGCGGTGCTCGGCTCGTCCGGTACGGCGGCCGAGCTGTTCGAGCTGCCGCACCGGCTGCTCACCGAGGCGGTCGAACACGACCCCGCGGACATCGAGCCGTGGGCGCCCGGCGCGCCCGCTCCGGCGGCCCTGCGGGGGATGCTCGGCCGCTGGTGGGGGGAGGGTTCCGAATATGTCTTCTCCTGGCACGACGGCACCCTTCGGGCGCGCGGGGTCGGGGACCCGGCGGGTCGCCCGCCGGCGGTCTTCGCGCCGCTGCCGGACCGCCCGGACGTGTTCCGGACGGTCTCCGGCCGGGAGGTCGGCGAGCTGCTGCGGTTGACCCGGGACGAGTCTCGGACGGTGGTCCGGATGCACTGGGCGACCTATCGGTTCACCCGTCACCAGGAGACCTTCGACAGGTACGACTTCCGGGCCGGGAGTTGATCGCGGCCAGCGGAAATGGGCGCGATGCGGCCCGCGTTGACCCGATACGATGGGTGTAACGTCCGCACGCCGTGCCAGCAGGGCCGGCGCCGAGATCGAGAGCAGGTGCGCAGGGCCCTTCGGCCCGACCTATGACCGGCACCCCACCTCCCGGCCCGCCCCGGGTGCAGACCAGGATCACCGTGCCCGACCCCAAGATCATGGTCAATCTGCTCGGCGCGGGCGACGAGATCCTGCGACTCGTCGAACGCTCGGTCGCCAGTGACGTGCACGTCCGGGGCAACGAGATCACGATCACCGGCGCCCCCGCCGACAACGCCCTCGCCGAGCGGGTCTTCAGTGAGCTGCTCGAACTCATCGAGAAAGGCGAGACCCTGACCAGTGACGCCGTCCGGCGTACCGTCGGCATGCTCGAGCAGGGCAGCGCCGAGCGGCCCGCCGAGGTCCTGACCCTCGACATCCTCTCCCGTCGCGGACGCACCATCCGCCCCAAGACACTCGGGCAGAAGCGGTACGTCGACGCGATCGACTCACACACCATCGTCTTCGGCATCGGCCCGGCCGGCACCGGCAAGACCTACCTGGCG
Source organism: Micromonospora sp. NPDC049275 (assembly GCF_043197115.1). Classification (NCBI taxonomy): domain Bacteria; kingdom Bacillati; phylum Actinomycetota; class Actinomycetes; order Micromonosporales; family Micromonosporaceae; genus Micromonospora; species Micromonospora sp. NPDC049275. The sequence goes on from NZ_JBICSN010000005.1 coordinate 21,667, forward strand.
ATGGCGAAGGCCGTCCAGGCGTTGCAGGCCAAGCAGGTCAACCGCATCATCCTGACCCGGCCGGCGGTCGAGGCGGGGGAGCGGCTGGGCTTCCTGCCCGGCACCCTCAACGAGAAGATCGACCCGTACCTGCGCCCGCTCTACGACGCGCTGCACGACATGCTCGACCCGGAGTCCATCCCGAAGCTGATGGCCGCCGGGACGATCGAGGTCGCGCCACTGGCGTACATGCGGGGTCGCACCCTGAACGACGCGTTCATCATCCTGGACGAGGCGCAGAACACGACGCCCGAGCAGATGAAGATGTTCCTCACCCGGCTCGGCTTCAATTCCAAGATCGTCGTGACGGGTGACATCACCCAGGTGGACCTTCCCGGCGGGACGAGCAGCGGCCTGCGGGTGGTCCGGGAGATCCTGGAGAACGTCGACGACGTGCACTTCTCCCAGTTGTCCAGCTCCGACGTGGTCCGCCACCGGCTGGTCGGGGAGATCGTCGACGCGTACGCCCGCTGGGACGCCGAGCGGGAGAACCAGCAGGCGCAGGGCGTCCATGCCGTGCCCGGGCGACCCGCCCAGGGCGGCCGGGCCGGCCGCCGCCGCTAAAGCAGAGGAAAGCAGTTGTCCATCGAGATCGCCAACGAGTCCGGTGTCGAGGTCGACACCGATGCCGTGCTCGCCGTCGCCCGGCACGCCCTCGACGAGATGGGGGTCAACCCCCTCGCCGAGCTGTCCGTGCTGCTCGTCGACATCGACTACATGACCGAGCTGAACCACCGCTGGATGGGCGGGGACGGCCCGACCGACGTGCTCGCCTTCCCGATGGACGAGGGAAGCGTCGACCACGGCCCGGGCGAGAGCGCCCCCGCCGGCGGCGAGCCCGCCCTGCTCGGTGACATCGTGCTCTGCCCCGAGGTCGCTGCCAAGCAGGCGGCGACCGCGGGGCACGTCTCGGCCGACGAGCTGCACCTGCTCACCGTGCACGGGGTGCTGCACCTGCTCGGCTACGACCACGCCGAGCCGGAGGAGGAGCGCGAGATGTTCGCTCTGCAGGCTCGACTGCTGGCGAGCTGGCGGTCGACCCGCACCCAGTGATGTCCACTCCTCCGTTACTCGCGGTCGGCCCCACGGCCGGCCTTCCCGACCTGCAACTGATCGTCTTCGCGGCGGGCCTGGTGGTGCTGGCCGGTGTGATCGCCATGACCGAGGCGGCGCTCGCTGCGGTCTCGCCGGCCCGGGCCGCCGAGCTGGCCCGTGACGGCGTACGCGGCGCCCGGACCCTCCAGGTCGTGGCCTCGGACGTCGTCCGGCACCTCAATCTGCTGCTGTTGCTGCGGCTGCTCGCCGAGCTGACCGCCACCACGCTCGTGGCGTTGGTCGCGGTGGACAGCTTCGGCGCCGGCTGGCGTGCCGCGCTCGTCACCGCCGGCGCGATGACAGTGGTCAGCTTCGTGGTGGTAGGTGTCGCGCCGCGCACCATCGGCCGGCAGCACGCGTACGCGGTGGGCCGGGCGGTCGCGCCGCTGGTCCGCTGGCTGGGCCGCGCGCTCAACCCCCTCGCGTCGCTGCTCATCCTGATCGGCAACGCGGTCACCCCGGGGCGCGGCTTCCGGGAGGGGCCGTTCGCCAGTCAGGTGGAGCTGCGCGAGCTGGTGGACCTGGCCGAGCAGCGCGGCGTCGTGGAGCACGGCGAGCGTCAGATGATCCACTCGGTCTTCGCGCTCGGCGACACCATCGCCCGTGAGGTGATGGTCCCGCGTACCGAGATGGTGTGGATCGAGGAGGGCAAGACCCTCGCGCAGGCGTTGGTGCTCTTCCTGCGGTCGGGTTTCTCGCGCATCCCGGTGATCGGGGAGAGCGTCGACGACGTGCTCGGTGTGCTCTACCTGAAGGACCTGATCCGCCGGTCGAGGGGCGGCGACCCGGACGCCGAGCAGTTGCCGGTGGCGGAGCTGATGCGGCCGGCCACCTTCGTGCCGGAGTCCAAGCCGGTCGACGATCTGCTGTCGGAGATGCAGGCGGCCCGCAACCACCTGGTCATCGTGGTCGACGAGTACGGCGGCACCGGCGGTCTGGTCACCATCGAGGACATCCTGGAGGAGATCGTCGGTGAGATCACCGACGAGTACGATGTCGAACGCCCGCCTGTCGAACGCCTCGCGGACTCCTCGGTGCGGGTGACCGCCCGCCTGCCGGTGGAGAACCTGGGCGAGATGTTCGGCGCCGACCTGCCCACCGACGAGGTGGAGACGGTCGGTGGCCTGCTCGCCCAGTCGCTGGGGCGGGTGCCGATCCCCGGAGCGCAGGCCGAGGTGGCCGGCCTCCGGCTGGTCGCCGAGGGCACCACGGGCCGGCGCAACCGGATAGACACCGTCCTGGTCAGCAGGGTGGAGTCGGGCGACGAGCAGGACAGCACCGGGCGCGGCGACCATGCCGGCCCCGGGGACGACCCGGATCATTATCGAGACGAGGAGAGGCAAGCCGCCGATGCCTGAGACACCCGCCGCGCCCGCCGCCCAACCCACCCCCACCGCGCCGGCACCGCTGAGCGCCGAGGACGGCAAGCTCGTCGTCCTGGCCCGGGGCGCCCGCGGGCGGGTCGGTGCCGTGGAGGGCGCCGCGGTTCGGGACTCGGACGGCCGGACGTACGCGGCGGCCAGCGTCGCGCTGCCCTCGCTGACCCTCACGGCTCTGCAGTTGGCGGTGGCCTCGGCCGTGGCCGCCGGGGCGGGCCGGCTGGAGGCGGCGGCGGTGGTGACCGAGGCGTCGACGCTGGACGGCGCCGGGCACGCCGCCGTACGCGACCTCGCCGTGGACGCGCCGATCCACCTGGCCGCGCCGGACGGCACCGTGCTCGGCACGGTGACCCAGTGAGCCCCGTCCGGGATCCGGAGCCGCGTCCGTACCGGGCCGGGTTCGGCTGTTTCGTGGGCCGTCCCAACGCCGGCAAGTCCACGCTCACCAACGCCATCGTCGGCACCAAGATCGCGATCACCTCGAACAAGCCGCAGACCACCCGGCACGTCATCCGGGCGGTGCTGCACCGTCCGGAGTCGCAGCTGGTCCTGGTGGACACGCCGGGTCTGCACCGCCCCCGTACGCTGCTCGGTGAGCGCCTCAACGACCTGGTCCGCTCCACCTGGACCGAGGTCGACGTGATCGGCCTGTGCATCCCGGCGGACGAGCCGGTGGGGCGCGGCGACCGGTTCATCACCGGCGAGCTGGCCGAGCTGAAGGCGACAGTGCTGGCGGTGGTCACCAAGACCGACCTGGTGGACAAGCGCCGGCTGGCCGAGCAGCTGCTCGCGGTGAGCCAGCTGGGGGAGTTCGCCGAGATCGTGCCGGTGAGCGCGGTCTCCGGGCACCAGGTGGACACGCTCGTCGACGTGATGACCAAGTACCTGCCGCCGTCGCCGCAGCTCTACCCGGACGACATGCTCACCGACGACCCGGAGCAGGTGATGGTCGCGGAGCTGATCCGGGAGGCGGCCCTGGAGGGCGTCCGCGACGAGCTGCCGCACTCCATCGCCGTGGTGGTGGAGGAGATGATCCCCGAGGGTCAGGTCATCAAGATCTACGCCGACCTGTACGTGGAGCGGCCCAGCCAGAAGGCCATCGTTCTCGGTCACAAGGCGAGCCGGCTCAAGGAGGTCGGAACGAACGCCCGCCGGCAGATCGAGGAGCTGTTGGGCAGCCGGGTCTATCTCGACCTGCACGTACGGGTCGCAAAGGACTGGCAGCGCGACCCGAGGCAGTTGCGCAAGCTGGGCTTCTGAACGTCGCCGGCCGGGCCGGGTCGCCGGTCGGTCCGATCGTCGGCCGAGCGTGGGCAGCTTCACGATCGGCCGGGGTCGGCGTCGTTTGGCGCGCGGGCCGCGGAGGGTAGGGGAAAGAACACCCCCGCGTCCCCGATCCAGATGCAGGCTGATGCGCAACAGATACCTCGATCTGCTCCGTTTCCTGGCCATCGTCCGGGTGGTCGTCTACCACGTCACCGGGTGGGCGACCCTCACGCTCGTCTTCCCGGCCATGTCGGTGATGTTCGCGCTGGCCGGCTCGTTGATGGCCGCCTCGCTCGCCCGCTCCGGCCCGGTGGCGGTCGGCCGCCGGTTGCGCCGTCTGCTGCCGTCGCTGTGGGTGCTGGCGGCAGTCTTCGTGCCGGCCATGCTGCTCACCGGGCTGTCGCTGTCGCCCCGGGTGCTGCTGTGGCTGTTCCCGATCGCCGATCCGCCGGCGAACAACTGGGGTGCGGTGGGACTGAGCACCATCTGGTACCTGCGCGACTACCTGTGGTTCGTGCTCGCCTCGCCTGTCGCGCTCTGGCTGTTCCGGCGGGCGCCGCTGCCCACCCTGCTCGCCCCGTACGTGGTGCTGGTGACGATCGAGGTGGGGATCTACCCGGCGCCGCCGGTGGTGCGCGAGTTCGGGCTGTACTTCGGCGCGTGGTTGCTCGGTTTCGCGCACCACGCCGGGATGCTGCGCCGACTCGCCGGTCGGGTGCTGTACCCGCTGTCGCTGGCCCTCGCTGTCGCCGGCGGGGCCTGGATCGTCACGCATCCCGGCCCGCGCGGGTACGACCTCAACGAGAACCACCTCGGCAACGCGCTGTGGTCGGCCGCGTTCATCCTGGTCGTGCTGGGTCGGGCGCCGGCCGGGGTGGCCTGGCTGGAGCGCAGCCGGCTGGCCGACCGGGTGGTGACAGTGGTCAACCGGCGGGCGCTCACCATCTATCTCTGGCACATGCCGTTCGTGGTGGCGCTGACTCCGCTCGTCGACGTGGTCGGGTGGTCGCGCCAGGACCCGGTGGGGCTGGCCGTCCGGGTGCTGCTGGTCTTCGCGCTGGTCGGTCTGGTCACCCTTGTCGTCGGCTGGGTCGAGGACGTCGCCGCCCGTCGCCGCCCGGAGCTGATCCCCGCCGGCTCGGCGACCGTACCGGCGCAGCGGGTGTCCGGTGCGGCGGCGACCGTTGAGATCACCGCTGGCTGACCGACATCAACGCTGGCTGATCGTCACGTCGCCGCTGCCGGCCGAGCCGTCGAGCACCAGGGACGCGGCCGGGTCGTCGGCGACGGTGATCCGGGCGTCGCCGGAGCCGGTGCTGGAGCGGACCCGGTAGCTGCCGGCCGGCACCACCAACGAGACGTCCCCACTGGAGGCGTGCAGACGTGCCGAGGCGGCCGTCTCCAGCTCGACCGTGACGTTGCCGGACCCGGCCTCCGCGTCCGTCGTGCCGCCCACCCGGCGAGCGGTGATGTCGCCGGAGCCGGCGCGCAGTCGCACTGCCGAACGGGCCTCACTCACCTCGATGTTGCCGGAGCCGGTCTCCACGTCGATCGCCCCGGCGACGTCGCTGATCCGCACGTCGCCCGAGCCCAGCCGCAGCTTCACCGCGCCGGTCTTGGTCAGCTCGACGTCACCCGAGCCGCTCTCGCCCTGCACGGTCACGCCCTCTCCAACTGTCACCTCGTACGAGACGCTGCACCGGTTGCCGCAGTCGGTGTCCAGCACCAGCTCGCTGTCCTTGATCTCGTACCGGGTCTTCGGTTCGCCGCCCTGGTAGCGCACCACCCGCTTGATCCGTGCCTCGCCTGCCGTGCCGGTACCGCGGACGATCACGTCCCCGGAGCCCCCCTGCACACGGATGGTGGTGATCTTCACCGCCTCGGTGTTGTCGTAGTCGAGCCGGCGGAAGGACAGGTTGTCGCACCCGGCGAGCAGGATGAGGGCGGTGGTCAGCCCCAACGCGACGGGCGCGGCGGCGCGGCGACGACGGGCGGCGGTGGTCTGGTGCAGTGCCATGGCGAGCACGCTACGGCCGGTGACGAGCGGTGCGCATCGGGGTTCGTCCGCGCATCCACCCCGAGCCGACCCTGATTTCACACCCCGAGGGAGAATGGTCCGATGGCCGGGTACCGCCGACAGCTCTACCGCGACGACGCGGTGGTGCTGCGTGTGCAGAAGCTCGGCGAGTCCGACCGGATCATCACGCTGCTCACCCGCCGGCACGGCCGGCTGCGGGCGGTCGCCCGGGGGGTCCGGCGCACCATGAGCAAGTTCGGCGCCCGGCTGGAGCCGTTCGGTCACGTGGATCTCCAGCTCGCCGGTGACCCGAAGGGCAACCTCGGCAGCTCGCTGCACACCGTCAGCCAGGTCGAGGGCATCGAGCTGTACGGCAAGCGGTTCCTCGGGGACTATCCCCGCTACACGGCGGCCAGCGCGATCGCCGAGACGGCCGAGCGGCTGACGCCTGTCGAGCGGGAGCCGTCGCTGCGGCTGTTCCAGCTCACCGTGGGGGCGCTGAAGGCGCTGTCCCGAGGCGAGCACGCGACGACGCTGGTGCTCGACGCGTACCTGCTGCGCGGGATGGCCCTCGCGGGCTGGGCGCCGGCGCTTGTCGCCTGCGCGGTCTGCGGCACCCCCGGGCGGCACCGTGCGTTCTCCGTGCCGGCCGGCGGCGCGGTCTGCCCGGACTGCCGGCCACCCGGCGCGGCCCACCCCGCGCCGGCGACCATCGACCTGATGTCCGCGTTGACCACCGGTGACTGGGTGGTCGCCGACGCGACCGAGGCCGGTGTACGCCGGGAGTGCAGTGGCCTGGTCGCGGCGCACCTCCAGTGGCATCTGGAACGCGCGCTACGCTCGCTGCCGCTGGTCGACCGGGGTCCCTCGGTCGCCGGCTCGGTCCCGCCGCCGGGCGGCGGTGGGGCTGCGATGCTCCGGCCACGCGGTGACGTCGAGGCCGGTGCGGACGGCACGAGCAGGGAGAGAGCCGAGTGATCCGATCGATGAGGCCCGGCCGGCGCGAGCCGACGCCACCGACGCCGCACCCGTCCGGTGCCCGGCCGCCGGCGCTGCCGAGCGAGGCGGTGCCGAAGCACGTGGCGGTCGTGATGGACGGCAACGGCCGGTGGGCCAAGGACCGCGGGCTGCCCCGCACCAAGGGCCACGAGGCGGGGGAGCACAGCCTCTTCGACACCATCGAGGGCGCCATCGAGATGGGCATCCCCTACCTGTCGGCGTACGCGTTCTCCACCGAGAACTGGCGGCGCTCGCCGGACGAGGTCCGGTTCCTGATGGGGTTCAACAGGGACGTGATCCGTCGACGCCGCGACCAGTTGGTCGACCTCGGCGTCCGGGTGGTCTGGTCCGGGCGGCCGGGGCGGTTGTGGAAGAGCGTCATCTCCGAGTTGCAGACCGCCGAGGAGATGTCCCGGGGCAACTCGACGCTGACCCTGCAGTTCTGCGTGAACTACGGCGGGCAGGCCGAGATCGGCGACGCGGCCGCGGCGATCGCCCGGGACGTGGCGGCCGGTCGACTGGACCCGTCGAAGGTGACCGAGAAGACCGTCGCGAAGTACCTCTACCACCCGGAGATCCCGGAGGTGGACCTGTTCCTGCGGCCCTCCGGCGAGGAGCGGATCTCCAACTTCCTGCTCTGGCAGACCGCGTACGCCGAGCTGGTCTTCCTGGACACGCTCTGGCCGGACTTCGACCGCCGCCACCTGTGGTACGCGTGCGAGCTGTACGCCCAGCGGGACCGGCGCTTCGGCGGGGCACTGCCCAACCCGGTGGCCCCGACGGTCTGAGCGAGGCTTACCGACACGTCACGCTGGGTATCACCTCCGTCAGACAGCTACTGACGGAGGTGAACCCACATGATCCAGAAGCGCATTGCCCAGTGGGCGGTGATGGCCGTCGCGGTGCCGCTGGCTGCGGCCGGCGCCCGCCGGCTCAGCCACACCCTGGAGGCCCGGCGTGGTCCCTCCGGGGCGACCCGGCTGCTGACCAGGGGCGCGGATCTGATCCGCCCGCAGAAGGCCAAGCGCCGCCGGTTCTGGTAGGTCGCGACTCTCCGGCGCCGCCCGCACGAACGCGGGCGGCGCCTTCTCGTGCCCGCGCCCACCCCCGTGGGGCGCCGTCGGTGGGCGTGCCGGTGCCGCTCGGGCGGTTGGCCGGGATGTGCGACTGTTCGCAGGTGGTGCGGGATGGGGGCGGGTAGGGTCCGGAGGTGGCGGGATGATGGCGGTTTGGGGTGGATATGCGGGATCTCCGATACAAGATGATCATGGCGTTGAACGCGGCCGATCTGGGTGACCCGATCTGCGAGCAGGTGGCCGAGATCTGCGCCGAGATAGCCGAGCAGCACTGCGCGGAGTTCGGTCACACGCCACAGCTGCGTACCGGTGAGATCGCCGAGCTGGCCACCGGCGAGCCGGCCCTGGCCTGGGCGCCGACGACCCCCGACGCCGGGCAGCGTGCCTGGTGACCGCACCCGCGCCGTCGGTCGACCTGCGTCGCGCCGACGACCGGTTCGCCACCCGCATCTCCTGGTTGGACTCCAAGCACTCCTTCTCGTTCTCCCGGCACTACGACCCGGCCAACACCCATCACGGGCTGCTGCTTGTCAACAACGACGACGTGGTCCGCCCGGGCGCCGGCTTCGAGACCCACCCGCACGAGGACATGGAGATCGTCACCTGGGTGCTGCGCGGCTCGCTCGTGCACCAGGACTCGACAGGCCACTCCGGAGTGATCTATCCGGGCCTGGCGCAGCGGATGAGCGCCGGCACCGGCATCCTGCACTCGGAGAAGAACGACGCCTGGCGGCTCAACAACCAGGAGCCGCACAGTGATCCCGTGCACTTCGTGCAGATGTGGGTGCTCCCCGACGAGCAGGGCGTCGACCCCGGCTACGAGCAGTTGGAGATCGAGGACGAGTTGCTGCGCGGCGGCCTGGTGCCGATCGCCTCCGGGATGGACCGCTACGACGGCGCGTCCGCGATCCGGATCCGCAACCGGTACGCGACCCTGCACGCCGCCCGACTCGGCCCCGGCGACGAGGTCACCCTCCCGGATGCGCCCTTCGTGCACCTGTACGTCCCGGACGGCACGGTGACCCTGGAGGACAGTGGCCCCCTCGGGACCGGCGACGCCGCCCGGCTCACCATGACCGGTGGCCGGCGGGTGACCGCCGACGAGCCGGCCGAGATCCTCGTCTGGGAGATGCACGCCACCGTCGCCTGACCGGTGCCCCCGACGCCTCCCGTCGGGCCCATGATCACGCTCGAACATGGATGGAGGGGCCTCCCGTTGTCGGGAGACCCCTCCATCATCGATTCAGTGCGATCTTGCGGGCGCGGAGCGCTCCCCGTTACGCCGGGGACTCGGTCTTGTCGCCGGCCCAGGTGGTGTGGAACGAGCCCTCGCGGTCGACGCGCTGGTAGGTGTGCGCGCCGAAGTTGTCCCGCAGGCCCTGGATCAGCGCGGCGGGCAGCCGCTCGGCGCGCAGCGCGTCGAAGTACGCAAGCGACGACGAGAACGCCGGCGTCGGCACACCCGCCCGGGCGGCGTCGGCCACGACCCGCCGCCAGCTCGGCACACCTGCCGCGACCGCCTCGGCGAAGTACGGTGCCACCAGCAGCGTGGGCAGGTCGGGCTGCTCGTCGTACGCCTCGCGGATGCGGTTCAGGAAGCGGGCGCGGATGATGCAGCCGCCCCGCCAGATGGTCGCCGTGCCACCGAGGTCGATGTCCCAGTTGAACTCCTGGCTGCCGGCCCGGATGTGGTCGAAGCCCTGCGCGTACGCGACGATCTTGGAAGCGAGCAGCGCGCGGCGGACGTCCTCCACGAACGCGTCCCGGTCGGCGACCTGCCACTGCTCACCCGCGTCCGGGAATGCCCGACGGGCGGCCTCGCGCTGGTCGACGTGCCCGGACAGCGAGCGGGCGAACGTCGCCTCGGCGATCCCGGTGATCGGAATGCCCAGGTCGAGGGCGCTCTGCACCGTCCACCTACCGGTGCCCTTCTGCTCGGCCCGGTCCTGCACGACGTCGACGAACGCGCGACCGGTCGCCGCGTCGGTGTGCGCGAGCACGTCGGCGGTGATCTCGATGAGGAACGACTCCAACTCGCCGCTGTTCCAGTCGCGGAAGATCTCCGCGATCTCCGCCGGCTTCGCGCCCAGACCGGCCCGGAGCAGGTCGTACGCCTCGGCGATGAGCTGCATGTCGGCGTACTCGATGCCGTTGTGCACCATCTTGACGAAGTGCCCGGCGCCGTCCGGCCCGACATGCGTGCAGCACGGCACACCGTCCACCTGAGCCGCGATCTTCTCGAACATCGGCCCGAGCTTCGCGTACGACTCGGCGGAACCGCCAGGCATGATGCTCGGCCCGAGCAGCGCGCCCTCCTCACCACCGGAGACGCCTGTGCCGCTGAAGTGCAGCCCCTGCGCGCGCAGCGCCTCCTCCCGGCGGCGGGTGTCGGCGAAGTGGGCGTTGCCGCAGTCGACGATGATGTCGCCCTCGTCCAGCAGCGGCACCAACTCGTCGATCACCGCGTCGGTCGGCGCACCGGCCTTGACCATCACGATCACCGCGCGGGGCCGTTCCAGCGCCGCCACGAAATCGGCCATCGACTCACCGGGCACGAAGGTGCCCTCGTCACCGTGCTCGGCGACGAGACTGCGGGTGCGCTCCGGTGACCGGTTGTGCACCGCCACGGTAAAGCCGTTGCGGGCCAGGTTGCGGGCCACGTTCCGGCCCATCACCGCCAGCCCGGTCACGCCGATCTGCGCCGTCGCCTGCTCAGCCATTCGTGCCGCCACCTCTCGCCGTCGAACTATCCTGCTGCGACCGTATCGCGGCGGACGACATCGTGGGCGGGTCGTCCCACGGCGGGTCACTGCCTGGTGGCGGCCCGTCCGCGCTGCGCGTCGACATCCCGACCGGCAGTAACGCTCACCCCTGGGCCAGTCGATCCTCCACACGCGCCACCTTCGCGGTCAGCGCGTCGGTGACCCCGGGCCGGACGTCGGCCTTCAGCACGACGCTCACCCGGGGCGCCTGCGCGGCCACCACGTCGACCGCCCGCTTCACCACCGCCATCACCTCGTCCCACTCGCCCTCGACGGTGGTGAACATGGCATCGGTCCGATTGGGCAACCCGGACTCACGGACCACCCGTACCGCATCGGCGACCAGGTCACCCACGGAGTCGCCGCCACCGAGCGGGGTGATCGAGAACGCGACAAGCATGCGCCGATCGTGTCAGGAAAACCGGGTGCGCGTGCGGTCGAGCAGTGGTTAGGGTTCGGACATGCGCAACTGATGCCCCACTTTCCGAGCCGGCCCGCCGCCCCGCGACGGCGGTCCGTGCGCTCCCGGGCGTCGCAGCGTCTCCGTCCACCGTTCGGCGGTGTCGACCCGGCCCGATCCCCGGTGAGCAGTCCCTTCCCCATTCGACCGTCGCGTTGCCACGGTCACCAGCCGACCCGACCGACCGCCGGAGCGCGGGACCGCCGGGGACGGTCGGCACCGAAGGAGGCCCGGATGCCTGCCAAACGCAGTCCGAGAAAGACCCGTACCGCCGCGCCGACCCCACTGGGCACCGACCCGGCGGCCGGCCACGGCCCGCTCGCACCCACCCACCCGGACCTCCCGGTCAAAGCGATCGCGCCGGCGCTCCCGGCGACGTTGACCGGGCCGGCGGCGCTGACCGAGCCGGCGCTGCCGGCGGCGCTGACCGAGCCGGCGCTGCCGGCGGCGCTGACCGAGCCGGCGCTGCCGGCGGCGCTGACCGAGCCGGCGCTGCCGGCGGCGTTGACCGAGCCGGCGCTGGCCGTGGACGTGCCGGCGGCGGTCGACGCGCCGGCGGTGGAAGACCTGTCGAAGACCGCCGGGCGGCCGACGGCGCCGACGGCCGGGCCACCGCAGGCCGGCGGTGACCGCGCGGGTGGCGGCCGCAGCCAGCGGGCCGGTCAACCGCGCCGCTACGCCTTCCGACGCAGCTGACCAACCCCCGCACCGCCGGGGCGGCCGGGCGGTTGATCCACTCAAGGTCGGCGACGTGGGGGTGTCCGGGCATCTGGATGCCCCCATGTCGGCGATGTGGAGTGGATCATCGCGCGTGTGTCCCGGCGATGGGGAGAGGATCAGCCGATCAGGGGCCGGAAGGCACCGAGGAGGACGCTCGTCGTCAGGGCCGCTCCGGCCAGCGCGGCCGCCCCGGCGATCAGCAGCCCGTCGGCGAGGCCGAAGCGCTGGTGGCGGGCGACGGTACGTGGTGTGTCGCCGTCGAACCCGCGCGCGTCCATTGCGACGGCCAGCCGGGTGCCCCGGCGGATCGCCCCGACCAGCAGCGCGAACGCCGTGGACGCGAACAGCCGCAGCTTCGCCACCGGGTTGCGTCCGGCGTCGACGCCGCGCGCCCGCCGGGCCATGCTGATCATTTGCCACTCCTGGCCGAGCAGCGGCACCAGCCGGAACGCGGCAAGCGCGCCGATGGCGAACCGCGCCGGCGCCTTCGCGTTCTGGATCAGCGCGTCCGCCAGGTCGGTCGGGTCGGTGGTGGCGAAGACGATCACGCCGGGCAGGGCCACCGCGAAGATCCGCAGCACCAGACCGAGAGCGGTGCCCAGCACGCCCGTGCTCACCAGCACCGGTCCGACGTCGAGCAGGACCCGGCCGGACTGGTCGGCGGCGAAGAGCACAAGCGTGACCAGGATGCCTGTGGCGCTGAGCAGCAGGGGCAGGGCCCGCCGGGCCAGCACGCGATAGCGGACGCCGAACAGCGGCAGGACGGCGAGTTCGACGGCGATGGCGATCGCCGGCGCCACCGGGTCGAGCGTCGCCAGCAGGGCGAACGAGAAGACCAGGGCGGCGGACACCTTCGCCACCGGGTTGCGCCGGGCCAGCGGGGCGCCGGGCGCGGCGACCGGCTCGATGCTGATCATCCGCGCTCCAGGGTCACGGTCCGGTCGGCGAGCGCGGCGACGAAGTCCAGGTCGTGGGTGACCGCGACCACGCCGTGGCCGGCGTCGCGCAGGTCGGCGAGGAGATCGACAAGCTCCCGCCAGGTCCGCCGGTCCTGACCGAAGGTCGGTTCGTCGCAGATCAGCAGGCGGGGCGCGGTGGCCAGGGCCGTCGCCACGCTCAGCCGCCGCGCCTCCCCACCCGAGAGGGTGTACGGGTTGGCCGCCGCGAGTCGGGTCAGCCGCAGCCGGTCCAGCAGACCCGCGACGGTCTCCCGGACGGCCGCCTCGGGTTGACCCGTCCGGCGGGGACCGAGCGCCAACTCGTCGAAGACTGTTCCGGTGACGAACTGGTGTTCCGGGTCCTGGAACACCGACCCGATCCGCCGGGTCAGCGCGGGCGCCCGCCAGCGGTGCGGGGGAGCGCGGTGGTCGGCTCCGGCCAACTCGACCGAGGCGGTGACCCGGCCGACGCCCGGTTTGAGCAGGCCGCCGAGCAGCAGCGCCAGGGTGGACTTCCCGGCGCCGTTGGGTCCGCGTACCGCGAGGGCCTCTCCGGCGCGTACCGCCAGGTCGGTGTGGCCCAGCCGCGGCGGCAGGCCGAGCCGGTCGGCGGTGAGCAGGACGTCGCCGGGGGCGACGGTGGCCGTGCGGGGCGCGATGGGGTGACCGGGCACCCAGACGCCCTCGGCGGCGAGGGTGTCGCCGTGCGCGGCGAAGACCGCGTCGGGCGTTCCGTCCGCGCGGACGCCGCCGCCGGGCTCCAGGACGACCACCCTGTCGACAAGTGGGAGCGCCTCGGCGACCCGGTGTTCGACGAGGATCAGTGTGGTGTCGACGTCCAGCGCGCCCGCCACCGCGCGTCGGACCAGGGCGGCCCCGTCCGGGTCGAGGTTGGCGGTCGGCTCGTCGAGCAGCAGGAGGCTGGGCCGCAGGGCCAGCGCGCCGGCCAGGGCGAGGCGTTGCTGCTCGCCGCCGGAGAGCGCGGCCGTCGGCCGGTCCCGGGGGTACGGGAAGCCGACCCGCCGCAGCGCCTCGTCGACCCGGGGCCAGATCTCGTCTGTCGGCACGCCCCGGTTCTCCAGCCCGAACGCGACGTCGTCGCCGCTGCGCGCCATCACCAGTTGGCTCTGCGGGTCCTGGAAGACGATGCCGACCCGTTCCCGCGCCTTGCGGGGGTCGAGCCCGTCGATCTCGACGGTGCCCTCCTGCTCGCCGGAATCCTCGGGCAGCAGCCCGGCCAGCGCGCTGAGCAGGGTGCTCTTGCCGGCCCCCGATGGCCCGAGCAGCAAAATCCGCTCCCCGGCCTCCACCCGCAGATCCACCCCGCGCAGAGCCCAGGCCCGCCGCCCGGCGTGCCGCCACCCGAACCCCCGCAACAGAACCCCGCCCCCCACCACACCCACCCCCTCCCGGGCCTCGGCTCCACCCTGCAGTGTCGATCATGAGGTTGACGGTGGTTATGAAGATCCATCCGCCCGTCAACCTCATGATCAGCGCGGAGTGGGGGTGGGGGGTTAGACCAGGGCCCGGTTCTGGCCTGCGGGGAAGCGGTCCAGGGCGCCGGTGTTGGCCAGGGCGCGGGTGAGCAGCCAACCCCCCGCACCGGCGATTACGGTGGAGCTGACGATGGTGAGCAGGGCGTACGGGATGCGGTAGTCGCCCAGCGCGTAGTCGACGTTCCAGACGAAGAAGTCGAACAGCGCCGCGCTGAGACCCGTCAGCGCACCGGCGAGCACGGCGGTCGGCAGCCGGTACGACCGGTACCGGAAGGCGGCGAACGCCAACTCGGCCCCGAGGCCCTGCACGATGCCCTGGGGGATCACCGTGCCGGCCCACTGGCTGCCCAGCAGCGCGGAGACGACCGCGGCCACCGTCTCGCAGTAGAGCGCGGCGCCGGGCTTGCGGATGACCAGGCCGCCGACCACGGCCGGCAGCAGCCAGACGCCGTAGATCAGCGTCTGCGCCGGCGGGAAGAAGGCGAAAGCCCCCTCGGTGGCGCTCCAGACCAGGCCCCAGGCCCAGAAGATGACGCCGAAGGCGACCGCGATCACCGAGGCGACCACGATGTCGATGGTGCGCCAACGGCTTGTGGTGTTGTCCATGCTGTGCTCCCAGTTCAGTGGAACGAACCAGGAGAAGACGCACGCCGCGCGTCCGGTGGCACCGGACCCACGGCGCGGCTGGAGGTCGACCGAACTCCCTGCGCTGGCATTACCCAGATCAGGTTCGAGGGTCTGCGGGCGTGCCCGCACTCTCAGCGCTGTGCGCTCCCCTGTCGGATGTGAAGTTGTCTCGCTGACGCTAGCACCGACCAGGGGTAACGGCCCAGCAGGGCAGCGCGTCACCTGCGCGTCCGGACCGGCGCGGCGGCGGCTGGGTAGGCTGACGATCATGCAGGTCGACGCGCGAGGTCTCACATTCGAGGTACGCACCGGCGGCCCGTCCGACGGCGTTCCCGTCCTGCTGCTGCACGGCTTCCCGCAGCACAGCGGCGAGTGGGACGAGGTCGTGCCGGCACTGCACGCGGCCGGGCTGCGCACGTACGCGCTGGACCAGCGGGGCTACTCGCCGAGCGCCCGGCCGGAAGCGGTGGCCGCGTACCGGATCCCCGAACTGGTCGCCGACGCGGTGGCCGTGCTCGACGCGCTCGGTGTGGACGCCGTCCACCTCGTCGGCCACGACTGGGGCGCGATCGTGGCCTGGGCGGTGGCCGCCGCGCACCCGGATCGGGTCCGTACGTTGACGGCGGTGTCCGTGCCGCACCCGGCGGCCATGGCGCACGCCCTCGGCAGCGACACCGAGCAGAAGGCCCGCTCCTCGTACATCGCGCTGTTCCGCAAGCCGGGCAAGGCCGAGAAGGTGCTGCTGGCGTGGCACGCGACGGCGCTGCGCAGGATGCTCGGCGGGGTGGGCGACGCCTCCCGGGTGAACCGTTACGCCGATCCGATGCGGGAGCCGGGTGCGCTCACCGCCGCCCTGAACTGGTACCGGGCCATGTCCCGCGCCGACCTGGCCGGCGTCGGTCCGGTCGCCGTGCCCACCACCTACGTGTGGAGCGACCGGGACATCGCCATCGGGCGTACCGCCGCCGAGGCGTGCGCCGCAAACGTCACTGGTGACTACCGCTTCGTACCGCTGCCCGGGGTGACCCACTGGATCCCGGACGCCGCGCCCGCCGCGCTGGCCGAGGCGGTCCTGGCCCGGGTCGCCGGGACGGCCTGAGCCGTGCCGGGCCGACGAGCGCCGGGAGGAGACGCGCCGTGACGACGCCCGCCGACGGGCTGGGCACCCGCCGCGCGCTCGCCGCGCAGCTGCGCCTACTGGGTGTACGCCCCGGCTCGACGGTGCTTGTGCACGCCGGGATGCGCTCGCTGGGCTTCGTCTGCGGTGGGCCGCAGGCGCTGGTGCTCGCCCTGCGCGACGCGCTCGGCCCGGACGGCACGATCGTGGTGCCCACCCACACCCCCGACAACAGTGACCCGGCGCAGTGGCGCAACCCGCCGGTGCCGGTGGACTGGTGGCCGCTGATCCGCGCCGAGATGCCGGGCTACGACCCGGCGGTCACGCCGAGTCGGCACATGGGTGTGTTCGCCGAGACGGTCCGCTGCTGGCCCGCGGCGCTGCGCAGCGCGCATCCCCACGTGTCGTTCGCCGCGCTCGGGCCGACGGCCGAGCAGGTGGTCACCGGGCACGGCCTGGCCGACATGCTCGGTGCGGGCTCGCCGCTGGCCCGGCTCTACGACCTGGACGCCGACGTGCTGCTGCTCGGGGTGGACCACACCGTCAACACCTCGCTGCACCTGGCCGAATATCGCCTCCCGGCGCTGGTCCGCGAGCGACTGGGCGCGGCGGTGCGTACGGCCGACGGCGGCCGCGAGTGGGTGTGGTGGCAGGATGTCCGGCTCGACGCGAGCGACTTCGGCGCGTTGGGCGAAGACCTGGAGGCCACCGGGGCGGTGCGCTCCGGCCCGGTCGGCGCCGGGACGGGGAGGTTGGTACGCCAGCGGGCGGCTGTCGACTTCGCGGTGCAGTGGATGGCCCGCAACCGGACGACGGAGGATCTATGAGTGTGAGCGCCGAGGACTACCTGGCAGTGGTGACCGAGACGATCGGCCGGGTGTCCGCCAGCCAGCGGGAGGCGGTGGGGCGGGCCGCCGATCTGATCGCGGAAGCGGTGCGCGCCGACGGGGTGGTGCACGCCTTCGGCACCGGGCACTCCGAGGCCCTGGCCATGGAGATCGCCGGGCGGGCGGGTGGCCTGGTGCCCACCAACCGGATCGCGCTGCGTGACCTGGTGCTGCTGGGCGGCGAACCGGCCGAGCGTCTCGGACCGCTGCTGGAGCGGGATCCGGAGGTGGCGCACCGGCTCTGGGAGTTGGCCCCCGTACGGCCCGCCGACGTCTTCGTGCTCGCGTCGAACTCAGGGGTCAACGGCGCGATGGTCGAGTTCGCCACGCTGGTCAAGGAGCATGGTCACCCGCTGGTGGCGATCACCTCGGCGCAGCACTCCGGGCGGATGACGTCCCGCCACCCGTCCGGGCGCAAGCTGGCCGATCTCGCCGACGTGGTGCTCGACAACGGCGCGCCGTACGGCGATGCGACGCTGCCGCTGCCCGGCGGTGGCGCGGTCGGCGCGGTCTCGTCGATCACGGCGGCGCTGCTGGCGCAGCAGATCACCGTGGAGGTGGTCGCCCGGTTGCTGGCGGTGGGGGAGCGGCCTCCGGTCTACCTGTCGGCGAACATCCCGGACGGCGACGCGCACAACAACGCGCTGGAGGCCCGGTACGCCGGCCGGATCCGCCGCGGCTCCTGACACCGGGCGGCAGGCGCGGGCGGCGTGGATGGCGCGGCCAGCGGCATGACGGCGGCGTGGCGCGGGCGGCGGCGGCGCGGCGACCGGGCGATGGCCGGCGGGTGACCGGCGGATGGCCGGGACGTGTCGTGAACCCGTTTCGCGCTCGGTCGTGGGGGGCATTGGCGTTGCTGCCGGCGGCCGGGACCGTCGGCAGTAGCGTCTGACCGGAGGTAGCGCGTGTCCAAGGAGACAGAGAAGCAGCGTTGGCAACGCAACTTCGCCGACCTGTTGCAGGAGCTGCGGGTCGCCCAGACCGGTGTGCAGATCCTCTTCGCCTTCCTGCTCACCCTTCCGTTCAGCAACGGCTTCACCCGGACCAGCGAGTTCCAGCGGGACGTCTACATCGTCGCGCTGCTCGCCGCGGCCGCCGCCACCGCGCTGATCATCTCGCCGGTGGCGTTCCACCGGGCGTTGTTCCGCCAGGGGCGCAAGCCGGAGCTGGTGCGGTTCGCGCACCGGATGGCCACCGGCGGCCTCGCCTTCATGCTGATCGCGATGGTCAGCGCGGTGCTGCTGATCACCGACTTCGTGCTGGACCGGCCGATCGCCTTCGTGCTCAGCGCGGTGGCCGGGCTCTGGTTCCTCGCGTTCTGGGTGATCCTGCCGTTCGCCCGACGCAACTGGGGCGACGACGACATCGACGACGAGGATGACGACCCGGATGCGGCCGGCGGTCGCTGAGCACGTCGATCCGCCCGCACCGCTACCCCTGGGTAACAACCGGGGGTAGCGTGACGGTAGTCACGCACGTCGACGCGGTCCGCGCCGGTCCGGCCGGGCGGCCGGGGGACGCGCAACAGCCGCAGCCGCACCGAGCTTCGAGGGGGCAGCCGTGACCACGACGCAGAACGGCCGACCGGCACCGGACGGCCCCGACTCCGAATCCGCGGCCGACACCGCCGGCGCCGCCGCCCCGCTGCCCACCGAGGCCGGGCAGGTCTCGGAGAAGGAGGCCCGGCAGGTCGCCGAGGCCGCCCGGGAGTCCGCCTGGGACCGGCCCAGCTTCGGCAAGGAGCTGTTCCTCGGGCGGTTCCGGCTCGACCTGATCGACCCCTGGCCCACCTCCGACCCGGACGACGTGGCCCGCGCCGAGGAGTTCCTCGGCCGGTTCCGCGACTTCCTCACCTCCGAGGTGGACGGCGCGGCCATCGAGCGGGAAGCCTCGATTCCGGACTCCGTGTTCCACGGGCTGGCCGACCTCGGCGCGTTCGGCATGAAGATCGATCGGAAGTACGGCGGCCTCGGGCTGAGCAACCTGCACTACTGCCGCGCGCTGATGCTGGCCGGCTCGGTCAGCCCGGCGATCGGCGCGCTGCTCTCGGCCCACCAGTCGATAGGTGTGCCGCAGCCGCTGAAGATGTTCGGCACCGCCGAGCAGAAGCAGCGCTTCCTGCCCCGACTCGCCGCCGGGGAGGTCTCCGCGTTCCTGCTCACCGAGCCCGACGTCGGCTCCGACCCGGCCCGGCTCGCCACCACCGCAGAGCCGACCGAGGACGGCACCGGCTACCGGCTCAACGGTGTGAAGCTCTGGGCCACCAACGGCATCGTCGCCACCCTGCTGGTCGTGATGGCCCGGGTGCCGGCCGCCGAGGGTCGGCGCGGCGGGATCACCGCGTTCGTGGTGGACGGCGACAGCGCGGGCATCACAGTGGAACGGCGCAACGAGTTCGTCGGCCTCCGCGGCCTGGAAAACAGCCTGACCCGGTTCCACGACGTGTTCGTGCCGGCGGAGAACGTCATCGGTGGTGAGGGCAAGGGGCTCAAGATCGCCCTGACCACGCTGAACACCGGTCGGCTCTCGCTGCCGGCCATGTGCGTGGGCGCCGGCAAGTGGTCGTTGAACGTGGCACGCGGATGGGCCGCCGACCGGGTCCAGTGGGGTCGGCCGGTGGGCGAGCACGAGGCGGTCGCCCAGAAGCTCTCCTTCATCGCCGCCACCACGTACGGCATGGAGACCATGCTCGACCTCTGCTGCCTGCTCGCCGACGACGACCGCAACGACATCCGGATCGAGGCGGCGCTGGTCAAGCTGTACGCCAGCGAGATGGCCTGGAAGATCGCCGACGAGCTCATCCAGATCCGGGGCGGGCGTGGCTACGAGACTGCCGACTCGCTGGCCGCTCGCGGCGAACGTCCGGCCAACGTCGAGCAGGTGCTCCGGGACCTGCGGATCAACCGGATCTTCGAGGGCTCGACCGAGATCATGCATCTGCTGATCGCCCGCGAGGCGGTCGACGCCCACCTGTCGGTGGCCGGCGACATCATCGACCCGGAGGCGGGGCTCGGCCGCAAGGCCCGCGCCGGCGCAAGAGCGGGCGCGTTCTACGCGAGGTGGCTGCCCACCCTCGCGGTCGGCAGGGGCCAGAGCCCGTCGGCGTACGCCGAGTTCGGCCCCCTGGCCGCGCACCTGCGCCAGGTGGAGCGGTCGTCGCGCAAGCTGGCCCGGTCGACGTTCTACGCGATGTCCCGCTGGCAGGGAAAGATGGAGCGCAAGCAGGCGTTCCTCGGGCGTGTGGTGGACATCGGCGCGGAATTGTTCGCGATGTCCGCCGTCTGTGTCCGGGCGTCCGCCGAGCGCGACACGCGGCCGGAGAACGTCGAGCTGGCCGACCTGTTCTGCCGGCAGGCCCGAGTCCGGGTGGACGCGCTGTTCGCCGCTCTGTGGGACAACACCGACTCCGTCGACACGGCCGCCGCCAAGCGGATCCTCGCCGGCCGCTACGCGGGCCTGGAGGAGGGCGTCGTCACCCCGTCCGAGGAGTTGCCCTGGGTGGCCCGCTGGTCGCCCGGCCCGTCCACCGCCGAGGACGTCCGCCGCCGCATCCCGCCGAGGCCGTGACGGGTGCGACGTCGGTTGGTCAGCGGGAGACCGCCCAGGCCAGCACACCCGCCAGGATCAGGCCGTTGAGCCCGGCCAGGGCCAGGTATGCCGCCGGTGGGATCTTCTTGCCCTTGCGCACGAAGGAGACCAGGACGGCGGCGTAGCCGAGCAGCAGCACGGCGATGACGATCAGGAAGTAGAACACCCGAAGACCCTAGCGGCCCCGGCTGCGCAGGCCGGAAGTGGCGCGGTGGGCGTGCCGACGGACATGCTCGCGCGGGGCGGTACGGCGGTGTCCGTTGATCAGGAGATGGAAAGTAGGTCAGAAGCGGCTCTCAGACCTACTTTTCATCACCTGATCATGGCAAGGGCGGCTGACCAGCGGCGCCCGAACGGGACGCGCCGACCTCACCTGCCCCGGCTGCGTAGGCCGAGTTGGCGCAGCTCCAACGCGGCCAGCGCGTCGACTGTCGCGTCGTCGCCGCGCCGCCACGCCTCGGCCACGTCCGGTGCGATCCGGGCCAGCCGGCCCAGCGGCTGGGTGGCGAGCGCGCGCAGCGCGAGCAGGTCCCGTCCGGCCGGTCCGGCGGCCAGCTTCGCGGCCGATCCGGCCCGGCGCATCCAGCGCAGCCGCAGCGGCAGCCATCCGAACAGCACCAGGCCGAGCGGGAAGATCAGCACCGCGATGGTGAGGGCGAGGGCGAGTTGGTCGACCAGGTGCTGCTGGTCGCGGCCGGCGTCGGCGAGACCTCGGGCGGCGTCGGCGGCCCGCTGGAAGGGTGCGGTCAGCTCGTCGCCGACAAGCGGCACCCGCCGGACCTTGCCGCCCGCGTCGGCGAGGTTGTCGGCGAGGCCACTGCCGGCGCCCTCCAGCTTCTGTCCGGGTACGGCGAGCTTCTGCACCAGATCGTGCAGCCAGAGCGCGGCGCGGATCGCGACGTACACCCAGGCGATGACGAGCAGGTCGGTGAGCAACTGACGGACGGCGGTCGGCAACCGATCGGCGTAGATCTTCACGCCGGACAGCGTGCCACGAACGACTCCGGCCCGGCACCCGTCGATTCGGCGGCCGGTGCGGCCCGGGCGAAGGCGCGACCGCTTTCGGTCAGGCGAGCCGCAGGTCCACGAACGCGACGGTGTCACCCGGCAAGACGTACCGCTCGATCTCGACGAAGCCGTGCTGTCGGGCGAACCGCAGGCCCTCGTCGTTGGACGCCAGGACGACGGTCTCGATGACCTGCGCGCCGAGCTCCCGCGCCCGCGCCAGCCCGCGCTGGTAGATCTGCTCCCCGTAGCCACGTCGGCGGCTGCCGGGCACGACCCGCGCGATCACGGTCGCGGCGTCGGGGGTCGGGGGCCGTACCGTCGAGCAGCCCACCGGCACCCCGTCGGCGTACGCGACCTCGAGGACGTTGCGCTGGGCGCGAGCGACGATCTCGTCCGCCGACAGCGGAGCCGTGTGGATGATCGAATTGTGGATGTGTTGCCAGTCGAGCAGGGTCGCTTCGCCGGGCACTGGCCGCACCGGAGTGAACCGAAGGTCGGTCACGGCGTCAGTGGACACAGGCCGGGCAGGTGCCGAAGATCTCCAGGGTGTGGCTGACGTCCGCGTAGCCGTGTTGCGCCGCGACCCGGTCGGCCCAGCTCTCCACCGCGGGGCCGGCGACCTCGACCGTACGCCCGCAGGCCCGGCAGACCAGGTGGTGGTGGTGTCCCTCGCTGCACCGGCGGTAGAGGTGCTCACCGCCCGGCGGGCGCATCACGTCGATCTCGCCCGCGTCGGCCAGCCCCTGCAACGTGCGGTAGACAGTCGTCAGGCCCACCCGCTCGCCGCGCTGCCGGAGCATCGCGTGCAGGTCCTGGGCGCTGTGGAAGCCCTCCATCTCGCCCAGCAGCGCGCTCACCGCCGAGCGCTGCCGCGTGTTGCGCACCGCGGCGCCACTCTCACTCATGATCCCTCCCCGGCGTGGCTGACCGCGTCCGCCACGATGTGCGCGACGTGCTCGTCGACGAGGCTGTAGGCGATCTCCCGACCCCGGCGGGAACCGCGCACCACGCCCGCTCCGCGCAGCACCCGCAGGTGCTGGGACACCAGCGGTTGTGCGGCGCCCAGCTTCTCCACCAGCTCGTGCACGCACCGCTCGCCGCCGGCGAGCTCGCTGACGATGGCCAGCCGGATCGGCGCCGACAGGGCCCGGAGCAGCTCGCTGGCTCCGTCGAAACCCTCGTAGCCCGTTGCGCTGGTCATCTTGCAACGGTAACCAATACCACCGACATCCGCCGATCAGCCTCGGTCGAGCACGACCTCGTGCGGTTCCGGCACCGGCACGGTAGCCGGCGCGGTGCGGCGGCGCACGGCCCGCCAGGCAGCGCCCGCCACGGCCACCACCAGGAAGGAGGCGATGGCCAGCAGCACCACCGAGGCGCCGGGCGGGGTGTCGGCGGTGGCCGCCACCCAGACGCCGGCGCCGGCGGCGAAGAGCCCGAGCGCCATGGCGGCGGTCATCGTGCTGCGGAAGCCCCTGGTGACCTGCTGGGCGGTGGCCACCGGAACGACCATCAGCGCGCTGATCAGCAGCACCCCGACGGCCCGCATCGCGATTGTCACCGTGACCGCGGTGGTGACCGCGATCAGCAGGTTGAGGG
Source organism: Micromonospora sp. NPDC049275 (assembly GCF_043197115.1). NCBI lineage: Bacteria > Bacillati > Actinomycetota > Actinomycetes > Micromonosporales > Micromonosporaceae > Micromonospora > Micromonospora sp. NPDC049275. The sequence continues at coordinate 44,740 of NZ_JBICSN010000005.1, forward strand.
TTCGCACCGGCAGGCCGGAGACGCGGGCGTACTCCTCGTCGTGGCTGATCGCGAAGAGTGCCGGCCGCAGCACGATCATGGTGATCAGGATCGCCGCGCCGAGCACTCCGACGGTGATCAGGTCGGTGGTCGAGGTGGAGAGCAGCGACCCGAACAGGTAGGCGTTGAGGTTGGCGCTTGTCGCGTCGGACAGGCCGACCAGCAGGACGCCACCGGCGATGCCGCCGTAGAAGAGCAGCGCCAGGGCCAGGTCGCCGGAGGTCCGCCCGCGAGCGCGGACCACCTCGACGGCGATCGCGCCGACCGTGGCGACGATCACCGCCACCAGCACCGGCGAGCGGTTGAGGAGCAGGCCGGCGCCGACGCCCGTCAACGCCACGTGCCCGATGCCGTCGCCGATCAGTGTCAGTCGGCGCTGCACCAGGTAGATGCCGAGCGCCGGCGCGGCCAGGCCGATCACCAACGCGCCGATCAGGGCGCGCTGCATGTAGGGGTACTGGAAGAGTTCCATTTCTCAGTTGCTCCACAGCCCGGCGGGCTCGTCGGGACCGTGCGGGTGCACGTGGTCGTGGTCGGGCTCCGCGTGGTGGCCGGCCGGGTCCGGAACCGCGCCGTCGTGACAGATGCCGCCCTGGTGGACGACGACCGCCCGGGTGATCACCGGCCGCAGCGGGCCCAGCTCGTGTGCCACCAGCAGCACCGTCCCGCCGTCGGCGACGAAGTCGCGCAGCGCGCCCGCGAACGCCTCCTGGCTGGCCGCGTCCACCCCGGCGGTGGGCTCGTCGAGGACCAGCAGCTCCGGCTGGCCGGCAAGCGCGCGGGCGATCAGGGTGCGCTGCTGCTGACCGCCGGAGAGGGTGGCCACCGGGTCGCCGGCCCGGTCGGCGAGCCCGACCGCGCGCAGGGCCGCGTCGACGGCGGTCCGGTCGGCGGCGCCGGGTGGACGCAGTACGCCCCGGCGGGCCAGCCGGCCGGAGGCCACCACCTCGCGGACCGTGGCGGGCACGCCTCCGCCGGCGCCGAGGCGCTGCGGCACGTACCCGATGCGCTGCCACTGGCGGAACTGGCGCAACGGCCTGTCGAAGAGGGTGATCGAGCCGGCGCCGAGCGGCACGAGGCCGAGGATCGCGCGGATCAGCGTGGACTTGCCGGAACCGTTGGCCCCGAGCACCGCGACCACCTCCCCGGCGGTCACTCTGAGCGAGACGTCCCGGAGCACCGGGCGGCCGTCGTAACCGACCGCGCCGTGCTCGACGGTGATGACGGGGGTGCTCACGAGCAGCTCAACGCCGTCCGCAGGGTCTGCAGGTTGGTACGCATCACCGAAAGGTAGTCCGAGTCGCTGCCCGCGGCGAGCCCTTCGATCGGGTCGAGCACCGCGGTCTTCGCGCCGACCTGACCGGCGATGGTCTCGGCGACCTTCGGGCTGACCAGCGACTCGAAGAAGATCGTGCTGGCCCGGTGCTCCTTGGCCTCCTCGATGACCTGTGCGAGCCGCTGCGGCGAGGGCTCGACGTCGGGGGTGAGCCCGGTGATGCCCACCTGGTCGAGCCGGTAGCGGTCGGCCAGGTAGCCGAACGCGGCGTGGCTGGTGACGATCTCCCGCCGCTGGCAGGTCGCCAGGCCCTGGGTGAACTCGCCGTCGAGGGCCGTGAGGTCGGCGCGCAGCGCCGTGGCGCGGGCGGTGTAGTCGGCGGCGTGGTCCGGGTCGACGGTGCCGAGACGCTTGGCGAGTTGGTCGCCGATGCCGGCGAGGCGGGTCGGGTCGAGCCAGACGTGCGGGTCCTTGGCGTGCCGGTGCTGCTCCTCGCCCTGCTCCTCCTCGCCCTCGTGGTTGTGGCCACCGGCGCTCGCGTCCAGCAGCGGCTGCACGCCGGCCACGTCGAACACCCGGTCGTCGTCGTCCTGCGCGACCGCCTCGTCCACCGCCGGCTGGAAGCCCTTGAGGTAGACGATCATCTCGGCCTCGGTGACCTCACCGACCTGGCTCGGGCTGAGCTCCAGGTCGTGCGGCTCGGCGCCGGGCTTGGCCAGGTTGGTCACGCGGACCGCGTCACCGCCGACGCGCTCGGCGAGGAACTGGAGGGGATAGAACGCGGCAACCACGTCGACCCGTTGCGGATCGGCGCCGGCCGCGCCGCCGATGGAGCAGCCGGCGCCGGCGCTCAGGGTGAGCAGGGCGGTCGCGGCGGCCAGGACGCGGGACGTGGTGCGGTTGGTCATGTCCCCAACTGTCCGTGGTAACGACAATGATTGTCAAAAACGCATGCTTGCATGTCAGAGCAGCTTCGCCAGACCCACGGTGACCAGCAGGGTCAGCATCAGCAGCCGGATCAGCCGGGTCTGCGGCGCCTGAACGGGCCAGGTGGTCGCCAACAGGACGATCAGGGCGGCGGCGAGGGCCAACGTCAGCAGCCCGCCCACCACCCCCGGCGTGAAGAACGCCACCAGCACCACCACCAGGGTGAGCAGGAACACCGACGTCGGGTTCGCCCCGGCCAACCGGGCCAGCAGAGGGCGCTGCGTACGCTGCATCCCACAGACTCTACGAGGAGGAACCCCCGGTGCTGGTGACCAACCGGTTCGTGGTCGACGTCGATGTCGCCGACGGCTTCACCGAACGGGCGCACGCCGCCCTCACGGCCCTGGCCGCCTGCCCCGGCTACCTGCGCGGCCAACTGGTCCGAGCCCTGGACGACCCCCGGTACTGGTCGCTCGTCACCGAGTGGGAGTCGGTAGGCACCTACCGGCGGGCGCTGGGCGCCTTCGAGGTCAAGGTGAGCGCGGTGCCGTTGCTCGCCGAGTCGGTCGACGAGCCGTCCGCGTACGAGGCGCTGGCCAGCGCCGCGCCCGGGGGAGCCGTGGTGGTCGCCGAGAGTGATCGGGCTGCGGGTCCTTACCGCTGAGCGGCAGGACACTACGCTGCTCCTATGACCGCACCCGCCCCGCCGCCCGGTCCCGGTGTGGCTCCGCCGTTCGCCGCGCCGCCCACCGAGGGCCGCCGGACCCGGCTCTGGATCGGCCTCGGCGTCGGCGCGCTCGCCGTGGCGCTCTGCTGTGGCGGGGGCGGCAGCGCCGTCGTCGGCCTGGCCGTGAGCGGCGTGCAGGCGGTTCGCGAGCAGGGCCGCACGGTCACCGGCGACTACTACCAGGCGCTCGTCGAGCGAAACTACGGCCGGGCGTACGACCAGCTCTGCGACGACGCGCAGCGGCGCGAGTCCCGCCCCGAGTTCGAGCGGCGGGCCGCCGCCGAGCCGCAGGTCACCGCGTTCCGGGTGGGTGAGGTGGACACCACCAGCCTGACCGTTCCGGTCGACGTGACCCTCGACGGCGGCGACCGGGAGCGGCAGCAGGTCAGCCTGGGCCAGGACGGTCAGACCGGCGGCATGGAGGTCTGCGGGGTGAGCTGACCCCCGCCCCCGGTATTCTGCTGGGCTCGGGGCGCCGGTGGTCGTACCGTTGTCCCGAACCGACCGATCCATCCACATCTCGCCCCCGCCGACCGCCAGCCGGCGTAGGAGGAAACATGCCAGCCGACCGTATCGACGCCGTCGTCAGCCTCGCCAAGCGCCGAGGCTTCGTCTTCCCCTCCAGCGAGATCTACGGAGGCACCCGATCGGCGTGGGACTACGGTCCGCTCGGCGTGGAGCTCAAGGAGAACGTCCGCCGGCAGTGGTGGAAGACAATGGTCCAGCAGCGTGACGACGTCGTCGGCCTCGACTCCGCGGTGATCCTGGCCCGCAAGGTGTGGGAGGCGTCCGGCCACATCGCCGAGTTCGTCGACCCGCTCACCGAGTGCCAGTTCTGCCACAAGCGGTTCCGGGCCGACCACCTGGAGGAGGCGTACGAGGCCAAGCACGGCCACGCGCCGACCTCGCTCGCCGAGCTGAACTGCCCCAACTGCGGCAACAAGGGCACCTTCACCGAGCCGAAGATGTTCAACGGTCTGATGAAGACCTACCTCGGCCCGGTGGAGAGCGACGAGGGGCTGCACTACCTGCGCCCGGAGACCGCGCAGGGCATCTTCGTCAACTACAAGAACGTCGAGACGGTCGCCCGCAAGAAGCCGCCGTTCGGCATCGCGCAGACCGGTAAGTCGTTCCGCAACGAGATCACCCCGGGCAACTTCATCTTCCGGACCCGCGAGTTCGAGCAGATGGAGATGGAGTTCTTCGTCGAGCCGGGCACCGACGAAGAGTGGCACGAGTACTGGCTCCAGGAGCGCTGGAACTGGTATCTCGACCTCGGCCTTTCGGCGGACAATCTGCGTCTCTACGAGCACCCCGCGGAGAAGCTCTCGCACTACTCGAAGCGCACTGTCGACATCGAGTACCGCTTCCAGTTCGGCGGCACCGAGTTCGCCGAGCTGGAGGGTGTCGCCAACCGCACCGACTTCGACCTGTCCACGCACAGCAAGCACTCCGGCGTCGACCTGTCGTACTTCGACCAGACCAAGAGCGAGCGCTGGATGCCGTACGTCATCGAGCCCGCCGCCGGTCTGACCCGCGCCGTGCTCGCCTTCCTGCTGGAGGCGTACGACGAGGACGAGGCGCCCAACACCAAGGGTGGCGTGGACAAGCGCACGGTGATGCGGTTCGACCCGCGGCTGGCCCCGGTGAAGGTGGCGGTGCTGCCGCTGTCCCGCAACGAGGCGCTCTCGCCGAAGGCGAAGGACCTCGCGACGCTGCTGCGTAAGCGCTGGGTGGTGGAGTTCGACGACTCGCAGGCGATCGGCCGCCGCTACCGCCGGCAGGACGAGATCGGCACCCCGTTCTGCGTCACCGTCGACTTCGACACCCTGGACGACAACGCCGTGACGGTGCGGAACCGCGACACCATGGGCCAGGAGCGGGTCTCCCTGGACCAGGTCGAGCGTTACCTGATCGAACGCCTTCCCGGCTGCTGACCTGATAGCGAAAGTGCCTCCTCTCCACCGCCGTGGAGAGGAGGCACTTTCGGTTCTCGTGGCAGCCCGGAAAATAGCCGTGCAAATTGTCGACCAGCGGCGGGTCGTGGCCGATGAAATCAATTCAATGCCATCCTTCGATATCGTGATCTCAGCCGGAAGGAAAGTGAGACCACGTTGGCGAAGCGATTTTCTGTCCTCCGCTTGGCCGCTGCGGCGTCGATTGTCGCGGGACTGCCGGCCCTCGCGGGCTCCTCGGCCCAACACAGTGCCGCCCAGCCTCCCCCTGCCGAGGCTGCCGCCCACGCCACCCCGCTGCCGAACGCGTCATCCGCGCCCCGCCTGTCGACAGGTCCCGAAGCCATGGTCCCGTCGTCCGTCGAGGGGATCATCGAGGCCGCCCAGGAGAGGCCCCAGCCGCCTGTCGCGTCCCGTCGCGCTCGCGAGCCGGTTGGGTCTCCCAAGGCAAGCACGACACGTCTCTCCCCCGTCACGGCGATCCACTCGCAGACCGCGGTCGACCGCGGAGCGCTGGTCACCTGGACGACGTCGCCGACCTGCCTCCTGGCGGGGCACGACACGATGGGTTGGGCGTGGCTGGACGACCTCACCACAGGGACTGTGGTCCGGGTCGGGTCGGGGCCGTGCAGGGGCACCTATCAGGTGGTCGGGCACCGGTGGCAGCCGCGCAAGGGCGGCTCGCTGCCTTCCTGGATGGGCCACTACGACCTCGTGCTCCAGACCTGCACGGGGCGGAGCGGGACGGGCTTCAGCACCGCCCGACGGATGACTCGCTAGGCCGGGTCGGGTCGACCCCGGGCGCCCGCCGAGCGCCAGGCATAGGTGGAGGAACCTCTCCTTATACTCGGAGAGTGAGTGATGTTGCGGTGGCGACCGGACGCCCGTTGACCCTGGGCGGCTACCAGGTGTGGCCGCCGGTGGTGCTCGCGCCGATGGCCGGTATCACCAACGTCGGGTTCCGCCGGCTCTGCCGCGAGCAGGGCGGCGGCATCTACGTCTGCGAGATGATCACCACACGTGCGCTGGTCGAGCGCAACCCGAAGACGCTGCACATGATCGCGTTCGGCGACGACGAGCAGCCACGCAGCCTCCAGCTCTACGGCACCGACCCGGAGGTCACCGCCGCGGCCGTGCGGATCATCGTCGAGCGCAACCTGGCCGACCACATCGACCTCAACTTCGGCTGCCCGGTCCCCAAGGTCACCCGACGGGGCGGTGGCGCGGCGCTCCCGTGGCGACGCCGGCTCTTCGCCCGCCTGGTCCGGGCCGCGGTGGACGCCGCCGCACCCTCCGGGGTGCCGGTCACCGTCAAGATGCGCAAGGGCATCGACGACGACCACCTGACGTACGTCGAAGCGGGGCTCGCCGCCCAGGACGCGGGCGTGGCCGCCGTGGCCCTGCACGGGCGGACGGCCGCGCAGCGCTACTCGGGCACCGCCGACTGGGACGCGATTGCCACCCTGAAGCAGGCCCTCGACGTGCCGGTGCTCGGCAACGGCGACATCTGGGAGGCCGACGACGCGCTGCGGATGGTCGCCCACACCGGCGTCGACGGTGTGGTCGTCGGCCGTGGCTGCCTCGGCCGGCCGTGGCTCTTCGCCGACCTGGAGGCCGCCTTCAACGGGCGTCCCGAACGGCGCCTGCCCGCCCTCGGCGAGGTGGCGGTGACCATGCGCCGCCACGCCGAACTGCTCGTCGACCAGTTCGTGGCCGGTGCCCGCAACCCCGCCCGGGGTGAGCGGGACGGCTGCACCGACTTCCGCAAGCACGTCGCCTGGTACCTGAAGGGCTTCCCGGTCGGTGGCGAACTGCGTCGCTCGCTGGCGATGATCGAGAGCCTGGCCCAGCTCGACGACCTGCTCGGCAAGCTCGACCCGGCGGAACCCTTCCCGGTGGCCGCCCTCGGTCAGCCGCGCGGGCGCACCAACTCGCCCGGCAAGGTCTCCCTCCCGGACGGCTGGCTGGCCAGCCGGGACGACGACACCGTTCCCGAGGGCGCCGAAATGGACGACTCCGGCGGCTGAACCTCCGGCCGGCTGAGCAAGACGCCCCGCGAACCTCCCTTCCGAACGCTGCCTCGGCGGGGCTGGGCAGATGAGTTCGGCGTCCTATCGAGCTGATGTCGGGAACGAATCACCCGCTCGACCCGCTCGACCCGCTCGACCCGCTCGCGTCGGTCGGCCGTCCCCTGATTCGTTTACGACATCAGCTCCAAAGGACCCACGACGCGGTCGGCGGGTTGCCTGCCGTGCTCCGGACCGCGACCGGTCAAGCCGAAAAGGGCCGGGCCCCTGGTGGGGTCCGGCCCTTCGGTGGTGTGCTCGCGGTGTCAGCTGGTGGCGTAGCCGCGGGTGGCGATCCAGTCGGCGAGGTGCTCGACGGTGACCTCGTAGGAGGCGGTGTTCGGGTCGGCCGAGTCGGCGATCCGCACGATCGCACCGTTGTCGCGGTAACCCACGACGCTGATGTAGTGCCCGCCCTCGAACGAGTGGATGCCGCCGTCGGTGTCGGTGGTGGTGCCGGCGATGTTGGCGACCACGGCCCGACCGTTGTCCACGGTCTTGACCACGTCGGCGCGCAGCTGATCGGTCTGCTTGGCGTCGGCGTCGGGCTTGCTGATCTCCACGCTGTGGTAGGCGTCGGCCTTACCGGTCTCCTTGTTCAGCACCGGGGTGATGTCGTTGATGCTGTTGGTGCCGGCCTCGGTGGTGCCCATCTCCTTGGCCATGGCGTCCACGCTGATGTCCTTGCCCTGCACGGACAGGGCGTTACGGGCCGCGGCCGGACCGCAGTAGTAGAAGTTCGGCTGCGCCTCGTAGCGCACCCCGAGCTGACGCTCGCCGTGACCCTTGCGGTCGGTCTGGGTCTGCGACACGGGCTTGGCGTCCGACGCGGCGTAGGCGGCAGTCACGGGACCGGCGATGGCGCCACCGGTGAAGGCCAGGCCAGCAGCGGTCAGAGCGGTCTTACGAATCAGATCGGTACGCATGATGGCGTGCTCCTCTGCATCGGGGGAAAGTGCCTCGGCACACGAATGTCGCGGGGGGTGTGTGCCGGGCGGGAAGTCTCAGGGGGATCCACCCGGCGGCTCGGCCTGCTCGGGTGTCCGGGGGGTGTAACCGTGGCGGCCGGTCGGGTGTTCCCGGCGGCTGCCGCACGGGCCGGCCGGTGGTGCTGCTCGGCCGTGCGGGGGTGTAACCGTGGCGGCCGGTCGGGTGTTCCCGGCGGCTGCCGTGCTCCACGGCCCGGGGGTCGCGGCGGCATGCCAGGTATAACGACCCCGGCGGGCCCACGATTCCGCCGCCCGGGTGGCACCGACCACGGGACGCAACCACCGATACCGGACAAAACCCACGCCCCTGGCGGCCAGCCCCGGCGGTTGCGGGGGTGATCGACTCGGGTTCCGGTGATAGCGGGGTGTTCGGGCATGCGGGACACCCCGACTTCATGCAACCCGAGTCGATCACCCTCTTGGCGGGGGCCTACGGGGTTGTCGGGTCGTTCTGGGGTGCGCGGTCCTGCCGGGGGATCGTGGGAGTCGCCGGCCAGGGGATCTCGGGGGCGCGGTGGAAGGTGATCCCGGCGGTGGACCAGCGCGGGCCGTGCCCGGCCAGGCGCTCACGGAACCCGGCCCAGTCGTGTGCGGCCCGGGTCGACCAGCCCAACTCGGCGATGGCGGGCAGTCGGGGGAACAGCATGAACTCGATGTCGGTGAGCGAGGTGACCGATTCGGTCCACAGCGGGGCCTCCACGCCGAGGACGGCCGTGGTGGGCACGCCGGCGACGTGTGTGCCCGGATCCCAGTCGTACGCGCGGCGCACGTCGATCAGGCCGGCCCAGTCGTGCCCGATCGGGGTGTCCTCGGCGTACTTCATGTCCAGGTAGGCGTGGTTGCCGGGGGAGAGGATCAGTCGGGCGCCCCGGCGGACCGCGCCGGCCGTGGTGGGATCGTCGGCGTCGGTGCCCCACCACTGCAGGACCCGCCCGTCGAGGTGCGCGGCCGGGGCGATCTGGTGCCAGCCCACCACCGCCTTGCCGGTGTCGGCGACGATCCGCTGCGCCCGCTCCACGAAGTCGGTGTAGACCGCGCCCTTGACCTTGAACGCCTCGTCGCCGCCGATGTGCAGCCACGGCCCGGGGGTGAGGGCGGCCACCTCGCCGAGCACGTCGGCGATGAAGTCGTACGTCTGCTCGTCGGCCGGGTCGACGTAGCTGAAGCCGACCTCGGTGCCGGTGTACGGCGGTGGCGCGAGCTTGTCCGGTGCGAGCCGTGGGTACGCGACGAGCGCCGCGTTGGTGTGGCCGGGCAGGTCGATCTCCGGGACCAGCGTGACGTGCCGGGCGGCGGCGTGGGAGACGATCCGCCGGTAGTCCGCCTTGGTGTAGTAGCCGCCGGGGCCGCCGCCGACCTCGCTCGCCCCACCGACGCCTGCCAGCTTCGGCCAGGAGTCGACGGCGATGCGCCAACCCTGGTCGTCGGTGAGGTGCAGGTGCAGGTGGTTGAGCTTGTAGCGGGCGAGGTGGTCGATCACCCGCAGGACGTCCTCGACGGCGAAGAAGTGCCGTGCCACGTCGAGCATCGCGCCCCGGTAGGGAAAGCGGGGGCGGTCGAGGATCGTGCCGCCGGGCACCGCCCAGCGCGTGGTCACCGGGGCCGGGCTCTCCACGGCGGCGGGGAGTAGCTGCCGGAGCGTCTGCACGCCGTGGAAGAGACCTGTCGCGGTGTCGGCGGTGATGCGTACCTCGGTGGCGGTCACGTCGAGCCGGTAGCCCTCCGCGCCGAGGTCGGCGGGGAGTGCGGGGGTGGGGCCGGCGGGCGTGGCGGCCAGGGTGAGCGTCAGCGTGCCGGTCGGCCCGTCCACGAGGGTGTCGGCGACCGGCAGGGGGAACCCGGTCGCCGGTCGGAGCAGCTCGGCGAGGTGGTCGGCCACCTCGCGGGCGCGCGGGTGGGCGGTGACCCGAATGGCGGTGTCCCCGGTGAGCACGAAGGTGGCGCCGGGGTCCGCTTCGACCCGTTCCGGCGCCGGTACGACGGCGTCGAGGCGTACCGCAGGGGCGAGCAGGTCCTCGCCGGCCGCCCGCGCGGCGAGCACGGCCAGGTCGCCGGCTCCCGGCTGGTGCGCGGGCAGCACGGCCGGGTCGGCGGGGGCCGTCGGGGTGGGCTCGGCGGCGGTCGGCTCGGTGTTCGGCTCGGGGGCGGGGGAGGGGAGCGGAAGGGAGGACACGACGACGGCTCCGGAGGGGGTTATTTGCGTCGGATATGGCAAAAGTCAGCTTCGGCAGAACCAGTGTCGTCAACAATACGAGGACCGGGGATATTGCGTGATCGTGCGCGTGGAAGCGTTCCCAAAAACCGGTACGAACGCGGATAGTCGTGATAGCTGTGCCTATTGTCACCGAACGGTCCCAGGCCGCCCGATCTTCGCTTAACCTTCGCCCTGAACCTTCGTTAAGTGTCAATCCGGCGCGCGTGGGAGGCTCTGGTGGCAGCGCAAGAGACCGACGAACACAAGTACGTCTACGACTTCTCCGAGGGCAACAAGGATCTCAAGGATCTGCTCGGCGGCAAGGGCGCAAACCTCGCCGAGATGACAAACCTCGGCCTGCCCGTTCCGCCCGGCTTCACCATCACCACCGAGGCCTGTCAGGCGTACCTGGCGACCGGGCGGGAGCCGGACGGCCTCGCCGGTCAGATCGAAGCGCACCTGGAGGCGCTGGAACGGACGATGGGCAAGCGCCTCGGCGACCCGCGGGACCCGCTGCTGGTGTCCGTCCGCTCCGGGGCCAAGTTCTCCATGCCCGGCATGATGGAGACCGTCCTCAACGTCGGCCTCAACGACCAGAGCGTGGTCGGGCTCTCCGCGCAAGCGGGTGGAAACGACAGGTTCGCCTGGGACTCCTACCGCCGGCTGATCCAGATGTTCGGCAAGACCGTCTGCGAGGTGCCGGGCGAGGAGTTCGAGCACGCCCTCGACGAGGCCAAGGCCGCCAAGGGCACCTCCAACGACCTGGACCTGGACGCCGGCGACCTGCGGGGGCTTGTCGACGCGTACAAGAAGATCTTCGCCAAGCACACCGGTCGGGAGTTCCCGCAGCAGCCGCGTGAGCAGCTCGACCTGGCCATCCGGGCGGTCTTCGAGTCGTGGAACGCCGAGCGCGCGGTGCTCTACCGCCGCCAGGAGCGCATCCCGGCCGACCTCGGCACCGCTGTCAACGTGGTGACAATGGTCTTCGGCAACCTGGGCCCCGACTCGGGCACCGGCGTCGCCTTCACCCGCGACCCGGGCAGCGGCGCGCAGGGCATCTACGGCGACTACCTGGCCAACGCGCAGGGTGAGGACGTCGTCGCCGGCATCCGCAACACGGTGCCGTTGCAGGAGCTGGAGCAGCTCGACAAGTCCTCCTACGACGAGCTGCTCGGCATCATGGCCCGGCTGGAGGAGCACTACCGGGATCTGTGCGACATCGAGTTCACCATCGAGCGCGGCAAGCTGTGGATGTTGCAGACCCGGGTCGGCAAGCGGACGGCCGCCGCCGCGTTCGTCATCGCCGGGCAGCTCGTCGACGAGGGCCTGATCGACCTGGACGAGGCGCTGCACCGGGTCAACGGCGCGCAGCTCGCCCAGCTCATGTTCCCCCGCTTCCAGCTCGACCACGAGTTCGAGGCGGTCGCCACGGGCATCGGCGCGTCACCCGGCGCGGCGTCCGGCACCGTGGTCTTCACCTCCGCCCGGGCCGTCGAGCTGGCGGCCGAGGGGAAGTCGGTGATCCTGGTCCGCCGGGAGACCAACCCGGACGACCTCAACGGCATGATCGCCGCCCAGGGCATTCTCACCTCGCGCGGCGGCAAGACCAGCCACGCCGCGGTGGTGGCCCGGGGCATGGGCAAGACCTGCGTCTCCGGCGCCGACGCGATCGACGTGAACGTGCCGGCGAAGCGGTTCACAGTGGCCGGACAGACCGTTCACGAGGGCGACGTCGTCTCCATCGACGGCACCACCGGCAAGGTGTACCTCGGTGAGGTGCCGGTCATGCCCTCGGAGGTCGTGCAGTACTTCGAGGGCAGCCTCGACCCCGAGCACATCGACAACGCGCTCGTCCGTGCCGTACACCGGATCATGACGCACGCCGACGGGAAGCGGCGGCTGGCGGTCCGCACGAACGCCGACACCGGCGCGGACGCGGCCCGTGCCCGGCGCTTCGGCGCCGAGGGCATCGGGCTGTGCCGCACCGAGCACATGTTCCTCGGCGACCGGCGGGAGCTGGTCGAGCGGCTGATCCTGGCCCGCGCCGCGGACGAGCGGGAGGCGGCGCTTGAGGCGCTGCTGCCGTTGCAGCGGGACGACTTCGTGGAGATCTTCCGCGAGATGGACGGGCTGCCGGTCACCGTCCGGCTGATCGACCCGCCGCTGCACGAGTTCCTGCCGCCGTTGGAGCAGCTCGCCGTCAACGTCGCGGTCGCGCAGGAACGCGGCGAGGACGTGGCCAAGGAGGAGGCGCTGCTCGCCGCCGTCCGGCGGATGCACGAGGAGAACCCGATGCTCGGGTTGCGTGGCGTACGCCTCGGCCTGGTCATCCCCGGCCTGTTCGCGATGCAGGTCCGGGCCATCGTCGAGGCCGCGGTCGAGTGCGCCAAGCGCGGCGGCGACCCCAAGCCGGAGATCATGGTCCCGCTGGTCGGCGCGGTGCAGGAGCTGGAGACGGTACGCGCCGAGGCCGAGAAGATCATCGAGGAGGTGACCCGGGATAAGGCTGTCGAGGTGCTGATCGGCACGATGATCGAGGTGCCCCGGGCGGCGTTGACCGCCGGCCAGATCGCCGAGGCGGCGCAGTTCTTCTCCTTCGGCACCAACGACCTGACCCAGATGGGCTGGGGCTTCTCCCGCGACGACGTCGAGGGCGCGTTCTTCTGGCGCTACCTGGAGCTGGGCATCTTCGGCATCTCGCCGTTCGAGTCGATCGACCGCGACGGCGTCGGCCGGCTGGTGCGGATCGCCGCCGAGGAGGGCCGGGCCGCCCGACCCGGGCTGAAACTCGGCGTCTGCGGCGAGCACGGCGGCGACCCGGACTCGGTGCACTTCTTCCACGAGGTCGGCCTGGACTACGTCTCCTGCTCGCCGTTCCGGGTGCCGGTGGCACGCCTGGAGGCGGGCCGGGCCGCCGTGGAGACGGACGGGTCGGACAGTCGCTGAGCAGTGGCGGCGGGTCCTGCGGCGCAGCACCGAGGACGGCGGTGGCCTCTACTCGGTGCTCCGCCGCGCCGCCGTGGTCAGCCGCGGCGATGCCGTGGTAGCAGCAGGCTGACTATCGCGATAGCTGGGCCGATCCCGGCTGCCATGAGGAAGACCAGGTCGTAGCCGGCGGCGAGGGCGGCAGGAGTGCCGGCGTCGGCGGCGTCTGTTCCGACCTTGGCGCTGGCGGCTGTGGCGAGTACGGCCAGGGCTACCGAGCCACCTACCTGGCTGGCGGTGTTGGCCAGGCCGCCGATGATGCCCGCGTCGCCTTCGGGTGCGTCGGCGGTGGCCGCAGCCATCAGGGTGGGGAAGGTCAGGCCGATACCGACGGCGATGAGCAGCGTGGGTCCGAGCACGCTTGTGACGTAGTCGCTGTCCGTGTGGGCCTGGCCGAGCCAGCCGAAGCCGGCCACGAAGCAGACACTGCCGGCCAGTACCAGGGGGCGTGCACCGGTTCGGGGCAGCAGGTTGGCGGACACTCGCGCGATCACCACGAACGTCACCGCCGCGGGTGTCTGCCCGAGCCCGGCTTCGAGTGCGCTGTAGCCGAGGGCGTTCTGCATGAACAGCGACGTGAAGTACCACATTGCGATGGCAATCCCGCCGAACAGCAGCAACATGACGTTGCTGACGGCCACCGTCCGGATCGTGAACAGCCGCAGGGGCACCATCGGCTGGGTGGCGACACGCGCTTCCACCACGGCGAAGACGACGAGCAGGAGCAGGCCCGCCACGGCTGGCCCGAGAAACCGCACGGACATCCAGCCGTGGTCGGCGCTTTGCATGATCCCGTAGATCAACGCGGCCAGCCCCGCCGTGCCCGTGACCGCGCCCCCGAGGTCGAGCGATTCTCGCCGGCTGGCTCGCCTGCCGACCAGCGACATCATGGCCTGCACGATCAGCATGGCGCCGATCGGTACGTTGATGAGGAAGACCCATCGCCACGACAGGCCCGTGGTGATGACACCGCCGGCGAGCGCGCCGGCCATCCCGCCCACGCCGCCCGAGGCGGACCACGCGCCGAACGCCCGGGCCCGCGCCTGCGGCTCGGTGAAGTAGGTGTTGATCACGGCCAACGTGGCCGGGGCCAGCATCGCGGCGCCCACGCCCTGCGCGACGCGGGCCCCCACCAGGATCTCCGGAGCGGGCGCGAGGCCACCGACCACACTTGCGGCGGAGAACAGAAACAGCCCGGCGACCAGCATCCGGCGCAGGCCGAACAGGTCGACGGCCCGGCCACCCAGCAGCATGAAGCCGGCGAAAGTAAGCACGTACCCGTTCACCACCCAGGCCAGGCCGGTGGCGGTAAAGCCGAGATCCCGCTGGACCGAGGGCAGCGCAACGTTGACGATGGAAACGTCCAGGATCACCATGAACTGGCAGGCACAGGCCAGCGCCAGGACCATCCAGGAGGATCCGGCCCGCAGCCTGGCCCGCTGAGGTGCGGTGCTGGTGCTTGTCATGACTTCTCTCCCTGCTTGGCCGGCGCTCACGCGGTCCGGGAGGCCGCTCCGGCGAGGGATCCGTGGCTGGTCCCGTCACCCACGACGGCATCGGCGACGACGTGGTCGCCCAGCAGCTGACGCGTGATCGTGGCTAGCCGAAGTCCCTGGTATCTGGCCGCGTCCCGCGCCGCGGCATCGGGGCCGTCTCCGTTCGGGCTGGCCACGTGCGACGTGCCGTAGGGGTTGCCGCCAGCGGCGGACACGACCGGATCGGTGAATCCGGGCGGCACGATCAGCGACCCCCAGTGGTAGAAGACGTTGCTCAGCGACAAGATTGTTGCCTCGCTGCCACCGTGCCGGTTGAACGCCGAGGTGAAGGCGGTCACCGGCTTGTTGGCCAGCTTTCCCTCCCGCCACAGCCCGCCGGCCTGGTCGATGAACTGCTTGAGCTGCGCGGCCGGCGCGCCGAATCGACTCGGCGTCCCGAACGCGTACGCGTCGGCCCATGCCAGGTCATCGAGGGATGCCTGGGCAATCGACGCGGTCGCGTCGGCGTGCCGCCGCCACTGCGGGTCCTGGTCGATCGCGTTGTCGGGTGCCAGCTCGGCGACCCGCCGCAGCCGCACAACGGCCCCGGCCGAGGCGGCCCCCTCGGCGACGGCCTCTGCGAGTGTGTGCACACTGCCTGTCGCGCTGTAGTAGATGACAGCGACCTTCACGGTCATGTCCGGCTCCTCGGTGTTGCTAGAATTAGTTATCCGCATAATGTTATGCGGATAACTAATCTGTCAAGGAGAGTTCGTGGACTTCGAGTACGCCGACGCCCTCAACCAGGCCATCCGCCTGCTGAGCCTGCGCCACCGGGCCAGGGCCGCCACGTTGCTGGCTCCGCTCGGCCTGCACCCCGGCCAAGAGGCACTCCTGCTCGAACTCGACCGGACCGGCCCGAGGATTCAGGCCCAGCTCAGCGAGGCGCTCGGCTGTGAGCCGCCCAGCGTCACGCTCATGACCCGCAAGCTTGAAGCGTCCGGCCACATCCGCCGCAGGCCCGCTCCCTCCGACAGGCGCGCCAGCATCGTCGAACTCACCGACAGCGGCAAGGCGCTTGCCGACCAGGTCAAGGAGTTGTGGCATGGTCTGGCGGAGGAAACCGTGAGCGGCTTGCCCGCCCAGACCGTGGCCGAGCTACCCGCCATCCTCAACGCCATGACCGGCAACGTCGACACCAGGCGCCCGACCACCCACACGGCCGCCGGCTAGTTCTCGTGCGGCAGGCCCGAGCTGTGCCGTCAAGGAGGTTTGGCGTTCTGCGGTCAGATCGGCGGGCGACGCCAGGTGGGTCGTGCCGAGCGGCGTAGCTGCGTCGGCAGGGTCGCCATCGGGGTACGCACGGCCAGCGGCGCGTGCGCGTCGGGCACCGCCGTGGCGCCGATCCCGCCGCCACGGGTGTCCAGTACGCGACCGGCCCGGTGCGCCACCGCCCGGGCTTCCTCGTGCAACCCTTCCAGATCCTCCGCCGCAGATGCGGTGACCAGTGTCAGCAGGGCGCTGCGCCCGGCCGGGTAGGTGACCACGCAGCCGTCGGTGGTGCACACCACCGATTCGCGGAACTCGCCCCGCCGGACCGTGTCGGCGACCCGGTGACCGAGCCCGTAGCTGGCCGCGGCGAGCGCGGCGAGGTGGGTGGCGTCGGTGCTCGGCAGGTCGCTGGAGATGAGCAGCCCGTCCGTGCCGGCCAGCACGGCGCCGGCGACCTCGGGCCGACGTCGGCGCAGCCCGAGCAGTTCCGTTCCCACCACCGTGTCTGCATCCACGAGCGTCTCCCTAGCGGTCGGCTCCGCGTCTCGGTCGTTGGTCACTTTCCGCGCTGGGAACGCTACCGGTGGCCACTTCCGCCCGCGAGCCCGTAACCGACGGCGATCGGTTCACAACTCACAGCCGATCGGCGGTTGTGCGGCCGCCGGTGCTGCGTCGCGGGCAGGTCGAGCGGCATCGGCGGGCGTAACCTTGGCTCGCTCACACACGGCCGACGGTGTCCGCCGTCGACGGGAGAGGTGGTTGTATGACAAGCGTCTGGGAGAACCTGACCATCGACGCCCGCGATCCGGCCCGACTGGCCCGCTGGTGGGCCGAGGCACTCGGGTACCAGGTCGTCGCCGAGAGCCCGGACGAGGTGGAGATCCGCAAGTCCGCCGACCGCCTTCCCGGCCTGGTCTTCGTGCCGGTGACCGACGGCAAGGACCGCAAGAACCGGTTGCATCTCGACCTGCGCCCGGCCGACCAGGAGGCCGAGGTCGAGCGCCTTGTCGACATGGGCGCCCGGCACGTCGACGTCGGTCAGGGTGACGTGGCGTGGACGGTCCTGTCCGACCCGGAGGGCAACGAGTTCTGCGTTCTGCGTGGGAAGTGAATCGCGCCGACGACCGGTTGGTCGCTGAGCCGCCCAAGGACACCGGCCACCGCCGGTCGCCGTACGAGCGTGACCGCGCTCGGGTGCTGCACTCGGCGGCGTTCCGTCGGCTGGCCACCAAGACCCAGGTGCACACGGCCGGCACCGACGACTTCCTGCGGACCCGGCTGACGCACTCGCTGGAGGTGGCCCAGATCGCCCGGGAGATGGGCGCCCGGCTGGGCTGCGACCCGGACGTGGTGGACGTCGCCGGGCTCGCCCACGACCTCGGGCACCCGCCGTTCGGGCACAACGGCGAGGCGGCGCTGGACCTGCTCGCCGCGCCCTGCGGCGGCTTCGAGGGCAACGCGCAGACGCTCCGGGTGGTGACCCGGCTGGAGGCGAAGGTGCTCGCACCGGACGGTTCGTCCGCCGGGCTGAACCTCACCCGGGCGTCGCTCGACGCGATCGGCAAGTACCCCTGGCCGCGCCGCGACGGGCAGCGCAAGTTCGGGGTGTACGCCGACGACGCGGCGGTGTTCGGCTGGATCCGGGCCGGTGCGCCGGGCGACCGGCGCTGCCTGGAGGCGCAGGTGATGGACTGGGCCGACGACGTCGCGTACTCGGTGCACGACGTGGAGGACGGCATCCACGGCGGGTACGTCACGCTGCGCCCGCTGCTCGTGGACGTCGACGAGCGGGCGGCGCTCTGCGCCGACGTGGCCGCCGCCTACTCCGGAGAGTCCGCGACCGATCTGGCCGAGGTGCTCGTCGAGTTGCTGGCCGACCCGCTGCTGGCCCCGCTCGCCTCCTACGACGGCAGCCACCGCGCCCAGGTCGCGCTGAAGGCCACCACGAGCGGTCTGACCGGTCGGTTCGTGTCGGCGGCGGTGGCGGCGACCGAGGAGCGGTACGGCCCCGGGCCGCACCGCCGTTACGCCGCCGATCTGGTGGTGCCGCGACGGGTCCGGGCACAGTGCGCCCTGCTCAAGGGCATCGCCCTGCGTTACGTGATGCGGCGCACCGGCTTCCGGGGTCGCTACGAGCGGCAGCGGACGATGCTTGCCGAGCTGGCGGCGGCGCTGGTCCGGCGGGCGCCGGACGGGCTCGACCCGGTGTTCGCCCCGCTGTGGTCGGCAGCGCCGGACGACGCGGCCCGGCTGCGCGTGGTGATCGACCAGATCGCCTCGCTCACCGACCCGGCGGCGATGAGCTGGCACGCCCGTCTCACTTCCGACGGCGCACCGCCTGAGGCATCCGGGACAACTTAGGCTAACCTAAGTGCATGTCGGAACGCCCAAGGAACGTCACAGCGGTCCAGGTGCTGCGCACCGAGCGACCCACCCCGCACCTGATCCGGCTCGTCCTCGGTGGGGACGAGCTGACCGGCCTGCCGGTGGGCGAGTTCACCGACCACTACATCAAGCTGGTCTTTCCGCACCCCGGCGTCGCGTACCCGCAGCCGCTGGACCTCGCCGCGATCCGCCGGGACCTGCCCCGGGAGCAGTGGCCCCGGCTGCGCGCGTACACCGTGCGACGGTGGGACCCGCTGGCCGGGGAGCTGACCGTGGACGTGGTGCACCACGGCGACGAGGGGCTGGCCGGCCCGTGGGCCGCC
This sequence comes from Micromonospora sp. NPDC049275, assembly GCF_043197115.1. Classification (NCBI taxonomy): domain Bacteria; kingdom Bacillati; phylum Actinomycetota; class Actinomycetes; order Micromonosporales; family Micromonosporaceae; genus Micromonospora; species Micromonospora sp. NPDC049275. The sequence continues at coordinate 63,353 of NZ_JBICSN010000005.1, forward strand.
GCGCTGCGCCCGGGTGACCCGGTGCACTTCGTCGGCCCCGGCGGGGCGTACGCGCCGGACCCGGACGCGGACTGGCACCTCCTGGTGGGCGACGAGAGCGCCCTGCCGGCGATCGCCGCGGCCCTGGAACGGCTGCCGTTGGGCGCGCCGGCCCGGGTCTTCGTGGAGATCGCCGACCCGGCGGACGAGCAGAAGCTGCTCAGCCCGGGGGCGGTCGAGCTGACCTGGCTGCACCGGGGCGACCGCCCGGTGGGCGAGGCGCTTGTCGCGGCGGTGCGCGAGCTGGAGTTCCCGGCGGGTCGGGTGCACGCGTTCGTGCATGGTGAGGCCGCCTTCGTTCGGGACCTGCGCCGGCTGCTGCGCGGCGAGCGGGGCGTACCCCTCGACCAGCTCTCCATCTCCGGCTACTGGCGGCGGGGCATGGACGACGAGGGCTGGCGCTCCACCAAGGCCGACTGGAACAACCAGGTGGCGGCCGAGGAGGCCACCGCCGCCTGAGGGCCGCTCATCCCTCGGTTGTGCGGTTCGCCGCTCCGGCCCGGTTGAGCCGCCGGCTGAGCAGCACCGCGTACCCGACGACCGCCAGGGCGAGCAGCGCCAGCATCACCCTCGGTCGGTGCACAGTCGCGGTGATCAGGGAGACCGAGAGCACCCCGTAGGCGGAGATCGCCAATCGGGCGAGGCTCGGTCGGGTCCACAACCAGTACAGGGCCAGGCCACACACCGTCCAGACCACCATGGATGCGCCCAGCAGCAGTCGCAGCTCCAGCGGCAGCCGGGCCGCGTCGTCGTCGACCAGCCGGACCACCTGGCCGAGCGCCCAGCCGAGCAGCAGCAGCGCGCCGCCGAGCGGGATGTGCAGGAAGCTGTACGCCTGCCCGCCGCGCAGCCGACTCTGGAGCAGGCGGGTGGTGACGAATGTGGTGTACACCCACCAGACGGCCGCCGGGATCAGGAAGGCCATCGCGGCGGTGAGGATCATGTGGGGCCGAGGGTGGTCCGGCACCGCGAAGAGCAGGCTGGCCAGCGCGCTGCCCAGCACGATGATGGTGAACTGGCCGATCCGTTCCGGGAGGTGCCGGTTGTCCACCGGCCAGCGGTTGAGCCATCGCACGCCGACCCAGGGCGTGGCCAGTTCGATGACCATCGCGACGATCCACAGGACCGGGCGCAGCTGGGTGGGCGTCGTCAGCGACACCAGCCAGATCAGCCAGCCCGCCCCGAAGCCGATCAGGTAGACAGTCGTCACCATGCGGGCCATCGGGCTGGTGGGGCGGGCCCGCAGGTACAGCAGGAGCAGCACGCCCCGCACGATCAGGTACCCGACCGGCAGGAGCACGCTCTCCGGCACCTCGTCCACCCCGAGGGTCATCGCGCCCGCGCCGATCAACGCGACAAGCACCAGCAGCCGGTGCGGCGCGTCGTCCGGGTCGAACCGGGTGTCGTAGTAGACCTGCCCCAGCCAGGCCCACTGGATCACGACGAAGAGCCCGATCACGGCCAGCACGGCCGTCGGCGATGGGCTCGGCTCGTTGCCCAGCCGGGCCACCACCGCCGCCAGCGCGTACACGAAGATGATGTCGAGGAACAGCTCCAACCAGGTGGCGTGCCGGTGGCCGGCCTCGTCGGCTCGCGGGACCAGTTGGCGCAGCCCCATCCGACCGGCCAACCAACTCGGCAGTCGGGGAGCTCCGGTCCGTACCCTGCGCATCTGGTCATGGTCCCCGCGCGGGCCCGGCGGCCGGGCCGGAACCGCCCAGCTGGCAGCGGCGGTCGCCACACCGGCGTCCCCCGGCCGGCGTGTCGCCGGTCCGGCAGGGCAGGATGTACGCCGAGGGGGTGGCGCATGGCTGGGCGGATCCGGGACGAGGACATCGCACTGGTCCGGGAACGCACCTCGATCGGGGATGTGATCTCCGAGACGGTCACCCTGAAGTCCGCCGGCGGCGGCAACCTCAAGGGCCTGTGCCCGTTCCACGACGAGAAGAGCCCGTCGTTCAACGTCTCGCCGGCCCGCAACGTCTGGTACTGCTTCGGCTGCGGCGCGGGCGGCGACGCGATCAAGTTCCTGATGGACGCGGAGCACCTCAGCTTCGTCGAGTCCGTCGAGCGGCTGGCCGGGCGTGCCGGCATCCAGCTGCGCTACGTCGAGGACGACCGCAGCACCCCGCGTCCCCGCCCGCAGCAGGGCCAGCGTCAGCGCCTGGTCGCCGCGCACGCCGCCGCCGTCGAGTTCTACCGGGCGCAGCTCAGCACCGCCGGGGCCCGGCCCGCCCGGGAGTTCCTGGCCCAACGGGGCTTCGACCGGGCCGCCGCCGAGCGCTACGGGTGCGGGTTCGCGCCGGAGGGCTGGGACCTGCTCACCAAGCACCTGCGTCAGCAGGGCTTCACCCACCAGGAGCTGGTCACCGCCGGCCTGTCCCGGGAGTCCCGCTCGGGCACGCTCATCGACCGGTTCCGGCGTCGACTGCTCTGGCCGATCCGCGACCTGGCCGGCGACGTGATCGGCTTCGGGGCGCGCAAGCTCTTCGACGACGACGACGGCCCGAAGTACCTGAACACCCCCGAGACGCCGATCTACAAGAAGTCGCACGTGCTCTACGGCATCGACCAGGCGAAGCGGGAGATCGCCAAGCAGGGCCGGGCGGTGATCGTCGAGGGTTACACCGACGTGATGGCCTGCCACCTGGCCGGGGTTCCGACGGCGGTGGCGACCTGCGGCACCGCGTTCGGCGCGGACCACATCGGGGTGCTGCGCCGGCTCCTGCTGGACACCGATTCGGTGGCCGGCGAGATCATCTTCACCTTCGACGGGGACGCCGCCGGGCAGAAGGCGGCACTGCGTGCCTTCGCCGACGACCAGCGCTTCGTGGGCCGGACCTTCATCGCGGTCAGCCCCGACAACATGGATCCGTGCGACCTGCGCCTGGCCAAGGGCGACCTCGCGGTCCGCGACCTGGTGGCCCGGCGCGAGCCCCTTGTCGACTTCGCGCTGCGTCACGTCATCAGCCGCTACGACCTGGACACCGTCGACGGCCGGGTCGAGGCGATGCGCCGGGCCGCGCCGCTTGTCGCGCAACTGAAAGACCGGGAGAAGCGCCCGGAGTACGTCCGCAAGCTCGCCATGGACCTCGGGATGGAGATCGAGCCGGTGCAGCGGGCGGTGCTCGCCGCCGCCAACACTCCGCCGCCCGGCGACCGGGAGGCCGCATCCGCTCCGCGTTCGGCCCCGGCCCGCCCCGAGCCGGCCGTGGACAGCCCGCAGTCGATGGTCGAGCGCGAGGCGTTGAAGCTCGCCCTGCAACAGCCGGTTCTGGCCGGGCCGATGTTCGACGCGGTGGAGGCCACCGAGTACCGCCACCCGATGCACGTCTCCGTGCGGGCGGCGATCGCGGCGGCCGGTGGGGCGGTTTCGGCGACCGGCGGCGCCGTGTGGATCGAGAAGGTCCGTGACGCCTGCGACGACCTGGCCTCGGCGGCGCTGGTAGGCGAGCTGGCCGTGGAGCCGCTGCGGATCGACGGCGAACCGGACCCGCGCTACGTGTCGATCACCATGGCCCGGGTGCAGTTCGGGTCGGTGACGGCCCGCATCCGCGACCTCAAGTCGCGCATCCAGCGGATCAACCCGGTCAACAACAAGGACGAGTATTTTGCCGCCTTCGGCGAACTGCTGTCGCTGGAGCAGCATGCGCGGGCGTTGCGCGAGCAGGCCGCGGGAGGGCTCTAGATGGCACTGTTCAGCCGCAAGCCGAAGCTGCCGCCGGCCGACCGGCCGCCGCTGGCCGCCGACGAGCGGGTGCTCGCCTGGTCGGCGGCCGGCAACGGCGAGGGCGACGGGGTCGTCGTGGCCAGCAACCTCGGTCTGTGGCTGCCCGGGCGGGGGCACCGCATCGGTTGGCACGACGTCCTCAAGGCGGTCTGGTCCGGTCGGGAGCTGACCGTCACGCCCGCCGAGACGGTCGTCGAGCGCGACGGCTACACGGTGGTCGCCGACGGGCCGGCCGAGACGTACCTGCTGCTCGACCCGGGTGAGCTGCCGCACCAGGTGCGGGCGCGGGTGACACGCTCCGTCGCGTACACCGAACGCCACCAGGTGCCCGGCGGCGCGGCCCGGGTCGCGGCCCGGCGGGTGGCGGGCGTGGACGGTCTGACCTGGACGGTCCGCCTCGATCCCGGCACCCCGGCGGACGACGCGGCACTGCTCGACGAGACCGACCGGCTGGTCGCCGCCGCGCGGGCCGCCACCGCCGGAGTGGACGGCTGACGCATATTCGCGTGGAGGTCTGTCGGACCTGGCGGTTAGGGTCGGGCGGTGACTTCGGGGCGACCACTGATTCAGGCTCGTGGGCTGGTGAAGCGGTTCGGTGACTTCACCGCCGTCGACGGCATCGACGTCGAGGTGCGCTCGGGTGAGGCGTTCGGGTTCCTCGGGCCCAACGGCGCCGGCAAGTCCTCCACCATGCGGATGGTCGGCTGCATCTCCCCACCCAGCGGCGGCGAGCTGCGCATCCTCGACCTGGATCCGGTCCGTGACGGGCCGGCGATCCGGGCCCGCCTCGGCGTGTGCCCGCAGATGGACAATCTCGATCCGGAGCTGACCGTCCGGGAAAACCTCATGGTGTACGCCCGCTACTTCGGCATCTCCCGTCGGGTGGCCCGGGAGCGGGCCGCCGAGCTGCTCGACTTCGTTCAGCTCACCGAGCGGGCCGACAGCTTGGTCGAGCCGCTCTCCGGTGGGATGAAACGTCGTCTGACCATCGCCCGCGCGCTTGTCAACGACCCGGAGATCGTGCTGCTCGACGAGCCGACCACCGGGCTCGACCCGCAGGCCCGGCACCTGGTGTGGGAGCGGCTGTTCCGGCTCAAGCAGCAGGGCGTGACGCTCGTGCTCACCACGCACTACATGGACGAGGCCGAGCAGCTCTGCGACCGGCTGGTGGTCATGGACGGCGGGCGGATCGTCGCCGAGGGTTCACCCCGGGCGCTGATCGAGGAGCACTCCACCCGCGAGGTGGTCGAGCTGCGTTTCGCGGCCGAGTCGCAGGAGCCCTTCGCCGGCAAGCTCGACGGTCTGGGGGAGCGGGTCGAGGTGCTGCCCGACCGGGTCCTGCTCTACGTCCCCGACGGTGACGCGGCGGTCGCCGAGGTCACGGCGTTGGGGCTCAACCCGGCCAACGTGCTGGTGCGGCGCAGCGGCCTGGAGGACGTCTTCCTGCACCTGACCGGCCGCACCCTGATCGACTGACGGGCCCGGCCCCCGATCGTCCCGGCTGGCCGATCCCTTGCCGTCGGAAGCAGAGTGCGGGCGATCATGATCATGCGTACCATCGGCGGGCCCGGTCGAGGCACCTGCCCGACCTGAGGCTCGATCACGGGGGTTTCATGTCCACGCAGGTGACCATTAGCCGGCATCAAGCCGGGCTGACCGCTCTCTACCTGGGCATCTTCGCGATGGTCTGGTTCAGCGTGCCGGCGGCCGAGCAGCCGTTGCGCGCTCTGCTGGTGGTGGGCAGCCTCGCCGCGCTCCTCACGGCCGTGCTGGGCGGCATGCTGTCGGCCCGCACCCGGGGCACGAGCGGCCCCCGGAACCGGGCGACCGACCGCCGTTACCTGCTCATCGTCATCGTCGAGTTCGTCGCCGCCGGGCTGGGAGCAGCCGTCCTGGTCGCCGCCGGCTGGTCCGCGTACGTCCCGGTGCTGGTCTGCCTGATCGTCGGGCTGCACTTCTTCCCCCTTTCCCCGCTACTGGCGGACCCACTGCTGCGACCACTCGGCGTCGCGCTGTGCGTCGTGGCGGCGGCGGGTCTCGTCGTCGGGCTCGCCTCGGCGGTGTCCGCCGGTCTGGTGATCGGCACGGGTGCGGGTGTGCTGCTGCTCGGCTACGCCGTGCAGTCGCTGGTCCGCGCGCACCGGCCTGCCTGACGCGCGTCTGCCGGCAAGCTCGACGCCGTGGGGGAGCGGGTCGAGGTGCTGCCCGGCCCGCCGCTCGACGCGCAGATCTTGGACAGTTTCCGTCCGCAGCTGACGGAAACTGTCCAAGGTCTGCTCTCCGGTCATCGGGCCCTGGCCCAGGTGAGGAAGCGGTCGCGCAGGCGGTCGTGCCCGAGCTGGTCTGTGAGGTCCCCGTCCGCCTCCTGAAGCAGCGTGGCGAGGTAGACCAGCAGGCCCGTGCGGTTGCCGCGGTACTCGCCCAGCAACGCCAGCCGCGCGGGGGAGCACGGCCAGCCTGCGCCGCAGACCCGGCAGCGCCAGGACGGTCGCGCTGCCACGTGCGGGCGGTACCGGGGCATCAGCGGCTGCCCCGGCGCCGCGCCAACCAGTGGCCGCCGTCCGGGCGGGCGCGTCGCCGGCACCTGAGTCGCACGGTGAAACCTCCGTCGGGTGGGAGGGGAGCGCCCCGGACCGTGGTCACGGGACGCTCCCGGCCTGGTTCCGCCCGCCGTCCCTTGCCCGTGAGCGGTTCCGCTGCGTGACAGTCTGCTGAAGATCCGACTACCGTGGGAGGTCGCGCGCGCCGACGACAAGTGCGTGCGGTGATCGGCCGGGCACGGTCCGAAGATGTACGGAGGCTGTCCGTGGAGAGTTCGTCCATGCTGGAGCACTTCGCGGAGGAATTGCGGCTGGCCCGCGCTGCCAACGGCATGTCCCAGGCGACGCTCGCCGAGGCCCTGAGCTATTCGGGGGCGCTTGTCGCGAAGGTGGAGACGTCCGAGCGGCGGCCGAGCCTGGACTTCGCGCGACGGTGTGACGCCGTGTTCGCGGCCGACGGGCGCTTCGAACGCATCCAGCGGCGGATCAGCCGGGAGGCAGTGGTGCCGTGGTTCCGCGACTGGGCCGGCATCGAGCAGGAAACCACCGCGCTGCGGTCATTCGAGCCGCTGTGTGTGCCAGGTCTGTTGCAGACCGAGGGGTACGCTCGCGCGCTACTGACTGGCGGCGGGCTGTTCGCGGAGGACGAGGTCGAACAGCAGGTGGCTACCCGGCTGGACCGCCAGGGACTGCTCACCCGCGATCGGCCTCCGCTGCTCACTGCCGTGATCGACGAGCATGTGCTGCGCCGCTCCGTTGGTGGGCCGGAAGTGATGCGCGAGCAGATTCAGCACCTCGTGAAACTTGGCTCCGCGCTCCCCAGAGTCCGAATCCAGGTCGTGCCAATCGCTGCCGGCGCTTACGTCGGGCTCGGTGGACCCTTCGTGATCGCTACATCGCGGCAGGGGGAGGACCTTGTTTACCTCGCTGGCCAGCGTCACGGGCAGGTCATCGACCGCACCGAGTACGTCCGTCAGATGGTCGAGGTGTGGGAGTCGATCCGTGGTGAGGCACTATCGCACAGGCAGTCCCTCGATCTCCTGGCGGAAGTAGCAGAGACATGGATTTGACCGGTGCCCGGTGGCGCAAGAGCATCCGTAGCGGCCCCGATGGCGGCAACTGCGTGGAGGTGGCCGACAACCTGTCCGGGTTGGTGGCCGTTCGTGACTCGAAGGACCCGACCGGCCCGGTGCTGGTCTTCGCGCCGGACGCGTGGCGGGCGTTCGTCGGGCTCGGCGCCGTTCGCGCAGGCTGATCAACTCTAGGTCGGCGGTACGGCGGTGTCCTGGCAGCGGGATGCCGCGACATCGCCGATGTGGAGTGGATCATCTCGTCAAGGCGCCGCAAGCACGGCGGGATCCCGCCACTTCGCCGATGTGGAGTGGATCATCGCGTCAAGGCGCCGCAAGCTCGGCGGGATCCCGCCACTTCGCCGATGTGGAGGGTGCCGAGGTCGTCGCCCCGGGACCCGCCGGGTGGATCGTGGCGTCACTGTGCCGCGAGCGGGGCGGGCTGCCGCCGCTCGCCGGTCGCTGGCGCCTCGGAGCGCCCCGGCCGCCTAGATCGACTCGGTTTCCTGCAAATCGCGGTGTCGCACAGGTGTGGACACCCCGGTTTCCAAAAACCCGAGTCGATCATGAGCGCGAGCGCAGCCGGATCTCCCGATTTCGGTGAACCCGAGTCGATCATGCGGACGCGAGTGCGTCGGGACACCGCGGTTTCGGTGAACCCGAGTCGATCACCAGCGCCAGCAGCCCAAAACCTGGGCGACACGTCGATGGGGGCGTCGTAGGGTGACCGGCGGCCTGTCGTACCCCGGGGGTAGGAAGGTCGGGGACGGGGGTGGTCGTGGTGAGTGTGGCGCAGCGGTCGCGGGTGCAGTGGGTGCCGGCGTACGCGGTGTTCGAGCACAACCTGGTCGGGCTTCGTCGCACCTGGCGGGCCGGGGTGTTCTCGTCGTTCCTGCTGCCGGTGCTCACCGTGCTCGGCTTCGGGCTGGGCGTCGGTTCGTACATCGACCAGGGCGTCGACGGGGCGCGCTATCTCGACTGGCTGGTCCCCGGGCTGATCGCCTCGACGGCGCTCCAGGTCACCGTGGGCGACTCGACGTGGCCGGTGTTCAGCAAGTTCCAGTGGGTCAAGACCTACTTCGCGCAGACGGCGTCGCCGCTGCGGGTCGGTGACATCCTGGCCGGGCAACTGGCCTTCGTGCTGTTCCGGGTGCTCACGACGAGCGCGGCGTTCCTGCTGGTCACCGGGCTGTTCGGGGCGTTGCGGTCGCCGTGGGCGGTGGCCACCCTGCCGGTGGTGGTGCTGCTCGGGCTGGCCGTGGCCGCGCCTACCTTCGCGTACGCCGCGGTGGTGTCCAGCGACAGTTGGCTGGCGATGCTGTTCCGGTTCGCGGTCATCCCGATGACGCTGTTCGCCGGCGTGTTCTTTCCGGTCGAGTCGCTGCCCGAGGCGCTGCGCTGGCTGGCGTACGTGACGCCGCTGTGGCACGCCGTCGACCTGTGCCGCGCGGCGACCCTCGGTGTTGCTCCACAGTGGTCCGTCGCCGGGCACCTGCTCTACCTGGCTGCCTGGGCCGCCGCCGGTTACCTGCTGGCGCTGCGCACCTTCCGCCGCAAGCTCGTCGTGTAGGGAGATCCCGTGGTCACGCTGGTCCTGCCCCGGCTCGTCGACGTCTCCGCCGCGTCCCGCCGGTCGGCGTCGGTGGTCGAGCGCAACGTCGCCGCGCTGAAGTCGGTCTACTGGCTGCTGCTGCTCTCCGGCATCGTGGAGCCGCTGCTCTATCTGTTCTCCATCGGCGTGGGCGTCGGGACGCTCGTGGGTGACCTGCCGCTGCCCGACGGGCGGCTGGTGTCGTACGCCGGGTTCGTGGCGCCGGCGATGCTGGCCTCCTCCGCGATGACCGGGGCGCTCTCCGAGACGACATTCAACTTCTTCGGCAAGATGAAGTACATGAAGCTGTACGACGGGATGATCGCCACCCCGGTACGGCCGTTCGAGATCGCCCTCGGTGAGCTGGGCTGGGCGATGCTGCGGGGCAGCGCCTACTCGGCCGCGTTCCTCGGCGTGATGATCGCCATGGATCTGACAAGCGTCGTCCACGCCCTGACCACCCTGCCGGCCGCAGTGCTGGTCGGGTTCGCGTTCGGGGCGCTCGGTATGGCGATCTCCACCTTCATGCGCAGCTGGCAGGATTTCGACCTGGTGGCCTCCGCGCAGTTCACCCTGTTCCTCTTCTCCGGCACCTTCGTGCCGGCGCAGGCATACCCGACTCTGCTGCACTGGCTGGTCGAGGTCACCCCGCTGTACCGGGCGGTGCACCTGGTCCGTGGCATCGCGCTGGGCGCCGGGGGTTGGCTCTGGCTTCTCGACGTGCTCTACCTGCTGGCGATGCTGGCGGCCGGCCTGCTGGTGGCGTCGCGGCGGATGGGCAGGTTGCTCTACCCGTAGGGGTTATCCGCCGCCGTTCGCGGGGCATGTCCTCCGAACGACACCGCCGACACCGCCGGCGGTGACACCGTCACCGCCGACACCGGCGGCGACACCGACACCGACGGCGGCGACACCGGCGGCGACGACGGCGGCGACACCGACGACGGCGACACCCGACGAAGAGGAGGGGCGATGGCCTCCGACGAGACTTCCGCCCACCGCGAGCGCGAACGTGGGCGCAGCGAACCGGTCGGGCCCGAGGCGGGGCCGGACAGCCCCACCGATCTTCCCGGCAGCGGGTGGAAGGCGGCGCTGCGCCGCACGGTCACCGAGTTCCAGGACGACAACCTGACCGACTGGGCGGCGGCGCTCACCTACTACGGGGTGCTGTCCATCTTCCCCGGGCTGCTGGTGCTGATCTCGATCCTCGGCCTGCTCGGCACGAGCGCCACCGAGGGCGTCAAGGACACGGTCAGCCAGGCCGTGCCGAACGACAGCATCCGGGAGATCATCACTGCGGCGATCACCACGGCGGACAAGAACGGCGGCCTGGCCAGCGTCGCGGCGATCATCGGTGTGGTGGCCGCTTTCTGGTCCGCGTCCGGCTACATCGGCGCGTTCATGCGTGCGTCGAACAGCATCTACGACGTGCCCGAGGGCCGGCCGATCTGGAAGACGCTGCCGATCCGGCTCGGCGTGACAGCGGTGGTCGGGGTGCTCCTGCTGGCCAGTGCGGTGATCGTGGTCTTCACCGGCCGCCTCGCCGAGACGGTGGGGGACGTGGTCGGCCTCGGTTCGGCGGCGGTCACCGTGTGGGACATCGCCAAGTGGCCGGTGCTGCTTCTCCTGGTCAGCCTGATGTTCGCCATCCTCTACTGGGCCTCACCGAACGCCCGGCACGGCGGGTTCCGCTGGGTCAGCCCGGGCGGGGTACTGGCCGTGGTGATCTGGCTGGTGATCTCCGGCCTCTTCGCCCTCTACGTGAGCAACTTCAGCTCGTACGACAAGACGTACGGCGCGCTGGCCGGCGTGATCATCTTTCTGGTGTGGCTCTGGCTGAGCAATATCGCGATCCTGTTGGGCGCCGAGTTCGATGCCGAGTTGGAGCGCGGGCGGGCCATCTCGGCCGGCCACTCGGTCGACGACGAGCCGTACGTCGAGCTGCGCGACGACCGCAAGCTCAAGAAGAAGAGGAACTCGGCCGGCGGTCGTTGACCGCACGAAACCGCCCCGCCAGCGAAGATGCGCTGACGGGGCGGTTTCGTGTGCGTCGATGGAACTGCCCGCGAGCACACGCGGGCACGTCGTAATCCTTTTCTTGATCAACTAGTAGCTTTTGCTCTTACGGACAAAAGTTGCCACCGGAACGGTTGAAGCTCTGGACAGGCGGTGCGCAACGCTCCTACTGTGTCGGACACAACACCTCGGCGTTGCGTCGATGTGAACGAGTTCGATGAAGAGGTGAATTCCCGGTGCGGACGGTCGAGCCCCTGCACGTCCGATTGTTGCGGTTGCTCCGCGACGAGGGGGCCGTGTCCCGGGCCGAGTTGGGCGACCGCCTCCAGATGCCCCGCCCGCGCCTGCTGGCCGAGCTGGATCGCCTGGTCGCACTGGGTTACGTCGCCGAGGCTGGGCTCGCCGCGTCCCGGGGCGGCCGTCGCTCCACTCTGGTCGAGCTGAACCCGAAGCTGCGCTTCGCGGCCGTCGATCTGGGCGCCAGCTCGATGGACGTCGAGGTGGTGAACGGTCGTCTCGAACCGGTGGCCCACTACGCCGAGCCGGCCGACATCCGCAATGGACCGAAGGTGACCCTGCAACGGGTCAACGAGCTGCTGCACAAGGCCCGGGTCGACGGCGCGTACGAGCGGTTGGACGCGGTGGGCATCGGCGTACCCGGCCCGGTCAGCTTCCGCGACGGCGTCCCGGTCTCACCGCCGATCATGCCGGGCTGGGACCGGTTCCCGGTCCGCGAGCTGCTCAGCCGCGAGCACGGCTGCCCGGCGGTGGTCGACAACGACGTCAACATCATGGCGATCGGTGAACGCCACGGCGGGGTCGCCCACTCGGTGGACGACTTCCTCTTCGTGAAGATCGGCACCGGCATCGGCTGCGGCATCTACCTGACCGGCGACGTCTACCGCGGCACCGACGGCTGCGCCGGGGACATCGGCCACATCCAGGTCGACGCGCACGGGCCGATGTGCTCCTGCGGAAACGTCGGATGTCTGGAGGCGTTGTTCAGTGGCGCCGCGCTGGCCAAGGACGCGACCGCTGCCGCCCGCAGCGGATCGTCGCCGGCGCTTGCCGAGCGGATGAGCCTGCGCGGCGCGGTGACCGCCCTGGACGTCGCCGAGGGCGCGGTCGAGGGCGACGTGACCTGTATCCAGCTGATCCGTGACGGCGGACGGCGGGTCGGCGGCGTCCTCGCCGGCCTGGTGAGCTTCACCAACCCGTCGATGATCGTGATCGGCGGTGGGCTGGCCCAGCTCGGGCACATCCTGCTCGCCGAGATCCGCAGCGTGGTCTACCGCCGGTCGCTTCCGCTGGCCACCGGCAACCTGCCCGTCGTGCTGTCCGAGCTGGGCGGACGGGCCGGCGTCGCCGGCGCGGCCGTGCTCGCCAGCGACGTCGCCTTCGGCGAGGCCTCATGAACCTGCGGTCGTCAGGCGCCAAACCCAACCTGAGCGAGGAGGAGACCGTGGCCCAGCCCGAGGAGAACGCCGCCGTCGCCGGGGCGTCGCTGGTCGAGGCCCCCGCGGACACCGTCGCCGGCGAGGTGGTCCTGCGCCTCACCGACGTGGTCAAGACCTTCCCCGGCGTACGCGCCCTGGACGGGGTGCAGTTGGAGGTGCGTGCCGGCGAGGTGCACTGCCTGCTCGGGCAGAACGGCGCCGGCAAGTCCACCCTGATCAAGGTGCTGGCGGGGGTGCACCAGCCGGATTCCGGCGAGGTCGAGTGGCGCGGCGAGCCGACCACCTTCGCCAACCCGCAGGCCGCCATGCGTGCCGGCATCGCCACCATCTACCAGGAGCTGGACCTCGTCGAGGACCTGTCGGTGGGGGAGAACGCGTTCCTCGGCCACGAGCCGCGCCGGCTGGGCTTCGTCCGCCGCGGGCAAATGGTCCGACGAACCCGGCAGATCCTCGGTCGGCTCGGTCACGGCGAGATCCACCCCAAGCGGATGGTCCGCGCGCTGCCGGCGGCCGGCAAGCAGATCGTGAGCATGGCCCGGGCGCTGTCACACGAGGCGCGACTGATCATCATGGACGAGCCGAGCGCGGTGCTGGCGCACGACGAGGTGGGCAACCTGTTCCGGATCATCCGGGAGCTGACCGCCCAGGGCATCGCCGTCATCTACATCTCCCACCGCCTGGAGGAGATCCGCGAGATCGGCGACCGGGTCACCGTACTCAAGGACGGCCGGACCACGGCGGCGAACCTGCCGGCGCGCGACACCCCGACCCGCGACCTGGTCAGCCGGATGACCGGCCGCAGCATCGAGTACGTCTTCCCGGAGCGCCCGGCGGCCGGCCCGGCCGGCGCGGAGCTGCTCCAGGTCGAGGGGTTGACCCGGGCTGGCGAGTTCGCCGACGTGTCGCTCGATGTCCGGGCCGGTGAGATCGTCGGCATCGCCGGGCTGGTCGGCTCCGGCCGATCCGAGCTGCTCGAGACGATCTACGGCGCACGCCGAGCCGACTCGGGCACCATCCGGATGGCCGGCCGGGCGCTGGGCACGGGCGTCGGAGCGGCGGTCCGGGCCGGTATGGGCATGGCGCCGGAGGAGCGCAAGAGCCAGGCGCTGCTGCTCGGCGAGCCGATCTACCGCAACGTCACCCTCTCCACCTTCAGCAGGTACGCCCGGTTCGGCTTCACGAACGTGGCGGCCGAGCAGGCCGAGGCGAACCGGATCGCCGCCGATCTCGAACTGCGCCCGCGCGACGTCCGCCGCCCGGTGCGCACCCTCTCCGGCGGCAACCAGCAGAAGGTCGTGGTGGGGCGGTGGCTCCTCGGTGACACCAAACTGCTGATCCTGGACGAGCCGACCCGAGGCGTGGACATCGGTGCCCGCGCCGAGCTGTACCAGGTGATCCGGGGCCTGGCCGCCCAGGGCGTCGGGGTCCTGCTGGTCTCCAGCGAGGTGCCCGAGGTGCTCGGTCTCGCCGACCGGGTGCTGGTGATGCGGGAGGGCCGGGTGGTCCGCGAGGCCCCGGCCGGCGAACTCGACGAGAACACTGTGCTCGACCTCGTGATGGCGGGGTCCCTGATGGAAGGCGCACCGGCATGAGCGACGCGACTCCCACCCCCACGGCGACCCCGGAGCGCCCGCAGCTGCCGGCGCAGTCGCCGCCTGTGGATCCCGCCGAGACGGCGGCGGCCAGCGAGGCGGCGACGACGAGCAACCGGCTCTCGTGGTGGCGGGGTGACAGCGGCGAAGGCGCCCGCCGTAACCTCGGCCTCATCGGGGTGCTGGTGGTCCTGGTCATCATCGGCGCGATGACCCGGTGGGACCTCTACTCCAACCCGGAGTGGGTGTGGGGCAACACCCTCACCATCCTCAAGCTGGCGTCGGTGGTCGGCGTGGTCACCGTCGGAATGACCTTCGTCATCATCGGCGGCGGCATCGACCTGTCGGTAGGCGCGATCCTCGCGCTCTCCGCGGTCTGGGCCACCACCGTCGCCACGCAGAGCTACGGCGCCGGCGGCATGATCTTCACCGCGCTTGTCGTCGGGCTGTCGGTCGGCGTGGTCAACGGAATCCTCATCTCGTACGGCCGGCTGGTGCCGTTCATCGCCACCCTGGCGATGCTTGTGGCCGCCCGCGGTCTGGCGGCGGAGATCTCCAACAAGCAGACCCAGCTGTCCAACAACACCTTCATCAACAACCTCGCCAGCGAGAAGGTGCTCGGCATCCCGCTGCTGGTCTACATCCTCGCCGCCGTGGTCGCGGCCGGTTGGGTGCTGCTCAACCGCACCACCTTCGGCCGGCGCACGGTCGCCGTCGGAGGCAACCCGGAGGCGGCCCGGCTGGCCGGCATCAACGTCCGGCGGCACACCCTGCTGCTCTACGCGCTGTCCGGCCTCTGCTGCGGCATCGCCGCCATCATGCTCACCGCCCAGGCCAACTCGGCCCAGGCGGCGACGGCAAACCTCTACGAGCTGGACGCGATCGCCGCCGCGATCATCGGTGGCACGCTGCTCAGCGGCGGGCGGGGCACGATCATCGGTTCCCTGCTCGGCGTGATCATCTTCTCGACGATCACCAATCTCTTCGCCATCAACGGCCTCTCCAGTGAGGCCCAGAACATGGTCAAGGGCGGCATCATCGTGGCGGCCGTCCTGGTCCAGCAGGTGCAGTTCCGCAGCATCACCCAGTTCCTGGGCCGTAACCGGCTCACCAGCAGCTGATCCACCCCCGCAACCGCATCACCTTGCCGCACCAGCACAGGGTCACCCGAGCATCGACGGTGACCGGATACCACGCACCCTTCACTCATCCCACCACCTGCGAACACAGGAGGTCGTCATGACCCAGCACAGTCCCGACCTGTCGCGCCGCCGAATGCTCTTCGGCGGGGTCGCGGTCGGCGCCGGCGTACTGCTGGCCGGTTGCACCAGCAACGAGTCGTCGCCCACCACCGCGCAGACCAAGGCTGCGGCGACCGGCGTCAACAACGAGCCCGGCAAGAAGGTGGTCATCGGCTTCTCCGCCCCCGCCGACGACCACGGCTGGATCGCCGCCATCACCAACAACGCCAAGGCGCAGGCCAGCGCGTACCCCGACGTGGAGCTCAAGCCCGTCGCGGCGGGCGCGGACCCGGCGGCCCAGCGGGCGGCGCTGTCCACCCTGGTGTCGCAGAAGCCCGACGTCATCGTGGTGCTGCCGCACGACGGCAAGGAACTCAACGCGTTCGGCCTGGAGGCCATGACCGCCGGCATCCCGGTGATCAACCTGGACCGTGCCTTCCCCGACGCCCGGGCCTACCGCCTGCAGATCAAGGGCGACAACTACGGCATGGGCGTCGCCGCTGCGACGTACATCATCGCCCAGCTCAAGGCCAAGGGCGTCAGCAACCCGGTCATCGGTGAGATCCCGGGCATCGACGCGCTGGAGCTGACCCAGGAGCGGACGAAGGGCTTCAACGACACGCTCGCCGCGAGCGGCTTCAAGGTCGCCAACCGGCGGCCGGCGGAGTTCACCGTCGACTCCGGCCAGCAGGCCGCGACCGGGCTGTTCCAGGCGCTGCCGAAGATCGACGCGATCTGGAACCACGACGACGACCAGGGCGTCGGCGTGATGGCCGCGATCAACCAGTCCGGCCGCAAGGAGTTCTTCATGGTCGGCGGCGCCGGCTCGAAGAAGGCGATGGAGGACATCCAGGCGGACAACACCGTGCTGAAGGCCACCGTCACCTACAGCCCGTCGATGGCCTCCTCGGCCATCTCGCTCGCCCGCCTCATCGGCCAGGGCAAGGGCATGTCCGACCTGGTGGAACTCCAGGTGCCCAAGGAGATCGTGCTCGCCTCGGAGACGATCACGAAGGAGAACGCGAGCAACTACCTCAAGCTCGGGTTCTGACACACGGGGGGAGACCCACCTTGTCCACGACAGACAGAGAACTGCGGATCGGCATGGTCGGTTACGCGTTCATGGGCGCCGCGCACTCACAGGCGTGGCGCACCGTGAACCGCGTGTACGACCTGCCGGCACGGGCCAGGATGGCGCTGATCTGCGGCCGCGACACACCGAAGGTGGCCGAGGCCGCCGACCGGCTCGGCTGGGACGCGTACACGACGGACTGGCGTGACCTGATCAACCGGGACGACATCGACGTGGTCGACGTCTGCACGCCGGGCGACAGCCACGCCGAGATCGCCCTCGCCGCACTGGCCGCCGGCAAGCACGTCCTGTGCGAGAAGCCGCTTGCCAACACGGTGGCGGAGGCACGGGCGATGACCGCCGCGGCGGAAACCGCCCGCGCCGCCGGGGTGCGATCGATGTGCGGGTTCAACTACCGCCGGGTCCCCGCGGTCACGATGATGCGCCAGATGGTCGCCGAAGGACGCCTCGGAGTAATCCGGCACGTCCGGGCGGTCTACCTGCAGGACTGGATCGTGGATCCGCAGTTCCCGCTGGTCTGGCGGTTGCAGAAGGACAGGGCGGGCTCCGGCGCGCTCGGTGACATCGGTGCCCACATCATCGACCTGACGCAGTTCGTCGTCGGCCAGCAGATCACCGGCGTCAGCGCGATCACCGAGACGTTCGTGAAGGAGCGGCCGCTGCCCGCCGAGTCGAGCGGTCTGGCCGCCACCGTGGACGGCGGCTCTGCGCCCACCGGGCCGGTCACCGTCGACGACGCCGCGATCTTCGTGGCGCGGCTCGACGGCGGCGCTCTGGCCACGTACGAGGCGAGCCGCTTCGCCACGGGCCGCAAGAACGCCCTGCGAGTCGAGATCAACGGCTCACTGGGCACCGTGGTCTTCGACCTGGAGCGCCTCAACGAGCTGGAGTTCTACGACGCCACCCGGCCCACCCTGGAGCAGGGCTTCAGCCGGATCCTGGTGACCGAGGGCGACCACCCGTACATGTCGGCGTGGTGGCCGCCCGGCCACCTCATCGGCTACGAGCACTCCTTCACCCACCAGATGCGCGATCTCATCGAGGCGATCGCCACCGGCACCGACCCGGCGCCCTCCTTCGCCGACGCGTTGCAGGTCCAGCTCGTGCTGGACGCGGTGACCCGTTCGGCGGATGTCGGATCCTCCTGGACCGACGTGGAACCGGCGCTCACCGCGGTGGCCGTCTGACCTTCTGACCATCCGCGACGGCGGTGCTCGCGCCGCCGTCGCCCGACAGGCTTTCCGGAGCCGACCGGCGAGGGACCGACAGCGGTTTGCGCCCCGCGGTCGGGACGAGGTCGGTTCCGGGAAGTGTGCGGCCGGGCCACGTGGCCCGGTGGCGCACGATCAGGACGGTCGTCCGGTGCGACCGGACCGGGATTCCCCGGCCGCACCGGAGGACCGCCACCACCTGAGACGTCCGGTCGGGGCACGCCAACGCCCCGACCGGCGGATGCGGGGGAGGCAGGGTCGAGACGCCGACCGACCCTGCCTGCCAGCCCCGTCTGCCCGCACCCGTACCGGGAGCCGGTCCGTCGTCGTCGCCGCCGACGCCGACGCCGGATCCGGTGTCGTTCCGGTACGGGTCGGGCGGGCGGGGCACCATCCTGCAAGGCCGTAGCTTTTCGAAAAATATTCTGATATTCCTATATTTAAGTACGACGACTCTTCAACTACTCCGACGGTTCCTCCTGGACGGGAAGGAGCACCATGCGAACGGGTGTCTGGCTGGTAGGAGCACGCGGTTCGGTCGCGACCACCAGCATCGTCGGAGGGCTCGCGCTGCGGGCCGGTCTGGCCGGACCGACCGGCTGCGTCACCGAACTGCCGGATCTGCGCGGTCCCGCCCTCCCGTCCTTCGCGGACCTGGTCTTCGGTGGCCACGACGTGGCCACCACCCCGTTGAGCAAGCGCGCGGAGGCACTCGCCGACACCGGTGTGATACCCGGTCGGCTGGTCGCCGCGCTCCCCGACGAGCTGGCCGCCGTCGAGCAGGAGCTGCGGCCGGCACCGCTCGGCGGCACCCAGGCCGACCGGGTCGCGACAGTCGTGGACGACCTCACCTCCTTCCGCACGCGCCACCTGCTGGACCGCGTGGTCGTGGTAAACGTCTCGGCCACCGAACCCGCACCTCGACCGCACCCCGGGCACGCCGACCCGGCCGCGCTGCGCGCCGCCCTCACCGGCCCGGACGAGGTGCTGCCGCCCAGCTCCCTGTACGCGTACGCGGCACTGCTGGCCGACTGCCCGTACGTCGACTTCACCCCGTCGACCGGGCTGCGGCTGCCGGCGCTGGCCGCGCTCGCCGACGAGCTGCGCCTGCCGTACGCCGGGCACGACGGCAAGACCGGTGAGACCCTGGTCAAGTCGGTGCTCGCGCCGATGTTCGCGATGCGCAACCTCGCCGTGCGCTCCTGGTCCGGGATGAACCTGCTCGGCGGCGGCGACGGCGCCACCCTCGCCGACCCGGCCGCCAACGCGGCAAAGGTGCAGAGCAAGCAGCGCGTGCTCGGCGAGACGCTCGGCTACGTCCCGCAGGGCAACACCCGCATCGAGTACGTCGAGGAGCTGGGTGACTTCAAGACCGCCTGGGATCTGATCACGTTCGCCGGCTTCCTCGGCACCGGGATGCGGATGGAGTTCACCTGGCACGGCTGCGACTCCGCGCTTGCCGCGCCGCTGGTGCTCGACCTGGCCCGGCTCACCGCTGCCTCGCACGCCGCCGGGCACGTGGGGCCGCTTGCCGACCTGGGCTTCTTCTTCAAGGACCCGCTCGGCACGCCCACCCATTCGCTTGCCGAGCAGTGGGCCCGGCTGACCGACTTCACCAAGCGGTTGCACGCCGGCCTGGAGGGTGGCCATGACCACGCTGGCTGACGTTGCCGAGCTGGTCCGCGCGCCGGCCGCGCTCTCCGTCCCCGGTGACGTGGTCGCCGGCGCGGCGGCGGCCGGCGCATTGAGCCCGCGTACCCCCGCTCTCGCCGGCGCGTCGGTGCTGCTCTACTGGGCCGGCATGGCCGCCAACGACTGGGCCGACAGGCGGTTGGACGCCGTCGAACGCCCCGAGCGGCCGATCCCCAGCGGCCGCGTCACCCCGGCCGCCGCGCTGGGCCTCGCGGCCGGCCTCACCGCCGCGGGCGTGGGCCTGGCCGCCGCCGTGGGCGGTCGCCGCGCCGCCGCGCTCGCGGTGCCCCTGGCCGCCACCATCTGGGGGTACGACCTGCTGGCCAAGAACACCGCCGCCGGCCCCGCCGTGATGGCCGCCTGCCGAGGGCTGGACGTGCTGCTGGGCGCATCCGGCGGCAACCTGGTGCGGGCGCTCCCCTCGGCGGCGACCGTGGCGGCCCACACCTGGACGGTCACCACGCTGTCCCGGCGCGAGGTCACCGGAGCGGACGCGGCCCTGCCGATGCGAACACTCGTCGGCACCGCGGTGGTCGCCGCCAGCGCCGCCGTCGCCGTCCCCGGCGCCCGTCGTGCTGACGTCCCGGGCGTTCGCGACGCTGACGTTGCCGCCGCCGAAGCCGGAGGGGTCGACGAGCGGGCCGTCGTGGGCTCGGGCCGGTCCCGGTCGGCCGGGGTCGCCGCCGCGCTGCCCGCGTTGCTGGCCGGGTGGTACGCCGCCCGCTACGGCGCGGCCCAGGCCCAGGTCGTCCGCGACCCCTCGGCCGGGAAGGTTCGCGCGGCTGTCGGCGCGGGAATCACCGGGCTGCCCGCCCTGCAGGGAGCGCTCACCGCACGTGGCGGCGCCGGCCTGCTCGGGCTGGCCGTCGCGGCGGCGGCGCCGCTGGGTCGCCGGCTGGCTCGGAAGGTCTCCCCGACATGACCGTGCCCCGGCCCCGACCCGCGCCGTCGGGCGGCGACGCGACGACGCTGCGCCTCGGGTACGGCACGAACGGCTTCGCCAACCACCGGCTCGACGACGCGCTCGCCGTCATCGCGGACCTCGGCTATGACGGCGTGGCGCTCACCCTGGACCACGATCACCTGGACCCGTTCGTACCCGGGCTCACCCGCCGGATCGCGGCTGTCGGTCGACGGCTGGACGCGCTCGGCCTGGGGCTCGTGATCGAGACCGGGGCCCGCTATCTGCTCGACCCGTGGCACAAGCACGCGCCGACGCTGCTGCACGACGATCCCACCCGGCGGATCGAGTTCCTGCGTCGGGCGGTGCGGATCGGCGCTGACCTGGGCGCGGAGGCGGTGTCGTTCTGGGCCGGTGTGCGACCCGCGACGGTGACACCGCAGTGCGCCTGGGACCGGCTGGTCGCCGGCTGTGCCAGCGTGCTCGACGCCGCCGACAGCGCGGGTGTCACCCTCGGCTTCGAGCCGGAGCCGGGAATGCTTGTCGAGAGCATCACCGACTGGCGTCGACTGCACGCGGCACTCGGGGCTCCGGCCCGCTTCGGCATCACCCTCGACATCGGCCACTGCCGGTGCCTGGAGCCGTGGCCGGTGCCGCAGTGCGTCGCCGAGGTGGCCGATCACCTGGTCAACGTGCAGATCGACGACATGCGTCGGGGCGTGCACGAGCACCTGGAGTTCGGCACCGGCGAGATCGACTTCCCGCCGGTGCTGGCGGCCCTGGCCGAGGCCGGCTACCGCGGGCTGGTCGCCGTCGAGCTGCCCCGCGACTCGCACGCCGCACCGGCGGTAGCGGCGCGATCGATCGCGTTCCTGCGTTCCGCCGCCGCGACCGCGTCGGCGGGCCGCACCGATGACGGGGTACCCGCCGGCGTCCCTTGCTCTGCTTCAACTGACGCAGCAGAACCGGCCACCAACCGTCGCGTGGAGTGAAGCAGAGCAAAGGACGCGCTCGGGTACCCGCGGAGCAGCACAGCAGCACAAGGGGAGGAGACGGGATGACACCGGATTCACTACGGGCCGCGCTGCGGGGCGTACCCGATCCCGATTGGCTGGACGCGGCGCTGCGCCAGGTCGCGGCCGAGCCCACCGCGATCACCCGGCTCTTCCCCGCCGTCGGCAGGCGTTGCGGCCGGGCCGCGTTGCCCGACGCCCCCGGCTGGACCGCCGACGACGCGGCCCGGGTGCTGCTGCTCAGCGGCCTGCCGGGCGAGCACGCCGCGTACGCCGAGAGCCTCTACCAGCACGGTGACGCGGCCGAGCGGCGGGCGGTACTGCGGGCCCTGCCGCTGCTGCCGATCGGCGCCGAAGGGGTGCCGCTGCTGCACGACGCGATCCGGACCAACGACACCCGGCTGGTCGCCGCCGCCCTCGGCCCGTACGCCCGGCACCTGGACCCGGCCGCCTGGCGGCAGGCGGTGCTCAAGTGCGTGTTCAGCGGCGTGCCCCTCGCCGCCGTCGCCGACCTGGAGACCCGCGCCGACGGGGAGCTGGCCGCGATGCTTGCCGCGCTGGCCGCCGAGCGGCACGCCGCCGGCCGGGACCTACCCGCCGACGCCACCGACCTGCTCGACCGGCTCACCGCCGCACTGCCCCGGGAGGCGTGAATGCGCATCTTCGACCCCCACATCCATATGACCTCACGCACCACCGACGACTACGAGCGGATGGCCGCCGCCGGGGTCCGCGCGGTGGTGGAGCCGGCGTTCTGGCTGGGCCAGCCGCGCACAAGCGCCGCGTCGTTCGTCGACTACTTCGACTCGCTCATCGGCTGGGAGCCGTTCCGGGCCGGGCAGTTCGGGGTGCGGCACTTCGCGACGATCGCGCTGAACCCCAAGGAGGCCAACGATCCGCGCTGTCGGCCGGTGCTCGACCTGCTGCCCCGCTACCTGGACAAGGACGCGGTCGTGGCGGTCGGCGAGATCGGGTACGACTCGATGACCCCGGAGGAGGACGAGGCGTTCGCCGCGCAGCTCGCCCTCGCCGTGGCGTACGACCTGCCGGCGCTCGTGCACACCCCGCACCGGGACAAGGCGCGCGGCTGCGAGCGCACCCTCGCCGTGGTCGCCGAGTCCGGCATCGACCCGGGCCGGGTGGTGGTCGACCATCTCAACGAGGTGACAGTCAAACTCGTCCGGGACAGCGGCTGCTGGCTGGGCTTCTCCATCTACCCGGACACGAAGATGACGCCGCAGCGGATGGTCGAGCTGCTGCGCGAGTACGGCACGGAACGGATGCTCGTCAACTCGGCCGCCGACTGGGGGCGCTCCGACCCGCTGCTCACCCGGGCCACCGGGGAGGCGATGCTGCTGGCCGGGTTCAGCGACGACGACGTCGACCGGGTGCTGTGGCGCAACCCGGTGGAGTTCTACGGGCAGTCCGGTCGGCTCGACCTGAGCGACCTGGACGTGGCCGCCAAGGTGGACCCGCAGACCGGCAACTCGATCCTGCGCGGCGGCAGCTGATGCGGCTGCGACATTCCGGTGGCGAGACGGTCCACCTCGGCTACTGCACGAACGTGCACCCCGCCGAGGACCTCGCCGGCATCCTCGGCCAATTGGACACCTACGCCGTGCCGGTCCGCGCGGCGCTGGGCAGCGACGTGCTCGGCCTCGGCCTGTGGCTGGCCGCCCCGGTCGCCGCCGAACTTGCCGCCGACCCGGCGCTGCGGCTGCGGCTGCGTGCCGAGCTGGATGTGCGTGGGCTGGAGGTGGTCACTCTCAACGGCTTCCCGTACGCGGCCTTTCAGGCGCCGGTGGTCAAGCAGGACGTGTACCACCCGGACTGGACCACCGAGCAGCGGCTGACGTACACGCTGAATCTGGCCCGGGTGCTCGCCGACCTGCTGCCCGACGACGCGGCTCGGGGATCGATCTCCACCCTGCCGCTGGCCTGGCGGCAACCCTGGGACACCGAGCGGGCCGACGCGGCCCGCCGCCGGTTGGACCAGCTCGCCGCCGGCCTGGCCGCCGTGCAGCGCGACACCGACCGCGAGGTGCGGGTCGCCTTCGAGCCGGAACCCGGCTGCGTGGTGGAGAGCACCGGGCAGGCGGCCGCGCTGCTGTCCGGGATGGACACCGACCGGTTGGGCGTCTGCGTCGACCTGGCCCACCTGGCGTGCGCCTGGGAGGATCCGGCCGAGGCACTGGAGCGACTGCGGGCGGCCGGGCTGCCCGTGGTGAAGGTGCAGGTCTCCGCCGCCGTCGAGGCGACCGACCCGGAGGGCGGCGCCGACGCGTTGCGTCGCTGGGTGGAGCCGCGCTTCCTGCACCAGACCCGGGGCGTCGGCTGCGCCGGCCTGGCCGACCCGGCCGATCCGGCGTACGCGGCCGACGACCTCGACGAGGCGCTGGACCGGGCACTGCCCGGCCCGTGGCGGGTGCACTACCACGTACCGCTGCACGCCCCGCCGGAGGAACCGCTCAGCTCTACCCTGCCCGTCCTGCGCGCCGCGTTGAGAGCGCTCTACAGCGGGCCGACCGCCGGGTGCGACCACCTCGACGTCGAGACGTACACCTGGGGGGTTCTACCGGCCGCGCGGCGGCCGGGCACCGACGCGGAGCTGGCCGCCGGCATCGCCGCCGAGTTGGCCTTCGCCCGGAACGAACTGGTCGGCCTCGGGCTGACCCCGGAACGCACCGTGAGCGCGGGAGTGACGCGATGAGCCGACGACTTGTGGTACTCGACGTGGTGGGGTTGACCCCCCGACTGCTGGCGCACATGCCCCGGCTACGCGGCGTCGCCGACGGCGGCTTCCGGGCCGAGCTGGGCACCGTGCTGCCCGCGGTGACCTGCTCGGTGCAGTCCACCTTCCTCACCGGCGAGCAGCCCAGCGGGCACGGGATCGTCGGCAACGGGTGGTACTTCCGGGAGCTGGGCGAGGTGTTCCTGTGGCGGCAGCACAACGCGCTTGTCGGCGGGGACAAGCTCTGGCAGGCGGCCCGTCGGGCCGAGCCGGGCTACACCGTGGCGAACGTCTGCTGGTGGTACGCCATGGGCGCCGACGTCAACTGGACCGTCACGCCCCGGCCGGTCTACTACGCCGACGGGCGCAAGGAGCCGGACTGCTACACCGACCCGCCGGAGCTGCACGACGCGCTCACCGGCCGGCTGGGCACGTTCCCGCTGTTCACCTACTGGGGGCCGACCGCCGGGCTGCCGTCGTCGCGGTGGATCTGCCAGGCGGCCGAGCAGATCCTGGCCGACGTGTCACCCGACCTGACCCTGGTCTACGTCCCCCACCTGGACTACGACCTGCAACGCTTCGGCCCGTCGTCGGCCCAGGCCGCGGCCGCGGCGGCGGAGCTGGACGCGGTGCTCGGCCCACTGCTGGACGCCGCACGGGCCCGCGACGCCACAGTCGTGGTGCTCTCCGAGTACGGCATCACCGACGTGTCCCGGCCGGTGGACGTCAACCGGCTGCTGCGCGCCGAAGGACTGCTGCGGGTGCACACCCAGGCCGGCATGGAGTACCTCGACCCGTGGACGTCGAAGGCGTTCGCGGTCGCCGACCACCAGGTCGCGCACGTCTACGTCAAGGACCCGGCCGACGTGCCGGCGGTCGCGAAACTGTGCGCAGGGCTGCCCGGGGTGGCCGAGGTGCTCGACGCCGAGGGCAAGGCCGCGCACGGGCTGGACCACCCACGCGCCGGGGAACTGGTGCTGGTGGCCGAGCCGGACTCCTGGTTCACCTACTACTACTGGCTCGACGACGCCCGCGCGCCGGACTTCGCACGCCTGGTCGAGATCCACCGCAAGCCGGGGTACGACCCCGCCGAGCTGTTCTTCGACCCGGCCAACCCCGGTGCCGCGAAGGCCCGTGCCGGGGTGGCGCTGGCCCGCAAGAAGATCGGCATGCGCTACCTGATGACCGCCGTCGGTCTGGACGCCGGCGCCCGGGCGGTACGCGGCTCGCACGGACGGCTGCCCAGCGACCCGGCGGACGCCCCGGTGCTGCTCTGCTCCGACCCGTCCGCAGCCCGGGACAAGGTCGCGGCCACCGAGGTCAAGGCACTGCTGTTGGAACTCGCCGGGCTGAACTCCGGTGACGGGAAAGCGGAGCGGCCGGGGGAGGGGACGTGACGGTCACGGTGACCCCGACCGACACGAGCGGACTGCGGGCGCGCTTCGACGCCGAGTTGGCCGCCTTCCTCGACCGGCAGGGCCCGGACTGGCCCGACGGCGCACCGCGCGGCGTGTTCACCGCGCTGCAACGATTCGTGCTGGCCGGCGGCAAGCGGCTGCGCCCGCTGTTCTGCTACTGGGGCTGGCGCGGCGCCGGGGCGGCCGACGGCAGCCCGATCGTGGTGGCCGCGGCGGCGCTGGAGCTGTTCCACGCGTTCGCGCTGATCCACGACGACATCCTGGACGGCAGCGACCGCCGGCGGGGCGAACCGTCGGTGCACCGCCTCTTCGCCGACCTGCACGCCCGCTCGTCGTGGCGCGGCGACCCCGAGGCGTACGGGCGCAACACAGCCCTGCTCTGCGGGGACCTCTGCGCGGCCTGGTCGGATCAGATGTTCCACGAGTGCGGGCTGGAGACCGAGCAGGTGCATCGCGGCTACGCCGTGTTCGCGCTGATGCGGACCGAGGTGATCGCGGGGGAGTACCTCGACCTGGTCTCCGGGGTGGGGGACGGCTCGGTGGCCAGCGCGCTCACCGTGATCCGGATGAAGGCCGCCCGGTACACGGTCACCCGGCCGTTGCAGATCGGCGCGGCCCTGGCCGGCGCGGGTTCGGAGCTGCTCGCCGCTCTCGGCGAGTTCGGTGACCCGTTGGGTGACGCGTTCCAGCTCCGCGACGACGTGCTGGGCGTCTTCGGTGATCCGGCGGTCACCGGCAAGTCGGTCCTGGACGACCTGCGTGAGGGCAAGCCCACGGTGATGATGGCGCTGGCCCGCAGCGCCGCCGACCGGACGCAGACCGCGCGGCTGAAGGAGCTGTTCGGCAATCCCACGTTGGATGCCGAGGGCGCGGCCGACCTGCGCGAGATCATCGAGGCCACCGGCGCCCGGGACCGGATCGAGCAGATGATCCGGGTCCGGACCGAGGCGGCGCTCACCGCTCTGCGCAGCGCCGTGGTGGCCGAGGAGGCGCGATCCGCCCTCGTCGCGTTGGCGGGCCAGGCCATCGATCGTCGCGCCTGATCCATCAACTTTCGATCAAATCAACGAAAGTTGATGCTGGATCGCCGGAAGGTGTGGACACATCGACGGGCGCGACTTAGTGTCGGGGCCAACACGACATTGTTTCGTCGAGGTGAACCGGCGGCGCGGTAACCCATCGACCCCACCACCGCTACGGCATCCGGCGCGACGGCGCGCGTCCGGCCTGGCCTCACTCGTCAGGAAGGGACAGCACAGATGTCCAACAAGGACGCACCCCCTCGTCGGCGCAGACGATTGTTCTCCGCCGGCTCGGCCCTGCTCCTCGTGGCCGCGGCCGGCACCGTCACACTGGCGGCCAGCCCGACACCGGCCCAGGCGCACACGATCACCGCCAGCGACTTCCAGCAGGTCGAACTCGCCCGCGGCGTGTCCGACATGGGTGAGCCGATGTCGCTGGCCGTGCTGCCGGACCGCTCGGTCCTGCACACCGCCCGCAACGGCACCCTCCGGCGCACCGACGCCAACGGCACCACGTCGGTGATCGGCACCCTGTCGGTCTACAACCACGACGAGGAGGGGCTGCAGGGCGTCGGCGTCGACCCGAACTTCGCCAGCAACCGGCAGATCTTCCTCTACTACGCGCCGCCGCTGTCCACCCCCGGCGGCGACGCGCCCGCGACCGGCACCGACTTCTCGGCCTGGCAGGGAGTGAACCGCCTCTCCCGGTTCACCCTCAACAGCGACTTCACCGTCAACCAGGCCAGCAAGGTGGACGTCCTCGACGTGCCTGCCGACCGGGGTCTCTGCTGCCACGTCGGCGGGGACATCGACTTCGACGCCGCCGGCAACCTGTACCTGTCCACGGGCGACGACACCAACCCCTTCGAGTCCGCCGGCTACTCGCCGCTGGACGAGCGGACCAACCGCAACCCGGCGTACGACGCGCAGCGCAGCGCCGGCAACACCAACGACCTGCGGGGCAAGATCCTGCGGATCAAGGTGAACTCCAACGGGACGTACTCCATCCCGTCGGGCAACCTGTTCGCGCCCGGCACCGCAAAGACGCGGCCGGAGATCTACGCGATGGGGTTCCGCAACCCCTTCCGGATCAGCGTGGACAAGGGCACCGGGGTCGTCTACGTCGGTGACTACGGGCCGGACGCCGGCAGCACCAGCGCCACCCGTGGGCCCTCCGGCCAGGTCGAGTTCAACCGGGTCGCCGCCCCGGGCAACTTCGGCTGGCCGTACTGCACCGGCACCAACACCACCACCGAGACGTACAACGAGTGGGACTTCGCCGCCAACACCGGCGGCGCGAAGTACAACTGCGCAGGCGGGCCTACCAACAACTCGTTCCGCAACACCGGCCTGACCACCCTGCCGCCCGCCCAGCCAGCCTGGATCCGGTACGCGGGCGACGCCGGCACCCCGACCGAGTTCGGCGGCGGCTCCGAGTCGCCGATGGGTGGCCCGGTCTACCGCTACAACGCCTCGTCGACCTCCACCACGAAGTTCCCGCAGTCGTTCGACGGCCAGTTCTTCGCCACCGAGTTCGGCCGGGGCTGGATCAAGCCCATCCACGTCAACTCCGACGGCTCCCGGGGCACCATCGACACCTTCCCGTGGGTCGGCAAGCAGGTGATGGACTCGGCGTTCGGCCCGGACGGCTCGTACTACGTGCTCGACTACGGCACCGGCTACTTCAACGGTGACGCCAACTCGGCGCTCTACCGCTTCGACTACGTCGCCGGCGGCAACCGGGCGCCCAGCGCCACGGCGAGCGCCAACAAGACCTCCGGCGCGGCGCCGCTGACAGTGGTGTTCTCGTCGGCCGGCTCGTCCGACCCCGAGGGCGGTGCGCTCACCTACTCGTGGAACTTCGGCGACGGCACCACCTCCACGACGGCGAACCCGACGAAGACGTACAGCGCCAACGGCACCTACACCGCGACGCTCACCGTGCGGGACCCGCAGGGTGCCACCGGCAGCGCAAGCGTGCAGATCAACGTCGGCAACACCGCGCCCACGGTGACCATCAACAACCCCGGCAACGGGCAGTTGTTCAGCTTCGGCGACACAGTCGCCTACAGCATCACGGTGACCGACCCGGAGGACGGCACGATCGACTGCACGAAGGTCAAGATGACCTACGTGCTCGGGCACGACCAGCACGGGCACCAGATCACCTCGAAGACCGGCTGCTCGGGCTCGATCACGATTCCGGTCGACGGTGAGCACGACGACGCGGCGAACATCTTCGCCATCTTCGACGCCGAGTACACCGACGCCGGTGGGCTGACCACGCACACCCAGCACACCCTGCCGCCGCGCCACCGCCAGGCCGAGTTCTTCGGCAGCTCGTCCGGGATCAACGTGTTCAGCAAGACCCCGGCCGAGGGCGGCAAGACCGTCGGCGACATCAACAACGGCGACTGGATCGCGTTCCAGCCGTACCGGCTGGGCAACGTCACCTCGTTCACCGCCCGGGTCTCCTCGGCGGGCGCCGGCGGCACCCTCCAGGTCCGGGCCGGCTCGGCCACCGGCACGGTGCTCGGCTCGGCGACCGTTCCGGTCACCGGCGGCTGGGAAACCTTCACCACCGTGACCGGTGCGATCAGCAACCCGCCGACCGGCACCACCACGCTCTACCTGACCTTCGCGGGTACGGGCACCGGCGCGCTCTACGACCTGGACGCGTTCACCTTCACCACCGGTTCGGCCCCCACCGGCGGGACCGGCCCGATCAAGGGCCTGGGTGGCAAGTGCCTGGACGTCCGCAGCGCCGCGACCGCCGACGGCACGCAGATCCAGATCTACACCTGCAACGGCAGCGCGGCGCAGACCTGGGCGATCACGCCGAACTCCACGATCAAGTCGTTGGGTAAGTGCCTGGACGTCTCCGGTGCCGGCACCGCCGACGGCACCAAGATCCAGCTCTACACCTGCAACGGGACCGCGGCGCAGAACTGGGCCGCGCAGGCCGACGGCACGATACGCAACGCCGGGTCCAGCAAGTGCCTCGACGTCACCGGCAGCAGCTCCGCCGACAGCACGGTGGTCCAACTGTGGACCTGCACCGCCGCCGCCAACCAAAAGTGGATCCTGCCCTGAGCTGAGTGGTGGGGCCCCCTGTCACCGCCTACGGTTGGGCAGGGGGCCCTTCCTAACCACAGTTAGGAGAGCGATATGCGCAGACGCCTGCGACCCGTCCTCGGCGCGGCCATGGCGGCCCTCGCCGTCATCGCCTGCACCACCCCGGCGAGCCCGGCCAGCGCCGCCGACGCCCCGTACGACGTGCTGGTCTTCTCCAAGACCGCCGGTTTCCGGCACGACGCGATCCCGGTCGGCATCCAGACCATTCGTGACCTGGGCGCCGCCAACAACTTCACCGTCACCGCCACCGAGGACGCCGCCGCGTTCACCACCTCCAACCTCGCCCAGTACGAGGCGGTCGTCTTCCTCAACACCACGGGTGACGTGCTCAACGCCAGCCAGCAGACCGCCTTCGAGTCGTACATCGGCTCCGGTCGTGGCTACGTGGGCGTGCACGCGGCCTCCGACACCGAGTACGACTGGCCGTTCTACGGCAACCTGGTCGGCGCGTGGTTCGCCTCGCACCCGGCGATCCAGCAGGCCAACGTCAAGGTGGAGGACCGGGGGCACGCCGCGACCGGGCACCTGCCGCAGACCTGGACCCGCACCGACGAGTGGTACAACTACCGCACCAACGCCCGGTCGACCGCCCACGTGCTGGCCACGCTCGACGAGTCGTCGTACTCCGGTGGCGGCATGGGCGCCGACCACCCGCTGAGCTGGTGCAAGAGCTACAGCGGCGGCCGATCCTTCTACACCGGGGCCGGGCACACCCAGGCGTCGTACGCCGAGCCGGCCTTCCGAACCCACCTGCTCGGCGGCATCCGGTACGCGGCCGGTCGGAGCAAGGCCGACTGCCGGCCCGAGACCGGCTACACCCCGCTCTACAACGGCTCCACGAGCGGCTGGTCGCAGGCTGGTCCGGGCAACTTCACCAACTCCGACGCCACCCTGACCTCGGTGGGCGGCATGGGGTTGTTCTGGTACAACGCCAAGCAGTTCACCAACTACTCGTTGAAGCTGGACTGGAAGCTGGCCGGGGACGACAACTCCGGCATCTTCATCGGCTTCCCGCCGTCGAGTGACCCGCAGTCGGCGATCAACAACGGCTACGAGGTCCAGATCGACGCCACCGACGCGGTCGACCGCACCACCGGCTCGGTCTACACGTACAAGGCCGCCGACACCGCGGCCCGGGACGCGGCGCTGAACGCGCCGGGGGAGTGGAACACCTACGAACTGCTGGTCGAGGGTGAGCGGCTACAGGTCTTCCTCAACGGGGTGAAGATCAACGACTTCACCAACACCGACCCGGTCCGTTCGCTCGCCGGCCACATCGGCATCCAGAACCACGGCACCGGTGACGACGTCGCGTTCCGCAACATCCGGATCAAGGAGCTGGGCACCACGCCGCCGCCCACCGGCACCATCCAGGCCGAGGCGTTCACCTCGGCCAACGGCGTCTCCGCGT
This sequence comes from Micromonospora sp. NPDC049275, assembly GCF_043197115.1. Taxonomy (NCBI): domain Bacteria; kingdom Bacillati; phylum Actinomycetota; class Actinomycetes; order Micromonosporales; family Micromonosporaceae; genus Micromonospora; species Micromonospora sp. NPDC049275. The sequence goes on from NZ_JBICSN010000005.1 coordinate 94,256, forward strand.
TCACCAAGGAGGGCGCCAACGGTGGCCAGACCCTCGGCTACATCGAGCCGGGTGACTGGGCCGCGTACAACGGCGTGGACCTGACCGGCGTCACCTCGTTCACGGCCCGCGTCGTCTCCGGTGGCGCGGGCGGCACCATCCAGGTGCGTACCGGCTCGGCGACCGGCCCGGTGCTCGGCTCGGTAGCGGTGCCGAACACCGGCAGCTGGACCACGTACGCCAACGTCACCACCGCGCTCGCCAACGTCCCGTCCGGCACCCAGAACCTCTATCTCACCTTCACCGGCAGCGGCACCGGGCTCTTCGACCTGGACGACTTCACCCTGGTCAAGGGCGGCGGCGGCACTCCCGGGGTCGGCCCGATCAAGGGTCTGGCGGGCAAGTGTCTGGACGTGCGCGGCGGCGCCACGGCCGACGGCACCCAGATCCAGCTCTACACCTGCAACGGCGGTACGGCGCAGACCTGGACCGTGTCCGGCTCGACGATCAAGGCGCTGGGCAAGTGTCTGGACATCTCCGGTGGTGGCACCGCCAACGGCACCAAGATCCAGCTCTGGACCTGCAACGGCACGGGCGCGCAGAACTGGGCGGCCCAGTCCGACGGCAGCCTGCGCGGCACGGCGTCGGGCAAGTGCCTGGACGTCTCCGGCAACAACTCGGCGGACAGCACAGTCGTCCACCTCTGGACCTGCAACGGCGCGGCCAACCAGAAGTGGACCCTGCCCTGACCCGCCGAGCGCACCGAGCCCGCCGGGCTCACTGAGCGCGCAGGGGCCGCCGGTCACGGCCGACGGCCCCTGCGCGCCACCCGCTCCTGGCGTCAACCGCAGCGACGCGCTCCGCCTCACCGGGCGCGTCCCTGCCGAAGCCGATGTCACCTCTCGACCATCCATGGCCGGAACGGCCGGAGCCGGAGCGGCCGGGCGGCCCACTCTCAGGCGGCTGCCGTACCTTGACCGGCATGGGGCGTTTCGCGCGATGGCGCCGGACGGTGCGGACGCAGGGGCACCGGCTGCGCGCGGCGCTGCACCGGGTCGATGAGCCCGACCCGTTGACCGGGCCGGCGCCCAGCCTGAACCGCCTCGACGCGCTGATGGAGGGTTTCGCCGCAGGCCAGCCCGTGCGCTGGAGCCTCGGCGGGGCACCCCGGCCGTTGCCCGGGGCGGTGGACGTGGCGGCGTACCGGATCATCGAGGAGGCGCTGGCCGACGCGCGCCGGCACGCCCCGGGCGCGGCGGTCGCGGTCCGCCTGCGCTACGACGCCCAGGGCGTCACCATCGAGGTACGCGACGAGGGCGCCGACGCCGCGACGCCGGCCGGGGAGCCCCGGGCCGCCGGGCGCGGGCTGGCCGCGGTGCGGGGGCGCACCGAGCGGGTTGGCGGCACCCTCTCTGCCGGCCCGAATCCCGGCGGCGGGTTCACCGTCCGGGCGGTCCTTCCCGCGCCCGAAGAAGCGGCCGAGTGACGATCCGGGGCTTCCGCGAGAGGGCCTGGCGGAAATAGGGTGGGGGCGGCGACCGTGACGGTGGCCGGTGACCCGGTGGGAGGCGCAACCCGCCGGGCTCAGGTGCGCTCGGCACCCACCGGTGTTCCGCCTCGGTGCCGCGTACCGGTTTGACCGGTCACCCTCGCCCCGGTCCGCACAACGGAATCCCCATCACATCAGGGGAGAAGGACAATGGCGCGACCCATCACGCTCTTCACCGGCCAGTGGGCCGACCTTCCGTTCGAGGAGGTCTGCCGGCTCGCCTCCGAGTGGGGCTACGACGGTCTGGAGATCGCCTGCTGGGGCGACCACTTCGAGGTCGACAAGGCGCTCGCCGACGACTCGTACGTCGACCGCAAGCGGGAGACGCTCGCGAAGCACAACCTCGAGGTCTTCACGATCTCCAACCACCTCGTCGGTCAGGCGGTCTGCGACCATCCGATCGACGAGCGGCACCAGGACATCCTGCCCGGCCGCATCTGGGGCGACGGGGAGCCCGAGGGGGTCCGCCAGCGGGCCGCCGAGGAGATCAAGGACACCGCGCGGGCGGCGGCGAAGCTCGGGGTCAAGACCGTCGTCGGGTTCACCGGGTCGTCGATCTGGCACACCCTGGCGATGTTCCCGCCGGTGCCGCCCTCGATGATCGAGCGTGGCTACCAGGACTTCGCCGACCGGTGGAACCCGATCCTCGACGTGTTCGACGAGGTCGGGGTGCGATTCGCGCACGAGGTGCACCCCAGTGAGATCGCGTACGACTACTGGACGACGAAGCGGACGCTGGAGGCGATCGGCAACCGGCCCGCGTTCGGGCTGAACTGGGACCCGTCGCACTTCGTCTGGCAGGAGCTGGACCCGGTGAACTTCATCTTCGACTTCGCCGACCGGATCTACCACGTGGACTGCAAGGACGCGAAGGTGCGTACCGGCGACGGCCGACGCGGCCGGCTCGCCTCGCACCTGCCCTGGGCCGACCTGCGCCGCGGCTGGGACTTCGTCTCGACCGGGCACGGCGACGTGCCCTGGGAGGACTGCTTCCGGGCGTTGAACGCGATCGGCTACACCGGCCCGATCTCCGTGGAGTGGGAGGACGCCGGGATGGATCGACTGCTCGGTGCCCCGGAGGCGCTTCAGTTCGTCCGCCGGCTCGCCTTCGATGCTCCGACCGCCGCCTTCGACGCGGCGTTCAGCAGCAAGGACTGACCACCACCCGGACAGACCACGGGCCGGTCGCCTCTCGGCGACCGGCCCGTCGACGTGCGTTGGGTCAGAGCGTGCTGCCGTTGGTGCCCGAGCCGGACGGCTTGGTGCGGGGGGTGGTGGCCGACGGCGACCCGGAGGTCGTGCCGACCGTGCTGCTGCCCGTCGAGCCGGAGCCCGCCTTGGCGCCCACCGTGGCGGGCGTGCCGGCGAACGCGTCGTCGGCGGCGGTCAGCTCCTGCTTGCCGGTGCTGCCGTTGCCCAGCTTCTCGCCCAGCTTGGTCTGGCCGAGCTTGTCCTTGCCCTCGCTGTAGAGCTTGTTGGCCTGGGCCTGCGCGACCCCGGCCGCCTCCTGGACGGTCGGGTGGTCGAGCACCTTGCGGCCCCGAACCACGAGCTCTTCGTACTTCTCCCGGCCGGCACGGGCGCCCAGGACGAATCCCGCAGCCAGCCCGCCAAGAAACATGATCTTTCCGCGCATGGCGGCTCCTTCCGTACCTGACGCGCCGTCGCGCCGGCGGGTTGCCCCGTCGGGCGCGACCAATTCGCGCCTGCGTCCTCTGTCCGCAGCTAACTACCCATCCTGCTCCCCGCTCAAGCCTGCTTGTGCCGGGATCGCGATTTGTCCCGATTGCGATCGGGTCGCGGCGGTGACCTGCGAATCTGGATCAAGGCGGATGCGTGCGGAACCCACTGGACCACCACGGGGGGATGTCCTGTACTCTTGTCCCGTCGCGGGGCACCGGCGAGATCCGGTTCCAGGCGATGCACGATCCCCTGTAGCTCAATTGGCAGAGCAGCCGGCTGTTAACCGGCAGGTTATTGGTTCGAGTCCAATCGGGGGAGCTTCTCCACCCAGCGCCCGTCGGCAGTACGCCGACGGGCGTTTTCGTCTGCGCCCACCCGGTTTCGCCCTCGCTCGACGAGCTCGCCCGGCAGGATGGTCGATGTCGACTTAGACTCCCGCTGCGTCGATTGATGCGTCGATCCTTGGGGTGAGCGCCATGTCCGGACGAGGTGGCTTCGGCCGGGCCACACTGATCGCGGTGGCGGTCGTACTGGCCTGGCTGGTGATCGGCGGTGTGGCCGGCCCGTACGCCGGGCGTCTCAGCGAGGTCGCCACCAACGACAACGCCGCCTTCCTGCCCACCGACGCCGAGGCGACCCGCGCCCAGGACCTCGCCGGTGGCTTCGTCGACCGGCAGACCGTGCCGGCTCTGGTCGTCTACGAGCGGTCGTCGGGGATCACCGACGCCGACCGGCAGCGGGTCGCCGCCGACGCCGCCCGGTTCGCCCAGATACCCGGCGTGGTCACCCCGCTGTCCCCGCCGATCCCCAGCGCGGACGGCCAGGCACTGCAGGTCGTCGTGCCGGTGGACGACGCCGAGGGCGAGGAGATCGGCGCGGTCGTCAAACAGGTGCGCGACCTCGCCGGCGGCGACCGGGACGGGCTCACCGTGGACGTCGCCGGCCCGGCCGGCCTGCTCGCCGACCTGATCGAGGTCTTCTCCGCCATCGACGGGCCACTGCTGCTCGTCACCCTCGTGGTGGTGCTCGTCATCCTGCTGATCGTCTACCGCAGCCCGGTCCTGTGGATCTTCCCGCTGCTGGCCGCCGGAATGTCGTACGCGCTGGCCTCGGTCTTCGTCTATCTGCTCGCCGATGCCGACATCATCAAGCTCAACGGCCAGGCACAGGGCATCCTCACCGTGCTGGTCTTCGGCGCCGGCACCGACTACGCGCTGCTGATGATCGCTCGCTACCGGGAGGAGCTGCACCGGCACGACCGCCCGTGGGACGCCGTGCGCGCCGCCTGGAGGGGCGCCGCGCCGGCCATCATCGCGTCCGGCGGCACGGTCATCGTCAGCCTGCTCTGCCTGCTGCTGTCCAGCCTCAACTCCAACCGGGCGCTCGGCCCGGTCGCCGCCATCGGCATCGCCGCCACGCTGCTGGTGATGCTCACCTTCCTGCCCGCGCTGCTGGTCCTCGGCGGCAGGTGGGCGTTCTGGCCCCGGCGGCCGCGGGTCGACCAGGCCGACCCGCGGGTGGAGCACGGCATCTGGAACCGCGTCGCCGGGTTCGTGGCCCGGCACGCCCGACCGATCTGGCTGAGCACCGCAGTCGTGCTGGCTCTCCTCACGCTCGGCCTGACGCAGCTCGGCGCCACCACCCTCGGCCAGTCCGACCTGTTCACCCAGCGCACCGACTCGGTGGACGGTCAGGACGTGATCGCCCGGCACTACCCGGCCGGCACCGGCAGCCCGGCCACCATCTTCACCACCGAGCAGACCGCGCGGCAGGTGGCGCAGGCGGCCCAGGGCGTACGCGGCGTCGCCGACGTCCGTCCGCTCTCCGGCGGCCCGCAGACCGGCCCGCCCGACCCGAGCGCCCCACCGAAGGTCGTCGACGGGCGGGTGCAGTTGGAGGCGACGCTCGCCGACCCGCCCGACAGCGACGGCGCCGAGCGGACGATCCGCGAGCTGCGGGTGGCCGTACACCGGGTGCCCGGCGCGGGCGCCGTGGTCGGCGGCTTCACCGCGATCAACGTGGACACCTCCGACGCCGCGAAGCGCGACCAGAACGTCATCATCCCGGTGGTGCTTGTGGTCATCGCGGTCATCCTGGCCCTGCTGCTGCGCGCCCTCCTCGCACCAGTACTGCTCATCGGCACGGTGCTGCTCAGCTTCGCGGCCACCCTCGGTCTCTGCGCGCTGCTGTTCCGCCACGTCTTCGACTTCCCCGGCGTGGACTCGTCGTTCCCGCTGTTCGCGTTCGTCTTCCTGGTCGCCCTCGGCATCGACTACAACATCTTCCTGATGAGCCGGGTCCGGGAGGAGTCGACCAAACGGGGCACCCGCGCCGGCGTGCTCGCCGGCCTCGCCGTCACCGGCGGGGTGATCACCTCCGCCGGCATCGTGCTCGCCGCGACGTTCTCGGCCCTGGCCGTCCTGCCGCTGGTGATCCTCGTCGAGTTGGGTACCGCAGTCGCGGTCGGGGTACTGATCGACACGATCATCGTCCGGTCGCTGCTGGTGCCCGCGCTCGCCTACGACATCGGGCCGAAGATCTGGTGGCCGGGCCGGTTGTCCCGGGCGAACGGTGAGCGGGAGGCGCGCGATGCTGGCTGAGACCGACGTTGTCGTCGTCGGCGGTGGCCTGGCCGGCCTCGCCGCCGCGCGCCGGCTGCACCGCGCCGGCGTGCCCTGGCGGCTGCTGGAGGGCAGTGGCCGGCTCGGCGGTCGCGTCGCCACCGACGTCGTGGACGGCTATCTGATCGATCGCGGTTTCCAGGTGCTCAACACGGCGTACCCGCGGCTCGGCACGCTGCTCGACACCGACCGGCTCGACCTCGGCTACTTCACGTCCGGGGTGCTGGTGCGCCGGGGCGACGACCTGCTCCGGCTGGTCAACCCCCTGCGCGAACCGGCCGGGGGGCCGCGCACCGCGCTGGCCGGCGTGGGCTCGCTGCTCGACCGGCTGCGCTTCGCCGCGCTCGCCACCGGCTGCGCCACGCTACCGGTGTCCCGGCTGCTCTCCGCGCCGGAGACCACCGCCGAGACGGCGCTGCGTCGCGCCGGTCTCTCCGACGCCATCATCGAGGAGCTGCTGCGGCCGTTCCTGTCCGGCGTGCTCATCGACCGGGAACTGGCCACCTCCAGTCACGTGCTCGCCGTGGTGCTGCGCTCGTTCGCCCGTGGCCGGATCGGTCTGCCCGCCGAGGGGATGGCCGCGCTGCCCCGGGCCATCGCCGACCCCCTGCCCGCCGACCTGCTCGACCTGGACACCCCTGTCGCGCAGGTCGCACCCGGTCTGGTCCGCACGCAGGCCGGTGACATCCGCTGCCGGGCCGTCGTGGTCGCCGTCGACCCGCCCGCCGCGGCCGCGCTGCTGCCGGCCCTGGCGACGGTACGCATGCACAGCTACACCACCTACTACCACAGCGCCCCCGAGCCGCCGCTCGCCGAGCCGATCCTGGTCGTCGACGGCGACCGCCGGGAGATCGTGGCGAACACGGTGGTGCTCAGCAACGCCGTCCCGACGTACGCGCCGGCCGGACGGCACCTCGTGGCCACGTCGGTGGTCGGTCCGACGGCCCCGCCCGAGTCGACCATCCGGGCCGAGTTGACCCGGCTGTACGGTCGATCCACCGCAGACTGGACCCACCTCACCACTGTGGCCGTCCCGGCCGCGCTGCCCGCCGCGCCGCCGCCGCAGGGCCGGCTGCGCAAGCCCGTCTCGCTGGGGGAGAGGCTGTTCGTGGCCGGTGACCACCGCGACAGTCCATCGATCCAGGGCGCTCTCGCCAGCGGCTGGCGTGCCGCCGGGGCGGTGCTGGAGGAGCTGCGCGCCGGCTGAGCCCGCCTCGAACAAGGCCCCCGCAGCCGTAGTTGATCACCTATGATCGCCGCCATGCCCGCCCCCCTCCCGGCACCCACCTTCGATGTCGCTGCCGCGTACCCCGAGGTAAACGACCTGCGTAAGGCGCTCGACGCCGCCGACTGGCCCGCCGTCCAGGCCGTGTTCGCCGACCGGGACGCGGACGGCCGCACCCTGCTCGTCGGCGCGGCAGGCGACCAGATCGGGACCGAGCCGTTCCTGCGCCGCGTGTACGACGCCGACCCCACCGACCAGCTCGCCGGGACGCTGCTCGGCAACCAGCTCATCCGCGACGGCTGGCGCATCCGCAGCGCCTACCGGGCGAAGTACGTCAGCCAGGCGCAGTTCGAACAGTTCCACGATCACCTGCGCCGTGCCGAGCAGGTGCTCATCGACGTCACCGCCCGGTACCCCGACGACGCGGCCGCCTGGACCCAACGGATCACCCTCGCCCGGGGGCTGCAACTGGGCCAGAACGAGGCGCGCCGCCGCTACGACCGGCTCGCCCGCGAGCACCCCCACCACGCGCCCGCGCAGGCGGCCCTGCTCCAGCAGCTCTGCCCGAAGTGGAGCGGCGACTGGGACCGGACCTTCGCGTTCGCCCGTGAGTGCGCGCAGGCCGCGCCCGCCGGAGCGCCCAACGCCGTGCTGGTCGCCGAGGCGCACCTGGAACGCTGGCTGGACTTCGACACCCAACGGGAGCGCACCGCGTACCTGCGCAGCACCCCCGTCGTGGACGAGGTCATGCAGGCCGGGCAGCGATCCGTGCTGCACCCGGCCTTCGTCGACCGGCCGGGCTGGGTGTGGGTCCGTTCGACGTTCGCGCTGATGTTCAGCCTCACCGAACAGTGGCCCGCCGCCGCCAGCCAGTTCACCGCGCTGGGCAACCTGGGCACCGAATACCCCTGGGCCTACGTGGACGACGCCGAGGGCTACACGAAGTACCGCGCCAAGGCGTACGCGAAGGGTGGCCAGTCATGATCCAGCACCTGGACGTGGACGGGGTGCCCACGCTGCTCGCCCCCACCGGCGGGCCGATGCGCGCCGGACTGACCTTCCGGGTCGGCACCGCCGACGAGACGCTCAGCCGCGCCGGCATCACCCACCTCATCGAGCACCTCGCGCTCGCGCCGCTGGGCCTGGCCGACTACCACGTCAACGGCGTGACCGCCCCCGCGTTCACCATGTTCCACACCCAGGGCTCCGAGGCCGACATCGCGTCGTTCCTGACCGCCGTCTGCGAGCACCTGTCGGACCTGCCGGTGGCGCGGCTGGACGTCGAGAAGGACATCCTGCGTACCGAGTGGAGCAGCCGGGGCGCCGCCGCGGTCGACGACATCCCGCTGTGGCGACACGGCGCGCGGGACTTCGGCCTGAGCAGCTACCCCGAGTGGGGCCTCGGCGCGCTCACCGCGGACCACCTGCGCGAGTGGGTGGCCCGCTCCTTCACCAGGGAGAACGCGGTGCTCTGGATCGCCGGCGACCGGGTGCCCGCCGGGCTGCGCCTCCCGCTGCCCAGCGGGGTCCGGCAGCCGGTGCCGGCCGTCTCGTCGGCGCTGCCGCAGACCCCGGCGTACTTCGTCAGCGGCGCCCGCGCCGTGGTGCTCGACTCGGTGGTGCGGCGCAGCGCCGCCGCGGCAGTCTTCTCCGGCGTGCTGGAGCGGGAGCTGTACCGGTCACTGCGCCAGGAGTCCGGCCTCTCCTACACCACCACGACCGGGTACGAGCCGCGCGGCGACGGGTACGCCACGCTGCGGGCGCTCGCCGACGCGCTTGCCGAGAAGCAGGACGCGGTACTCGGCGGCTTCGTCGACGTGCTGGCGAAGCTGCGGGTCGGGCGGATCGAGCAGGCCGACCTGGACGCCACCATCGCCAAGCGGGAGGACGTGCTCGGCACCGCCGAGGTCGACGCCGCGCGACTGCCCGGGTACGCCCTCAACGTGCTGACCGGCGAGCCGAACCTCAGCATCGACGAACACCGGGCCGAACTGAAGGCGGTCGACCTCGCCGACCTGCACGACGTGGCCGGCGAGATGATGTCGTCCGCGCTGCTCCTGGTGCCGCGCGGGCTCACCGCCGACTGGGCCGGTTTCGTCGCGGCACCCACCCACTCCAACGACACCGTCGAGGGCACCACGTACCCAGCGAAGCAGGGCGCAGGCGCGCTGCGCATCGGCGTGGACGGGGTGACCTACCTCGGCACCGACGGCCCGCTGACCGTCCGGTACGCCGACTGCTCCGCGATGCTCGCCTGGCCCGACGGCGCACGGCAACTGATCGGCTCGGACGCCATCGTGCTGCACGTCGAGCCGACCATGTTCAACCTGCACCCGGCGGCGCTTCCGGTCATCGACGCCCAGGTGCCTTCCGACAGGCGCATCGCCATGCCGGCCCGCACACCGGACACCATCCCGCAGCCGTCGACCGCCGACCAGCCGGCCCGTACGCCCGCCGACCGCCCGTGGTGGGAGATCGCGGCGATCGTGGTCAGCGGCGTGGCCGTCCTGTTGGTGGGCGCGGTGAGCCTGCTGGTGACGTACGTGGTGGCCGCCGCCGGCACCGAGCCCGGCGAGGAATGGCTCTGGGGCGTCGTCGTGGCGGGCTGGCTGCTCACTGTTATTCTCGCGTTGCCCATCGTGCTGCTGTGGCGACGGCGGCGGGGATGAGGCGGGGCCACACCGGCGCTGGCCCGTGATCCGCCGAGCGGGATAAGATCCGCGCGGTGTCGGGGCGGTAGCTCAGCCGGTTAGAGCAGGGGACTCATAATCCCTCGGTCGCGGGTTCGAGTCCCGCCCGCCCCACCAGCAGTTCCCCCTGGTCAGCCAGGCTGTCCACGACTCGGGCGAACCGCATCGAGGTCCGGACCAACGCTCTTAGTCCGCAGCCCCACGACCCGCCGCACGGTCAAGGCGACCCGCCGCCTCGTCCAGGTCGTCCTCGAACAGGTCCGTGCACACGTCCAGCGTCATGGCCGCCGAGGCGTGCCCGAGCATCCGCTGCACCGCCTTCACGTTGGCGCCCTCGGCTACCGCCAGACTGGCCGCCGTGTGCCGCAGCTCGTGCGGGTCAGGCCGGCGAGACCGATCGACTCCGCAGCCCGATCGAAGACGCGACGGCGGAAGTTTATGCGCAGCACCTCGCCAGTCGGGGACGCGAAAACAGCGCGTGCGGGCCGTGGGGCACCCGGTCGCCGGGCTCGCCCTCGTGGCACCATGTTGCGCTATGGATCATCAGGGGCAGCTTCGTCGTGCAGCGCTCGCGTTGGGCATCCCGGACGACGAGGTCCGCCGGTTCATCCAGCACCTCCGTTTGTCGATCCGGTTGAGCGAAGGATCCAGCGGTGTTCCGGTGGGGCAGTTCGGTGGGTTGCCCCGACTGCCGGTGGGCGTGGACTGGCCGTCCGACGGGGTCAGTCCGTTGCCGTTCATCTTCTCGGTCGACTGCGCGCTGCTGCCAAGAGTCGACGACTTCGGACTGCCGGCAGACGGCTCGCTGCTGTTCTTCCTGAACCACGAGCAGGCCGCTGCCACCGGGGAGCGAAGGTACGGGCGAGTCGTGTATGTGCCGGCCGGTACCGATACCGAGGTGGCGGCAGGATCCACCGACAACGCGTTCGTCGGCGAGCCGTACGACGTCGGCGCCACGCTGCGCGCGGAGTTCCCCGATTGGTTCGGGGCGGACGACGAGGACGAGGACGACGACGACCTGTCGCCCTTCCAGCAGCAGTTGGCCCGTGACCTCGAGCGTGACCTGCCGCACCTTGACGAACTCTGCGCTCTGGCCAATGATCTCTGGCCGCCTGACAACGGGTACGCCCGCGCCTATATCGGCGGGTATGCCGACGAGGAGGTAATCAAGAATTTTGCGGAGCAGACCCTCGCGTGGCGCGAGAAGACCGGCGAGATCGTCATCCCGGTCGCGAAATGGTATTCCCATGTGGAGAAGGAAACGCACCGGCTGACGAGTGAGTGGGTGTCGCTCGCCCACTTTCCCGTGGACAACGAGCTCTATTACCGGAGTGACGGGAGTTTCGTGATCCGTCACGACGACCTGGCCGCTGGTCGGCTGGACGAAGCACTTTCCGTGGCTGAGTTGATCCCATAGAACACCGGCGGCGCCGGATACGGCCACGACGAGGTTGCCTCTCCGGACGCGGAGATCTCGGACTCGGCGGTGCCGCCGTGGCGGATGGCCACGTTCCGGTCGATGCTGTATTCCAGGTTGGGAATGTTGCGCGAGGGCGAGCTGGCGCAGTTCGAGGCCGATCGGTGGCGGCCGGTGACGCTAACCCGGTTCGCTACGCACATTGAGCTGCACCGGGCGCTCATGATGGCGCACTCCGGCGACCGGGCGGGCGGACTGACGTACGCGCGGCGGGCCTGGACGGCGCTCGCGCCGGAGCGCCGCTCACAGACGCTGGGCCTGGTCCTGCGCGAGGTGGAGCGGGCTGCGCGGGAGCCTCGGGCCTGACTTACCGGCCGAGCGCCGCAGTGATCGCGAGGATCGTCCAGACGGTCCAGACCGTCCAACGAAGGAAGCGGCTGCGCGTCGGCCGCTGGCGCTGACGGCGCCGGCGGGCTCCGCGGTTCGCCGTTCCTGCGGGCCGTGTGCAGTGCGACGGCGACAGCTGCACCTCCGGTTTGCGCTGGGCCCTTGCACCGTACCCAGGAGGCGCACGGCTCTGCCGCCGTCAGCTCGCCCACCTGGACGTGCGTCAAGGCAGCCCGCATAGCGGGCGGTGCCGGCCCGGCCCCGGCCTGCTGGCGACTTAAAACGCCAAGGCCCATGCCACGCTGGCAACGGCGGCGACAAGCGGGCCGAGCCTTGCCGCCGCCTTGGTCCGCCTCGGTGCCTTCTGCGGATCAACCGCCGTAGCCAACGCCAGAATCACGGCGGCGGGCAGGTGAACGAAGAGCCCGAAGAGCAGGCCAAGCACGGCCAGGACGAGTAGTAACCCCACGACAACCCAACACGTGACCCGGAACGCTCTCGCCTGCTTGATCCCGAGAGGGATCGCTACCAGTACTGACGGGAACCATGCGATGAACCACATCCAGGGGTACTCGCTCGTCAGCCAGGCGGCGGCGAGAGCCGAAGTCAGAAGCGCGCCGCAGGTGAGCAGCCGGGCCAGAGTCGGCGCAGCGGCCGGCGCGAGGGTTGGGCCAGACACGGGGGCATTGCTTCCTGAATCGGTTGTGCGACGAGACCCGGAGTTCCTGACCGGCCAGCCGTGGCCTTGAGCAAGGGCGGAAGTATCTCAGTCCCGTCCGCGGTCCACAGTGGTTCAAAAGTTGGGGTCTTCATGCCGCTCCGGCTGTGTGGCCCGGGTGATGAGTGCGAAAATCTCCTACATGAAGCCAACCAAGAACGCGTGGTGGCAGACAACAATGACACCGAAGCAGGGTTTCATCAGGGGAGGCGTCTGGCTTCTCCTGGCGGTCGGGTGGGTGGTTGTGGCCGTCGGAGACCGCGCGCCGTGGCATTGGGCATTTGCCGCACTGTGGGCCGTCGTCAGTGTGGGCTATCTGGTGCCAGCCGTGCTGCTGCGGCGACGGCAGCGCGCAACTCAGGAGAAGCCAGGGCCAGAAGGCCCAGTCCGGGCCGGTTGAGCCCGATCGCCGGCAAGGGCCACGAGTATCGCCCGGCGTGAACGTGCAGCGGGGCAGGCCGGCGAGGAGATGACCAGGCTGGCGGCCGACGTTCGTGATTTCCTCAGCCGGTAAGCCTCATCCGGCCGCAGGCACCTGACCAGCTGCGGGTCCCTTCTGCTGACCCCGTGCCGCCGCTTGGGCGCCAGGAAAACCGCCTATTGATCCTGCCGGTCGAGGTAGGAGGCCCCGAAGCGGTCCAAGACGTCGATGACGACGTCGCCGACGCCCCGCCCGGAGCCGTGGCCAGCCTCGTCGATCAGCTCCAGCCGTGCCTCGGGCCACACCTTGGACAGCTGCCAGGGGATGTCGACCGGGCTGCCGAGGTCGAGCCGGCCGTGTACGAGAACACCGCGAATGCCGGCGAGCCGATGTACGCCGGCCATCAACTCGCCGTCGGCGAACCAGCCGTCGTGCGCCCAGTAGTGGGTGACGAGACGCGCGAAGGTCATCCGGAACGCCGGGTCCTCGTATCGAGGGTCGGGTCGACTTCCGGGCAGGTTCGAGACGAGTGTGTCCTCCCAGGCACACCAGTTGCGTGCGGCCCGGTCCCGTACGCCCTCGTCAGGATCGGCCAGCAATCGGGCGTACGCGGCGGGCAGATTGCCGTCGCGTTCGGCCGCCGGCACCGCGTCCCGGAACCTCTCCCATTGTTCGGGGAAGACCCGTCCGAGGTCGCGGGTGAGCCACCTGTGCTCTGCCGGTGTGCTGGTGACGACGCTGAACAGCACGATCTCGGTGACCCGGTCCGGGTGCCGCTCGGCGTAGCCGAGGCCGAGGGCGCTGCCCCACGATCCGCCGAGCAGTAACCACCGGTCGATGTCCAGGTGCGTGCGCAGCTTCTCGATATCGGCCAGAAGATGCGGCATGGTGTTTGTCGAAAGATCTGTTCGCACGTCGCCCGCGTCCGGTGTGCTGCGTCCGCATCCCCGCTGATCGAACAGGACCACCCGATAGACGGCCGGGTCGAAGAACCGCCGCCAGGAGGCGCCGGCTCCGGAGCCGGGGCCACCGTGCAACACCAGGGCTGGTTTTCCGAGTGGGTTGCCGCAGCTCTCCCAGTAGACGAGGTGGCCGTCTCCGACGTCGAGCATGCCGTGTGCGAAGGGTTCGATCTCGGGATACAGGCGGGTCACGCCTGCGATCCAACCATCGAGATCGTTGCCGCGCACCCGTGTTGTGACGGTGGAGGCGGTCCGTCCGGACGGTGTGGTTGTTGATGGTTACGCGCGGTCGCCATCTCCACCGTCACGGGGCCGGTACCTGACGAGACCGAGTGTGAGGAACCCGAGCGCCAGGGCCACGAGCGTCAACGCTGTCGCGGGTCCGAACGCGCCGATGAGCCGTCCGAGGTACCCCACTGCAAGTAACAAGAAGAAGAGCCCACCGCAGAGGAACCACATCCCCGCATCGACTGGCCGCCTCCACCTTCTCCGGGCAAAGGGCGACATGCGGCCAGTCAGCAGGAGACGGACACCGTAGCTGGCAAAGACCACACCGCCGACGCCCAACAGGATCTGGAACACGTCTCGGGGGTCCATACATCTGCCTCTACCCGGGGGATCTGGGCGGCAACCAGGTGGATGACCTGCGTCGGCGGGACTGCTTGATCTCGACCGGATCACGCCACTCGTCAGCCTGCCGACGGCGGTACTACCGATCGGCCGCTATGACCCGGAGGCGGGCCAAAATGCGGGACCTGCTCCGACCGCTGAAGAGGCTCGGCCGACTCGCGTGGGCCTCGAACCTGCGTCGTTCGTCAGCGGTCCAGCCAGGGGCGCTCAGCGACAGGTTTCGGGTCAGGACCAGTCGAACATCCGCACCGGCAGGAGTACAAGAACGACGGTCGCGGCGACGGCGAGCAGAACGCGCACGGGGCGGAGACCTCGCCACCACGGGATGATCCAGAGCAGCAACCACATGGCGCTCGAGATCGCCACATGCGCGCCGATCAACCCGAGGGTGGTCTCCTCGCACATGTTGTCGGCCACGGCCTTCTCGCACACCGCTGGCGGGCCATTGTGGTCGCCGAGGTTTCCCAACAATCCCACGATGCCGGCCAGTACAGGAGCTGCCACGAGGGTGAACAGCGGCGTCACCAACCATCCGGCAAGGTCACGGCGCCGGTCCGTTAGCCGTTCCACCAGCGGAACGGTACAGCCGGACATCGATACTCCCAACCTGGGCGGTGTCGGCTCGTCACTGCCCGGCCGGGGCCTTGTCGCCTTCGAGCAGTCGGGCCAGGCCGGTCAGGCCGGGGCCGATCCTCCTGATCTGGTTGTCGAAGAGCAGGTGGATTGTGGCGTCGGCATCGATGGCCAGGCTCGCGTGCCCGTCGTGCTCCTCACCGAGCGGGTAGAGCTGACCGGCCGTCGGCCCGGAGAGGCTGTCGAACCACACCTTCTGGCCGAGGCACAGCAGTGGGTCGAGCCGGACGCCGAGTCGGGCGGAGTCGCGGCCGGGACCGCTCACCGGCACGACCAGGCCGCCGAACTCGGTCAGGAAGGTACGGGCGGGGGTGTGCATGGCAAAGCCCTCGGGGGTGAGCGCCGACTCCCACTCGTCGACGTCCACTCTGCGGCGCGGTGACCAACCGGCGATCTTGAGTGCCTGTGCCACATGGTCCGGCAGTACGCGGTCGTCTCCCCGTATCACAGCACCTCCTTGGTCGGCGGCAGCCTGCAGGGCATGTAGCGGAGCTAGTGGGGACGCTCCGCACTCGACAGAAGATCCGTGACGGCAAGCCCGGGCAGCCCTACCTTCGCGCTCGACGTGATTCGGAACGTGCCGCCGACTGCTTCGGGCGTCCAGCCAACGCTCAGGGCGTACCGGGCAAGTTCACGGACGTCCTCAGCCGTCGGGTATGCGTACCTCTCGTCCCAGGGCGTCGGCGGGTAAGGCCACTCAGTCAGGTCGGCCTGTAGGGCACGGCCGTTCTTTCCCGCTCCCCATACGCGGATTCGGATGCAGCGACGAGGACAACCATCGCGTTCGAGCGCGTCGCGGATGTCGGCCTTCCAGGTGAACGTCCGACCGTCGACGTGCAGCTTGCGTAGCCTCGACCTCATTCGACCGCGCCTCCACCCTTCTCGCCAGAGTGTGAATTGGTCCCCGATCCGCTGGGCATCCCGGTGGGTGTCGATCGCGTACCTTGCAGGCATGCTAGTGGCATTTGCTGACGTGCTACGACGGGCTGACGTTCACGTGCCACACCGTCGCCTCACAACAATTGCCATTGTGCTGGCCCTTGTTGCGGCAGGTCTGGTGGGCGGCTTCGGGGCGGCCAAGCTTGCCGACGATCCGCACACCGCCAGGCCGGAGCTGGTCGTCGGGGTGGTCACCTGGTCGAACGAGCAGACCAGGTCCGTCGCGTTCGAGGAAGACGGGACCGCTCACCGCCCTCGCGACGGCGACACGATCTACTCGGTGATCGCCGAAGGCTGGCAGGACGTTGACGGGACACTGCACCACGAGGGTACGTACCCGAGCTGCCTGGCCGGCGAGAAGGGCGATCCCGTCTCCACGGACCGGCACCGGGTGGGGCTTGAGGTCCTGCATCGCGACACGGGTGGTCAGCCACAGCACATCGTCGTCCATGTCCGTTGCCTCGACTGATGGCGTGAAACCACCCGGGATGCAGAGACAGCCCGCCGAGCCGAGGCGGCCTCAGCCGAGGTGCAGCAGCAAGACCTGGAAGTGGGCGGCCAGGCCGCCGATCCTGGTCACGATGCCGTCTTCGGTGTGTGTCGCGGTGGCGAAGACGGAGGACGGGCGGCCGAGGGCGTCGCCCTGGTGCACCTCGATCTGGCCGGTGCGGGACGTGTCGAGGAGGTGGGCGGCGAGGCAACCGGCGCTGTTGGCGTTGACGGTGTCCTCGTCGACGCCGATCGCGGGGGCGAACATGCGGGCGGTGGCTGGTCCTGCGGTTGGTGAGAGCGCGTAAGTGAAGCAGCCGAGATAGCCGAGCCGGCGGCACTCGGCTGCCAGCCGGGCGAAGTCC
Organism: Micromonospora sp. NPDC049275; assembly: GCF_043197115.1. Lineage (NCBI taxonomy): Bacteria > Bacillati > Actinomycetota > Actinomycetes > Micromonosporales > Micromonosporaceae > Micromonospora > Micromonospora sp. NPDC049275. The sequence continues at coordinate 110,964 of NZ_JBICSN010000005.1, forward strand.
GGCCGCATTGCCGACAGGGTCCGGCGATCCCGGACACGTAGGAGAAGCCGGGGCGTGCCGGGCGAGGCGACCCGCAGGTCGTCGGCGACGATGTCGTCCGGTGCCAGACCGAGGGCCGCGAGGATGGCGCCGCGGGCCGGTTCGGCGTGGTCCCGCAGCGCGATGACGCCCTGTTCGAACCAGACTTCGATGCTGTCGTGGCGGCGGGTGGCGGTCACGGCGAGGGTTCGGTTGCCGGTGCGCTGGTGACCGTGGTGCTGACTGCCGCCGGCGCGGTGCAGCAGGACGGCCTGCGCGGCGATGGTGCCGTGTCCGCAGTTGCGGAGTTCGCCCTCGGTGGTGAAGAACCGTACGCGGGGCGGGGCGGCGCTGCTGTCGACGAATGCGGTGTGGGAGGTGCGGGCCGTCGCGGCGACAGCGCGCCGCTCGTCGTCGGTGCGGATGGAGTCGTCGATCACGACCGCGGTGGGGCTGCCGCCTCGCCCATCGCGGGTGCAGGCATCCACCGCGATCAGGTGCCGAGCGACGACCCGTGCCACGAGGAGCACCTTGCCACAGCGTCGCCATGACCTGCGCGCCCATTTCGCGTACCGCCTCCGGCCTGCCGGCGCCGCCGCGGCGCCGGGGCGGTGACCGCTGGATTGCCGCCGTCCTGGAGATTTCCTCTGGCGTAGCGTCGAATCCGGGGTGAGCCGTTCGTAGTACAGGCAGGAGGCGGTCGGCGGAGGCCGCCGGAACGAAGGAGTCTGGGAATGCCGCGGTACCTGATCTCGTTCGACGACGGCGCCATGGACCACATCCCCGCCGAGGACTGGCCCGATGTGGGCAAGGCCGCGCACGCGGTGACCGAGGAGGCCGTGCACGCTGGCGTGTGGGTGTTCGGCGCCGGACTGGAGAGGCAGCGGGCGACCGTCGTGGCCACGGACGGGACGATCACCGACGGCCCCTACCCGGAGACCAGGGAGGTCGTCGGAGGGTTCGCGGTCGTCGACGTGGCCACCCGCGAGGAGGCGCAGGTGTGGGCTGCCAAGATCGCCGGTGCTTGCCGCTGCTCCCAGGAGGTGCGGGAGCTCATGCCCGACCCCGAGACGGACGCGCTGCTGCGCGAGGCCGCCGGTCGCGGATGACGGCGCGGGTCTCCGCACCGACCGGGGACAGGGCGCGAGGCGTGACCCGAGGATCGTGCTGACCGAAGCCCGCCCCCCGGGCGGTCCTGCGGCCGGGGAGGTACGGGTCAGGAGTGCAGGGTGTCGCTGGGGGACCTGCCGTGCGCCGCCCGGTAGTCAGCGGCGAACCGGCCCGCGTGCAGGTAGCCCCAGCGGTGGGCGGCGGCGGCCACGGTGTCGCCTCGGGTGGGGTCGGCGGCGAGGAGGTCCTGGTGAGCGCGGTCGATCCGGGTTCGTCGCAGGTACGCCGTCGGCGTGGTGTTCAGGTGGCGGCGGAACGCCGCCTGGAGGGCGCGGGGTGTGACGCGGGCGGCGTCGGCGATCTGGATGGTGGTGAGCGCTTCGGCGGCGTGCGTCTCGATGAACGACACGGCGCGGCGGACCGGGCCGGCGGGCACTGGGCCGGCACCGGGCCGGTGGGACATCGTCATCGCGGAGTTCGGGAAGGCCGCGAGCGCGGCCGAGGTCGCCAGGTCGATGGCGGCTCGGACCACCAGCGGGCTTCGTAGTGGCTCCGGCGGGCCGGTGAAGAGGCGGTAGAGGTGCGTGGCGGTGTTGTACCAGTACCGCCCGAGCTCGCTGGTGACCGGCGTCATCGCCTCGAATCGGAAGTCGGCCGGGTCGATCCCAGTCCGCTCGGTCGCCGCCTCGGTCACGATGCGCGGGTCCAGGTTGATGCTGTAGAGATCGAACTGCTGGCAGATGTTGATGATCGGGCGGTTGGGCCGCTGCAGGACCACCTCGCCGGGACCTGTCCGCGCTTCCTGCCGGCCATCGCGTGTCTCGACCTGACCGCTCACCAGCGCGATGAGCATCAGGTCACTCAGGGGTTCGAGATGGATTTCGACGTTCGCGCCGTACTGCATCCTGTTCAGCAGGATCGGCCCGAAGCCGACCGACTCCTCCCGGTAGGTGAACCGCCCGGCCACGCCCCGCATGCGTAGCTGAAGCCCCGCGCACGCCTGGCGTATCCCATCGTTGGCCTGCGAGATCTCGGAGGTGGTGTACCTGTGCAGGATGGCCAGATCTACCGTCTCGACGCCCTGCATCCTGCCTCCTTCGTCACCAAGCGGGGCAGCGTCCGCGGGCGCTCGGGCGGGCCAGGCGGATGAAACGTGAGAACGCTGCCCTGTTCTCAACGAAGCCGAGCCTCGGCCGATGCGGTCTCCGGCAACCGCGTCGCCTGCCGGCACCTCGCGCCGGCCGGATCAGGAGTGCAGGGTGTCGCTGGGGGATCGGCCGTACGTGGCCCGGTAGTCGGCGGCGAACCGGTCCGCGTGCAGGTAGCCCCAGCGGTGGGCGGTGGCGGCCACGGTGTCGCCTCGGGTGGGGTCGGCGGCGAGGAGGTCCTGGTGAGCGCGGTCGATCCGGGTTCGTCGTAGGTACGCCGTCGGTGTGGTGTTCAGGTGGCGGCGGAACGCCGCCTGGAGGGCGCGGGGTGTGACGCGGGCGGCGTCGGCGATCTGGGTGGTGGTGAGCGCTTCGGCGGCGTGCGTCTCGATGAACGACACGGCGCGGCGGACCGGGCCGACGGGTACCGGGCTGGCGTCGGGGTGGGAGAACGTCATCGCGGAGTTGGGGAAGGTGGCGAGCGCGGCCGACGCGGCCAGGTCGATGGCGGACCGGATCACCAGCGGGCTTCGTAGTGGCTCCGGCGGGCCGCTCAGGAGACCATAGAGATGAGTTGCGGTGTCGTACCAGAACTGGCCCAGCTCGCTCGTCATCGGCGTCATCGCCTCGAATCGGAAGTCGGCCGGGTCGATGCCCGTCCGCTCGACGGCCGCCTCGGTCACCGTGCGCGGGTCCAGACTGATGCTGTAGAGGTCGAGATGCCAGCCGAAGTTGACGAGCGGGCGGCCCGTCCGCTGCAGGACCACCCCGCCGGGACCTGTCCGCGCCTCCTCCCGGCCATCCCGCACTTCCGCCCGCCCACGCACCATCGCGACGAGCATCAGGTCACGAAGTGGCTCGAGATGCATCTCGAATTCCATGCTGCAATGCACCCGGGTTGCCAGGATCCGTCCGACGTCGATCAGGTCTTCCCGATACGTGAATGGCGCGTCGAGGCGCCGCGGCCGAAGCTCGAGTCCCGCGCATCTCTGACCGATCACGTCGTTCGCCTGCGTGACCTCGTGGGTCGTGAACTGGTGCCGAGTGGTGGGGTCCGCTGTCTCGGCGTTCTGTTCCATCGGTCCTCCCTCGTCGCGAGCGGGCGGCGACCGTCAGCCGCGTCCGCTCGACGGTGTGCGACGCGCCGAGTGGACGAGACATGAGAGCAGCGCCGTGTTTTCAACGAAGGTGGGGCTCTGCCGACGCGGCCGCAGGTGCCGCATGGTCAGCAGGTGGTCGCGGCGGGCCGGGGGCCTCGGCCAGGCAGGCGGTGACGACGGCGATGGACGCGCTCTGTCCACAAGCCGCAGCCGGCGGGTCAGATTGCGCCGGCCGGGGTCAGCGAAGAGCCATCGTGCAGAAGATGCGTGGTAGTTCGAAGAGGCGCGTTCACGCGCCCACCGTGCCCCGCCGCCCCGGAAAGGTAGGTCCGATGCCACGCTCGTCCCGGCAAGGAGGCGTGCTGACCGCCCGTCCGGGCGCCATGGCCCGGCTGATCCGTGGGTACGGGCTGCGGAGTCTGGCCCTGGTGGCGTGGACGATGCTTGCCTGTCGGCGAGTGCGTCGCCAACTCGCCAGGGGTGGACTGGGCGCGGTGCGCCTCGCCGCGCCCCCGGCCGGCGGCACCGACACGCTGGTCCGCGGAGCACTCCGCCGCAGCGGCGGCAACTGTCTGGAGAGCGCGCTCGTGCGGCAGCGCTGGTTCGCCGAACGAGGGGTGGCCCGGACCGTGGTCATCGGGGTCAGCGACCCAGCCGCCGGCTTCCACGCCCACGCCTGGCTCGACGGCGACCCGGACCCGCACCGGCACGGGTTGGCGGAGATCCTGCGGCGCCCGGTCCCGCAGGCCTGGCTGCGCTGATCAGGCCGGCGGGACAGGCACGCCCCCGCGGCCGTCACAGGCGTTCGATGAGGTCGATGGCCTCCAGCTCGGCGAGGAACGCGTGCACGTCGGCGACGGCCCGCTCCAGCTCGACCGGCCCCTGTTCGGCAAGCACCTTGGCCAGCTCGGTTGCGGTGGCTCCGGCCATCAGGTGCGGCCACAGCATCGCGGCCGATCGGTCCAGGGCCAGGTAGACGGACTGCCGGATGTCGAGCAGCACGGTCTCGTCGCCGGCCGCACGCCAGGCGACCCGGTTACCCCGGACCCGGTACACGGTCGCCGTGTCGGCGTTCACTTCGGCACCTCCACAGTGGGTCATTGCTGCGGCGTCCCGGCGGTGACCGTGGACACCGCCGCCTCGAAGCGCCCCATGGGTCTCCTCCCCGAGCGTGGTCGACGGGTTGCTCGCGCCCGTCGTTCCGGCGGGTGCAAGACCGGCCGACCGGGGTCGCATCGTCGCGTAACCCCGATCGGCCGGCCGACTGGGCCGGGCCAGGATGAGTGGCTCGGTCAGGCAGAGGCTAGGTGCGGTGGACGGACTCCACTGCGTCTGCCGAATAGTCGTGAACCCGACAGTTTCGGGGACGGAAACGCGTAACCACAACGTCACAACCAGTCCACTCACCCCGTGGACCGTCTCGGCGCTGCCGAGGCACGCAACTGGACGACTTTGATTGTTACCTGGCAGAAAACCGTTCCGCGAGCCGTCATTCGCGAATCGGCCAGCCCGGTACGGGAACCGGCTCGGGTCGTCGACTCGGCGTGTCGCACCAGCGGTGGATGCCGCCGCCGATGTCCCGGAAGTCGTCGCCAGGCCGTTGCGAACCACTGTGTGACACGTTCAATCAGATCGGGCCGGACTGACCGCCCGACGGAGGTGACGGCCTATGCCGTGGACGGGGGACCCAGACGGGCAGGAGCCTGTTACCCGAGACATTGTGGAGACCGATGACCCAGAACGTGCACACCACCTGATCGCACAGCGTTTCGGAGAACACCGCGTCCGGATCTCCGGTCCACCCGCCCGGTTCCGCTACCGGCGGGTCACACTGCGCGCAGACGACCTGGAGATCGGTGAGACCCGGTACACCATGCGCAACCGCACCGAGTCGTTGCCCTATCCCGACTTCGCCACGGTGAGCGTGACGCACGGCCGGTACGCCGTCCGCACCGACGGCGAGGAACTGCGCCTCGGGCCCGGTACGACCGGTCGATACCCGGAGGTGGAGGCGATTCATCTCGTCGACGACCTGGCATCGGTCGTCGTCCGGCTGCCGATGCAACGGGTCGCGGCGGCCGCCTCCCTCCGAACCGGCCTGCCCGCCGCGAACTTCCAGTTCACCACGATGGCGCCGCTCTCCCCGGCGATGGCCCTGCTCTGGCAGTCGGTGACGGCGTTCGCCAGGCGACAACTCGCCATCAGCGCGGTGGTGGCCAGTCCGCTGGCCCGGGCCGGCCTCGTGGAGATGGTGGCGACAACCGCCGTCGCGGTGTTCCCGAACACCACCATGACCATCAACTATCTGCCCGGCCAGGCGGGCGTCGGCCGGGCGATCGTGCGTCGGGCCGCCGAGTTCATCGAGGCACACGCGGCGGCACCGTTGACCGTGGGCCGGATCGCCGAAGCCTGTGAGGTCAGCCAGCGCGCGTTACAGGCCGCGTTCCAGCGCTACCACGGGCAGACGCCGATGGCGTTCCTGCGTGCCGTCCGGTTACGCCAGGCGCACTGGGACCTGCAACACGCCAAACCGGGCCAGACGGTGGCGGAGACGGCCCGCCGCTGGGGCTGGACCCATCCCGGGCGGTTCGCGCAGGCGTATCGCGAGGCGTACGGCTGCCACCCCTACGACACCCTGCGCGGGACGGGAGTGACGGCGCCGAGCGAGCAGGGTCGATGACGAACGACGTCGCACGCGGGTGGCGGACATCGCCTGCACGAGTGGCGGTACGCCTGCGCGGCCCTGCCCTGCCGGCCCGCGGCGCCAGGGGTACGTCCGGCGACACCCGCAACGGCAAGTACGCCGGCTGACGACACCTGACGGATCCGGCGTCGTGTCCATTGCGCGACGAACAGGTCGAGCCCGCGAGCTGCGGAACTAGCCTGATCCGGTGATGTCGATGGCTGGCGCGGGTGTACGCGTCCGGCTGCTCGGCCCGGTGGAGGTGGTCGCCGCCGACGGCCCGCAGGCGGTGAACGGGCTGCGTCGCAAGGCGGTACTGGCGACGTTGGCGCTGCACGCGGGTCGGGTTGTGAGCGTCGACCGGCTCATCGACGTGGTCTGGGGCGAGCGCCTGCCGGCCACCGCGGAGAACACGCTCCAGCGCCACGTCTCCTACCTGCGCGGGGTGCTCGGCGAGCCCGGATCTATCGTGGCGCGTCGGCCCGGTTATCTGCTCAACACCGGGCCGGAGTCCACGGACGTCCAGGTCGCCGAGCACCTCCTGGAACTGGCCCGCCGCGCCACGGATCGGACCGAGCAGGTGACCCACCTGACCGAGGCGGTGGCACTGTGGCGCGGACCGCCGCTGGCCGACGTGGCCGGGTCGGCCTGGCTCGAGGAGCAGGCCGAGCACCTGGCACGCCTGCGGTTGGAGGCCGAACGGGCGCTCGCCGAGGCCCGGCTGTCGGTAGGCGAGCACGCGCGGCTGGTCCCCGGGTTGGAGCGTCTCGTCCGGCAGCATCCCTTCGACGAGCACCTGCACGCGCAGCTGATGCTCGCCCTGTACCGGGACGGCCGACAGGGCGAGGCGGTCACCACGTACCGGCGGTTGCGCGATGCCCTGCGGGACAACCTCGGCATCGACCCCAGCCCGCGGCTGCGGGATCTGGAGCGCGCCATCCTGCGCCAGGACACCGCCATCGCCGCGCCCGCCCCGGTGGCGACGGCACGGGTGGTGGCGGTGGCGGCGCAGTTGCCTCCCCCCGTACCCACGTTCACCGGGCGCGACGCGGAACTCGCCGCCCTGGACGCGCTCGTCGACCGGGGCGGCGCCGTCGTGGTGTCCGGCACCGCGGGCGTCGGCAAGACCGCCCTCGCGGTGCACTGGGCGCACCGCGCGGCCGGACGCTTCGCCGACGGCCAGCTCTACGTCAACCTGCGCGGCTTCGACCCGGCGGCCGCACCTACCGAACCGACGCGAGCGCTGCGCGGATTCCTGGAGGCGCTCGGCGTCTCGGCGGCGCGGATGCCCAGCGAACCGGACCTGATGGTCAGCCTGTACCGCACGGCGGTGGCCGGCAAGCGTCTGCTTGTGGTGTTGGACAACGCCCGCGACGCCGAGCAGGTCCGACCGCTGCTGCCCGGCTCACCCGACTGCCTCGCGATCATCACCAGCCGGGACCAGCTCACCCCGCTTGTCGTCACCGAGAGCGCCCAACCGGTGATCCTCGACCTGCTCAGCCCCGACGAAGCCCGCGACATGCTGGTCCGCCGGCTCGGGGCGCACCAGGTCGCCGCCGAACCCGCCGCAGCCGACGACATCGCCGACCGCTGCGCGCGGCTGCCCCTCGCGCTGGCCATCGTCGCGGCCCGAGCCGCCACCAACAGGCGCTTCTCGTTGGCCGCGGTCGCCGGTGAGCTCGGTGACCTGAACGCCTTCCACGGAGGCGACGAGGCCACCGACGTCCGGGCGGTGTTCTCCTGGTCGTGCCGCACGCTCAGCCCACCGGCGGTCCGGCTGTTCCGGCTGCTGAGCCTGCATCCCGGCCCGGACGCCGCCGCCCCGGCCGTGGCCAGCCTCGCCGGCGTCACCCCGGCGGCGATCGGTCCCCTGCTCACCGAGTTGACCCGGGCGAACCTCCTCACCGAGCACACCTACGGGCGGTACGCGTTCCACGACCTGCTGCGCGCGTACGCCTCCGGCCTGGCCGACGAGGCGGAGTTCCCGGCCGACCGACAGGAAGCCGTACACCGGTTTCTCGACCACTGCCTGCGCGCCGCACACGCCGCGGACCTCGCACTGCACCCGCACTTCAGCGACATCAGCCTCCCGCCGCCCCGGGCCGACGTGACGCCGGAAAATCCCAGGAACAAGTCGGCCGCGACGGCGTGGTTCACCGCTGAGGTTCCCGTTCTGCTCGCCGCCGTGCCGCTCGCGGCGCGGTCCGGGTTCGAGGGGCACGCCTGGCGGCTCGCCTGGGCCATGGCCGGCTTCCTGCACCGGCAGGGGCACTGGCAGGACTGGCTCGGCACACAGCGGATCGCTCTCGCCGCCGCGTCGCGCATCGGAGATCGGGCCGGGCAGGGCCACGCCCACCGCAGCCTCGGTCTCGCCTGCTCCCGGCTCCGGCGCTACGACGAGGCGGACGACCACCTGCGGCGGGCGCTGGACCTGTTCACTGACGTCGGCGACGACGCCGGGCGGGCACACACCTGCCTCAACCTCGGTCAGCTCGCCGAGCGGCAGGGGCAGCACCACCAGGCGCTCGGTCACTCCAAGCGGGCACTGACGCTGTTCCGGCAGGCTGGGAACCGGGCCGGGCAGGGGTACACCCTGAATGCGGTCGGTTGGCAGGAAGGGCTGCTCGGCGACCACCACCGTGCCCTCGCGGCGTGCGGCGAGGCCCTGCGGATGTTGCAGGAGGTGGACGACGTGCAGGGACAGGCCGACACGTGGGACAGCCTCGGCCACGCCCATCACCAGCTCGGCGACGACCGGCGGGCGATCACCTGCTACGAGCACGCCCTCGAACTCTTCGCGCAGGTCCACGACCGGTACGCGGTGGCGAGCACGTACGTCAATCTGGGCGGCAGCCACCGGGCCCTCGCCGACGTGGGCGCCGCCCGTACCGCGTGGCGCCGCGCCCTGAGCATCCTCGACGACCTAGGCGACGCCGACGCCGACTCGCTCCGCGCCGACCTCGAACAGCTCGACGTCACCCGGCTGTCCTGACGCTCCGCGCTTTCCGCACGCTTTCCGGGCCGTTTCAGCGCGGGCCGGCACTCTTCGGGCACCAGTTTCCTCAGCTAGGAACGGAGTGTTCGATGAGTCGTTTGGCACGCAACCTCGCGGTGGTCGGGGTGGTCGGCGGGTTGGTGCTCGCCACCTCCTCCGCGGCCGTGGCCCGGACCGACAAGCCGCCGACCAGGGGCACCGACTGTGTGGTGCAGTACGTCGACGAGCGCGGCGGGATCGTCCGCACCGAGACCGAACCCGAAGGTCGGGAGCACGGCCGGTTCCGCTGCGTCGCCGGGCAGTGGACGTACGCCTGGGATCCGTTCGGGGCGGACGACAGGATCGTGGCCGACGAGATCTGGATCGACCCGTCCGGCGCGGTCTCGGTCCGGCGGTTCACCGGTCCCGCGCTCGGCAACGAGCTCACGTTGGCCGAGATCGCCGCCATCGCCCAGGCCGTCACCGGCAGTGGCGACGTGCTGATCGACCGCGCGATCGTGGCTGTCGACGACGGCAAGGAGCGGACCCCGGAGCAGGTCGAGGCGCTGCTGGCCGGCAAGGACACCACAGGCGTACGCGTGCTGAAGACCATCGACAAGCCGGATGCCGCCATGTCGGCGAAGGACATCATCGACGAGGCCGGCGGCCTGCCGGAGACGACTGTCGTCTACTTCAGCCTCTGGGGCGCGATCAAGTCGGTGTTCGCCTGGATCGTGGACACGATCACCGACATCGGTGAGTGGATCGACGACCGCTGCGACTGGGGGTCGCCGAACGATGTGGGCGACGTGATCACGTGTCGCTGGTAGCCCGTCCGACCCCGCCGACACCGATTGCCGAGATGAGGACAACATGACAGCTCTGCGGGACATCACCAGGCGCGTCACCATCGTCACCGCGGCACTGATCGTCGGGCTGACTGCTTCGTACGCGCCGGCCCAGGCCGCCGAGGATGAGGCCCGGACGACGGTCACCGACCAGCCCGGCGCCCCGGGGATCATGCTCCAACAGTTCGAGGACCTGACCGGCCGGCCCGTCGGCGAGCTGGACACGGTGCTGGCCGTCGACACCGGAGGGCGGAACCTCACAGTCGACCAGCTCGGCGCGCTCGTCGCCGGCAAAGAGGTCGACGGCGTCAAGGTCCTGGGCGCGATGTCCGGTGGCCGGGACATCCTCGACACGACCATGACCGACCTCGCCGACGGCGTGTACGACGGCAGGGGTGACAGTGGGACCGCGACGTCCTCCCTGCTCTTCGCCTCGTCCACGCCGGAAGGCAGGGAGTGGTGCCTGACCATGTGCATGGGCTCGGGCAAGTCCTTCTGGGAATGCGTCCTGTCGCGTCGCGGCGACCAGATCCTCACCCTCGACCTCGCCGGCGACACCACGCTAGGCGGGATGAAGGCGGCCTTCGCGGAGGCCAACGGCGTCGCCGTCGAAGGGCCGTACGCGGTGGAGACGTTGGCCGGCGACGCCGAGCCCTCGGCGGAGGAGATCGAGATGCTCCTCGACGGCAAGGAGGTCGACTCGCTGCGTCGGGTGGCGACAGTGGCGGGACCGGACCCTGGGTGGGCACTGAACGACATCGCCGAGAAGTCGGGCGTTCCCTACGTGAAAAAGTGGACGCACATCGTCAGCTTCGAGGTCCCCATCCTCGGGAAGGTCGTCGTGTTCTGCGTCTCGTACAACAACGGGAAGACCTGGAGATGTAAGTCCTACCAGTGGGGCGGGTTCTAGCTGGTAGGCCGACGATCCCGCTCCGCGTCGACCGACCGGGTCGACGCGGAGCGGGTCTCCCTGTCTTCGGCATCGTCACACGTCGGCGAGCCGTGCTGGATCGAGTCGGGAGAGGCGGGCCGCGTCCTGGCCCGGCGGCAATCCGAACAGTCGTCGGTACTCGCGGCTGAACTGCGAGGCGCTCTCGTAGCCGACCGCGAATCCGACGGCCGCCACGTCGCCGGGCTCGGCCAGCAGCCGCGCTCGCGCCTCCTGGAGTCGGATCACCTTCTGGAACTGGATCGGTGTCATCGTCGTGGCCGCCCGGAAGTGACGGTGCAGCGAGGTCACGCTCATCCCGGCGACGCGCGCCACGTCCTCGACGCGGAACAGGTCCGCGTGGTGCTCACGGATCCAGCGGATCGCCCGCTCGATCTGCACGACGTTGCCGTCGGCCACCCCGATCTGCCGGACCGTGCCGCCCTGCTCGCTGGACAGCAGCCGCCAGACGAGTTCGCGTTCCACGCCGGCCCAGAGCACGCGCTGGTCGTCGGGGCGGTCGAGCAGGCGCAGCAGGCGTACCACCGCGTCGAGCAGATCGTCGCTCGCGGTGCTGACCGCGATGCCCGCCGCCGGCTCGCCGCGTCCCGGCGGCGCATCCAACAGCAGGTCCGCGATCAGCGGCGGACGCAGCGCGAGGCCCAGCACCAGGTACGGCTCGGCGGGGCTGGCCTCGCTGACGTGGGCGATCACCGGCAGCTCCAGGGACGCGACGACGAACTGCCCGGCGCCGTACGAGAAGACGCGGTCGCCCAGTACGGCGTGTTTCGCACCCTGTGCGACAACCGCGAAGATCGGTGCGGACTGGCCCGGCATGGGCTCGGTGGGGGCGTCGCTGCGGTGCAGGACGAGGCCTGCCGGTGTGGGCCGACCGGCGTGTCGCAGCACCAGGTCGCGGATCTCGGGCAGCGCGCTCATGGAACCCATCCTGCCGACTTTGGCAGGATCAGGCAACGCGATGGCAGCATCGATCTACTCGATGCGGGGTCGGCGGGTGTGCACTGGGCGCATGCCACTCAACAATTTCGTCACGCTGGGACGCTCCGGCCTGCGCATCAGCCCGTACACCCTGGGTGCGATGACCTTCGGCGAGGACCACGGCTGGGGCGCCCCGGTCGCCGAGTCCGAAGCGATGATCACCGAGTACCTGGAACGTGGCGGCAACTCCATCGACACCGCCAACATCTACACCAACGGCCACTCCGAGAAGATCATCGGTGACTACCTGGCCGCCCGGCCCGGCCTGCGGGACCGGATCGTCCTCGGCTCGAAGTTCTTCGGCAACCTGTTCCCCGGCGACCCGAACGGCGGTGGCGCCGGCCGCAAGGCAGTTGTCGCCCAGGCCGAGGAGTCGCTGCGCCGGCTGCGCACCGACTACCTGGACATCTACTGGCTGCACAACTGGGACCGGGGCGTACCCGTCGAAGAGACGTTGCGTGCGCTCGACGACCTCGCCACGGCCGGCAAGATCCGCTACGTCGGTCTGTCGGACCTGCCCGCCTGGAAGGCCGCCGAGGCGCAGGTCGTCGCGCACTTCCGCGGTTGGACGCCGGCAATCGCCATGCAGCTCGAATACTCGTTGCTCGAACGCACGGTCGAGGGGGAGTTGATCCCGATGGCGGCCGAGCACGGCCTCGGCGTACTCCCGTGGAGTCCGCTGAAGAGCGGCTGGCTCTCCGGCAAGTTCGTCCGTGGCAACAGCAACGTGGACACGACGCGTGCCGCCCTGGTCGGCGGCCCGGCGGAGCGCGACTGGCAGGTGATCGACGTGCTGCACGAGGTCGCTGCCGACGCCGAGGTGACACCGGCGGCAGCGGCGCTGGCCTGGGTCGGCGCCCGACCGGGAGTGTCCTCGGTGCTGATCGGGGCCCGGCGCCTCGACCAACTCAAGGCCAACCTGGCCGCCGTGGACGTGCGGTTGTCACCGGAGCAGACCGCGCGACTCGACGAGGTGTCGGCGCCGGCGCTCAACTTCCCGGCCGACAACAACCGTCTTCTCGCGCCGAGCCTCGCCTTCCCGGGTACGACTGTGGACGACCGCCCGAGCCCCGAGTCGCCCTTCCTCGCCGACGGGGTCAGGTACTGATCGCGTCGCTAGGGATGCGAGGCTGAGAGTGTGCCGTCCCCGCTCGCGCGTCGTGTGTACGAAGCCTGCCACCTGACCGGGTCGTTCCGACTGCGGTCCGGGCAGGTGAGCCCCGAGTACTTCGACAAGTATCTGTTCGAGGGGCAGCCCGGTCTGTTGCGTGACGTGGCCGAGGCGATGGTCGCCCTGCTGCCGGAGTGCGACGTGCTGGCGGGCATGGAGATGGGCGGCATCCCGATCGCCACAGTCATGTCGCAGCTGACCGGGCTGCCCACCGTCTTCGTGCGCAAGCAGGCCAAGGAGTACGGCACCGGCAAGGCGGCCGAGGGCGGCCCGGTGAACGGCCGGCGCGTCGTGGTGATCGAGGACGTGGTCACGACCGGCGGTGCGCTGCTGGCGTCGTGCCGGCTCCTGCGCGCCGGCGGGGCGGTGCTCGAAACGGTGGTGTGCGCGATCGACCGTGAGCAGGGCGGGCGGGAGAACCTGGCCGCCGAGGGGCTGCTGTTGCGGGCCGCCCTCAACCGTCGCGAACTGGAAGCCTCCGCACGGACCTGATGACTGCGGCGGGGTAGCGCAGGCTGTACCCGAGGAGGGCAGCAGGAGGGATCGTCCCGGTATCGGAATTCTTGAACCATTGGTGGCATCAAGCGTTCCGCTACCGAGGAGTCGTCATGCCCCTGCAAGCCCCTCCCTCCACCCGCCGTCGTCGGACCATGCGGATCGCCGCCGGGGCGTTGGCCGCCGTCGCCGTCCTGACCGGCCCACAGGCGTTCGCCGCCGCCGAGTCCAGTCGGCCCGCCGGCGGACGGGACACCGTGCAGCGGCACCTGGACCGGCTGGTCAGCGAGGACGGCTTCCCCGGCGCGCTCGCCTCCGTCCGAGGGGCCGACGGGCGGGTCCGCGACTACACAGCCGGCCCCGTTCCCCGCGACGGCCAGGTCCGCATCGGCAGCAACACCAAGACCTTCACCGCAGTGGTCGTCCTGCAATTGGTGGGGGAGGGGCGCATCGACCTGGACGCCACGGTCGAGCACTACCTGCCCGGCGTCGTGCGGGGCAACGGCAACGACGGCCGCACGATCACCGTACGCCAACTGTTGCAGCAGACGAGCGGCCTGCCCGACTACGACGACGTGCTGTTCACCAAGCAGCAGGACCTCGTCGACAAGAGTCACTCGTACTACCAGCCGCGCCGGCTGGTCGACGCCGCGCTCACGAACGCCCCGCATTTCAAGGCCGGTGCGAAGTGGGAGTACAGCAACACCAACTACGTCCTCGCCGGTCTCATCGTCGAGCAGGTCACCGAACGACCCATCGGCGAGGAGATCACCAACCGCGTCATCCGGCCGCTCGGTCTGCGCGACACGTACTGGCCGGGCGTCGGCGAGCAGCGCCTCCGGGGCACGCACCCGCGCGGCTATGTCGCGGTGGCCCCGGGCGCGGAGTGGGTGGACGTCACCGAGATGGACCCGTCCCTGGGCTGGGCCGCCGGCCAACTGGTGTCGACCCCGGACGAGCTGCGGACCTTCTTCGAGGCGCTCGTCGGCGGCAAGCTGCTCAAGCCCGCGCAGCAGACGGCCATGATGACGACCGTGCCCGCGCCCGGCTTCGAGCCGACCGGCGAGTACGCGTACGGGCTGGGCATCGCCCGGCACGAGCTGCCCTGCGGCGGCGACGCCTGGGGCCACGGCGGCGACATCCAGGGCTTCGAGACCCGCAACCTCGTCACCAGGGACGGCCGCAGCGCCGTCGTCGCGGTGACCGCCCTGCCGACCGGTGAGCAGATGCTCGCCGACGTGAACGAAGGCGTCGAAACGGCGCTGTGCGCCACCGACCGCTGAGGGGGAACAGGCTACTCCTCCCGCGCCCCACGGACCGGATCTCGCCGGTTCGCGGGGCGCGGCGCGCTGCCCGGAGCAGGCCGCCGAGCAGATCCGGCCTCATCGGGTGAGCCCGACGAGCGTGGCCAATCGCGCCACGTGGGTGGCTGCGGAGCCGCTGTGAGCGATCTCGGCGATGAGGGTACGGGCGGCAGGGCGGCAGCGGACTTCGGCGGGCGCGATGGCGTCGGCGTCGGCGAGGGAGCGTCCGGCCGCAGAGAGGTCGCCGAGATCGAGGTAGGCGCGGGCAGCGTCGATGAGGTGGGCGGCTCGATGTTCTGCGGGCAGTCGAGGCCAGTCGTCGCCGCGGACGGCCTGCTCGTGCTGGTGCACGGCGTGGTCGGTGTCGCCGAGGTGCAGTGCGGTGAGGAAGCGGGCGAGCAGCACGGCGCTCGGGCCGAACGCGGTGTGGTGGGCGTCGTCGTCCCCGGTGCTGCGGTCAGCCAGGGCGGTGGCGTGGTCGAGCAGGTCCTCGACGCGGCGGCGCTCGGCACAGGCGGCCGCAGCCATGGCGGCCTGGAGGAGCAGTGTTCCGCGTACCCCAGGGTGGGCCGCGGTGCCGGTGGCAGCGAGGGCCGCGGTGTGGGCGAGTCGATCGCGGCCGAGTGCGCGTAGCGCCTGGGCGACGCTGATGGTGGCGGCGCCGGCGCGGACGGGGTCGCCGGTGGCGGCGGTGACAGCCCGGTCGGCGGCCAGCCAGGCGAGGTCGGGCTCGCCGAGTTTGATGAGTATGCAGGCGGTGATCCGGTACGTGGGCAACAGCAGGGTTGGTGTGGTGTGAGCGGCGTCGAGCAGCGCGGGTAGCGCCCTGAGCAGTGGGGCGTAGTGGGCGTGTTGGTAGCTGAGCCAGGCGTGCGCGACGTGGCGTTGGACCTCACCGGCAGGCGGGGTGCGGGTGGGCCGGTGGTGGTAGTGCGCCAGGGCGGCGCGGACCGCGTCGATGCCGTCCAGGCCGATGGTGGCCGTCGGTGGTGGCTTGCCGGGGGCGAGGAGGACGGCCGGGTCGACGCGTAGCACTGCGGCGATCTCCTGCACGACGGAGTAGCGGTCGAGGCCGCGTACGCCGCGTTCGACCTTGTCGACCCAGCTCTTCGACTTGCCGAGCCGGTCGGCGAGCATCTGCTGGGTCATCCGACGGCGCGCCCGCCACCGGGCCACCCGCCTTCCGACGGGCTCGTCGCGCTCCAACGCTGGCCCGGTCACCTGCCGCGCCCCTCGGGTAGCGGCTGGGTGTGCTGGCCGCAGTGGGGGCACCACCTCGCCTTCACCCGAAACGCCAGCAGCCCGAGCAGAAACCCCGGCACCAGCCCTCCGAACACCATCGCCGCCACTCCGGAAATCACGCATCACCTCGCCTCCTGGCGTGGGTCACGCAACGTGTGACCCTGCACCGACCACGCACCCTGTGAAATCTGCTCGTTGCGTGCAGTAATCAGGGTTGCGCATCAAGTGATGCAAAGCAAGCTTTCCGATGTGATCAACATTGACACGCATCAGGTTAAGGCGAGACAACCGAGTGATGGTGGGGCACGATATGTGCATGCCTCGATTCACTCCTGCAACACCGCGCTCCCGCAGGCTCGGCCGGGAGCTGCGCAAGCTGCGTGAAGCAAAGGGACTGACCGGCGACGGCGCGGCGGGGGTCGTCCGCTGCTCGCCGTCGCGGATCAGTCGGATCGAGTCCGGCGAGATCAAGCCTCGCGTCGGCGACGTCATGGAGTTGTTGGTCGCCTACGGCGTCAAGATTGACGAGGAGCCCGGCACGTCGGTGTTGGAGCAGGCGCGTGGCCTGCGCGAAGAGGGCTGGTGGCAGCGCCTCGGCGGCAAGTACGCCACCTACATCGCGTACGAGACCGAGGCCGTCGAGCTGAAGAACTTCGAGCCGATGCTGGTGCCGGGTCTACTCCAGACCGAGGCGTACGCCCGCGAGGTCAACCTCATCGGCCGGGAGACCGACCCCGGAGGCGTCAAGGAGCGGGTCGCCGCTCGGATGACGCGGCAGGAGGTGCTGCACCGCAAGCCGACACCGCTGCGGATGCACGCCATCCTCTCCGAGGCGTCGGTGCGGACCGAGGTCGGCGGTCCGGCTGTGCTGCGTGAGCAACTCGATCATCTGGTCACGCTGAGCCGGCTGCCGAACGTCACGATCCAGGTGCTGCGCTTCGAGGCTGGTGCGCATTTGGCCATCAGCAGCGGCTTCGTCCTGCTCGACTTCGAGCCGGACGATCCGCCGTTGGGCTACATCGAGACTCTGGCCGGAGAGCTGTTCCTGGAGTCGAGCCGCGACCTGGCGCGGCTGTCGGCGGCGTACGACAATCTGAAGACACTGGCGCGGTCACCGGCCGAGTCGATCAGGTTCATCAAGGAGTTGAGCGAGGATGCCACGTAACGCCTGGCGCAAATCGAGCCGGTCCGGCAACAACGGTCAGTGCGTCGAGGTGCGGGATCGCGGCGCTCAGGTGGACGTGCGCGACTCCAAGGCCCCCGACGCCGGCATGCTGAGCTTCGAGCCAGCCGCCTGGGGCATGTTCATCGACAACATCAAGGTGTCTCACTGACGTGCTGAGGCTTGCGGGGCGGGGCAGCGGTTGATCCCCTGCCCCGCACATTCTCGTGGAAGCGGTGCTCGGCGTTAGCGATGCCGGCTGCCTACAGGTACTCGGCTGCGACTTGCTCCGCGTCGTCCACGAAGTCGTCAAGCTCGGCCGGCGACATCTTCGCCTCAAGGAGTAGCTGTCCGAGAACGAAAACTTCAGCCGCGACCACGGTCTCGGCGGGAATGTTGTCGGCCAGTTCCTCCTCGCCGAGGGCGGCGCGGATGAGGCCCTCCATCTCGAGGGCTGGCAGGGTGTCTCCTTCCTCGTACTGCGCACGGGTCGCCGAGACCCAGGCGGCCACCTCGGTCGGCGTAGCGTCTGCGTCGAAGCGCCGGTGGACGGCGAGGGCGAACGCAGCCCCAATGACCTGAAGGCCGCCGACCCAGCCGCTCCCGCCGATCTCGCCTACCAAGGCATCGGCGGTGTCCCAGTCAGCGCGGGCCAACGCCCGAATCAGGTTGCTCAGTGCACTAACGTCCACGTCTCCAGAACCTCGCAATCAATTTGCCGGTCGTCGTTGCCAACCGGCTTGCCGCCACACCTGCCAGCAAGCCAACTACCACGAGATTTCCTGCGGCCTCGGCACCATCGATCCTTGCCCGAGGTGCCGAGCCCGGGATCGTGGGGGTGCCGGTGCCCGTTGATTGTGTCCCCGAAGGACCTTTGGGGTTGTTGAAAACTTTGATCAACTTTTGAGTCATGTCGGTGGCGTTGGCTGCGTGCTCCTGGAGATCATCAGCCTTCCGGAGAGAGCGGTTGACCCAACCCCGCGCCTTGGCGCGAGCGAGATCACGGCGGTCGCTGTCCGCCAGGAGGTCCTCGCCAGACGGTGGCCCGGAGGCGGCTGCCGCCGATTGCGGTGCCGAACCGGGGGCGATGACGTTCAGAAACTCGGCGACGTTGCGGGCGGCGTCGCTGCTCAACCGGGCGATTCGGTGGACCTTGTCCGCGCCGGTGCGGCTCTGGCTCATCGCCGCCCGCAACTTCGGATGGTCGGTGCCCCTGCCGACACCGGCGTACCGGGCGTTGGCCTCGGCGACATCCGTCGCGGCACGGTTCGCCTGAACCGCGAGTGCGTCCAGTCGGTCGATCGTGGATCTGAGCTGGGCCACCACCTGGGCAAGCAGGCTGCTCACCCCAGCGCCTTCCCGAACTCGTTACCACTCTCCTGTGCGGCGGTGATGGCGCGGAGGGCCAACTTCACCTCGCGTACCGCCTCGGCGATGGCCTTGCGGGCCTTCTCGGCCTCGTCTCGTCGACTGTCATGCAGCGTGGCGAGCATGAACCCAGCCGCCTCGTTCAAGGAGTCGCCGATACCTTCGACAGTTGTTCTGCCCTGGTCGAGCAGTTGGCTCGCTTCTCCGAGGGCTGCCTTGACCTCGCCGATACTCACGGTCAGCCAAGGATGTTGATGTACTGCCGGGCTGCTGCGGTGCTGCCCTGAAGAGTGGTGGCTGCCTCGATCAGGCGCTGCTTGCTCTGCTCGGCTCGGGCGATGGCTTCGGAGAGGGCAGGGTGCCCGGTGCCGGCGGCGACCGCGCGCAGGCGGGCAAGCACCTGCTCGGTGCCCTCGATGGTGGCCCGGATCTGGCTTGTCGTCGTGTTGCTCTGCTCGGCTGCTTGGACAAGCGCGGCTTTGACTTGCTCGATGCTGGCCATGCCGTCCTTCCGATCGACTGCGCGGCGAGGGATGCCGGCGTGCTGCACGTGCAGTAGCGACGCAGACACTACCCAACGTGAATCCCTCTCCGTAGCCCGTCTTCGGGACGTATCCGCTTCCGTCAGGCGTGACGGCCCGGATCGTCGTCAGCCGCCGACGCTCGGGTGGGCGGTATCGGATTGGGCTCCCAGCGGACGCCGGTGATCCCGGCTGCCTGTTCGTGCGCCCGGTTCAGCAGCGCCTCCGCCTCCCGTCGCGCAGCGGTCACGATGCCCTCCGCCTCGAGCCGCGCGACCTCGCGGTGGTCGTCGGCCTGCTCCTCGGCGAGGTCGAGGATCTGCTCCACCCGGGTACCCAGGCCGCTGAGGGTTGGCGTCTCCCGGTTGCCCCGTCGTCGTTGCGGGCCGGTCGCCGCGTCGTCAGCCACCTCGCCGCGGTCGACCAGGCCGTCCTCGACGAGGCGGGCCTCCGTGCCGCCGATCAGGAAGAGCGCGGCTCCGAGCGCGGCGACCGTCACGCCGGACCAGACGGCGGCAGGCCCGAGGGACGGGCCGACCGCGGTGCCGACGCCGAGCCCGACGAGGACGGCGGCGGTCCTGACTGGCTTGCGCACGGGTCCTCCTCGAGTGGCGCAGGTTCCGGTTCCAGCATGACGAGCGAGTCAACCGGTCGACCCTGGATGCACGTCCACCGCGACGGCGCGGTTCGTCGCCCGGGTGGCTGGATTCCCGCCAGGCCGCGGGTCGTCGTGGCGTACACGGTGACCTCCCGCAGCCAGGTGGTGAGGGCGGTGAGAGCGTCCGGCTCGGCCAGCAGGTCCTCGGCGCGGCCGGCGAGGTTTCGGACGCAGGTCTGGAAGACGGCCTGGAGCAGGGACCACCGGGAGGGGAAGTGCCGATGCAGGGTTGCCGAGCCCACCCCGGCGGATCGGGCGATCTCCTCCAGCGACGCGTACGCGCCGTCACGGGCGGTCGCCTCGGTGGCGGCCTTCACGCCCTGCAGGAGGCGGTCGAGCGCGGCCTGCTCTCGGCCATGGTCAACGAGGTCGAGCGGATCAACGAGAACGGCAGCCCCGCCCGCCCGGAGATCGCCCAGGCACTCGGCCTGCTCCTCACCGACTTCCGCACCTGGGCAGGGCGCACGTTCTCCTGACAGCGCGAGCACCGACCGCTGAGTTCGGGACCGCCCTCGCAGCAGTTGAATATGTTCCGGAGCATTCCGAACAATCCGTGAGCAGCCCGTACAGGCGCGCATTGTTCGGGACAGGCATCGACGGTAGCGACCTCCCAGCTGACGCCCATACGTTGATTTCCGTCAAAGCTGTCGTCTCTTGAACGGCAGTTCCCGGGCTCGAGAAGGAGTGCTTATGCAAATCCGTCGTGTTATCTATGCAATGGCAGTCGGAGCCATGCTGGCGGTCGGCGGGATGGCTGCGCCAGCCCAGGCCAGCGATATCTCATTCGCCCCGGAGCCCATTCTGGTGACGTCCGGTTGGGGCCACGGCTGACCGACGCCATCCACCGGTGGCCCGTCGGCATCATCTCGGCTCGGCCCTTGATGCCGGCGGGCTTCCACCCCTACAACCGTCGAGTCAGGAAGTGGTCGCGAGGCTCTCCGGCCGGATCGACGCGACGCGGCGGCGGCGCACCGGATAGAAGATCGGGTGGGAGATGCTCCACGCCGCGCCCTTGCAGACGACCTCCTTGTAGCGGGCCGCCAACCTCCCCGTGAGCAGGGCCGGCTTGGCGCGGTCGTCGGCGGTCACGTACTGGATGATGCCGTCGCGGCGGCCGAGGCTGATGCACTGGTTGAAGTAGCGCAGCGGGGCCTTCGGGATCCTCGTCCGACCGGTCAGGCGCGCGGCGATGGCGTCGGCGGCCTGCCAGGCCATCGGGGTTCCCGAGGCGCAGGACATCCGCAGCGGCCTGCCGCCCGGCCCGGCGGCGAGTCCGGCGTCGCCGACGGCGTACACGTCGGGATGCGACACGGAGCGCATCGTGTCGTCGACGAGGATCTGACCGGTGGCCGCGACCGTCAGGGTCGTGGCGGCGGCGATGGGATGGACGGCGAAGCCTGCCGTCCACACTGTCACCTGGGCGGGGATGGCCCGACCGTCGCCGGTGACCGCGCCGTTCGCCTCCACCCGGGCGATGTCGGTGTGCTCGTGGACGGTGATGCCGAGCCGGTCGCAGACGCCCCGCAGGTGCTGTCGCGCCTTCTCGTTGAGCCAGTCGCCGAGGCCGCCGCGGGCGGCGATCGCGACGTCGAGGTCGGGGCGGGCCTCGGCGATCTCGGTGGCCGCTTCGAGGCCGGTGAGGCCCCCGCCGACGACGAGCACGGTCCCGCCGGCCGCGAGGTGGGCGAGGCGGTCGCGCAACCGCAGCGCCGACGGCCGGCCGGAGACGTCGTACGCGTGCTCGGCGACGCCGGGCACACCGTGGTCGGCGGCGGCGCTGCCGAGGGCGTAGACGAGAGTGTCGTACGCGAGCTCATCGGCGCCACGCTCGTCGGTAACCGCGACGGTCCGGTGTTCGACGTCGACGGCGCCGACCCGGGCGAGGCGGACCCGCACGCCGGTGCCCGCGTACACCTCGCTCAGCTCGTGGCGTGTGAGGTCCTGCCCGGTGGCGAGCTGGTGCATGCGGACCCGCTCGACGAAGTCGCCGGCGGCGTTGACGACTGTGATGTCGACGTCGTCGGGGTGCAGCCGCCTGGCGAGACGTCCGGCGGCTATCGCTCCGGCGTAGCCGGCCCCGAGGACGACGATGCGATGCTTCATGGTGACGCTCCTGTCTCGGTGGGTGGTCACCTCCTGAACCGGACAGCGACGTGATTGCTGACAGGAGTCGGCTATGACCTGGGTCACCAGACGTGCAGGAGTGGTTCCCCGTGCTCGGCGGCGGACCACTGGCGGGTGGCGCGTTCGAGCTTGTCCGGGTTGACCTGGGTGTGGATGGCCGCGACACCCTCGGGTGTCACCTCCAGGGACATGACGCCGACGACCCGGCCGTCGGTCACCACCACCACCGCCGGGCCGCCGTTGACGACCTCGGCGTAGAGCGCGGGACTGCCGCCCACCAGGTTCCGCTTGACGTCGCTCGGCCGGAACAGGCCACGCAGGAACTTCGCCACCGCCAGCGCGCCGGCGATCGGCGTGGTCCGGGCCGGGACCTTGCCGCCGCCGTCACCGACGCTCGTCGCGTCGTCGGTCAACAACTGCACCAACCGCTGGATCTCGCCGCTGTTGGCGGCCGTGAGGAACTCCGTCACGATCCTCCGTGCGGCGGCGCCGTCGACCTCGACGCGAACCCGGTCGGCGCCCACGTGCTGCTTGGCGCGCCGGTAGAGCTGCTGACAGTTCGCCTCGGTCACGCCGAGGATCTCGGCGATCTCAGCGTGCGCGTAGCCGAACGCCTCGCGCAGCACGTACACCGCGCGCTCGTTCGGCGACAGCCTCTCCAGCAGGGTGAGCACCGCCATCGAGACCGATTCGCGCTGCTCGACGGAGTCGACCGGGCCGAGCATCCGGTCCCCGGCGAGGACCGGCTCGGGCAGCCAGGTGCCCACGTACGTCTCCCGCCGGGCGCGCGCCGAGGTGAGCTGGTTGAGGCACAGGTTGGTGAGCACCCTCGTCAGCCACGCCTCCGGCGTCTCGACGTGCTTCCGGTCGGCGGCCTGCCAGCGCAGGAACGTGTCCTGGACCGCGTCCTCGGCGTCACTGGTCGAGCCCAGCAGCCGGTAGGCGATCGCCTCCAGGCGGGCCCGGGAGCGCTCGAACACCTCGACGTCGTCCGGACTCAGCGACATGGCTCGACACTAGCCACCTCCGTCGCGCGGCGATGTCCAGGTTTCCCTCCCCGAGCGTCAGGAGGTGACCTACCCGAGCTGCCAACGCTTGTCGCCTAGGATGAGGCGTATGAGCGCTGAGGCCGTCGGCATGCACATGCCCGCCGTCGTGACGCTCGACGACGTGGCGGCGATGAATGCCGCCGATCCGAACGGCCACCGCTACGAGACCAGCCCCGAGGGGGTCCTGTCGGTCATGCCGCCTCCCGATTCGGACCACGCCATGATCGCCAGCCGGCTCTTCGCCTGGCTGATCATGGCGGGGTGGCCCGCCGAGCAGGTGCTCCAGGTCGCCGGTGTGCGAATCCCGGGCCCGGATGGCGACGGCGGTCGGATTCCCGATCTCAGCGTGTGGCGCAAGCCACCGAGCCGCAGCGTCTGGGCCGCGGTGACGGAGATCGTGCTCGTGGTGGAGATCGTCTCGCCCGGCTCGGAGGCGATGGACTCGGTCACCAAGGTCCGCGAGTACGCGTCGGCGGGCATTCCGCAGTACTGGGTGGTGGACCGCGACGGCGCGCAGACGGTCACGCTGCACCGGCTGGGTGGTGACGGGTCGTACGAGGAGTGCGCGCGGATGCCGCTGGCGTGGCTGCTCCAGACGGCTCCCGGGGACCATCTCGACTGAGCGTCTGGGCCGTGGGGCCGTCCCGCCTGTCGTATGGTGCCGGAATGGCGCACCCGGTGTGGGCGGACGGTGACGCGTACGAGGCGTACGTAGGTCGGTGGAGTCGGCTGGTCGCGGCCGACTTCGTGCGCGGGCTCGCGGTGCCACCCGGGCGGCGCTGGCTGGATGTGGGCTGCGGCACCGGCGCGTTGACCTCGACGGTCCTCGTCGAGGCGGATCCCGCCCGGATCACCGGCATCGATCCCTCGGCGGGCTTCATCGCCCAGGCGCGCGCCCGCGTCGAGGACGCCCGAGCGGGCTTCCACGTCGGTGACGCCCGCGCGCTGCCGATACCCGACCGCGCCGTCGACGTGGTGGTCAGCGGGCTGACGCTCAACTTCGTGCCCGAGCCGGCGCGGGCGGTGGCCGAGTTCGCCCGGGTCGTCCGGCCGGCGGGGGAGGTGGCCGCGTACGTGTGGGACTACGCGGAGGGCATGGCGATGATGCGGCACTTCTGGGCCGCCGCAACGCAGCTCGACCCGGCCTCGGCGGCGCGGGACGAGGCGAATCGCGGCACGGTGGCCGGGCCGGACGCCCTGCGGGAGCTGTGGGTGGACGCCGGTCTGGGGGAGGTGTCGGTCCGGCCGGTGGACGTGCCGACGGTCTTCGCCGACTTCGCCGACTACTGGCGGCCGTTCCTCGGGGGCCAGGGCAGCGCACCGTCGTACGTCACCTCGCTGGGCGAGCCGGAGCGGGAGGCGTTGCGGGACCTGCTGGCCGCCCGGCTGCCGACCGAGCCGGACGGCTCGATCCGGCTCACCGCGCGGGCCTGGGCCGTGCGGAGCACGGCCCGCTGACGAAGGCGTCGAGTGCACGCCACCCCCGGGTCACCCCTTCCGGGGGACCGGTCACCCGTCACTGGTCGACGACTGCCGTCAGGGCGGCACGCTGCGGCCACGTCTCGTCGGTCATGCAGTCCGTGAGGCAGGACAGGCTGAACGCCAGCGGCCACGAGGCGCTGTGCCTGTTCTCGGCCGGCAACAGCGCCAGTGGGGCGTCCGGGTCCCACTCGCCTGTGGGTGGGACGTGCACCGCCAGCACCTCACCCACGTACGGCCGCTCGTTCCAGCGGACGGCCCGGCGCAGCACCTGCTCGGCGGTGACCTTGAGCAGCGTGACGGTGCAGAACTCGGGCATGCCACCGCGGCTCATCCAGCGCCCGAAGCCGAGGACCGCGCTCTCGGCGATCTCGTGTGGTTCGAGGTGGCACTCCTCGCGCAGCTCCCGCAGCGCGCCGGCGACGATGACCTCCTGGAGGCTGGGCGCGGCGACCGTAGCCGCCGCGTCCTGCGGCTCCAGCGAACCGGAGCCGGAGGGGGCGATGAGCCCGGGGCTGCCCACGTTGTCCCGGGTCTGCGCGACGAGCAGGAGCCGCCCGTCGATGGTGAAGGCCACCGTGGAGATTCCCACGACGTTCGCCAGCCGGCTGTCGGCGAATCTCCGCAGCCGCTTGCGATGGTCGAGGAGCAGGTCCCGCCCGCGCATGGCGAGGGTGTCCCGGCCCGCCTCGTAGACGTCGTAGGGGGCGAGGAGGTTGCTGCAGAAGAAGTCGAAGTACTGCGCCGGTCGCAGCGTGACCACCGGGTCGTCGGCGCCGGTGGGCAGGTCGTCGGCGAGGCCTAGCGCGGCCCCGTTGTACATGGTGGCCGTGCGGGCGTGCCGGGCCAGGAAGTCGAACGACCAGCGCCGCAGGTCCCGTCCGAGGACGTAGCTCGTCGGCGACACGACACAGCGGATTCG
Organism: Micromonospora sp. NPDC049275; assembly: GCF_043197115.1. Taxonomy (NCBI): domain Bacteria; kingdom Bacillati; phylum Actinomycetota; class Actinomycetes; order Micromonosporales; family Micromonosporaceae; genus Micromonospora; species Micromonospora sp. NPDC049275. The sequence continues at coordinate 136,267 of NZ_JBICSN010000005.1, forward strand.
CTGGCCGCGTAGGCGAGCACTCTCGGCGGTGGGGACGACGCCTGTGCTGTGGGCGCTCGTCAGGACCCGCTTCGGGTCGGAGACCTGCTCGGCGACGTCCCGGTAGTCGTCGCCGTCGCGGGGGTGGAAGCGGAACTGTCGGGTCCGCCGACGGTTGGCGAGGATCTCCAGCGTCGACACCAGGACACCGGCCGTGGCCGCCCCGACGCTGAGCGCCAGCGGTGGGCTCTGTGCCGCGGTCGCCGCGCTCAGGACCGCCAGGCCGACGCCGGCGGCGGTCAGGCGATACCGCCAGAGGCCCTGCCGCCAGATGCTCATCGTCGTGCTGACTCTTCTCGCCGTCCTGAGCACTCGGCACCTTTTCGGGTCGCGCCTGACGGAGACGACCGCATGGTATCCGCAGCGGAAACCGTCACAATCCAGCCGAGTTGCGGTCCAAGTTTACGAATGTGTCCGCGCCTTCGCCGTACGACGCGCCGCACCGCCCGACCGTCGCGCAGGACATCGGCCGGGTCCGCCCCCGGGGCGGCGGGCGCGGTGTCGCCAACCTGACAAGACGGCAAAGCCCCTGGTAGAGCACTGTTAGGGCAGGTGGGAAGGGTACAGATAGCGAGCCACGCATCGGAATCCCACGGCCCGGTGCGGACAGCATCGTCCGCACCGACGAGGCCACCACCCAGCCCGGCCCCGCCGACGCGGCCGACACGGCGTAGCCCGCCAGCCGACGTCTACGGCCCGGCCACGGCTGCCGCCGACACCGCTACGGGCGCCCGCAGCAGTGCCACCGCCTATCGGGACCTTCAAGGCGTCGCCTCGGGTCACGCCATCGTCCCGGCTTCCTCTTGCACATCCGTGCACCACCGCCGGGACCGGCGTCGCTCAACCGCGCCCCGCTCCGGCGACCAATCAGAGAGGGTCCGACATGGCCACTCCCACCGTGACCGCAGCACTGAACGGATCGGTCTTCACACCGGGACAACAGATGCTGCTGACCGTCACCTACTCCGATGCCGACACCCAACCGCTGACCGTCACCATCGTGATCACCGACGCGAAGGGCAACAGCAGCGCGCCGGTCAAGACCACAGTGGTCATCGACCCTCTCACCCTGACCGTCACCGATGACTCCGGGCGCGCCTGGGCCCGGGTCTCCGACAACGGCGCCGTCGCCGTGTACCGGTCGGTGGCGTGATGGCCCGCGTCACCGTCTCGGTGCGGGACGCCGGCGGCCACACCGCCACCGCAACCGCTGACTACACGATCCGCCGACCGGTGCTCGGCGGCTACTACCTGTCCGGCGGCGCCGACCCGACCGCCGACATGGCAGGCGGCAACTTCCGCTCGCTGACCCAGTACCGCAGCTTCGCCGACGCGTACATCTTCCCCGGCTACAACCGGCCCTGGCTGATCACTCTCGGCCAGTCCGGGGTGATGATGAACATGGTCCTGGAGCTGAAGCACTACGGCGCCCCGGACGGGCCGCAGACCTTCACCGTGGACGGCACCACCTACACCGTGCCGGCGCCGTCGATGACCATCCTGCAGCGTCCCGGCACGACCTGGCCGAAGGCGTACGGGTACGGCCAGGTCGTCAACGGCCAGTGCGACGGGTTGTTCGCCCGTGCCCTGTCCCAGTACCGCACGCTCGGCTTCGGGGTGAACATCCAGCTCGCCTCGGAGTTCGACACCGACCACGAGTTCGGCACCACCGAGGCCGGTGTGGCGTACACCTGGGCGCAGTCCGATGCCCGCGCCGTGCAGGCCGTCAACTACATCCTCACCTGGTTCAAGGCGCGCACACTGCCAGGGGGGACGACCTTCTCGGTGGGAATCGCCGGCTTCAACCGGGACTGCTTCCGCCGCATCCACCCGGAGGAGCTGATGGCGCGGCTGGACTTCCTGCAGTGGAACGCGTACGCCACCAACGCCAGCCACACCGCGCTGGCCCGTTTCCGCAGGACGAAGGACTGGGCGGTGGCCGACCTCGGCCCGGTGGCCCTGTCCCGTCCGGTGCTGATCGCCGAATGGGGAGTACGGGTGGCCGAGATCCCCAACCAGGCCGCCTGGATCGCGACCGTGCCGGCAGCCATCATTCAGCTCAACGCCGAGGGCGCGCCCTGGATCGCGCGGACCAACTACTTCAACTCGGGCTGGGGCACCCTGACCCCGAAGGAGACCGGGCTGGCCGCACTGCGAGCGGCGTATGCAACCCCGCCGTACGTCTGATCGGTCCGGCGACGTCTGACCGCCACCGCGGGCCCCGCCGGCGCAGGCCGGCGGGGGCCGCTCAGCCCTCGCCGAACCGCTTGGCGTACGTGTCGCGCAGCTCGGCCCAGCCGATGTTCTTGGCCTAGGCGCCCACTGCGCGAGCTGCGCCGGGTGCGGCTACCTATGCTCGGACCATGGAACTGCGGATCTTCACCGAGCCCCAGCAGGGTGCCAGCTACGACCAGTTGCTCGCGGTGGCCCGCCGCGCCGAGGACGCCGGCTTCGGCGCGTTCTTCCGGTCCGACCACTACCTCAGGATGGGCGCGGGAAGCGGCGACCCCGGCCCCACCGACGCGTGGACCACGCTCGCCGGCCTGGCCCGCGACACCACCCGCATCCGGCTCGGCACGCTGATGACCGCCGCCACGTTCCGGCTGCCCGGCCCGCTGGCGATCACCGTGGCGCAGGTCGACCAGATGAGCGGCGGCCGGGTGGAGCTGGGCATCGGCACCGGCTGGTACGCCGACGAGCACACCGCGTACGGCATCCCGTTCCCGGCGCTGGGCGAGCGGTTCGACCGGCTGGAGGAGCAGCTCGCCGTCATCACCGGGCTGTGGTCCACGCCGGCGGGGGAGCGGTTCGACCACGCCGGCCGCTACTACCCGGTCAGCGACTCCCCGGCCCTGCCCAAGCCGGTGCAGCAGCCCCGCCCGCCGATCCTGCTCGGCGGAATGGGCCCGAAGCGTACGCCCCGGTTGGCCGCCCGCTACGCCGACGAGTTCAACCTCCCGTTCGCCTCGGTGTCGGACTCCGCGGCGCAGTTCGAACGGGTCCGCGCGGCGTGCGCCGAGATCGGTCGGGACCCGGGCGACCTGGTCTGGTCCAACGCCCTGGTCCTCTGCTGCGGGCGCGACGACGCCGAGGTGGCCCGCCGGGCCGCCGCCATCGGCCGCGAGCCGGACGAACTGCGGGCCAACGGTCTCGCCGGTACGCCCGACGAGGTCCTGGAGACCATCGGCCGGTACGCGAAGATCGGCAGCCAGCGGCTCTATCTCCAGGTACTGGACCTGACCGACCTGGACCACCTCGACCTGGTGGCCAGCGAGGTCATGGCCAACCTCTGAGCCCGGTCCCGGCCGTCGCGTCAGGCGCGGTGGTGGGCGTGGTGGCCCGTGTCGCGCAGCACGGTGTCCAGCCGGCCGTCCCGGTCGCTGTCCACATAGGTGATGTCCGGTACGCCGTCGCCGTCCACGTCGATCTGGACGACGTCGGCGAGGCCGTCCCCGTCGAGGTCGGTGACCACCTCGACCGAGCCGTCCAGGTGTCGCGTCACGATCGACAGTGGCCCGGCGGCGGGTTCGCGCGGCGGTGGACCGGGCGCCGGAACGGGCGTCGGCGCGGGCGCGGGGGCCGGCGTCGGACGGGGGCCCGGTGTGGGCGACGGGTGGCTCGACAACCGGGCGCCCGGCGGGGCGCTGGCCGCCTCGACCGCGCTGCCGGTCGGGTCCAGCTCCTCCTCCGACGGGAAGACGTCGCCCCGCGGGGCCGGATCACGATAGCTGCTCATGCGCGTAGGGTTCCCCGACGATGACGAGAACAACCGTGCCCGATCGTCCGGTGTCCGTAGCGCCCGGTCTGTCGGAGGATGCGGGGACCGACGCCACGGTCATGAACGGGGGTTCGAGCGTGGAGCTGCGCCGGAGCCGGGGGGCCCGGATGCTCGCCCTGGCGTGCGTACTCGGTGGAGTGCTCTTGTTGGCCTTTCCCAGCGACGGCGCCCTGTTACGGACGATCATCGCCGTGGGCGCGATCGCGCTCGGCGCGGTGGCGCTGGTCAGCGCGGTGCGGCCGTTCCGCTTCGGGATCACCCCGGACGGGCTCAGCATCCGGCGGCCCGGTCTGCGCCGGGAGATCCGGTGGGCCGAGGTCGACGCGCTGGTCCTCGACGAGCCGCCCCGCCGCGACGGCTACTCGACACCGCCGCGCCTGCTGCTGGTGCCCGCCGCGGGGGTGACGTTCGACCCGGTCACCGCCCGCCACCCGATCGACGGCCGGCCGGCCATCGAGCTGCTCGTCTTCGACCAGGTCCGGGAGCAGCCCGAGCAGGTGGCCGCCGCGCTCACCCGCTGCGCCGGGGACCGTTTCGTCGACCTGCTCGCTCTGCGCCGCGCCGCGTTCGCCGCCCCGGACCTGCCCGTCGGCCTGCGCGGCTATCAGATGGACCGGGTCGACCGGTTGATCCGACGCGGACAGGACGCCCTGCTGTCCGGGGACGCGGCGACCCGGCAGGCGGCCCGGGGTGAGATCGAACGCGCCGTGGCCGCCGGGCTGCCGATCGCCCAACGTGGTTACGGCGCGCTCCAGACGGATACGGTTCTGGGCGCCCTCGTCGCCGCGTTGGCCGACCATCAGTCCACCGATCGGGAGAGCACCGCATGACCGCGCAGGACCAGCACCTGACGTCGAGCACCGACGTGCCCCGCCGTAACTGGGCCGGCAACGTGCGCTACGCCGCCCGGCAGTTCCACCGCCCCACCACCGTCGACGAGGTGCGCCGGCTGGTCGCCGGCAGCTCCCGGATCCGCGCGGTGGGCACCGGACACTCCTTCAACCGCCTCGGTGACACCACCGGAGACCTGGTCTCGCTCGCCGGCCTGCCCCCGACCATCGAGGTCGACGCCGAGCGCGGGCGGGTCACCGTCGCCGGGGCGCTGCGCTACGGCGACGTCGCCCAGCACCTGCACACGCAGGGGTACGCGCTTGCCAACCTCGCCTCGCTGCCGCACATCTCGGTCGCCGGCGCGGTGGCCACCGCCACCCACGGCTCCGGCCCCGTCCACGGCAACCTGGCCACCTCGGTCGCCGCCCTGGAGCTGGTCACCGCCGACGGGGAGCTGACGCGCGTGGACCGCGACACCGATGGCGACACGTTCGCCGGCATGGTGGTCGGGCTCGGCGCGCTCGGCCTGGTCACCCGGGTCACCCTGGACCTGGTGCCGGCGTTCGAGCTGCGCCAGTACGTGCGCCTCGACCTTGCTGCCGAGGCGCTGGACGAGGCGTTCGACTCGGCGTACAGCGTGAGCGTGTTCACCGACTGGCGTACGCCGCGGCTGCGCGAGGTGTGGCGCAAGCAGCTCGCGGACCAGCCCCCGCCGGAGGCGGACTGGCTCGGCACCACGGCCGCCGACCAGCCGCGACACCCGGTGCTCGGCATGCCGGCGGAGAACTGCACCCCGCAGCTCGGCGTCCCGGGTCCGTCGCACGAGCGGTTGCCGCACTTCAAGCTCGGCTTCACCCCGAGCAGCGGTGACGAGCTTCAGTCCGAATACCACCTGCCGCGTACGGCGGCGGCCGAGGCGCTCGCCGCACTGGCCGAGGTGGCGCACCTGATCGCCCCGCTGTTGCAGGTCTGCGAGCTGCGGACGGTGGCTGCCGACGAGTTGTGGCTCAGCCCCAACCACGGGCGGGACAGCTTCGTGGTCCACTTCACCTGGGTCGACGACGCCGCCGCGGTGCTGCCGGTGCTCGCCGAGGTGGAGGAGCGCCTGGCGCCGTTCGCGCCCCGACCGCACTGGGGCAAGGTCTTCGTCACCGACCCGACCGAGCTGGCCACCCGTTACCCCCGGCACGCCGACTTCGCCGCCCTGCTGACCCGCCTGGACCCGACCGGGAAGTTCCGCACCGACCTGCTGGACCGCTACTTCCCGCGCTGACCCGACCCGCCTCCGGACCCCTCCGCCCCGGTTGATCATGAAGTTATTGCCACCCTGCCCGGCGTGTCGGGGCAATAACTTCATGATCAACGGGATGGGGTTGGGGTGGCGGTGCGCAGGCTGCCGTGTTGGACGGCACGGCTGATGTCGCTGGGGGAGACGATCCCGGTCAGACGACCGTCGTCGCTCACCACCAGGGCGCGGCCGTCGGCGCACTCGCTGAGCCGGGGCAGCAGGTCGTTGAGCTGTTCCCCCGACTGCGCGAGGACCAGCTGGTCGGCCCGGCAGGCCACCTCGGCCAGCGTGGTCGACGCCCGCCTGTCGGCCGGTACGCCCCGGACCCGGTCCAGGGTCACGAGACCGGTCGGCCGGCCCTCCTCGGTGAGCGGCAGCGCCGAGTGCCGGTACGCGAAAAGGTAGTGGTCGACGAAGTCGGCGACGGTCATGTCCGCCGAGGCGGTCTGCGGCTGCGGCGTCATCACGTCGGCGACCCGGATTCCGCGCAGCGCGCTTCCGGCGCGGGCCTGCCGCTCCTCCGTCCCGGCGGCGCCGATCAGGAACCAGCCGATCAGCGCCAGCCAGAGCCCACCGAAGCCGACCCCGGACAGGAACTGCCACAGCCCGAGGCCGATGAGCAGCGCGCCGAGCACCCAGCCGGCGCGCGCCGCGACCACGGAGGCCCGAGCCCGGTCGCCGGTGGCCTTCCACACCGCGGCCCGGAGCAGCCGACCCCCGTCCAGCGGCGCGGCCGGAAGCACGTTGAAGACCGCCAGCAGCACGTTGATGCCGGCCAGCCACGCGATCGCGCCGAAGAGCAGCCCACCCTGCCCGGCCAGCGCGAGCAGCAACGCGATGGCACCGAAGAAAGCCCCGAGCAGCAGGCTGACCAGCGGACCGACACCCGCGATCCGCAGCTCCGCGCCGGGGTCGCGCGGCTCGCCCCGCAGCTCGGCCACCCCGCCGAACAGCCAGAGCGTGATGCCGTCGACGGTCAGCCCGTTGCGCTGGGCCACCACGGCGTGCGACACCTCGTGGGCGAGCAGGCCGACGAAGAAGACCACCGCCGCGGCCAGACCGGCGACTGTGTACGCCACCGGCGAGCGGTCGGGGTACGAGCGGGGGAACTGGTTCGCGGCCAGCCCCCACGCGATGAGCGCGAAGATGACCAGAACGCTCCAGTTGACGCCGACCGGCACCCCCGCGATCCGGCCAAGCCGGAAACTGGCCCTCATCCCACCGAGATACCCCGCTCAGCCCCGCACATGCCGAGCAATGAGCACGTCGCTGTGATCAACTCCGGTTGCATGAAGTCGGCGTGTCCTGGCGTCAGGAATGCCCCGACTTCATGGAAGACGAGATCGTGCTGCTGTGGGTCGCCGGGTCAGCGGCGGGGGGCTTCGCTGGTGATGGTCGCCTCCCGGGGCAGCGCCGCCGCGCGCAGCGCCCAGTCCAGCGCGTAGTCGGCAATCTGTTCCCAGCCGTCCTGCCCGACCGTGAAGTGCGACCGGCCGGGGAACTCCTCGTACGCGGTGAGAGCCCGGGACTTCTGGTAGAGGCCCGCGTTGGCGCGGACCACCGACGCCGGCACCACGTGGTCCTCTCCGCCGGCCATCAGCAGCAGCGGCGCGCGGTCGTCGCGCCCGACGTCGACGCGGGCGGGTGAGCGCGGGTCGAGGTTGGCGAACGCGCCCTCGAAGAACACCCGACCGGCGCCGGGGACGGCGTAGCGCTGCCAGGCCCGGTCGGAGTCCGCGCGGCTCATCGTGTTGCCGAAGGCGTAGGCGAAGTCGTCCGCGGTGAACGGGACGGCCCTGCTCCGGTTGGCGGGGCTGCGCAGGATCGGGAAGCCGGAGCGCAACTGGCTCAACGGCACCTTGAGCACCCCCTTCGCGGCGGCGGGATGCACCCCGACCACTGCCGCGCCCAGGCCGCGGTCGGCGAGGACCTGCGCGAACAGGCCCCCGAACGAGTGCCCCATGATGATCGGCGGTTGGGGCAGCGCCCGGATGATCCGGTCGTAGTGGGCGACGATCGTGGCCATGCTCTGCTGGGCGATCGGGGTGGGATCGTCGCGCAACTGCTCCACGGACCGGTCCATCCCGGGCCAGGCGGGGGCGATGACGTGCATGCCGCGCGCGGTGAACCGCTCGATCCACCCCTGCCAACTGCGCGGGGTCATCCAGAGTCCGTGGATCAGCACGACCGTGTCGACCCGACCCTGCGGCGTGGCACCCATCGCGTCCTCCCGGTGTCGCGTGTCCGGCCGCGCGCTTACCCGCTGCCGCGCCCGGAATTCCTCCCCTCGCGGCCCGGCCGGAGGGCGCGGACACCGCGCGGCGACGGCGCATTGCCCCTGACAAATGTCACGGCCGGAACGTGACGGCCGCTCCGGGAGCCCCGGCCCCCGACGCCGGAGCATCTATGCCATGACCAGTACGCATCCGGCCGTCGAGCTGAACGGCCTCACCAAGACCTTCGGTACGGTCACCGCGGTCGACGGGCTGAGCCTGCGGGTGCAGCCCGGCGAGGTGGTGGCGTTCCTCGGCCCCAACGGGGCGGGCAAGACCACCACCATCGACATGCTGCTCGGCCTGGCCCGCCCGGACGCGGGCACGGTCCGCATCCTGGGTGGCACCGCCGACGAGGCGGTGGCCCGGGGTCGGGTCGCCGCCGTCCTCCAGACCGGCGGGCTGCTCAAGGACCTCACGGTGGGCGAGACCGTGCGGATGACCGCCCACTTCTACCGGCACACCCGCCCGGCCGCCGAGGTGCTGGAGCGCGCCGGCATCGCCGACATCGCCGACCGGATCGTCGGGCGGTGCTCCGGCGGCCAGCAGCAACGGCTGCGTTTCGCGCTGGCCCTGCTGCCGGACCCGGACCTGATGGTGCTCGACGAGCCGACCACGGGCATGGACGTCGAGGGCCGCCGGGACTTCTGGCAGGCCCTGCGCCGCGACGCCCGCGACGGCCGGACCGTCATCTTCGCCACCCACTACCTGGACGAGGCGGACGCGTACGCCGACCGGATCGTGCTGGTCCGGCAGGGACGAATCGTCGCCGACGGCACCACCGCGGAGATCAAGAACCTGGCCGCCGGCCGTACGGTGCGGGCCACCCTGCCCGGCGCCGACCAGGCGGCGCTGGCCGCGCTGCCCGGCGTGGACGCCGTGGAGGTACGCGGCGACAGCGTGCTGGTGCGGACCGGCGACTCGGACGCGATCGCCCGCCACCTGCTCACCCGGACCGCTGCCCGGGACGTGGAGATCACCTCCCGCAACCTCGAAGACGCCTTCCTCGCCCTGACCACCGAGCGCATCGGAGCCTGAGATGTCCACCCTGCCGGCCACCCCCGCCGTCACCCGCACCGATCGACCCGACCAGCCCGACCGTCGGCTGCCCGCGATGGGTGGCTTCGCCCCGGCCGTCCTCGGCATCGAGCTGCGCCGGGTGCTGCGCAACCGCCGTACGCTCGCCTTCACGCTGATCATGCCGGCGGTCTTCTTCCTCATCTTCGGCCTGCCGCAGCGGGGGCAGATGCTTGACAACGGGCGGCCCGTGACGGCGTACGTCATGATCAGCCTCGCCGTGTACGCGGCGATGGTGGCGACCACCAGCGCGGGCGGCGCGGTGGCCACCGAGCGGGCGTTGGGCTGGAGCCGGCAGCTGCGGCTCACCCCGCTGCGTCCGCCCGCCTACGTGGCCACGAAGGTGGCCACCGCGATGACCCTCGGCCTGCTCGCGGTCGTCATCGAGTTCGTGGTGGGCGCCGCGGCCGGTGTCCGCCTCCCGCTGTACGTCTGGCTGCTGTCCGGGCTCGCCGCGTGGATCGGCTCGCTGGTCTTCGCCGCATTCGGTCTGTTCATCGGCTACCTGGTGCCGGCCGAGAACGTCATGCAGTTCATCGGGCCGATCCTGGCGGTGCTGGCCATGTTCGGCGGCCTGTTCGTGCCGGTCGAGGTGCTGCCGCACGTGCTCCAGCAGGCCGCGAAGTTCACCCCCGTGTACGGCATGGGTGAGCTGGCTCGCGCCCCGCTGACCGGCGACGGGGTCAGCATGGCCGGGTTGGCCAACATTGTCTTCTGGACCCTGGCCTTCGGCATCGGCGCGGCCCGGCTGTTCCGCCGGGACACCGCTCGGGTCTGACTTCCGCGACCGCTAGCGTTAAGCCGATGGACTCCCTGACGGGTCAGCCCCGACCGGTGAGCCGCCGATGGCGGTTCACCGGTTGGCTGCTGGCCGCCGTGTGGCTGTTCTTCCTCAACGTGCCGATCTCCACGGCGCTGGACCAGGCGCAGCCGTGGCGGCGAATCGTCGGCGTGGTCACCCTCTTCGTCTTCGGCCTGGGCTACGTGCTGCTGTTCCAGTGGGCCCGTCACCTGCGTGAGCACCTTCAACCGATTCCGCCACGACGGGCCGGGATCGCGCTGTTGGGCTTGGTGGCGGTTGGTTTGGCCAGCATCCCGGGCACCGCCGGGGACTGGACGGCCACGCTTGTGTTCGTGGCCGCGTCCGCGGTGTTCCTGCTGTCGGCGACGCAGGCGCTTGTCATCGTGGCGCTCTGCGCACTGATTCCCCTGGTGGGCGCCTGGCTGGTGCCGAGCTGGACGGGGGAGAGCACTGTCACCGTCGCGGTGGTGCTCGCCTCGTTCGCCATGTTCGGCGTGTCCCGTCTCGCCCAGCGAAACAGCGAACTCCGGGCCGCCCAGCAGGAGATCGGCCGGCTCGCGGTCGCCGAGGAGCGGGCCCGCGCCGCCCGCGACCTGCACGACATCCTCGGGCACTCGCTGACCGTGGTGGCGATCAAGGCCGAGCTGGCCGGGCGGCTGATCGAGGTCGACACCGCCCGGGCGGCCGCCGAGATCGCCGAGGTGGAGAGGTTGGCGCGGGCGGCGCTGGCCGACGTGCGGCAGACCGTCGGGGCGTACCGGGAGGTCACCCTCGCCGGGGAGCTGGCCGGCGCGCGGTCCGCCCTCGCCGCTGCGGGCATCGCGGCGGAGTTGCCGGCCGAGGTGCCGGAGCTGCCCAGGGAGTGGGACCGGCTGTTCGGCTGGACGGTACGGGAAGGGGTGACGAACGTGGTCCGGCACAGCGGCGCGCGGTGTTGCACGATCCGGGTGCGCCCGGACGGGGTCGAGGTGAGCGACGACGGCCGGGGGCCGTCCACGCCGGACGCCGATGCCGCCGGGTACGGGCTTGTCGGCCTGCGGGAGCGGGCCCGCCGGCTGGACGCCGTGGTGACCGTGGGGCGCCGGTCCGACGATGGCGGCAGCGGCTTCCTGCTGCGGGTGCACGCCCCGGCGGAGGCCCGGTGAGCGCGGCGTCCCCGCCGATCCGGCTGCTGCTCGCCGACGACCAGGCGCTGGTGCGGGGCGCGCTGGCCGCGCTGCTCTCGCTGGAGCCGGACCTGACCGTCGTGGCCGAGGTCGGCCGCGGCGACGAGGTGGTGCCCGAGGCGCTCCGCAGTGCCCCCGACGTGGCCCTGCTGGACGTGGAGATGCCCGGCCTGGACGGGATCGCCGCCACCGCCGCGCTGCGGGCCGCGCTGCCGGCCTGCCGGGTGCTGGTGGTGACCACGTTCGGTCGGCCCGGCTATCTGCGCCGCGCCATGGAGGCCGGCGCGAACGGTTTCGTGGTCAAGGACACCCCGGCCCGGCAGCTCGCCGACGCGGTCCGCCGGGTGCACGCCGGCCTGCGGGTGGTGGACCCGACGCTGGCCGCGGAGACCCTGGCCACCGGGGCGAGCCCGCTGACCGAGAGGGAGACCGAGGTGTTGCGGGCGGCCCGGGCCGGCGGCGCGGTCGCCGAGTTGGCGAAGGCGCTGCACCTGTCCGAGGGGACGGTGCGCAACCACCTCTCGGCGGCGATCGGCAAGACCGGCGCGCGTAACCGGGCGGCGGCAGTCCGCATCGCCGAGCAGAACGGCTGGCTGCTCGGCGACTGAGCGGCGCCGCTCAGGCGGTCGGCGGCGGGGTGGGGAGCTGGTCGACCACCACCAGGCTGCTGCCGGGCCGGACCTCGGCGAGCAGTTCCCGCTGGCCGCTGCGGGTGACCCGGATGCAGCCGTTTGTGGTGTTCTCGCCCAGGTCGTCGTCGTTGTACCAGGTGTGCAGGCCGATGTGCGCGCCGCGCAGCCCGGTGGGCACCGCCTCCGGGTCGTCGGGCACCGAGCCGAGGGCGTAGATGTCCACCCCGCCGTAGACCTCCTCCGGCGGTGGGGTGCGGCCCAGGACGAACGTCCGACCGAGCGGCGTCTCCTGCCCGGACTGGCCGAGGCTCGTCTCCCAGGAGCGCACCGCCTTGCCGGCCCGGTACCAGGTGAGCCGGTGCGCCTTGCGCTCCACCACGATCTGGTCACGCAGCGCCACCGTGTCGAACCCGCCGGGCGGGAGCCAGGCGAGACGCCTGTTGGCCGAGGGCAGCAGGACTGCCGTCCAGCCGACCCGCCGCTGCGCTATCGGCACGGTCAGCTCGACACCGGCGAGCGTCGGTTCGAGGAAGGCAAGCGGCCGTCCGCCTGGCGCGTCGTACGCGGCGATCTTCCGGGTCGGGTGCACGCCCTCGGTCAGCGCCGTGGTGTCCATGGTGGCCGGGTCGGCGGGGAAACCCTTGGGCGCGGGGTCGTAGTCGAGCACCGGCAGACCGGCCGGGGCGGGCGCGGCCGGCGGGACGGACTCCTCCGGGCCCTGCTCGATGCTGCTCGGCGTCGGGTCGGCTGCCACGGGTCGGTCGGGGTTCGTCGAGCGCGGGGTGAGGGCCTGGCCGACAAGCAGCGCGGTGATGAGCAGGGCGGCCACGGCGACGGCGGTGACCACCCAGGCACCCCGGCGACGGTACGGGGACATTCGGTCAAACGGCACCAAACCACTTTATGTCGATGGGTGGTTCGGGGCCCCCGGTTCGCCGATACCCGGGGACCCCGACGCTCAGACCCGCGCGCCGATGTGGATGGCCACCGCGTCGTGCGCCGGCACGTTCGCGGCGAACCAGCCGTTACCGTCCACCGTGATCACCGGCCCGCTGCACGTGCCGCCGGCGTACGTGCCGTGGATGACGTCGCAGTACCGGCCGGCGGGCAGCCCGGTGTAGTACGAGCGGCCGTTCACGGCGGAGTCCTCGTCGTTGAGCGTGACGAAGCCCTTGCCGCCGCGGCTGAACGCGATGTGGTTGTTGCCGTTGTCGTACCAGTTGGCCATGGCGGCACCCTCGGTGGCGTTGCGGAAGCCGACCATGTTGGCGATCACCGGCCAGCGGTGCTCGCACTCCCAGCCGGAGTAGCAGGTGGTGTTGAGCGTCTTGTTCGCGCCGTCCGAGGGCGGTCCGGCGTCGCGGTCGCTGAAGGTGTAGCTGGACATGACCGTCGGCGAGCCGTACGGCCAGGCCAGCATGAAGGCGTTCGCCAGGGCGTAGATGCCCCGGTCGCGGTAGGTCAGCACGCCGCTGCTGTCGCGCTGGGTGTCGTGGTTGTCCACGAACACCGCGGCCGAGCCGGTGGGCAGGTGCCCCCAGCCCTCGCCGAAGTTGCGCAGGTACGCCAGCTTCTCCGAGCGGAACACCCGGGCCAGGTCCTTGCCGTAGCGGAACTCGTGCACGTCGCCGTTGCCTGTGTACTCGGTCGGCCCGACCGGCTCGCCGCCGCCGTAGATGACCTCCTGCACGACGTACGCGGAGCGGGACAGCTTGCCCTTGATCGCGGCGATGTCGGCGGCCGGCATGTGCTTGCTGGCGTCCAGCCGGAAGCCGTCCACGCCGAGCGAGAGCAGGTCGTTGAGGTACGACGCGATCTTCGTACGGACGTAGTCCGACTCGGTCTTCAGGTCCGACAGGTTGACCAGTTCACAGTTCTGCACCTCGTACCTGTCGTTGTAGTTGGCGATGTCGTCGCCGCCGTTGCGCCCGCAGTGGTGGAAGTCCTGGGTCTGGTAGATGCCCGGGTAGTCGTAGTGCGCGTATGACGAGCCGGCCCAGCCGGTGCCGCCGTTGTCCTGACCGGACATGTGGTTGATGACGGCGTCGACGAGCACCTTGACGCCTGCCGCGTGGCAGGTGTTCACCATCGACTGGAATTGGGCCCGGGTGCCCTTGCGGGACTCGATCCGGTAGCTGACCGGCTGGTACGCCAGCCACCACTGGTTGCCCCGCACGTGCTCCTGCGGGGGTGAGACCTGGACGTAGCCGTAGCCCTTCGGGCCGAGCGTGCTCTGGCACTCGCTGGCCACCGACGGCCAGTTCCACTCGAAGAGCTGGACGATGACCTTCTTGGCGCCGGACGGGCTGGCGGCGGCCGGGGGCGCCGTCGCGGTGAGGGGGACGAGCAGGCTGGCGACCAGGCCGAGGGCGAGGATCGCCGAGCCGCGTCGACGTCGGTGCATCGGGACTCCTGACGGGGAGCGGGGGGTGGGGGTGGCGGTGCGGTGGGGGAGCGCAGCGGCTGCTCGAATCTTGCAACCCATGCTGAAATTTGCCGAAAGGTTACAAGCGTGTTGCAACGGCTGTCAATGCATGGATGGCGGTCGCTGTCCACGGTGGCCGCCACACGCGTCCCGATGCCTGTCGGTTCGATCCAGCCCAGAAATTTCCCGCCCCGGGTGATCCGCTCGCCCCGCCGGCCCGTACTGGATGGGGGAGCAGGGGTCGGCCGGTGGTACGCCGCCGCGAGACGATCGAGGAGCAGATGGCCCGGGCAAAGCAGAACGAGAAGGCCACCGAGGTCCGGACCAGCACCAGCAGTCGGGGGGTGCGGACCCGGTCGCGCTCGGCGACGACGTTGCTGATCGCGTCCGTCCTCGCCGGGCTCTGGGCGGCGACCATGCTGACCGGCGCCGGCCAGACGGCGTACGCGTACGGCTTCTTCTTCACCGAGTTCTTCGCCGGGGTGGTCGCCCTGGTGTCGTTGAGCCTCACGGTGATGCTGGGCCTGCTCGCCACCGACCGCCTGGTGCTGAGCATCTCGCACCGAGTGCTGATGCAGTCGGCGCACCGCGCCACGGGCGTCCTGGGCGCGGCAGGGCTGCTCTTCCACGTCCTCACCAAGATTGCCACCGGTCGGGCGGCGGCGACCGACTCGCTGGTGCCGTTCGTCGGCGGCCGGGGCCTCTACGTCGGCCTCGGCACGGTGGCGGCCCTGCTCATGGTCAGCGTGATCTGGACCGGCATCATCCGGGCCCGCTTCGCAGGCGTCGGTCCGAAGTGGCTGTGGCGGTCGCTGCACTCCACCGCGTACCTCGCGTGGCCGTTCGCGGTGCTGCACGGCCTCAACGCCGGTCGGGCCGCGAAGTCCTGGGTGGTGCTCAGCTACCTCGCCTGCATCCTGTTCGTCGTGCTGGCGCTGCTGGTCCGACTCTCGGTCACCATCGGCCGGCGCAGCCGGGAGCAGCACCAGGCCGCCGTGCGCAACGCGGTGCTGGCCGGGCGGGCCACCGAGGAGGGCCGCGGCCGGTCGCTGCTGGCCGGCCTGAGCCGCCGCCGCGACACAAGCGAGGACAAGCGCCCGGCCTGGGCCGAGGCCACCACCGCCACCTGGACGGCGCCGGCCGGCCCGCGGCGGCGCGACCCCGAGCGGTTCACCGTTCCGGTGGTGCCCGAGCCCGGTTCGCTCGCGGAGCCGGCCCGGCCCAGCCGACGGCGGCGCGACGAGGCGCCGGCCGCCCGGCAGGACGCCGACCGGCCGACGCGTGGGCGGCGCGACGAAGCGGAGACCACGACCCGCCGGTCGAGCCGGCGTAGCGTCGAGGAGGAGGTGGCGCCGGCGACCCGGCGGCGCACGTCGCGCACCCGTGATGGGGACGAGGAGGCCGCCCCGACCCGGCGTCGTCGCGCCGAGGAGCCGGCCGCCGAGCGGAGCAGCCGCCGGTCCCGCTCCGAGGACGAGGGCACCCGGTACTCGGCGCCGCCCCGACGGGCCGTCGAGGAGCCCGAGGAGCCGTGGGACAGCCCGCGCCGCTGGCAGTCCGCCGAGCCGATCTCCGCCGGTCCGATCTCGGCGAGCCCCATCTCGGCCGGTCCGATCTCGGCGAGCCCCATCTCCGCCGGTCCGATCTCGGCGGCGCCGCGCAGCGGCAGCGGCCGGCACAGCGCCGAGGACGACCTGCCGGAGGAGCCGGACTACTGGCGTCCGCCGGCGCGGTACGTCCCCGAGGAGGTGCCGCCGCCCGTCGACGACACCCCGACCCTCGTCGACCTGGCGTCGCGGCGAGCCCGACGGGCCGCCGGCGAGGGCCGGTCCGCGAAGCGCCGCAAGGCAAGCGCGGACGCCGTGGACGGGGCGTACTGGGCCGGGCTGCGGGGTGAGGCGAAGTGATGCGGACCGCCGTACCACCTGTCGCCTGTGTGGGCGAACCCCGGCTGACCGCCGGCTTCGCCGAGTACGGCCGCCTCGACCTGCTCGCGCACGAGGAGGTGCACGGGCCGATCGGCCCGATGGAGCCCGCGCAGCTGCTCCGACTCGTCGAGGGCATGCAGCTCAAGGGCAAGGGCGGGGCGGGCTTCCCGTTCGCCCGCAAACTGCGCGCGGTGCTGGAGTCCTGCGAGCGGCAGGACCTCGCCGCCGTGGTGGTCGTCAACGCCTCCGAGGGCGAGCCGGCCAGTTGGAAGGACAAGGTGCTGCTCACCCGCGCCCCGCACCTGATCCTCGACGGCGCGGCGCTCACCGCGTACGCGCTGGACGCCGAGGAGATCGTGATCGGCGTGGCCGACGACGGTGTCGGGCGGGACTCGCTCATGGAGGCCCTCGCGGAGCGCCGGATGCCGGTGCCGACCACCATCGTCACGGTGCCGCACCGGTTCATCTCCGGCGAGGGCGGGGCGCTTGTCAACGGCATCAACGGACTGCCGCACATCCCTCCGGGCACCAAGAAGCGCTCCAGCGACTCCGGCGTCAGCGGCCTGCCCACCCTGCTGTCCAACGCAGAGACGTACGCCCAGCTCGCCGTCGGCGCGCGGCTCGGCCCGTACGAGTACGCGGCCCTGGGCACCGACGACGAGCCGGGCACCGTGCTGCTCACCGTTACCGGCGCGGCGGGCCGTCCGGCGGTGGTGGAGTGCACGGCCGGCATGCCGTTGCGCGACGTTCTCGACCTGTGCGAGGTCCCGGACGTCCAGGGCATCCTGATGGGCGGCTACCACGGCAAGTGGATCACCCCGGAGGCGGCGGAGAAGGCCGAGGTCTCCCGCAGGGGCCTCGCCGCGGTCGGCGGCACCCTCGGCGCGGGCATCATCATCCCCATCGGCGTCGACACCTGCCCGCTCGGTGAGGCCGCCCAGGTGGTGCGCTACCTGGCCGGGGAGTCCGCCGGCCAGTGCGGCCCGTGCAAGATGGGTCTGCCGGACCTGGCCCGCGCGGTCGACCTGGCCGTGGCCGGCAGCCAACCGGCCGACGTGGTGCGGGCCGCGGCCGGCGAGGTCAAGGGCCGGGGCGCGTGCAGCCACCCGGACGGCACGGCCCGCTTCGCCCTCTCCGCGATCGAGGTCTTCGCCGACGACCTGCGGCTGCACAGCACCGGGGACGGCTGCGGCCGGCGGGTCAAGGGCGTCATGGGGCTGCCCGGCGCGCCCGACCCCAACCCGCAGAAGCTCACCCTGGACTGGTCCCGCTGCGACGGGCACGGTCTCTGCGCGCACGTGGTCCCGGACTTCATCCGGCTCGACGGCAACGGCTACCCGGCGTTCCCGGCCACGCCCGTGCCGACGTGGCTACGCGAGGGCGCACTGAAGGCCGTCAAGGTCTGCCCGGAACTCGCCCTTCGCCTCGCGAAGGCCGAGTAGGGAAGGGCACCGACCACCACACCTGTCGAACGGAGCTGCGGATGCGCAAGCCGATCGGGCGGACAGCGGCGGCGTACGCGCCCCGCACCGCCGTCGCGGGGGCGCTCGTCGCCGCCCTGCTCGCCACGGCGTCCTGCACCGGCACGGTGCCGCCCGACGCCACCGCCGCCGGGACCGCGCCGGCCCCGACCAGCTCCCCGGCCACCCCGGCTGCCCCCACGACCGGCTCGCCGTCGGCCGCGCCCGCCCCGGTCCCGGACATCCTGCGCTTCACCGGGACCACCCTCACCGGCAGCGCGTTCGACGCGACGCGACTGGCCGGCCGGCCGGTGGTGCTGTGGTTCTGGGCGCCGTGGTGCGCCACCTGCGCCAGCCAGGCGTGGACGGTGGCCGAGATCGCGCCCCGCTACCGGGACACCGTTCCGATCGTCGGCGTCGCCGGGCTCGGCGAGCAGCGGGACATGAAGAACTTCGTCAGCGAGTTCGACCTCGGTGACATGCCGCAGATCGACGACCGCAAGGGCACGCTCTGGAAGCGGTTCACGGTGACCGAGCAGAGCATCTTCGTGATCATCGATCGGGACGGCAGGATCGTCCACCAGGGCTTCCTGGACGGTGAGTCGCTCACCGCCCGCGTCGCCGCCCTGGCCGGGGCGTGACCGCCCCGCTGCTGCTCGCGCTGACCGCCGGCATGCTCGGCGCGGTCAACCCGTGCGGCTTCGCGTTGCTGCCCGCGTACCTCTCGCTGTTGGTCGCCGGAGCGTCGGACGCCCGCGGCGCGGTCGGCCGCGCGCTCACCGCGGCGGCCGGGCTCACAGTGGGGTACGTGGTGGTCTTCGGCGCGTTCGGCCTGGCGCTCGCGCCGCTGGCCGGCTGGCTGCGTCCCCGGCTGCCGTGGCTGACCGTGGCGCTCGGTCTGCTGCTGCTGGTGGCCGGCTGCTGGCTGCTCGCCGGTCGGCGGCTGCCCGCTCCCGGCTGGTCGGCCCGCGCGCCCCGGCTGACGAGGTCCTGGCCGTCGATGGCGCTGTTCGGCGCGGCGTACGCGCTCGCCTCGCTCGGCTGCGCCATCGCACCCTTTCTGGCCATCGTGGTGACCAGCCTCCAGGCCGGCTCGACCGGGCGCGGGCTGGCCCTGTTCGGCGCGTACGCCCTCGGGATGGGTCTGGTGGTCGCGGTCGCCGCGCTCGGTGTGGCGCTGCTGCGCGACGGGCTGGTGGCCCGGCTGCGCGTCGCCGGCGCGTTGGTGCCCCGGCTCAGCGGCCTGGTGCTGCTGCTCGCCGGCGGCTACGTCGCCTGGTACGGCTGGTACGAGCTGCGGCTGGCCGCCGGCCACCGCGACGCCCGACACGACCCGGTGATCCAGGCGGCAACGAAGGTCCAGCAAACCCTGGCCGACGCCGTCGACACCCTGGGCCCCACGGTGCTCCTGGCCACCCTGGCAGCCCTGCTGCTGGCAGCCCGACTCCCACGGCGCCGCCGCCACCGCCCCCTCGGCGTCGATCATGAAGTTATTGCCGCGACACGCCGAGGTGAGGGGCAATAACTTCATGATCGACGGCCGGATCAGCGCGGGGTCAGGCGGTCTGTTCCCAGGCGGTCCTGGAGGACCTTCGGGATCAGGACACTGCCGTCGGCCTGCTGGTACTGCTCCAGGATGGCCGGGAAGAGCCGGCTCGTGGCCAGCGCCGAACCGTTGAGCGTGTGCACGAAGCGGGTCTGCTTGGCGCCCGGCTCGCGATAGCGGATGGCCGCCCGGCGGGCCTGGTAGTCGCCGGCCCAGGAGACCGACGACACCTCCTTGTACTTGCCGGTGCTCGGCATCCACACCTCGATGTCGAGGGTCTTCTTCATCGAGGCGCTCGCGTCACCGGCCGACAGCAGCGTGCGCTGGTAGTGCAGACCCAGCCCCTCCACCAGGCTCTCGGCGTGGGCGAGCATCTCCTCCAGTGCCGCGTCGGCCTGCTCCGGCAGCGTGAACTGGAAGATCTCCACCTTGTTGAACTGGTGGCCGCGCACCGTGCCGCGCTCGTCCGAGTGCGACCCGGCCGACTCCCGCCGGTAGCAGGGCGTGTACGCGAATGCCTTCAGCGGCAGCTTCGTGGTCTCCAGGATCTCGTCCTGGTACGCGCCCAGGATCGCCGTCTCCGACGTGGGCAGCAGGAACTGTCCACGTGGCGCGGAGTCGGCGTCCAGGTGGTAGACGTCGTCGTAGAACTTGGGGAACTGGCCGGCGGCGAAACCCGCCGAGTCGAGCAGCAGATGCGGCGGGAGCAGGAACTCGTACCCGGCCTTGATGTGCTGGTCGACGAAGTAGTTGAGCAGCGCCCACTCCAGCCGCGCGCCGACCCCCGTGTAGATCCAGAAGCCGGAGCCGCCGAGCTTGACCCCGCGCTCGTAGTCGACCAGCCCCAGCGCGCGGGACAGCTCCACGTGATCGCGGACCTTCTCGATCACCGGCGGCTCGCCGAAGGTCTTGACGACCCGGTTCGCCTCCTTGCCACCGGGCAGGACGTCGTCGCTGGGCAGGTTCGGCAGCTCGCTCATCGCGTCGCGCAGCCGGGCCTGCACCTCGTCCAACTGGGACTCCAGGTCGGCGAGCTGCTTACGCTCCCCCTCCGGGGCGGCGACCTGCGGCTCGGTGCCGGCGCGCTTGGCCTGCGCGTACGCGCGGGCCTCGGCCTTGCGGCGCTGCCGGTCGGCATCGATCTCCGTGATCAGGGCGCGTCGTTCCTGGTCGAGTCGCTGGATCTCGTCCAGGGCCCGATCGACCTCGGCGGGATCCAGACGCTTCGCCAGCGCGGTCGCCACCGCCTCGCGATCCTTCCGGATCAACTCCATGTCGAGCATGCTGCTCCGTACGCCTCCGTCCGGGGTTCACTGAACCAGCAGATGTTACCGTCGCGCACGTTTCCACCCCACTACGGGGAGCGCGACCGGTTTCTACAGCCGGATCGGCATCAGCACGGAGAAGGTGTCCTCGTCGTCGGGCCGCCGCACGGCCAGCGGGGCGATGGGGCCGTCCACCTCCAGCACCAGTTGCGGGCCGCCGGCCGCGTCCAGCGCGTCGAGCAGGTACCGGCCGTTCACCCCGAACCGCAGCCCGCTTCTCCGCTCGGCGGCCGGATCGGCCGTGGACAGCTCCGCGGCCGGGTCGGCCGTGGTCAGCTCGGCGGGGTGCAGCAGGCGCAGGCCGCCGGAGTCGTCGAGACCGAGGACGGACACCGCCAGCGGCGTGCCGGCGTACTCGCGGGCCAGCGTGGGTGCCGCCGGGTCGCGCAGCGCCGCGCGCAGCGCCACCACGTCCACCGGGATGCGGTACGCGGCCGGCCGCTCGCCGACCGCCTCGCGCAGGAGCCGACGGTAGTCGGGGAAGTCGTACGGCAGGGCGGTGCCGGTAAGCGTCCGACCGGCCACCTCGGCCCGCAGGTCGACGCCGGCCACGGTGAGCCGCACCGGCCGGGCATCGGCGGTGTCGAGCAGCAGGCGCAGCCGGTCGACGAGATCCACCGGCACGAGCACCCGCGCGGGCGGCCCGTCGACGACCGCGCCGGCCCGGGCCAGCGCGAGCCGGTGCCTGTCGGTCGCTACCAGCCGCACGCCGTCCGGCTCGACGTCGAGCAGCATCCCGGACAGCGCCGGCAGCTCCGGGTCGACGCCGACGGCGAAGCGCACCGCGTCGAGCGCGGCTGCCAGTTCGGCGGGGGAGAGCAGCAGCGTGGTCACCGTCGTGGGCGTGGGGTCGACAAGGGCCCGGAGCCGGCCGATCTCGCGGCGGGCGTCGGCCAGCCCGTCGACCAGCCGGCGCAGGTGCGCGTCTAGCAGTAGGTGCACCTCGGCAGGCTCGGCGCGGACGGCGGCGGCGATCTCGGGCACCGGCATGCCGACCCGACGCAGCCCCGCGACCAGCCGGGCCGGGCCGATCTGCTCGTCGGTGTACCAGCGGTAACCCGTCACCGGGTCGACCAGGGCCGGCGTCAGCACCCCCGCCGAGTCGTAGAAGCGCAGCGCGCTGACGGTCAGGCCGCTGGCCCGGGCCAACTCGCCGATGCTGTGCAGGTCGCTCACCACGCCGGGCATCCTGCCCCCTCGACCTGGTCGAGGGTCAAGCCGCCGGCTCCGCGTCCCGTGTCGCCGCGTCCGGTCTGGCCGCCGCAGGCGGTGTCGGGGCGCTCTCGTCCCGCTTCAGCACCCGGAAGGTGAGCCCGGCCCGGACCAGCCGGTCCAGCAGCGCGTCACCCATCGCGGTGACCGGCGTGAGCTGGCCGGCGGTTGGCGGCAGGTCGTCGAGCGCCAGGCACAGCGCCGACTCGGCGAGCATCTTCGCCGTCTCGTCGTAGCCCGGGTCGCCGCCCGCGACCTCGGTGACCACGTGTCGCCCGCCGCCGGTGCCGACGAACCGGACCCGGAACCAGGACGACGCCCGCCGCTGCGGGGTCGGGCCCTGCCCGGAGGCGAGCCGCCCGAGCAGCCACCGCCGGGTGGGCGGCACCTTCACCAGACCGACAAGCGCGCCGAGCCCCACCGCGCTGACCAGCACGGTCGGCAGCCGCTTCACGGCGGCGAAGTGCCGGTAGCGGAAGTCCGGGCCGTACTCCGGGCGGGCCGCAGCCGAACGCCTGATCACCTGCGGGTCGATGGTCGGCAGCGGCACGGTCCAGATGCCCAGCTCCGCCGATCGGGCCAGCTTGCCGGGCACCGCCCGGACCCGACGGTCGGCGGGGCGCGGCTCGACCGCCCGGCGGGCCCGGGAGGCCCGGCTGGCCTCCCCGGTCCGGGCGAACGCGGTGAGCGCGGAATGGTACGTCCCGGCGGAGAACCGGCCACCGGCGCGGACGTAGCCGTCGACGGTGATCGGGACGTCGGCCGGCAGTTGCTTGACGGTGAACCAGACGCCCAGGTCGTGGGGGATGGAGTCGAACCCGCAGGCGTGCACCAGCCGAGCGCCGGTGGCGGTCGCCTCGGCGTGGTGGCGGACGTACATGAGGTCGACGAACTCCGACTCCCCGGTGATGTCCAGGTAGTCGGTGCCGGCCCGGGCGCAGGCCGCGACCAGGGGCTCCCCGTGGTGGACGTACGGGCCGACGGTGCTGGCGACCACCCGGGCGCTCTCCGCCACGGCGCGCAGCGACCCTGCGTCGGTCACGTCGGCGGTGAGCAGCGGCAGGTCGCCGAGCGTGGGATCGATCGCGGCGAGCCGGTCGCGCACGGCGGCGAGGCGATCCGGGTTGCGCCCGGCCAGCGCCCACCGCAACCCGGGCGGCGCGTGTCGGGCCAGGTACTCGGCCGTCAGCCCGCCGGTGA
This sequence comes from Micromonospora sp. NPDC049275, assembly GCF_043197115.1. NCBI lineage: Bacteria > Bacillati > Actinomycetota > Actinomycetes > Micromonosporales > Micromonosporaceae > Micromonospora > Micromonospora sp. NPDC049275. The sequence continues at coordinate 159,249 of NZ_JBICSN010000005.1, forward strand.
AGCCGGTCGCCCCGAACAGCACCACGTCGTACGCCCGCTCGCCAGCCATCCCCCGAGTCTGCCACCCGCCATCGCCAAGCGCCGATCGGGAACGCCTGTCACGGCGTGAACACGGCCCGGACGCAGCCGTCGGCGCGGTCGCGGAACAGCGCGTACCCGCGGGGGCCGTCCTCCAGTGGCAGCCGGTGGGTCGCCAGGTGCTCGGTTCGCAGCTCGTCGCGGGCCATCCGGTGCAGCAGCATCGGCACGTCCCGCAGGTCCGGTCGGCGCGACCCCCGCACCGTGAGCCGCTTGTCGGTCACCGCGCCCAGCGGAAACGTGTCCACGTGCCCTTCGGCCCCGCCGAGCACCACCACCACGCCGTCCTTGCGGCAGGCGTGCACCGCCTCGCGCACCGCGTCCGGGCGGTCGACGTCCCGGCCGGCCAGCCGATCGACCACCGACCGCGTCGGCGGTACGCCCACCGCGACCACGCACACGTCCGGGCCGCGCCCACCGCTGCGCTCCCGCAGCTCCGCCGCGACGTCGGTGCGGCGGTAGTCCAGCGGCTCCGCCCCGGCGTGCCGCTCGGCCATCCGCAGCCGGTCGGCGTACCCGTCGACGACGAGCACCCGGGCGGCACCGCGCAGCGTCGCGGCGCGAGCGGTCACCTGACCAACCGCGCCCGCGCCCCAGATCGCCACCACGTCGCCGGGCCGCACCTCGCCCAGCTCGGCCGCCAGCCAGCCGGTCGGTGCCACGTCGGCGGCGAACAGCGCCCGGTCGTCGCCTACCGCGTCCGGCACCCGGAACGCGCCCACGTCCGCGTACGGCACCCGGACGTACTCGGCGTGCCCGCCCGCGAAGCCGCCCGCCGCCCGGGGCCGGCCGAAGCAGCCCACGTCGGAACGCCCCCGGTCCGGATCGACGCTCGCCACGTCGGGGCCGCCGTTGTCGCAGCAGGAGTGCCGTCCCCGGCGGCAGTACCAGCAGCCGCCGCAGGCCACACTCGCGCCGACCACCACCCGGTCGCCGACCCGGTGTCGCCGGACGGCGGGACCGGCCTCGACCACCTCGCCCAGGAACTCCGCCCCCAGCACGTCACCGGTGCGCAGCAGCGGATCCCGACCGGCCAGCAGCGGCAGGTCGCCGCCGCTGGTGGCGCTCTGGCGGACGCGGATGATGACGTCCCGCTCGTTACGCAACTCCGGGTCGGGCACCTCGCGTACCGCCAGCTCGTCGGCGGCCACCCAGCACAGCGCCCTCACCCGCGGACCGTCCGGCGGTCCAGCGCCGAGCGGTCCGCGCGCAGCACCTCGCCGGCCTCCACGCGCTGCTTGACCTGACGCAGTGTCCGGCGGACCAGCAGCCGCGGGTCGTCACCGACCAGATGCGCGGCCAGGCCGGCCGCCGCGGCGGCGTCGGCCAGCGGGCGGGCGGCCAGCTCGGTGCCCCGGTCACCCGGCGCCGGCCGCATCCGCACCTCGACAACGCCGTCCAGATGGCGCAACGGCTCCGGCCACCGGCCGTCGGGAAGGACCTGCTCCGGGGGCCGGTCCACCGTCACGACCTCCCAGCCGGCCGCCGCGTCGCGGTCCGCGCCGGGCCGGCGGCGCCTTCTGGGTACGCGCGCCAGCCGCGCCGCCCCGACCCGCACACCGCCGCCGACGACGGATCTCGCCCGCGCCAGCCGTCTGATCGGCCCCATCGGTCCTCCCGGTCCAAGTCCGCCGATCGTCTGTCGCGCCCGGGTGAAGCGGGCTCGCCCGGAAGGGGTGAACCGGTCCCCGCCGGGTAACCGCTCGCCGACCGGGGGTGGAACGCGTCGGTGGGGGTGGGGCCGGGTGCCGGAACAGCAGGATCGCGCGCGGATCGGCACGGCACCCGAACGCCGGGAGGAGCAGCGGCCGCTCCTGGCGTCCCGGCTGACCCCGACCGTGCCGCCCGAGCCGGTGGTGGCCCGGCCCCGCCTGCTGCGCCGCCTCGACGAGGGCCGCGCCGGGCCGGTCACCCTGGTCGCCGCGCCCGCCGGCTGGGGCAAGACCACACTGCTCGCCTCCTGGGTCCGGCTGACCGAGCCCGGGCCCGCGCCCTCGCCGGCCTGGGTCTCGGTGGAGGCCGGCGACGACGGCGACCGGCTCTGGGCGTACCTGGCTGCGGCGCTGCGCACCGCCACCGGGGCGGCCGACGACGACCTGGTGACACCGCTGCCCACCGGCCCACCACGCCCCGACCAGCTGGAACTCCTGGCGGCCGGCCTCGCCGCCGCCGAGCAGCCGGTGCTGCTGGTCCTGGACGACCTGCACCGGATCACCGACCCGGCGGCGCTGACCGGACTGGAGTTCCTGCTGCGGCACTCCGAGCAGCGGCTGCACCTGGTGATCGGGGCGCGGGCCGGGCTGCCGCTGGCCCTGCACCGGCTGCGCCTCGCCGGTGAGCTCACCGAGGTCGGCCCGGACGAGTTGGCCTTCACCGACGACGAGGTGGCCGACCTGCTGACCGCGCACGGCGCGGCACTGCCGGCGGCCGCGGTGCGTCGGCTGCGCGAGCGCACCGGGGGCTGGCCGGCAGCGCTGCGGATCGCCGCGCTGGCGTTGCGCGATCAGCCCGACCCGGAGCGCTGGGTGGGGCAGTTCGGCGGCGACCAACCGGAGATCGCCGGCTATCTGCACGAGGAGGTCCTGGCCGCAATCGACCCGGCCGACCGGGACCTGCTGCGCCGTACGGCCCTCGCCGAGACCGTCTGCGCCGACCTGGCCGAGGCGTTGACCGGCCGCGCGGACGCCGGGCGGGCCCTGGCCGACCTGGCCGGGGCCGGCGGCCTGCTGCACCCGGAGGGCACCCGCCCGCCCTGGTACCGCTGTGACCCGCTGCTCGCCGACCTGCTCCGCGCCGAGCTGGCCCGGCTGCCCGCCGACGAGGTGCGGGAGCTGCACGTGCGGGCGGCCGACTGGTACGCCGGCGCCGGCCGCCCGGTCGACGGGCTGCGGCACGCCCTCGCCGCCGGTCGGTGGAACCTGGCCGGCGACCTGTTCGTCGCGCACTGGCCCGAGTTGACCCGCTACGACAGCGATCCGGTCACCGAGACGTCATCGTCCCCGCCGCCGTCCCCGCCGCCGGAGGTGGTGCGGGCCGACCCGGAGGTCGCCCTGGCCTGCGCCGCCGAGCGGGCGTACGCCGGTGACCTGCCCGCTGCCGCCGGCCACCTGCGCACCGCCGCCGGGTACGCCGGCGCGCTGCCCGTGCCGCGACGGGACCGGTTCCTGCGGTTGGCGACGGCCGTGGAGCTGACAGTGGCCCGGCTCGCCGGTGACCTGCCGCAGGCGCGTGTCGCCGCCGCCCGGCTGCTCCGTACCCGCCCGACCGACGGCTCAACGGATCGTCAGGCCTCGCGGCCGGAGCGCGCGCCGGCCGGCCCACCAGGTCGTCAGGCGTCGCCGCCGGGGCGCGCGCCAGCCGGCCCACCGGCTCGTCAGGGCGCGCGGGGTCCGGCGCGCGCGGAGGCGGGCTCGTCGGAGCGTCGGGCGGCCGGTATCGCCACCGGCTCGGACGCCGACGACGCCGACCTGCGGGCCTTCACGGGCACCGCGCTCGGTCTCGTCGAGCTGTCCGCCGGCGGGCTGCCCGACGCGCGGTTCGTCCGGGCCCGGGCGGCGGCCCGGGAGGCCGGTCGGCCGCGCACCGAACTCGTCGGGGCCAGCCGGTCGGCGCTCCTGCTGGCCGTTCGCGGTGACCTGCGCGCGGCCGAGGTGGCGGCCCGCGACGCGCTGGAGATGCCGTCCTGCCGGGGCTGGTCCTGCCGGCTCGACTGCGGCTACGCGTACCTGGCGTTGGCCGTCGTGGCCGTGCATCGTGACCAGCCCGAGGAGGCTGCCGCGAACCTCGCGCTCGCCGCCCCGGCAACCGGCGCTGCCGCCGCTGTGGGGCTGGCCGGCGCTGCGGCCATGAACAACGCGACCGGCGCGATCGGCGCGGCGCGCGGCGCGGACGGCGTCGCGGGGGCGGGTCCGCCGGACCGGTCCGGACCGGGCGGGGAGCCGGTGGCGGCAGCGGTCTTCGCGCTGTGTCGCGCGTGGCTGGACCGGGACGTCGGCGACCTGGCGGGCGCCCAGCGGCTGCTCGCCCGCGCCCGGGAGGCCCTGCCCGACGGGCCGGCCGCCGCCGAACTGTCGAGTCTGGTGCGGGCGGCCGAGGTGGAGACGCGGGCCGAGCGAGGTGATCTGGACGGTGCCCGGGACCTGCTGGCCGATGTCACAGGCGACCCGGCCACGCCGGCGCTCGACGTGGCACTGAGCCGGGTGGAGTTGCGGGCCGGCGATCTGGGCGCTGCCGGGCGGGCGCTGCCGGACTGGCAGGCCCCGCCCGCCGCCGCCTGGCCCCTTCCGGTACGCCTGGACGCCGGCCTGCTGGAGGCGGTGCTCGCCGAGCGGGCCGGGGACGGACGCCGGGCCGGGCGCGTCCTGGAGCAGGTGCTGGACCTGGCCGGCCCGCAGGGCTGCCGACGAGCGTTCACCAGGGCTCAGCCGTCGGTGCGGGACCTGCTGGCCGCTCACCTGGATGCGGGAACCGCGCACTTCTCGCTCGTCAGCGACCTGGTCCGGGGCGTCGAGGAGAGCGCCCCCCGGCCGGCGGCCGAGCCCGGTGGCCTGCTCGACGAGCCGCTCACCGAGCGGGAGCTGACCATCCTGCGGTACCTCCAGAGCATCCTGTCCAACGTGGAGATCGCCGCCGAGCTGTCGCTGTCGGTGAACACGGTGAAGACGCACGTGCGAAACATCTACCGCAAGCTCGGCGCGACCCGCCGGCGCGAGGCGGTCCGGCGGGCGCGCGAGCTGCGGCTGATCTGAGCGGCTCAAGAGCCGCCCGGATCGGCCGCCACGGTCAGGCGTTCGCCGCCGCGTCCACGGCCGCCAGCAGGTCGGGCAGGTCGTACCCGCCGTCGTGCCGGACGTCGTTGACGAAGAGCGTCGGCGTGCCGTTGACCCCACTGCGGATACCGCCGACGAAGTCCCGGCGGACCCGGTCGGCGAACGTCCGGCGCTCCACCTCGCCGTTCAGCTCGTCCGGCGGCAGCCCGAGCTGCTCGACACCGAGCGAGAGGTGCACCGGGTCCAGCTGGTCCTGGTGCTCGTACAGCCAGTCGTGCATCTCCCAGAACTTCCCCCGCGCCGCGGCGGCCTCCGCCGTCTCCGCCGCCCGCTCGGCGTACGGGTGGACGTTCGCGATGGGAAAGTAGCGGTAGACAAGCCGTACCGTGTCGGCGCGTTGACGCAGCAACTCGTGCAGGTTCGGGTACGCGGCGCCGCAGAACCGGCACTGGAAGTCGCCGTACTCGATGACTGTCACCGCGGCGTTGGACGGCCCGCGGACGTGGTCCTCGACGGTCACCGGCTCCCGGAGCCGGGCGGTGACCTGAAGTGGGGTGGTCATCCGGCCATCACCTTTCGATCGCGAGCGAGGTTGTCCAGCGCGTCGAAGATTCCGTCCGCGCCCGGGTTGACGTCGGGGGCCGACAGGTAGCTCCACGCCACCGTCCCGGCCTGGTCGAGCACCACAAGCGCGCGGGCCGCCTCGCCCCGCGGGGTGTACGCGCCGTACCGGCGGGCCACCTCACCCTTGGGCTCGAAGTCGGACAGCAGCGGGAAGGTGATGCCCTGGCTCTCGGCGAACGCCCGGTGCGACCAGGCGCTGTCCACCGAGATGCCGAGCACCATCGCCTGGTACTGGTCGAACACCGGTGCCGCCGCCTGGTAGAGCGACATCTGGTCCCCACAGACGGGGCTCCAGTCGGCGGGGTAGAAGGCGAGCACGACCGGGCGACCCCGGAACTGCTCGGGGCCGGTCTGGCGCCCGTCCGGAGTGCTCGGCAGGGTGAAGCCGGGCGCGGGGCGCCCGGGTTGGATCAGCCCGTTCGGATCACTCATGCACCCAGCCTGCTCCCGGGACGGGTGAGGCCGGCTCACCCGTCCCGGGTGGTTCCGCGCTGCCGGTGGCGCTGACGCCACCTCGTCCGGCGTCTGCCAGCCGGCGTTGACCCGACAGCCGTCGGCTCAGCGCAGAACCGGTGCGACAGCGATGTGGTTCTGGACCTCCCGGACGCCAGGCGCGGACCAGGCCACCTGCTCCACCTCGGCGCGTTCGGGCATCGAGTGCACCAGTCCGCCGAGTACGGCCGTGTCGCCGTGCACCCGGACGGTGATCCGCTCGGCCTCGGTGGCGCCGGCTCGGGCCAGCGCGTCCACGATCCGGCCGGCCAGGTTCGCGCCGTCCGGCGGCGCGCTCGGCCGGACGGTGATGCCGTTGCTCACCCCACGCACGCCGGTGAGGCGGCCGACCGCCCGTTCGGCGGCCCGGCGCTGGTACTCCCACTCGACGTCACCGTGCAGCGTCACCCAGCCGGCCGAGACGGTGACCTGGAGTTTCTCGATGGGCACGAACGCGTCCCACTCCAGGGCGTTGCCTGCCGCGGCGGCCAGGTCCGGGTCGGCGCGCTCGTCGCTGCCGGACAACTGCACGGTCAGGTCGTTGGCGACCGCCCGGACCCCGACCACGCGGTGCGCGGCCCGTTCCCCGGCCCACTTCTTCGCATAGCTGTCCACCCGCCCGGTCAACGTGACGACGCCCTCGGCGACGGTCACGCCGATCTCGTGCGGCTGCACCCGGGGTTCCCAGGTCAACTCGTCGAGTACGGCGGACTGGATGTCCTGGTCGGTACGCGTGATCGTCGCGATGGCCATCGGCCCTCCCTCCGCTGCGTGCACTGGCTGGCGGACCGGGTGACGACAGTGGCCGGCAGGCCCGCCGGGATCCGATCGTGCCGGTCACGCGGGTGAGCGGGCCTCACCCGATGCGGGCGACCGACCCGCCGGACCTGCCCGCGCTGCCCGTCGACCGGGTACCGCCGTCGATGATGGGAGCGCTTCCATAGCGGCGTCGAATCGGTTAAGGTGAGCAAGTTCCTCGATTGCGGGAGCCTCGCGTCGGGTGGTTGGAGCCAGGGCAAGCTCCGATCCGTCCCCCGCGTCGTCGTCCGTCCCCCGGGCCGCGACGCGCCACGTTCGGTCGATCCGTCTCCGCGTCGGCGTGCCCGTCCCCCGGGCCACGACGACACAGCGGTCGATCCCGTCTCCCGGGTCTCCACCCCGAGAGGAACCACAGATGCCCAGATCACTGACCGGCGCTCTGGTGTCGGCGTTGGCCGTCGCCGCGGCCGTCGTGGCGGTCCCCATCACCGCCGCGGGCTCGGTGCCGGCCCCGGCCGCCGCCGAGGCGTACACCTGGCGCAACGTCCCGGTCGGCGGCGGCGGCTTCGTGCCCGGCATCGTCTTCAACCCCACCGAGAAGAACCTGATCTACGCCCGGACGGACATCGGCGGGGCCTACCGCTGGGAGCAGTCCAGCCAGTCGTGGACGCCGCTGCTCGACTGGGTCGGCGCGGACCGTTGGGGCTACAACGGCGTGGTCAGCATCGCCACCGACCCGGTGCAGACCAACCGGGTGTACGCGGCGGTCGGCATGTACACCAACGGCTGGGACCCGAACAACGGCGCGATCCTGCGCTCGACCGACAAGGGCGCCACCTGGCAGGCCACCGAGCTGCCGTTCAAGAACGGCGGCAACATGCCGGGCCGGGGCATGGGTGAGCGGCTGGCCGTCGACCCCAACCGGAACAACATCGTCTACTACGGCGCCGAGGGCGGCAACGGCCTGTGGCGCAGCACCGACTACGGGGCGACCTGGGCCCGCGTCACCGCCTTCCCCAACGCCGGCAACTACCGGGCCGACCCCAGTGACCCGAACGGCTACAACGGGCAGAACCAGGGCCTCACCTGGGTCAGCTTCGACAAGAGCACCGGCGCCGCCGGCTCCACCACCCAGACGATCTACGTGGGCGTGGCGGACAAGGAGAATCCGGTCTACCGCAGCACCGACGGCGGTGTCACCTGGTCGCGCATTCCCGGGCAGCCCACCGGCTACCTGGCCCACAAGGGTGTCGTCGACCCGGTCGGCGGTCACCTCTACATCGCCACCAGCGACACCGGCGGCCCGTACGACGGCGGCAAGGGCGACGTCTGGAAGTTCAACCGGTCGACAGGCGCCTGGACGCGGATCAGCCCGATACCCTCCACCAGTGCCGACGACTACTTCGGCTACAGCGGCCTGACCATCGACCGGCAGCACCCGAACACGCTGATGGTGGCCACCCAGGTCTCCTGGTGGCCGGACGCGATCTTCTTCCGCAGCACCGACGGCGGGGCGACCTGGACGCGGATCTGGGACTTCACCAGCTATCCCGAGCGGTCCCGCCGCTACACCATGGACATCAGCTCGGTGCCGTGGCTGACCTTCGGCACCAACCCCGCGCCTCCGGAGTCCACGCCCAAGCTCGGCTGGATGAACGAGTCGGTCGAGATCGACCCGCACGACTCCAACCGGATGATGTACGGCACCGGCGCCACCATCTACGGCACCACCGACCTCACCAAGTGGGACACCGGCGGTCAGCTCACCCTGCGGCCGATGGTCCGCGGCCTGGAGGAGACCGCCGTCCTCGACCTGGTCAGCCCGCCCAGCGGCGCGCCACTGATCAGCGCGCTCGGCGACGTCGGCGGGTTCCGACACACCGACCTCGACACCATTCCGGCGATGCTCTTCACCCAGCCGGTCTTCACGAGCACCACCAGCCTGGACTACGCCGAGAGCAAACCGGCCGTACTGGTGCGCGCCGGCAGCTTCACCGACGCGGACCGGCCCAACGACAGCCACGTCGCCTTCTCCACCGACGGCGGCGCCACGTGGTTCCAGGGCACCGAGCCGTCCGGGGTCAACACCGGCGGCACGGTCGCCGCCGCGGCCGACGGCAGCCGCTTCGTCTGGGCGCCCGGCGACGCCGGCCAGCGCGTCGTCTACGCGGTCGGCTTCGGCAACTCGTGGTCGCCGTCCGCCGGCATCCCGGCCAACGCGATCATCGAGTCCGACCGGGTCGACCCCAACCGGTTCTACGGCTTCAGCGGCGGGCGGGTCTACCTGAGCACCAACGGCGGCGCGACCTTCACCGCCACGGCGGCGACCGGCCTGCCCACCACCGACGTCCGGTTCAAGGCGCTGCCCGGCAAGTCCGGTGAGCTGTGGCTGGCCGGGCCGGGCGGGCTGTGGCGCTCCACCGACTCCGGCGCCAGCTTCACCAAACTGGGCGGCGTCAGCGCCTCCGGCAACGTCGGCTTCGGCAAGGCGGCGCCCGGCCGGACCAACCCCGCCGTCTTCCTCTACGGCACCGTGGACGGTCAACCCGGCGTGCACCGCTCCGACGACGGCGGCACGACCTGGGTACGCATAAACGACGACCGCCACCAGTACGGCAACCCGACCGAGGCGCTGACCGGCGACCCGCGTGTCTACGGACGCGTCTACCTCGGCACCAACGGTCGCGGCATCCTGGTCGCCGACCGCACCGGCGGTACGCCGACCACGCCGCCCCCGACGACGCCGCCCCCGACCACGCCGCCCCCCACCACACCGCCCCCGACCACGCCGCCCCCGACCACGCCGCCCCCGACCACGCCGCCCCCCACCACACCGCCCCCCACCACGCCGCCTCCGACCACGCCGCCCCCGACTGGTGGGTGTGCGGCGGCCTATCGGGTGACCGGCTCCTGGTCGGGCGGATTCCAGGCCGAGGTGGTGGTCAGCAACCCCGGCACCCGGCCCATCGCCGGCTGGACGCTGGGCTGGACCTTCCCCAACGGTCAGCGGATCAACCAACTCTGGGGCGGCACCCACACCCAGACCGGGGCGGTCGTCTCGGTCGTGGACAGCGGCTGGAACGGCGCGCTCGGCGCCGGCGCCAGCACCACGATCGGCTTCCTCGCCTCCTGGACCGGCAGCAACGTGCCGCCGGCCACCGTGACCTGCACGAGTCGCTGACCCGGTGGCCCGGCGTCGTCCGGGCCACCCGAGAACACCGGTCCGCCGGGGCTGCCTGAGGGGTCCGGCACCCCGGCGGACCGGCCCCATCCCGGCCGCCCCACCACCCACCGCACACAGCGAGCGGGCCCCGTCGACCAGAAGGTCGGCGGGGCCCGCTCGGGGTGTCGGGGAGCTAGTCGTCCAGGCTGACGGGGGAGTTGGGGCGGTCGACGTCGACGAACTCGACGTCGTCGACCGCGCGGTCGTCCCGGCTGCCAGCGGCACGGGCAGCGGAGCCGACGGCCCAGCCGACCGCGGCGCCGACCAGCGCGGCCCCGATCAGCAGCGTCCACGGCAGCGCCGGTTGGCGCCCGGCGAGCGCGTCGAAGGCGCGCGAGGCCCGACGCCGGGCCTCCTCCGCCGCGGAGCCCACCAGGTCGCCCGCGCCGTCGGCGAGGTCACCGCCGCTGCGCCGCGCCGAACGGGCGGTGTCCCGCACGCTGTCTCCCGCGGAGCCGACGGCGGAGAGCAGGTGCTCCCACGCCTGGTCCGCGATCCGCTCCGGCTTGCTGCGCCGGTCCAGCAGGTTGGTTCCGAACATCGTGGTTACCTCCTCGGGTGCCGAAGCCGCCGGCCACTTCGGACTTCGGCGTCTGTCCAGCGCGGCACGGTTCGCTCACTCCGCAGTGCCCCGGGCCGACCGGGCGCAAACCCGCCTCGGGCGCGGCTCGGCGGCTTCCTCAGCGCACCGCCACCACGGCCGCGCCGCGGGCGAAGTCGTCATCGTCGTCGTCATCGTCGTCCCCGCCGCCGAAACCGCAGGCCAGAACGAGGGCGAGCAGCACTCCTACCCCGGCCAGCCCGGCCAGTCGCTTGATCATCGAAGGTCCTCTCCGTCACGGTGGGTGTCCCGGGCCGATGCTAGGTGGCGCCGGCAACCGTCCGGCCGGATCCGACCGGCGCCGTCGGGGACCATGGTCCGACACGCCGGCGCCGTGCGGGGGCCGGTGTCCGGGGCACGCCGCATGTCGGGCGTGTCAGGCGTCGACCGTTACCCTGGTCCGGCGACGCGTTGGTTCCGACCGATCGCGGAGTGGGCAGATAACGAAAAGTATTGAATGATCAGATGCCGAAAAGTGGGGATATGGGCGACTTTGTGCGCCCGGATCCGTGAATTGCTCATCCCGAGGGGTGGCGACCGAGGCCGTCGGAGGAATACTCTCGGTCGCGGCCCGCGTACTGATGAGGCGCCCGGGGGACGGGCGGGTGGAGGTGCTCGCGTGAGCCTGTCGATCGTGAAGTCGGTCCTGTCCGGTGGTGTCGTGGAGATCGCCCCTCGGGGCGAAATCGACGTGGACACAGCGTACGAGGTGCGTGAAGCGATCGCGGAGGTGCTGGCCAAGAGCCGCCCGCTCCGCATCGAGCTGAACATGAGGCTGGTCACCTTCATCGACTCCGTCGGCATCAGCGCCATGGTCGCCGGTTTCCAGACCGCCGAGGTCAGCGGCGTCAAGCTGGTGGTCACCGAGCCGAGCCGGTTCGTGCACCGTCAACTCTGGGTGACCGGTCTGCTCGGTCTCTTCGGGGCGCCGGAGCCCTACTTCGCCGGCGCCGCCACCCCAGAGGTGCTTCCCGGCGCCTGAGCGCCGCCGCTCTCACCCGTCAGAGCTGCTCGTCCAGACCGGTCAGGTCGACGTCGGTCACCTCGGTGACCGCTCGGATGGCAGTCACCGACGCATAGCCGGCGGCCAGCAACGCCACGTCCGTGCCGGGCTGCGCGGCCTGGCCGGGCTCCTCCAATGAGGTACGCACGAAGCCGTGCCCCGACTCGGCCACCGTCATCTGCACCTGACCGAAGCTGGCCAGCCCGCCGCGACGCACACCGCGCAGCCGCCCGTGCGGCAGGTCCGGGGAGTTGACGTTGAGCACGCTCTCCGGCGGCCCGGAGGTCAGCCGGGGGAGCAGGTCCAGGGCTACCCGCGCGGCGGTGTCCCAGTGCCGTTCGGCGTCGCGTACCCGGGCTGCGGCGTCCACCGCGGCCCCGCCGCTGGCGGCCGTCGCCTCGCCCGCGGAGAGCACGTCCAGCGAGACCGCCATGGCCCGGCACCCGTTCGAGGCCGCGGTGAACGCGGCGCCGACAGTGCCGGAGTGCAGCACGGCACGGCCGGCGTTGGCGCCCCGGTTGATGCCCGACAACACGACCGACGGCGGCGGGCCGAACGCGCCGTGCAGCGCGATGAGCGTGATGAAGCCGGGTGAGCCACCGACCCCGTACGCCGGCACACCCGCAAGACCGGGCAGCGGATGGTCGTGCACCACCACCCGTCCGTCGCGTTCCACCGCACTCATCGCGGCGCTGGTGCCGCTGGCCTCCTCCAGCGGCGCCGCGACCACCACGTCCAGGCCCCGCCGGGCGGCGGCCAGGGCCAGCGCCTGGATGCCCGGCGCGGCGATCCCGTCGTCGTTGGTCACCAGCACCCGCAGCGTCATCGCTCGACCACGCGGTCGGCCAACTCGTCAGGGGTGGTCCGCTCCTGTTGCCGGCTGTCCGCCGGGACCAGCCGGACCCGCTCCACCAGGCCGGTGATGGAGTCCAGCCGTCCGGTGCCCAGCCCGTGCCGGGTCACGTTCAACGCGCCGGCGGCGGCGCCGGTGCGGATGGCGGTCCGGATGTCGCCGCCACGGGCGATGACGGCGGCCACTCCGGCGGTCATCGAGTCGCCCGCACCGCGCGGATCGGCGGCCTCCAGCCGGGGCATCTCCACCTCGAAGAGCTCCCCGTCGATAATTGCCAGCGCGGGCTGGTCGGCCCGGCTCACCACCACCGTCTCGGCGCCGGCGGCGTGCAGGTCGTACATCGCCCGGGTCAGCTCCGGACCCTCCCCGCTGCGGGCACGCCCGTCGCGGATCAGCTCCTCGTGGCTCACCTTCAGGAAGAACACGCCGCTGTCCAGCACGGCCCCCAGGTGGTCACCGGACAGGTCGACCACCACCCGGCTGCCGTTGGCGCCGAGGTCGGCGGCGAAGCGGCGGTACAGGTCGGCCGGGACGAGCCACGGGGCGTTCGGGCCACTGAGGACGCTCACGTCGGCGCGCAGCCCCTCGCCGAGCGCCAGGTTGTACAACTCGTCCAGCTCGTGGCGGCTCAGTCGCTCCCCGGGCACGTCCACGATCTCCTGTCGGGACCCGTCCCGCCGGTCGTGCACGTACGCGCCGCTGCCCGAGTCCCGGACCACCACCTTCAGGTCCACCCCCTCGCTGACCAGCAGGGGCTCCAGCACCTGACCGATCTCGCCCCCGAGCGCGGCGCAGAGCACCACGTCGACTCCGAGCGACTGCACCATGCGTGCCTGCCAGACGCCCTGACCGCCGGGGTGCAGGTGCAGTTCGGGCTGGTCGTTCGGCTGGTCCACCGTCACGGTCAGCTGCGGGGTGGGCGCGAAGACCATCACGTGCCCGCTCATCGGTCGTCACCGTTCATGTGCCCGTCCTTTCGTCACAACCGGTGATTTCCCATCAGCCGACCGTAATGGGAACGCTGCGCGAATAGCAGGACAACGGACGGTGTCCGTCCGGGCGTTGCCACCCTGGGCCGTGTACGGGACGATCGTGCGACCAGCGACGTCGGGAGACGGTGTGCTCAGCAGCGATACCTTCAGCTACACCGTCCAGGCCCGCTGCTCAGTCGCCGAGGCGGCGGCGTTGCTGAGCGACCTGACCCGCCAGGGTGAGCTGCACCCGTTGATCGTGCGGGTCCGCCGGGTGTCGCCCCGCCCGGGCGCCCGCGCCAGCTACACGATCAACGACAGGCTCGCGGCGGGGCCGTTGCGCTTCCGCACCACCTACCAGGCGGACGTGTTGATCTGCGAGCCCGACGAGATCGTGACGGTGGCCCGCCAGTGGCCGGCCACCACCGTCCGCAACCACACCCGCCTGCGTGCCGAGCCGGACGGCCTGGTCCGGATCGACGTCGACATCACCCTGCGCGCCCCGACACCCCTCTTCCGGTACGCCTTCCGTCAGGCCCGCGCGGCCCACCTCGCCCTGGCGGCCCGCCTCGGTGCGGCCCTGAACAACGCCCACGAGCAACCCCCGACCTGACCCACCCGCGCCCCACCCGCCGCCCGTCGCACCCGCCGCGCCGCGCCGCGATCGCCGCCGTGCCGCGCCGTGTCCGCCGTGCCCGTGCCCGTGCCGTGCCGTGCCCGTGCCCGCCGCGCCGGGGCACTCGCCGTCTCGCGGCATGATCGTGCTCGATCCTCGATGTAGTGGCGTCCCTGCCCTGCGGTGGCCACTACCTCCTTGTTGTTGCGCGACCTGGCAGCGCGCTTCGCGCGCCTGCGGGTCGGGCGGGGCGGCGGCCCCAGGGCTTGTAGGTGGAGAGTACGGTCGCGATGATCATGAGGCTGGTCGACACCGCGGGCGCGATCACCAGGTCGGCGCGGTCCCGGGCGGGGAGCGTGGCGCCCAGCGCGCTGGCGTGCCGCAGATTCGGCGTGAGCAGGAACAGCACCAGCCCGACCATCACCGTGGTGATCACCAGTTTGACCAGCACCCACCGGTAGCGCACCAGCCCCCAGGGGGTGAGCAGCGCGCTGGCGACGCCGACCAGCCAGACGAGCACGCTCAGCGGCGCGAACAGCACGGTGCCGACGAGCCCGGCGACCGGGTAGACCACGGCCGGGTCGGCGCCACGCAGTGCCGCGATGCCGAGGGTGAGCAGCACCAGGTCGGCTCCGAGCCAGCCGAGCGAGGTGATCAGGTGCAGGGTGAGCAGCGCCTTGCGGGTGGTGGGCGGGATTCGCGGCATACCGGAAATGCTCCTCGCCCGGCTCGTCCGGGTCGTCCGACCGCCGACGACGTCCCGGGTACGTCCGCTGACGTACCCGGTGCCGGCGCTCGAGATCACGTGAACGTCCGCACCCGGTGTGGTCGATGGCGGGTCGAGTACCAGGCTGCGGGAGGGAACCGTCGAGGAAGGTCGCTTGACGCGCAAAGTTAACGCCATTAACCTAAAGATAGCGCCGTTAACCAACCCTGTGGAGGTCGTCATGGCCGAGTACCTGAGCATCGCCGGCAACACCCTCGCCTACGAGGTGTCCGGGCGAGGGCCGCTCGTTGTCCTGGCGCACGGCATCGGCGACAGCCGGCACTCCTACCGTTTCCTCGCTCCGGCCCTGGCCGCCGCCGGGTACCGCGTCGCCAACGTCGACATCCGCGGCTGCGGCGACTCCAGCCTCGGCTGGGACGGCTACAGCCGCACCGACATCGCGGGCGACCTCGTCGCGGTCGTGCGTCACCTCGGCGGCCCCGCCGTGATCATCGGCCAGTCGATCAGTGGCGGTGCGGCGACCATCGCCGCAGCCACCGCGCCCGATCTGATCAACGGTGTCATCGAGCTGGCGCCGTTCACCCGCGTACAACCCTTCGATCTCGGCGGGTTGATGCGGGTGAAGCGCTTCCGCAGCGGTTACAGCCAGATGGCGCAGGTCATGGTCCGGGGAAGTCTGGCGAGCTGGAAGAAGTACCTCGACGTGGCGTATCCGGTCAAGCCCGCCGACTGGGGCGTCGAGCTGACGCGCATCGAGGCGAAGCTGACGGAGCCCGGCCGGATGAAGGTTCTGCAGGCCATGTGCAAGACCAGCCCGGCCGATGCCGGCGCGCAGCTGGCCAACGTCACCTGCCCGGTCCTGGTCATCGAGGGCAGCCTCGACCCCGACTGGGCCGACCCCCGCGCCGAGGGCGAGAAGATCATCGCTGATCTGCCCAGGGGCCTCGGCGAGCTCGTCGTCATCGAGGGTGCCGGCCACTACGCACACGCCCAGACGCCGGATCAGGTCCTGGCGCTGGCCCGGCCCTTCCTCGACAAGACGCTGGCGAATGCCTAGGGCCGGGCTGACCCCGCTGTCGGTCACCGAGGCCGCGGCCGCACTGATCGACGAGATCGGCTTCGAGAACCTCAGCATGGGCCTGGTCGCCGAACGGCTCGGAGTCAAGACCCCCGCGCTCTACAAACACGTCACCAGCCAGGCCGACCTGGCCCACCGCATCGCTGTCCGGGCCATGGCCGACTTCGCGGACGCCATTCGCGACGCCATCCAGGGCCGGGCCGGCAGCGATGCCCTCGCCGCCGGGGCGCAGGCGATGCGGACCTACGTGCGGGAACACCCCGGGCAGTACGCGGCCGGCGATGCTGCCGCCCGCCAGACCGGACCCGACGACCCGATCATCCCCGCCGTCGAACGGGTGGTCGCCTCCTGGGCGGCCATGCTGCGCGGCTACCACCTGGACTCCAGCCAGGAGATTCACGCCCTGCGGCTGCTCCGCAGCGTCCTGCACGGGTTCTCGACCCTGGAGGCAGCCGGCGGGTTCAAGTTCGACGCATCTGTCGACGACAGCTTCACCTGGATTGTCGATTTTCTCGACCGTGGCCTGCGCGACATCTCGACGAGCAGCGCTCCCGCCGGCTGACGGATCGTCCACGAACCCCGACCACATCATCGCGGAGGACCGACATCAGCATCACCCGGGCACCCACGACCACCCGGACACCACCACCCGGCGGCCGCCGATGGTGAACATCGACGAAGAGCACAGAGACGCCAGGATCGAGCGGCACGCGAGTTGGGCCGAGCTCTTCTTCGACCTCGTGGCGGTGGCCGGCGTGGCCGCTCTGGCACACGTGCTCGGGTCCGAACTGGACGCCGCGGCGCTCGGTCTCTACGCACTGCTGTTCCTGGCTCTGTGGCTGTCCTGGACGACGTTCATGTTGTACGGCAACGTCGCCGCCGGTCAGACCCGCGTGGTGCGGCTGATGGTCGGCATGTTCGGCCTCGGGGTCATGGCCGCGTCCGTGCCAGGTGTGGCGCACACCGTGCTCGGGCACGGCAGCGACATCCGTCCGCTCAACGTCTTCGCGGTCGCCTACATCGCCACGCGCGTCTACGGGTCCAAGTCGTGGCGGCGCGGCGAAGTACTGCTGGACTTCCCGGTGGTGCAGTACTCGGCAGGACTGCTGCCCTGGTTCGCGTCGCTCTGGGTCGACGAACACTGGAAGCTCGCGCTCTGGGCGGTGGGAGTCGGCCTCGACCTACTGCTGATCCTGGTCCTGTCCGGCAGCAGGATCCTCCAGCGGGTCCAGTCGTACCTCACCGCGCGGAAAAGCACTCGGCGTCGGCCACGATCAGGAGGCCCCGGCGGCACGGTACCGGTCATGCACGGGGTGTCTGTCGATCCGGCCCACCTCTCCGAGCGGCTGGGGCTCTTCGTGATCATCGTGCTGGGCGAATCGGTGGTGCAGGTCGTCGCCGCGGCAGGCGAGGCGCGGTACGACTTCGGCCTGCTGGTCACCGCAATCGCGTCCTTCGTGCTGCTGGCCGGCCTGTTCGGCCTGTCCGTCGTCTTCGGATACGCCGGCCTGCCGCACCTGCGCGCCGGCCGGATCCCCGCCCGCGCCGCCCTCGGCCTGCACTGCCTGGTCACCGGCGTCGTCGCCACCATCGCCGTACCGCTCTCCCTGGTGGTGAGGCACGGCTCCGACCCACTGCCGGACCAATGTCGCTGGCTGCTCTGCGGAGCGGTCGCTGCCTACTTCACCCTCGGCGTGGTCACCGGCGTCGCCAGCCACAGTTCCGACCTGCCGAGGACGATCTCACGGGTCACCACAGGCATCGCGGCCCCACTGTTGCTGGGCCTGCTCGCCACCGCCGTCAGTGGTCGAGTGCTCGTGGCCTACCTGGCCCTGATCGTCCTGGCCCACCTCGGGTTCGAACGACGACTGGGGTCACGCTGATCGGGGCTGATCTGGCAGGAAGGGCCCCTCCCTTCGAATCTGACCGACCAATCAGTAATCCAGACGGAATGGAACCCATCATGAGCAGGATCCGCCCCCTCGCCGCTGCCACCTTCCTCCTGGGCCCGGCGATCTATCTCGCCGCCGAAGCGATCACGGCCGCGGCGTGGAAGTCGCCCAGCTACAGCTACGCCGACAACTGGATCAGCGACCTCGGATCCGCAACGGCCGGGGTGTTCCAAGGCCGCGAACTCGACTCGCCGCTGCACGTCGTGATGAACTCCGGCTTCATCGTCCAGGGCATCCTCTTCGGGATCGCCACAGTGCTGCTGTCGCGGACGATCAGCGGGCGGGCCCGAACCTTCACCGCCGTGATGGGGGTCGTGACCATGATCGGCTACATCCTTGTCGGAACCTTCCACGGTTCCCTGCAGGCGCAGCAGAACGGCACGCTTGCCCTGCACTTCACCGGAGCGACGCTTGCCATCCTGGGCGGGAACGTGCTTGCCCTCGTCCTGGGCATCCACTGGCGAAAGACTCCCGAGACGCGGTTGATCGGCCTCGTCGGCCTCGTCGTCGGAGCATTCGGCCTGGTCTCCGTGGTCGCTCTCTTTCTCACCTTCGGTGCCGGCCTGCCCTCGGGGGCGATCGAACGCGGCTCCGTCTACACGATCGTCATCTGGCAGGTCGCCGTCGCCATCGCACTCCTCCGCAGCCGGGCCGACTCTCGCGTACCACGCGTTGCCGCGACCAGCGCATCCGCAGGCACGGCATCCACCGGCAACTGACCCGTCCGGGGGGACTGTGCCACGAACGGGTCAGCCGTGCGGCACGCCTGCTACCGGCTTGTCGTCGAGGAATTCCTTCAGGATCGCGGTGAACCGCGCCGGCTGCTCCTCGGCGGGGTAATGGCCGCAGCCGTCGAGAACAACGCCTGTGACGTCGTCGGCCGCCAGCCGCATCGTCTGGGCGGCGCTCGCGCCGCTCCACAGCGCGCCACCGACGGCGAGCACCGGCAGCGTCAGCCGGGTCCTGCTGCGCTGCTCGTTCTGCGCGATCGTCTCGTCCAGCGCCCGGTAGTACTCGAAGCTCGCCCGCAGCGCGCGAGGATCCGCAGCGATCGCGTCGACGTAGACGTCGACGGCGTAGGCGGGGATCGCGGTGGGGGTGGCGGCCTTGGTGGCGAACTGCCAGCCGAAGAAGAGTCGCTCCCGGCCCCGGACCAGTTCCTCGTTCAGGTCGGTGAGCCGGTTGAAGCCGAACTGCCAGAGTTTCTGATTGACCGCCGCCGGGCTGAAGGCCGGCGGGGAGGGCGAGAGACCGGGGATCATTGCTTCGAGGACGGCGAGTCGGCCCACCCGCTCGGGGTAGTCGGCAGCCAGCGCGTACCCGGTCCACGTGCCGATGTCGTGACCGACCACGTCGAACCGGTCGTGCCCGAGCGCGGCCATCAGAGCGACCAGATCGGCGGCCAGTGTGCCGGCGTCGTAACCGTCGTCGGGCTTGTCGGAGAGCCCGGCTCCGCGCGAGTCGACGGCGACGACGGTGTGCTCGCGGGCGAGTGCGGGCATTACTTCCCGCCAGGCGTACCAGGTCTGCGGCCACCCGCCGACCAGCAGCAGCGGCGGGCCGTCCCCGCCGGTGACCGCGTGCAACCGCAGCCCGTCCAGCTCCACCAGCCGGCTGGTGAAGACCTCGGCGAACCCGTCGGGCAACTGCAGCGAACTCAGGTTTGTCATGCCGGCACCATACGCATGATGGAACGATCGGTACAAGACCATTGGAACGATCGTTACAAGATGTGTAGACTCACGGACCATGGCGGGCCGCAAGCAGTTCGACGTGGACGAGGCGCTACGACGCGCGATGCATGTCTTCTGGCGCTGGGGCTATTCGGAGGCCTCGATCGACCGCCTGACCGAGGGCACGGGCCTGGGTCGGGGTTCGCTGTACGGCACGTTCGGCGACAAGAGCACCCTCTTCCGCAAAAGCCTGCAGCGGTACGCGCAGACCTACCACCCGCTGTACGAGCAGGCGTTGTCCGGCCCCCACCCGAGCCCGAGCGCGGTTGTGGCCGCGTACCTGCAGGTCACCCTGAACCGCATCGCCGACCCGACGGTGCCCGACGGCTGCCTGCTCACGGTGTCGGCAACGCAGTTCCCGGCTCTCGACGCGGAAGGCCAGGCGACGGTTCGCGCCATGATCGACGGTTTGCGAGCGATGCTGCAGCAGGCGTTGCGGGCGGCGGGGGCCGATGAGCGGGAGGCGGCAGAGCTGGCGTTGTGCACGCTGGCGACGAACAAATCGCTTGCGGTGCTGAGCCGCGCCGGCTTCTCGAGCGACGACCTGGCAACCGTCGCCGCAGCCGCCGGCCGCACTGCCGGGAGGCCACTGCCGCTACCGTGAGTAAAGATGCGATCGCATCATCAGACAAACGTCGCTGCTCTCAGTACACCGACAGGTGTACGTGGTTGGTGTGGTCGCTGGACGGGTCGCCGTTGCCTCCGCTGTACGACTTCCACCCACTGCTGGGCAGCCAGATCTGCCTGTACCAGATCACGTAGAGCACGGCGAGCCGGTCGGAGTTGCGGATGAAGTACGCGGCCAGGTTGCTGCCGTACGTCTTGTCGGCGCCTGTGGCGTCACCGCCGAACCCGCCCTTCGCCGCGGCGAAGTCGCAGGCCCGACCCTTGGGATGTTCGCCGGAGCCGCCGGAGCGGTGACAGGAGACGTAGTGGGTGAAGCCGGCGGCCTTGGCCTGGTTGAGGGCGTGCAGGGTGCGCGGGGTGATGCAGCCGCTGGCCGGGGTGGGGTCGTTGATGCTGCATGACTCGGACGGCCAGGAGCCGTCGGAGTTGCGCGGCGCGGGCTGGGCGTTGGCGGTGGAGGTGCCCCGGTTGGAGCTGGTGTCGGCGGCGGTGGTGCGCGGCTTGCTGGTGGCGACCGTGAGTGCCCGCTCGGCCTGCTCCTTGCGCTTGGCCATCACCTCGACCTGCTTGCGCTGCTCGCGGATCTCGCCGTCCAGGGCGAGGCGGGTGCGGTTGGCCTCGTCGCGGGTGGCGTGCAGCTCGCGCAGCACCCGGTCCTCGTTGGCGGCCACCACGTCCAGCGAGGCCGCCCGGTCCAGGAAGCCCTCGGGGGTGTTGGTGTTGAGCAACGCCGAGACGGTGCTGAGGCGGCCGGTGCGGTACGCCACGCCGGCGATCTCGCCGACCTTGCCGCTGCGTACGGTCATCTCGGCTTCGGTGGTCTTCAGCTTGGCCGCGAGTTGCCGCTGCCGCTGGACGGAGGTGTCCAGGGCGCGCTTGGCGTCCAGGTAGCCCTTGCTGGCGGCCTCGAGTTGGGCTCGCAGCGCGGGGGTGCCGCCCTCCTCGTCGCCGTCGGGCGCCGCGGCGGCCCGCAGGCCGCCGGGGGGAGCGGCGGTGGCGGCGCCGATCGGTACCGCGACGCCGAGGGTGACCATCATGACTATCAGTGCCGCGAGTCGGGCGGCAGGTGGTCGTGCTGGTGCCACTTCGCATGTCCTTCCGTCAGCCGCCGACCGGGTTAGCTGACGGGTTCGGGACGGAAGATCCCTACCGCTGACGCGGATGCACCCCAGGAACATGGTTCCCCGGTTCGCCCTCTCGGGTGATTAGGCGGCGGCCGCCACCGGCGCCGGGAGGGCGCCGCCGGGTGGTGGCCGGGACCGAGCCTACCGGGACAGGTGGGACGCGTGCAGTCGATGTGACGGAAGGTGTCCGCACCATCACCGGAAAATGACGGCGAAACGGTCTGTCCGTCACGAACGTGATCACCACTCGATCGAACCGCAGGCACCCGGGGCGGCCCCGGGCTCGATCTGCAGCGTGGCGTGCTCGATGCGGAAGTCCTCCCGCAGGGCGGTACGCGCCGCGGTGAGGACCGCGCCGACCTCCGCGCCGGGCGCCATGATCAGGTGTGCGGAGGCAACATCCATGCCCGAGGTGAGCGTCCAGACGTGCAGGTCGTGCACCTCGACGACGCCGGGCACCGTGGCCAGGCGGTCGTGCACGGCGGTGACCTGGAGGTGTTCCGGGGCGGCCTGCACCAGGATGCGGACGGCGGCACGCCCCAGCCGCCAGGTGCGCGGCAGGATGAACACGCCGATGGCGACCGCGACAAGCGGATCGGCCCACCACCAGTCGGTGACCGCGATGAGCAGCGCCGCGCCGATCACGCCGAGCGAGCCGAGCAGGTCGCCGAGCACCTCCAGGTAGGCGCCCTGGAGGTTGATGCTCTCCCGGGCGCCGGCGCGCAGCAGCGCGAACGCGCCCAGGTTCGCGAGCAGGCCGAGGACGGCCACCGCGAGCATCGGGCCGGTCAGCACCTCGTGGGGGTCGCCGAACCGGCCGATCGCCTCGATCACCACGTAGACCGCCACCCCGGAGAGCAGGACGGCGTTGGCCAGGGCGGCGAGCACCTCGAGGCGGTAGAGCCCGAAGGTGCGCTGTGGGTCGCCGGTGGCCCGTCGGGTGGCGGTGATCGCGGCGAGCGCCATCCCGATGCCGAGCACGTCGGTGAACATGTGCCCGGCGTCGGAGAGCAGGGCGAGCGAGCCGGTGTGGAAGGCGGCCACACCCTCGACCACCATCAGGGTGGCGAGCAGCCCGAACGCGGCCCAGAGGCGGCCCCGGTGCTGGTGGGCGGCGTTGGCGACCGAGGCGTGGTGGTGGTCATGACCTGCTCCCACGAGATCCACCCTCCGTCGCCACCCGGGACCCGGTCAAATGTATGCTCACATCGCTATGTATGCAACTGTACGGGCGGGTCCGACCGCCGACACCGCCAACGGGCAGGTCAGCCGGTCGGGTCGATGGTGGTGAGCCGCTGGGTGGCCCGGGAGAGCGCCACGTAGAGCGTCCGGACGCCGGAGCCCGGGTCGGCCCGGATCTCGCTCGGGGCGACCAGCACCACCCCGTCGTACTCCATGCCCTTGGCCTCCAGGCTGGTCACCACCTGCAGGCGCGTCGCGCCGAGCGTGCCGAGCCAACCGGCGACCTCGTCGCGGCGGGTGACCGGCGTGATCACCCCGACCGTGCCGTCCACCTCGGCCAGCAGGCCGGTCGCCGCCTCCAGGATCGCGGTCTCCAGCCCGGCCGGCGGCACCACCAGCTCGACCGGATCGATCCCGGTGGAGCGGACGGCCGTCGGCAGCGACAGGTCCGGATAGAGCCGGCGAATCTCCGCCGCCGCCACCGCGAAGATCTCCGCCGAGTTGCGGTAATTGGTGGTGAGCGTGAAATCGTGCCGCTTGCGCCGGCCCAGCGCCTGGTCCCGGGCGCGGGTCAGCTCCTCCGGATCACCGGTCCACGCCGTCTGCGCCGGGTCACCCACCACCGTCCAGGAGGCCAGACGGCCACGCCGTCCCACCATTCGCCACTGCATCGGCGAGACGTCCTGCGCCTCGTCCACCACCACGTGCGCGTACTCCCGGTAGTCCTCCGGCCGCTCCCGGGCCGCCGCCCGGGCGGCCCGCTGCCGGTCGTTGGCGGTGCTCAGTTCCCGGACTCCGCCCGCGAGCTGGAAGGGGTCGCGGCGGGCCCGCGCCGGTTGCAGCGGCTTACCGAGCAGCGCGTCCAACTCGTCGAGCAGCGCCACGTCCGCGATGGTCAGACCTGCGGTGTCCAGGCTCTGGTACGCCGCGGTGAGCAACCGGATCTCCGCGCCGGAGAGGATACCGCTGGCGTACCGACGCAGCCGCTCCGGTCGAGCCAGCCAGCCGAGCACGTGCCGGGGGTGCAGGCGCGGCCACCACGCCTTGAGGAACTCCCGGAACTCCGCCCGCTCGGCGATCTCGCCCTCGAAGGCCCGCTGCTCCGGCAGCCGGGTGATGCCGACCGCACGGGCCTGCGCCCAGAGCGCGGCGAACACCCCGTCGAAGCCGGCCCGACGGACCTCGTTGCGCCGGGCGCCGCGGTGCAGCGCGCGGTCCCGGATCCGGTCCAGCTCGGCCCGGTCCAGCCGCAGCAGCGTCCCCCGGTAGAGCAGTCGCAGCTCACCCGGGCCGCCCGGCACCGCGTCCCGGACGGCGCGCTCCAGCACCCGGCGCATCCGCAGCGAGCCCTTCACCGCCGCCACCTCGGGCGGGTCGGTGCGGGTGGCGGTCATGCCCGGAAAGAGGGAACCCAGCGAATGCAGGGTCGCCGTGTCCTCACCGAGCGAGGGCAGCACCGAGGCGATGTACTCGACGAAGACGGTGGACGGCCCGACGACCAGGATGCCGCCTCCGGCGTACCGGCTGCGGTCGGAGTAGAGCAGGAAGGCCGCCCGGTGCAGGGCGACCGCCGTCTTGCCGGTGCCCGGCCCGCCCGCGACGATCGTCACCCCGGAGCCGGGCGACCGGATCGCCTCGTCCTGCTCCCGCTGGATCGTCGCCACGATGTCGCGCATGCCCCGACCGGTGGCTCGCGAGAGGGTGGCCAGCAACGCGCCGTCACCGACCACGGTCATCCCCTCCGGGGCGGCGGTCGGGTCCAACAGGTCGTCCTCGATCCGGGTGACCCGCTCAGAGCGGGACTGGATGGTGCGACGACGCACCACCCCCAGCGGCTGCGCCGGGGTGGCCTGGTAGAACGCGGAGGCGGCGGGAGCGCGCCAATCGACGACAAGCGTGGTGGCGTCCTCGTCGCGGATGCCGAGCCGCCCGACGTGCAGCACCTGCCGGTCGCGCAGGTCCAGACGACCGAAGACCAGTCCCTCGTGCTCGGCGTCGAGGGTGTGCCGCCGCTGCGCGGCGTGGAAGACCATCGCGTCGCGCTCGACAAGCGCCCCGAACGTGCCCACCCGCGCCATCCGGTAGCCGTCCCGTTCGGCCCGAACCGCGGACTGGCGCAGCTCGGCCAGTCGGGCGTACACCCGGTCGAGGTGCCGTTGCTCGACGGCGATCTCCTGCTCCAGGGCGGTCTGGTCGGTCAACGCACGCTCCTTCGATGTCGCCGGCAAGCGGCGCGAACCGCGCGGGCCAACCGCAGAAGGGTACGGCCCCCGGCCCGACCCTCCGCGCCCGAGGTGCGGGAACGCGCTCAGCGACAGGTCCCGGCGGCGCGCGCGTCGCGTCCGTCCGGGGTCGACGCGGCGAGCACTCGACCCAGTACGCCGGTCACCGCGGCGTTCACCTCGTCCGGGCGCTCCATCATCAGCATGTGGCCGGCGCCCGGGCAGACGGTCAGCTCGGTGGCCGGCAGGGCGGCGGCTATCGACTCGGCGCACGGCGGCGGCGTCAGCCGATCCCGGTCACCGACCAGGGCGGCCGCCGGCAGGTGGGCCAGCGCGGTGAGGGTGTCCAGCCGGTGCTGGGCGCCGATCGAGGCGCGGAAGCCACCGATCGAGCGCAGCGAGGCGCGGGCCACCGCCGACGTCACCAGGCGGATGTCGGAGGGATCGCAGCGGTCGCCGAAGAGCATCCACCGGATGCTCGGCTGCAACGCGTTCAACAGCGCCCGGGGCGCGCGCCACGAGCCGCACCGGGCCAGGACGCCGGCGCCCGTCGTCTCGGCGAGCCGGATCAGCCGGGCGATGCGCGGCGAGAGCCCGTAGACGGTGTGCGTGTGCCCCTCGGCCGTGGTCGAGACGAAGACCAGGCCGGCCGTACGGGCGGCGAAGTGCGCCCGGTGGCGGTGGGCGTACTCCATGATCGTCATTCCGCCCATCGAGTGCCCGACCAGGACCACCCGGCCGGTCGGCGCGACCGCGTCGAGGACGGCGGCCAGATCGTCGCCGAGCTGGGCCAGGGTGGCTGTGGGCAACGCCATGCAACTCGATCGGCCGTGGCCGCGCGCATCGTAGGTGACCACCCGCACCGCGTCGCCGAACGAGGCGGTGAGCGCGGCGAGCTGCCGGTGCCAGCTGCGCCCGTCCAGCGTCCAGCCGTGCAGCAGGACGGCCGTGACCGGGGCGTCCGCCGGTCCCGTGGTCTCCACGTGCAGCCGTACGCCGTCGGGCATACCGACCTCGAACCGCTCCGGCATCGTCACCTCCCCGAGCCGTTCCGG
This sequence comes from Micromonospora sp. NPDC049275, assembly GCF_043197115.1. Classification (NCBI taxonomy): domain Bacteria; kingdom Bacillati; phylum Actinomycetota; class Actinomycetes; order Micromonosporales; family Micromonosporaceae; genus Micromonospora; species Micromonospora sp. NPDC049275. The sequence goes on from NZ_JBICSN010000005.1 coordinate 184,938, forward strand.
CACCACCGGCACCGTGATACCCGGCGGTAACACACCGGCTACCCGCCAGGAGACCCCGCCAATCGCGCCGGGGCGAACATTCCGGACCCCGCCCGTGACCGTCGACGGCGAGCCAAGCTGAACGACATGGAGGTGGCGGGGCAGGGGCGGCAGGCCGGCGGTACGCCTCGCGCCGCGCTCGCCGAGCTGCTCGCCGGCAACCGGCGCTTCGTCAGCGGCCAACCCGTGCACGGCCACGACGTCACCGCAGCGGCGGCGGCCGCGTCCGGCGACCAGCAGCCGTACGCGGTGGTGCTCGGCTGCATCGACTCGCGCGTGCCGCTGGAGGCGATCTTCGACCAGACCTTCGGCGCGATCTGCGTGATCCGTACCGGTGGGCACGTGCTCGACCGTGCGGTGTGCGGCTCCATCGAGTACGTGGTCGGTCAGCTCGGCGTACCGCTGGTGCTGGTCCTCGGACACGAGCGGTGCGGCGCGGTGGGTGCCACGGTGGACGCGCTGCGCACGGGGGAGCGGCCCGGCGGTTCGCTGGCCCACCTGGTCGACGAGATCGCCCCGGCGGTCATCGAGGCCGGGCTCGACGATCCAGCGGTGCTCCCGCTGGCGATCCGCCGACACGTTCGACGCACGGTAGACGTGCTGCGCGAGGACGACCTGCTGGCCGGGCCGGTCGCGGCTGGCCGGGTGGCGGCGGTGGGCGGCCTCTACGACCTGGCCACCGGCGAGGTCGAGCTGCTCGAACCGGCCTGAATCCTGGACGCGAAACCGCCCGCCGGGAACTCCCGGCGGGCGGTTCGGGTGGTGCTGTGGTGGGGGGAGGGGCTCAGCCCTCGAAGACGCCGGCCGCGACCAGACGCTTCTCGGTGGCCTCCCAGCCGTCGTTCGGGTGAACGGTAGCCAGGTTGTTGATCTCCGCCCGGATCTTGGCGGCGTGGCCGGCGGCGGCCAGCACCCGGATCTCCTCGACGAAGGCGTCGGAGTCGGTGCGCAGGTGCGCGGTCTTGCCGTTGGTCAGGTTGCGCACGTAGGCGTGCTTGCCGCCGTTGAGCGGGATGAGGTACTTGAACTCGCCCAGCACGCTGAGGGCGCCACCCTGGCCAGCCTGGCCGGCCCGGACGGACGCGCGCGCGGTCTTAGAGGTGTTGCTCGCCACGGAGGTACTCCTTGCAAGACGTACGGGAGGACTGGACGTCCGGGGGCTGTGTGCGGGTGACACGGAGTCGGCCCGCGAAGGTGTAACGCGGCAGAAGCCGCCGATGGAACTGTACAGGACCACGACATCAGGCTGGTCGTCGCGGTGTCCTGAGAGGCAACGGAGACCACCCGTCCGGCTATTCCGGGAGGCGTTTTTTCCGATTCCCTGGCGCACCATCCGTCACACAAGTCATCATGTGTTGCAGCAACCACTCGGGTGAACGAGGTCGTAGGGGAAGACGCACCTCGCTCTCCGGGAGGTCACCGTGCCAACGCGTGGCGTCGTATACGTCCACTCGACCCCGCTCGCCGTGTGCTCGCACGTCGAGTGGGCGATCGCGCGCGTCCTAGCCGCGCCGGTCAACCTGCAGTGGACGGCTCAGCCCGTCGATCCCGGCGCCCGCCGGGCCGAGTGCGGGTGGACCGGCCGTCCGGGAACGGGCGCCGAGCTGGCTGCTGCCCTCCGGCAGTGGCCCATGATCCGTTTCGAGGTCACCGAGGAGCCGAGTCCCGGCACCGACGGTGAGCGCTTCATGTACGTGCCCGCCCGTGGCCTGTTCCGGGCCACCGTCGGCGCGGCCGGTGACATCCAGCTCGGCGAGGACCGGCTGCGGGCCCTGATGGCCTCCGCCCGGGCCCCGGAGGCGCTGTCACACGCCCTGGACAAGGCACTCGGCACGGCGTGGGATGCTGATCTGGAGCCCTACCGGTACGCCGGGGACGGGGCGCCGGTGACGTTGCTCACCCGCGTCGGCTGACCTCGGCCACCGGCCCGCTGGCCAGGCGCTGGTGGGCGCTGCGACCGGTAAGGTCAAGTTGCCCCGATAAGGGGGAAGCTGGTGGGATGGGCTACGTGCCGATTCGCCCGCGACACGCCGGTGTCGCCGTCGCCGCCCTGACCGCCCTGCTCGTCTCCGGCTGCTCCGGCACCCCGGACCGGCCCGACCCGACGCCCGGTCCGACAGGCGCCTCGGCGGCCCCGAGCGCTCCCGCCGCGACCCCGGCCGACGATCCGGCCGCGCGGGCCTCCGCCCTGGTCGCCACGCTCTCCGACGAGGACCTGGTCGGGCAGGTGCTGATGCCGTACGCGTACGGCGACTCGGCCACGAAGGTCTCGGCCGGCTCCGCGGCCGGCAACCAGGCCCTCGCCGGCGTCGACACCCCCGCCGAGATGATCGCCAAGTACCGGCTCGGCGGGCTTATCCTGGTCGGCTTCAGCGCCGACGACCCGACCAAGGGCAACCAGGAGACCACAAATGTCGACAACCCGAAGCAGGTCCACGAGCTGACCACCGGGCTGCGGGGCGCCGCCGGGCGGCTGGCCGCCGGCCCGGCGCCCTTCCTGATCGGCACCGACCAGGAGTACGGCGTGGTCACCCGGGTCACCGACGGGGTCACCATCCTGCCCAGCGCGCTCGCCGCCGGCGCGGCCGGCGACCCGAAGCTGACCGAGGCCGCCTGGCGGGCCGCCGGCGCCGAACTCGCCGCCATGGGCATAAACGTCGACTTCGCCCCGCTGGCGGACGTGCTGGCCACCCGCAGCACGGTGATCGGCTCCCGGTCGTTCGGCGCCGACCCGAAGCAGGCCGCCGCCCAGGTCGGCGGCGCGGTCCGGGGCCTGCAGGCCAGCGGCGTGGCCGCCACCCTGAAGCACTTCCCGGGGCACGGCCACAGCGCCGACGACTCGCACAAGGACCTGCCGGTGCTCACCCAGTCCGCGGCAGAGCTGGAGCGCGGCGCGTGGCCGCCGTTCACCGCCGGTTTCGAGGCGGGCGCGATGGCCGTGATGTCCGGCCACCTGGACGCGCAGGCCATCGACCCGGGCACCCCGGCGACCTTCTCCCACAAGCTGCTCACCGACGTGCTGCGCGGCCAGCTCGGCTTCAAGGGCGTGGTGATCACCGACGGGATGAACATGCCGCCGGCGAAACGCTGGGCGCCCGGCGAGGCCGCCGTCCGGGCGTTGAACGCCGGCAACGACCTGATCCTCATGACCCCGAACGTCGGCCAGGCGTACGACGGGCTGCTCGCCGCCCTGCGCGGCGGGTCGCTGCCCCGGGCCCGGCTGGTCGAGGCGGTCACCCGGGTGCTCACCATGAAGTTCCGGCTGGCGGCGGCCCCCACCGAGCCGATGTCCACGCTCAACACCCCGGCGCACCGGGCGGCGGCGGAGGCGTTGGCCGCCGGCGCGGTCACCGTGCTGCGGGGCGCCTGCGGCGGCGCGGTACGCGGACCCGTCACCGTCACCTCCTCCGGTGGCCGCGACGCCACCCGGGCGGCGCTCACCGCCGCGCTGACCAAGGCCGGCGTGAAGGTGAAGCCGAGCGGCGGGACAGTGGTGCACCTGGTCGGCTACGGCGACGGCGACAGCGACCTGCGCGCCGACGCGGCGGTCACCGTCGCCATGGACACCCCGTACGTGCTGGCCAAGGCGACGTCGCCGACGCTGCTGGCGACGTACTCCTCCAGCCGGGCGTCGATGACCGCGCTGGCCGCTGTGCTGGCCGGCAAGGCCCGCCCGGCCGGCCGGTCGCCGGTGGCCGTGTCCGGCCTGCCCGCCACGACCTGCGGCGCCTGAGCAGTCCGGCAGGTCTGCCCGCGCCCGGCCGGTCTGTCGTCGGCCGGAAATCGCCTCGCCCCGGACGGCACCGGCCTGGCAGCCTCGTCGCATGACAACCGCACAGGGCTTCCGGTACGACAGGCGTGCCGACGGGACGGTGGTGATCACGCATCACGGCCGGTTGGCGGGCACGCTGCGCGGCGCCCGGGCGGCGGAGTTCCTCGCCGAGGTCGACGACGACCCGCAACTGGTGATGGCGCGCTGGACCGGCAACTACCGCCACGGCAACGAACGCACCGCCAAGCAGCACCCCCGCAACCGGGGCTGAACGTGCCGAAGGGCCCCCTCACCAGAGGGGGCCCTTCGGTAATGCGCGCAGCGCAGCCGTTTCCGGACCGCTGCCGTCTCGTACCGCCGGGGTCAGGGACGTGCGAAGACGAGCGCCACGTTGTGGCCGCCGAAGCCGAACGCGTTGTTCAGCGCGGCGGGGATCTCCATGTGGCGTGCCTTGTGCGCGGCGACGTCCAGGGTGAGACCGGGCTCCGGGTCGTCCAGGTTGATCGTCGGGGGGACGACGCTGTCGCGGATCGCCAGGATGGTGGCGATCGACTCCAGCGCGCCGGCCGCACCGAGCAGGTGACCGGTCATCGACTTCGTCGCGGACAGCACCGGGTGGTCGCCGAGCGCCTTGTGCAGCCCGCCGATCTCCAGCATGTCACCGACAGGCGTCGACGTGGCGTGCGCGTTGACGTGCACGATGTCCTGCTTGGCCACGTCCGCGTCCGCGATCGCCTTGGCGATGGCCCGGATGGCGCCCTCACCCTCGGCGTGCGGCTGCACGATGTCGTACGCGTCGGACGTGATGCCGGCGCCGGCGAGACGCGCGTACACCCGGGCACCCCGGGCCGCGGCGTGCTCGGCACGCTCCAGCACCAGGATCCCGGCGCCCTCACCGAGGACGAAGCCGTCGCGGCCCCGGTCCCACGGGCGGGAGGCGCGCTCCGGCTCGTCGTTGCGGGTCGACATGGCCCGCATCGAGCTGAAGCCGGCGATCGGCAGCGGGTGGATGACCGCCTCGGTGCCGCCGGCCACCACCACGTCGGCCCGGCCGGAGCGGATGATGTCCAGGCCCAGAGCGATGGCCTCGGCGCCGGTGGCGCAGGCGCTGGCCATCGAGTGCACCCCGGCCTTGGCGCCCAGCTCCAGCCCCACCCAGGCGGCCGGACCGTTCGGCATCAGCATCGGGATCGTGTGCGGGGAGACCCGCCGTGGCCCGGAGGCCTCCAGGATGTCGTCCTGGGCGAGCAGGGTGGTGGCGCCGCCGATGCCGGAGCCGACGCTGACGGCCAACCGCTCCCCGTCGAGGTCGGAACCGGCGAGGCCGGCGTCCGCCCAGGCCTGCTGCGCCGCGATGATCGCGATCGCCTCGGAGCGGTCGAGCCGGCGCAGCCGGACCCGGTCCAGCACCTCGGACGGCTCCACGGCCAACTGGGCGGCGATCCGGACCGGCAGTTGCGCGGCCCACTCCTGGGTGAGGGCACTCACCCCGGAGCGGCCGGCGAGCATGGCGTCCCAGGTCGACGCGACGTCCCCGCCAAGCGGGGTCGTCGCGCCGAGCCCGGTGACGACGACGTCAGGACGACTCATGATCAGGACTGCGCCTCGATGAAGCTGACGGCGTCCCCGACGGTCTTGAGGTTCTGCACCTCGTTGTCCGGGATCTTGACGCCGAACTTCTCCTCGGCGGCCACCACGACCTCCACCATGGAGAGCGAGTCGACATCGAGGTCGTCGGTGAAGGACTTCCCCTCGGCCACGTCGTCCGGGTTCACCCCGGCAACCTCTTCGAGGATCTCGGCGAGGCCGGTGGTGATCTCGTCACGGGTCATTGCGGTTGGTTCCTCTCATAGGGGGTTCTCCGGCGGCCGGCGTCGCCGACCGCCGCTCCTCGACGCGTACGCGTCCGAGGGGGTTCAGGGGCAGCGCACGACCTGACCGGCGTAGGTCAGGCCACCGCCGAAGCCGAACAGCAGCACCGGGGCGCCCGAGGGCACCTCCCGACGCTCGACCAGCTTCGACAGGGCCAGGGGCACGCTCGCCGCCGACGTGTTGCCGGACTCGACGATGTCCTTCGCGATGATCGCGTCGGGGATGTTGAGCCGCTTGGCGATTCCGTCGATGATCCGGGCGTTGGCCTGGTGCGGCACGAACGCGGCCAGCTCCGACGGGTCGACCCCGGCCCGCTCGCACGCCTGCAGGGCCAGCGGCGCGATAGCGGTGGTGGCCCAGCGGAACACCGCCTGCCCCTCCTGCTGGATGTACGGGCGCCAGCCCTCGATGCGGACCGCGTCGCTCTTCTCCGGCACGGAGCCCCAGACGACCGGGCCGATGCCGGCCGGCTCGTCGTCGGCGGTGGCGGTGACCACCGCGGCGCCCGCGCCGTCACCGAAGATGATGCAGGTGGAGCGGTCGGTCCAGTCGGTGAAGTCGGACAGCTTCTCGGCGCCGATGACGAGCGCGTTGCGCGACGCCCCGGCCCGCACGGCGTGGTCCACGGTCCCCAGGGCGTACGCGAAGCCCGAGCAGGCGGTGTTGACGTCGAACGCGCCCGGCGCGGCGATGCCCAGCTTGGCGGCGACCCGGCAGGCCACGTTGGGGCTGCGGTCGATCGAGGAGCAGGTGGCGACCACGACCAGGTCGATGTCGGAGGCGCTGAGCCCCGAGTTGGCCAGCGCCTTGCCGGCGGCCGCGGCGGCCATGTCGGCAACCGTCTCGCCGTCGGCGATCCGCCGGCTGACGATGCCCACCCGGTCTCGGATCCACTCGTCGTTGGTGTCCACGAGCTGGGCGATGTCGTCGTTGGTCACCACCCGGGAGGGCTGGTAGTGCCCCATCGAGACGATGCGACTGCCAGTCATGAACGACCTCCGATACGGGCGATCAGGTCCCGTGCGGCCGGTAGGTCGTCCGGGGTGTTGAGGGTGACGATCTCCGGGGCGCCGTCGCCCTTGAGTTCCCGCTTGACCAGGCCGGCGAGGGTGCCGGCCGGGGGCAGCTCGATCACGCCGGTGACACCGAGGTCGGCCAGCGTGCGCATGCACAGGTCCCAGCGCACCGGCGCGGTGACCTGACGGACGAGGCGCTGCACCATGGCGGCACCGTTGTCGACAGCGGTGCCGTCGAGGTTCGACAGCAGGGTTCGAGCCGGATCGGCGGGGGTGATCCGGGCAGCCTCCGCGGCGAGCGCGGTCTCGGCCGGAGCCATGTACGGGGTGTGGAACGCGCCGGCCACCTGGAGTCGGATGATCCGGGTCCGGGTGGGCGGCTCGGCGGCGAGCTTGTCGAGCCCGTCCAGGGCGCCCGCGGCGACGATCTGCCCGGCGCCGTTGCGGTTGGCCGGGTACAGCCCGTTCGCCTCGATCGCGGCGATCACCTCGTCGGGGTCACCGCCGAGCACCGCGGCCATTCCGGTCGACTCCAGCGCGCACGCGGCGGCCATCTCCCGGCCGCGTACGCCGGCCAGGGTGATCGCCGCGTCGGCGGACAGCACACCGGCCAGGGCGGCGGCACCCAACTCGCCGACGCTGTGGCCGGCGGTGAGCGCGACGCCGTCGAGCGGCAGGTGCTCGGCCGCGAGCAACGCCGCGGCGACAAGTAGAGGCTGGGTCCGGGCGGTGTCCCTGATCTCGTCGGCGTCGGCGGTGGTGCCCAGGTGCAGCAGGTCGACCCCGGCCAACGCCGACCAGTCGCGCAGTCGCGCCTCGGTGCCGGTCAGGTCGAGCCAGGGGGTCAGGAAGCCGGGTTTCTGGGAACCCTGGCCGGGACTAAGTACGGCGAGCACGCCTATGACTCTCCCGGATACGAGTGGGTAGCGCTGTGCCGAGGCCGACCAAACCGCACTAGAACCTTTGGAGGTTTCTCACAAAGATCGGCGGGGATCATCGCTGCTTTGGGGGGATTTCCGGGCGGCCGGGGTCAATGTCTGGGTCGGAACCGCCGTGACCACCGGGACCACCGGATCCAGCCGACCGACAGTCAACGCCACCTGGAGCGCGAACGCGTCCCGGGGCGACAGCGGCGAGAAGCCTGTCACCTCGGCGATCCTGCGCAGCCGGTACCGCACCGTGTTCGGGTGCACGAACAGCGCCCGCGCCGCGCTCTCCAGAGTGCCACCGGCGGCCAGGAAGGCGTCCAGGGTCTCCAGCAACTCGCCACCGGCGCGCACAAGCGTCGCGTACACGTCGTGGCGCAGCCGGCGACGCGCCTCCGCGTCGCCGGCGAGAGCCCGCTCCGGCAACAGGTCCGCGGCCGGCACCGGCCGGGGGGCGGTCGGCCACGCCGGCGCCGCCCGGAAACCGGACAGCGCGGCCCGCGCCGACTCCGTCGCCTCGTCCAGGCTGGGTACGGCCGGACCGACCACCACCGGCCCGTCACCGAACGCGTCCAGCAGCTTGCCGGTGGCGCTCAGCGGATCCGCCGCGCCGCCCAGCACGATCACCAACCGGTCACCGTGCACCCCGCCGATCACCTCGACGCCGATCCGCCGCGCCTGCCGGTACACCACGTGCAGTACGGCGGAGACCTCCCCGCCGGGGGAACGGCCGACCGCCACCGCGACCGGCGGCGCGTCCGCCCAGCCCAGCGCGGCGGCCCGGCTCGCCAGGACGTCCGGCGAGTCGCCGCGCAGCAGCGCGTCGACAAGCAGGGCCTGCAGCCGGGCGTCCCACGCGCCGCGCGACTCGGCGGCCCGCGCGTACACCCGGGCGGCGGCGAACGCGATCTCCCGGGAGAAGCGCAGCACCGCCTCGCGCAGCAACTGCTCCTCACCCTCGGCGGCGAGCTGCGACACCTGCTCCTCGACGACGTCGATGGTCACCTTGATCAGTGCCACGGTCTGCTGAAGGGTGATCGACCGGGCCAGTGCCTGCGGCGCCGCGTCGAACACCTCGTCGGAGACCTCCTGGGTGCTGTCCGCCGTGCCGCCACCGTCGCGCAGCCACTGCACAAGTGACCGGGCGCCCGCCTGGGCCACGAGCATCACCCAGGAGCGCTGGTCGGCCGGCAGGGCGCGGAACCAGGGCAGCGTCTCGTCCATCCGGGCCACGCTGGCGGTGGCCAGCGCTCCCGCCGAACGCTCGATCCGGCGCAGCGTGGCCGCCAACTCCCCACCGTCGGGCGTACTCACCGCCCTAGCCTGACACGTCGTGAGCAGGCCATCCACGCCGGCACCGGTCGGCGGGCCTGGACGGCCGGCCCGGCGCAGGGTCACGGCGGCGCGGGCAGACCCAGCTCCTGCGCCAGGATGGCGGCCTGTACCCGGCTGCGCAGGTCCAGCTTCGCGAGGATCCGGCTCACGTGTGTCTTGGTGGTGCTCTCCGCCAGCACCAGCCGGTCGGCGATCTGCTGGTTGGACAGGCCCAGGCCGAGGCAGGCCAGCACGTCGCGTTCGCGGGGGGTCAGCGTGGCCAGCGCGGCCCGGGTGGCCGCCGACGCGCCGGGCGCGGTGGCCGCGAAGGCGGCGATCAGACGCCGGGTCACCGTGGGGGCGATGAACCCCTCGCCGCGCGCCACCGTGTGCACCGCCGCGACCAGTCCGGCCGCGTCGGTGTCCTTGAGCAGGAACCCGGACGCTCCGGCGCGCAGCGCGCCGAAGACGTACTCGTCCAGGTCGAAGGTCGTCAGCATCAGTACGTCGGCGAGCCGGTCGGCGACGATCGCCCTGGTCGCGGCGATCCCGTCGAGGCGTGGCATCCGCACGTCCAGCACCGCCACGTCGGGACGCGCCTCCCGGCACAGCCGGACCGCCTCGTCGCCGTCGGACGCCTCGCCGACCACCTCGATGCCCGGCGACCCGCCCAGGATCAGGGCCAGCCCCGCCCGTACCGCCGGCTGGTCGTCCGCGAGCACCACCCGTACCGCCGTCGCCCCGCTCGCGTCGCCGCCCGGGTCCAGTCCCGGCCCGCTCACCCGCCCTCCCCGGTCGGCAGCGCGGCGCGGACCTGCCAGCGGCCGTCGTGCGGCCCGGCGCTGAACCGGCCGGCCAGCAGCGCCGCGCGCTCCCGCATCCCGATCAGCCCGGCCCCGGCGCCCGGCAGCCCCGACCCGTCCGACCGCACCGGATTCTCCACCGTCAGCACCACCTCGGCCGGCCGGTACACGATCGTCAGCTCCGCCTCGCCCGTGCCGTGCTTGAGGGCGTTGGTCAGCGACTCCTGCACGATCCGGTACGCGGCGAGGTCCACCGACACCGGCAGCGGACCCGGTGTGCCGTCGGTGTGCACCCGTACCGCGAGGCCGGCGGCCCGGATCCGCTCGACCAGGCCGTCCGCCTCGACGAGCCGCGCCGCCACCGTCTCCGGCGTCGCGTCGAGGGTGCCCGCCGCGCTCGGGTCGCCAGCGTTCGGCTCGCGCAGCAGCTCGATCATCTGCCGCATCTCGGCCAGGCCCTGCACGCTGCTCTCCCGGATGACCCGTAGCGCCGACTCCACCTGGCCCCGCTCCAGCCCGGGAACGGACAGCACCGCGGTGGCGTGGATGGCCACGGCGCTCAGGTGGTTGGCGACCACGTCGTGCAGTTCCCGGGCCATCCGGGCCCGTTCGGCGCCGACCGCCTGCCGGCGGTCCAGCTCGACCAGCCGGGCGGTCTGCTCGGCCCGTGCCCGCTCGGCGGCAGCCTGGTCGCGGTACTGCCGCACGCTGATCCCGGTCAGCACCGGCAGCAGCCCGGCGAGCACCACCGGCACCCCGACCGCCGCCCCGCGCCACTGCCCGAAGCCGAGCACACCGACCACCGTCCCGATCACGCTCAGCGTTCCGGTGATCCCCAGCAGCCACCGCCACAGCCGGGGCGGGCCGTACACGCAGGCGTCGTAGAGCACCTGCGTGTAGACCACGACCGTGCCCAGCGAGTTGCCCAGCGCCGTGTCCACCACGAGCGCCCCGGTCCCCACCGCCAGGCTGGCGCGTGGCGAGACCCGACGCAGGCCGACGGCCACACACACCGCCAGCAGGGGCGCCAGGAACAGCGCCTGCGGCACGTCCGGGTGCGGGATGATCTGTGGCTGCATGCCCAGGCCGTACAGCACCAGGCCGCCGATCAGCGACGCGCCGGCAAGCGTGAGGTCGCGGCCGGCCGTGCCGGAGCCGAGCCACGGTGGCGGTCGCATGCCCCGATCCCACCACAACCGTCGGCCCTCCGACTCCGACCGGGGAAGGAGGCTTGCGGCGGCGAGATGCGCCGAAAGAGGTACGTGGAGCGCGGCGGGCCGGCCGGTCCGTCGAAGGGATGACCGCGATCTCCTCTCCGACGTCGAGGTTCGAGCCCCGCCGATCGGTGACGCTTGTGGCGTCGTCGGGGAGGTCGCCATGGTGGTCGCAGTGATCATCGGTTGTGAGATCGCGTTCTGGGTGCTGCTCGGCGCCGGACTGGTGGCCCGGTATCCGCTGCGCCGGCCACGACTCGGCGCGGCGCTGCTGCTCTGCGTGCCGTTTGTCGATCTGGCACTGCTCGCCGCGTCGGTGATCGACCTGCGCCGCGGCGCGACCGCCGGCGTCGGTCACGGTCTCGCCGCCGCCTATCTCGGCTTCTCGGTGGCCTTCGGGCACTCGATGGTGCGCTGGGCGGACCAGCGCTTCGCCCACCGGTTCGCGGGCGGCCCGCCACCGGTGCGGCCGCCCCGCTACGGCTGGGCGCGCACCCGCTACGAGTGGCGTGAGTGGGCCAAGGCACTGCTCGGCTGGATCATCGCCTGCGGCCTGCTCGGTGCCGCCATCCTGTGGGTCGACGACGCCGAACGGACGCGCGGGCTGGTGGGCTGGATCCACAAGCTCACCGTCGCCCTCGTGATCTGGCTGGTCGCCTTCCCGGTCTGGGAGACCCTGTTTCCTCGCCGCCCGAAGCGCTGACCCGGGGGTACGCCGTGCACAGCCCGTCGGTCCCGGCCAGTACGGTGGCAGGGCACGTCGGGGGGAGCGCCCCCGCGCGTGAGTGCGAGCGTGAGGAGACCGGGGATGGCGCACGGGGAGGCCGAGCACGGCTGCGCCCAGGGCGAGCCCTGCCGGCTGGGGCACCACGACCCGCAGGCGGCTGGCAAGCCCCGCCGGCCGGTCGGCGGGGCACCGACGCACCCGGCGGAGTCGACAGGCGGCCGTGCCTCCGAGCGGGGCGACGACGACGTGGCCGTGCCACGCCAGCGGGCCACCGAGCCGGTCCCGCCCGCCGAGCCGGACGACGTCACCGGCTGTCGCAGCGAGCTGCCCGGATGGGCCGGGGCGCATCGACACGGCCCGGTGCGGCCGCGTCAGCGGGCCAGCCGCCGGGAACGCCCGCCGCGCCGCTGGTGCTGACCCGCGCCGGCTGGTGCTGACCCGCGCCGGCTGGTGCTGACCCGCGCCGGCTGGTGCCAATCGCACGGCTGGTGCCGACCGCACGGCTGACGCTCACCGCACGGCTGGTGCCGACCGCACGGCTGACGCTCACCGCACGACGGCTGGTCCGGCTGGCCGCCTGAGGTCAGCGGGTCCGGCGGCGGATCAGCAGGGCGATCCCGGCGAGACCGACAGTGATGGTCAGCATCACCGCGACGTTGAGCAGCAGCAGTCGCTGCAACTCGCCGAGCGCCTCGTCGATGTCCCGGGCAGGGTCCATCGTGTCCTCCGGGAGGACACGCTCGCCGCCGCCCACGCCGCCGCTGACCGTGTCGAACTGCCGCTCCAGCGGCACTCCGGCGGTGCGCAGCGTCTCGGACATGCTGAGCCGGCCGAGGAACCAGCCGGCGCTGGTCTTGCGGCCGTCCGGCTGCTTGGCCGGTCGGTAGACGCGCGGCCCACCGGCAGCCTTGGGGTAGAGGTCGTACGTCTGCTTCGGCGTCTCGCCGGCGAGCACCACGACCGTGTACTTCGGACCGAGGCCGGCCGCCTTCGGCCCGGTCGGCATGCCGGTACGAGCGAAGAAGTTGACCTGGTCGACGACAGCCACCACGTGCGCGGGCTGGGTGTCCGACCGGAGCCGCAGCGGCTCGGTCAGCCCTTCGCCGGTGATGTCCACACCGGCGGGTGCCGGCTTGGGTGCCGGCTTCGGCGCCGCGCTGGCCGGGCCGGCGACACCGAGCGCCAGCACTGTCGCCGCCAGCGTGCCCGCCAGCACGGCGGCCCAGCGCCTCATCTGTCGGACCATCCCGCCTCCTCGCCCCGTTCGATGGATGGCTTCGTCGTGACGTCCGGGTCGGTCGGCCGGTGACGACACCGACCGGGCGGTCGGGCCCACTCTCACAGACTCCGCAGAACGTCGATGAATTGCAGCAAGTGGAACAGTATTTGGAACTATCTGCGATCTCTGCTCGACTAATGAGGAGCTGTTTTGATCAGCGGGCGGATCGTACCCTTACGGAGGGGTTCATGGGGGGCAGGGTTACACGATTGGCGCGGGTCGTGCCAGCGGTGCTCGGTGTGGCGTTCGGTGTGTCGTTGTTGGCCCCGGCGACACCGGCCGCCGCGCACAACTCGCTGACCGGCAGCAATCCGCGCGACGGTGCCCGGGTGGCCACCGCGCCCGCCCGGGTCGAGCTTCGGTTCCTGGCCAAGCCGGCCCCCGCTACGACGAAGATCACAATAACCGGGCCGGACAATGTGGTCGCCGGAGGGCGGCCGACCTTCGACGGCAGTCGGGTGCGCGTGCCGTTCACGCCCGGTGCGGCCGGGCTCTACATCGTCGGTTACCAGGTGGCCTCTGGTGACGGCCACCCGGTGAAGGGCGAGGTCCGGTTCACCCTCACCACCGGCACCGCCGCCGACCCGTCCGCCTCGCCGTCGGCCGGCGGCGTCGCTCCTACCGTCAGCCCTTCGGCCGCTGGTACCGGCCCGGCGGCCGCTCCGGCGGGCTCGCCGTCGTCGGCGCCGACGGGCAGCGCACTGGCGTCCGTTGTGCCAGCACCCTCGGTTCGGTCCGAATCCAGCGGCCGCTGGTGGCTCTGGGCGCTCGGCGGCCTGGTGCTGCTCGCCGCCCTCGCCGCCGGCCTGGTGTTGCGCCGCAGGAACCGGGCGCGCTGATCACCCGATCGACGCCGGCCCGGCGGCGCACCGCCGGGCCCGTCAGACCAGGCGCAGTCGGGCCGCACGCATACGGGTCAGGGTGCGCTCGCGACCGAGCACCTCCAGCGACTCGAACAGCGGAAGGCCGACGGTGCGGCCGGTGACCGCGACCCGGACGGGCGCCTGCGTCTTGCCCAGCTTGAGGCCGCGCTCGGCGCCGACCGCCTCCAACGTCGACTTCAGCGACTCGGCGTCCCAGGACTGAAGGGCCTCGAACGCCGTGATGGCGGCGTCCAGCAGGTCGGCCGAGCCGTCCTTCATCGTCTTGGTCCACGCCGCCTCGTCGATCAGCGGCGAGGCCAGGAACAGGAAGTCGACGTTCGGCACGATCTCGCTGAGCACGGCGAGCCGGGTCTGGGCCAGCGGCGCGACGGCGGCGAACGCGTCGGCGTCGTACTCCTCGGGCTGCCACGGCGGCGGCGCGATGGTGTCGGTGCCGGTCAGCCACGGCTGGCAGGCGTCGACGAACTCGGACACCGGCAGCGCCCGAATGTACTCGCCGTTGAAGGCGCGCAGCTTCTTCTCGTCGAAGAACGCGGGGGAGGGGTTGACCTCCTCCAGGCGGAACTCGTCCTCGATGACCGACCACTCGACGATCTCCCGGTCGCCGGATGGCGCCCAGCCGAGCAGCATCAGGTAGTTGCGCATCGCGCCGGCGAGGTAGCCCTCGTCGCGGTACGCCTCCAGGGCGACCTTGTCGCGGCGCTTGGAGAGCTTCTGCCGCTTCTCGTTGACCACCACCGGCACGTGCGCCCAGATCGGCGGCTTGACCCCGAGGGCGTCCCAGAGCAGCTGCTGCTTGGGCGTGTTGGGCAGGTGCTCCTCGGCCCGGATCACGTGGGTGATCCCCATGGTCATGTCGTCGACGACATTGGCGAGCAGGAAGACAGGTGAGCCGTCGCCGCGGGCGATGACGAAGTCCTCGATGAGCTTGTTCTCGAAGGTGGGCTCGCCGCGAATCAGGTCGACCACCACGGTGGAGCCCTCGTCGGGCGTACGGAAGCGCAGCGCGTGCCCCGGCCCCGGCCCGAGGCCGAGGTCGCGGTGGTAGCCGTCGTAGCCCTGGTACTGCGAGCCGGTGCGGGCCTGGACGTCCTCGCGGGTGCAGTCGCAGTAGTAGGCGCGGCCGGACTCGTAGAGCCTGGTGGCGGCGGCCCGGTGCTCACCGGCGTTCGCCGACTGGAAGTACGGACCCTCGTAGCTGCCCCGGGAGATGCCGATCCAGTCCAGCGCGGAGAGGATGCCCTCGGTCCACTCGGGCTTGTTGCGCGCCGCGTCGGTGTCCTCGATGCGCAGCACGAACACCCCGCCCTGCTGCTTGGCGTAGATCCAGTTCTGCAGCGCGGAGCGGGCGCCGCCCACGTGGAACATGCCGGTCGGGGACGGGGCGAAGCGCACACGTACTGTCACGCCCCTCAGCCTACGGTGACCGTCGAGTGGATTCGCAGACGCCCTAGGGGACCGAGCGGATCTTGACGACCAGGGCGCTGCCCACCAGGGTGACAATGGCGGTGACCGCGTAGAGCGTCGGGTAGCCGCCCAGGTGGACGACGAGCGGGGCGGAGAGCGCCGGGCCGAGCACCTGCGGCGCCGAGTTGGCAATGTTGATCACGCCGAGGTCCTTGGCGCGGTCGGTGGCCCGGGGCAGCACCTGGGTGATCAGGGCCGCGTCCACCGAGAGGTAGACGCCGTAGCCGGCACCGAGCAGCAGGGCGGCGACGATCGCCATCGGCCAGACCGGCGCGACGGCGAGCAGCAGCGCCGCCACCGCCATGATCAGGCCGGAGACGATCACGTACACCTTGCGCCGCCCGGAGCGGTCCGACAGCCGGCCGGCGACCACTGCGGTCAGCATCATGCCGAGCGTGTAGAGCAGGATCAGCACCAGCAGACCGCCCTCGGGGTCGGGGTGGCGCACCCCGTCGGTGAGGAAGTACAGCAGGTAGAGGGTGCCCAGCGCGTTGCCGAGCTGGACCAGGAACCGGGTGATCCACGCCCAGGCGAAGTCCGGGTGTTGGCGCGGGCTGATCCACATCGAGGCGAACAGCGCCCGCGCCCGCAGTGCCGGGCGGTGCGCGCGCGGCAGTCGATCGTCGGGGGTGAGCAGCGCGAACGGCAGTGACAGCGCCAGGATGACCACCGCCATGGCCACGTAGCCGGCGGCGTTGCCGGTGACGACGGCGGTGACCAGCACCGCGCCGAGCACCAGCCCGAGCGCCTGCGGGATGCCTACCCAGCCGGAGACCGCGCCGCGCTGCACCACCGGAACCCGGTCCGGGATGGCGGCGGTGAGGCTGGCCAGCATCGCGTTGAAGCAGACCTGGGCGGCGACCCAACCGACGGCGACCCCGAGGATGGTCCGCTGCTGGGCGAGCAGCACCAGCGCCGCCGCGCCGAGCACCGCGCCGCCGGCGGTCCAGACGTGCCGACGGCCGAACTCCCGGCCGAGGATCCGCAGGCAGGTCCGGTCGGACAGCGCGCCCGCCAGGGGATTGGCGAGCACCGCGGCCAACGCGCCCAGGCCGGTGACCACGGCCAGCATGGTCTCCTTGTCGCCGGGCGCGATCCGCTCGATCTGCTGCGGCAGCAGCACCTGGATCGGGGTGAAGAACGCCATCCACACGCCGAGGTTGGCCGCGAAGACCAGACCGATCCAGCCGCGCCGCACCGGCACTGTCGGTTCGGCGAGCGCCGCCGGCAGCGACGCCGGCGTCGGGTCGAGGGTGGTCACCGCGCCGACCCGTCCCGCGAGGCCGCGAGCATGTCCCGCAGCCAGGTGTACGACGACTTCGGCGTACGCCGCTGGGTGAGGTAGTCGACGTGCACCAGACCGAAGCGTTTGGTGAACCCCTCGGCCCACTCCCAGTTGTCCAGCAGCGACCAGACGAAGTACCCGCGCACGTCCACCCCGTCGTCGACGGCGGCCCGGAGGGCCCGCAGGTGCCCGTCGAGGTAC
The DNA here is from genome assembly GCF_043197115.1 of Micromonospora sp. NPDC049275. NCBI lineage: Bacteria > Bacillati > Actinomycetota > Actinomycetes > Micromonosporales > Micromonosporaceae > Micromonospora > Micromonospora sp. NPDC049275. The sequence continues at coordinate 201,737 of NZ_JBICSN010000005.1, forward strand.
GCGATCCGGTCCGGGTCGGCCACCTGGCCGTGCGCGTCCGGCACGTCGTCGTACGCGCAGCCGCCCTCGGTGATCTCGATGGGCGGCAGAGCGTCGCCGTACGTGTCGCGGAGCCAGCCGAGCAGTTCGCGCAGCCCGTCGGGGGCGACCGGCCAGTCGAAGGCGGTACGCGGGTAGCCGTCCAGCGGCACCAGGTCGAACGGCAGCGGCGAGCCCTCCTCGGCGGCCCGTACGCCGGTGGGGTTGTAGTAGTTGACCCCGAGCACGTCGATGGGTGCGGCGATGGTCTCCAGGTCGCCGGCGTGGATGAGGCTCGCGTCGAGGCCGGGCAGTTCCGGGTAGCCGCGGCCGAGCAGCGGGTCGGTGAAGAGGCGGTTGTGCAGCGCCTCGTACGCGGCCCCGGCGGCCCGGTCGGCGTCGCTGTCGCCGAGCACCCGCACCGGCGAGTAGTTGTTGGCGATCGCCACCGGGCTGGGCGTTCGGGCGCGCAGCGCGGCGACGGCGAGCCCGTGGCCGAGCAGTTGGTGGTGGGCGACTCCGAAGGCGTCGAAGAGCAGCATCTGGCCGGGGGCGTGCGTACCGATGCCGTAGCCGAGGCTCATGTGGATGAACGGCTCGTTGAGGGTGATCCAGAGTTTGACCCGGTCGCCGAGGCGGGCGGCGGTGAGGTCGGCGTACTCGGCGAAGCGGGCGGCGGTGTCGCGGTTGAGCCAGCCGCCCGCGTCCTCGAGGGGCTGGGGCAGGTCCCAGTGGTACAGGGTGGCCACCGGGTCGATGCCGGCGGCCAGCAGCTCGTCGACCAGCCGGTCGTAGAAGTCCAGGCCGGCGGCGTTGGCCGGGCCGCTGCCGCTGGGCTGCACCCGGGGCCAGGCGATGGAGAACCGGTACGCGTCGACACCCAGCCCGGCCAGCAGCGCCACGTCCTCGGAGTGCCGGTGGTAGTGGTCGCAGGCGACCTCGCCGCTGCTGCCGTCGCTGATCCGGCCGGGGGAGCGCGCGAAGGTGTCCCAGATGGACGGTCCGCGTCCGCCGGCCGTGACGGCGCCCTCGATCTGGTGGGCGGACGTGGAGACGCCCCAGCGGAAGCCGGCGGGGAACTCGGGCATCGGTGCGGTCGACATGCGCCCTCCCGGTCAACGTGAAACGTGTTCGGGACTCTAGGGCGCTGTCGATGAATGCGCCATAGGCCGGGTTGGCGCAATCCGCAATGGTTGATCGGCGTGTCTTTTTCCCAACCCGTCCGTGTAAGTCCGATTTAGCGCATAGAGTGCCGATATCGTGGGATGTCCTCACTGGAGGAAAGACGGAAATGATCCTCGTGGAACGCAGTGCGCACGTGGTGGCGCCGGTGGAAGTGGTCTGGGACGTCGTACAGCGGGCCGAGCAGTTGCCGGCCTGGCTGGCGGGGGTTCGCGCGGCCGAAGTGCTCTCTGGAGAGGGCTTCGGGCGGCGGCAACTGGTCCAGGCGGGGCGCGGTTCGGCGCATGAGGCCGAGGTGATCGCCTATCAGGAGCCGACACTGATCGGCTGGCGAGAACGGGCCAAGGGTGCCGGTGCCCGTGCGGAGGCGCGCACCGAGATCTACGTCCAACTCACCGAGGACGAGGAGGAGGGCGGGACGATCGTGCGGCTCATCGTGGTCCGCTGGCCGGCCGGGCCGGTCAAGGCCGCCCTGCTGCGGCTGGGCCTGCGTCGGGTCGGCGCCGACCTGGAGGACTCGCTCGCCCGGCTCACCGACCTGGCCGCCGTCGGCTGACGAGCGCTCCGCTCCCGACGTCACCCGCCCCCGGCGGTGGTCCGGGCCTCCGCCAGGGGCTCCGGAGCGCCGCCGCTCCCCTCTCACCCGCCGTCCGCCCGGTCGGTCGGGCCGGGGAGCGAGGGTGCGGGTGCACCAAAAAGGGCCCGGCGCGGGTGCGCCGGGCCCTTTCTCGATCGTGTGGGGTCAGCTGTCCCCGCCGGTCTCACCGACCGGCGCGGCGTTGACGTCGTCGATCGCGTACTTCTTGGCGGCCTCGGCCGGCACGCTGGCCGGCACCGCGCCGCTGCGGGCGAGCTGCCGCAGCGTCGCCACCACGATCGACTCGGCGTCGACGTGGAAGTGGCGGCGCAGCGCGTGCCGGGTGTCCGACATCCCGAAGCCGTCGGTGCCCAGCGACGTGTAGTCGCCGGGTACCCAGCGGGCGATCAGGTCCGGTACGGCGCGCATCCAGTCGCTGACCGCGACCTTCGGCCCGTCCGCGTCGGCCAGCTTCTGCGCGATGTACGGAACCTTGGCCTCGGCGCCCGGGTTGAGCAGGTTGTACTCCTCGGTCTCCACCGCGTCGCGACGCAGCTCGGTCCAGGAGGTCACCGACCAGACGTCGGCGGCCACCCCCCAGTCCTGGGCGAGCAGCTGCTGGGCCTTGAGCGCCCACTGCATGCCCGTGCCGGAGGCGAGGACATTGGCCTTCGGGCCGTCGACCTGCGGTGCCGGGGAGTAGCGGTAGATGCCCTTGAGCAGGCCCTCCACGTCCACCCCGGTCGGCTCGGCCGGCTGGAGGATCGGCTCGTTGTAGACCGTCAGGTAGTAGAAGACGTTCTCCTGCGCGTCCCCGTACATCCGGTGCAGGCCGGCTTCCATGATGTGCGCGATCTCGAAGGAGAACGCCGGGTCGTACGCGACCACAGCCGGGTTGGTGGCGGCGAGCAGCAGCGAGTGGCCGTCCTCGTGCTGCAGGCCCTCACCGTTGAGCGTCGTCCGACCGGCGGTCGCGCCGAGCAGGAAGCCCCGCGCCATCTGGTCGGCCGCCGCCCACAGCCCGTCGGCGGTCCGCTGGAACCCGAACATCGAGTAGAAGATGTACATCGGGATCATCGGCTCGTCGTGGGTGGCGTACGCCGAGCCCGCGGCGGTGAACGAGGCGACCGAACCGGCCTCGTTGATGCCCTCGTGCAGGATCTGCCCGGTCGTCGACTCCTTGTACGACAGGAACAGCTCCCGGTCGACAGAGGTGTAGCGCTGCCCGTGCGGCGAGTAGATCTTCGCGGTCGGGAAGATCGAGTCGAGGCCGAAGGTGCGGGCCTCGTCCGGGATGATCGGCACCCAGCGCTTGCCGAACTCCTTGTCCTTCATGATGTCCTTGAGCAGGCGGACGAAGGCCATCGTGGTGGCCACCTTCTGCTTGCCCGAGCCGCGCTTGACGTCGGCGAACCGCTCCGGACCGGGGATGGTCAGCCGCTTGGTGCTGGTCCGCCGGGACGGCAGGTAGCCGCCGAGCTGCTCGCGGCGCTCCTTCAGGTACGCCAGCTCCTCGGACTTCTCACCCGGGTGGTAGTACGGCGGCAGGTAGGGGTTGTCCTCCAGCGCCTTGTCCGGAATGTCCAGGTAGAGGCGGTCGCGGAAGGTCTTCAAGTCCTCCAGCGTCAGCTTCTTCATCTGGTGGGTCGCGTTGCGGCCCTCGAAGTGCGAGCCGAGCGTCCAGCCCTTGATCGTCTTCGCCAGGATGACAGTCGGCTGACCGGTGTGCTCGGTGGCCGCCTTGTAGGCCGCGTAGAGCTTGCGGTAGTCGTGCCCACCCCGCTTGAGGTTCCAGATCTCGTCGTCGCTCAGCGGCTCGACCATCTTGCGGGTCCGGGCGTCCCGGCCGAAGAAGTGCTCCCGCACGTACGCGCCGGACTCCGCCTTGTAGGTCTGGTAGTCACCGTCGGTCGTGGTGTTCATGAGGTTGACCAGCGCGCCGTCGGTGTCCGCCGCGAGCAGCGGGTCCCACTCGCGGCCCCAGACGACCTTGATCACGTTCCAGCCGGCACCCCGGAAGAACGACTCCAGCTCCTGCATGACCTTGCCGTTGCCCCGGACCGGGCCGTCCAGCCGCTGCAGGTTGCAGTTGATCACGAAGGTGAGGTTGTCCAGCTCCTCGCGGGCGGCCACGCCGATCGCGCCAAGCGTCTCCGGCTCGTCCATCTCGCCGTCGCCGAGGAACGCCCACACGTGCTGCTGCGAGGTGTCCTTGATGCCGCGGTGCTGCAGGTACCTGTTGAACCGGGCCTGGTAGATCGCGTTCAGACCGCCGAGGCCCATCGAGACGGTGGGGAACTCCCAGAAGTCCGACATGAGCCGAGGGTGCGGGTACGACGGCAGCCCACCGCCCGGGTGCGACAGCTCCTGGCGGAACCCGTCGAGCTGGTGCTCGCTGAGCCGCCCCTCCAGGAACGCCCGCGCGTACATGCCCGGCGAGGCGTGACCCTGGTAGTAGATCTGGTCGCCACCGCCCGGGTGGTTCTTGCCCCGGAAGAAGTGGTTGAAGCCCACCTCGTAGAGCGACGCCGAGCTGGCGAAGGTGGAGATGTGCCCGCCGACGCCGATCTCCGGGCGCTGCGCCCGGTGCACGAGCATCGCGGCGTTCCACCGGACGTACGCCCGGATGCGCCGCTCGACGTGCTCGTCACCCGGGAACCAGGGTTCCTGCTCCGGGGGGATGGTGTTGATGTAGTCGGTGGTGGTCAGGGGCGGAACCCCGACCTGGCGCTCGCGGGCCCGCTCCAGCAGGCGCAGCATGACGTAGCGGGCGCGTTTGGCGCCGCGCTCGTCGATGACACCGTCAAGCGACTCGACCCATTCGCTTGTCTCTTCAGGGTCGATGTCCGGAAGCTGGCTCGGTAGGCCGTCGCTGATCACCGGGCGCTTGCGTTCCGTAGCCACAGGCGTTCCCTCGGTTGTGTGTGGGATAGGTCTCTAGCGCCATCCTGCCCCCTGGTGGCACCCGTCGTCACGTCTAGGTCCCCCGGACGCGATGCTGAACACAGGTACCCGCCGGTAACTTAGTGCGACTGCCCTTGTTTCCCCACGTGCCGGGGCTCCCGGGCCGCTGCGGCAGAATGCGACGTATGCGCAGTGACGTGATAACCGTCCAGACCGGGTCCCGGCCGGCCGTCCGGGACATCACCGCCGAGGCCCAGAGCTTCGTCTCCGGCGAGGGAGACGGCCTGCTGCACGTCTTCGTGCCGCACGCCACCGCCGGGCTGGCGATCATCGAGACCGGCTCGGGCTCCGACGACGACCTGCTCACCGCCCTCGACGCGCTGCTGCCCACGGACAGCCGCTGGCGGCACCGGCACGGCTCGCCCGGCCACGGCCGCGATCACGTGCTGCCGGCCTTCGTCCCGCCGTACGCGACGCTGCCGGTGCTCGACGGACGGCTGGCGCTGGGCACCTGGCAGTCCATCTGCCTGGTCGACACCAACGGCGACAACCCCACCCGCCAGGTCCGCTTCTCCTTCCTCCCCGCCTGACCGCTTCCTGGGCGGGGGTTACGGGCGGACGGTTTCCTGCTGGACGGTCTGCTGGCCCGGGTCCGCGTGGGGCGCAGCGCTGCGGGCCGCCGACGGGACCGGGTTGTCCGCCGTCTGGTGCAGGCCGGGCACGCGGTCCTCGATCACGAACGACGCCCGGGTGTACGCGGGCGCGTCCGGCCGACTGACGTACGGCAGCACGTCGAAGTCGGCGCTGAGCTGCCCCGGGGTGATCGTGGTCCGCACGTACCCCCGCAGGTTGTTCTGGAAGCGCAGGTGCGGATTGAACGCGAACCACGGGTGCGAGCCGGACGCCGAGTCCGCGCCGTCGCCTGTCGAGGTGATCGAGGAGCAGACCAGCTCGGTGCCGACGGTGCGCGACGTCGGGTCGGCGTAGTCCAGCTTGAGGTCGCTGGCCCAGTGCGCGTGCACGTCGCCGGTCAGCACCACCGGGTTGCGTACCCCCGCGGCGAGCCAGCCTCGGGTGATCCGGTCCCGGGAGGCCACGTAGCCGTCCCAGGCGTCCATGCTGGTGACGGTCAGCGGGCCGGCGTTGTTGTCCCGCTGGGCGAAGAAGACCTGCTGGCCCAGGATGTCCCACCGCGCGTCGGAGCGGCGGAAGCCGTCCAGCAGCCACGCCTCCTGCTCCGCGCCGGTGATCGAGCGGGCCGGATCGGAAGCTGCCGCGCAGTTCTGGTAGCCGTCGCCACAGGCCTGGTCGTCGCGGTACTGCCGGGTGTCGAGCATGTGGAACGTGGCCAGCCGCCCCCAGCGCACCCGCCGGTAGAGCTGCATGTCGATGCCACGCGGAATCGAGGTCCGCCGCAACGGCATGTTCTCGTAGTACGCCTGGAACGCCGCCGCCCGCCGCGCGGGGAACTCCGGATCGGGTGCCTCCGGCACCTCGTCGGCCCAGTTGTTCTCCACCTCGTGGTCGTCGAACACCACCACCCAGGGCGCCACCGCGTGCGCCGCCTGAAGGTCGGCGTCGGTCTTGTACTGGGCGTGCCGCTGCCGGTAGTTGGCAAGCGTCCGGGTCTCCGGCCCCTCGTGGTCACGCGGGTTGCCGCCCGGCACGGTGTACGTGTCCGGGGCGTACTCGTACTGGTAGTCGCCCAGGTGCAGGATCAGCTCCGGCTCGGTCTCGGCCAACCGGCGGTAGGCGGTGAAGTAGCCGTGCTCGAACTGCGAGCAGGACGCGAAGCCCATCGCCAGAGCGGCGGGCATGCTCGACGGCGCGCAAGCGGTGCGGGTGCGCCCGACCGGCGAGATGTGCCGCTCAGCGCGGAACCTGTAGAAGTACTCCCGGCCCGGCAGGAGGCCGGCCAGTTCCACGTGGATGCTGTGCGCCGAGCGGGCACGGGCGACCGCGACGCCACGACGAACCACGTGCCGGAACCGCTCGTCGGCGGCCAACTCCCAGTGCACCGGCACGTCGCGGTCCGGCATGCCGCCGAGGCCGTCCTCCGCGAGCGGCTGCGGTGCCAGGCGGGTCCACAGCACGAAGCCGTCGTCGTCGGGGTCCCCGGATGCCACACCGAGGGTGAACGGGTAGGCCAGCGGCCGTCGGGCCACCGCCGCGCCGGCCGCCACCGGCAGTCCGGTGACCGCGCCGGCGGCGCCGAGGGCGGCGCCGGACAGCAGGATGGTACGTCGGGACAGCGACACGAAATCCTCCCCAGGTTCCGATTTTTCGTGACCTGGGGAGCCTCGCGAGCGTTGGTGGCCGGGAGGTGACGACGAGGGCCCCGGCTCGTCGCCGGCAGTGGAACACCACTCATCATGATCGATGCGGGCCGGTGGTCAGCCCTCGTCTCCGGTCGGGCCGATTCGCGGGCCGCCCACTCGCCCGGTGACCGAACCTGGTCGCCGAGCTGGTCGACCCGGTTGCTGCGTACGATTGTGGCCGTGGCGCAGGAGGTCGGTTCCGGAGCAGATGGACCTGTCGGCCGTGCTGACCTGGCCGCCGACGTGGTGCGCCGGATGGCCCACGTGACCGCCGTGCTGCGGCACCGGCAGGATTCCGCGTTCGCCGAGCTGGGGCTCACGCCGGCGGCCGCACGGGCGCTGCACGAGCTGGACCCGGACCGCCCGTCGCCGGCCCGCGACCTGGCCGAGCGGCTGGGTTGCGACAGGTCGAACGTGACGGCGCTCGTCGACAAGCTGGAGCAGGCCGGGCTGGTCGAGCGCCGCACCGACCCGGCCGACCGCCGGCAGAAGACGTTGGTCGTGACCGGTTCGGGTCGGGACGTACGGGCCGGGGTGGCCGAGGTGATGTCCGACTCCCGACTCCTGGCCGGTCTGACCGACGAGCAGCTGCGCACCCTTCGTGACCTGGTGTGGAAGGTGTCCGACGACGGCCGCCCGGAGCAGTGCGACGGGCGGTGAGTCGGCGCGCCGCTGCCGTGTCCCACTGGGCGACCAGGGGCCGCGTCGGTAATGCTGTCCGACGTGACCACGCCGCAGGATCTCGACGACCGCTTCCGGGAGACGTTGGCGGCACTCCCCGCCGCGCAGCGGCGGCGTGACCCCGCCGACCCGGTCACCGACGACGCCCCGCTGACCGGCGCCGAGCTGCTGGACCTGTTCGACGCGCAGGTGACAAGCCGGCAGCTCGACCTGGCCGGCCGCTGGCTGCGCAGCTTCGGGGAGGGCTTCTACACGATCGGCTCGGCCGGGCACGAGGGCAACGCGGTGGTCGCCGCCGCGCTGCGCCCGACCGACCCGGCGCTGCTGCACTATCGCTCCGGGGCCTTCTACTGCGTACGCGCCGCCCAGGTGGCAGCCGACCCGGCGTCCGCCGTCGACGCCGCCGAGCCGGAGTCGGCCGCCGAACCCGAGCCGGCCGGGTCCACGCCACCCGTCGGCGGATTCGCGGTGTACGCGCAGGCGGCCCGGGACGTGCTGCGCGGAATGGTCGCCTCCAGCGAGGAGCCGATCGCCGGTGGCCGGCACAAGGTGTTCGGCCGAGCCGACCTGGCGATCGTGCCGACCACCTCCACCATCGCCTCGCACCTGCCCCGCGCGGTCGGGATGGGGCTGGCCGTGGAGCGGCTGCGCCGGCTGGACACGGTCGGGCGGCGTGCCGGGGCCGGGATGCGGGTCGGCAGCGGGGCCGGCGCTGCGCACGCCCCCTGGCCGCCGGACGCCATAGTGGTCTGCTCGTTCGGCGACGCGTCGGTCAACCACGCCAGCGCCACCGCCGCCTTCAACACCGCCGGCTGGTACGACCACGCCGGGCTGCGCATTCCGGTGCTCTTCGTCTGCGAGGACAACGGGCTGGGCATCAGCGTCCGCTCGCCGGAGGGCTGGGTCGAGGCGACCCTGCGCGCCAAGCCGGGCATCCGCTACCTCAGCGCCGACGGAGCCGACCCGGTGCGGGCGTACGAGGTGGCGCGGGAGGCCGCCGACTGGGTACGCCGGCACCGGCGGCCCGCCGTGCTGCACCTGCGCACGGTCCGGCTGATGGGTCACGCCGGCGCGGACGCGGAGTCGGCGTACCGCAGCCCCGCCGAGCTGGCCGAGGACCTCCAGGCCGATCCGGTGGCCGCCACCGCCCGGCTGCTCGTGGAGGCCGGCGTGGCGACTGTCGACGAGCTGCTGGCCCGGTACGACGAGACCGGCTGGCAGATCCGCCGGCTCGCCGAGGAGGTGCTGGGCGAGCCGAAGCTGGCCTCCGCGGCCGACGTGGTGTCGGCGCTGGCGCCCCGCCGCCCGGTGCGGGTGGCGCGGGCGGTGGCCGACGCGGCGGCACGGGCCAGCGGGGCGGGCTCGGCGGCGCGGGAGGAGTCGTTCGGGGGCAAGCCGCCGGAGCTGGCCGGCCCGCTCACCCTGGCGCAGAGCATCAACGCGGCGCTCGCCGACGGGCTGCTCGACCACCCCCAGATGGCCGTCTTCGGCGAGGACGTGGCAGCCAAGGGCGGCGTGTACGGGGTGACGAAGGGCCTGCGGGACCGGTTCGGGGCGGCACGGGTCTTCGACACCCTGCTCGACGAGACGTCGGTGCTCGGGCTGGGCCTCGGCGCCGGGCTGGCCGGGATGCTGCCGGTGCCGGAGATCCAGTACCTGGCGTACCTGCACAACGCCGAGGACCAACTGCGTGGCGAGGCCGCCACCATGCAGTTCTTCTCGCGGGGCGCCTTCCGCAACCCGATGGTCGTCCGGGTGCCCGGGTTGGCGTACCAGGAGGGGTTCGGGGGGCACTTCCACAACGACAATTCGGTGGCCGTACTCCGGGATGTGCCGGGTCTGGTGGTCGCGGTGCCGGCGCGGCCGGACGACGCCGCGCCCATGCTGCGGACCTGTCTGGCGAGCGCCGCGGTGGACGGCAGCGTGGTCGTGTTCCTGGAGCCGATCGCGCTCTACCACACCCGCGATCTGTACACGGAGGGTGACGGGGAGTGGCTGGCCGGCTACCCGGAGCCCGGCTCGTGGGTGGCCGGGCACGTGCCGATCGGCCGCGCACGGGTCTACCGGGTCGGCTCGTCCGACGACCTGACCATCATCACCTTCGGTAACGGGGTGCGGATGTCGCTGCGGGCCGCGGCCGTCCTCGCCGAGGAGGGGGTCGGCACCCGCGTCGTGGACCTGCGCTGGCTGGCGCCCCTGCCGGTGGCCGACATCATCCGGGAGTCCTCGGCCACCGGGCGGGTGCTGGTGGTGGATGAGACACGCCGGTCGGGCGGGGTCGGCGAGGGAGTGATCGCCGCGCTCGTCGACGCCGGATATGTCGGTGCCGCGCGGCGGGTGGCCGGAGTTGACTCGTTTGTACCATTAGGTCCGGCAGCACGTCACGTTCTGGTCTCCCCGGAGGCCATTACCGACGGTGCCCGTACGCTGCTGGCACGGTAAATTCCGTTGCACCCGGTGCGCCACTTGCGCGCAGAGGCACAACTGTGTGGACTTTGCCTGACGGCGTCGGTCCGACGCCGCGAGCAGGGACGAGATGAGGAGGCACGCGACAGTGAGCGCGACCGCTGGTCAGGCCGCCGACGGGGTACGCAGCCTGGCGGACCGGTTCGGCATCGAACCGGGGATGGTCGTCATGGAGATGGGGTACGACGATGACGTCGACCAGGATCTCCGGGACGCCCTGACCGACCGCTGTGGAGATCTGGTCGACGAGGACACCGACGAGGTGGTCGACGCCGTGCTGGTGTGGTACCGCGACGGCGACGGTGACCTCTTCGAGCTTCTCGTCGACGCCCTCGGCCCGCTGGCCGACAACGGCGTCGTGTGGCTGCTCACCCCGAAGGCGGGGCGTGACGGGCACGTCGAGCCGAGTGAGGTCGCGGAGTCCGCGCCCACCGCCGGCCTCCAGCAGACCTCGACCGTCAACGCCGGCCGGGACTGGAGCGGCGCCCGCCTGGTGCTGCGCCGTGGAGCCAAGGCCAAGAAGTAGCCCAATCCGTTCCCCTCGCGCCCCGGCGGTCGACGCCGCCGGGTGTGGCAGGCTGGCGTCGTCCCCCGACTCGACCCCGAGGAGTTCGCATGCCCATCGCGGTTGGCGCCGAGGCGCCGGACTTCGTGCTGAAGGACCAGAACAACCAGGAGGTCCGGTTGTCGGACTTCCGCGGCCGGCGCACCGTGCTGCTGGTCTTCTACCCGCTCGCCTTCACCGGCACCTGCCAGGGTGAGCTGAGCGAGGTGCGGGACAACCTCGACGAGTACGTGAATGACGACGTCCAGGTGCTCACCGTCAGCGTCGACTCGGCCTACAGCCACAAGATCTGGGCCGAACGCGAGGGCTACCAGTTCCCGATGCTCGCCGACTTCTGGCCGCACGGCGGCGTCGCCCAGGCGTACGGGGTCTTCAACGACGTGGCCGGCTTCGCCAACCGGGGCACCTTCGTCATCGACAAGGCCGGCGTGGTCCGCTTCGCCGAGATGAACGGCCCCGGCGAGGCCCGCGACCAGCAGGGCTGGCGCAAGGCGATCGCCGACGCGGCCGCCGGATAGGGGTACGCGTGCGGCCGGGTCGGCGGCGAACAGGTAGGCTTGCCAGCCACCGGCCCGCCGCACACGGGCGATCCGGGCGCGTAGCTCAGTGGGAGAGCACCCGCCTTACAAGCGGGGGGTCGCAGGTTCGAAACCTGCCGCGCCCACCCTTCACCAACAGCGGAAACCGTCCTGCGGAGATCAGTTCCCGGGGCGGTGACAGCAGGGAGTCCCTGGCGTGAGCGCTCCCGTGGTGCAGCCACGCAACCACCCGAGTAAAGCCAGCGGCCGGACTGCCGGCGATGCCTGGTCTCGGATGATGTTTGACGCAACGGCGTCGGACGATCCTTGACGCCAGGTCGTGATCGATTTGGTCTACTGCCTATGGCCGGTGGTAGGGCTGGTCACCCGCGTGAGGCGGAAGGGCTAGCGTGTTTCGTGTGCCTGAGGAACCCGACGAATATTTTCTGATGCACGAGGAGTCGGTGTTGGCCAGTCTGGTCGAGCTGTCCGGCGTCGAGATTCTGTGGTGCGACGACTTCTACGACGGAGCGATCGACGGGATGGCCCGGTGGGATGGGCGGGAGTTCTGGTTTGCGGGGGTCCATCCACTGGACCATCGCCCCCGGCGCTATGTCCTGCATGAGATCGGGGCCGTGGGCGTCGAGGCGGCCTCAGCGCTGCACCGTCAGCTGGGCGCATACGCTGAGGCATCCCGCCACGGACGCTTGGACTCGACCCAGAAGAGAGCGTGGGGCCAGGTGTGGGCGAGCCGGCCGGATTATCGCGGTGCCCCGGCTGTTGGGTGGTTCACCGCCTAGCCTCAGCCTCAAGGTTCAGCCAGTGGTGCTGATGCGGTGGTGCGGTTCAGGTCGGTTGTGCTGCGTCGGGGGACGGCTTTGATCGGAGTGTCGGCGTCGTAGACGGTGACGGTGCTCGTCCAAGGCAATGGCGGCAAGCTTGCGGGCATGCGCGACGCCGACCTGGATGCGTTGCCCGGCGACTTGGATGCTGCCGTTGACCGACACGACCCGCTCGACGGTGGGCGTGGTCCGGTGGTGGGATCGGGGAGACGGGTCGGGAGTCGCGGATGCGGCCGCAGGGGGTGGGCGGCAAGGGGCAGCGCAGGGTGCGGCGCAGCTGCCTGGTCTCGTCGATGACGTGCAGGAGGGTGCCATCGAGGCGGACCCGCACCCGTTGACCGGCTAGTGGCATGCCGACGCTGATCTGCCGGCCAGCGATGCTGATCCCGCCGCAGACGTTGACGACCCGGTCGACCTCGACGGCGCTGGTCTGCTGTTCGACCTGAGGTAGTGGGGGCGGTCCGGCGGGAGTGCCGCCGTCGGCCAGGAGCCGGGCGAGGTCGCGTTGGGACAGCCGGGCGAGCCGAGCAGACCACCACCCGGCCCCCCAGCGTCCGCACGTGCGTCCAGGTCCGCTTGACGTGGCGGACCGGGCGGCGGCCCGCTCCCCAGGAGGGCGGGGCGGCAGACGGGATGGCGGCTACTTGAAGATGGCGATCGGGTGCACAAGAACGTCAGGGTGCGTGAACGACAAGTCGTCATCCTCAAACGCGACATTAAGGTGAACCGCCGCCTCCTGCATGTGCTTCATCGCGTCGGTCACTGTTGTCACTTCAAGCGGCACAGGCGGGGCATCCTTCAATAGTCGAACGAGCGATTCGTTTTCGTCTGGTTTGAGAATCGAACGAACCTGGGCAATTATTTGATAGCGCTCCTCGATGTTGCCGAGCCCGGATACCAAATATTCAGATGAAAGCCTGGCCACAATTCGGGGCTTTCCCGGGCTGTTGGGTCTCAAGGAAACTGCGACAGACCGATTGCCCTCGCCGTCAGATATCCAACCCTCCTCGCCGTCGGATGCCAGTGCCGGCAGCTAATCACGCCGTACCGGCGGGTGGGACACACAGGGGCACAAGACTCTGTCAAACGTCGTCAACCAGCCACCAACGATGGCAGCCCAAGACGCCGTGTTAGCAGGTGCCGACCAGCGTTCCGGCTGGTGGTGGGACGGCTGCTCTAAGTTCCGCTTCAACGTCTGGGACTCCTCACAATTCAGCCTCGGGCGAGGCCGGCTTACTGGCAGTCGCCCCCTCACTGGATGTCCGCCATGCCCGCAGCTTGCGCCAGAAGTGCCACGGCCGGTCCAGCCAGTCCAGTACTGCGTCCTTGGCGGCAGCCAACTTATCTGGGTGTGTGCCCAACACGAACCAGCCAACTTCATCGTCACCTGAATGCTCCACGGCCATCCAGTGATCCACGGCCGCCTTCTGAAGACGCTTAACCAGTCGCCATGGCACTCCGGCGGTGCGGAGCGCGACCCGAAGGCGACCCAAGTAGACCTGTAGGTCTAACCAGTTGTTCTCACCGCCCTTGGCCCAGACGAGCCGATCCAGCTCCGCGAGCTGCTCAGCAGCAGTCCGACGTGAGTCGCTGCGCCTGCCGAATCGCGACAGACCAGCGCCAATAAGTAGCGTGATCACTGGAAGAAGCCGGTCCCATAGAGCAGTGTCAAGCACAGCGCGAAACATCCCCGAGAATCAGGTGCCCTTGGGTCTGCTGCTCGCCCACCAGGACCGACGCCGGGCGATGGCCCGAGGCGGGTGACTGACGCCGATGGACCCCCCAGTGGACAGAGCGCGCAGAACTTGCAAGCGAGGTGTCCGCACGTCGCCGCTACGGCAGCCCAAGCCGAGATCATGCCGTTTTCAGGCCGTCAGAGGCCAACCCGCAGCACCCAATGCTGACCATCTATGCCAGGCGTAACAGCAGTTTAGAAGCCAAGTCGTCCGCTTTGATCGACTACTTCCCCGCCGTTGATCAATACAACGCCAAGTGTTGAACGCTTACTCCTGTGGCGGAGGAGTGAGCCAGGCCTGAGGTTGTCCGCTGAGTGCGGCGTCGGCAAGGCGGTGGGCGCTGGCGGTCTTCAAAGCCGCTCGTGAACTGTCGATCCAGCGCTGCACGTTGTCGATGCCTTGGTGACGGTACTCGACGGCCTGGACTAGGCATTCCAGCTTGTCAGCATCACGAGCGACGACCGCCTCCATTGTCTCGCCAGCTTCATATTCGGCGACCGCGGCGGTGATGACGTCGGCGACGGCCGGTGGGCAGGCGGCGACCTGGTCGGCGGTGACGGCGGTGTTGGGTGCGGCGGTGAGGTAGCGCTTGGCGATGTGTGGGATGTCGGTGATTCGGGTTTCCTGAGTGTCGTGCAGGGTGCAGAGCATCGACACTCGGGCTGGGTCGGCGCCCTCCATGGCAGCGAGCATCATTCCGATGAGCGCCGTTCGGAAGGAGTGCTCGGCGATGGACTCGGGTTGCTTGACGCCGGCGAACCACCAGCCGGTCCGGGCGGCGCGTTTGAGGACGCCGGCTTCGAAGATGAAGTTCATCGCTCCGGCGGCGTCGTGATCGTCGGTCATCTGCCCGTCCCTGTGCCGGTGTGTCCGTCCGCCCGCAGGCTGTAGACGATTGAGGTTAGCTCCTGCCGCGACTGCGCGGAGATCCGGCCACTGTCCAGGAGGGGGACACTGCGGTCGAGGAGCGCCCGAGTCGCGGCGGGGTTGTCGAGAGCTAGACCGCGTCGTGCGGCCAGCAGAGCCCAGATGTTGTGGATGTTGAGGTCGATGAAGGGGTGCCCTGGTTCGAGGCGATGGACCAGGTGCCGAAGGAGAATTGAGCCATGCCAGTCAGCGAGCGCGTCGGGCATGAAGGAGTCGTCGCGGTGGCGGTACGGGATCTCGCCAACCCAGTAGGCCGAGTAGTTGAGGGCTGCTCGCTCGCAGGCGTCGTCGGGATGTGCGCGAGCGATGAAGTCTCGTAACGGTTCCGGGTCGCCTTGGTTGGCGAGGGACGTGACGACGGATCGGACGTCGGGCCACAGCGGTGACCACGTGTGAAAGGTGGTCGTGCGGTGTGCTCGGGGGGTGGTCTGGGTGAGCCAACCTGCTGCTGCCTTGGTGGGGTCCATGCCGGCGAGGAAGCAGGCTTGCCGGTGCAGCAGCACGTTCCTGTGCCGTCCGGCTGCGGCGCGTTCGGCGAGTACGTGAAGGTGAGCGAAGAACGTGCGTTGCTCGTCGACGGGCAGGGTCGGCCCGGAGGCGACTGGACCCCGCCGGGGATGGGCGACGGGTAGCCCTCTGGCGAAGGTCGGTGTCTGCCCGAGGACGGCCCAGAGGATCAAGTCGGTCAGACGGTGCGTGAGTACGGACCAACCCAGCGGCTGTTCGGCGATGTCGCAGCGGCCCACCTGTTCGGTGAGGACGGCGGCGAGGATCAGATCCGCCTCGGCGGCGTCGTCAAGTGCCGCGAGCAGGAGTGTGTTCGCGCCGAGCCGTCCGAGCCGGCGTCGGACGGCGATCGCCTGCCCGAGCGGTACCGCGGTGAATGGCCGGCGCCCGGATTCCCAGCTCTGCACGGTCACACGATCGACGTCCAGGTCGACGGCGAGCTGCTCCTGGGTGAGCGGGATGGACTCCCGGATCAGCTTGAACAGGTAGCCGGTTACCTGGCCACGATGCGGTGCTGATCGTCCGGGACCTCTCATGCGTCATCCCTACGTTGACCCGTGGTCGACGTTCCGCCGTGAAACCGATGCTGCGGGCAGCTCATCTGGCCTGCTCACTCGTACTGCGGGTGAGTCCAATCGCCGCCGTCGTGATCGTAGCGTCGCAGTTACCGAACGTTCCAGATCCGGCCCCGTCGTTTCGAGGTCGGCCATGGAGTGCTGCCCGGTGGAGGGAGCCAGTGATGCGTGCCAGGACACCACCATGGCGACGCGTTACCTACGACCAGTACCTGATCGCCGTCGCGATGACCCTGGCGCGGCGACACCGCCCGGTTTGGTCGTGGCGGAAGTGGAGCTGGATCTGCCGCTGTGGGGCGGAGCTGCCCTGTCGCAGCCGACACCGCGTCCCGATTAACCGGGGGCACTGGCCCGCCGAGGAGGAACAGTGAGCAACGAGGCCGAGCGGCAAATCCTGGTCGTATGTCGGCCCGGGAAAGACGGCCTTTACACTGGCTGTCGGGCGTGGTGGTCGCGGCTCACGCCGTACCCATGCCGGTGGGTGGACTGGGCGACCAGCCGGCAGGCGCGGTCGATGACGGCGGCGCTGCTCGGAGGCCGCGCATGACCATGCACGGCCCGGTGCTGCCGATCTGGAGCTGCGGCGGCTGCCATGCGCCCTGGCCCTGCCGCGCGCGTCAGCGCGAGCTACGCGCCGAGTTTGACGATGCTCCGATCTCCCTGGCTCTCTACCTAGGTGCCCAGCTGGTGCGGGCCTCCGAGGACCTGACCTGGGTGCCGGCGGATGCGCTGCACAGACGCTTCCTCGGCTGGATCCGATGAGCATCCTGCGGCCGGGCGACGAGAAGTTCCACTACAGCGACGGCTCGCACAAGTGGATCCCACCGGACCCGGACTACGACCAGGAGGTCTGGGACGAACAGCTCCGCCAGCACAAGCACGGCCATCTCAGGAACGAGCGCCCGAAGGTCCGCACCCAGCGCCTCGTCTGACGGCAGCGCAGCACAGCAACCGGCCAGCCGAACCGAGTGGCGCGCTAGCAGGCCGTTCGTGGGTGCATCAAGGCCGTCTCGTGATGTCAGGACTGGCTGCGGGTCCACTGCTGGTTCGCGCCGGTTCCGCAGGTGTACTGAGTGATGTCGGTGCCGTCTGCGGTGCCGCTGCTGACCACGTCCAGGCACTTGCCGCTGTGTCGGGCGCGCAGCTGGTAGTAGTCGCCGGTGGCGACCCACTGCCACTGCTGGTTGGTGCCCCCGCCGCAGGTGTACTGGACGACGTTTGCGTTGTTGGCGGTGGAGGCGTTGGCGACGTCGAGGCATTTGCCGCTGTTCTGGTTGACGATCCGGAAGTAGCCGCTCCCGGCGTCGCGGAACTCCCACTTCTGGTTCGCACCGCCGTTCCAGGACCATTGCCTGACTTCGGCGTTGTCGGTGGTGGCCCTGTCCAGCACGTCGACCACCTTGCCGCTGTTGCGGTTGGTGATGCGGTAGGAGGACGACGCTTCTCCGGTGACGGTGCCCGTGGCGGCGTCGATGGTGATGGTGGGATACCAGGTCAGGCTCATGGTCGTGGCGGAGGGGAAGGCGATCGGCAACCACACGTACTGGGAATCGTTTGCCGGCCCGCCCCAGGCGCCGGCCCAGCGGTCGCCGAGGTAGAGGTAGCTCGTCGTCGACGTGCCCTGGATGGGGAGCACGAAGGCCGACTGGGAGCGGAAGGTGGTCGAGTCGGCGACATTCGTCATGCCGGTCCACGGACCGGAGATGCTGGACGCAGTGGCGTACCTGGCCTGGTTCGGGCTCCAACCGGTCAGGCCGGAGGTGAGCAGGAAGTAGGTGCTACCGCGCTTGAACAGCGCCGGTGCCTCACGGTTGCCGTCGTTCCAGAAGTTGCCGACAAGCGTCGCCACGGTCAGGTAGTCGGCGGTGAGGCGGTAGATGAGCAGGTCGCGGTTCTCGTCACCGGCGGAGATCATGTAGGCCGTACCGCCGTCGTTGTAGAGCGTGATGTCTCGCGACATGTTGCCCAACGGCCGGAAGCTGCCGTGGTAGGTGTAGGTGCCGTCCACTGTGGCCGAGGAGGCGACGGCGGCCCGGGCCTCGCCGTAGTCGCTGCCGTTCTCCTTGTGCATCCACATCACGTACCGGCCGGTGCTGGCGTTGTAGATGACCTTTGGCCGCTCGATGTTCGCCGATTGCAGCTCCGCCCCCGACGCCTGGGTCAGCACGTTGTTGCGGAACTCCCAGTCGCGCAGGTTGGTGGAGCGGTAGACGGAGACGGCCCGGAACGTGTTGTTGGCGTTGCGGTTCTCACCGAACCAGTAGTAGTAGTCGCCGACCTTGAGCACCCCACCGCCGTGCGCGTGCAGCACGTTGCCGCTGGTGTCGGTGAACTGCGTGCCGTTGGGGATCGTGACCGGCGCGGCCTGGGCCGGCGCGGCGGCCAAGGTGGTGACCGCCACGATCGCCGTTCCGACCAGGCTGAGCGCTGCCACCAGGGATAGCAGCCGTCTGTTGCGTCGCACTACGTCGTCCTTCCATGGGCGGGCGGCGACCGCCGCCGGCGTCGGAGCGACGGACCACAGCGCCATCGTCCGAACCAATACATCAACGAATGTACATCTATTGTCGCCGACCGCCTTCGCCGGCTTCCGCCGTCGTGGAAGCTGACAACGAGGTGTCGCTTGACCGCACCCGTTAGCCTTCGCGGCTATGGGCGCAATCAAACCGTGGCACCTCGTACTCCTCAGCATCTGTTGTCTGCTGCCGACGGTGGTGGCGGTCGCGGGTGGTGTCTGGGCCGTACGCCGAAAGCGCACCCGGCGCTGAGGCCGTAGTCCCACGCGGGGTCAGGCGCGATCCGCGACCATCACTCGGCTGTGGGCGAGTGACGTGGCACGGCGGACCGGTAGGGCGAGTGCCCGCGCCGTGTCGAGCAGGTCGTGGTCGCCGGTGACGGTGAAGCCGTGGCGGGCGAGCAGGGTGGCCATGGCGTCGGGTGTCCAGGTCGAGCGCCATGGCTCCTTCGCCCAGACGCTCCGCCGGCCGGTGGACGCCATCAGCAGCCGTGCGACGAGCCGGCCCAGCGTCAGAGATGTCCCGGGTAGTTGGAAGTTGACGATGAGACGGCTGTGCGGCGCCGAGCAGGCGGCGATCGCGGCGACCGTCGTAGACACCTCGGCCCTGGTCAGATACGGCACGACGCCCTCCCAGATCCACGTCGTCGGCTCGCTGGGGCGATGCCCGGCCGCTGCCAGCGCCGCGGCGAGCCGGTCGCGGCCGAAGTCCACCGCGACGAACGTCGGTCCGGTGCCGGGCAGACCCTCGGCGCGTTCCCGCTTGTCGCGTTGGCTGCTCGGCTGGTCGACCTCGAAAACCGTCGCACCGGCGAGCTCCGGCATCCGCCAGGCGCGACCGTCCAGCCCGGCTCCAAGGATCACCACCTGCGGGGTCGGGTGCGCCCGTACGGCGTCGTCGATCGCGACCGTGCGGGGCACGATCATCTCGGCGTTGGCCCGCACCGTCTCGTAGTCGACCCGTTGCCGCCACGGCTGGGGAACAGCAGCGTCGCGTACCCACTCGACGGCCTCGCGCTCGTCGGCGCGGAGCAGGCGCACGGCCGTCGGGTCCGCGAAACGGCCGGGAGCGACCAGGCCGTCCGCCGCCGCGCGGCCCTGGCAGACAAGCACCGCCGTACGGCTCGGCTGTGGGGTTCTCGGCACTGGTGTCGCTCCCCTCCTCGCTCGGCGTCGGCTCTGCGTGCCGACGGTACCGTCACGCACGGCCGGTCGGTCGGTCGGATCAGCTTCCGGGTCGGAGCGCCCGGAGCAGGACGGTGCGCAGCGCGTCCGCGGCCTCGGCCGGCTTCATCCGGCCGGCCTCCACCTCCTCGCCGGCGGCGTGCCCGATCTTGATGGTCACCGCGGTGAGCCACTCGGCCGGGACCTTCTTGTCGAACTCGCCGCTCGCCTGACCGCGCCGGATCACCCCACCGATCCGATCGGCGATCGGCGCGTGGCGCTCCTGGTCGGTGTGCGGGCTCACCGGAAGCGACGCGATGTGCTGGGCGAGGACCGGATAGCGCGCTGCGGTCCGACTGCCGGCCTCGAGGACGCGCAGCAGCGCGTCGGCGGCCGAGCCGGTGTCCGGTTCGGCGGCGTCCATCGCGGCGGTGGCCTCGTCGGTGATCCGGTCGACGACCGCTGCCAGCAGGTGCTCGCGGGACGGGAAGTGGGCGTAGACGGTCTGCCGGGTCACCCCCGCCGCGTTGGCGATGGCGTCGAGGCTTGCGTCGGGCTGCCCATCGAGTAACCGGAGTGCCGCGTCGAGGATCGCACCGCTGTTGCGGCGGGCGTCGGCCCGACGGTTGCGCTCCGCTGAACCACTCATCTTTTACACCTTGCCAAGGTTCTCGGGTGTCGATATATTACAGCTCGTCAAACTTAGCTCGCGATCACGGACTGGCGGTGGGTGGTATGCGCGCTCTCGACGGCACCGATCCCCGGCAGTTCATCGCCGACTTCTTCACCTCCTTCATGGCGGACCTGGTCCGCGGGGAGGAGGACATCGCACTTGTCGTCGACCGCTATCACACGCCCGACATCGTGCAGATCGCCGATGGCAGCCGGATGGACCGCGCCAAGCTCATCGCACACACCCGGCCGGCGCAGAAGCACCAACCCGACGCCCGCTGGGAGGTGCACGAGGCCCTGGCCGACGGCGACCGGATCGCCGCCCGCTACACCCTGCACTTCCGCAACCGCAACCGGGACGGCAGCGTGGAGGTGCACTTCTTCGGGCAGTTCGCCGACGACGGTCGGTTGCGCCGGGCGCACATGCTCACCCGCCCCGTGCCCGTCGGGGCCGGCGTGACGCCGCCACCGCCGCCACAGGCGCCCACCGGCGGGCAGGATCCGACATGACCGTCGGCATCTACCGCGTGGTCGGCATGGCCTGTGGGCACTGCGAACGCTTCGTCACCGAGGAGATCGAACAGATCCCCGGCGTCACCGCCGTGGCTGTCGATGTCGAACTCGACACCGTCACGGTGACCAGCGAAGCGCCTCTGGACATCGCCGAGGTACGCGCCGCGGTCGAGGAAGCCGGCTACGAACTCCCCGACACGCAGCCCTGAGTCGACCATCTGGACCGCCCTCGGTCGGCCCGCTAGCGTCGACCACCATGACCAACGCGAATGAGCACGGTCACCCGGAGCCGCCGGTAGCGGGCGACGAGACCGCCACCCTGCTGGGTTCCCTGGACCGCCAGCGCGCCACCCTGGCGTGGAAGACCGGTGGGCTCGACGCGGCCGGGCTGCGGGCGACGCTCGGTCCGTCGTCGATCACCCTGGGCGGGCTGCTCAAGCATCTGGCGCTGGTCGAGGATCTCTACTTCTCGTTGAAGCTGGCCGGGCGCTCACCCGGGCCGCCGTGGGACACCGTCGACTGGGACGCCAACCCCGGCTGGGACTGGCGATCGGCAGCCGACGACACCCCCGACCAGCTCTACACGCTGTGGCGCGAGGCGGTGGCCCGCTCCCGGGCCACCGTCGCCGAGTTGCTCGCCGACGGCGGCCCGGAACAGTTGGCCCGGGGCGAGTGGCCCGACGGTCGGGTGCCGAGCCTGCGCCGCGTCCTGGTCGACCTGATCGAGGAGTACGCGCGGCACGTCGGGCACGCCGACCTGATCCGAGAGTCGGTGGACGGCCTCACCGGCGAGGATCCGCCGCGCTGACCGGGGACTACCTGGTCACCAGGTTGCGTAGTGCCACGATCGCCGCCCGATCACTGACCTCGGCGTAGATCTTCCTGTCGGCGCCGACCAGGACGAAGTACGGGCACTTCTGGTCGTCGCCGTTCATCTTCTTCTCCAGCAGCTTGCGGCCGGTCGCCGCCTCGTACACCCGCAGACGCCAACTGGTCCGCACCAGCGGCAGGCTCTGCGGCTTCGGATCGTCGAACTTGCAGGTCCGGATCGTCGAGCCGGAGCTGACCCGGTCCAGGCAGGCGACCATCTGCACGACCCTGGGGTCGTCCGAGGACCACGTCTGCTCGACCTTCTTGGACAGGCCCAGGTCGTAGTAGTAGCCGCCGTCCTTCTGACGCAGACCAGGGGTGTCCGACAGGAGCAGGACGACCGGGTGCGGTGCCTTACCGGCGCGCTTGGGCAACTCGGGGTAGTAGATGTCCTCGTCGCACACCCGGTTCAGGTCCTCGATCTTCTCCGCCGGGTACGCGCTGGCCTGCGGCCCCTGCACGACGGGTTCCTCGGAGAGGCTGGGGGAGGGGCTGGCGATCGGGCCGCCGTCGGTCGGGGGGCGCGCCGGCGCGGTGGCGTCCGGGCCGGACGCGGTGGTCTCCCTGTCGCGCAGCAGGAAGAAGCCGCTGACCAGGCCGAGGCACAGCACCAGCAGGACGACCACGACGCCCCCGACGACGGCGGCGACGATGGCGGTGCGGTTCGAACTGGTGGGCGGCTCGGCGGCAACCCACCCGGGCGGGCCGGTCGGGTAGACCGGCTGCGCCGGCAGCTGCATGGCTGGCGCCTGGTCCGGCGTGGACGCGAGCTCGGGCGACGTCTCCGGCGCGACAGCGGGATCTGGTGTTGCATCTGACGCCGGGCTGGGGTCCGGCGGCGGGCTTGCGGCAGGTTCAGCCCCGGTCATGGCGACGTCCTTTGTTGATCAAGGGAAAGGCGTCACTGTATCAACCGCGCGTACACAACGTGACCCCGTTTTCGACAGCCCGTCGGGCTCAGGTGCGGTCGGCGACCACCAGCTCACCGTCGCCCGTCAGGAGAGCGCCGACCGGTGGGCGACCCGCCGCGACCAGCGTTCCTCAGCTCGTGAAGCCGCCGTCCACGTTGATCACCGCGCCGGTCACGTACCCGGCTTCGGGGCTGGCCAGGTGTGCGACGGTGGCCGCTATTTCGGCGGGGCGCGCGTAGCGGCCGAGGGCGGTGAAGCCGGCGATGGTCCCCGCGTTCGGCCCGTCGGCCGGGTTGGCGTCGGTGTCGGTGGGCCCCGGGTTGACCAGGTTGACGGTGATGCCCCGGGGGCCCAGCTCGCGGGCCAGGCCCCGGGTCAATCCGACCAGGGCGGTCTTGCTCATCGCGTAGAGCGCCAGCCCGGGGAAGACCGCCCGTTCCCCGACGTTGCTGCCGATGCTGATGATCCGTCCACCGTCGCCCAGGTGCCGCAGCGCGGCCCGCACGGCGAGGTACGGCGCCCGCACGTTCACGGCGATCGTCTGCTCCAGCTCCGTTGCGCCGAGGTCGCCGACGGCGCCGACCAGGAACACCGCCGCGTTGTTGACCAGGATGTCCAGTCGGCCCAGCTCGGCGGCGGCGCTGTCCACCGCGTCGTGAACGGCGTCCGGGTCGGCGTTGTCGACCTGGATGGCGTACGCCCGCCGGCCCAGCGCCTCGATCTGCTTCACCACGACCGCGGCCCGCTCGGCGTTCTGCCGGTAGGTGAGCGCCACGTCGGCCCCGTCCTGTGCGAGGCGCAGCGCGATACCGGCCCCGATGCCGCGGGAGCCCCCGGTCACCAGGGCGGCCTTGCCGTCAAGTGTCGTCGTCGTCATGCAAACGATCATGTCGGCGGCTCGTGGTCGAGTCTGGCGGCCATCGGACCACTCGTTCCCAGCGCCGGGTCCGTTTCCCGCCAACGGTCAGTGACGCCCTATTCTCGCAACGGAGCGTACGGGGGGAGCGTGGTCGTGGGACTGGCTGACGTCGATGCGGTGCTGTTCGACATGGACGGCACGCTTGTCGACTCCGACGCCGCCGTCGAGCGGGCCTGGGAGCGCTGGGCCTCCGAGTACGCCGTCGAGCCGGCGGCGGCGCTCGCGATCGCGCACGGCAGACCCGCCGACCAGACGATCCGCCGGCTGCTTCCCGCGCTTGACGACGCGGCGGTCGCCGTGGCGGCGGCCCGGCAACTGGCGTTGCAGTACGACGACCTGTCCGACGTGACCGCCACCCCGGGCGCCCACGAGCTGCTGTCGACGCTGCCCCGGTTGGGGTTGCCCTGGGCGGTGGTGACAAGCGCCGACGTCCGGTTGGCGCAGGCCCGCCTCGGTGCCGCCGGCATCACCGCGCCCGTGCTTGTCACAGTCGAGGACGTACGCGCGGGCAAGCCGGACCCGGAGGGCTACCTGCGGGCCGCCGCGCTGCTCGACGTGTCGCCGACGCGCTGCCTGGTCGTCGAGGACGCCGAGGTCGGGTTGCGGGCCGGGCGCGCGGCAGGGGCGATGACCGCAGCGCTCAAGGGACTCGACGGTGACCTGCGGCTGGTCGACCTGACACAACTGGCGTACGGGTTGGCAGCGGCTGCGGCACGCTGACCGCCAGCCCTGCCGAGACGCCGAGGTC
Organism: Micromonospora sp. NPDC049275; assembly: GCF_043197115.1. Classification (NCBI taxonomy): domain Bacteria; kingdom Bacillati; phylum Actinomycetota; class Actinomycetes; order Micromonosporales; family Micromonosporaceae; genus Micromonospora; species Micromonospora sp. NPDC049275. The sequence continues at coordinate 225,865 of NZ_JBICSN010000005.1, forward strand.
AGCCGAGTCGCTGGGCCAGCCAGGGGAGCAGCGCGTCGGCCTGGGCCTGCTGGAACGCCCGTACGGTAGGGATGCCTGTGGGTGATGGGCGGCGGGCGCTGTCGGCGAAGAAGCCGGCCAGCCCGGCGTACACCCCGGTGAGCGCGGCAGGGTCGACACCGGCGGTGAGCGGCAGCCGGCGCAGCAGTGCCTCGGTGTCGTGCCCGCCGTGCAGCCGGACGTTCACCAGCAGCAACGCGGTGTCCAGCCAGGCGGGCCCCCGGCAGGCCCACGGCCAGTCGACCACTGTCAGCGTGCCGGCCGCGTCGAGCAGCAGGTTGTCGGCCCGCACGTCCAGGTGGCAGAGGGTGTCTCCGGTCAGCGCGGCGACGCCCTCGTCGGCGGCGGCGCGCAGCTGGTCCAGGTGCGCCCGGGCCCACGGGTCCAGCCGATCCGGTGGGTCGGCGGCGATCCGGTGCCAGCCGGCGAAGTCCCCGGCCAGCAGCTCGGCGGCGGCCGGAACGTGCCCCACGGGGCTGGGGGTGAGCGCGACGGCCATCGCCTCCAGGGCGTCCAGCACGCCTGTCAGCTCGTCGGCCCGCCACGGGGTTGTCGGGTGCCGTCCGTCCACGTCGGAGAAGACCAGCGCCACCCACTCGCCGTCGTCGTGGCAGCCCAGCAGGCGGGGCGTCGGCGCCGTCGCCGGCAGCGCGCCGGCGGTACGGGCCTCGGCGCGGTGCATGACCGGACTGTCCGGGTTCTGTGCCGGGCTGACCGCCTTCACGAAGGCCCGCCGGCCGCCAGCGGTGCGGACCCGGTCGGCGGTGCCCGGCGAGAAGCCGCCCGGCTGGGACACCGCCTCGACCACCCGGTCACCGATGATGCCCTCCACGGCGGACCGGACCGCCGCCGGCAGATCACCCCAGCCGATCCGCGTCGCTGTCCGCTGCATCCGCCCACGGTGCGCCCGGCCCGCCTCGCCGAACAACCCAATTCCCGGTGGCGGCGTCGGCGGTGGTCTGCTGCACTACGCGCTGAATCCGAGATCGAAGGGGAGGCCCCGGTGGAGCTGACGTTGACGCCGATGACCGAAGAGGAACTGGCGCGGCTGTGGGAACCGCTGGAGGTGGGCTACGCCGAGGATCTGGTCGCGCACCGGGGCATGACCCCGGAGGCGGCCCGCGAGCGGTCGGCGCAGCAGCTGCGGGAGGGGCTGCCGGCGGGCGCCGCCACCGAGGGCGTGCTGCTGCGGTTGGCGCGGGTCGGCGACACCGAGGTCGGCTGGATCTGGGTGGGCCTGCCCGGGGTGGGTACCGCGGGCGGTCCGACGCAGGCGTGGATTTCGAACATCGAGGTGCATCCGGAGCATCGGGGGCGTGGGCACGCCCGGCGGATGATCCAGCTCATCGAGGCCGAACTGGCCGGACTCGGCGTGCCCGAGCTGGGATTGAACGTCTTCGGCACGAACACCGTGGCGATCGGGCTCTACCGGAGTTTGGGCTTCGAGGTCACCGCGCAGCAGATGGCCAAGCGCCTCGACCCGGCTGGCTGAGCACCCCCGGCCCGGCCCAGGACTGTTCGCCCGACCAGCGGGAAACCGTGGCGGACCGCACCTGGGGAGGAGCGACGGATGACGCATGGCGCCGGACTGACCATCGGTGTGCTCGGCTCGTACGGCGGCCGGAACCTCGGCGACGAGGCGATCCTGACCGGTCTGCTCACCGATCTACGCACGCAGGAACCGAACGCCCGGATCATCGTCTTCTCCCGCAACCCGGAACACACCCGGGGCGCGCACCCCGACGTGGAGGCGGTGCCCTGGGAGGGCGTCAGCCGTACCGACTCGGCGTTGGTGCTGGCCCAACTCGACCTGCTCATCCTGGGCGGCGGCGGGATCCTCTACGACCGGGAGGCCCGCCGCTACCTGCGGGTCGTCCGGGTCGCCCAGGAACGCGGCCTGCCCCTCATCACGTACGCGGTGGGCGTCGGGCCGCTCAGCGACGCCGTCGACACCGGCATGGTCCGCGAGACTCTCGCCGGCGCGACCCAGGTGACCGTGCGCGACCAGGAGTCCCGGATGGTCCTGGAAGAGGCGGGACTGCTCAACCCGATCACGGTCACCGCCGACCCGGCGTTCCTGTTGCAGCCCGCCGACTTCCCGGCGCACCTGCTCGCCGAGGAGGGGGTGCCGGCCGGTAAGAGGCTGGTCGGGATCAGCGTGCGGGAGCCGGGACGGGCCGCGGAACGCCTCGACGTCGACGGCTACCACCGGCTGCTCGCCCAGATCGGTGACTTCCTGGTGCACCGCATCGACGCGTACGTGCTGTTCGTGCCGATGGAACGCGACGACATCCGGCACGCCCACGGGGTGCTGTCGCACATGGTCGCCGCCGAGCGGGGGCGAATCCTGCACGGCACCTACTCGCCGGAGCAGGTGCTCGGGCTGATGCGCCACTTCGATCTGGCCGTCGGCATGCGCCTGCACTTCCTGATCTTCGCGGCGATGGTGGGCACGCCGTTCCTGCCGCTGCCGTACGCCGGCAAGGTCTTCGACCTGGCCCAGCGGCTCGGTGTGCCGGCGCTGCGCGGTGTGGAGCGGGAGGTGGAGGGGCCACTGCTGGCCGAGGTCGACCGGCTGTGGGACGAACGCGCGGAACGCGCCGAGGCCACCGCCCGCCGGGTCGCCGAGGTCTGCGAGCAGGCCCGGGGCACCGCGGAGGTCACCCGTGGCGTGCTGGACAGGCTGCGCAGTCAGATCCTCACCCGGGCCTGACCCGCGATCACACCGCCGGGCCGGTCCACCGGTAGCGCCACTCGCGGCTCTCCTCGCGGGCGGACTCCAACTCGTAGATCTGCGCCTCGGCCAACCCACCGGACCCGAGGTGGTGGTGGGTGAGCGGGGGGCGGTCGTTGGTGTCCAGCTCGACGGTCACGGTCTGCCCGTCCGCCGCGCCGCCGACGAGGAGAATCTGCACGGATGAAGCCATGCGCCCATCCTGCCTGTCGCGAGCGCGCCTCGCAGCGGGATGCGGGGCAGCGCGGCGGCCCCGACGTCGTTAGGGTCGGCGAATGGCGGAGCAGACCATCGATCCGACGCTCGGCCCGGTGCTCGCCCGCGTCGGCGACGAGCGCGCCGTGCTGGACTCGTTCCTCGACTTCCACCGTGGCATGGTGCTGCGCAAGGTGCGCGGCCTGTCCGACGCCGAGGCGACCCGCCGGCTGGTGCCCTCCGCGACCACGCTCGCCGGGCTTCTCAAGCACCTGACGCTGATCGAGCGGAACTGGTTTCCGGTGCTACTGGCGCCCGAGCCCGGCGACGTCTACCTGACCTCGGAGGAGGACGCGGTCGCGAGCTTCACGCTCGACGAGCGCGACACGGTCGACGGGCTCGCCGAGGCGTACGAGCGGGCCTGCGCCCGGTCCCGGGCGGTCGCCGCACGCTTCGACCTCGACCACGTGGTGCCGCATCCGCAGCTCGGTGAGGTGTCGGTGCGTTGGATCCTGGTCCACCTGATCGAGGAGACGGCCCGGCACGCCGGCCACGCCGACATCCTGCGCGAACTGACCGACGGGTCGACAGGCGCGCTCTGAGCCCGGCCATCCGTCGTCATCAGGCGGGTAGCAGGCCCGGCGGATACTCCATGCCGTCGTGGGCGCAGGCCGCCGCCGCGACCCGTGCCGCGTACCGAGCCGCCGCCGTCAGGGGCTCGCCCCGCAACCGCCCGGCGATCAGCCCGGCCGCGAACGCGTCGCCGGCCCCGTTGCTGTCCACCACCGGCCCCGGCGCGGCGGCGGGCGGCACCGGCACCCGCGTGCCGTCGCCCGGGTACAGCTCGGCGCCGTCCGCGCCCCGGGTCACCACCACGGTCCGGGGCGCCAGCGTGCCGGCGAGCGCCGTGGCCCGCTCGCCCAGCCGCACCCCGCTGACCAGAACCAGGTCGGCGACCTCGGCGAACGGCCGGTGGTAGGGGTTGGTGCCGTCCCAGTCGTGCAGGTCGGTGGAGAGCGACACGCCCGCCGGGAGCGCGGCCCGCACGGCGGGCAGCAGCGGCACCACCCAGTCCATGATCGAAAGGTGTACGTGCCGGACGTCCCGGACCAGTTCGGCGACCTGGCCGGGCGAGAACGGCGGGTCGCCCCGCCACGGGCGCGGGTCGTACAGCGAGGTGCGCCGGCCGCCGGGGTCCACCAGGTTCACCGACCGTCGGGTGCCACTGCGGTCCCGCGCCAGCACCGCCGGCACCCCGGCCCGGGTCAGCGCCGCCCGGACCAGATCGCCGGCTGGGTCCGCGCCGAGGGTGTCGACCACCCGTACCCGCAGGCCGAGCGCCCGAGCGGCCAGCGCCACCCCGGCGCCGGTGTTGCCGATCCGCAGCTCGATCGGCTCGACGGTGTGCGAGTCGGCGGCCGGCAGCGGCAGCGCGGGCACCCGGACCCGCACGTCCACCCCAAGCCCGCCAACAACCAGCAGATCCTCCACGCGTCGACGCTAGCCCATGCGTCCCCTCGCCGATCTTGCACTTTCGATGACGGGCATAACGGGCATGCAGCGCACAACGTCGACCGGAACCGCACGATCGCGCGAGGGGTGCGCCGGGGCCGCCGCGCGGCCGCCTATCCTGGGCGCGGGCGGCGACGAGGGGGAGTAGGTGCTGGTCATCCACGGGCTGTGGTTGCCCGGCTCTGGCTCGACCGCCGGCCTCGCCGTCTGGGCCGAGGACAGCGCCGCGCCGCCGCCCGCCGCCCGCTCCGGCCGGCCACCCCGGGAACGCCCGCACCCCTTCGCCGCCGGGCACGCCGACCTGGTCGCGGCCCTCGCCGACGCCGCCGAACCGGCCCGCCCGGCCACCGCGCTGCTCACCCTGCCCACCCGGGCGGGTGCACCGACCGACTCACCCGAACTGATCCGGACCACCGTCGCGCCCCCGGCCCGCAGCCGGCTCACCCTGGCCGCGTGGCGGGTGCCCACCCTGGTGTACGCCCCAGACGACGCCCTACCTCTCCTGCGTGCCCTGGACGACCTCCCGGCGGTGCCCGGGGCGACCCTGCGCCACCTCGCCGAGCTTGCCGACTTCGCCGTCGACCTGGTGAGCAGAGGCCGCGTCCTTCCCGGCGTCACAACGGCCGGCACCCAGACCCCGGGTGCCGCCGCGGTCGAGCCGACGGCCGACGCCCCGTCGCCGGACGCGCAAGCGCTGCTGTCGACGCACATGCAGGCGCCGATGCAGGTGCCGACGCAAGCGCAGGTGCCGGCGCGGGCGGTCTGGCGGCCGCTGCTGACCGGCACCGACGCCGGCTGGGCGCGGTCATTGGCACTGGCCCTGCCACCCGCCGCCCGAGCAGCGACGGCGTCCACGGCCGGCGCGTCCACGGCCACGGCCTCCACGGCCACGGCCGGCGTATCCACGGCCACGGCCTCCACGGCCACGGCCGGCGTGTCCACGGCCGGCGCGTCCGCGGCCTCCACGGCCGGCGCGTCCCTCGTCGCCGCTGTTCCGGCCGCCGCTGTCCCGCCCGCCCGAGGCGCTGGCGCGGCCCCGGCCCCCGCCTTCGCCACCTCGGGGTCCGACGATCCGGACGGGTCCGAGTTGACGGCCGCGGCGCTTGTCGCGGACGCGCTCGACGCACTCACCGACGCCGCCGCCCGGGCGGCCCTCGCGACCACGACCCTGGCCCGAGGAGTGCGCCCCGCTGGGCCCGCACCCGCCTGGCTGGCCGCGCTCGCCGGCCCTCGCCGCGACTTCACTGTCGACCAGGCGGCACTGAACATCCTCCGCGCCGAGCTGGACGACTGGCAGCGGGACGCGGCGGGCGGCGCGGTCCGGGCCAGCTTCCGCCTGGTCGAGCCGGCCCCCGACGAGGTCACCGAGCCGATCCTGGCCACCCGCCCGGTGCCCGGCGACCCGGCCGGGACGGCGGAGGTCGGCCTCGTCGGGGAGTCCCCGGTCGTCGGCGCGCGGTGGCGGCTGGAGTTCGGGTTGCAGGCGGCCGACGAGCCGGGCCTGCACATCGACGCCGCGGAGGTGTGGCGGGCGCACACGGTCGACGGACTCGCCGACCGGACGGCCAGCCCGCAGGAGACCCTGCTCGCCGAGCTGGGTCGGGCCAGCCGGCTCTGGCCCGACCTGGACGCCGCGCTGCGCACCGCCGCGCCCGAGGCGATGGAGCTGGACGTCGAGGGCGCGCACCGGTTCCTCAGCGAGGGCGCGCCCGTGCTGCACGCCGCCGGCTTCGGAGTGCTGCTGCCCTCCTGGTGGCAGCGCCCGTCGGCGCGGCTCGGCGCCCGGCTGCGCGCCCGCAGCCGGACCGCGCCCGGCACGGTGGCCGGTACCGAGGCCGGCGTCGGATTGGACGCGCTCGTCGACTACCGCTGGGAGATCGCGCTCGGCGACCAGCCGCTGTCCGCCGACGAGTTGGCGGCGCTGGCCGAGCTGAAGACCCCGCTGGTACGACTGCGTGGCCGGTGGGTGGAGCTGAACCCCGGTCGGCTCGCGGCCGGCCTGCGCCTGCTCCGCTCGACGGGCGAATTGAGCGTCGCCGACCTGTTACGCCTCGGGCTCGCCGACGGCGACGACACCGAGGCGTTGCCGGTGCTGGAGGTGACCGCCGACGGGGCGTTGGGCGACCTGCTCGCCGGTGCCGTCGAGCGCCGGCTCACGCCGCTGGACCCGCCGCCCGGTTTCCAGGGGACGCTGCGGCCGTACCAGCGGCGGGGTCTGGCCTGGCTGGCGTTCCTGCGGTCACTCGGCCTGGGCGGGGTGCTCGCCGACGACATGGGGTTGGGCAAGACGGTGCAGTTGCTGGCGCTGCTCGCCGGGGATCCGCCGGAGGCGGGGCCGACCCTGCTGGTCTGTCCGATGTCGCTTGTCGGCAACTGGCAGCGGGAGGCCGCCCGGTTCACCCCGGGGCTGCGGGTGCACGTACACCATGGGGCGGAGCGGGCGCGGGGGGCGGAGTTCACGACTGCCGCACACGGCGCGGACCTGGTCCTCACCACCTACTCGGTGGCCGCGCGCGATGCCGTGGACCTGGCCGGCATCGACTGGCACCGGGTGGTGGTGGACGAGGCGCAGGCGATCAAGAACGCCTCCACCCGGCAGGCCGAGGCGGTCCGCGCGCTGCCGGCCCGGCAGCGGGTGGCGGTGACCGGTACGCCAGTGGAGAACCGGCTCGCGGACCTGTGGTCGATCATGCAGTTCGCCAATCCGGGGCTGCTCGGCCCGGCGGCGACGTTCCGCAAGCGGTTCGCCGAGCCGATCGAGCGTCACGGCGACGCCGAGGCCGCCGAGCGGCTGCGCCGGATCACCGGCCCGTTCGTGCTGCGCCGGCTCAAGACCGACTCGTCCATCATCTCCGACCTGCCGGAGAAGCTGGAGATGGAGGTGCTCTGCAACCTCACCGCCGAGCAGGCCGCCCTGTACCGGGTGGTCGTCGACGACATGCTGGCCCGGATCGAGACCAGCGACGGCATCGAGCGACGCGGGCTGGTGCTGGCCACGATGACCCGGCTCAAGCAGGTCTGCAACCACCCCGCCCAGCTGCTGCGCGACGGCTCGGCGCTGGAGGGGCGCTCCGGCAAGCTCTCCCGGCTCACCGAGATCCTGGAGGAGGTGCTTGCGGCGGGGGAGCGGGCGTTGCTGTTCACCCAGTACGCGGAGTTCGGCGCGATGTTGCGCGGTCACCTGTCGGCGCGGTTCGGCCGGGAGGTGCTGTTCCTGCACGGTGGGCTCGGCAAGGCCGAGCGGGACGCCCTGGTGCAGCGCTTCCAGTCGGCGGACGGGCCGCCGCTGTTCGTCCTCTCCCTCAAGGCCGGTGGCACCGGGCTCACCCTGACCGCCGCGAACCACGTGGTGCACGTGGACCGGTGGTGGAACCCGGCGGTCGAGGACCAGGCCACCGACCGGGCGTTCCGGATCGGGCAGCGCCGGCGGGTGCAGGTCCGCAAGTTCGTCTGCGCCGGCACCGTGGAGGAGAAGGTCGCCGCGATGATCGCCGACAAGCGCGCCCTCGCCCAGCGGGTGGTGGGCACCGGCGAACAGTGGATCACCGAGCTGTCCACGGGTCAGTTGCGGGACCTGTTCGCCCTGGAGGCCGGGGCGGTGGTGGAGTGATGAGCACCGACCGTTTCGCCGACTACGGCCGTCCCCGCAAGGTCGACGGCGGACTGCGGGCACGCAGCGCCCGGGGCGCTATCGGCCGGTCCTGGTGGTCCCGGCGCTTCCTGGAGGTGCTGGAGTCGTTCGCGCTCGGCACCCGGCTGACCCGGGGCCGGTCGTACGCGCGGGCCGGTCAGGTGCTCCGGCTGGACATCGCGCCGGGTCGGGTCACCGCCCAGGTGCAGGGCTCGCGACCCCGCCCGTACGAGGTGTCCATCGCGCTGGCGGCGTTCCCGGCCGCGCTCTGGACCCGGATCGAGGACGAGCTGGCCGGGCAGGCGTTCTTCAGCGCCCGCCTGCTCGCCGGGGACCTGCCCGACGAGCTGGAGGAGCTGTTCGTGGCGGCGGGCGCCCCGCTGTTCCCGGCCGCCGTGGACGAGCTGACCCAGCGCTGCAACTGCCCCGACTTCGCGGTGCCGTGCAAGCACCTCGCGGCCACGTTCTATCTGCTCGCCGAGGCGTTCGACGCGGACCCGTTCGAGCTGCTGCACTGGCGTGGCCGCTCCCGCGCGGACCTGCTCGACGGGTTGCGCGCCCGCCGGGCCGAGGCCACCGGCGCGACCGTGCCTCCCGGACCGTCCACGCCGGACGCGGTTCCGTCGGTTGTGGACGCCGTGGACGTGCTGCCGCCGGTCGGTGCGGCCCGGGCGCTCGCCGGGCTGGCGGCCACCCCCCTCGCGGAGGCGGTGGACCGCTTCTGGGCGGCACCGGTGCCGCTTCCCGACCGGCCGCCCCGACTGGCGACCGGGCCGGATCTCCTGCTGCGCCAGCTCGGTCCGCCGGCGCCGGCCATCGGTGGGCCGGGCCTGCTGGAACGGCTGCGTCGCGCGTACCGGGCCTTCGGCCCGGGGTGAGCCGTCACGTCCACCGGCGGCGGAACCGCCACATGATCGCCGCGTTGGCCACCAGCACCACCGCGCAGATCGCCCCGGCCAGCCGGCCGGCGAACACGGCCATCGCCGGGAGCGACGCCCACAGCACGATGGTCAACAACATCAGGTAGCGGCCCCTGCGGGCTCGGACCCGGTGGTCCAGCCGGGCGAAGAAGGCCGGGTCACTCTCCCGGAGCTGACGGGTGATCTGGTCGAACCTGCGCTGATCCTCTTTGCTGAGCATGGCGCTGCCTTCCCCTCACGCGTTCAGCGGTTCGGCGGCATACCCGCTGCGGCGGCGGCTCACGCTCGCGCGCTCCTCCTACTTTTCCCCAGCGTGAGGACACTTCACGTACGGCTTAGCTGAGCCTTAAGTTTGCCTGTGGTGGTGAACGGCGCGGAACGTGTCGGGTACGGCGGCGCGGTCCGATCCGTACCCGGCTGCCGCACGTCCGCCCTGCTGGGAAGGTCGGAGCCCGACCCCGATCACCGCCTGGCCACGTACGCGGTGGTGAGGGCTGTCTTAAGTGCCCTCACCGGCGTGTTCGGCCCACCTTGAAGGCACCTGAGCGCTTGGTTACCTTGCCGTAGCAACCCCCTCAGGCAACAGTCGCCGCACCTGCCGCACCCGCTCGGTCGCAGCTTCCGGCGCTCATCAGAAATCGGGATTGGTACATGGCCGACCAGAATGTGCCACCACGTCGACCGCGGGACGACCGCGGCTGGGACGGACGCCAGCACCACACCTCGGACAGCTACGGCGACCCCACCGCGTCGTACGGATACGACTCGCCCCACCCCTACCAGGGCGGCTACCCGGCCCAGGGCGACCCGCGCGAGCAGTACGGCGACGGGTACGCGCACGCCGGACAGCCCGCCCCCGCCCCGCGTGGGCCGCAGTGGGTAGGCCCGGAGGGTCTGGGCCGCCCGGCCCCGGCACGTCCGGCCGGCGCCGGACTGCCCACCCTGGACGATGACGACGAGCCGGGCCGCAAGGTCGGCCGACGCAAGGCCATGGTCGCGCTCGGTGGCACCGCCGCCGTCGTGGCCGGTGGCGCGGCGCTGGCCATGACGCCGCAGTTCCGCAGCCTCTTCGGTGACGAGGCGGCCGCGGGCGACGCGACGGGCAGCACGGTCACCGACGGGACCGCGGCGCGTCCCAGCGGCCAGCAGCCCAGCACGGTGCGTACCTACACCGAGCAGAACGAGAGCTACATGGGCTCCCGGGCCGGCGAGGCGCTGAAGAAGAACGCGCCCAGCGGTGGCCGGACCTTCTCCGGCCCGGCCGCGGCCGCCGCGGAGACCAAGGTGACGGTCAAGACGGTGCTCGCCAAGGACCCGATCCTGCACCTGGCCCGGCGGACCACCTTCGGCGCGACCCCCGCCGTGGTCTCCGACATCAAGAAGCAGGGCATCGACGCCTGGCTCCGCGGGCAGCTCGACCCGGACAAGATCGAGCCGACCAAGGCCGAGCTGAAGCTCGCCGAGCTGCCCACCCAGACGCTCTCGGTGCAGCAGCTGCGGACCCAGCGGGACAAGCTCAACGAGCAGGGCGCCCAGCCGGAGCGCGAGGTCGTCGACGCCACCCTGGCCCGGCAGATCTGGTCGAAGCGCCAGCTGTTCGAGGTGATGGTCGACTTCTGGAACGACTTCCTGCACGTCGCCGCCGACTTCGACGGCGGCGAGGTGTACCGCACCTCGTTCGACAAGGACGTGGTGCGCAAGCACGCGCTGGGCAGCTACCCCGAGATGCTCGTCGCGGCGAACAAGCACCCCGCGCTGCTGATCTACCTGAACCAGAAGGACTCCCGCAAGGACGCCATCAACGAGAACCTCGCCCGGGAGAACCTGGAGCTGTACTCGGTGGGCGTCGACGGCGGCTACAAGGAGGGCGACGTCCGGCAGGCCGCCATGCTGCAGACCGGCCGTGGCGTCGACGACAAGGGCCAGTACGTCCTGCGCGTCAACCAGCACTACATGGGCAAGGTGAAGATCCTCGGCTTCACCCACGCCAACACGTTCGGCATCAAGGACGTCAACAACCCGACGGCCAAGGAGATCGCCGCCGTGGACGCGGCGATCGACAAGTACATCACCTACATCGCGATGCACCCCTCCACCGCGAAGTACGTGGCGCAGAGCCTCGCGACCCGGTTCGTCTCGGACACCCCGCCGAAGTCCCTCGTGGACCGGCTGGCCAAGATCTACACCAGCAACAACGGCTTGATCAAGCCGGTGCTGATGGCGCTGTTCAGCTCCTCGGAGTTCTGGGCGGCGGTGGGCCAGAAGGTGCGCCGGCCGATGGAGTACCTGGTGGCCACGTACCGCATCCTGGGCGTCTCGCCGGAGGCGTCGGCGAAGAACGACAACGGCGACAACAAGCGCACCCCGTTCGCCCGGGGCCTGCGGCAGATCCACGACAAGCTGCGCGAGCTGGGCCAGTACCCGATGGGTCAGCCCACCCCGGACGGCTACCCCGACGTCTACGTCGCGTGGACCTCGGCCGGCACGATGGTCAACGGCTGGAACGAGGCCGGCGAGATCATTGCCGGCTACCGCACCTCCTTCACGTACACGGCGCCGGAGAAGCTGGTCGCCAAGCCGCCGGCCACCGCCGGGGCGTACGTGGACGCGCTCGCCCAGCGGCTGGTCCACCAGAAGCTCACCGCCCGGGAGAAGAACCTGATCCTCGGCGTCGCCGGCGTCTCGGCGACCACCAAGGTCGATGCCACGTTCAACGGGGCCATCACCGCCGTCGCGCGGGCGATCCTCGCGTCCCCCCAGCACCACCTCCGGTGAGGCACCCGATGGAGAAGACTGTGTACAACTCTTTCCCCCTGCACCCCGAATGCCCCGACCTGGGGCGGCTGGCCGACAACCCGACCGAGGCCCTGCTGCGCGCCGAGGCCGACATCGTCGCCGCCGAGCAGGCCGCCGAGGCCGACCGCTACCGGACCCTGGAGGATCTGGAGGAGGCCCAGCAGGACGGTCGCGGTGTCACCCGGCGGACCTTCGTCGCCGGTGCCGCGGCCACCGCCACCGCGCTGGCCACGGCCCAGTTCGTCACCACCTCGGCGTCGTTCGCGGCGACCAAGACCGGCACCCTGATCCACGTCTTCCTCTACGGCGGGCTGGACGGGCTGAGCCTCGTCGCACCGGACAGCGACCCGGCACTGACCAAGGGCCGGCCCGAGCTGCTGCTCGGCAACGACTCGCTGGCCCTGGCCCGCGGCTTCAAGCTGACCAGTGCGTTCAAGCCGCTGGAGCAGTACCTCAAGGCCGGTCAGTTGGGCTTCATCCCGGCGGTTTCGGACGAGCGGCTGTCCCGTAGCCACTTCCAGGCCGCGGACGCCTGCAACCTGGGCGGTCTGCCGCACGAGACCGGCGGTCGGGGCTGGCTGGACAACCTGGTCGACCACCTCGGCACGGGCACCGCCTTCCGTGGCGTCGGCATCGGCAGCACGCTGCCCCGCTCGCTCGTCGGCAACAACGGCGCGCTGTCGCTGAACAGCGTCGGCTCGCTGCGGCTCAACGGCGACGACAAGTTCCGTGCCGCCACCGAGAAGGCGATCAAGGGGCTCTTCACCGGGATCAACCACCCGGTCGAGGAGGCCGTGCAGGACGGCATGGGCGCGCTCGCCACCGCGCAGAGGCTCGCCGCCAAGCCGTACCAGCCCGCCGCGGGTGTCAAGTACGAGGGCATCGGCAACGCCTTCCAGCAGCTCGCCCAGCTCATCAAGGGCGGCGCCAACGTCCGGGTCGCCACCGTCGGGATGGGTGGCTACGACACCCACGAGAACCAGGGCACCCAGGAGGGCGGTCAGCTGCACCGCCGACTGGGCGAGCTGGCCAGCGCGATGGCCGCCTTCTTCACCGACCTCGGCCCGCAGGCCGCCGACGTGACGATCATGGTGTCCAGCGAGTTCGGCCGGCGGGTCAGCTCCAACAAGGGCGGCACCGACCACGGGCACGGCGGCGTGGTCACCGTGCTCTCCGGCAAGAAGCTGGCCAGCTCTCTGCTGGGCACCTGGAACGGCCTGGACAAGTTGGACTCCGGCGACGTGCCGGAGTACAACAACATGTTCAACGTGTACGGCTCGGTGGCGCAGGGCCGGTTCGGCCTGACCAACGCGCAGGTGGAGAAGATGCTCTTCCCCGGCAGCGACCGGGCCTACAAGCCGATGAAGCTGTACGCGTGACGCATTCGCACACCCACGCCGCCGGCCGCCGCACCGGGACCTCGTCCCGGCACGGCGGCCGGTCGGCTGCACCCGTACCCCCGCAGATTCCGGCCCGGCGCGGACCCGGCGGCCGGCGGCTGCTGGCCGCGCTGCTCCTGGTCGGGCTGGTCGCCAGCGTGCTGCCCTGGTGGCTGGGCACGGCCGCCGGCTCGCTGCCGACCACCGCGGCCACCGTCACCGCGGCCGGCCGGATCACCGGCCTGATCGCCGGCTACCTGCTGCTCGTGCAGGTGCTCATGATGAGCCGTCTGTCGGTGCTGGAGCGGTGGATCGGCGGCGAGCAGCTCGCCCGCTGGCACCGCGACATCGGCGCGACGCTGCTGGTCGCCGTGTTGTCGCACGTGTCGCTGATCCTCGTCGGGTACGCCGACCTGCGGAACCACTCGATCTTCGCCGAGGTGGGCACGCTGCTCGGCGACTACGAGGACATGCTCTCGGCCTTCGTCGCCGCCGGCATCATGCTCGTGGTCGGCTTCAGCAGCATCCGGGCGATCCGTCGGGCGCTGCCCTACGAGGTGTGGCACCTGCTGCACCGGTCGAGCTACCTGGTGCTGCTGCTCGGCTACGGGCACCAGTTCAGCCACGGCGCGCAGCTCTACAAGCCGGGCCCGGTGCGGACCGGCTGGATCGCCCTGTACCTGCTGGTGGTCGCCGCCCTGCTCTGGGGCCGGGTGATCGCGCCGCTGGCGTTCAACATGCGTCATCGGCTGCGGGTCGCCGACGTGGTCGCGGAGAGCCCGGACACGGTCTCCATCTACCTCACCGGGGATCGGCTGGGCCGGCTGGAGATGCTCGGTGGGCAGTACTTCCGCTGGCGCTTCCTCACCCCCGGCAGTTGGTGGCAGTCGCACCCGTTCTCCGTCTCCGCCGCCGCCAACGGCCGCTGGCTGCGGCTCACCGTCAAGGTCGTCGGCCGGCACACCGCCGACCTGCGCGACCTCGACCCGGGAACCCGGGTCTGGGCCCACGGCCCGTCGGGCACCTTCACCGCGGCGCACCGGGTGCGCGAGCGGGCGCTGCTGATCGCCGGCGGCAGCGGCATCACGCCCATCCGGGCCATGCTGGAGGAGCTGCCGCCGGGCGCCGCCCTGATCTACCGGGCCCGTACGCCTGCCGACGTGCTGCTCAGCCGGGAACTGGACTGGCTGGCCCAGGAACGCGACACGTCGATCTGGTACGTCATCGGCTCCCGCGACGACCCCGGTCCCCGCCAGCTCATGAGCCCGGACGGGCTGCGCCAACTGGTGCCCGACGTGGCCCGGCGCGACGTCTACCTGTGCGGGCCGCCCGGGCTGGTGGAGCAGTCGGTGCGCGCGCTGCGCCGTGCCGGCGTGCCCCGCCGGCAGATCCACCTGGCCACGTTCGAGCTGTAGGAAGGCATCGCATGCGTCGCGCGTTGTTCGCGATCACCGGTCTGGCCGCCAGCACCACCGCCCTGGTGGTGCTCAAGGGCTCGCCGGGCACCACCCAGGTCGCCCAGAACCTGCCCACCGCGCAGCCGGTCAACCCGACCCCGCAGAACGTCGACCCGAGCGCCGACCCGGCCGTCGACCCGACGGGCGCCGCGCCGAAGCCGTCGGTGGCCGCCGGCCCGCCGTCGTCGTCGCCCAAGCCGACCAGGACCACCGCGCGGCCGTCGGGCACGAAGACCACCGCGAAGGCCCCGAGCGCGCCGCGCACCACCACCAAGGCGCCCCAGTCGACAACCCGCCGGGTGACCGGATCGGAAGTGAAGAACGAGTACGGGTACGTGCAGGTGCAGATCGTGGTCTCCGGCAACAAGATCGTCGACGTGGTGACGTTGCAGCTGCCCAGCGGTGGAGAGTCCGACATCCACAGCGGCGACGTCCGGACCATGTACAACGGCTCCGGCGGTGAGGTGGTGCAGAAGCAGAGCGCCAACCTCAACACCGTCTCCGGCGCCACCGAGACCAGCAACTCGTACAAGCAGTCACTGCGGGCCGCGATCGAGCAGGCGTTCTGACGTGCCGGCGGCGATGATCCGACCCGGCCTGTGCCGGGTCGAGCAGATCATGGGTACGGCGATCACCCTGGACCTCGCCGACGACCTGCCCCCCGCGCGGCTGCACGAGCTGGCCGACGACGTCTTCGCCTGGATGCGCGAGGTCGACGCCCGGTTCAGCACGTACAAGGCGGACAGCGAGGTGTGCCGCTTCGACCGGGGCGAGGTGCTGCTCTCCGAGGCGTCGACGGACCTGCGCTTCGTGCTGGAGGCGTGCGCCGACCTGTGGGGCGCCACCGACGGGTTCTTCGACGCGTACGCCACCGGACGGCTCGACCCGTCCGGGTTCGTGAAGGGCTGGGCGGCGCAGGTCGCCTCCGACCGGCTGCTCGCCGCCGGAGCGGCGAACCACTGCGTCAACGCCGGCGGCGACGTACGCGTGCGTGGCTTCTCGCCGGCCGGCGAGCCGTGGCGGATCGGCATCCGGCACCCCTGGGACGCGATGGCGACGTGTCTGGTGCTGGCCGGCACCGACCTGGCCGTGGCCACCTCCGGCGTGTACGAGCGGGGCCGGCACGTGCTGGACCCTCGCCGGGGCGCGCCGGCCAGCGGGCTGCGCTCGGTGACCGTGGTCGGCAGCGACCTCGGCGTCGCCGACGCCTACGCCACCGCAGCCCTGGCCATGGGGGCGGCGGGAATCGGCTGGCTGGACCGTCTCGGCGACCACACGCACGCGGTCGTCACCGACGACGCCCGCCAGTTCCACTCCACCGCGCTCCCGCTGACGGTCTAGCGCAGCGGACGATGGGTGCCGGCGGGACGGGTGCCGGTGGGGCGGGGCCGCCCGGGGCGCGAGCCGGCCGGGCGGGTGCCCGCCCAACGGTGCCGCGGGTGGCTGCGACGGGGCGGTTCGGTGCCGCCGGGATACGGCGACCTGTCGTGTGTGGACATCGTTCCCCCGTTCGTGGCGCGCGTTCGCGCGGTCACCTGCTCAACGAGCGCCGGCCGCCCGGCGACGCTGTCGGCCACCGGATCGAATCGTCGGCCGGGGCCGGGTCACCTACCCCGGCGAGGCAGCGGCAGGTGACCGGGGAGCAGGTCGGGTGCGAGCGTCACCCCGCTGGCCCGCAGCGCCTCGATCAGGGTGTTCTGCACCAGGTAGGAGTCGGGGAGCTGCCAGCGGGCCTGCTCCGGGGCGACCGCCCAGCGGACGGTCCCCTCGGGCAGCCGGGTGGGCGGCGCCGGGATCCACGAGCCCGGCCCGTGCCGGACGACGTGGAAGCAGTGCTCCAACTCCGGTCGGAGCGGGTCGCCGGGACGGACCAGGAACATCCACCGGCCGGTGGGCGTGACGAGCACGGGTCCGCGTACGCCGGTGCCGGCCGGGTGGACCTGCACGGCGTCGAGCACGTGCCGGCCGAGGTGGGCCGGCACCTCCAGCACGTCGAAGGTCCGTCCGGTGGGCAGCAGCACACCGTGCGGGCGGGTGCGCCACCAGGTGGCCACCCGGGCCGGGTCGGTGGTGGCGGCCAGCTCCCAGTTCTCCAGGGCGGGGTGGCAACCCACAGTGGGGCAGCCGGCCCGACCGCACACGAACCTGCTGCGGGCGAGGCAGGCGCCGGGCGTCACCTCCCAGCCGTGTACGGCGTACCGGATGGCGACCCGGCGCAGCCGGACGCGTTCCAGCGGCGACAGTTCGGCGACGCGCGGTACGACGTTCCCCCACATGTGTGCCATCTCCCCTCGTTGGGCCCGGCGAACGCCAGGTCGCATGTCGAGCACCGTCACTGCCGTAACCCACGATCGTTGAGGTTGACGAACGGCTCGTGCAACTTGCACGAAAGTTACGAGGACTGGCTGTCCGACTGACGTACAGGCTGTGCGACCAGCGAAAACTTCAAGACGGACGACTGATCGCCGCACCCGCGGACATCGTCGGCACCCGATGGGTGGCGACGGCAGGGGAGGGATGGGGAGATGGACGAGCTACCCATTGGGCGGCGAGTGGCCTACTGGCGGGGGCGCCGCAAGATGTCGCAGCAGGTCTTCGCCGACCGCCTGGGCAAGTCGAAGAGCTGGGTGGACAAGGTCGAGCGGGGCGTCCGCCGGCTGGACAAGTTCTCCGTCCTCTACGAGATCGCCGACATCCTCCAGATGGACGTGCAGTTGCTGATGGGCCGGGACCCGGAGCGGCGTACCGACGGGTTGAACTGCATCGACCAGGTCGAGGTGCAGGAGATCCGGGCGGCCCTGGAGCGGTACGACTCGATGAGCGCCTACTTCGACGCCGTGCCGTACCCCCCTCCGCTCGACGACATGCGCAAGGCCGTCAACCACGCCTGGCTCACCTACCAGTACGGCCGCTACGGGATGCTCACCCGGGCGCTGCCGAAGCTGCTGCGCGACGCTCAGGCGGCCGACGCCGCCTACGGGGGAACGCAGGCGCCGGAGGCGGCCCACCTGCTCGGGCAGGTGTACCAGATCGCCTCGTCGGTGCTGCGCAAGCTCGGCGAGTTCGAGCTGGCCTGGCTGGCCGCCGACCGGTCGATGGCGGTGGCCCAGCGGGCCGACGACCCGCTGCTGGCAGGCATCGCCACCACCCGGGTCTGCAACGCCCTGGTCGCCATGGGCCGGGCCCGACCGGCGCTGGAGCTGAACGTCCAGATCGCCAACCGGCTGGCGCCGGGCGGCAGCAACGAGGTCTCCCCGGCCCGGCTGTCCGTCTACGGGATGCTGCTGTTGCAGGGGGCGATGGCCGCGTCCCGGATCGGCGACTCGGCAAGCGTCGACGACCTGATCAACTGTGCGCAGGAGGCCGCCACGCTGCTCGGCGGGGACCACAACCACTACTGGACCTCGTTCGGCCCGACGAACGTCGAGCTGCACCGGGCCGCCGCCGCCGTCGAGTTGGGAGACGGGGGCCGCGCCGTCGAGGTGCACGTACGCATCGTGGAGCCCGCCTTCAACGCGTTGCTGCCCGAGCGCCGCGCCCACCACCTGCTCGACATCGCCCGGGGGTACGCCCAGATCGGCGACGTGGCGAACGCCGGCGAGATGTTGCTGCTCGGCGACCGGCTCGCGCCGTCGGAGATCCGCTGCCGGCCCATCGCGCACGAGGTGATGTCGGACGTCCTACGTCGCACACGTGGTGCGCCGCCTTCTCCGATAGCGGAGTTGGCTGAGCACATGGGAGTAGGGGTATGAGCGCGGAGCCGGCTTGGTGACCGGCGCACCACGCACCAGCGAGCGCCGTGCGGTGCTCTACGTCATCGCCTGCGGTTCGCCGCTGGCCCGCCACGTCGGTCGTCTGGTCGACCTGGCCCAGTCGGACGACTGGGACGTCTGCGTGATCACCACGCCGGACGGCGCCAAGTTCGTCGACCAGCCGGCCCTGGTGCGGCAGACCGGCCACCCGGTGCGGACGCACTACAAGAAACCCGGTGACCCGGACGTGCTGCCGCCGGCCGACGCCATGATCGTCTGCCCGGCGACAGTGAACACGGTGAACAAGTGGGCCGCCGGCATCGCCGACACCCTCGCTCTCGGGTTGCTCGTCGAGGCACAGGGCAAGGGCGTTCCGATCGTCGCGGTGCCGTACACGAATGTCGCGATGGCCGCCCACCCGGCGTTCCGGGCCGGCGTGGCCCGGCTGGCCGACTGGGGCGTCACGGTGCTCTTCGGTGACCATGTGGTCGCCCTGCACCCGCCCGGAACGGGTGAACAACATCTGCACGCGTTCCCCTGGCAGATGCCGCTGGCCGCGCTGCGGACCGTCGCGTACCGGGCCGCCTGAGCGTCCGGCGGTCGCCTCGGCCGGCTCGACGGACCGGCGCGGTCGGGCCGGGCGTCGCCGCCCGAAGCTCCCCGCGCCGGTAAGCTGGCCCGCCGTGAGCATCAGCGCATCCACAGCCACGGTGACGGACGTCGTCGCCGAGTTGGAACGGCGCTACCCGCCGAGCTGGGCCGAGGAATGGGACCGCGTCGGCCTGGTGCTCGGCGAGCCGAGCGCCCCGGTCCGGCGGGTGCTCTGCGTGGTCGACGTGGTTCCCGAGACGGTCGCCGAGGCGCTCGCCGTCGGCGCGGACATGATCGTCGCGCATCACCCGCTGCTGCTGCGGGGGGTCTCGTCGGTCGCCCCGACGACAGTCAAGGGGCGGATCGTCCACCAGCTCATCCGGGCCGGCGTGGCGCTCTACGTGGCGCACACCAACGCCGACGTGGCGTCCCCCGGCGTCTCCGACGCCCTCGCCGCCCGGTTCGGCCTGACCGGGCTGCGTCCGTTGCAGCGACCGGCGACCGGCTCGCCCGCCCATGGCGACGACCGGGGCATCGGCCGGATCGGGGAGCTGCCCCGTCCGATGACACTCGCCGAGCTGACCCGGCACGCCGCCGCCGTGCTCCCCGTCACGTCCTGGGGAGTTCGCGCCGCGGGGGATCCCGGGCGTATGGTTCGTACCCTCGCCGTCAGCGGCGGGTCGGGGGACAGCTTCCTCGGCGCCGCGACCGCCGCCGGGGTGGACGCGTTTCTCACCTCCGACCTGCGGCACCATCCGGCCAGCGAGCACCTCGCCGCCGATGGTCCCGCCCTGATCGACGCCGCTCACTGGGCGACCGAACGACCGTGGCTGGACGACCTGGCCGCCCTCCTCCGAGAGGCGCCGGGCGTCGAGACGCTGGTGTCCGACCTGGACACCGACCCGTGGACCGTGCACGCCGCCGCACCCGTTGTGGACGACAAGGAGCCCGACCGTGAAGGCTGACCCCCAGGTCCAGCGCCGCCTGCTCGACCTTCAGGCGATCGACACCAACCTCGCCCAGCTCGCGCACCGCCGCCGGTCGCTGCCGGAGCGGGCCGAACTGGAGGCGCTGGCCCGGGAGCTGTCGTCGCTGGAGGACGAGCGGGTTCGCGCCCAGGTCGCGGTCGACGACCTGGACCGGGACATCGCCCGCCTGGAGAAGGACGTCGAGCAGGTGCGGGCCCGCAAGGAGAAGGACCAGAACCGGCTCGCCGCCGGCACCGGTCCGGCCCGCGAGCTGGAGGCGCTCCAGCACGAGCTGGCCTCGCTCAACAGGCGCCAGGGTGACCTGGAGGACGCCGAGTTGGAGCTGATGGAGCAGCGCGAGACCGCGCAGAGCGTGCTGGACGGCGTGGAGCAGCGGTTGGCCGACGCCCGGGAGAAGCGCGCCGCCACCGAGCAGCGCCGCGACGACGCGCTCGCCGAGATCGCCAAGGAGGAGGAGTTCAAGCGGGGCGCCCGGCAGCCGCTCGCGGCCGACCTCCCCGCCGAGCTGGTCACCCTCTACGACAAGATCCGCGCGGACACCGGGCTGGGCGCGGCCCTGCTCACCGCCGGCCGCTGCGGTGGCTGCCGGCTGGACCTCTCCGGCGCCGACCTGGCCCGCATCCGCAAGGCCGCCCCGGACGACGTGGTCCGCTGCGAGGACTGCCGACGGATCATGGTCCGTACCAACGAGTCGGGCCTGTAGGTCGTGGCGCCGCGCGTGGTCGTCGTCGAGGCCGACGGTGGGTCCCGGGGCAATCCGGGGCCGGCCGGCTACGGCGCGGTGGTGCGCGACTCGGAGACCGGCGAGGTGCTCGCCGAGCGCTCCGAGTCGCTGGGCACGGCTACCAACAACGTCGCCGAGTACCAGGGGCTGATCGCCGGTCTGCGGGCCGCCGCCGACGTGGACGCCGCCGAGGTGGACGTCCGGATGGACTCCAAGCTGGTGGTCGAGCAGATGTGCGGCCGGTGGCAGATCAAGCACCCCGGCCTGCGTCCGCTCGCCGCCCAGGCGGCCACCCTGGTGGGCCGCTTCGACGCGGTCCGCTTCACCTGGATCCCCCGCGAGCAGAACCGGCACGCCGACGCGCTCGCCAACGCCGCCATGGACGCCGCCGCCGGCCGACCCACCCCGCCGGCCTCCCTCGGCGCACCGGCCTCGGCCAGCGCCCCGACCGGGGGCGCCTCGACGGGCAGCGACCCGGCGACCGCGCCGGCCTCCTGGGAACCCCGGCCGAGCTTCACGGCCACCCGCCTGATCCTCGTGCGCCACGGCGAGACCGCGTACACCGAGCAGGGCCGCTACTCCGGCCGCGGCGACGTGCCGCTCTCCGAGCGCGGCCGGGCACAGGCCCGCGCCACCGCTGCCCGGGTGGCCGCGCTGGCCCCGTCCGTCGCGGCCGTGCTCAGCTCACCCCTTTCCCGGTGTACGGCCACCGCCGCCGCGATCGCCGGGGCGATCGGTGACGTGCCCGTGCGTACCGAGGCCGACCTGATCGAGTGCGACTTCGGTCAGTGGGAGGGGCGCACCTTCGCCGAGGTACGCCAGCAGTGGCCGGGGGAGATGGACGCCTGGCTCGCCTCGCCACGGATCGCCCCGCCCGGTGGGGAGTCGTTCACCCAGGTCGCCGAACGTGTGCACCGGGTCGTCGGCGCGCTGCCGAAGGCGTACCCCGGGGAGACCGTGGTGGTCGTCTCGCACGTCTCGCCGATCAAGCTTGCGCTGCGCGACGCCCTCGCCGCCAGCGACGCCTTCCTGCACCGGCTCTTCCTGGACGCGGCCGGCATCTCGGTGCTCGACATGTGGCCCGACGGCGGCATCGCGGTACGCACGGTCAACGACACCGCGCACCTCGCCGCCCTCTGAGCCGGCACATCCCAACCCAGCTGGCCGACCGGCCGGTCGCGCCGTTCGGCGCAGCCGGTCGGCCGTTCGGCGCAGAGCCGTCCACGCGCTGATCGTGACGGCGGTCAGAGAGTCGTAGCCTCCGGCCGTTACATCGCGTGCCACGACTCCCCGGAGGTGTGTCAGATGCCTGCACCGGAACCGGAGGCGCCCACCACGGCGCCGACCCGGGCGAAGGACCACAGTCCCTGGAACTGGTTGCTCTTTCTCCCCATCCTGGTGCCGCTGATCCCGGCGTTCTTCAACAGCGACGCGCCCCGGATCTTCGGGTTCCCGCGTTACTACTGGCTGCAACTGGCCTGGATCCTGCTCGGCGTCTCCACCACGACGCTTGTGTACCAGATGACGAAGAAGCGGGGAGGCCGCTGATGTGGCGCGACCATCTCACCGAGATCATCGTCTTCTCCGTGCTGTTCCTGCTGGTCAGCGCGATGGGCTTCGTCGCCGCGCGCTGGCGGCGGCCGACCGACATGGCGCACCTCGACGAGTGGGGGCTGGGCGGGCGCAGCTTCGGCGGCTGGATCACCTGGTTCCTGGTCGGCGGTGACCTCTACACCGCGTACACCTTCGTGGCGGTGCCGGCGCTGATGTTCGGGGCCGGAGCGGCCGGGTTCTTCGCCGTGCCGTACACGATCGTCGTCTACCCGCTGGTCTTCCTGGTGCTGATCCGGCTCTGGTCGGTCTCGCACCGGCACGGCTTCGTCACCCCGGCCGACTTCGTCCGTACCCGGTTCGACTCGCCGGTGCTGGCGCTGCTGATCGCGATCACCGGCATCGTGGCCACGATGCCCTACATCGCGCTGCAACTTGTGGGCATCGAGGCGGTCCTGAAGACGATGGGCGTCACGGGGGAGAGCACCCTGGCCCGGCACCTGCCGATCATCATCGCGTTCGCCATCCTGGCCGCGTACACCTACCAGTCGGGGCTGCGCGCACCGGCGCTCATCGCGTTCGTCAAGGACAGCCTGATCTACGTCGTCATCCTGGTGACGGTCATCTACCTGCCGTACAAGCTCGGCGGTTGGGGTGACATCTTCGACGCCGCGGACGCGAAGTTCCAGGCGTCACCGAACCCGAACGACGGCATCCTGCTCAACGGCAACAACCAGTTGCAGTACGTCACGTTGGCGTTCGGCTCGGCTCTGGCGCTGTTCCTCTACCCGCACAGCATCACCGGCGTGCTGGCCAGCCGCAACCGCGACGTGATCAAGCGCAACATGTCCGCGCTGCCGGCGTACAGCCTGCTGCTCGGTCTGATCGCGTTGCTCGGCTACATGGCCATCGCGGCCGGGGTGAAGCCGCTGCCGGGGGCGTCGGCGGGCAGCGTCGACAACAACACGATCGTGCCGCTGCTGTTCGACAAGCAGTTCCCGGACTGGTTCGCCGGCGTCGCGTACGCGGCGATCGGCATCGGCGCGCTGGTGCCGGCCGCGATCATGTCGATCGCGGCGGCGAACCTGTTCACCCGCAACATCTACAAGGAGTATCTGAAGCGGGACGCCAGCCCGGCGCAGGAGGCGAACGTCTCGAAGATCACCTCGCTGGTGGTCAAGGTCGGGGCCGTGGCCTGCATCGTGTTCCTCGACCCGCAGTTCTCGATCGACCTCCAGCTCATCGGCGGCGTGATCATCCTCCAGACGCTGCCGGCCGTGGCGCTGGGCCTCTACACCCGGTGGTTCCACCGGACCGCCCTGATCGCCGGCTGGGTCGCCGGCATGGGGCTCGGCATGTGGATGCTCTACCAGGTGGCCAGCCCGACGAAGAAGCACTTCGGCGGTTCCGCGTTCCCGTTGGAGAAGTTCGGCTTCGACACGCCCAAGACGATCTACGTGGGCATCGTGGCGGTGCTTGTCAACCTGGCGGTCGCCGCCCTGCTGACGCTGATCCTGCGGGCCACCAGGGTGTCCGAGGGCGTCGACGGCACCACGCCTGACGACTACTTCGCCGACGAGGGCGACCCCCGCGTCACCCCGGGCGTCGAGCGCGACGCCGACTCGGCCCGCGAACCGGTCGCCTGACCTCGCGTACGCCCAGGCGGGCCGCGTCGGTGTGGCCTGGGCGGGCCGCGCGGCGTGATTGACGTCCGGGCGAGCCGCCGCCGGGACGGGCGGGCCTCGTTCGGGCCCTTTGGAGCTGATGTCGCCGACGAATCAGGCACGGCCCGCCTGGGGCGCGGCCCGCCTGGGGCACGGCCTGCCTGGGGCACGGTCCGCCTGGGGCGCGGGTCAGCGGCGGCGCGGTCAGCGGTTGCGGTTTATCAGGGCGTGGTTGAGGCGGCCCAGCAGGGTCGCCAGGCTGGCCCGGTCCTCGGCGCTCCAGCCGGCCAGCATGTCCCCGTAGAGCCTGATCCGGGCGGCCTGCACGGCTGCCATCCGCTGTAGCCCGGCCGGGGTGGGGGAGATGACAGTGCCCCGGCCGTCCGTCGGGTCGGGGGCGCGGACGATCAGGCCGTCGCGCTGCAGGGCGGAGACCTGCCGGGTCACCGTCGAACCGTCCAGGTTGAGCCGCGCGGCGAGGGCCGAGACGTTCTGCGGGCCGGCGGAGTCCAGGTGCCGCAGGATGACGTACGCCGCCCGGTCCAGCACCCGGTGCTCGTCGGTGCCGGTGGCCCGCCGGGTTGCCTCGCCGAAGCGCATCAGCAGGGCCACCTCGGTCTCGATGTGGCCGAGGGTGCTCTCGTGGTCGTCGCTCATAGCTGTATGATACAGAATAACTACCTGTACGATACAGCTACTTGGGGAGTCGGAGTGGATCGGAGTTCCGAACCGAACCGCAGTGCCATCTACGCCACCACACTTGTGGCCTTCCTCGCCATCGCCGGCATCGCCGTCGTCGACCCGATCCTGCCGGCCATCGGCGAGGCGATCGGGGTCACCGCCTGGCAGGTCGAGCTGCTGTTCACCGCGTACATCGCGGTCATGGCCCTCGGCATGATCCCGGCGACGCTCGCCAGCGGCCGCTTCGGTTTCAAGCCGGTGCTGATCGCCGGTGTCTCGGTGGTCGGGCTGGCCGCCATCCTCGCCTCGTTCAGCGACAACATCGTGCAGCTGTCCGTGCTGCGCGGCGTCTGGGGGCTGGGCAACGCGATGTTCTTCGCCACCGCCATGGTGGTGCTCGTCAACCTGGCCATCGACCGGGAATGGGTCGTCGGCCTCTTCGAGACAGCCCTCGGCCTCGGCTTCGCCGTCGGCCCGCTGATCGGCGGCCTGCTCGGCCAGGTCTCCTGGCGGCTGCCGTTCTTCGTCTGCGGCGTGTTCATGGTCCTCGCCCTCGGTGTGGCCGCCCGCAAGCTGCGCGAACCCACCAACCGGCAGGCTCCGGTACGCGTCGGCCAGATCTTCGCCACCTACCGCAAACCGGCGTTCATCGCCCTCTGCGTGGTGACCGCCGCGTACAACTTCGTGTTCTTCGTCGTGCTCGGCTACACGCCGCTCTTCCTGGGCCTCGACGTCGTCCCGCTGGGGCTCGCGTTCACCGGCTGGGGCCTCGGCCTGGCCACCGGCATCCTGGTGATCGGCCACCGGCTGGCCCACCGGATCGGCGCGGTGCAGACCGTCGGCGTGGCCATCGCCGGCCTGCTGGTCTGCATGGTCCTCTTCGCGACCTCCACCAGCACCGCCGAGGCGCTCGTGGTGCTCGTGCTCGCCGGCCTCTGCATGGGCCTGGCCAATGCCAACCTCACCGACCTGGCGCTCGGCCTCGGCTCCAGCGACCGCAGGCTCGCCACCGGCGCGTTCAACCTGGTCCGCTGGGGGGCCGCAGCGCCCGCGCCGATCATCTCCGGCAAGCTCGCCGAGCGCTCACTGGCGCTGCCCTTCTGGGTCGGCTTCGGGGTTCTCGCCGTCGGCGTGCTTGTCTACCTGGCGTTCGCCCACGTGATGGCCGCCGGCTACGGCGAGCGGGTGCTGTGGTCCCGCTGGAACCGCAGCGCCGCGAGCGCCGAGAACACCGCCGAAGAACCGGTAGGCGAGGCCTACTGACCCGGGCTCGTTTTCAAGATCCGCACGCTTTACCGGGAAACCGCTGCTTCAGCTCACGCTGACACGGCGGTTTCCCGGAAAGCCGTGCGGATCTTGGCGTCGGGCCGCTCAGGTCAGCGCGCGATAGAGCAGGTAGAGGCCGATCGTCGTACCGAACACCACGATCAGCGTCTTGAGCACCACCGGCGGCAGCCGACGGACCAGCCGGGCGCCCGCGTACCCCCCGATCAGGGTGGCCGGCGCGACCACCGCGACGGCCGCCCAGTTCAACGGGCCGAACAGGGCGAACACCACGAGCGTCGTGAGCCCCACGATCGCGGAGAGCAAATTCTTGATGGCGCTCACCCGCGCCAGCGTCGCGTCCAGCACCAGCGCCAGGCCGGCGACGAGCATCACCCCGAGCGCCGCGCCGAAGTATCCGCCGTACACCGAGCCGAGCGCGACCATCGTCTGCACCGCGACCGTCCGCTGTCGCGGCGACAGGTCGCGGGGGTGGCCGACCAGCCGGCGCAGCGGGTCCTGGAAGGCCAGGACCGCTGTCGCGCCGAGGACCAGAAAGGGTACGACCAGCTCGAACGCGCGGGCCGGCGTGGCCAGCAGCAGCAACGCCCCGACGATCGTGCCGACAATGGTGGTCGGCACCAGCGTGGCAAGCGCCCGGGGGCGCGGCAGGTCCATGCGGCTGCCCGCCACGCTCGCCACGTACCCGGGGAACACGGCGACGGAGTTGCTCACGTTCGCCGGCACCGGCGGCAACCCGATCGCGATCAGCGCCGGGAACGTGATCAGTGAACCGCCACCGGCCACCGCGTTTACCGTGCCAGCGGCGAGACCGGCGGCGAGCAGCAGCGCGGCGTGGGAGAGATCCATAGCCCCACGAGGCTAGCGCCCGCCTCCCGGGGCAGATCCGCCGGACCGCCCTTGAGCAGCGCGATCTTGTTCAAGCGGGGCGGCAATACCGGCGGCACGCTCGTCGTTAGGATGGGAGCGCGACGGACGAGTCGACCGGGCGGTCGCGTCGGCGGGCTCCGGCCCGCCGCCGAGGAACGTCCGGACTCCACAGGGCAGGGTGGTTGTTAACGGCAACCCGGGGTGACCCGCGGGACAGTGCCACAGAAAACAGACCGCCGACCCCCAACGGGGACGGTAAGGGTGAAACGGTGGGGTAAGAGCCCACCAGCACCCCGGGTGACCGGGGTGGCTCGGTAAACCCCACCCGGAGCAAGGCCAAGCAAGGGCAGTCACCGCAAGATGACGACCCGGCGCAGACGCTTGAGGGCTGCCCGCCCGATGTCTGCGGGTAGGCCGCTGGAGCCTGCCGGCAACGGCAGGCCGAGATGGATGGCCGCCGCCGGCGCAAACCCCTCGGGGTACGCGCCGCGCACAGAATCCGGCGTACAGGTCGACTCGTCCGTCGCCCACCAGGTCGCAGCCACTACCAGGGCTGTGACCCGGTCGTATTTCATGCCATCTATAGCTGTTGATGGTCATCATCGGTGGACGTTTGACGCTCTGGGGAGGCCCTGACCCCCTGGATGCGACCTGATCTTGGAGATGCACGGCTGGCCCTCCAGGGGGCAGCGGTCGTATTAGGCGTCACCTAGGCTGATCTGCTTGGTCAAGTTCGACGTCCGGAGAGTGATGATCGATGTGGGCTGCTGAACCTGGGCTTCCATTACCCTTGCCTACTCTCGCGTCTCCCGATGAGGCGGGAATGATTTCATCGAGTCAGCCAACTCCGTTGCCCTCGGTAACGCTTTCACCGTCGGACCCCGTTTCGTTTGTAGGCGCTCCCGTCGATCCGTCCACCTTTCTGTCAGCGCTTACGGGGACGACTGCTGCCCTCGTCGCCATCATCGGCGGTTTGCTGGTTGCCCGCTTCATCGGTCTGGATAGTGAGCAGCAGGGGGCGCAGCGGGTGCTTGAACACGCCGAGGACCGGCTTGCGCTAACTTGATCTTTAACCTGTCGGGCGGTGGCATCGACCCCGGCTGATCATGGAGACAGCCCTTGATCGATCATTCCTCTTGTCTAGGGAAGAAGATCGCAAACCAAGGGCTGTCTGGTGATCAGTGTGCACGATGCCGGGGCGACCGATGAGGTCGGGCGGCTGGCGGCGTTCCGGCGTGAGTTCCATCGTTGTCTGACCGCTCGTGGGGATGCGTTGTTCGAGTTGGCGGACGCGTTGTTGTGCGGGGATGCTCCGGTGCGTTCGTTGGTGGAGTTGTCGCTGGTGGGTGAGCATCGCCGTGGTCACGGTTCGCTGTATGCGGCGTTGAACCGGGGCCGGATCGACGTCGAGCGGTTGCGGACCGCGGTGGCGGCGGTGCCGCTGCCGCGGGCCGCGCACGGGCGGATCGTCCTGGCGGTGGATGTGACGTGCTGGTTGCGGCCGGAGGCGCATACCTGCCCGCAGCGGGTGTTGTGTCACACCTATGGGCGTGGCAAGGACACGCATATCGGGGTTCCGGGCTGGCCGTACTCGTTCGTCACCGCCTTGGAGGCCGGGCGCACCTCGTGGACCGCGCCGTTGGACGCCCGGCGGCTGGCGCCCGGCGACGACGCTGCCACGATCACCGCCGGCCAGTTGCGCGACGTGGTGCGGCGGCTGATCGCTGCCAAGCAGTGGCAGCCTGGTGATCCGGACGTGTGGATCGTCGCGGATGCCGGCTATGACGGTCCCCGGCTGGCGTTCCTGCTGGCTGATCTGCCCGTTCAGGTGTTGGTGCGGATGCGTTCCGACCGGGTGCTGCGCCGGCCCGCGCCACCCCGGCTGCCCGGCACCACCGGCCGCCCACCAAGGCATGGCGGCGAGTTCATCTTCGGTGACCCGGGCAGCTGGGGCGACCCGGATGTGGCCACGAGCACCGACACCCGTCTCTACGGCACCGCGACCGCGCGGGCCTGGCACCGGCTGCACCCCAGGCTGACCCACCGCACCGCCTGGACCGCCCAGCACGGCCCGCTGCCGATCATCGAGGGCACCGTGATCCTGCTGACCGTCGACCGACTGCCCTCCGGCGCCACCGCGAAACCGGTCTGGCTGTGGTGGGTCCAACCCGCCGCCACGACCGCCGAGGTCGACCTGCTCTGGCAGGCGTTCCTGCGCCGCTTCGACATCGAACACACCTTCCGCATGCTCAAGCAAACCCTCGGCTGGACCAGCCCGAAGCTCCGCGACCCGCACGCCGCTGACCGCTGGACCTGGCTGGTGCTGGCCGCCTACACCCAGCTACGCCTCGCCCGAGGCGCCGTCGGCGACCTCCGCCGGCCCTGGGAACGCCCCGCACCACCTGAGCGACTCACGCCCGCCCGCGTCCGCCGAGGCTTTCGGCACCTACGCACCAAAGCCGGCAACCCCGCCCGCGCACCGAAACCCTCCCGGCCAGGACCAGGCCGACCACCCGGACAACGCAACCGCCACCCGGCAACCCGCCACGACGTCCACATCGTCACCGCCGCCACCAGCACAAAACCCAAACCCGGCACGAAGAAAACGAAGACTTCGAATAACCCGAGGCCACGCCGCACAGGTTAAAAATCAAGCTAAGGGATGTCTCGTAACTGGGTGAAGGCGTGTCCCAGCGCCTGCCGGCGGTCAGCCGATGAGGATGATGTTGTGGAGGTTGGCGATGCCAGAAGCGGCATCGGCCAATGTGTGGGCGGCGCGGCGGTAGTCGCGCAGGATCTTGAAGCACTTCATCCTGGCCAGGGCGTGTTCGACCCCGGCGCGGACGGTGCGGTGTTCGACGTTGAGGGCTTCTTTCCAGTCCGGCAGCGCGCTGCCGTTAGACGGCTTGCGGTACGGCATGATCACCTCGGGGTTGCCTCGGTAGCCGCCGTCGGCCATCACCGGCCGCCCGTCCAGCTTCTCGGCGATGCCCGAGGTGCGGTAGACGATGGTGTCGTTGCGGTTGCCGGGCTGTGGGTCGCCGACGGCGATGACCAGGCGGGTGGAGGCGTCGATGGCGACCTGCAGGTTCGTCGAGTACCGGTAGTTCTTGCTCCGGGCGGCCAGGCGATGATCCCGGGTGGGGATCAGGGTGCCGTCGACGATCACGATCTGCTCGACTGGCCGCTTGCGCACCGGCGCCAGTGCCAGCAGCGGCGCGAGGGTGTCGATGACCCGGTGGGCTGCGGAATGCGACACCCCGAACAGCGGGCCGATCTGGCGCATCGTCAGGTTCGTGCGCCAGTACGCGGCCACCAGCAGCACCCGGTCGGCGAGGTCGAGGGCCCACTGCCGGCCCGGCCGGCCGTCAGCGATGCTGTCACCGCCACGCTCGGCGACCAGCCGGACCAGCGTGCGGAACTGGGCGGGCTGTAGCCCGGTGAACGGAAAGATCCACTCCGAGCGAGCTGCCGAGATCACCTGCACCCCGGCATCCTGCCCCACCATCCTCAACAGACAGATTCCCGGGGCTACGAGGTGTCGCCTTGCAGAGTTTTCGTCAGTCAGTCAGTCAGCGCCTGCGCCGGCCCGCCTTGCATAGCCGCATACGTCGTGCACCCAGTAGTCCAGATACCTGGCCACGGCCTCGCGATCGGCAAGGTCCAGCGATAGCCACTCCCGCGCCGCCCGGACCATCTCAGCTGCGGCCTGCTCATGCTCGTCAGGCTTGAGCTCCACCCAGTCGGTAAGTTCGCCCCAGATGAGGTACACGTAGCCGGCCGGATCCACCTCGATCGACGCATGCGCAGACACCCCGTGGATGTCCAGCGCTACCTCGTAAGGATCCTTCGCGGCGATGAGACTCTCGGCCAGCGCGGTGACCTCCCGCATGTATGCCACCTCGGCGTCATCCCGTGCTGGGCCCGTCATGCCCCGAGGATCGCATCCGGCTGCGAACCCCGCTCGGATTTACGAGACGTCTCTTAAGCAGGTGTTAAGCGGACGAGACGCCCACTCACGGCCGCTCTGCGATCTGGGCGACGAACGCTGCCCAGGCGGCGGGGGCGAAGGTCAGTGCCGGTCTGGAGGCGTCCTTCGAGTCGCGGACGGCCACAACGCCGGGCAGGTTGCTTGCCACCTCGACGCAGTTCCCGCCGCTTGCTCCGCTTCGGGTGGACTTGCGCCACCGGGCGTTCCTGAGGTCCATGATGGCTCTCAACTTCCTTCGGCAGGTCGATGGACTGCCGGCGCGTTTAGCGCCGCGCGCCGATCTGGGTGACAAATGCCCGCCAGGTCGCTGGACCGAAGGTCAGGGCCGGGCCGGCAGGATCCTTGCTGTCCCGGACGCCGACGACGCCGGGCAGGTTGTCGGCGACCTCGACGCAGTTGCCCCCGGACGATCCGCTGCGCCGGGACTTGCGCCAGGTGGCGTTAGTGAGGTCCATGATCGCTGTGCACTTCCTTCATCAGCTCGTTGGACTGCCGGCGCGGGAGCGCTTCGTTTCGGACGTTCTCCCACCTCGTCTGAAGAGTATGTAGCTCATCTTCGTTGTCGACCACGATCCCGCCCAGCTGATTTTCAAGGTGCCCGACCCAGCTCCCGTCACCGGCCCGTGCCAGCGCGAACGGCCCGGACAGCCCGATGTGGAGGCCAGCGCCCGCCGGGATCACATGGACGTGAACGTGCGGCAGCTCAGCGACGGTGATGAGGTGCGCGACCTGCTCGGCCATGATGCCGGCGTATTCGTCGCCCGAGCGGTGGAGCGTGGACTCATCCAGCACGGCCACCACCTGCGGCGGGCTGTCACCGGTGAGGATCTTGTGTCGGCTCATCCGGGCGCTCACCTGCTGGTCTACCTCGGTGGCGGACATGAGGTCGTTCAGGCGCATCACGACGCGGGCGTAGTTTTCGGTCTGGAGTAGGCCCGGGATCAGGAGCGGCTCGAAGAGGCGAAGCTGTCGCGCACCGCGCTCGGCGTCCAGCCACGGCAGGAACCACGACGGTGCGCCGAGTTTCGCCACCAGGCGTCCGAACAGCCCGTCGTTGCTGAAGGCCCGGTCCGCTCCCCGGATGAAGTCCATCGTCAGCGCTCGGGTGCCGCTCTCCACGGCGCTGACGTGCGAGCCGCTGAAGCCCGCTGCCCGGCCGAATGACTCTTGCGTCATCCCGGAGGCTCCACGAGCGCGGCGGATCTCGCTCACGATGAAGTCCGCGAGAGGGCTCGGCACGTCAGCCATTCAAGGCTCCTCAAATCGGAGATCGACTACCCGAGGTGCCACACGTCCGGCGGCTGTTCTGCCAGCTCCGGCCGGACACCTGGAACGTCTTACGAGCGTAGTGGTCTCCACAGCAGAGTGTCACCAGGCGGCGCGGCCGGTAGGGACCACGAGATCCGGCGGTCGCGTTCGTAGCGGGGTCGCTCCCGGCGGGCGAGCACTCACGGGAGCGGCCCCTTCCCAACGGCACCAAAGGGGGAGACCGTGCCCGACGACAAACCCGAGAAAGCCACCCCGGAACCGGCAAGCCCACGACCCGGCGACCCTAATGCGCCCTACGACCCGTGGTCGCCCGGACCATCAATCCGCTGCCCCGGCGCGAGCCGCGCTGCCGCGTACCCCCGGGAGTCGCGGTGATGGGGACGCTGAAGGCCGGCGACGTGGTCCACCTGACCACCGCGGCGAGCGTGCAGTTCCTGCGCCCGATCTTCGTACGCGTCATCCGTGAGCTGCCCGAGCGGCACACGTACGACGGATGGGTCTGGATTGAGGGCTACCAACTGAACGCGACGGGCGACGCGGTGGCGCGGCGCGAGTTGTACGTGAGGCGTGCGGGCCTGCGCTTGCAGGCCCCGCCCGGCAAACCGACCAGGTCAGCCAAACGCCACCGGGATTCGGCGCGGGTCGGATGACCGCCCGCCCTCGCCCGCACCTGCCGATGCGCCCGGCGTGGCGGTGCCGCAACTGCGCCGCGCCCTGGCCGTGCGGCCCGGCTCAGCTCGCCCTCGCTGCCGAGTTCTCCGGCCACTCGATAGCCCTGGCGTTCTACCTCGCCGCGTCGATGCAGGAGGCGATCGACGACGCGTACGGCATGGGGCTGTGCCCGGACCTGCCCGCGCTGCACGCCCGGTTCCTCGGCTGGTTGTCGCTGGCGCGACGGTCGCACCGGTAGCAGCGAACGCACCGGCCGGGTGGGGTAGCCCACCCGGCCGGTGTCGAGCCAGTACGTCAGTGCTTCTTGAACACCGGCATGGTGTCCAGCATGGTGGTGATGTTCTGCGTGGTGCCGCCCCGGTACGTCTTCCCGGTGAAGATGTCGGTCCAGCTGTTGCCCGGCGGGAACCACACCGACGTCGTCGCGGGCGAACGGTGTCCATCGACGTGCCGTGGCAAGCCAGGCCCGGGTTGGACTGGCGCGGCAGCCGGAAGCCCCGACCACGCGATCAGGCCAACCCGCCGGCTTCCGTACGGCCTCGGTGGACCTGGTTTCTCTGGCCGATGGGGCGTTGTCCCCGGCAGATGTCGGTGGCTCACCGCCCGCCATGGCGATACTCACACTCGGTGCACAGTGGCTCGTTACTCGTCACACACATGCGAGCATCGACGTACGTTACGTCACTGCGGGCGCTTGGTGGTTGGGGGAGCATGCCCAAGAGTCAGGTACGGCGTGACCACTTCGGAGACCTCCTCAGGACCCTCCGCCTGGAGCGGCGGCTGACCCAGGAGGAGCTTGCCGAGGCAGCCGGTTCCAGTGTCCGGGGAATCCGGGAGATGGAGCGCGGCCGGGTGCGCAGCCCGCAACGACGGACGGTGGTGCTGCTCGCCGACGCCCTGCGGCTGACCGGGGAGGACCGCGATCGTTTCGTCGCCCTGGCCCGGGTCGAGCGGCAGCCGGACGACCGCGTGGCGGTGCCGGACGACCGCGTCGCGGTGGTGCCGCACGACCCTTCGGCGTTGGTCGTACCCGGGGAACTGCCCGCCGCCGTACCGGACCTGGCCGGCCGGGCGGAGATCCTGGAACGGCTCTCGGCGCTGGCCGCCGACGTCACCGCAGGGCGGCCGGACACCGCCTCGGTGGTGGTGCTGCACGGACCGCCCGGGATCGGCAAGACCAGCCTCGCCGTCGCCGCTGGACATCGACTCAGCCCGGCCTTCGCCGGCGGACAACTCTTCGTCGACCTGCAGGGCGCCTCGCCGGACGACCCGGTCGACCCGGCCGAGGCGCTGGCCGGATTGCTGCGGTCGCTCGGGGTGCCGGACAGCCGGGTGCCGGTGTCGCCGGCCGAGCGGGGTGGTCTGTTCCGCACCCTCACTCGGGACCGGCCGCTCCTGGTGGTCCTGGACAACGCGGCAAGCGAGGCGCAGGTACGCCCACTGCTGCCGGCCGGGCGGGGATGCCTCGCGCTGGTCACCTGCCGGCGTCCACTGACGGGTCTTGCCGGTGCGGTCCGCCTGCCGCTCGACCTGCTCGCCCCGGCAGCCGGTCGACTGCTGCTCGCGGCGATCGTCGGTGCCGACCGGATCGCCGCCGAGCCGGCCGCGGCCGACCAACTCGTCAAACTCTGCGGCCGGCTGCCGCTGGCCGTTCGGATCGCCGGCAACCGCCTCGCCAGCCGACCGCAATGGTCGGTCGGTTGGCTGGTGGACCTGCTCCGCGACCAGCGTCAGCGGCTGACCGTTCTGACCGCCGGAGACCTGGGCGTTCGATCCGCGTTCGAGGTCTCCTACCGGCAACTGGACCCGATGACCGCGCGAGTGTTCCGGCGGGCCTCGTTGATTCCCGGCAGCGACTTCGAGCCCGCGCTGGTCGCCGCCGTGTCCGGCACCGACGAGGACACCGCGGCGGCGGCCCTGGAGGAGTTGGTCGAGGCTGGTGTCCTCCTGACCATGGGGGACCGGTACCAGTTCCACGACCTGCTCCGGCTCTACGCCCAGGAACGCCTTGACGCCGAGGAACAGCAGGCATCCCG
Source organism: Micromonospora sp. NPDC049275 (assembly GCF_043197115.1). Classification (NCBI taxonomy): domain Bacteria; kingdom Bacillati; phylum Actinomycetota; class Actinomycetes; order Micromonosporales; family Micromonosporaceae; genus Micromonospora; species Micromonospora sp. NPDC049275. The sequence continues at coordinate 260,602 of NZ_JBICSN010000005.1, forward strand.
AACGGGCGCGCACGATCAGATGGTCGGCTGGCTGCTGCGGCGTACGCGGCAGGCCGGCTTGATGTTCGAACCGGTCGCCTCTCGGGTCGACTCCCCGTTCGACGACGATCGGGCGGCGGCGTACTGGTTGAATCGGGAGTCCGTCAACTGGCTGGCGGCTTTGCGCGACGCGGCCCGGCGCGGTCGGCACGCCGACGTGGTCGCGGTCACCAGGGCTCTGCACTGGTACTCGGACGCCAACAGCCACCGGCACTCCTGGGACGAGATCTTCTCGCTGGGAGTGGCCGCGGCCCGGGCCGCCGGTAGCCCGCGCGACGAGGCCGTACTGCTGAACTTCCTGGGCTGGGCCCGGTACTTCTGCCGGGACCGCAACACCGACGGGCTGGCCGCGCTGGACCGGGCGCTGGAACTGGCCCAGCGGATCGGGGACCGCCGCGAGGAGGCGTGGGCGCTGACCTACACCGCCGCGATCTTCATTCGGATCGGCCGCGGCGGCGCGGCCGTCGACCATTGCCGCCGGGCCGTGGGCCTGTTCCGCGAGATCGGGTACGCCCTCGGCGAGCACAGCGCGGCGAGCGCGCTGGGCGGAGCGCTGGCAACGCTCGGCCGGTTCGCCGAAGCGGCCGAGTTGCACGGCGACGTGCTGGCGTTCTACGTCCAGGGCAACGGTCTCAGTCGTACCGGCGCGGTGGTGGCCCAGGCCGGCGCGATGATGAGTCTCGGTGCGGATCTGGCCGGGATGGGCCTTTGGCGGAACGCCGCTGACGAGTACGCCCGCGCCCGGCGGCTGTTCAACAGGTGCGGCGCGACGTTCAGCGAGGCCATCGCCATCCATCGCTACGGGCTCGCGCTTCAGGCGTTGGGCGAGGCCGACGCGGCGGGCGAGGCGCTGCGGGCGGCGCTGGCCCTGTATGCCGCGCTGTCCTGCCCGTGGTGGGAGGCGCAGACTCTGTCCGCGCTCGCGGCGCTTGCCGGCTCGGCTCCGGGCCGGGCCGCCGACGCCCGCCTGCTGCGACAGCGGGCGCTCGACCGGTGCGGCGAACTGGACGCCCCGGAGGTGCGGACCCTGCGCGCCACCCTGCGACGCGAACTGGCCGAATCCTGATCCCGGACACACACCGGGCCCCGCCGACGATGCGGCGGGGCCCGGTGTTGCAGGGACAGGGGGTCAGTTGCAGGTGGTGCCGTTGAGGGTGAACGGTGCCGAGGTGGCGGGGGGGCCGCTCGCGGTGAAGCCGAAGTTGACGGCGCCGCCGGTCGGGATGGTGGCGTTGTAGTTCTCGTTGGTGACGGTCACCGCCGAGCCGGCCTGCTGGAAGACGCCGTTCCAGTGGCCCTGGACGAGTTGTCCACCCGGGAAGGTGAAGCCCAGCGACCAGCCGTTGGCGGCCGGGCCGTCGTTGTAGACGGTGACGCTGGCGCTGTAGCCGGTGACCCACGAGTTGGTGACGACGAAGGAGACCCGGCAGGTGCTGGCGATCTTCGTCGCCGGCACGAGGTTGCCGTAGTCGTCGCGGGCGGTGGCGAAGTCCTGGAACCCGAAGCCCCGACCGGCCGATCGGGTGGTGGTGCCGGCGGCGAGCACGGTGCCGTTGGCGTTGACGGCGTAGACCGGGCCGCCACTGTCGCCGCCCCGTGCGGACTCCTGGCCGTCGAGCTGGGTGGCCTCGACGAGGTCCTCGATGTCGTCGTAGTGGTAATCGACCCGCAGGTTGCAGACCGGACCGCCGATCGCACCCGCGGAGGTGTACCCGGACTGGCACAACAGCTGGCCGGGGAAGACCTCGGTCCAGCCGATCACCTGGGTTCGGACCTCGTCCTGCTGACCGCCGACGTAGAGCTGGCCGCCGGGCGTCGGCGTTGAAATGATCATCGTGTCGTGGTTGTCATTGCTGGCGACCGCGTAGCCGACCAGGGTGCCGGTGCCGGTGGCCTTGTTCCAGCCGACGTGCCAGGGCGAGCCGACGGCTCCGCAGTGTTCGGCGGTCAGGATGTAACCGGCGTTGGTGTCCGCGTTGCGGACGCCGAAGCCTGCGGTACACCCGGGCGTGGTGAACCCGATGCCCGCCCCGCCGTCGAACGGCGCGGCGTCGTTGGCCCGTGACCGTGCGACCATCCGGTTGCGTTCGACGAAGCTGGTACGGACGCCGGTGACCGGTAGCTTCGGCAGCTTGGCCGGGGTGTGGTCAACGGCGATCTCGATGCCGGTGCCGTCTGTGCGCAGCCTGACCGAGTGGCTGGCGTCCGCCGGGTCGGCTTCCACCACCGGGGTGAGTTTGGCGGCGGCCTTGCGCAGTTCGGCGCGGGAGTAGGTGGCGTTGGCCACCTCGACCGGCGCGGTGCGGCGGGCTGCGGTGACGGCTGCCGTGATGTCGGTGGGCAGCGCACCCTTCCACCACAGGGTGACGTGGTCGTCGACCAGGCCGATACCGGCATAGCCACGTGCCGGTGCGCGTTCCACCGCGGTGCGGATGACATTGGCCACGTCGACCAGTGGGGCCTGGGCGACCATCTGGTCCAGGGTCCGTGCCGGGATGATGTCGAGGAGGGACTTGGCGGCCCCGGCGGCCCCCGGTTGGCCGGACTCCGCGTACGCGGAGGTGGGACCGGTGAGCGCTGTCGCGCCGACCAGTGCCCCGACGATCACCGTACTGGCGATCGCTTTCCGTATTGATGTCATGCCGCTGAGTCAAGCAACGTCCGCTGCCGGGAGACAGGCAGGACGCCCGGCAGGAGTCAACATGCCGGCGGTCCTGCCGGCAGTCGTCCGTGGTCTGCCGCACCGTGCTCGGCGTACGCGGATCGGTGCTCGCGCGATCGCCGATCACCGACGGGCCCGCGTCCCGATCCGCACAGTGACCCACCTCGCAAATGTTTGCCCCTGACGTTAACGTGAGGTTTTAGCGTGGGGGCATGCAGATCAACGGTACGAAAGCCCTCGTAACAGGTGCCAACCGTGGACTCGGCAAGGCCTTCGCCGAGGGGCTCCTCGCCCGCGGTGCCACCACCGTCTACGCCACCGCCCGCCGGCCGGAGAGCATCGACATCCCCGGCGTGATCCCCCTCCACCTGGACATCACCGACCAGACGTCCATCGAGGCCGCCGCAGCCGAGGTGGGCGACCTTGACGTCCTCATCAACAACGCCGGCATCTCCACGAACGCACCCCTGCTCGGCTCCTCCGTGGAAAACATCCGTCGCGAGTTCGACACCAACTTCTGGGGCACCCTCAACGTCACCCGCGCCTTTGCTCCCAGGCTCGGCGGGGGTGCCATTCTCAACGTCATCTCAGCGCTGAGCTGGTACGCCTATGCCCCTGCCAGCAATGGCTACGCCGCCTCCAAAGCCGCCGAATGGTCTCTCACCAATGGCATCAGACTTGAGCTGGCCGACCAGAAAACCCAGGTTACCGCCCTCGCCCTGGCGATAGCGGACACCGACATGATGGCCGCCTACGACATCCCTAAACTCCCGCCCCGCGAGGTGGTCGCCATCGCTCTGGACGGCCTGGAGGCGGGCAAGCTCGAAGTAATCGCCGACAGTCCTACCGCCAACGTCAAGGCCTCGCTCTCCCGCGACCCGGCCCTCTTCTACGCCGACATCTCCGCCGCCCTCTTCGGCTGACACCACCGCCTCCCGTGCAGCCGGCCGGGTGGGTTACCCCACCCGGCCGGCGTCTTGATCCCTGCAAAGAGGCTTCAGTGCTTCTTGAACACCGGCATGGTGTCCAGGGTGGTGGTGATGTTCTGGGTGGTGCCGCCCCGGTACGTCTTCCCGGTGAAGATGTCGGTCCAGCTGTTGCCCGGCGGGAACCACACCGACGTCGTGGCGGTGGTGCCCGGCGTCGTCACCGGTGCCACCAGGTAGTCCGGGCCGTAGAGGTACTCCGAACCGGCGGTGGCATACGCGGCCTGCTCATGCGGGTACGCCAGGTACATCGAGCGGACGATTGGCGTACCCGTGCGGGTGGCCTCCTTGGCGGCGGCGTAGGTGTACGGCTGCAGCTTCTCCCGCAGGTTCAGGAACTTCTTGGCCGACGCGTTCGCCTCCGGGCCGTACTGCCAGGGCAGCCGGTCGCTGTGGTTGGAGTGCAGCCGGTCGATGGGCTGGAACGTGCCGAACTGCACCCACCGGGCGTACAGGTCGTCGGGCAGTTTGGTGCTGCCCGGTTCGGTGCCCGGCTCCCGCAGGCCGCCGGTGTGCCCGCCGATGTCGTGGCTGACCGCTGCCAACCCGGTCGCGGCCGACTCGCCCGGCGTGTAGCCGACCTCCATCTGCAGGGTCGACCAGTCGGAGGTGGTGTCGCCGGTGAAGTGCAGCGTGGTGCGCTTGTCGGCCCACGGCCCGGTCGACACCGGGGTCGGGCTGCTGTAGCCGCCGGCCTGCAACGAGCCGTACGCCCGGGAGAACGCGAAGCCGGTCTTGTCGGCGTACTGCTGATTGATCCATGCGTCCCCGGTGACCCCGGCGAGCGAGGACTTCGTGTTGTCGCAGCACCAGTCCAGCCACCAGAAGTCGGGGCCCTTGCTGCCCTTCGGGATCATCCCGTCGTGCAGCTGCAGGTACGCCTTGAGCTGGTCCGGGTCGCCGAAGTCGAACGCGTAGCAGTCGGCGCCGCCGTTGCAGCCCACGCGCTGGAGCTTGCCCTTCGCGGTGGCCTGTGCCTGCGCGAACTTCGGGTCCGAGCCGAGGATGCTCGGGTGGATGTTGATGCCGGTGTGCAGGCCCTGCTTTTTGGCCCAGTCGAAGAACGCCTTCGGGTCGGGGATCCGCGTGGGGTCGATGCTCCAGCCGTTCCACTTGTCCGGCGCCTTGATGTCGGTGTCGAGGACAAGAACATCCATGGGTACGCCCTCAGCCTTGGCCCGGGACACCAGGTCCTGGAACTCGGCGGCGGTGCGGTCGTAGTACTCGGAGTACCACACCCCGTACGCCCACTTCGGCAGCAGCTTCGTGGGCCCGGTCAGGGTCGACAGGTCCTTCAGGGCACGGGTGAAGTCCTGCCCGTACGCGAAGACGTAGCCGTCCTGCTCGGCGGCGGGCCGGGGCTTGGTGGTGCTCAGGGCCGAGGCCGAGTCGTCGAGCAGGTACCAGCCGTCCTGGTAGAGCAGGCCCGGAGCGGTGAGCGCGGAACCGGTCACGCCGTCCAGGCCCCGGCGGTAGCCGCCGAGCGGCGCGTGCGGGGCGAGCAGCGGGGAACCCTTGCCCGTGACGGCGACCGTGTCCACGTTGACGTTGCAACTGGCGTCGGTGGGGCAGCCCAACGTCACGGTGTTGGTGCCGCGGTCGAGGTGGACCGGGACGGAAACGGTGTTCCAGTAGTCCCACCCGCTGGTCGGCGGAAGGGTCGCCGTGACCGGCGCCGCCGTTCCGGCAGTCACCGACATGGTGCGCGCCTGGCTCGGCTGGCCGCCGGCCTGGCCGTTGGCGTAGCGGATCTGCACCTGGTACTCACCCGCGGACGGGACATCCGTCACGGTGAGCGCGTCGGCGGAGCTGGTGCTCTCCAGGCCGGCCAGGAATCCCGTACCGGATGCGCCGTTGTGGTCGTTCGCGGGCCTCGCGCCGCCGGTCAGCGCGCCGGTCTCGGCCTCTGCCAGCGTGCCGAACCGCAGGGGCTGCGGCTGGGGCGGGGTCGGCGCCGGGAACGGATCACCAGGGTTGACCACCGCGAGGCTGTCGACGTTCACGTTGCCCGAGTCGGTGGGACCCCGTACCACGCTGATCACGTGCTTTCCGGCGGTGAGGTCGACAGGCACGGTGGCCAGGCCCCAGGTGTCCCAGTTCGCGGTGGGCGGCAGCGTCAGCGTGCGGCCGGCGTCGCCGTCGACCCGAACCGTCAGGGTGCGGTCCACGTTCTGGCCGTCGCCGCCGGTGCTGTTGGCGTAGCGGACGGCGAGCTGCTTCGTGCCGCTCTCCGGGGCGTCGAGCGCGAACGTGATCGAGTCGCCGGACGAGGCGAAGCCGGCCGCGAATCCGCGTCCGGTGAAACCCTGGTGGTCGGTGGCCACGCCGGGGCCGCTCAGTTGCAGCGACTCGGCCTCGCAGAGCGCGCCGAACGCGCAGGCGGGTGGGGTGTGGCCGGCCCAGGGCTGACCCTGCACGGTCTGCTTGCCAGCCTTGAGCCGCACGGTCAGGTTGTCGGCGGTGAACGCGCCCGAGCCGACCTTGTAGCGCAGCGTCATCGCGCCGGTGTCGATGGTGAGCCAGCCGTGCTCGACGCGCTTCGTGAACCGCGTACGGGGGAAGTCGTCGCGCCCGATGGCGTTGAACGTGGCGGCGTCGGTGAACCTGCCGTCCTTCTGGTACTCGGTGCGGATCAGGGTCGGGGACAGCACCTCGAAACGGGCGTCGCCCGACCGTACGGCCTCGTCCTGCGCCCGGCGGTGGCTGGCCTGGGCCGGCGCGGACGGAGCGAGTGCCAGCCCCGTGACGAGAATGCCGGCCGCAGCGGCGGCCGTCGTGCGGCGGCGGCGTGGTGAGTTCCGATAGAGCAAGATGCGCTCCTCGTCTCATATGGAGGAAATGAGTCGATGACAACGCTGTCACTCGCCCGAAACATATGTCAACGGGCGTCGGAGAGTGTCCCTTCTCTCTTTCGCGGCTCGTCGGGTCCAGGTGTCACCGCGTCCACGCGGTAGCTACCAGATGCGTGCGCGTTCATCGATGAAACGTGGCCGGTCTCGGCGTCGGCTGCGTGCTGCCCACGAGCGCCTCGGCGGTGATGGGCTCTGCCGGGACATGCCGGAGTTCTACCGGTACCTGACCGAAAAGTTGAGCTCGTTGGACGGTGTGGAGCGGATCGAGTCGGAGCCGCTGCTACGAACCGTCAAACAGCTCGGCACGGTGCGTTGACGGGCCGTCGTCGCCCTTCTCGTTCAACTCCTCAGCAGCGAGGGCTGTCGAGTGCGGCGGCACCGGCGAGCGCTTCGACCGTCTCCGTCGGTGCGACTGATGCTGTCGGGGTCGGTGAGGGCGCGATGGTGGGGCTCGGCGAGGCCGTGGGTGAGATGCTCGGCGTCGGAGAGACGAGAGAGGCCGTGCTGCGCTGCACCTGCTTCGTGACCATCCGGATGCTGGTGGCGGTCGCCTGGCGTCCGTACACGTCGGTGACCCTGATGCTGTACGGCCCGGGGCCGATCCCGTCCTCGATGGTCCAGTAGTTGTCGACCTGGCGGGCCGCCTTGCGGAAGCCGCCGCTCGGCCCCTTCGCCTCGACCGAGCGCAGCGGGTTGCCGTGGTTGCCGACCTGAACGGCGAACCAGTACTTCGACGCGCCGCCCTTCATCCGAAAGGTGAGCCCTCCGTGGAGCGGCGGGTTCACCACCGCCCGGTACGTCACACGCGCGATGCCCTGCGACCGGTCGGCGATCCGGGCGAACGCCTCGTCGGAGAGGTCGATCTTGCTGTTTCCGCACCCGGCGCACTGGTCCATGACCATGACCCGGACGGTGCCCTTCGGACCGCTGACGTCCAGGTAGCTGCCGCAGGCCGCCGCTCCGGAGTATTGCGACGAGCCGAGTGCCACGTAGAGCCGGTCGGCCGGTGGGTTCGGGAAGGAGCAGGTGCCACCCGAGCGGCCCGCGTCGTAGAAACTCGCCGTTCCCTTGTGGACGGAGCTGCCCGTGGGCGGCGCGGCGCAGGCCGGGGCGGCGCCGCCGCGTACGGCGAGGGTGATGCCGAGTACGGCGGCCAGGGCGGCGACCCCGGCACCTGCCAGCCAGTGCCTGACCCGGCGACTCGACCGGGGCGTGCCGCTGTTGCCGGCGGGGGTGGCGTTCTCCGGATCCGTGCCTGGTGCTGCCGTCACGGCGGCTGATGTTGCCGCACTCCACTGCGGCAGCGCAAAGCCGTCGAGCGCACCGTCACCCGCCGCACCGGGCGGGTCGCAGTCCGTCGCTTGGTCCACTCGGCTTCACGGAAGACGGGGTGTCGTGTCCCCCGGGATGGACCGGTTTCAGGGAAACCGAGTGGATCAAGCGGATGTCGGGCTGCGCAGGACGTAATCCCAGTCCACCGTGCGGGCCCAGTCGGCATAGCTGTGCCAGGCGACGTCCGGGTGCCGGGCGTGCAGCGCGTCGATGTCGGCGAAGTCGGTGGTCTCCTCGAAGCGTTGGAACATGTCGGCGATCTCGTCGCCGGCCCACTGCCGAACCTGGTCCAGCGGCATCTGCCGGTACGGGATCTCGCGGCCGAGTACGTCGCCGAGGATGCGGGCCGCCTCCTCGCCGGTCACCCGGTCGGACACGACGTCGATCCGCTCCCCGACGAACCGGTCCGGGTGCTCGATGGCGTGCACGGCGAGGCCGGCGATGTCCCGGACGGTCACCTGGTCCAGCGGCTTGCCCGGGGAGAGCGGGTTGGCCAGGACGCCGTCGGTGAGGCGGCTGAACCCGACGTTCAGGGCGTTCTCCATGAAGTACACCGGCCCGAGGACTGTCGCGGGGACCTGCCGCTCCCGTAGGTACGCCTCGACGAGCTGCTTGCTGTCGGCGTGGTCGATGTCGGTAGCGACCATCCGGTCGGCGCCGCGCACGGAGGAGTAGACGAGATGCGCGTCGGCCCGCATTGCGGTGTCCACCAGGAGGCGACCCTGGGCGACCTCCTCGTCCCTGCCGCCGGCGCCGAACGGCACGGACAGGCCGAAGATCGCGTCGGTGCCGTGGGCGGCGCTGGCGAGCGCCTGCGGGTCGGCCAGGTCACCGACGGCGAGGCGTACCCCGGCGGTGGCCAGTGCCACGGCGGACGGTGACTCGGGCGACCGCACGTAGGCGGTGACGTCGTGGCCGTGCTCGAGCAGGAGTTCGGCGACGGCGCCGCCCTGCTTTCCGGTGGCGCCGATGACGAGAACGGTGGTCACGGTGCGGCCTCCTCGATAGCGGTTCGGGGACGACGCCGAGTCTCTGCCCTCAACCATGCTTGAGGGCAAGCGTTAGGGTCGGGCCATGCCGAGGGCCCACACCGCATTTCACGAACTCAGCGTCGGGCAGGTCGCCGACCGCAGTGGTGTGGCAATCTCCGCGCTGCACTTCTACGAGCGCAAGGGCCTCATCCGCAGCACCCGGACGGCGAGCAACCAACGCCGGTACGCTCGCGACACCCTGCGCCGGGTCGCGTTCATCCGGGCGTCCCAGCGCGTCGGCATCTCGCTGACGGCGATCCGGGAAGCGCTCGACCAGCTCCCCAGCGAACGCACCCCCACGCACGACGACTGGACCCGGCTGTCCGCGGCCTGGCGCACCGAACTCGACGCGCGCATCGCGCACCTGCAGGCTCTGCGGGACGACCTCACCGAATGCATCGGCTGCGGCTGCCTCTCGCTGCGGTCCTGCCACCTGACCAACCCCCGCGACGTGCTCGGCCGCGAGGGCCCCGGCGCACGCCGCCTGCCGCGCACGGACTGACCAGCGCCGTCTGCTCGTATCGCCACGGGCTCGAAGACCTCGTTCTAGGCTCCGAGATATGGCGGCGGCGTGCCCATTCCGAATTGGCGCACAAGCTCGGGCAGTGCCCTCACCCCATGATTCCCCTCGCGAGCGCGAACTTTCGACAGAGAGGAAGCACGCATGGCTGTCAAGACGAAGGCACGTCCCGGCACCACGGAGATCCGGCCGTTCACGGTGGAAATCCCCCAGGCGGACCTCGACGACCTGAAAAGGCGAATCGCGGCCGCCCGCTGGCCGGACAAGGAAATCGTCGACGACCAGTCGCAGGGCGTGCCACTCGCGACGATCCAGGCCGTCGCGCGTTATTGGGAAAATGAGTACGACTGGCGCAAGGTCGAATCGCGGCTGAACGCCGTACCGAATTTCATGACCACGATCGACGGGGTGGACATCCACTTCATCCACGTGCGCTCGAAGCACGAGGACGCGCTGCCGCTCATCGTCACCCACGGGTGGCCCGGTTCGGTGATCGAGCAGTTGAAGATCATCGAGCCGCTCACCGACCCCACCGCCCACGGCGGCAGCGCCTCGGACGCCTTCCACCTGGTGATCCCCTCGCTGCCCGGCCATGGTTTCTCCGGCAAGCCGACGGAGCAGGGCTGGAACCCGCAGAAGATCGCCAGCGCGTGGACCGAGCTGATGAAGCGTCTCGGCTACTCGCGGTTCGTCGCCCAGGGCGGCGACTGGGGCGCGGTCATCGTGGACCAGATGGGCATCCAGGCGCCTCCGGAACTGCTCGGCATCCACACCAACATGCCCGGCGCGGTCCCCACCGAGATCGACCTGCTGTTCCAGGGCGACACCACGGGCGCGAACAACGCCATGGGCTCCCTGCCCTCCGGCCTGTCCGCCGACGAGATGCGCGCCGCCGAGGAGGTCAACTACGTCTGGAAGCACGTCGCGTACGCCCTCATGATGGCGACCCGTCCGCAGACGCTCACCGGCCTGGCGGATTCGCCGGTCGGGCTGGCGTCCTTCCTGCTCGACCACGACGCGAAGAGCCTGGCCCTCATCGCGCAGGTCTTCGACGGGGCCCAGGCGGGCCTCACCCGTGACGACATCCTGGACAACATCTCGCTCTACTGGTTGACGAACACCGCGATCTCCGCGTCCCGGCTGTACGCGGAGAACAAGCTGTCGTTCTTCGCCGCGAAGGGCGTGAACGTCCCGGTCGCCGTGAGCGTCTTCCCCGACGAGCTGTACGAGGCGCCGCAGAGTTGGGCCGAACAGGCGTACCCGAACCTCATCTACTACAACAAGCTCGACGTGGGTGGGCACTTCGCGGCCTGGGAACAGCCGAAGATCTTCTCCGAGGAACTGCGGACCGCTTTCCGGTCACTGCGCTAGATGGCCGTGCACCTGCCTCCGCTGAACGGCGCGGTCGAGTGGCTCAACTCCGAGCCGCTCGACCCCGCCGGGCTGCGCGGTCGTGTCGTCCTCGTGAACTTCTGGACGCTCACCTGCATCAACTGGCTGCGTCAGGAGCCGTACGTCCGCGCCTGGTCGCAGGCCTACCGCGACGACGGCCTCGTCGTCGTCGGGGTGCACACGCCGGAGTTCGCCTTCGAGCATGAGGTCGACTGGGTACGCCGGGCGGTCGCGGCCCGCTCGATCGACTACCCGGTCGCCGTCGACAACGACTACGCGATCTGGAGTGCCTTCGCCAACCAGTACTGGCCGGCGCTGTACATCACCGACACCGACGGCGTCATCCGCGACGAGCACTTCGGTGAGGGGCGCTACGAGCAGTCCGAGCGCACGCTTCAGCGCCTGCTCGGCATCGAGCGCGACCCCGTACCCGTCAACGGGCTCGGCCCGGAGGCGGCGGCCGACTGGGACAGTCTGCGGACGCCCGAGACGTACCTCGGATTTAGTCGCGGCGACCACTTCGCGTCGCCGAACGGCGCGGCGCTCGACGAACGCCGCGCCTACGACCTCCCCGGCAGCCTGGCGCTCAACCAGTGGGCCCTGGCGGGGGAGTGGACGATCGGGTCGGAGAACGTCGCGCTCGACGGGGCCGGGGGAGGCATCGCCGTCCGCTTCCGCGCCCGCGACGCGCATCTCGTGCTGGCCCCCGTGGTGGGACGGTCGGTCCCGTTCCGCGTGCTGCTCGACGGCGAGGCTCCCGGGCCGTCGCACGGCGTCGACGTCGACGCCGACGGCAACGGTGTCCTGGAGGACGGACGGCTCTACCAGCTCGTACGCCAACCGGGTGCGGTCCGGGAACGGACCCTGGACATCACGTTCGACGAGCCGGGCGCCGCGGCGTACGCCTTCACATTCGGGTGAGTCAGCGCACTACCGCCCGCGATAGTGTCGACTGCTGTGACAACGCCTGAGATCACCCTCGCAACGCCAACGGACCGCGATGCGGTGGTCGGCACGCTGGTCGCCGCGTTCGTCAAGGATCCCATCCTGCGGCACCTGTTCCCCGACGACGCGACCTACCCGCACTACGCCGCCACCTTCTTTGGCGACCTGTTCGACAAGCGGGTGCACAGGTCGTCGATCTGGATGCTCGGCGGGGGTGCGTCCGTCGCCGTCTGGGAGCCTCCGGACGCCGGACACGCGTCGACGGACGCCGACCCCGACTACCCCGCCGACGTGCTGGCCCGCGTGCGGGGCTACGACGAGGTCGTGCACGCCGCCCTGCCGGCGTACCCGTTCTGGTATCTCGGTGTCCTGGGCACCCACCCGGACAGCGCCGGACGCGGTTGGGGTCGTGTGGTCATGCGGGCCGGGCTGGACCATGCGGCCGCCGAGGGCCTGCCGGCGATCCTGGAGACCAGCAACCCGGGCAACGTCGAGCTGTACCGCCGCGCCGGCTGGGAGGAGATGGGCTACCTGGCCGAGCCCGTCCCCACCTGGATCATGCAGCAGCCGCCGCGCTGAGCTACTGGAGATCTTGGACAGTTTCCGTTAGCAGCTAACGGAAACTGTCCAAGATCTGGGTGTGATCGTCGACGTCAGGCGGCGAAGATGCGCCCGTAGATCTCGTCGATGACGTCGTTCTTCGCCAGGCTGTAGTCGCGGGGCCGGTGCGCCGTGTCCCGCGCGAGGCGGCGCTTGGTCGCGGCGTACCGCTCCCGGTCCTTCGGATGCGCGCGCAGCGGTGCGACCCACCCCGATCGTTGCGGGCATCGGATGTCGGGTGGGGGACGGGACCTGCCGCCTAGCGTCGGTGCTCGAAGGGAAGGAGGCCCGGGTGCTGGAGCGGCTCAACGAGGCCATGGCGCACATCGAGCGGCACCTCGACGAGCAGATCGAGGTGGCCGACCTGGCGCGGATCGCGCTGACGTCGGAGTACCACCTTCGGCGACTGTTCTCCGCGCTGGCCGGCATCGGACTGTCGGAGTACATCCGTCGTCGTCGGCTCACCGTCGCCGGCGCGGACGTGCTCGCGGGGGAGCGGACACTGCTCGACGTCGCCGTCCGGTACGGCTACGGATCGGCCGAGGCGTTCGCCCGGGCGTTCCACGCCGTACACGGCGTGGGGCCGGGAGAAGCTCGGCGTACGGGGGCAGTGCTGCGCGCCCAGCCCCGGATGTCCTTCCGACTCACAGTGGAAGGGAGTGGCAGCATGGAGTACCGAATCGTCGCCAAGGACGCGTTCGCGCTGGTGGGGCGCAGGGCCCGGGTCCCGCTGGTGCACGAGGGGATGAACCCCGCGATCGTCGCGTTCATCCGGAGCATCGACCAGGAGACGACGGCTCGGATCGAGGCGCTCTCCGATCAGGAGCCGACCGGGATCGTCAACGTCAGTGACAACCTCGCCGACGGTCGGGCCGAGGGCAGCGAGTTGGACTACTGGCACGGGGTGGTCACCGGCGCCACGCCACCGGAGGACCTGGACGCGCTTGCGGTGGCGGCCGGAACGTGGGCGGTGTTCACCACCTCCGGCGCGTTCCCGCAGGCCGTCCAGTACCTGTGGCGGGACGTCTTCACCCAGTGGTTCCCGTCCAACCCGTACCGCAGCCGACCCGGACCGGAGATCTCCCGGGTGCGGGTGTCCGCGGACGGGACCACGGCGGACGCCGAACTGTGGATCCCCGTCGAACGGGTCGCGGCCTGACGGGCGCGGTTCAGGTGGGGACGTCGTCCCAGTTCGTGCCGGGCGGCAGGTAGCCGGCCAACGGGTTGTCGCGCAGCGCGTAGGCGATGACCAGCAGCGCGTGCTTGTCCAGCTCGGGCAGCCGGTCCACCGGAAACCACCGCACGGCCACCGACTCGTCGTCGTTGACCCGTGCGGTGCCGGACACCACCCGGCAGAGGAAGCCCAGGTTGAGGATTTCGCACTGGTCCCCGTTGGGGTAGGTGTGCGGGTGCGAGACGGCACTGGACAGCCGGACGGGCGCCACGTCCAGGCCCGTCTCCTCCCGTACCTCCCGCAGCAGCGCTGCGGCCGGCTGCTCGCCCGACTCGACGAAACCGCTGATGATCGACCACCGTCCGTCGTCGGCGCGTTGGCCGAGCAGCAGCTCGCCGGCATCGTTGCGGATCACCGCGCTGACGCTCGGCAGCCACAGCAGGTCCTGGCCGATGTGCTTGCGCATCCGCACGATGTAATCCGGTACCGACATCGGGCGATCATAGGCCGCTGGTGGGCGGCCACGGCCCGCCCCGCCGGCCCGCACCCGAGGGGCCAATGCCCCACCTGCACTTCTTTCGGCGTTTTCGCCCAAAGTGCGCTGAGCGTCTCTACTGTGGAGAGGGTTCGGCGACTTGCGTGATCCGGTGGCGGTCAGCCCGTTCCCGGTGCACAGTGATTCCCATGAACGACAGCGGACGTAATGGGCAGTTCTACTGGTGCACCCGGCACCACCGGGTCGAGACGGACGCCGACGTGTGTCCGGCGAAGCACGTTCTCGGCCCGTACAACTCGGCGGCCGACGCGGAGAACGCCCTGCAGCAGGTGCAGGAGCGCAACGAAGCGTGGGAGGCCGAGGACGCTCGTTGGGCCGGGGAGGACAGGTAGACGGCGCGGGACGGCCCGCGTCGCGGTAGTTCGTGCTCCGCGAGGACGCACGCGAGAGCACGTCCCCGAGGAGGAACCACGATGGCCGAAGCACAGCAGGCCACCACCCGTCCGGCCGCCCGTCGCACTACCGCGAAGAAGACCGCCGCGGCGGAGCGCAACACGTCGGCGAGCCGGACCACCCCCGTGCGCAAGTCCACCACGGGTGCCGCGAAGGCGCCGGCCCGCAAGGCAGCCGGCGGCGCGGGCCGTGCCCCGGCCAAGAAGACCGCCGCGGCGGCGAAGAAGGCTCCGGCGAAGAAGGCCGCGACCAGGACGACCGCGAGCAAGGCCGCCCCCACCAGGACCGCCGCCGCGGCGAAGAAGGCCCCGGCGAAGAAGACCACGACCAGGACCAGCGCGGCGGCCAGGAAGGCCCCGGCCAAGACCTCGACCGCCACCCGCAAGACGACGACCGCCGCGAAGCGGACCCCGGCGTCCACGACGCGCACGAGCGCCACCGCCGCGAGCGGGACGACTGGTACGGCGAAGAAGACGACGAGCGCCGCCAAGAAGACGACAGGCGCCGCGAAGAAGACCACGGCGTCGGCGGCGAAGCGGACCACCGCCGCCGCGAAGGCGCCCGCGCGCAAGGTCGCGACCAAGGCGTCCACCGTGAAGAAGACGGCTGCCAAGAAGGCCCCGGCGAAGAAGACCGCGGCGAAGAAGGCTCCCGCCAAGAAGACCGCGGCGAAGAAGACCGCTTCCACCCGCCCGAGCGGCGGCGCCCGCAACGCCCCGGCGAAGAAGGCCCCGGCCGCGAAGGCGACCGGCACCTCGGCGATCACCGCCCGCAAGGCGGCGGCGAAGAAGGCCCCGGCGAAGAAGACCACCGCCGCCAAGGCACCGGCCCGCAAGGTGACCGCCCGCACGTCGCCCGCCCGTCCGGTCGCCGCACGAGCCACCACCCCCCGGGGTACGCGCAGCACCGCCCGAAAGGCGACCGGCTGAGCGCAAGCGCCTCGGCGAGGCACCGGTTCGTTCCACGGGCCTGCCGTGTCCGGCGCGACAGACCGACACGGCGGTCCGAGCTGGCGGGTCCGCACGCAGCGCGGGGCGGTTCGTCGGAGGGCGACGGAGATCTCGGCCGGTCACCGGAAGCGGATCACCGGCGGCGCTGTCAGGATTGACCCGTGGTCATCCGACGCGTACTCGCGCCCCGCATCGACTTCGGCGCGCTGCGCCGCGAACTCGGCCTGCCCGAGGGCTTCCCGGCTGCCGCCCAACGGGAGGCCGACGCAGCGGCTGCCGCGCCGCCCCGGCCGTCGGTCGACCGTACCGACATCCCGTTCGTGACGCTCGACCCGGCCAGTTCACGTGACCTGGACCAGGCGATGCACCTCGCCCGTCGGCCGGGCGGCGGCTACCGGGTGCGCTACGCCATCGCGGACGTCGCCGCGCACGTCACGCCGGGCGGCGCGCTCGAGGAGGAGACCTGGCGGAGGGGGGAGACGGTCTACCTGCCCGACGGCCACGTGCCGCTGCACCCGCTGACGCTCAGCGAGGGCGCGGCCAGTCTGCTGCCCGACGACGACCGGGCCGCCGTGGTCTGGACCATCGACCTGGACGCCGACGGCGGCACCGTGGCCGTCGAACTGGAGCGCGCTCTGGTGCGCAGCCGGGCCAAACTCGACTACACCGGAGTGCAGGCGGCGGCCGAGGCCGGCCGGCTGCCCGAGCCGATCGCGTTGCTGCCCGAGATCGGCGACCGACTGACCGCCCGGGGCCTGCGCCGAGGCGCCATCAACCTGCCGCTGCCCGAGCAGGACGTGGAGCCCGACGGTGACGGCTGGCGGCTGGTGCTGCGCGGGCCGGTGCCGATGGAGGAGCACAACGCACAGATCTCACTGCTGACGGGGATGGCCGCCGCCGACATCATGCTGGCCGGCCGAGTGGGTCTGCTGCGCACGATGCCGGCACCGAAGCCGGAGGCGGTGCAACGCCTGCGGGCGGCCGCCGCTCCGCTGGGCGTGCACTGGCCGGACGGCGTGGGCCCCGGTGAGGTGATCGCCGGCCTGGACGCCGCGCAGCCGCGTTCCGCCGCGTTCATCGACCAGGCGGCCGAGCTGATGCGCGGCGCCGCGTACACCGCCTTCGACGGCACTGTTCCGGAGCAGCCCGAGCACGGCGGTGTGGCCGCCGCGTACGCCCATGTCACGGCGCCGTTGCGACGCCTGGCCGACAGGTACGCCACCGAGGTCTGCCTGGCCCTGCACGCGGGCCGGGAGGTGCCCGACTGGGCCCGCGCGGCGCTGCCCCGGCTGCCCGAGGTGATGGCCAGCACCGACCGGACCGCCTCGGCCGCCAGCCGCGGCGCCGTCGAACTGACCGAGGCGGTGCTGCTGGAGCACCGGGTGGGGGAGACCTTCGACGCGGCGGTACTCGACGTCGACGCCCCACCCAACGGCAAGTCCCGGCCCCGCCCGCCCGGCGGAACGGTGGCGTTGGACGCCCCACCGGTACGCGGCCGCTGCCTCGGTGCGCTGCCGCTCGGCGAACGGGTCCGGGTCCGCCTGGTCACCGCCGACCCGGCGGCCCGCACGGTGCTGTTCGAGCTGGCCTGAGCTGGCTGTCCGTGCCGAGCCGGTCCGCTGGCCCTGCGGGACCGGCGGGGCGATGTCGGCGGTCGTCGTCGGCGGACCGGCGCGTAGCGGGGATTGTCACAGCGGCCGGCGCTGCTGACGGACCGGGCGGTTTGCGAGGATGAGCCCATGGCATACGACGCGAGCACGCTGCCCGACGTGTCCGGGCTGACGGTAGGCATCATCGGCGGCACCGGCGACCAGGGCCGTGGCCTCGCCTATCGGCTCGCCCGGGCCGGGCAGACGGTGCTGATCGGCTCCCGATCGGCGGAGCGGGCCGCCGAGTCGGCAGCCGAGATCGCCGCTCTGCCCCGGATGCCTGCCGATGTCAGCGTCACCGGCGCGGCCAACGACGAGGTGGCCCGCCGCAGCGACGTCGTGATCATCGCGGTGCCGTGGGACGGGCACGCCGCCACCGTCGCCGCCCTCGCCGAGCCGCTCGCCGGAACGATAGTCGTCGACTGCGTCAACCCGCTGGGCTTCGACAAGCAGGGCCCGCACGCCCTCACCGTCGCCGAGGGCAGCGCCGTCCAGCAGGCCGCCGCGCTGCTGCCCGACTCCCGCGTCTGCGCCGCGTTCAACCACGTCAGCGCCCCGCTGCTGGCCGACCCCGAGGTCGACCGGATCGACCTCGACGTGCTGATCTGCACCGAGGACCGGGAGCTCGTCGACATCGTCGGAGCGCTCGCCGCCCGGATCCCGGGGATGCGCGGCATCTACGCCGGCCGGCTGCGCAACGCCCACCAGATCGAGGCGTTCACCGCGAATCTGATCGCCATCAACAAGCGCTACAAGGCGCACGCAGGCATCCGCGTCACCGACCTCTGACCAGGTCCCCGGGGCGACCAGCGGCGTGATCGTCTCGGGTTCGCTGAAATCGGGGTGTCCCGGTGCCAGGGATACCCCGATTTCCGCGAAACCGAGTCGATCACACTGGCTGTGCTAGAAGGTGTGCTCGGCGGCCGGGAACTCGCCGCCGCGGACCTCGTCGGCGAAGCGGCGGGTCGCGTCGGTGAGGACGTCGGCCAGGTCGGCGTAGCGCTTCACGAAGCGCGGGGCCTTGCCGGTACGCAGGCCGGCCATGTCCTGCCAGACCAGCACCTGGGCGTCGGTGTCCGGGCCCGCGCCGATGCCGACAGTGGGGATCGCCAGTTCGTGGGTGATCTGCTTGGCCACCTCGCCCGGCACCATCTCCAGCACCACCGCGAACGCGCCCGCCTCGGCCACCGCACGCGCGTCGGCCCGCACCTCGTCGGCCGTGTCGCCCCGGCCCTGCACGCGGTAGCCGCCCAGGGTGTGCTCGCTCTGCGGGGTGAAGCCGATGTGCGCCATCACCGGGATGCCGGCCCCGACGATCGCGGCGATCTGCGCGGCGTTGCGGCGGCCACCCTCCAGCTTCACCGCGTGGCAGCCACCCTCCTTCATGAACCGGACGGCGGTGCGCAGCGCCTGGGTCGGCCCCTCCTCGTACGAGCCGAACGGCAGGTCACCGACGACGAGGGCCTGCCGGGTCGAGCGCACCACGGCCCGTACCAGCGGAAGCAGGTCGTCGGTGGTGACCGGCAGGGTGGTCTCGTAGCCGAACACGTTGTTCGCGGCCGAGTCGCCGACCAGCAGCACCGGCACGCCGGCCCGGTCGAAGATCCCCGCCGTGTACTGGTCGTACGAGGTGAGCATCGGCCACCGCTCGCCGCGTTCCTTGGCGGCGATCAGGTCGCGGGTACGGATCCGACGGGTGGCCGGTCCGCCGTACAGCGCGGTCACCTCGTTCGGAGTGGACTCGGTCATGACTGTCTCCTTCCTCGAGGCCGCCTGCGCGGTCCCCGGGTTCCGTCGCGATCGTCGCACCGGAAGACCGGGTGACGGCAGGGCGCAGTGGAAGATGTCACTCACGACCGCGCCAGGCCGAGTCCCGCGACCCGGCCCGGACGTACGGGCTCAGCCGTTCTCGCGCCACCGGTTGGTGATCGGCAGGCGGCGGTCCCGGCCGAACGCCTTCATGGAGATCTTCGCGCCGGGCGCCGACTGGCGTCGCTTGTACTCGGCGGTATCCACCAGCCGCAGCACCTTGTCGACGACGGCCGGGTCGTGGCCCGACTCGACAAGCCCGTCGCGGCCCAGGTCGCCGTCGACGTAGCCGATCAGGATCGGGTCCAGCACGTCGTAGTCGGGCAGGGAGTCGCTGTCGAGCTGGCCCGGGCTCAACTCGGCGCTCGGCGGCTTGCCGATCGAGTTCTCCGGGATCGGGGCGGTCTCGCCGCGGCGGGCCGCGTCCGCGTTGCGCCACTTCGCCAGCCGCCACACGAGCGTCTTCCAGACGTCCTTGATCGGGTTGAAGCCGCCCACCGAGTCGCCGTACAGGGTGGAGTAGCCGACCGCCAATTCGCTCTTGTTGCCCGTGGTGAGCACCAGGTGGCCCTCCTGGTTCGACAGCGCCATCAGGATGACACCGCGTACCCGGGCCTGGAGGTTCTCCACGGCGATCCCGGACAGCGACAGGTTGGCCAGGAAGGCGTCCACCATCGGCTGGATCGGCTCGACGCGGTAGTCCAGCCCGGTGCGCTTGGCCAGGTCGGCGGCGTCCTCGCGGGAGTGCTCGGAGGAGTGCTGGCTGGGCAGCGACACCCCGACCACCCGGTCCGGGCCGAGCGCGTCGACGGCGAGGGCTGCCACCACCGCCGAGTCGATGCCGCCGGAGAGGCCGAGCACCACCGACGCGAACCGGTTCTTGTTGACGTAGTCGCGCAGGCCGAGCACCAGCGCGTGCCACACCTCGGCCTCGTCGGCCACCGGCTCGATCAGCCCACCCGCGACGGCCGGGCCGGACGGCGCGGGCGGAATCACGTCAAGCGTGTGGTGCGCCACCCGCATGCCGTCCGCGACGTCGCGGCTGCCCGGGGCCATCGTCGCGGCCGGCAACTCGAGGTCGTGCACGAGCAGGTGCTCGACGAACTGCGGTGCGCGGGTGAGCAGCTCACCGTCCGAGGTGACGATCATCGAGTCGCCCTCGAAGACCAGCTCGTCCTGCCCGCCGATCATGTTGACGTACGCGATGGCGGCGCCCGCCTCGGCGGCCCGGCGGCGCACCAGCGGCAGCCGGATGTCGTCCTTGTTCAGCTCGTACGGCGAGCCGTTGATGTTGACCACCAGGCCGACGCCTGCCTGCCGGGCGGCGGCGAACGGCCCGCCGGCCTGCCACAGGTCCTCGCAGATGGTCAGCGCGACGTCCACCCCGCCGATCCGCACCACTGTCAGCTGGTCGCCGGAGACGAAGTAGCGGTCCTCGTCGAAGACGCCGTAGTTGGGCAGGTGGTGCTTGAAGTAGCGGGCGACCACAGCACCCCGGTGCAGCAGCGCGGCGGCGTTGCGGGCACCCCGGCCCGGCTCGGCGTCCCCGCTCACCTGCGGTGGCCCGTCGGCGTCCAGGTAGCCGACCACCACCGGCAGGTCACCGAGGCCGTCCTCGGCGAGGTCGGCGGCGAGCCGCTGGACGGCCGCCTGGGACGCGGCGACGAAGGAACGCCGGAAGACCAGATCCTCGACCGGGTAGCCGGTCAGCATCATCTCCGGGAAGAGCACGAGCTGGGCGCCGGCGTCGGCGGCCTGGCGGGTCCAGCTGCGGACCAGGTCGGCATTGCCGGCGATGTCGCCGACGCTCGGATTGACCTGGGACAGGGCGAGACGCAGGGTGGGCATGTCCTCATCTTGCCCCAGCACGGCCGGAGCAATCCGCACCGTCGGACGAGATGGCGGCCACGCTCGGGCGCCACGCGGCGGTCCGGCCGGATCGGTACCGCTCGGCGGGCGGGACACGAGGGGACGGGCGGCGGCAGTTCGCGTAACGTCTGCGTAACCAGGCCCGGGAACACTGGGCGGTCAGGTCGGGTACAGCCCGACCAAGGCGGACAAAAGAGTTGTCGCGAGGGGTTGGGGAAGTGGACCGTCAGCAGGAGTTCGTCCTCCGTACGCTGGAAGAGCGGGACATCCGGTTCGTCCGGCTGTGGTTCACGGACGTGCTGGGCACGCTCAAGAGTGTCTCGGTGGCGCCCGCGGAGCTGGAAGCGGCCTTCGAGGAGGGCATCGGCTTCGACGGATCGGCGATCGAGGGCTTCGCCCGGGTCTTCGAATCGGACATGGTGGCCATGCCCGACCCGACCACCTTCCAGGTCTTCCCGTTCGAGGGCGGGGTCAGCGGCGAGAGCGCACGGATGTTCTGCGACATCCTGCTGCCCGACGGCGGCCCCTCCTGGGCCGACCCGCGGCACGTGCTGCGCCGCGCGCTGTCCAAGGCGGCCGAGAAGGGCTTCACCTTCTACACCCACCCCGAGATCGAGTTCTTCCTGCTGGAGAACGGCCCGCAGGACGGCTCGGTGCCCACCCCGGTGGACACCGGCGGCTACTTCGAGCACACCACCCACGCGGTGGCCCGCGACTTCCGCCGCCAGGGCGTGCTGGCCCTGGAGCGGATCGGCATCTCGGTGGAGTTCAGCCACCACGAGGTCGCGCCCGGCCAGCAGGAGATCGACCTGCGCTACGCCGACGCGCTGACCACCGCCGACAACATCATGACCTTCCGCCACGTGGTGAAGGAGGTCGCCCTCTCCACAGGTGTGCAGGCCAGCTTCATGCCGAAGCCGTTCACCGACCAGCCGGGCAGCGGCATGCACACCCACCTGTCGCTGTTCGAGGGCGAGCGCAACGCCTTCCACGACGGTGGCGACCCGATGAAGCTCTCCAAGGTGGCGAAGTCCTTCATCGCCGGCCTGCTGGTGCACGCCCGGGAGTACACGGCGGTCACCAACCAGTGGGTCAACTCGTACAAGCGGCTCTTCCCGCAGGCCCTGCCGGACCGGATCACCGAGAGCCCGGCGTACGTCTGCTGGGGTCACCTGAACCGGTCCGCGCTGGTCCGCGTCCCGGCGTACGGCAAGCCGAACTCCGCCCGTGTCGAGGTCCGTTCGCTGGACTCGGCGACCAACCCGTACCTCGCCTTCGCGGTGCTGCTCGGCGCCGGCCTGAAGGGCATCGAGGAGGGCTACGAGCTGCCGCCGGGCGCCGAGGACGACGTCTGGTCGCTGAGCAGCGCCGAGCGCCGCGCCATGGGGTACGAGGCTCTCCCGGAGAACCTGGCCGAGGCGATCGACGTGATGGCCGAATCCGAACTGGTCGCCGAGGTGCTCGGCGAGCACGTCTTCGACTTCTTCCTGCGTAACAAGCGGGCCGAGTGGGAGCAGTACCGCCGTGAGGTCACCCCGTACGAGCGGCAGCGTTACCTGGCGCTGTAGTCGCGGGGCTGACGCGGTGGCGCGCTGCCGCTATCGTCTCGATCACCGCGCCGGTACCCCGCCGGGCGGAGAGTCGGGAGGCAGTCGGTGCTGGAGGACCTGCTCAGCGGTGCCTGGCAGAGCGTCGTGTTCGGTGTCGTGGGCGTCGGGCTCATGGCGGCCGGGTTCGGGCTTGTCGACCTGCTGACCCCGGGGCGGTTGCGGGAGCTGATCTGGGTCGAGCGCAACGCCAACGCGGGGTTGCTGCTCGCCGCCAACCAGCTCGGCATCGCCGGGATCGTCTTCACGGCGATCCTGACCAGCTACAGCGACTTCGGCCGTGGGCTGGCCTCCACTGTGCTGTTCGGGCTGGTCGGGCTGGCCATCATGGCGCTGGCCTTCTTCGTGCTCGACCTGCTCACCCCCGGCAAGCTCGGTGAGGTCATCTGCTCGCCCGAGCCGCACCCGGCCGCCCGGGTCAGCGCCGCCACGCACTTCGGCGCGGCACTGATCGTCTGCGCCTGCATCGCCTGAGCCCGGCCCGCTGCGGGGCGTCGTACCCCGGCCGTAGCGTGCCGGGCATGAACCGCACGGACCGGCTCTACGCCCTGGTCGAGGAGTTGCGGGCGGTGTCGCCCCGGCCGCGCAGCGCCCGCTGGCTGGCCGCCCACTTCGAGGTGAGCAGCCGGACCATCGAGCGGGACATCGGCGCGCTCCAGGAGGCCGGCGTGCCGATCTGGGCCGAGCCCGGGCGCACCGGCGGCTACGTCCTGGACCGCAGCCGCACGCTGCCGCCGGTCAACCTGACCGCGGCCGAGGCGGTGGCGATGGCCGTCGCGCTGCACCGGCTCGCCGGGACCCCGTTCGCCGGGCCGGGCGCCAGCGCGCTGCGCAAGCTGGTGGCGGTACTGCCGGCCGCCGACGCCGCCGAGGCGCACCGCCTCGCCGGCCGGGTGCACCTGATCGGCGACGAGCCGGCCACGCCCGTCCCGGCCACCGTCGCCGACGCGGTCACCGCGCGGCGGGTGCTGCGCATCCGGTACGCCGACCGCGCCGGCACCGACTCGATGCGCGACGTCGAGCCGCTGGGCTACCTCGGCAACCCCCGACACTGGTATCTGCTCGCCTGGTGCCGGCTGCGCGACGAGCTGCGCTGCTTCCGTACCGACCGGATCGCCGACGTCCGGGCGCTGCCCGAGGTGGTGGTCCGGGAGCTCCGCCTGACGGATCTCGACATCCCCCACGAACGCGTCCGCCCGCTGAGCCTCGTCTGAGTCGGGTCAGGCACGCGGCGATCTCCGTCGGGTGATGCGGAAACACCGACAGGACGCTGTCGCGGACGGCCCCGAAACTGCTCTGGACGACGGCGAACCGCCGTCCCGGCAACTCTGGAGGCAGCACGTGTCCACGACGCCCATCACCTGGTTCGAGATCGGCACCGACCGGCCGGAGGAGGCGGAACGTTTCTACGGCGAGCTGTTCGGCTGGACCTTCGAGGAGGAGGGCGCGGGTAGTGGCGGGTCCTACCGTGTGACCGGGGCCGGCGGTGACACCGGGATCGGCGGGGCGATCCGAGCGACCGACGGGACGTCCCCGAACTACGCGGTGTTCTACGCCGAGGTAGACGACGTGGCGGAGACCTGCCGGCGAGCCGAGGCAGCCGGCGGCAAGGTGTTGGTGCCGGCGCGGACCGCCCCGAGCGGGCTCACGCTCGCCCACCTGCTCGACCCGACGGGAAATCGCCTCGGCGTCTTCGCACCCCCACCCGCCCAGGGCTGACCCTCCGGCCTTTCCCGGCCCGGCTGATGATCGACTCGCTTTCCATGAAGTCGCGGTGTCCGAGTGCGTGGGACACCGCGACTTCACGGAAGTCGAGTGGATCAAGCCGCGACCGGCCGGGTTCGGGCCCGCTGGATTACTTGCTGGGCGTACCTTCGCCGTGGGGGGCGCCGGGTCCGCGGTGGCCGCCGGGGCCGGGGAAGACGCCTGCCTCGACGGCCTTGGTGATGGCGTCGGCCTGCTCCTGGGTGAGCTTGCCGTCCTTGACCGCCTGGTCCAGGCGCTCCTTGAGCGCGGCCTGCCGGTCCTCGGCCGACGGGCGTGCCGGACGATCGGCGGGCCGGTGCTGCTCGCGGACCTTCTCGAGCGCGGCGGTCACCTTGTCGGTGGGGACGCCCAGCTCCTTGGCGAGCGCCTCGGCGAACTCACCCTGCCGGTCGGCCTTCGCGCCGGGACCGGGAGCGGAGGCGGCGTTGCCGCTCGGGGACGGCGTCGGGCTGTCCGCGGCGAAGGCGATCGTCGGGGCGGCGATCCCCACGCCGAGGACACCAGCGGTGGCCAGGCCGGCCAGCAGGTGCTTCCTACGGATGGTGCGGGACATGCTGTCCTCCAGAAGGTCGGTGGTGCGGCGATTCGTCCTCGACGGTGACCGGCGATCCTGGGCGCGACCCGTGGCGACCCTGTCAGCGAGCTGGCAATCGAGGCCGGCGCCCGGTGAAATCGGTTGTGTCGTCGTCGGTCGGGACGTCAGGGTTGGTGGTCGCCAACGAAGGGACGTACCGCGAGATGACAGTCGAGATCCGGGAGATTCCGCTCGTGGGGCCGGACACCGGCCCGTACGGCATCACTGTTGGGCCCGACGGCGCGTTGTGGCTGACGCTGGTCCAGGCCGGCGGCATCGCCCGCCTGGGGCCCGACGGCGACGTCCGGACCTACCCGTTGGAGCCGGCCGGCGGCCGCCCCTTGATCATTACGACGGGGTCGGACGGCGCGCTCTGGTTCACCCGGTCCGGGGACGACCGGATCGGTCGACTCGCCGTCGACGGCGAACAGCGCACGATCGTCCTGCCGGCCGGCACCGGGCCGGGCGGCATCGCGGCCGGGCCCGACGGCGCGCTCTGGTACGCCGGGATGACCTCCGACACGATCGGCCGGGTGGACACCGACGGTACGGTCACCGGATTCCCGCTGCCCGTGACCGGCGGCTTCGCCTCGATGATCACCGCAGGCGCGGACGATGCCCTCTGGTTCACCCTCAACCGGGCGAACGCGATAGGCCGAATCGACCTCGCCGGCCGGGTGACGCTGCACCCCTTGCCCACCCCGGACGCCGGACCGGTCGGCATCACCCTCGACGCGGACGGGTCCGTCTGGTTCGTGGAGATCGCGGCCGGTCAACTCGGCCGGATCGACCCGGACGGGAGGATCGTCGAGTTCCCGCTGCCGGACCGGGCGGCTCGTCCGCACGCCATCGTGGCCGATCCGGCGGGCGGCGCCTGGTTCACCGAGTGGGGCGCCAACCGGATCGGCCACCTCGATCCCGCCGGCCGGATCGAGAGCTACGACCTGCCCACCCCCGGGGCGGAACCCCACGGCATCGCAAGGACCCCCGACGGGGTCTGGGCGGCACTGGAGGTCGGCGCGGTGGCCCACCTGACCCCGAACCCCACCGCCTGACCCTGGTGCTCAGGAGGTTCGTGCACGATCCGGCCCGAAGATGACCCAAACCTCTAGACCACCGGAGGAGAAGGGGCGGGGGTTACCGGACGGCGGGGGAGACCGTCAGGGTTCCGGTGGCGGTGTCCAGGGTTGCCCGGGTGCCCACCGGGACGGTCAGCTGGCCGGGGCCGTGGCCGATGGGGAGGCCGCCGAGGACCGGTACGCCCAGGTCGCCGAGGCGTTCGCCGAGCACGTCGACGATCGTGGTGTCCCAGCCGTCACCGCAGTCGGTGAACTGCCCGACCGCCACCCCGGCCAGCCCGTCCAGCGCGCCGGCCCGGCGCAGGTGGGTGAGCATCCGGTCGACCTTGTACGGGGGCTCCTGCACGTCCTCGATCAACAGCACCGCACCGGTCAGATCGGGCAGGTCCGGCGTACCGATCGACGCGGCGATCAGGCACAGGTTGCCGCCCAGCAGGGTGCCGGTGGCGCGACCCGGCACGCGTACGCCGAAGGTCTCCTCGGTGGGCACCGCCTCCACGGTCACCGGCTCGGTGGTCATCAGCGCCGCGTGCAGGGACTCGGCGGAGCGCAGCGACGTCCGCTCGTCCCGCCAGGCGGCCCCCGGCCCGTGCACGCCGGTCAGCCGGGCACCCCGCCACAGGGCGAGCTGCAACGCGGTGATGTCCGAGAAGCCGGCGACCACCTTCGGGTCGCGGCGGACGGCGGCCATGTCGACGGCGTCCACGATCCGCTGGGCGCCGTACCCGCCTCGGGTGCAGATCACCCCGCGCACCTGCGGGTCGGCGAACGCCGCGTTCAGGTCGGCGGCCCGCAGGTCGTCGGTGCCGGCGAGGTAGCCGTGCCGGGCGTACGCGTTCGGCGCCGGTACCGGCCGCAGGCCCCACCCGGTGAGCAACTCCATGCCCCGCGCGACCCGCTCCGGCGAGGTCGGCCCGGACGGCGACACCAGCAGCACCGTGTCCCCGGGGCGCAGGACGGGCGGGCGGACGACTGCGGAATCCTCGCTGATCACAACCGCAGAGCCTAACGAGCCCCGAACCCCGGCCGCGAACGCCGACGCACGGATGGGAGCGCCCGAGCGACGTGGACCGTGGCGGGCCGTGGCGTTGTGGGACGTACCGGCTAGCCTCGACGCGTGGCAACCGCGCTGGTGATCGAGAACGACCCGACCGACGACGCACGCCGGCTGGGCGAGTGGCTGACCGAGGCTGGGCTGGAGCTGCGGGTGGTCCGCCCGCACGCCGGTGAGGAACTCCCCGCCGACCTGGAGGGGTACGCGGCGCTTGTGGTGCTCGGCGGCGACCAGCAGGCGTACCCGCTGCCGGACGGTTCGCCCGGCGCACAGTGGTTCCCGGCCGTGGAGGGGTTGCTGCGCAAGGCGGTCCGGTACCGGGTGCCCACCCTGGCCGTCTGCCTGGGCGCGCAGTTGCTCGCCACCGCGCACGCCGGGCTGGTCGAGCGGAGCCCGTCCGGGCCGGAGATTGGCCCCGGCGTGGTCGGTCGGCGGGACGCCGCCGAGGGCGACCCGCTGTTCCGGTACGTGCCGCTGATCCCGGACGTGCTCCAGTGGCACTCCGACGAGATCACCGAGCTGCCCCGGGGCGCCACCCTGCTGGCGGCCTCCACCCGCTATCCGCACCAGGCGTTCCGGCTCGGCGACCGAGCCTGGGGGCTGCAGTTCCACATCGAGTGCGACACCGCGATGATCGCCGACTGGGCCACCGACTCGGCCCAGCTCGCCGAGCTGGGCTACGACCCGGAGCTGGTCGTGGCGGCGTGCGACTCGGTGATGGTCGACGTCGAGGAGGTCTGGCAGCCGTTCGCCGCCCGGTTCGCGGCGCTGGCCCTCGGCGAGCTGGACGACAGCACGACGCGGCGTGGCCTGCCGCTGCTCGGGCACTGATGGGCCGGCCGACGAGGGCACCGGGCCGGCTCGCCCGCTACGGCTTCGGCGTCGCCGACGGCGACGGGGGAGCCCGCGCCGCCGACCTGCTCGGCCCGGACGGGCTGGGACTCTGGCAGCCTGTCGAACAGGAGCCGGTCGACGAGACGGCCGCGGAGCTGCTCGCCGCGCTGTCCCGGGCCGCCGACCCGGACCTGGCGCTGCGCCAACTGCACCGCGTCGTCGAGGCCGAACGCCGAGCCCACGCCGGCAGCACCGCGGCCGGGGGCAGCACGACGGCCGGTACCGCGGCCGGCACGACCGGCGGCACGACGGCCGGCGCGAGCGGCGGCTCGCCGCTGATCGCCGAGCTGCACGCCGATCCCGGGCTGCGGCGTCGGCTGATCGCCGTCCTGGGCGCGTCGTCGGCGCTCGGTGACCACCTGGTGGCCAACCCGGAGCACTGTCTGTCGCTGCGCACCGCCCCGGACGGGCTCGCGCCGATCGCCGAGGGTCGCCTGGAACCGGCAGGCGACGGCAACCCGGTGGCGGTGCTGCGGGCCGCGTACCGGCTGGCGTTGCTGCGGATCGCGGCGGCCGACCTCACCGGCGGCCGGGCCCTGGAGCAGACCATGGCGGCGCTGTCGGCGCTTGCCGACGCGACGCTTGCCGCGGCGTACGAGATCGCCGTCGACGAGCTGGCGGAGGGCACCGAGCGACCCCGGTTGGCCGTGGTGGCGATGGGCAAGTGCGGCGGCGGCGAGTTGAACTACGTCTCCGACGTGGACGTGATCTTCGTGGCGGCCGAGGACGCCGACCTGCCCGCCGCGACACTGGTGGCGGCCCGGCTGATCAACATCTGCGGGATGGTCGCCTGGCCGGTCGACGCCGCGCTGCGGCCCGAGGGCAACAGGGGTCCGCTGGTGCGTACCCTCGCCAGCCACCTGGCCTACTACCGGCGGTGGGCGCGCACCTGGGAGTTCCAGGCGCTGCTCAAGGCCCGTCCGGCCGCCGGGGACCTGCCGCTGGCCCAGGAGTGGATCGACCAGCTCGCTCCGCTGGTGTGGCGGGCCGCCGAACGACCCGAGGCGGTCGAGGACGTCCGCGCCATGCGCCGCCGGATCATCGACAACGTCCCGCCGAAGGAGCTGGAACGCGAGATCAAACGCGGTCCCGGCGGGCTGCGCGACATCGAGTTCGCCGTCCAGCTCCTGCAACTCGTGCACGGCCGCGGCGACGAGACGCTGCGGGCCCCGGGCACCATCCCGGCGCTGCGCGCGCTTGTCGCCGGCGGCTACGTCGGCCGCGCCGACGGCGAGTCGCTGCTGCGCGGCTACCGCTTCCTGCGCAGCGTCGAGCACCGGCTCCAGTTGCAGGGCCTGCGCCGTACGCACACCGTGCCCACCGAGCCGTCCGCGCTGCGTTGGCTGGCCGCCGCGCTGGGTTTCACTGCCACGCCGGGACGCAGCGCCGTGGAGAGCTTCCGGGCCGAGTGGGTCACCCACGCCACCGAGGTACGCCGGCTGCACGCCAAGCTGCTCTACCGGCCACTGCTGGAGTCGGTGGCCCGGGTGCCTGCCGACGGGCTGCGACTCACCCCGGAGGCGGCCCGACACCGGTTGGAGATCCTCGGCTTCGCCGACCCGGCCGGGGCGCTGCGTCACCTCCAGGCGCTCACCGGCGGGGTGAGCCGCACGGCGGCCATCCAGCGGACCCTGCTGCCGGTGCTGCTGAGCGAGTTCGCCGACGCGCCGGAGCCGGACCGGGGGCTGCTCAACTACCGCAGGGTCTCCGACAAGCTGGGCAGCACCCCCTGGTACCTGCGGCTGCTGCGCGACGGCGGTCCCGTCGCCCGGCGGCTGGCCCGGGTCCTGGCCCTCTCCCGGTACGTCGCCGACCTGCTCGCCCGCGACCCCGAGGCGCTGCGACTGCTGGCCGAGGAGAACGAGCTGGCGCCGCGCCCCCGCGAGATCCTCCGGGAGGGCTTCCTGGCGGCGGCGGCCCGACACACCGACCCGGTCGAGGCGACAAGCGCGGTGCGGGCGCTGCGCCGCCGGGAACTGGTCCGGGTGGCCTGTGCCGACCTGCTCTGCCGCGCGGGCGCGCTCGCCCCCACCCCGACCCGGCCGGACGGCACGAACCGGCCGGCCCCGGGCCTGGCCGACATCACCGAGGTCGGTACGGCGCTCTCCGACGTCACCGACGCCACCCTCGCCGCCGCGCTACGCGCCGCCCGGGCCAGCCAGCCGGCCCCGGAGGGGCTGCGGTTCGCCGTGATCGGGATGGGCCGGCTGGGCGGGTACGAGTCGAACTACCTCTCCGACGCCGACGTGCTATTCGTCTACGACCCGCCCGCCGGGGCCAGCGAGAGCGCCGCCAGCGCCGCCGCGCACGCGATCGCCGAGGAGCTGCGTCGACTGCTCGGGGTGCCCGCGCCCGACCCGCCGCTCGGCGTCGACGCCGACCTGCGTCCGGAGGGCCGGCAGGGGCCGCTGGTGCGCAGCCTCGCCGCGTACGCGCAGTACTACGCCCGCTGGTCGCGGGTGTGGGAGGCGCAGGCGCTGCTGCGCGCCCGGTTCGTCTGCGGTGACGCCGACCTGGGCGCCGAATTCGAGGCGATGATCGAGCCGGTGCGCTACCCGGCGGACGGGTTGACCCGCGAGCAGGTAGTGGAGATCCGCCGGATCAAGGCCCGGGTGGAGACCGAGCGGCTGCCGCGCGGCGCCGACCCGGCAACCCACACCAAGCTGGGCCGGGGCGGGCTGGCCGACGTGGAGTGGGCGGTCCAGCTCGTTCAGCTCCGGCACGCGGGCGCGGTTCCGGCGCTGCGCGGCACGCGTACCCTCGATGCCCTCGCGGCGGCCGAGCGGGCCGGCCTGATCGACCCGGCGGACGCCGCGGAGATGGCCGCCGGCTGGTCCCTGGCCGCGCAGGTCCGCAACGCGTTGATGCTGGTCCGGGGCCGGCCCGGTGACCAGCTGCCCCGGCATGGGGTGGAGCTGGCCGGGGTGGTCCGGCTGCTCGGCCGCGACGACCCGGGGGAGTTCCTCGACGAGTACCTGCGCACCGGCCGGCGCTCCCGCGCCGCGACGGAACGGGTCCTGAATGCCTGAAGCGTCGACCCGCCCGGCCACGCGGTCCCCGCAGGCGGCCTGGGCGGCGGCGACCGGGGCCGCGCTCGTGCTCGCCGTCGCGTTCCTGCTCGCGCCGCGGATGGGCACCGACCTCGCAGCCCAGGTGGCCCGCGCCGAGTTCGCCGACCGGTACGGTGCCACGCCGCTCGACCTCGGCTGGTACGGCGGCGTCAACCAATACGGCTACAGCCTCTTCACGGCGCGGTTGGGTGCGCTGATCGGGGTGCGTCCGCTGGGCGCGGTCGCCGCCGTGGTCGGCGCTGCCGCGCTGGGTTGGCTGTTCACCCGTAACCGGGCCCGTCGGCCGCTGCTGGCCGGCGTCCTCGGCGCCGTGGTGCTGGTCGGAAACCTGGCGAGCGGTCGCATCACCTTCGCGGTGGGGTTGGCGTTCGGGCTGCTGGCGCTCTGCGCGGTAAGCGTGGACCGCCCGTCGCGCTGGATCCGGTTGACGCTCGCCGCAGTCTGCGCGGCCCTGGCGACCGCGGCGAGCCCGGTCGCCGGTCTGTTCACCGGACTGGCCGGCGCGGCATTGCTGCTGTCCGCGCTGCGCACCGGTGGCGGACCGGGCCGTTCCCTACCGCGAGGCTTGCGGGCGGAACGACCACTGGGGGAGGGGTTCGTCCTGGCCGTGGCGCCCGCCGCCACCCTCGCCCCGATCGCATTCCTCTTCGGCAACGGCGGCACCCAGCCGTACTCGGCAGAGTCGATGCGGATCAACGTCGCGCTCGCGGTGCTGGTGGCGGCCGTGCTGCCACGCCGACGCCGGGTGTTGCGCATCGGGGCGGCGCTCACGGTGCTGCTCCTGGTCGGGGCCTACTACGTCCCCAGCCCGATCGGGTCCAACGCGCTACGACTGCCGATGCTGTTCGCCCTGCCCGTGCTGGCCGGGTACGCGCCGCTGCCCGGCACGTGGCTTGCCGGGCTGCTCGCTGCGACGGTCTGGTGGCAGTCCCCGGTGATGTTGAGCGACGTCACCCGGGCCGGCGCCGCCGAGAGCGCCCAGGCGTTCCACCGCCCGCTCGTCGCGGAACTCGACCGACGGCAGCCCGTCGGGCGGGTCGAGGTGGTGCCCCTGCGGGACCACTGGGAATCGGCATACCTTCCACCTAGCGTGCCGCTGGCCCGTGGCTGGGAACGCCAGGTCGACAGCGACCGCAACGCGCTGTTCTACGACGGCACCCTGAACGCGCAGACGTACGAGCAGTGGCTACGTCACGAGGCGGTGACCTACGTGGCACTCGCGAACACTCCCGCCGACCGGTGGGGGCGCGACGAGGCCGCGCTGATCCGCACCGGCCTGCCGTACCTGCGCGAGGTCTGGCGCGACAAGACCTGGCAGATGTACGCCGTGGTCGACCCGACACCACTGGTGGGCACTCCAGGACAGCTCGTCACCGCCGACCGGGGCATGGTCCGGCTGACTGCCGTGCCCGGTGACGTGCCGGTTCGGGTGCGCTGGTCGCGCTGGTTGACCCTGAACGGCCCGAAGGGCTGTCTGCGCCCCGGCGCGGACGGGTGGACCGAGCTGCGGGTCCGCGAGGCCGGCGACTACTCGATCACCAGCGGGCTCAAGCCGGCGAACCACTGCTGACTGCCTGCCGTCAGCGCTCCGCCGACCTGCTGGCAGCATGTCGGGCGTGCCTTCCCACCTCGCGCGCTGGACCGGCCTGGCCGGCTCGACGCTGCTCGCGTTCTCCGCGTTTCTCGGCGGCGCGTTCCCCAGCGGCCCCCTGCGCAGCACCCCGGTCAGCATCTGGCAGGGGCCCAACGGCCCGCTGATCCTGGCCGCCTGGGCGGTCGGCACCGGCCTGATGGCGTACGCCTGGTGGGCGTTGCGCGACGGGGGACCCTCGACACGGTGGGCCCTCGTCACCGTCGGGCTCTGGCTGCTGCCACTGCTGATCGCGCCGCCCTTCGGCAGCCGCGACGTGTACGCCTACGCCTGCCAGGGCGCCAGCTTCGTCGGCGGCATCAGCCCGTACGAGCAGGGCGTCTCCGCGCTGCCCTGCCCCTGGCTGGACTCGGTCTCGGTCATCTGGCGCGACACCCCGGCGCCGTACGGGCCGCTCTTCGTGCTCATCGCGGGCGCCGTGGTGGAGGTCACCGGTTCGCTGACCGCCAGCATCGTGCTGTTCCGTGCGCTGTCGCTGGTCGGCGTGCTGCTCACCGCGTGGGCCTTACCGGCGTTGGCCCGTCGGGCCGGTGTGCCGGCGAAGCGGGCGGTGTGGCTGGCGTTGGGTTCCCCGCTGGTCGCCGCGCACCTGATCGGTGGTCCCCACAACGACGTGCTGATGCTCGCCGCGCTTGTCGGTGGGCTGGCCGTGGTGGCGGCACACCCCGGTCGGCGGGGCCTGCTGCTGGTCGGCGGTCTGCTCCTCGGCGTCGCCGTGGCGATCAAGGTGACCGCGGTGGTGGTGGTGCCGTTCGCCGCGTTGGCGGCCACCGCCGGGCCGTACCGGCTCCGGACGCTGATCCGCGACGGCGGCTGGGTGGTCGGCGGCGCGGTCGCCGCCGTGGTCGGTGCGACCGTCGCCGGTGGGCTGGACTTCGGCTGGGTCGGCGGCCTGTCCGGGGGCGGCGCCGCCATCGCCTGGACATCCCCGTCGACCGCTGTCGGGCAGACGGTCGGTTACCTGGCGGCGCTGTTCGGCGGTCACATCGACGCGTTGCCGGTAACTCGCGGGATCGCCGTGGTCCTCCTGGCCGTACTGCTTGTCTGGCTGTGGTGGCGCGCCCGCACCCGCGACCCGCTGTATCACGCCGGTCTGGCGCTCACCCTCACCGTCGCGCTCGCCCCCGTGGTGCACCCCTGGTACTGGACCTGGCCGCTGTTCGTGCTGGCGGCCACCGCACAGCGGACCAGATGGTTCATAGTGGTCGCGCTTGTCGCGTCGTTCCTGGTGCTGCCGGACGGCACCGGCCTGCCCCGGTACACCAAGACGGTCGGGGCGCCGCTGATGACGCTGTTGGTGATCGTGCTGGTCATCCGGTTGGTACGGTCGGCTCGGGCGGCCCGTCAGCCGGTCGCCGCCGACTGAGGGAAGGTGCGCCGGTGACCGAACCCGGCGCGCGCCTCGCCCGGTACGCGGGACTGGCCGGCTCGGCCCTGCTCACCGTCGCCGGGTATCTCGGTGGGGCGCTGCCCGACGCCCCGCTGGGCGCGACGCCGGTGTCGATCTGGCGAGCCCCGAACGGCCCGGCCACGTTCACCTGCTGGCTCATCGGCACGGCGGTGCTGGTCGGGGCCTGGTGGTCACTGCGCGCCGGTGCGCCGTCGGGCCGGTGGGCGTACGTCACCGCCGGACTGTGGACGCTGCCGCTGCTTGTCGCGCCCCCGCTGGGCAGCCGGGACGTCTACTCGTACGCCTGTCAGGGCTGGACGTACGCGCACGGCGCCGACCCGTACGCGGTTGGCGTGGCGGCGGCCGGCTGCCCGTGGGTGGACGCGGTGGCGCCGATCTGGCGGGACACACCCGCTCCGTACGGGCCGGTCTTCGTCCTGCTCGCGGCCCTCGCGGTCACACTCGGCGGTGGGCTCACCGGCACGATCGTGGCGCTGCGGGTCATCGCCGTGGCGGGGCTGCTGCTGGCCGCGCTCTGCCTGCCCGGCCTCGCGCGGGCGGCTGGCGTGCCGACCCGGCGGGCCGTCTGGCTGGCGCTGGCCACCCCGCTGGTCGGCGTCCACCTGGTGGCCGGAGCGCACAACGACGCCGTGATGCTGGGCCTGCTGCTGTGCGGGCTGCTGGTGGTGGTCAGGCGGCCGGGCCGACCGGCGGCGCTGCTCGTCGCGGGTGCGCTGCTCGGCCTGGCCGTGACGGTGAAGGCCACCGCCGTGGTGGTGACGCCGTTCGCCGCGCTGGCCGCGGTGCACGGCCGGCACACCGTACGGGCGCTGCTGCGCGACGGCGGCGCTCTGGTCGGCGGGCTGCTGGCCGCGCTGCTGGTCACCTCGGCGCTGTCCGGTCTCGGCTTCGGCTGGGTGGCCGGGCTTACCCGCAGCGGGGACTCCGAGCAGTGGACGTCGCCGCCGACCGCCGTCGGCCTGGTGGCGGACTACGCCGGCGCGCTGGTCGGGCGGGATCCGCACGCGGTGCCTGTGGTCCGGGCGGTGGCGCTGCTGCTGCTCGCGGCCGTGGTGGTGGTCCTGTGGTGCAGGGCCTGGCGGGCCCTGCGGGCCTCGGGTGATCCGGCCTCGGTCCGCGCCCGGGTCACGCTGCACGGCGCCGGCCTGGCCCTGGCCGCCACGGTGGCCCTGTCCCCGGTCTTCCATCCCTGGTACGCGACCTGGCCGCTGGCGCTGCTCGCGCTCACCGCCACCCGGACCACGTGGTTCGTGCTGCCGACGGCGATGGCGGCCTTCCTCGCCCTGCCCGACGGCACGAATCTCGCGCGCTTCACCAAGGCCCCCGGCGCCCTGGCGATGACCGCCCTGCTCCTGACCGCGCTCATCCTGCCGGTCTGGCACCGACAGAAGCGCCCGCCCGCTGCTCAAGATCCCGCTCGAACATGGTTGTAGTGGCCCCGTCGTGGCGCCGAGGCCACTACATCCAGGATCGAGCACGATCATCCAGGGTGTGCGCGCGGGCGGTTCAGCGGTGGGTGTTCCAGGTCGGGCCGGGGGTGGAGGTGCGGACCAGCCGGGCGCGTGCGGCGAGTGCCACCGGCAGCAGGGCGGGGCCGACCAGTGCGACCAGGCCAGCCGTCACGGCCAGCGCCGTCCAGCTCGGAGCGAACGCGGCCGGCACGCCGTCCGCCGCCCCGGCCAGCGGGTGCAGGGCCAGCAGACCCACCGGGGTGAGCAGGATCAGAGTCGCCCAGACACCCCGGAGGTCGCCGCGCAGCGCCAGTCCGACGGCGAGCAGCACCGCCACCACGAGCATCGCCACGGCGGCGCTCTGCAACATCACCGCACTATCCGAGCGGTAGGTCCAGGCGAAACTGTCCCACGCCGAGCTCACCGCGAATGCCAGGCCGGCGACGGCGGCGACCAGCGGCGTCACCCGCAGCGACACCGGCCGATCGCCGGGTACGCCGAGCGCCACCAGACCCAGCCCGACCTGGGGGAGCAGCACGAACAGCGGCGGGCGGGGCAGACCGGTGAGCGCGGCGGCGGGAACGAGCGCGACCGTGAGGAGCACCGCGACCGCGACCGCGCGTCGATGCCACCGGCCGGGTGTCAGCGCCTGCGCCACCGCGGCGAGCAGCCAGCCGACCCACGTCACCATGCCGAGCGACACGAACGGCCCGACCGACGGTTCACCGAAGCCCGGCGGAGCGGGGCGCAGTTCGAGAACCGTCCACATGCCGGCGAGCGTGCTGGCGGTGAGCAGGGCCACGGCGGCCGCGAGGCGTACGCCCGGCATCAGGTCTGTTGCTCCGGCGGCGCGTACCCGCTGGCGGAGCCCGCCGCGCAGGAGGTCCGCGGCGTCCGCGAGGGAGGGCCAGCGGCGACCCGGCGCGGCCAGGTCCAGGTAGGTGCCGACGATCTCGGCCCCGCGGGAACGCCGGTACTCGGCGGGGTACGCGTGCAGCAGGCGCAGGTAGCGGCGCTCCAGGTCGGTCATGCGAGCCCTCCGGCGAGGCGCGGGGTGGCCGGTCGGGCGGCGCGAGCCCGTGCGGCCAGCCGGGCGGTGGCGGCCTCGACGTTGCGCCGGAGCCGCTCCGTCTCGGCGGTCAGCGTGGCGTCGCCGGCGGGGGAGAGCCGGTAGTAGCGGCGCAGCCGCCCGTCCACCACCTCCTCCCGGTCGACCTCGACGAGGCCGGCGTCGACAAGCCGGTCGAGCGCGCCGTAGAGGGTTCCCGGGCGGAGCGTCACCCGCCCGTCGGACAGGGCGGTGACCTCGCCGATCAGCCCGTAGCCGTGCAGCGGCCCGCCGGCGAGCGCGGTGAGGATGAGGAACGTGGGTTCCCGCAGAGGTGTGTCCATGCCGGACAATATAACGGACGCGAAGGTATGTCGGTGGCCGGTAGGTCAGCGTGGCGGCTGACCTGGGGGAATGGCATCGATCAAGCTGCTGAGCAGGTTGTACGCCGCATATAACCTTGCATCGTCATCCACTGTTTCCAGACGGCATCTGCACCCCTCGTCTTCCTAGCGATCATGGGGTGGGGTTGTGTGCGAGCGGTTCCGATGGTGACCGGTGCGGCATCCCGTCGCGCAGGCTCCGCCCGGCGCGGTCTGGTGGCCTCCGGTGTGCGACGGGTACCCGGTCGCGGCCGAGGCATCCCAGAGTCGCCAGGGTCCGGGGCGAGTAGCCCCGGCCGCCGGAGGCCATCCCCGGGTCGTAGGGCCGGAGGCCCTGCCCGCCGGAGGCATCGCCCTCGCGTTGGTCCCGACGGCTGTTTCCGCCTGCCGAGTCAGCTATCGGCCATCCGGCGGCTTCGTCTGGAACCAGAGGATCGCGGTTGCACCGAGGAGCAGCAGGACGCTGTGTCCGGCCTCAGGACCTGCGTGACAGATCGGTATCACGACCTGCGTGACACTCCGCCGAGTGTTGGTGAGTCGGGATGCCTGACAAGATTGAGCCGTGCTGAGATCCGTTGAAATCAGGACCGCGCTCACCGTCCCAGAATCGCCGTTCCACAACCTGCACTGGCGCGGCAAGCTCGAGCTCAGCCTGGACTGCTTCATCTGCGAACGCACCGGACGCACCACAGGCTTCGAGCTGGGCGCAGAACAGGCGGTCTGCTTCAGTGGCCGCGGGACCGGCAAGCACCACACCGCCGCCAGAATCGCGGCGTTCGACCACACCGACGCGCGCGACCGAACAACCCTTCGGGCGGTGGTGGACTACTGGTGGGCACCCTTCCACGACGCCAAGCGAGACCAGCCAGCCCATGTCCTGACCCGCGAACCTTGGGTCCGCCACTACCTCGGGTACTACTGCCCCGAGCAAGACCAACCTGGCGAGTTCTCCACTCAGACGAACCTCGTCCGACCACAATCCGCTGCCTGCCAACACTGCTCCGCGCCGATTGCACAGAGCCACGAAGCGCCGCAGCTACGACTCCTGCCCTGATCGGCATCCGTCGCCCTGGTGGTGGCCGCTGGACCGATGAGCACACAGGGGCAGACAAGCGCTGTCGACCGGCTGTGGACGGTGGAGGATGTCTCCGCCTTCCTCGGCGTGCCGGTGGGCACCCTGTACCAATGGCGGCACCGCCGTTTCGGGCCACCGGCGGCCAAGGTCGGACGGCACCTGAGGTACGACCCGCAGGATGTGCGGTCCTGGGTCGCGGAGCAGGCGGCGTAGGCCATGCCAATCGATGACCTGTGGTACCTGTCTACACGTACCTCAGTTCGATGTTCGCCATGGCGGTACGGGACCGGCTGATCTCGGCCAGCCCGTGCGACAAGGGCATTCGGCTTCCGTCGGTCGGCCGGGGGAGCCGGGTCCTTCCCACGGCGGAGCAGGTGCACGACCTGGCGCTTCTGCTGCCGGCCCGGTTGGCCGCGACGGTCTATCTCGCGGCCGGTTGCGGGCTGCGCATGGGCGAGATCCTGGGCTTGGAGGTGGACGACATCGACTTCGCCGCCTGACGTCGTGGCGGTGGCGTTGCGGCACCACCTGGCGACGGGTGCGACGCGGTCGAGGTCGATGACGACACGGACCGTCGCCGGCCGGTCCGCCGGGCCGCACGCCTGCTGTTCCGGGGTGTCGGCGGCGAGCCAGTCAACGCGGCGACCTTCTCGCGGACGTGGGCGAGCGCCCGGGAAGCCGTCGGCCTGCCGGCGCGGTGGGGGATACACGGACTGCGGCACTACTACGCGACAGTCCTGATCCACGCGGGCGCGTCGGTGAAGACGGTGCAGCTCGCGTTGGGCCACAGCACACCGACCATCACGCTCAACACCTACGTCCACGAGTGGCCGGACGTGCTCGACCGGACGCGGCTGCTCATCGACGGTGCGCTCGGTCAACACGAAACGGCGGCCACGCCGGCTGTGAGCCGGGCATGACCGCCGTCCGCGAGGTTGCACCCAACCTGTACCCAAGATCAGTAGCGATCTTGTTGGTGCAGGTCAGAGCCTTGATCAGGCTCAGCAGTCGTAGTACATGGCGAACTCGTGCGGGGTCGGGCGCAGACGCACCGGGTCGACCTCGTTGGCGCGCTTCCAGTCGACCCAGGTGGAGATCAGGTCGGGGGTGAAGACACCACCGTCGAGCAAATAGTCGTGGTCGGCCTCCAGCGAGTCGAGCACGGCCGGCAGCGAGCCCGGCACCTGCTTGACGTCGCCCCACTCCTCCGGCGGGAGGTCGTAGAGGTCCTTGTCGATGGGCGTCGGCGGCTCGATCTTGCTCTTGATGCCGTCCAGGCCGGCCATCATCATGGCCGAGAAGGCCAGGTAGACGTTTGCCGACGGGTCCGGAACGCGGAACTCGACGCGCTTGGCCTTGGCGTTGCTGCCGGTTACCGGGATGCGGGTGCAGGCGGAGCGGTTGCGCTGCGAGTAGACCAGGTTGACCGGCGCCTCGTAACCGGGCACCAGGCGACGGTACGAGTTGACCGTCGGGTTGGTGAACGCCAGCAGCGACGGCGCGTGGTGCAGCAGACCGCCGATGTACCAGCGGGCCATGTCGGACAGGCCGGCGTAGCCGGTCTCGT
Source organism: Micromonospora sp. NPDC049275 (assembly GCF_043197115.1). Classification (NCBI taxonomy): domain Bacteria; kingdom Bacillati; phylum Actinomycetota; class Actinomycetes; order Micromonosporales; family Micromonosporaceae; genus Micromonospora; species Micromonospora sp. NPDC049275. Next base: position 299,993 of record NZ_JBICSN010000005.1, read on the forward strand.
CGTAGAACAGCGGCTCACCGTTGAGCCAGAGGCTCTGGTGGGTGTGCATGCCGGAGCCGTTGTCACCGAAGAGCGGCTTGGGCATGAAGGTCGCGGTCTTGCCGTTGGCCCAGGCCTCGTTCTTCACGATGTACTTGAAGAGCTGGAGCTGGTCACCGGCGTGCAGCAGGGTGGAGAACCGGTAGTTGATCTCGGACTGGCCGGCGGTGCCCACCTCGTGGTGCGAGCGCTCCACGTTGAAGCCGGTGTCGACGAGCCGGCGCACGATCGAGTCGCGCAGGTCGGCGTAGTGGTCGACCGGCGGAACCGGGAAGTAGCCGCCCTTGTACGCCGTCTTGTAGCCCAGGTTGCCGCCCGCCTCTTCGCGGCCGGTGTTCCAGGCGCCCTCGACCGAGTCGATGTAGTAGAACGACTGGTGCGCCGAGGTCTCGTGGCGGATCGAGTCGAAGATGTAGAACTCCGCCTCGGCGCCGAAGTAGGCGGTGTCGGCGATGCCGCTGGCCGCGAGGTACGCCTCGGCCTTCTTCGCGACGTTGCGCGGGTCGCGGCTGTAGGCCTCGCGGGTGAACGGGTCGTGGATGAAGAAGTTGAGCGCGAGGGTCTTCTGCGCCCGGAACGGGTCGATGAACGCGGTGGCGACATCCGGGAGCAGGAGCATGTCCGACTCGTGGATCGCCTGGAAACCGCGGATCGACGAACCGTCGAACGCGAGGCCGTCGGTGAAGAGGTCGTCGTTGACGGACTCGACCGGCAGGTTGAAGTGCTGCATCACGCCGGGCAGGTCACAGAATCGAACGTCGACGAACTTCACGTCCTCGTTCTTGAGGTATCGCAGCAGTTCCTCGGGATTGGCGAACACACATCCTCCTGGCACGTCCACGGGGTGGCTAGGCTTCTGGCGACGCTAGGGCCGGGGGGTTGCCCGGCCATGTCTCCGGTGTTTCTGCCGTGTTACGTCCCTCGCGGAGCGTCAGCGACGCTCCTGTCTACGCACTCAGGCTGCGCAAACGTCGTATCGGCTGTTCCAGTGTAATGACACTTGATGTCATTCGCCCGAATCGGCACGCAGCGGTGACGGCGCTCCGAGGCCACGATCGGGTCGCGGATACCCTTGATCGCTGTGACCAGTCCGCACGTCCCGGCAGCGCCGGCCACCGATCCCACCTTCGCCCCGCCGAGCCTCGGTCGGCGCTTCGGCGCGCTGATCATCGACTGGGTGCTCTGCCTGCTGGTGGCCAACATCTTCGCCGATCCGGTACGCGACGGCTGGGCGCCGGTGCTGGTGCTGATCCTGGAGTACGGCATCTTCCTCGGCCTGTTCGCCCAGACGCCGGGCATGTACATCACCAAGGTCCGCTGCGTGAACTGGCACGACGGGGGCCGGATCGGCCTGCCCCGCGCGCTGGCCCGGGGCGTGCTGCTGGCGCTCGTCGTTCCCGCGCTGATCATGGACGGGCACCGTCGCGGCGTGCACGACCGCCTCGTCGACTCGGTAGTCGTCGACGCCCCCCGAGGCTGAGCCCCGGCCAACGACGCCCCGAGGGCCCTTCCGCGCCCTCGGCCCCTCCGTCCCCGGGGCAACGGTCTTGCCGCGCCCGCCGCCGCCCGCCGTGGCGGGACGCGGACGGGAAAGAGCCGGACCCGTGTGGGTCCGGCTCTTCACGCGTACACCTGGGGTCAGCGGCCCCGCGACTGGCGGGAGGCGCCCGGCGGCCGCATGTTCTTCGGGATCGCGCCCTTGGGCATCTGCGGACGGGCGGTGAGCGCCTTGAGTCGCTTGTCCAGCGCGTTGACGTCCTTGCCGCTGAGCGAACGGGGCAGCCGCAACAGCGTCGTGCGCAGTTTGCGGATGGGCAGTTCGCCCTCGTCCTGGCCGATCACGTAGTCGTGCAGCGGGGCGGAGCCGATCACCTTGGACAGCCGCCGCTTCTCCTGCCCGAGCAGGCCACGCACCCGCTGCGGGTTGCCCTCGGCCAGCAGGATCACGCCCGGCCGGCCGATCACCAGGTGGACCATGTCCATCTGGGTGGTGGAGCTGACGGCCGGGGTCACCCGCCAGTCGCCGCGCATGTTGTCCATGATCTGCGCCGCCGCGCCGGGTTGCCCCTCGGCGGCGTTCATCATCGCCGCGTTGGACCGCAGGTTCAGCACGATAAGCACCGCGAGCAGGGCGAACAGGATGCCCAACGGCAGCCAGATCCAGCTCCAGAGGATCACCGCGACCACGGTGAGCGCGAGCGGGATGAGCACCGCTGCGGCGACCAGCGGCGCGAACCACCGATCCTGCTTGGCGGTGAACGAGAACACCATCCCGATCTGCTTCAGCCGCTGGCCGAACGAGACCTTCTCCTGGGGCTTTGCCATGCCGCAGAGTCTAGTGGTCCCCGCCGGCCCCGTTGATCCGCGTCCGGGTGCCGGCCGGCTGAGTACCTTACGTCGCCTTACCCGCCCCGATCGGGCGGGTAAGGAGGGTACGGCCGGGGAAGATGAGGCGGTGTGCCCATGCCGGGCCGGGGCCTTCGCGCGAAGAGTCGTCAGCAGAGGACGACGACGCGACGAAGGAGCCCGACATGTTCGGCAACGACGCAGATTTCCTGCTCTCCCTGCACCGTACCCACGCCGCTGAGCTGCGTGCCGAGGCCGCGGCGGAACGACTGGCCCGGTCGGTGCCCCGCCGCGCCGGTCGAAGCTGGCTCGGCCGCCGGCAGCCGGCCCGCCGCACTGGTGACGACCACCGGTGACCTCGACCGCCGCACCCACCGCGCCCAGCGGGCCCGGATCCGAGCCGCCGGTCGACCGGCACGACGAACGGGGGCCCGGGTCCAGGCCGACAGCCGACGGACCCGAGACGCCGGCCGGCCGGCCCGGGTCCCTGGCGGCCCTGCCGTCGCGTCGCCGGTCGATCGGTGGGGCGAGTGGTGCGTCCGGTCATGGCATGCTCGGTGCCGTGACCGTACGCGCCGCCAGTTCCGTCCTCGTCGGCCGTCAGCGTGAGATCGCGACGCTGCGGGACGCCCTGGGCCGGGCCGGCAGGGGCGAGCCGGCCACCGTGCTGGTCGGTGGCGAGGCGGGAGTGGGCAAGACCCGGCTGCTGGAGGAGTTCGCGGTCGCGGCCACCGCCGGGGGCGCCCGGGTGCTTGTCGGCCAGTGCCTGGAGCTGGGCGAGGCGGGCCTGCCGTTCGCGCCGTTCGCCGCGGCCCTGCGCGCGGTGCTGCGGGCCGACGGGGCCGAGGTCTTCGCCGGGTACGAGGCGGAGTTCGCCCGCCTGCTGCCGGAGCTGGGCCGGATGCCGGCGGGGCTGGCCGCGCCGAGCGTACGGCCACTTACCGACGCCCCCCGTGGCTACCTGTTCGACCTGGTCGCCGAGCTGTTCCAGCGGCTCGCCGACGCCCGGCCACTGCTGCTGATCATCGAGGACCTGCACTGGGCGGACCGCTCCACCCGCGACCTGATCGGTTTCCTGGTCCGGGCCGTGCGACCGGGCCGGCTGCTGCTGGTCTGCACCTACCGTACCGACGAGTTGCAGCGTGGCCATCCGCTGCGCCCGTTCCTCGCCGAGCTGGACCGGGCACGCGGTGTCGAGCGGGTCGAGCTGGGTCGGCTGGACCGCGACGGCACCGGCGCGATCCTCGCCGACCTGCTCGGCGGCGAACCGGCGCCCCGTGCCGTCGACGACATCCACGACCGTACGCAGGGCAACCCCTTCTTCATCGAGGAGCTGGCCGTCGCCGGCTCCCCGCTGGGCTGCGCGGCGCTGCCCGAGACGCTGCGTGACCTGCTGCTGGCCCGGGTGGACCGGTTGCCCGAGCCGGCCCAGCGGGTGCTGCGGATCGCCGCGGCCGGCGGCACCCGCTTCGCCCACGGTCTGCTCGCCGAGGTCGCCGGCCTGCCCGAGGCCGAGTTGGAGGACGCGTTGCGCGCCGCCGTCGCCGCCCAACTGGTGGTGGCCGACCACGACGGCGACTACGAGTTCCGGCACGCGCTGGTCCGCGAGGCCGTGCACGACGAGTTGCTGCCCGGTGAGCACGCCCGGCTGCACGCGCGGTTCGCCGCCGCGATCGAGGCCCAGCCGCACCTGGTCGTCGCCGGCCGCGCCCCGGCCGAGATCGCCCACCACTGGCACGCGGCGCACGACCACCCCCGTGCCCTGGTCGCCGCGCGGGTCGCGGCCTGTGCCGCCGCCGACAGGTACGCCTACGCCGAGCAGCGTCGACTGCTGGAGCGGGTGTTGGAGCTGTGGGAACTGGTGCCCGACGCGGCCGACCTGCTCGGCATGGACCACCTGGCGTTGCTGGAGCAGACCCTGGACGCGGCGGTGACGGCCGGCGACTTCAGTCGGGCCATCACGTTGACCCGCGCCGGACTGGCCGAGGTGGACGCCGACGCCGAGCCGCTGCGCGCCGCCCGTCTGCTGGACCAGCGGGGCCGACTGATGGCCCTGCTCGGCAAGAGCGACGGCAGGCGGGAGCTGGACGAGGCGTACCACCTGGCGGCCGGCGGGCCCTTCGGGGTGGAGCGCGTCCGGCTGCTGGCCGACATCGCCGCCCACCTGGTCAAGATCGATCCTGAGCAGGCGGCCCGGGTCGCCGCCGAGGCGAGCACGGACGCCGAGGCGCTCGGCGAGGAGCTGCTCCTGCTGCCCACGCGGATCGCCCTGCTCTGCCACCAGCAGCAGGGGGAACGGCTGGCCGAGTTGGGCAGGGCCGAGACCGTGGCCCAGGCAGCCGGGGACACGGCGGCTCTCGTGCTGGTCAAGGTGCTCCAGTCGGACGTGCTCTGCGAGCTGGGCCGCTACGCCGAGTCCGCGCAGGCGGCCGAGGCTGGGCTGACCGAGGCGCGGCGGGTGGGGATCGGCCGCTCGACCGGGGCGTACCTGCTGTCCAACCGGGCCGAGGCGCTCATCGCGCTGGGTCGGTGGGACGAGGCCGAGAAGGTCTGCGCGGAGGCCGCCCGCATCGACCTGTCCGGCGTCACCGGGCTGCACTGGCTGCAGTTGAGCGCCGGTCTGCGGCTGGCGCGGGCGCACCCGGGCGCCGACGAGATGGTCGACCGGGCGTTGGCCTTCCTCGGCCGGCCCTACCTGTGGCCGAACCACCGACTGCCCCTGCACGAGCTGGGCATCGAGGCGGCGCTGGCCGCCGACGACAAGATCGAGGCCGTCCGCGCGGCCCGCGTCGCGGTGGCCGACGACAGCCTGCCGCACCTGCCCCGCGAGGGTTGGCCGGTGCTGAGCGCCGGGGCGCGTACCGCTGCCCGGGTGGGTGACGGGGAGCTGGCCGCCGCCGTCGCGGCGCTCGCCGCCGACCTACCGACGCGGCACCCGGCCGCGCGGGCGCACGCCGCCCAGGTCAGCGCGCTGCTGGCGCCCGACGACGAGGCGTTGCCGGCGTGGCGGGCGGCGGTGCTGGCGTGGCGCACCGACGGGCAGCCGTACCCGCTCGGCCGGGCGTTGCTGGCGCTGGCCGAGGCTGCCGCCGCGGCCGGCGAGCGGGACGAGGTGTCGGCGGCGGTCACCGAGGCCGCGGAGATCGCCCGGCTGCTCGGCGCGACGCCGCTGGCCGAGACGGCAGCCACCCTGGCGCGGCGGGTAGGCCTGCGCGGGGCGGGCACCGGCGGGGCCGGGGCCGATCTGCTGACGGCCCGGGAACGGGAGGTGCTGCGGCTGGTCGCCGAGGGGCACAGCAACAGCCGGATCGCCGAGCGGTTGTTCATCTCCCCGAAGACGGCAAGCGTGCACGTCTCCCGGATCATCGCCAAGCTGGACGTGACCAACCGCGGGGAAGCCGCCGCGCTGGCCCGCCGTCTCGGTCTGCTCGCCGAGCCCGCCGCCGGGCTCTGACGCCAGCGGGCCCGAGGCCACTGCACGTGACCGCCGGGCCCGGGTGGCGCTGTCGGCGGGTCAGCCGGCGGGAACGACAGGGGTGGCGGCGCGGGCGTCGAGTGCCTGCTTGTAGAGCCGGCCGGCCCGGTACGACGAGCGCACCAGCGGCCCGCTCATCACCCCGGCGAAGCCGATCTCTTCGGCCTCCTCGCGCAGCTCCACGAACTCCTCCGGCTTGACCCAGCGGGTCACCGGGTGGTGCCGGGGGGAGGGGCGCAGGTACTGCGTGATGGTGATCAGCTCGCAGCCCGCCTCGTGCAGGTCGCGCAGCGCCTGGGAGACCTCGGCCCGCTCCTCGCCCATGCCCAGGATGAGGTTGCTCTTGGTGACCAGGCCGTCGGCGCGGGCCTGCCGGATCACGTCCAGCGACCGGTCGTAGCGGAACGCCGGCCGGATGCGCTTGAAGATGCGCGGCACCGTCTCCACGTTGTGGGCCAGCACCTCGGGGCGGGAGCCGAAGACCTCGGCCAGCTGCTCGGGGACGGCATTGAAGTCGGGGATCAGCAGCTCGACGCCGCAGCCGGGCTGCAGGGCGTGGATCTGCCGGACGGTCTCCGCGTACAGCCAGGCGCCGCCGTCGGGCAGGTCGTCGCGGGCGACGCCGGTGATGGTGGCGTAGCGCAGCCCCATCGAGACGACCGACTCGGCGACCCGGCGCGGCTCGTCGGCGTCGAACTCGGCCGGCTTGCCGGTGTCGATCTGGCAGAAGTCGCAGCGCCGCGTGCACTGGTCGCCGCCGATGAGGAAGGTGGCCTCGCGGTCTTCCCAGCACTCGTAGATGTTGGGGCAGCCGGCCTCCTGGCACACGGTGTGCAGCCCTTCGCGCGTGACGAGCCCGCGCAGCTGGGTGTACTCCGGACCCATCTTGGCCTTGACCTTGATCCACGGCGGTTTGCGCTCGATCGGCGTCTCGGCGTTGCGCGCCTCGATCCGCAGCAGGCGACGCCCCTCGGGGGCGGCCGTTGCGGTACGCGCTGCCTGGCCGGTCGTCGGTGCGGAGTGCTCGATCGTCACGAAAACGAGCCTACGCCGGACGGCCACCATCTATGTGCGTCAGGCGACCGGCGTCACGCCCCGAACGTTGTGACGCCGGACACCGGCGAGCCGAAAATTGGCGTCACACGGACGGGGCGCGGGTGTTACCGTCGCCGCCAACAGTGACGACGGAGCCGAGTAGCGCCCCGACCCGCCAGTGCAGAGAGCCGCCGGTGCTGAGAGGCGGTCTGGCGACGGGTGCGCGAAGACCCTCCCGAGCTGCGGGAAGAACGGCTGAGAAGCCCAGTAGAGCCCGCCCGGCTGGCCCCGGTCATCAGGCGACGAACGAGGTCCCCGCTCCGGCGGGGACGAAGGTGTGGTGGCACCGCGAGGTTCCCGCTCGCCCACACCTGCCTGGGGCTGATGCGATGTCGCCGCCCCGGTGGCGGCGTCGCGATCGACCGAGGAGCAACGCGCCATGCAACGAACCCTGTCCCAGCACCTGCCCGCCCACGTCGGCGAAACCGTGCGGATCGCCGGCTGGGTACACCGCCGCCGCCTGCTCAAGTCGGTGGCGTTCCTGATCGTGCGGGACGCCGCCGGCCTGGCCCAGGTGGTCGTCACCGACCCGGCCGTCCGCGCCGAGCTGGAGAAACTCACCGAGGAGACGGTCGTCGAGGTCACCGCGACGGTCACGTCGAACGGCACCGCGCCCGCCGGGGTCGAGCTGACCGACCCGACGGTACGTCCCCTCGGCCCGCTCGCCGTGCCGCCGCCGTTCGACCTGTACCGGCCGGCGCTCACCGCGAGCCTGCCCACCCAGCTCGACAACGCCCCGACGGCCCTGCGCCACCCGAGGAGATCCGCCGCGCTGCGCGTCTCTGCGGCGGCGGTGGCCGGGTTCCGGGACGCCCTCGACGCCCGGGACTTCGTGGAGATCCACACTCCGAAGGTGGTCAGCTCGTCCACCGAGAGCGGGGCGAACGTCTTCGCGCTGGACTGGTTCGGCCGGCCCGCGTACCTGGCGCAGTCGCCGCAGTTCTACAAGCAGTTGATGGTCGGCGTCTTCGAACGGGTCTACGAGGTGGGGCCGGTCTTCCGGGCCGAGCCGCACGACACCGTCCGGCACCTGGCGCAGTACACGTCGCTCGACGCGGAGTTGGGCTTCGTCGCCGACCACTCCGACGTGATGCGGGTGCTGCGCGACACACTGGCCGGGATGCTGGGCACGGTGGGTGAGCGGGCCGGTGGCGCCCTGGCGACGCTCGACGTCACACCGCCGCAGGTGCCGGCGGAGATCCCGGCGGTGCACTTCAGCGAGGCGTTGACGATCGCCGGGGCGCCCGCCGACGAGCCGGACCTCGCGCCCGCCCACGAACGGGCGCTGGGCGAGTGGGCCCGCCGCGAACACGCCTCCGACTTCCTCTTCGTCACCGGCTACCCGATGGCGAAACGGCCGTTCTACACCCACCCCGACCCGGCGCGGCCCGCGTACTCGAATGGCTTTGACCTGCTCTTTCGCGGTGTCGAGCTGGTCACCGGCGGGCAGCGGCTGCACCGGCACGCCGACTACCTGGCGGCGCTCGCCGCCCGGGGTGAGCCCGTCGAGCCGTACGCCGGTTATCTGGACGCGTTCCGGCACGGCATGCCGCCGCACGGTGGCTTCGCCATCGGCCTGGAGCGGTTCGTCGCCCGCCTGGTCGGCGCGGCGAACGTCCGGGAGGTCACCGCGTTCCCGCGCGACCTGCACCGCCTGACGCCGTGAACGGGGGCGCGGGCCGGCGGCACGGAACGCCGGCCCGCGCCGCGGCCCGGTCAGCACTCGGCGAGCCGGTCGCGCAGCCGGGCCGCCTGCGGGCCGTTGAGGTCGAGCGCGAGCGCCGCCCGGTACGCCGTGGCGGCCTCGTCGGCCCGACCGAGGCGGTACAGCAGCTCGCCCCGGGTGGCGTGGAACCACGGGTAGCCGGCCAACCCGACGACCGTGTCGACAAGCGCCAGCCCGGCGGCGGGACCGTCGCGTTCGGCGACAGCCGCCGCCCGGTTGAGCCGTACGACCGGAGTGTCGTGCACGGTGAGCAGCACGTCGTACCAGGAGATCACCGCGTCCCACGGCGTCCGGTCGTACGACGGGGCGAGGGCGTGGCAGGCCGCGATGGCGGCCTGGACGACGTACCGGTCGGGGTGGTCGGGGGTGCGGCGCAGCCCGCGCCCGACCAGCTCGACCCCCGCGCCGATCGCGGCCCGGTCCCAGCGCGACCGGTCCTGCTCGGCCAGGAGCAGCGGTCGACAGTCGACGCCGACCCGGGCCGAGCGCCGGGAGTCCTGCAACAGCACCAGGGCCAGCAGGCCGAGCACCGTCGGCTCGTTCGGCATCAGCTCGACCAGCAGCCGCGCCAGCCGGAGGCCCTCGTCCGCCAACCCGACCCGGATCAGGTCGTCGCCGGCGCCGGCCGCGTACCCCTCGTTGAAGATCAGGTAGACGGTGGCGGCGACCCCGGCCAGCCGGCCGGGCAGCTCCTCGGCCGCCGGTATCCGGTACGGGATGCCGGCGCGGGTGATCTTCTGCTTCGCCCGGGTGAGGCGCTTGGTCATCGTCGCCTCGGGCACCAGCAGGGCGCGGGCCACCTCGGCGGTGGCCAGCCCGCCGAGGGTACGCAGCGCCAGGGCCACCTGGGCGTCCAGCGACAGCGCCGGATGGCAGCAGGTGAAGACCAGCCGGAGCAGGTCGTCCCGGACGGCCTCTGGCGAGTCCGATGCGGGATCGAGCAGCGCCACGGCCTCGGCCTCCTTCCCGACGCGGCGACTCTCCCGGCGGATCACGTCGACGGCCCGCCGCCGTGCCACGACCAACAGCCAGCCGCGCGGGTTGTCCGGCACGCCGTCGCGCGGCCAGGCTTGCAGGGCGCGGACGACCGCGTCCTGGGTGGCGTCCTCGGCCAGATCGACGTCGCCGGTGACGCGGATCAGCGTGGCGAGAATCCGGGACCGCTCGGTCCGGATCACCCGCGCCGCCGCGTCGGCGGCCTGAGCCTGCTGAGCCGCAACGTCGGCGGCCCGGGCCCGCTGAGCCGCCGCGTCGGCAACGGGGTCCGCGTCACCGGTAGGCATCGGGTCAGACCGGGATGATCGGGCGGACCTCGACCGCGCCGTTCCAGGCCGCTGGCATCTGCGCCACAGTCGCCACGGCCTCGTCCAGGTCAGCGCATTCCAGCAGGTAGAAGCCGGTGAGGGCCTCCTTGGTCTCGGCGTACGGGCCGTCGGTGGTGAGCACGTCACCGCCCTTGCCGCCGGTGACCCGTACGGTGGTCGCGGTGGCCGTCGGGTAGAGGGCGCTGCCGCCTCGGATCACCGCGCGGGCAGCCGCGCCGAACTCCCGGTACTCCGCCATCTCGTCGGCCTGCTCGGGGCTGCTCCAGTCGACGTCCGCCGTGTAGGTGAGCGCGATGTAGGTGGGCATGTCCGCTCCTCGCGTCCGGGCCGGCATCGGGTGCCGGCCGCAGGTGTCGAGCCGGCGCTGCTCGCCGACTCCACCATAGGGACGATCGATCAGACGTCCCAGGGGACACCCGGAGCGGAAATTCTCGCCTGCCGTATCCCTCGGCGCGCTGTCACAGCCCCTTGAACAGGTGGGAGGTCGTGATCAGGACGGTCCGGTCGCCAGCCGTGATGACGTCGCGTCGCCGCAGGAGATCGTAGGCGGCCAACACGGTGCAGCTGCTGATCTCCCAGGTGTGCCCGTGTCGGCTCGCCCGCTCGTACCACCTGGTTGCCACGTCTTGCCGCACCACCACGGCGCTGCCCGCGCTACGGGTCACCGCGGCGTGGGCCTGGACTGTCGTGCTGTCCCCGGCGATCGAGTGGAGGCTTCCGGCGCTGTCGGGAAAGCGCGCGGTGATGTCCCGGCCGGCGAGCACGGCTGACAACCGGGGGAATGGTTCGACCAGATGGAGGCGCGGCACGGGCCCGCCCGTCAGGGCGGACCACTGGACGAACCCGAGGTGGACGCCCCACGCCAGATCGCCACGGCTCGACGGGATCACCACGTGGTCCACCCCGGCAGGAACGGCGGCTGCGATCTCCCAGGCGATGGCCTTGTAGCCCTCGATCCCGAAACAGCTGCTGCCGATGACGATGTCGGCGACGTTGGAGACGGCGAGCGTGTCGGGACGGTCGGCCGCCTCCCTGACGTACCGAACGCGTTCCTCGTCGGTGTCGAAGATGCGCAGGTCAGCTCCGAGCCCGCGCAGCGGCGCCGCGAGCGATTCGGGCAGCCAGGTGAAGCCGGCCACCTCGGCCCGGAGGCCGACGGCGGCGGCGAAGGCGGCGGTCGCCAGCCCGGCGTTACCTGACGATCCGACGACGACGCGCTCGTAGCCCGACGCCTTCGCGTGGGTCACCGCCATCGCCGCGAACCGGTCCTTGTGGGATCCGGTCGGATTCGCCGCCTCGTTCTTGACGAGCACCCCGTCGAGCCAGGGCAGCGGGAACAGCGGCGTGCGCCCCTGGCCCAGATCCGGAACGACCGGGTACGGCAGCAGTTGGTCCTGGCGGACCGCCTCGGCGGGGTACCTGCAGAACAGGTTCGAGCCGTGGCCCGCTGCCGCGCAGGAGGGGCACCCGAGCGAGTAGTCGCCCACCGGATGCCGGGTGCCGCATCGGATGCACTCGAGGGCCGTGACGGCGGTACCGCTCGGCGGTCGTACCGCGTCCGTCATGTCACGTCACCGACGCGCGGGTGCGTTCGTCGGCCGGTGCCGCAGTCAGACCTCGACGAGGGTGGACAGCCGGCGCTCGACCACCGGGAGCACGTCGGCGACGGTGATCGGGCGGCCCAGCTCGGCGGTGAGCGAGGTGACGCCCGCGTCGCGGATGCCGCACGGCACGATCCGGTCGAAGTACGTCAGGTCGCAGTCGCAGTTGATCGAGAAGCCGTGCAGGGTGACGCCCCGGGCCACCCGGATGCCGATGGCGGCCACCTTGCGGGCCGGCCCACGGTCGTCCTCGGGCACCCAGACTCCGCTGCGCCCCTCGACCCGGCCGGCGGCCAGCCCGAACTCGGCGCACACGTCGATGAGCAGCTCCTCGGTGCGGCGGACGTACGCGACCACGTCCACCGGGTCGGGCAGCCGCAGGATCGGGTAGCCGACGAGCTGCCCCGGCCCGTGCCAGGTGATCTTGCCGCCCCGGTCCACGTCGACGACCGGGGTGCCGTCCGCGGGCCGATCCCAGGGCTCGGTGCGCTTGCCCGCGGTGTAGACGCTCGGGTGCTCCAGCAGCAGCACGGTGTCGCCGCGCTCGCCGGCCACCACCGACTCGTGCAGGCGTCGCTGCTCGTCCCAGGCGGCCTGGTAGTCGAGCAGGCCGGCACGGACGGCCGTCAGGCCGGAGGTCGTCGTCGTCACGCCGTCCAGCCTAGTCCCGCCGACGGCTCAGATCCCTCGTGAGCCACCTCACCGGGGCCGGTCAGGCCGGCGGGATGCGCCAGAGCCACACGTCGTCGATCCGTTGCGGCTCGCCGAACAGGGCGGTGGCGGTACGCCGGACAGCCGCCTCGTCGACACCGAACTTCGCGCCGTGCACCTGGTCGGCGAGGACCACCGTCTCGATCCGCCAGTGCCGCAGGTCCGCTTGGACCTCCCGGATCGTGCCGTCGGTGACGATCGGCACCAGCCCGGTGCGGCCGGCCTGGTCCATGAGCGCGCTCAGGGTGCGCGGCACCGGGCCGATCCGGCCCCGCCCGTCCGGGCCGCCGGGGCCGAGGAAGAAACCGCCCGGGATCGCGAACTCGCCCTGCCGGTGCGACAGCGCGTACGCCTGCCAGCGCTGCCCGTCCGGGTAGATGTCCACGGTCAGCGGCACCGGCGTCAGCACCCCGTTCGGCGAGACGTACTCGCGCCAGGTGCCGGCCGTGATGAAGTGCGGAATGGGCTCCCGCTCGCGGGTCAGCAGCGGGGTGGGCAGCAGGGGTAGCAGGGCCACCGCGAACCCCAGCGACCAGGCCAGCTCCGTCGAACGGTGCCGGGGCGGCGCGGCCCGCAACTGATCCAGGGTGTACGCCAGCAGCACCCCGATCACCGGCGCCACCACCAGGGCCAGCCGGGCGGGCAGCGCGGCGTTCACCACCGGCAGCTGCCCGAGCACGTCGAACGGCATGGGCAGGTCCGTACGCCGCCCGTCGATCTTGGCCACCGGCCCGAAGGACAGCACCGTGAAGATCACCGCGACGACGCCCAGCGCCCAGAGGACGGCGCGGCGGCCGGGGTCGGCGCGTCGCCAGAGCGCGACGAAGCAGACCACTGTGAGCAGGAGCAGCGGAATCCCGAAGAAGGAGTTCTCCTCGGTGGGGTTCGGCGCCAGCGCGGTGCCCAGTCCGACCTCCCCGGCCAGGGAGCGGCGCGGGAACGCGGCGAACGCGGCGATGTCCTCGGAGTGGATCACCGGGTCGAAGCCGGTGCCGTGGAACCGTTGCGGCCCGGCGAAGTGCAGCCACAGCGGGTACGACAGCAGCACGCCGGCGACCACAGCGGTCACCCCGAGCCCGCGCACGAAGGTGGGCAGGGCGGCTCGGGCCTCGGCGCGGTGGGCCGGGTGCAGTGCCCAGACGGCGACGAACACGCCGAGCGCGAGAGCGGCGAAGAACAGGCCCTCGGCGGCGATCGAGAAGGCCACCGCCACCAGCACCCCCAGGATCACCCCGTCGCGCAGCCAGTGCCCGGGGCGGCGCAGCGCGAACAGCCGCCAGATCAGCAGCGGCACCAGCCAGCCGGCGGTCCAGTTCAGGTGGGCGTTGGCGTGCGAGACCATGCCGGGGGAGTAGGCGATGAACAGGCCGCCCAGGCCGGCGGCGAGGCGGCTGCGCACCAGGTGCCGGGACAGCAGCCAGTACCAGGCCAGCGCGGTGGCGAGCAGGTTCAGGGTGAGGATCACCAGGAACGTCGCCGGTGGCCCGATCAGGTACGTGAGCGGGGCGAAGACCACCGCGTACACCGTGATCGAGGTGTTGACCGCGAGGTTCACGCCGTCCGGGACGTTGATCAGGTACGTGAAGAAGGGGTTCTCCCCGTGGGTGACCGCGTGCCCGCCGAAGGCCAGCAGCCACTCGAAGAGCGCCTGGTCGCTGGAGTTGACGGTGATCGTGCGTACGTTCGGGTCCCGCCACAGACCGCTTGTCACCCAGACGGCGAGCGCGAGCGCCACGAGCACGACGATCAGGTCGGCCCGGCGGTCCGGACGGGCGCGCGGTGGCGACGCTGGTGCGGGCCCGGTGGCCAGCGACGGGGAGGAGGGCACGCAGCGGACGTTACCAACCGGACCTGGACGAGCCGGTCAGACCGGCGGTTGTTGTCGGCTCCGCTGGCCTCGCGATGGGCGCGGTTCGTCGTACACAACGGCTGCCGTGAATGTGTGACTGTGCCCCATGTCATAGCGGCGACACGTCGTCGTAACGTCTCGGCAACTCGACCGTGACCCAGTTCACAGTCTGCCCCTCCGAGGAGGCCGCCGTGCGCCGCTCCCCATCCACCCTCAACCGCCTGATCGGTGCGGTCGCCGGGCTCGTCCTCGCCGCGGCGGGCGCGCTCGCCCTCGCCACACCCGCGCAGGCCGCCACGCTCGCCCAGGTCACCGGGTTCGGCTCCAACCCGGGCAACCTCGCCATGTACGCCTACCGACCGGACAACCTGCCGGCCAACTCCCCGGCCGTGGTCCTGCTGCACGGGTGCGTCCAGAACGCCTCCGGCTACTTCGCGAACTCGGGCTGGCAGAAGTACGCCGACCAGTGGAAGTTCGCCCTGATCGTCGCCCAGCAGCCCTCCGGCAACAACGCCAACTCCTGCTTCAACTTCTTCGAGAGCGGCGACACCACCCGGGGTCAGGGCGAGGCGCTGTCGATCAAGCAGATGGTCGACCACGCCAAGGCGAACTTCGCTGTCGACGGCTCCCGGGTCTTCGTCAGCGGCCTCTCCGCGGGCGGGGCGATGAGCGCCGTCATGCTGGCCACCTACCCGGACGTCTTCGCCGCCGGATCGATCATCGCCGGCATCCCGTACCGCTGCGCCACCAGCATGGTCAACGCGTTCAGCTGCATGAACCCGGGCACCGACAAGACCCCGGCCGCCTGGGGTGACCTGGTCCGTGGCGCCTACTCCGGCTACACCGGCCCGCGCCCCCGGGTGGCCATCTGGCACGGCACGTCGGACACCACCGTCACACCGCTCAACGGCACCGAGTCCCGCGACCAGTGGACAAACGTGCGGGGGATCTCGCAGACCCCGACGAGCACGTCGTCGCTGCCCGGCAACACCAGCCTCGAGGTGTACGGCAACGACGAGGTACGCCTCTACCGCGTCTCCGGGATGGGCCACGGCACCCCTGTCGATCCGGGCTCGGCGGCGGACCAGTGCGGCGCCGCTGCCGCGTACTTCCTGGACACCATCTGCTCGACGTACCGCGACGCGCTCTTCTTCGGCCTGAACGGCGGCGGCAGCACTCCCACTCCCACGGCCACGGCCACCCCCACCACCGCACCGACCGCAAGCCCGACGCCCACCCCGACCCCGACGCCGACTCCCACCGCCCAGCCGACCTGCGTGACGGCCAGCAACTACGCGCACGTGGTGGCCGGGCGGGCCTACCAGTCCGGCGGCTACGCCTACGCCAACGGCTCCAACCAGCGCATGGGCCTCTACAACACCTTCTACACCAGCACCCTCAAGCAGACCGCCCCCAACTACTGGGCAATCGGCTGCTAACCCCCCACTCCCACCCTGTTGATCATGAAGTTATTGCCACGACACGCCGAGGTGGGTGGCAATAACTTCATGATCAGCGCGGGAGGGCTCAGGCGTGCAGGGCTGCTTGGAGGGCTTCGGGGAGGGTGGGGTGGTGGTATCGGTAGTTGGCCCTTTTCAGGACTGCGGGGTGGACTCTCGTACTGGTCAGGGCCTCGTGGGCGAAGCCGCCGAGGGCCACCTTCAGGGCCAGGGCGGGGATCGGGATGATCGCCGGCCGGTGCAGTTGCCGGGCCAGCTCCCGGGTGAACTCGGCGTTGGTCACCGGATGTGGACCCACCACGTTGACCGGGCCGGCGATGTCGTCGTGGGTCAGCAGGAAGACTGTCGCGTCCAGCCAGTCGGCCATCGAGATCCACGGCAGCCACTGCCGGCCACTGCCCAGCCGCCCGGCGATGCCCAGCTTGAACGGCAGCAGCTGCGGTTTGAGCAGACCACCGTCGCGGTCCAGGGGCAGGCCGGTGCGCAGTCGCACCACGCGTACGCCGGCGTCCTCGGCCGGACGGGTCGCGGCCTCCCAGACCCGGCAGACGTCGGCCAGGAAACCCTCGCCGGCGGGCGCGTCCTCCTCGACGACCCGGTCGCCGGTGTTGCCGTACCAGCCGACGGCCGACGAGTTGAGCAGGGCTCGGGGACGGTCGGCGGCCGGCAGCCCGGCGATCGTCGTCGCGAGTGTGCTGCTGCTGTCCACCCGGCTGGTGCGGATGAGCCGTCGGTAGTCGTCGTTCCAGCGCTTGTCGCCGACGCCCGCGCCGGCCAGGTTGATGACGGCGTCCGACCCGGCGACCGCAGCCGGGTCGAGCTGGCCGGCCGCCGGGTCCCACTGTCGCTCCCGCGGGTCGCGCGGTGCCCGACGAACGAGCCGGGTGACCTCGTGCCCGTCCACGGAGAGCCGGTCACCCAGCCGGGTGCCGAGAAAGCCGGACGCGCCGGCCAGAAGGATCCGCATGTCCTTATCTTCGTCGAAAACGCCGCCTCCGGACGCACCCCGGCCCCACTCCTCGCCGATCCCGCACAACGTGTCGCCGTTCTGCCCGGCCAGGACGGGCGCGATCGGCGAGCTGGGTGGGGTCAGGCCGTGGGCACGGGGCGCAGGTCGGTGAGGAGGCGCTCCACCTCGGCGTACGCCTCGGGGGGTAGCGGGCCCAGGGTCAGGGTTGCCAGGTTCTCGTCGGCCTGGGCCACCGTGCGGAGGCCGGGAATCGGCACCGTACGCGGGCTGCGGGCCAGCAGCCAGCCCAGCGCGCCCTGGGCGAGAGTCCGGCCGTCCGCGGTGAGCGCCGCGCGGACCTGCTCGACCCGTGCCGCCCAGCGGGGTGTGGGCCGGCCGTCGGTGAACCACTGCAACCACTCCGGTGCGCGACCGCGCACGTCGTCCGCACCGAGCGCCCGGGTCGAGCCGGTGAGCAGCCCCATCGCCAGTGGCCCCCGGTTGAGGCTGGCCAGGTCGAATTTGTCGCAGACGGCGAGGACCGCCGCGTTGTCGCTCAGCACCGACTCGTCGTGCTGGATGACGGAGCAGCGCGCCCCGGCCGCCGCGAACGCCTCCGCCGACTCCGGGTTGTCGGTGCTCCAGCCGTACGCCCGGATCTTGCCCTGGTCGACCAGGTCCTCACACGTGCCGACCAGGTCGAGCGCGGCGGGCACCGGCAGTTCGTTGATGTGCAGTTGGTAGAGGTCCACGTGGTCGGTGCCGAGCCGCCGCAGCGAGTCCTCCAGGCTGCGCACGGCGAACGCAGGGCTGGCGTCGGTGCCGAGCGCGCGCCGGCTGGCCTCGTCGCTGACGTTGCCGAACTTGGTGGCGATCACCGCCTCGGCCCGGCGGCCCGCCAGGGCCCGACCGAGGATGCGCTCGCTGTGCCCGGCGCCGTAGTTGCTTGCCGTGTCGAACAGGGTCACTCCGAGATCGAGAGCCCGATGGATGGTACGGATCGACTCGTCGTCGTCCACCTCTCCCCAACCGAACGGCTGACCGTCGTCACCCCAGAGCGGGCCGCCGATCGCCCAGCACCCCATCCCGATCGCGCTCACCTCGATGCCGCTGCGTCCCAGCGTTCGTGTCGTCGTCATGCGGACCAGCCTCCAACCTGGAGTGGGCTCCAGGTCAAGGGGTGGCTACCATCGGCGGGCATGACCGGTTACGCCCCCGCGGAGGCCGCTCGGCGCAGCGGCTTCAGTCTGGACACGCTGCGGTACTACGAGAAGATCGGCCTGCTGGCCGACGTCACTCGAACAGCAGGTGGCCAGCGTGTCTTCACCGACGACGACCTGAGCTGGCTGGTGCTGTTCCGCTGCCTGCGCGACACCGGGATGCCGATCGCCCAGATGTGCCGGTACGCGGCTCTGGCCCGCGAGGGTGAGCACACCTTCGGCGAGCGCCGTGAGCTGCTGGAACAGCACGCGGCTCGGGTCGAGGAGCAGATGCTCCTGCTGAGCCGCCAGTACGAGCACCTCCGGGAGAAGATCCGCTTCTACGAGCGGCTGCCCGGGCCGGCGCCCGAGACGGCGCAGCCCACCCGCTCCGGCCCCGCCGTCAGCCGCTGACCTGCCCCGGCACGGGTCGGCCGGCGTCGGAGTCCAACCCGACCCGATCACGGCGTGGTCGGCTCGTCGGTCTCCCGGACGTCGTGCCAGCGCGCCCGCCAGGCGGCCTCGTGGGCCTCGTGGCTGGTCCGCTCCTGGAAGACGGCGGCCCGCAACGCGTGCCGGGATTCCGACATCACCATCACCTCCACAGCCACCAGTGCCACGCAGATCACCGTCGCGAGGGTGAGCGCGCCCAGCGCCGGCAGGTGCTGGCCGACCGGGAGGGCCGCCGTGAGCACCACGATCACGCCGACGCGGGTCCAGCTGACGGTGTGCAGGGTGCGCAACTGGAACAACATGTTGACGGCGAAGTAGCAGATCAACCCGCCGAAGAGCATCGGCACGGCTGGTCCCTCCGCCTTCTCGGCGATCCCGCCGGCCGGGTCAGTGATCTTGTGCAGGATCTCCTCGTTGCCGATGGAGAAGAGGATCACCCCGGCGATCATCGGCAGGTAGAGGTACGCGTACGCGTCGCGGGCCATGGCCACCCGCGGGCCACCCTCCGCCGCGTGCAGGGCGATCCGGGCGGCTGGCCCGATGAAGTCGAAGTGTGCCCACCACAGGGCGGCCGTGACCACGATGCCGAGCGCCGCGGCAGCCACCGCCGGCCAGGTCACCGGCTTGCCGAGCAGGTTGCCACCCACGCCGGTGGAGATGATGGACTCGCCCAACGCGATGATCAGGATGAGGTCGTAGCGCTCCGTCCAGTGCTCGGCGCTTGTCACCCCCCAGCCCCACGTGCCGACGATGAAGCCGGTGGCGTACTGCACCACCACAACGGTGATCCACAGGCCGTCGCGGACCAGCGCAGCCCGGCCGGGGTCGTCGATCAGGGTCGGGAGCAGCGCGGCGGCCAACAGCAGCACGATGCTCACCGCCAGTTCCGGGGCGAAGCGCCGCAGTTGCCGCCGCTCCTGCGGGCTGTCCCGCACCACGTGCTGATAGAGGATCCAGTGGATGCCGCGGACCACGACGTAGCTGACGGCCACCAGCATCGGGCCGGCGGCGCCGGATTGCGGGTCGCTGAACGCCTGCGGCAGGGCCAGCGCGAACGAGAACAGGGCGGCCATCGAAACCACCATCAGCACCGGGACGTAGCCCTCACCGAGCCGGACCCGGGTGGCGACCAGGCTGTGCACCACCCAGATCCACCAGAGCACGGCGAGCACCAGGGCGGCGTGCAGCAGTTGCCGGCCGGAGATGTTGGCGGCGGTCGCCCGGGTGATGATGAAGAACGAGAAGACGAAGACCAGGTCGAAGAAGACCTCGAACTTGTCCACCCGGGCACCGGGAGCAATCGGGACGGCCGGTCCCAGTTGTCCACCCCGCCGGTAGCCGCCCACGGTCCCACTCTGGCAGCGTCCGGCCTGCTCGGAGGCCCGAACAGGGATGGCGACGGTGTCCGGAGTTACCTCTGGCCCGGCTCGGGAAACACCGGGACCACGGCCTCCGGCAGCGGGCCGGTCGGTCCGAGCCACCCTGGACAAGGATGGATCATGACGACGAACAACCCGATCACCACCTCGTTCGCCCATACCTCCACGGCCATGGACGTGATCCGGGGCGTGGACCTCGTCCGGCGGCGGGCCATCGTCACCGGCGGTTCGTCAGGCATCGGCGTGGAGACCGCCCGTGCCCTGGCCAGCGCCGGCGCGGAGGTCACCCTGGCCGTCCGCAACCCGGACGCCGGCCAGCAGGCCGCCGACGACATCACGGCCAGCACCGGCAACGACCGGGTCATGGTCGCGCCGCTCGATCTCGCCGACCAGGGGTCCGTCGCCGACTTCGTCGCCAACTGGGACGGTCCGCTGCACATCCTGGTCAACAACGCCGGCATCATGGCCGCGCCCCTGAGCCGAACCCCGCAGGGCTGGGAGATGCAGTTCGCCACCAACCACCTGGGGCACTTCGCGCTCGCCACCGGGCTACGCCCGGCGCTCGCCGCCGCCGACGGGGCCCGGATCGTCTCGGTCAGCTCCGCCGCCCACCTGCGCTCGCCGGTGGTCTTCGACGACATCCAGTACGACAAGCGGGAGTACGAGCCGTGGCAGGCGTACGGGCAGTCGAAGACGGCAAACGTGCTGTTCGCCGTGCAGGCGTCCCGGCTCTGGGCCGACGACGGCATCTTCGCCAACTCGCTGATGCCCGGCGCGATCCGCACCAACCTCCAGCGCTACGTCAGCGAGGAGGAGCTGAACCGCTTGCGCGCGGGCAACGCGGCGACCTGGAAGACCGTGGAGCAGGGTGCCGCCACCTCGGTGCTGGTCGCGGCCTCGCCGCTGCTCGACGGTGTGGGCGGGCGCTACTTCGAGGACTGTCAGGAGGCCGCTCCGGCCCAGCCCGGCGGGCGGACGGGAGTCGCGGCGTACGCGCTGGACCCGGAGGCCGCCGAGCGGCTCTGGAAGGTCTCGACAACGCTGCTCAAGAGCTGAGCGACGCAGACGAAAGGGCGCCCCGGTCGACGACCGGGGCGCCCTCTACGCGTTGAGCTGGATCAGGACAGGCCCAGCTCCGACTCGAAGTTGCCGCCCTCCAGCCGCTCCTTGACCGCGGTCAGGAAGCGGGCCGCGTCGGCGCCGTCGATCAGCCGGTGGTCGTAGGACATGGCCAGGTAGACCATCGACCGGACCGCGATGACCTCGCCCAGCTCCGGGTCGTTGACCACGACCGGCCGCTTGACGACGGCACCCGTGCCGAGCATCGCCGACTGCGGCGACGGCACGATCGGGGTGTCGAACAGAGCGCCCCGGCTGCCCGTGTTGGTGAGCGTGAAGGTCGCCCCGGCCATCTCGTCCGGGGTGATCTTGTTGGCCCGGGTGCGCTCGGCCAGGTCGGCGATCCGCTTGGCGATGCCGCCCATGTTGAGGTCACCGGCGTTGTGGATGACCGGCACGAGCAGCCCGCGCTCGGTGTCCACGGCGATGCCGAGGTGCTCGGCGGCCGGGTAGCTGATCGTCCCGCCCTCCAGGTCCATGCTGGCCTGGATGATCGGGTAGGTCTGGAGCGCCTCGATGGCGGCGAGCGCGAAGAACGGCAGGAAGGACAGCTTCACGCCGTGCTTGGCCTGGAACGACTCCTTGGCCTGGACCCGCAGCTTGGCGACCTTGGTGACGTCGACCTCGACGACGGTGGTCAACTGCGCCGTCTCGTGCAGCGACTGCTGCATCCGCTTGGCGATGGTCGCACGGATCCGCGGCAGCTTCTCCGTGGTGCCCCGCTTGTTGCTCGGCTGCGGCTTCGCGGCCGGCTTCGCCGCGGCGGCCGACGGCGCGGCGGCGGGCTGTGCGGCCGGAGCCGGCGCGGCCTTGGCGGCCTTCGCCTTCTCGGCCGCGTCGAGGACGTCCTGCTTGCGGATCCGGCCACCCACGCCGGTGCCGTTGAGCGAGCCCAGGTCGACACCGTGCTCACTGGCGAGCTTGCGGACCAGCGGAGTGACGTAACCGGCGGCCTCCTCGCCGCCACCCTGCGCCGGGGCGGACGGGCGCTGCGGCGCGGCGGTCGGCGCGGCCGGCTGCGAAGCCTGCTCGGTCTTCGCCGGCTGCGCCGAGGTCTCCGCCTCGGCGGCCGGCTCGTTGTACGACATGCCCGGGGTGGGCTCCTCGACCTTCGGCGTCGGCTTCGGCTCGGCCTTCGGCGCCGGCGCGGCCTCCGCCTTCGGCGCGGGCTTCGGCTCGGGCTTCGCCTGGGCGGGGGCGCCACCGGCGGCGCCGATGATCGCCAGGTCGGCGCCGACGTCGGCGGTCTCGTCCTCGGCGACCTTGATCTCCAGAACCGTGCCGGCGACCGGCGACGGGATCTCCGTGTCCACCTTGTCGGTGGAGACCTCCAGCAGCGGCTCGTCCACCTCGATGGTGTCGCCGACCTGCTTGAGCCAGCGGGTGACCGTACCCTCGGTGACGCTCTCACCCAGGGCCGGCATCTTCACCGCGGTGCCCTCGCCCGACGACGCGGCGGCCGGAGCCGGAGTCTCGGCCGGGGCCTCGTCCTGCGCCACCTCGTCGGCGGTGCCCTCGGCGGCGGCGGTCGGCTCGGCGGCCGGCTCCACCGACTCGGCCGGGGCCTGCTCCTGCGGCGCAGCCTCGCCGCCACCTGTCGACTCGCCCTCACCGGCGATGACGGCCAGCTCGCTGCCGACCTCGGCGGTCTCGTCCTCGCCGACCACGATCCGGCTCAGCACGCCCGCCGCGGGCGACGGGATCTCGGTGTCGACCTTGTCGGTCGAGACCTCGAGCAGGGGCTCGTCGACCTCGACCGTGTCGCCCTCCTGCTTGAGCCAGCGCGTGACGGTGCCCTCGGTGACGCTCTCGCCGAGCCGGGGCATGGTGACCGATACCGGCATGTTCTCCAGACTCCTTCATTCCCCTTGGGGGATCTTCGCCCGTCGCCGGACGCCGCGGTTTGGGTGATCAGGCGTGCGCGTGCAGCGGCTTGCCGGCGAGGGCCAGGTGCGCCTCGCCCAGGGCCTCGTTCTGGGTCGGGTGGGCGTGCACGAGCTGGGCGACCTCGGCCGGGTACGCCTCCCAGTTGTAGATGAGCTGCGCCTCGCCGATCAGCTCACCCACCCGGGCGCCGACCATGTGGACGCCGACGACGGGGCCGTCCTCGACCCGGACCAGCTTCACGAAGCCGGTGGTCTTGAGGATCTGGCTCTTGCCGTTGCCGCCGAGCGGGTAGTTGTACGCCTGGACCTTGTCGGCGCCGTACTGCTCCTTGGCCTTCGCCTCGGTGAGACCCACCGACGCCAGCTCCGGGTCACAGTAGGTGACGCGCGGGATGCCTACCTCGTCGATGACGGCCGGGGTCTGCCCGGCGATCTCCTCGGCGACGAAGATGCCCTGCTGGAAGCCCCGGTGCGCGAGCTGGAGGCCGGGCACGATGTCGCCGACGGCGTAGACGTTCGGCACGCTGGTGCGCAGCCGCTCGTCGGTCAGCACGTAGCCGCGGTCCATCTTCACGCCCTGCTCCTCGTACCCGAGGTTGGCGGTGTTCGGGCCGCGACCGACGGCGACAAGCAGCAGCTCCGCCTCGACGGTCTCGCCGCCGGAGATGGTCAGCTTGACGCCGTTCTCGGTCTTCTCGACCTTCTCGAACGGCTTGCCGACCTTGAAGTTGATCTTCCGCTTGCGGAAGGCCCGCTCCAGCGCCTTCGACGACTCCTCGTCCTCGGCGGCGACCAGTCGGGGCAGCGCCTCGACGATCGTCACGTCAACACCGAAGGACTTCCACACGCTGGCGAACTCGACGCCGATCACGCCGCCACCGAGCACGATCACCGACGACGGCACCCGGTCCATCGTGAGGGCGTGGTCGCTGGTGATGATCCGCTCGCCGTCGACCTCCAGGCCGGGCAGGCTCTTCGCGTACGAGCCGGAGGCCAGGACGATGTTGCGGCCGGTGTAGCGCTTGCCGTCCACCTCGACCACGTTCTTGCCGACCAGCTTGCCGTGGCCCTCGACGATGGTGATCGCCTTGTTGGTCTTCAGCATGCCCTGGAGGCCCTTGTACAGCCGGGCGATCACGCCGTCCTTGTACGAGTTGACCCCGGCCATGTCGATGCCGATCAGCTCGGCCTTCACACCGAACTGCTCCGACTCGCGGGCCTGGTCGGCGATCTCCGCCGCGTGCAGCAGGGCCTTGGTCGGGATGCAGCCGTTGTGCAGGCAGGTGCCCCCGAGCTTGCCCTTTTCGATCAGCGCGACGGACAGGCCCAGCTGGGCGGCGCGCAGCGCGGTCGCGTAGCCGCCGCTGCCACCTCCGAGGATGACGATGTCGAAGGTCGCTTCGTTCGGCTCGCTCACGTCCAACTCCCAGGTCGCGTCGCTGCATCGGGGGTCACGAGGTGTAACACGGACACACCCCACCTCGGTCATCTTGTCACCACCGGGCACAGGGTGCGTAGTGAGGTGCCCAACGACACGTCATCGACACGTACCCTTGGCACCGTTGTCGATGACGTGAGGCGGGGGAGACGTTCGGTGGGGTTGTTCCGGCGCCGGAAGCAGGCGCGTGTGCTGAGCCACGACCGCGCGGCCGATCGCGGCGATCTGGACCATCTCGAGAACTTCATCCGCAGTCGGCGCGGCGTCGAGGCGTTCATCGAGCCCCGGACGACTGTCACCGAGACCACTGTCATCCTGATCGCCGACGACGGCGAGTGGACCCGCCGCCGCATCGACGGCCCGGACGGCGCGCGGCGCTTCGCGTACCGGATGGGCATTCCGGTGTACGACGTCCGGCTGATGGGCTACCCGCAGCGGATGCGCGACTTCAACGAGCGCCGCAAGCGCCGACCCGAGCGGTACTGAGCAACGCCGAGGGGCCCCCGGGTGGGGGCCCCTCGGTCGTACGTCCGTCAGCCGTTGGCGGCGACGTCCTCGACGAGCTGCACCAGGGTGCGGACCGGCACGCCGGTGCCGCCCTTGGTCCAGTAGCCGGTCGGCTCACCCGAGTGGTAGCCCGGCCCGGCGATGTCGATGTGCGCCCACGCCACGTCGTCGGCCACGAACTCGCGCAGGAACACGCCGCCCTGCAGCATGTGCCCGGCGCGGTCCATTCCGGCGTTGATCTGCGAGATGTCCGCCACGTCGGAGTCCATGCCCTTGCGCACGTCGTCCGGCAGCGGCATCGGCCAGGCCGGCTCGCCGACCGCGTCGCCGACCGTACGGACCCGCTCGCACAGCTCGGGGGTGCCCATCACGCCCGCCACCCGCTTGCCCAGCGCGATCACCTGACCGCCGGTCAGGGTGGAGGTCTCGAACAGGTAGTCGGTGCCGTCCTCGCAGGCGCGGGCGATGGCGTCGGCCAGGACCATCCGGCCCTCGGCGTCGGTGTTGAGCACCTCCACCTTCTTGCCGCTGTACATGCTGATCACGTCGCCCGGTCGGTAGCTGGCGCCCGACGGCATGTTCTCGGCCATCGGCAGGTACCCGCTGACCGCCACCGCCGGCTTCAGCGCGGCGATCGCCAGCATGGCCGCGCCCACCGCGGCGGCGCCCGCCATGTCGGACTTCATCTCCCACATGCCTGCCGCCGGCTTGATCGAGATGCCACCGGTGTCGAAGGTGATCCCCTTGCCGACAAGCGCGACCCGCTTGCCGTTGCCGCCGTCCTGCGGGGTGTAGGTGAGCTTCACCAGCCGCGGCGGGGCCTCCGAGCCCTGCCCGACAGCGATGATGCCGCCGTACCCGCCCGCGGCCAGCGCCGCCTCGTCCAGCACCTCGACACCGAGGCCCGCGTCACGGGCGGCGGCGGCCACGGCGTCGGCGAACGACGGGGGCCGCAGCTCGTTCGGGGCGGTGTTCACCCAGTCCCGGCTGAGCCGGACCGCGCCGGCGACCGCCTGGGCGCGGGTGATCTCGGCCTGGGCGCCCGCGTCGGCGGCGTCCGGAACGGCGATCAGCACCTCGGCCACCGGCTCCCGCCGGGTCGGCTGCGGCCGGGTCTTGTAGCCGGCGAACCGGTACCCGCCGAGCAGCGCGCCCTCGGCTACGGCGCGCAGCGCGGCCGGCGCGTCCGCGTCGTCGGGCAGCGGCATGCTCAGCGCCACTCTCGGGGCGCCGGCCAGGGCCCGGACCGCCGCGCCGGCAGCGCGACGCAGCGTCTCCGGCGCCGGGGCGGCACCCGTCGGTTCCGGGCCGAGCCCGACCGCGACGACAAGCGGGGCGGTGACGGTGCCCAGCGTGGCCAGCTTGACGACCTCACCCGGCCCACCGGTCGCGCCGAGCAGCGCGAGCGTCTCGGTCAGCTTGCCGTCGAAGGCGACGGCGATGCTCTCCGCGCCGCTGGCGAGCAACAGGGCGCCGGCGAGGCCATTGGTGGCGGCCTGCTCTCCCGTCTGGCTGTGCACGCCGATCACGATCGCGTCGACGGCGAGCTCGGCCGGGTCGGTGTCGACCAGGCTCAGGGTGGTGGTGCGGGGTGATGTCACTGAAGCTACTCCGGGCGGGCCGGGCCGGTCGCGACGTCGCGTACCAGCGGTGAAGGTCTCCGGCGGAACCTACCCGCCGGACGTCAGGGCTGTCCCGTCGATCACGCCAACGGGGTCCCGCCGATGCTAACCAGCGGGGGTACCCCCGGTAAGTTGCCACCCATGACCGACGTGACCTCCGACGCCGCCGCGACCCGGCTGCGTCGTTCCCCGCTGCACGAGCGGCACACCGCCGCCGGCGCCAAGTTCGCCCCCTTCGGGGGCTGGGAGATGCCGCTGGAGTACGCCGGCGGCGGGGTGCTCAAGGAGCACACCGCGGTGCGTACGGCGGTGGGGGTCTTCGACGTGTCCCACCTCGGCAAGGCCAGGGTGACGGGCCCCGGCGCGGCCGAGTTCGTCAACTCCTGCCTCAGCAACGACCTGCGCCGCATCGGCCCCGGCCGAGCGCAGTACACGCTGTGCTGCGACGACGCCACCGGCGGCGTGGTGGACGACATCATCGCCTACCTGTACGCCGACGATCACGTCTTCCTCATCCCGAACGCCGCGAACACCGCCGAGGTGGTGCGCCGGCTGCGCGCCGCCGCCCCGGAACGGATCACCGTCACCGACGAGCACGAGGCGTACGCGGTGCTGGCCGTGCAGGGGCCCCGCTCGGGTGAACTGCTCGCCGCCCTCGGCCTGCCCACCGAGCACGGCTACATGAGCTTCGACGCCGCCAGCCTCGCCGCCGGCCCGGCCGCTGGTTCCGTCGCTGGTTCCGTCGCTGGTTCCGCTGCCGCCGCTGGTTCCGCCGCCGTGGAGCTGACCGTCTGCCGGACCGGCTACACCGGGGAGCTGGGTTACGAGCTGGTCGTGCCTGCCGAGCACGCGGTGGCCGTGTGGGACGCGCTCTTCACCGCCGGCGAGGCTTTCGACCTGCGCGCCTGCGGGCTGGCCGCCCGGGACACCCTGCGTACCGAGATGGGCTACCCGCTGCACGGGCAGGACCTCTCGCTGGACATCACGCCGGTGCAGGCCCGCTCGGGCTGGGCGGTCGGCTGGGACAAGCCGGCCTTCTGGGGCCGAGACGCGCTGCTCGCCGAGAAGGCCGCCGGCCCCCGCCGTACGCTGCGCGGTCTGGTGGCCGTCGACCGCGCCATCCCCCGCCCCGGCATGACCCTGCACGTGGGTGACAAGCAGGTCGGCACGGTGACCAGCGGCACCTTCTCCCCGACCCGCAAGCAGGGCATCGCCCTGGCCCTGCTGGACACCGACGCCCAACTGGCCGACGGCGACCAGGTCGAGATCGACATCCGAGGCCGCCGAGCCCCCCTGACCCTGACCAAGCCCCCCTTCGTAACCCCCTCAGTCCACTAACCCCACCCACCCAACCCACCCCCCGGCCCCCCACCCACCCACCCGACCTGCGGTGATCATGAAGTTATTGCCATGACACGCCGACGGCGGTGGCAATAACTTCATGATCGCCGTGGGCTGGGGCGGGGACCGCGCGGCCGGGGGGGTGGGGGGGTGGGGGGGTGGGGGGGGTGGGGTTTTTAGGGGGTTGGGGTTGGGGGTTCGCCGGAGTCCAGGACTGCCTGGGTCCAGCCGCCTTCGATGACGCCCGTGGCGTTCAGGACGGCCCAGTCGACGACATCGGTCGCCTCCACCACCACGGGGGCGCCGATTCGTACGCTGGGGTCGGTGTTGGCGTCGCTGGCGCTGACGCCGACGATCCGCTCCGGGGTCTCCCACGTGGTGACGCCCGCCCAGACGTACTCCGGGCCGTCGTCGCCCGGCAGGCCGTACTTGACCACCAACTGCGACTCCACCGGCAACTGGCCGGCGACGAAGCGCGCCCGCGCGTCGTCCAGGGCGGCGCGGGCGGTGGCTACCGCACGGCTCATCGCGTCACCGGAGCGGGCATAGCGCACGTCCGGCTGGATGCCGGAGAACAGGGTCGCGCAGGCGGCGGCGTAGTAACGCCCGTCCGGACCGGGATGCCCGGCCGGCGGGCGCAGGCTCAGGAACGAGTCGGCGTCCGGGTCGGTCGCCGGGTCCAGCTCCAGGCGCAGCAGCACCGGGGCCGTCGCGCCGTGCTGCTCCGGATTGCCGTACGCCACCGCGATGTCGTGCCCGGTCACCGTGGCCAGCACCGGCAGTTGCACGAACGCCGGCACCTCCTCGCCGGTGAGCCCGTCGGTCCAGTCCCGCAGCAGCCGTCGCGCCGCCCCGGTCATCACCGCACCCCAGGCGCGGGTCAGATGGTCGGGCACCCCCTGGGTCTGCAACTCCAGCAGACCGAAGCGCCGCAGCCCCTTCGTGGTGAACCACAGCCCCTCGGTGTCCGAGGAGTACGGCACCAGCACCCAGTCGACAAGCCGGATCCGGCCCTGCTCGTCGGGGAGCGAGCGCAGCGCGGTCGCCGGGTCGAGGAACTGCAGGCCGAAGACGTCCACCACGTCGCCGTCGACGGACTCGGCCACCGCAGCCGCCACCGCCCGGGCCGCCCACTCGTGCGCCGGCGGCCAGCCGGGCCGGTACTCCGCCTGCACCACCACCAGGTGTGTCGCCGCGGCCAGCCGGGCCAACTGCGCCTCGGTGGCGCCGAACGCGGTGAGCAGATCCGGTGGCAGCGCGGGAAACTCGCTGATCGACCGGGTGTCCACGCTCATCAGCGGGCTGTCCAGCATCTGCCGGGCGAGCCCGTGCACCGGCTCGGCCAGCCGGCCGGTAAGCGCCGCCACCGCCGTCTTCGCACTGACCTTCGGCAGCCCCGCCATCGGCACCAGGTAGGTCGCGCTGAGCGACTCCGGCACCGGTACGGGCAGGAAGTCGTCCGTGATGAGCATGTGGGTTCCCCCGGTGGCCGCGCCGGTGCTGTCGAGCCGAACGCTACCCGGCCCGCCGCGCCGGCTTCAGGCGGACAGCACCACACCCAGGTAGACAAGCGTGGTGACCACCTCGACTGTCGCGCCGAGCACGTCGCCGGTGATCCCGCCGAGGCGGCGTACCACGTGGGTCAGCAGCGCCACCGCGACGGCGAGCGCGGCGGCGACGGCGAGCGGCCCCTGCCAGGGGCGGCCCGGCACCGCGGGCACCGCCAGCAGCGCGACGGCGACCGCGCCGACGGTCACGGCCACCGGGCCGACCGTGCCTGCCACCATGGCTCCCAGCCCGTCCGGCCGGGCCGCGGGCACGCCCCGCCGGCACGCGACCGTCACGCCCAGACGGCCGGCGGCGGTGGCCGCGATCACCGCCGCGAGGCAGGCGGGCCAGGACCGGCCTGCCAGCTCGGCGAGCGCCGCCGCCTGCACCAGGACGACAACCACAAGGGCGACGACGCCGAACGGCCCGACGTCCGGCTTCTTCATGATCTCCAGGGCGGCGGCGCCCCGGCGGTACGACCCGAGCGCGTCCACCGTGTCGGCCAGCCCGTCGAGGTGCAGCCCCCGGGTCAGCAGGGCGGCGGCGCCCACCGTCACGCCGGCGGCGACCAGTGGGGGAGCGAGCGTGCCGGTCAGCAGCAGGACGCCGCCCAGCAGCGCGCCCAGCAGCGCGCCGACGGCCGGGGCGAGCGCCATCGCGGTACCCGCCACCGGGCGGTCGATCCGGCCGGCGCGTACCGGCAACGTGCTGAAGGTGGTGACCGCCAGCCGGGCGCCCGCGACGAACCGCGACTCAGCCGGCACGCCAGCCCGACGCCGGCTGCTCGTCCGTCTCCGTGCGGGTGGGACCCGGTCCGGCAGGCTCCGGCTCGGCGAACTCCGGGTCGGTGTAGTCGGGCCCGGTGTAGGCCGGCTGGGCGTAGTCGGGTTCGCTGTCGTCGGGCTCCGCGTACTCCGGGTCGGTCTGCGGCTCGTCGGCCCGGTCGGCGCCGCCGGCCAGCGACGGGTGGACCGGCAGCGCGGCGGCCAGCGCCAGCACCGAGCGCAGCAGCGGCAGCGCGACAAGCGCGTTGGCGCCCTCGCCGAGGTCCAGCCGCAGGTCGAGCAGGGGCGTGAGGCCGAGCACGTCGGCGGCCAGCCGCACCGCGGGGTGCCCGCCGTGGTCGGCCAGCAGGCACCAGTGCCGGGCCTGCCCGGCGAGGTCACGGCTGACCATTCCGGCGGCCAGCCCGACCGGCCCGTCCAGCAGGACAGGCACCCGACGGGCCGTCGCGCCCAGCAGCACGCCGGTCGCCACCGCCACATCGCCGCCGCCCAATTCGGCCAGCACGTCCTTGGCGGCTCGCGGCGAGCGGCGGGTGCGGTGCAGGGCGTCGCGCACCGCCGCGCAGCGGACCATCCAGGCCGCGTCGTCGATCTCGCCGGAATCGGTGATCACCCGGCCCAGCACCGCCGGTGGTTCCGCGCCGGCCGTGGCCGCCAGCACCGCCGCCGCTGCCGCCTCGGTGCCGGCGCCGCACGCCCCCAGGACCAGCAGTTGTACGCCCGCGTCGGCCGCCTGCTCGGCCAGCCGCCAGCCGTAGCGCAGCGCCGACTCGACCTGCTCGCCGGCGAGCGCCGGCTGGGTCTCCATCGGCGCGGAGACGGGGGTGTCCACCACCTGCAGGCTCGCGCCGCTCTCGGCGGCCAACCGGGCCAGCGCGCCCCGCCCGGAGCGTGCCTGGGCGGCCCGACGCGCCGACTCGCCCGCGACGGTGCCGGCCGACGCGCCACCGGCGTGGTCGCCGTTGAGCAGCAGCACCCGCACCGAACCCCAGGCGACAGGCGTCGAGGTGCCCTGCGTGGCGGCGGCGAAGCCGACCACCCGGTCCAGGACACCCAGCCCGGCACCCGGTACGTCCAACGTGGCCAGCCGATCCACCGCCTGCGGCCCGGCGTAGTCGTCGGGCATCGGCAGCTCCATACCGGGCTGGATGACCAGCCCGGTGGCCACCATCGGCAGCGCCATTGTCGGTGCGGCCCAGGGGTTGCCGGGCTCCTGGTTCGGAGCGACAGGCGGGGTGTGGGTCAGCACGTCGGGGAGCTGCACCTCGGGCGTGGGCTCGCCGTCGAGCAGGCTCGTGCCGGCCCGGTGCGTGCCGGTCCGGTTCGCGTCCTGGGCGGTGGCCTGGCTCGTGCTCGGCGGCACAGACCGCGCCGACGCGCTCACGGTCGGGGCGGCGGCGAGGGCGGCGGTCGGCTTCAGCCAGGCCGGCTGACCGGCGACCACAAGCACCACGGCGTCGCAGGCGTCGGCGACCGCGCGGTTGGCCGCGCCGAGCGCGTCGGTGAACGCCCGACCCAACGGGGTGGTCGGCACCAGCGACAGCCCCACCTCGGGGCTCACCACCACGACCCGCGCCGAGCAGGTGCGGATCGCCTCGGCCAGCTCGGCGATCGTCGCCACGTCGTCGGCGGGCTGGTACTCCGGGTCGAGCAGCACCGTCACCCAGCCGCCCAGGTCGTCCACGAGGAGTGTCTCGTTGGGCTCGGCGGACTCGAGCACGTCCGCCAGCCGGCGCGGCTCCCCGGCGGTCTCCTCGGTGGTCCAGCTGCCCGGTCGTCGGGCGCGGTGCGTCGCCAGCCGGGTCGCCCACTCGGTGTCCTCCGGGTCGCCCTCGGGTGCCGTGGCGACGTAACGGACCACCGGCGCGTCGGCGACCAGGGACTCGGCGAACTCGGACTTGCCGGACCGGATACCGCCGAGCACCAGGACCGTGTTCCACCCGTCAACGGACATGTCCGTACCTTAGTTCGCATCCTTCGGGGTTGGGCACGTCGCCCCAGCCCCGACGGAGATCGGGAGTCCGATCCGCGTCCCTTGCGGTCAAGCGTCCGCTTCCCCGCGATCGCTGGCAATCGTGGACAGTCTCCGTCGGCGAGGAACTGTGCTGTCCCGAGCAGGCTCGGAAGCCCGGCGTGACGTGGGTTGATCAACCCGTGGGTTGCCGCGGGGGGCGAGCGAGCGGCCGTTGCGCGCCGGGCCGACTACGCTGGCGGGGGTTCGTCCCACGGGGACTTCAGCGGCGAGGGGAGACGCGGCATGGCGTGGAGCTGGCGGTACGAGGGCACGGACGGTCAGACGGTCGAGGGCCCGGCGGAGTCGTTCGGCAGCCAGGCCGACGCCGAATCCTGGATCGGTCAGACCTGGCGTGAGCTCGCGGCGTCCGGCGTCACCTCGGTCGCACTCGTCGAGGACGACCGGGTGGAGTACCGGATGAGCCTGCTGCCCACGGCCGAGTGATGGCGTACGACCGGCCGGGCGCCGACGGGCTGGTGCTCGGCGTGCCCAAGGCGGCGTTCCGGCCCAGCCCGGTCTTCCTCGGCCTGGTCGCGCTCTTCGCGGTCAGCGGGGTGCTGGCCTGGAACGGCTACGGCAGCGTCCGCTTCGACGTGTTCCTGTTCGTGGTTTCCGGCTGGCTGGTGTCGCTCTGCCTGCACGAGTACGCCCACGCGGTGGTCGCCTACCGCGCCGGCGACCGGGACATCGCCCACCGCGGTTACCTGACGCTCAACCCGTTCAAGTACACCCACCCGCTGCTGTCGATCGTGTTGCCGGTGGTGGTGGTGCTGCTCGGCGGTATCGGCCTGCCCGGCGGCGCGGTGTGGGTGGACCGGCACGCCATTCCGGGGCGGCTGCGGCACACCCTGGTCAGCCTCGCCGGCCCGGCGACGAACGTGCTGTTCACGTTGCTGCTCGTGGCGGCGGTGCGACTCGGCACGTCCTCGGGCGGCCCGGTGGAGTTCTGGGCCGGGGTGGCGCTGCTGGCGTTCCTCCAGCTCACCGCCAGCGTGCTCAATCTGCTGCCGGTGCCCGGCCTGGACGGCGGAAACATGATCCAGCCGTGGCTCAACCCGCAGTGGCGCAGGATGTACGACCTGTTCGCCCCGTACGGCTTTCTTCTGCTCTTCGCGCTGCTGTGGAACCCGCGCATCGGTGGCTGGTTCTTCGACGCGGTCTTCGCCGTCGGCGACCTGCTCGGCCTGCCGTCGTGGCTGTACGCCGCCGGTCTGGACCTGATCCGCTTCTGGCAGAGCTGAGTTGTCCGGTCCGGCCGGCGCGGGTGCGCCGACCGGACCGGAGCCGCGTCAGGGACGCTCGGCGGGGGACTCGGTCTTCGCCGGGTCCCGCTCGGTGACCGGCTCGACGATCTCGTCGATGGCCTTGAGCAGCTCGGCGTCGAGCTTGACCCCGGCCGCCTTCACGTTGTCGTGCACCTGCTCGGGGCGGGACGCGCCGATGATCGCCGACGACACGTTCGGGTTCTGCAGGACCCACGCCACGGCCAGTTGGGCCATGCTGAGCCCGGCCTGCTCGGCGAGGGGCTTGAGCTGCTGCACCCGCGTCAGCACGTCGTCGTTCATGAACCGGGAGATGAAGTTCGCGCCGGACTTCTCGTCGGTGGCGCGGGAACCGGCCGGCGGCGGCTGCCCCGGCAGGTACTTGCCGGAGAGCACGCCCTGGGCCATCGGCGACCAGACGATCTGGCCGATGCCCAGCTCCTCGCTGGCCGGCACGACCTCGGTCTCGATGACCCGCCACAGCATCGAATACTGAGGCTGGTTGGAGACCAGCGGGACGTGCAGCTCACGGGCGAGCGGGTGGGCGGCCCGCAGCTGCTCGGCGGTCCACTCGGAGACGCCGATGTAGTGCGCCTTGCCGGAGTGCACGACGTCGGCGAACGCCTCCATCGTCTCCTCCAGCGGCGTGCTGTAGTCGTACCGGTGGGCCTGGTAGAGGTCCACGTAGTCGGTGCGCAGCCGGCGCAGGGAGCCGTTGATCGACTCCATGATGTGCTTGCGGGACAGGCCGCGGTCGTTGCGACCCGGCCCGGTGGGCCAGTAGACCTTGGTGAAGATCTCCAGGCCCTCGCGACGCTCGTTCTGCAGCGCCCGGCCGAGCACGTCCTCGGCCCGGGTGCCGGCGTACACGTCGGCGGTGTCGAAGGTGGTGATCCCCGCGTCGAGGGCGGCCCGGACGCAGGCGTTCGCGGCGTCCTCCTCGACCTGTGAACCGTGGGTGATCCAGTTGCCGTACGAGATCTCGCTGACCATCAGGCCGGAACGGCCCAGGTGTCGGAATTCCATGCCTCGACCCTAACTCCGGTGGATCACGATCGCCGAGCGGCGACTCAGAGCACCGGGTTGGCGTCGGTCAACAGCCGGTCGATCTCCTCCAGCACCGCCGCGCGATCGGGGTGCACCGGGTCGATAAGCGGCTCACCACGCCGGTCCAGCGCACCCCACCGACCGCCGCCGCTGCCGACGAGGAACGCCACCGGGTGGATGACCACCATCGGGTACGACGGCGGCACCAGCACCGCGCCGGTCCGGTCCACCACGCCGCGTCGTCCGGCCACGTCGACGACCACGAGACCCTCGTCGGTGAAGCCGTCGACAGGCCCTCCCTCGGTCAGCTCGGTGACGAAGCCGTGGTAGCGGGTCGGCACCACGATCCGCCCGGTCCGGTCGACCGCCCCCCACCCCTCGCGCTTCACCGCGGCCAGCCCTCGGCGGAACGGCCGTACGTCGGCGAAGTTGGGCGGCACCTGCACTGCGCCCGTCGGGTCGATCGCCGTCCACCCGCCGTCGGTGACCACCCAGGCCAGGCCGTCGCTGAACGGGCGGACCGCCCGGTACGAGGGCGGGATCACAGTCGTACCCAGCAGGTTGATCAACGACCACCGGTCGGTGTCCGGCCGCCGGACCCAGGCCAGCCCGTCGTGAAACGGCTGCGCCTCGGCGTAGCGGGCGGGAATGACCAGCTCGCCGGCATGGTCGGTGTAACCCCACAGCGGTCCGTCCCGGTCCGGCTGCGGGGGCCGGTCACGGTCGAGCACCTCGTCCCGACCCCGGGGGTACGGCCCGAAGCCCTCCGCCGAAGCCCGCGCGGTCACCGCGTCGAGCGCCACCCGGACCCGGTCCAGCAGTTCGGCGTCGCCGGCCCCGCGCAGGTCGAGCGCCCGCTCGAAGTGGTGACAGGCCTCCATCAGCCGGCCCTGGTCATAGCAGCACCGCCCGGCGTGCTCGTGCAGGGCGGCCCGCAGTCGATCGGGCAGCTCGATCGAGTTGGCCTCGGCGAAGAGCTGGTCGGCCTCGGCGTAGTCGCCCCGCCAGCGCAGGACGTGGGCCAGCCGGGCCTGAGCCAGCGCGGTCCGGCGCAGCTCACCGGTGGCCTCCGCGTAGGTGAGGGCGAGCCGTCCGTCGGCCAACGCGTCGTCGAGCTCGCCGAGGATCCGCGAGGCGACCGCGCGCAGGCTGAGCAGCCGCGCCCGAGCCCGGTTGTCGACCGCCGAGCCCAGCTTCTCGGTCAGCCGCCGCCGGATGGCCCGCATGGCGTCCGGCTCCGTCAACTCCTCGCGCAGGGTCACCGGGTCCAGCCGCCAGCGGTACGCGGCCAGCACCTGCTCCGGGTCGCCCTGATCGGCCAGCGAGGGACGAGGCGTCTGGGGTGTCGTGGCGGGCGGCGCCGACACCGGCGCGTCCTGGTCGGACGATCCACTGCGCGGCGCGGGAATGCCAGCGAACGGTACGGCGGAGACGGGCGCCGCAGGCGTGGCGGGCGGCCCGGAGACGGGTGTCTGTGCGGCGGGTGGCGCGGAGATGGGCGTCGCGGAGGCGGGTGTCTGTGCGGCGGGTGGTGCGGAGACGGGCGTCGCGGGGGCGGGTGTCTGTGCGGCGGGTGGTGCGGAGACGGGCGTCGCCGCGGCCGGTGGCGCGGGGGCTGGCGGTGCGGAGACGGGCGTCGTCGCGGTGGGGCGTTCCGCTGCGGGCTCTGGCGGCGTGCCCGTCGCCTCGGTCGCCGGGCCGGAACCGGCCAGGCCGGCATCCGTGTCCGGCCCGGCGGTCGGCGGGTACTCGCTACTCGACGCGGGCGGCACCGACATCGGTCGGTCCGACGGCTCGGCGTCGGGGAGGCCGTCCGGCGACGCGTCGGCGGATGTGTCGGCGGTCGGCGCGCTGGTCGGGCCGCTGACCTCGTGGACGTCGTCGGGGGCGAGTCCGCTGTGGTGCCCCGGCGTCTCGGCGTGCGGCTCGTCCCCAAGCGGACGGTGGATCTCGGCCGATGCCGGCTCGACGGTTGGCGCGTCGTCGTCCGCGGCATCGTCGACCAGATCGTCCAACCAGACGCGTGGAGCATCGGAGACCTGGTGTGCCGGCGGTCCGGCGACCGGCTCCGATTCGTCGGTCGGGGTCATCTCGGCGGCGGCCTCGGCGGCGAGGCCGTCGTCGATGGGGCGACGCTCACCGTTGGCCACCTCCACGGGCGTGGTGGAGGCCGGTGGTGCCGAGACGGGCCAGGCCGAGTCGGGCTGCGCGGCGACGGGCGGCGCCGAGACTGGCGGTGCCGAGACTGGCGGTGCCGAAACCGGTGGTGTGAAGGCCGGTGGTGCCGAGACGGGCCAGGCCGAGTCGGGCTGCGCGGCGACGGGCGGTGCCGAGACTGGTGGTGCCGAGGCCGGTGGTGCGAAGGCCGGTGGTGCCGAGACGGGCCACGCCGAGTGGGGCGATGCCGAGACCGGCGGCGCGGAGACAGGCGGTGCCGACACTGGTCGTGTCGAGTCGGGCGGGGCGGGTGGTGTCGCGGTCGGGTCGACCGGCGGTGCGGACGCCGGCCGGGTCGGTGGCGGGGAGGCCGGTTCGGCGGGTGGTCCGGAGACCTGTGTCCCAGCGGTTTCGACGGCCGGGTCGGGTCGCCGGTCGGTTGGGGGGTCACCGACCGGCTGGCGGGACGCCATCGATCGGTCGTGCTCGTCCTCGGTGTGTGGCGGCGAGCCGGCCGAGCCGTCGCCGGGCGTCCCGTTCTCGGTCGTCTCGGTGACGGTGGTGGTTGCGGTGCCTTCGGTCGGCCGCTGGTCGGCCGGCGTGTCGTCCTGGTCGGACTCGGCCGGCTGGGCGGCGGGACTGAACCAGGCTTCCGGCCCTCGCGCCGACGCCTCCGTTGGCTCCGGAGCGCTGGGCACGGGCGCCTCCTCGGGCGCCGGGGGCACGTAGCGACGCGGCACACCCGGGGCGATCGGAAGCGCCGGCTCGGGTTCCGGCGCGGGTGCCGAGGACGTCGGCGTCCCGGGGGCGGCGGGCTGTTCCGGCCGCTGCCAGGCCGGCGGCGGCGCGACCGGCGGGCGATCGTCGGGAGTCGGTGCGGGGCGCGGCCCAGGCGTGGGATGCGTGGGCCGGCCCTGCGGGACAGAAGTGCCCGAGGCCGCCGGATGCCGCTGCTCGGCCGCCGGTTCGTCGTCCCGCCACCGATCGGGCGAGCGGTTGCCGGCATCCGGCCCGGGGTAGCGCGGTGGCGCGGACCGGGCGTCGACAGTCGAAGCCGGTTCGGTGGGTGTGCGGTGCTCGGGCCGCTGCGGCGGCTCGGACCGCTCGTCCGACGCCGGGGGATCCACCGGGGCGGGCAGGAACTCCAGCCGCAGCCGGGCGGCCGGTGGACCGGAGACGGGGACCTCCGCAGGTGAGACCGGTGCGGCCGACCCCTGCCGCTCGTACTCCGGGCGCGCGGACGATGTGGACGGTTGCCACCCCTGGTCCGACGGGGCGGGGGAGACCGGAGCGGCGGACACCGGCCGGTCTCGCCCGGGTGCGGCGGGCGACACCTGTCGCTCCGGCGACATCGGTCGAACCGGAGCCGCCCGGCCGGTGCCCGGCGCGGCCGGGGAGACGGGGGTGGGCGGGATCGGAGCCGCCCGGCCGGCGCCCGACGCGGCCGGGGAGACGGGAGTGGCCCGGTCCGAGGTGGGCGATGTCGTCGCGGCGGGCCGCGCGGACCGCTCGTCGTATCGGGGCTGCTCCGCCGGTGGCCGTTCGGGTCGGGCGGCCGGCCGCGACGGCACGCCCGGCTCGGAGCGGTGCGGCTCGGGTCGGTAGCCCGGCTCGCGGGTGCGGTCCGGGTGTACCGGTCCGGGCGCCGGCCAGGGTAGGCCGCCAGCCGACCGGGGTTCAGGCTGTGCCCGGGGCTCGCGGTAGGGCTCCTCGCGGTGGGGCTCCGGCCGCGTGGACTCGCGCGGGCGACGGTCCGGGTACGCCTCGGTGCGGGCTGCCGCCTCGCGGGGTTGGTGTCGGTGCGGCTCGTCATCGGGGCGGCGGCGCTCGTCGTCGCGGCGGGGCTGCTCCGGTGCCTCCGGTTCGGGGCGTCGCCGCCGTCCGCCCTCGGACGTCGACGGCGGGCCGAAAGCCTCGTCCGGCCGGCGCTGCCGGTCGGTGGGCGTACCGGGGCCAGCCTCCACGCGGGACCGACCGTCGGCAACACCCCGCTCCGAGCGGCGGGCGTCATCAGGCAGCCGTTCCGAGCGGCGGGCGTCGTCGGCTAGGCGGTCGGTGTGGCCGTCCGGCCGGTAGCGGGAGCGACTGTCCACGGGCGCCCACGGGCCGGCCCCCTCGGCAGCCCAGCCGTCGGTCGGGCGGCCGTCGTGGCCCCTGACCGGTCGTGCACCGTACCCGTCGTCGGGGTGCCGCTCGTGACTCGCGGCCGGCCGCTCCGACGTGCCGCGTCGGCGCGGCGTCTCGTCCGGCTCGGGCACCCAGCCGGAGTCACTGCGTGGTGCGGGAGAGACGGGTGGCGCGGCCGGGTACGCCCGGTCCCGGTCGGCCGGCTCCTGTCGGGACGTACGGCCGTCGTACCGCTCGGAAGTGGGCTGCTCGCGGTGCCAGGCGGCCTCCCTTGCCGGTCCCCGGTCGTCGCCGGGGCGCCGGTCGGACCAGGCGGTCCGCCGGTCCGACTCGGGGGAGCGGCGCTCCTCCCGTCGGGGCGGCTCGGGGAGCGGGCGGCGGTACGGCTCATGGTCGTAGTGCGGGGTTTCGGGCCGCCCGTGGTGTGCCATGTCGATCGGACGCTCGTCGCCGTGGGGCCAGCCGTAGGCCGACGTCTCGGCGGGTCCGCCGTCCGCCCCCCAACGGCCGTGGGGAGCCAGCTCGTCGTCCGCTCCCCAACGGCCGTTGGGGGCCGGGTCTTCCGGAGGCTCGTCGGCCCAGGAGCGCCCGAGGTAGGTGCCGTCCGGGCGGGTGGGCGCGAGTGGCGGCACCTCGGTACGACCGACCACGCTCGCTCGTCCGCGCGGCGGCGGTGGGGGCTGGTGGGTGACCCCGATGTCGCCGGGGTAGCGCTGGCCGGGGAACTGGGGGTGCCACTCGGTGGTCGGCTCGACCACCCAGGACGGCTCGTTCGGGTCCCGCCACCGGTCGGTGTAGCGGCCGTTCATCCGTCGAGCCCGTCGCCACACCCGGCCGCGTGGCCGCTCCCCGTCGACGGTGCGGTGTCCGCGGTCGTACCGCGCTGACCGGTGGGCGTCCGGTCGCCGCCTGCCACGCCCCGGTGGCCGGCTCGCGTCCGCTCGCTCACGGCGTTGTCACCTCGTTGCACATTGTCGCGCTGGGGCCTCGCGTGCCGGTCGGGTCGCCCGTTCCGGCAGGGCGTGGCTGCGGATGGAGGGTAACGGCGCGGGCTCGTTCACCGCCACTGTGGCACCGCCCATGGGCGCAAACGTTATCCGATGGTTCCGGACATTTAGGTTGATAACCCAATCTGACCTTCGACGATACCCCACCCGGCGGACCGGAGACTCGGGTCAGGGGTGCTCCATGACGAGGACGGCGAAGGTGCCGGGGACCAGCGCCTCGTACCGGTGCGGCATGTCACCGGGGAACGTCGCGTAGTCACCCGGACCGAGATCCACGGTGCCCCCCTCGGGGCCGAGGCGCAGCCGTCCGGCGGCCACCACCACGTGCTCGATGCTGCGGGGGGTGTGCCCGTCCGCCTCCCGGACCGCGCCCGGTTCCAACTCGATCAGGTACACGTCCCGGCGCAGGTGCGCCGTGCCGGCGCTGAGAAGCGTCCCGGTGAAGTCGGCCTGCTCGGAACGAACCCGGGGCCCCTCCCCGGCACGGATCACCCGGATGTCGACGTCGGCCGGCTCCACGAGCCGGCTGAACGGTACGCCCAGCGCCACGCCGAGCGCCCAGAGCGTCTCGACGCTCGGGTTGCCCGTCCCCGATTCCAGGTGGGAGAGCGTCGACTCGGACACCCCCGCCCGACGAGCCAGCTCGGTCAGCGAGACACCGACGCGCTCCCGTTCGCGGCGCAGGGCGGCGGCGATGTTGGCCAACGGGGCAGCCGGTTCTCCAGGCATGCGTGTTCGCTCCATTGGATCAACGTTCGCGGTGACGAACAACGGGCGACCTGTTCACCGTGATGAACTACGCGCACGGTACAACGATCAGCCGCTGCCCGGATGCTTCCCGCTGTGCTTTGCCCCCAACGCGGGCCCCACGACGAACCCCGACACGGCCGCAGCCTTCGCCGGGCAGCCTCCGCCAGGGCGGTCCCGGCTCGCCGAGAAGCCGGAATCAGACCTTGTCGCCGAGCTTGACCTGCGGGGCCGGAGCGCGCATCCGCCGGAAGGTGATCGACCGCATCACGGCGTAGAGGTACAGCGAGCCCATCCGCTGGTCGGTCTTCGGGAAGCGCTCCCGGACCAGCTTGCCGATCTTGCGGCAGATGAGCAGCGAGTCGACGACCACACCCAGGGCCAGCGCGCCCCAGAGCACGTTGGAGATCAGCCGGACCACCGGCGGCATCGCCGCGTTCGAGCCGATCAGCACGATCAACGCGCCGCCGAAGAACCAGGTGCCGACGGTACGACGGGAGTCGACCACGTTGCGCGCCAGCAGCCGCTCCGGGCCCCGGTCGCGGGGGCCACCCTCGCGGCGGAAATCGGCAGCGGCCTCGGTACGCAGTTGGCGGCGCCGCTCCCGCTCCTCCTCCTTGGTGAGGGGGCGGGTGGGCCCGGCCGGGCGACGGCCGACTGTGGGTCGCTTCGGCGTCTCCCGACCCTTGGCCGGGGTGTAACCCCGGGGACGGTCAGCGGTCTCCTCGGGGGTCACCGAGGAGACGGCCTCGTCGACGAGGTCGGTGGACTTGCGGCGAAAGAGCGACGGCACGCGGCAAGGGTAGCCAACGGTCCGCACACGCTGCACATCGCGGTACAGCGGCCGACGGCTCCCGACCGCAGCGCGCGATCTGGAGCCGTCGGAGCCGAACGATGGTGAGACAGGTTACGGGCGCTCGGCGTGCGCGCCGAGGTCGGCGAGCTTCGCCTCGAAGTCCTCGTAGCCCCGGTTGATCAGGTCGACGCCG
Organism: Micromonospora sp. NPDC049275; assembly: GCF_043197115.1. NCBI lineage: Bacteria > Bacillati > Actinomycetota > Actinomycetes > Micromonosporales > Micromonosporaceae > Micromonospora > Micromonospora sp. NPDC049275. Next base: position 341,196 of record NZ_JBICSN010000005.1, read on the forward strand.
TACACCCGGGAGGTGCCCTCGGCCGCGAGCGCCGCGATCAGGTGGCTGAAGCCGGCCCGCAGGTCGGGGATGACCAGGTCGGCGGCATGCAGCTTGCTCGGCCCGGCGATCACCGCCGAGTGCTTGAAGTTGCGCCGGCCGAAGCGGCACGGGGTGCCGCCGAGGCAGTCCCGGTAGACCTGGATGTTGGCGCCCATCGAGTTCAGCGCCTCGGTGTAGCCCAGCCGCTGCTCGTAGACCGTCTCGTGCACGATCGACAGGCCGCGGGCCTGGGTCAGCGCCACGACCAGCGGCTGCTGCCAGTCGGTCATGAACCCGGGGTGGACGTCCGTCTCCAGCGCCACCGCGTTCAGCTCGCCACCGGGGTGCCAGAAGCGGATGCCGCCCTCCTGGCCCGGGTCGCCCAGCTTCGGCGGCCGGGTGTCGGTGACCTCGTACTCGCCGCCGACGGACCGGAAGATGTTCAGGAAGGTCATCATGTCGGCCTGCTGCGCGCCGAGCACCTCGACGTGGCCACGGGTGGCCAGCGCGGCCGCGGCCCAGCTGGCGGCCTCGATCCGGTCCGGGATCGGCCGGTGAGTGTAACCGTGCAGCTTCGGCACACCCTGGATCTCGATCACCCGGTCGGTGTGGACCTTGATGATCGCGCCCATCTTCTGCAGGATGCAGATCAGGTCGATGATCTCCGGCTCCACCGCGGCGTTGCGCAGCTCGGTGACGCCCTCGGCCATCACCGCGGTCAGCAGCACCTGCTCGGTGGCGCCGACGCTCGGGTACGGCAGGGCGAACTTGGTGCCGTGCAGCCCGTTCGGCGCGGACAGGTGCAGGCCCTCGGGCCGCTTGTCGACGGTGGCGCCGAACTCCCGCAGCGCCTGCAGGTGGAAGTCGATCGGGCGCGGGCCGATGTGGCAGCCGCCCAGATCCGGGATGAACGCGTGCCCGAGCCGGTGCAGCAGCGGCCCGCAGAACAGGATCGGGATCCGGCTCGAACCGGCGTGCACATTGATCTGGTCGGTGCTGGCGCTCTCCACGTTCGCCGGGTCGAAGACGAGCTCGCCGTCCTCGGCGCCGTCGGTCACCTTGACGCCGTGCAGACCGAGCAGACCCCGGACCACCTCGACGTCGCGGATCTTCGGCACGTCGAACAGCCGGCTCGGGCTGTCGCCCAGCAGTGCGGCGACCATCGCCTTCGAAACCAGGTTCTTCGCGCCGCGCACGCGGATCCGCCCTTCGAGCGGAGTCCCTCCGTGCACGACCAGGACGTCGTCGGTCAACGCAACCTCCAGCGCTTCGGTGCTGCTGTGTTGATGGTGGGGAGCGTGAACTCTGTCGCTACCCCGGATGCGGCCATATCGAAACGGCCCGCTTGCGTCCTCGCCCCGGCAGCATAGCCCTCGGTGACGAAGAAGGACTCGGTCACACGGGCGTGTGTGGCATTAATCGGTGATCCGGCACTTTTGTGTGCCAGGAGCGTCACGGATCGTGATCAGGCGGCCGTGGGGGGTGGAGTGTCCGCGCCGGGCAGGGCGAGCATCTGGTCCAGCGCCACCCGCGCGTGGTGCGCGGTGTCGGCGTCCACCGTGATCTGGTTGACGACCCGGCCCGCGACCAGCTCCTCCAGGGCCCAGACCAGGTGCGGCAGGTCGATCCGGTTCATGGTCGAGCAGTAGCAGACGGCCTTGTCGAGGAACATGATCTGCTTGTCCGGGTGGGCCAGCGCGAGCCGGCGGACCAGGTTCAGCTCGGTGCCCAGCGCCCACGCCGAACCGGCCGGAGCGGCCTCGACGGCCTTGATGATGTATTCGGTGGAGCCCACGTAGTCGGCAGCGGTGACCACCTCGTGCCGGCACTCCGGGTGGACCAGCACGTTGACCCCGGGCACCCGCTCGCGCACGTCGTTGACGCTGTCGAGGGTGAACCGGCCGTGCACCGAGCAGTGCCCCCGCCACAGGATCATCTTGGCGTCGCGCAACTGCTCCGGCGTGAGCCCGCCACCGGGCTTGTGCGGGTCGTAGAGGACGCAGTCGTCCAGCGACAGGCCCATCTCCAGCACCGCCGTGTTACGGCCCAGGTGCTGGTCCGGCAGGAAGAGCACCTTGGAGCCCTGCTCGAACGCCCAGTCCAGGGCGCGCTTGGCGTTGGACGAGGTGCAGACCACGCCGCCGTTGCGACCGACGAAGCCCTTGATGTCGGCCGAGGAGTTCATGTACGTCACCGGCACGGTCTCGCCGGCGATGCCCAGCTCGGTGAGCGTGTCCCAGGCGGCCTCGACCTGACCCAGGACGGCCATGTCCGCCATCGAGCAGCCGGCCGCCAGGTCGGGGAGGATCACCCGCTGGGCGTCCGTGGTGAGGATGTCGGCGCTCTCGGCCATGAAGTGCACGCCGCAGAAGACGATGTACTCGGCGTCCGGGCGGGCCGCGGCCTCCCGGGCCAGCTTGAACGAGTCGCCCGTCACGTCCGCGAACTGGATCACCTCGTCGCGCTGGTAGTGGTGCCCCAGCACGAAGACCTTGCTGCCCAGCTTCGCCTTCGCGGCCGTGGCCCGGGCCACCAGATCCGGATCGCTGGGCGCCGGCAGGTCGCCCGGACACTCGACGCCGCGCTCGGTGTCGGGGTCGCTGCCCCGGCCGAGCAGCAGCAGAGCCGTCGCCGTGTTGGAGGGTTCCACCCAGGTCGAAGTCACGTAGCCCATGGTCCCACAGCGCGAGCGCGCCGCAGCTCCGCTCGGTGTGGGCTGCCACACTGCTCGGCATGCGCGTGCTGCTCTGCCCGGACAAGTTCGCCGGCACCCTGCCCGCACCGGAGGTCGCCGCGGCGGTGGCGGACGGATGGCGCAGCGTCGCCGACGGTGACGACCTGCTGATCCGGCCGCTCGCCGACGGCGGGCCGGGCTTCGTGGACGTGCTCGCCGGCGCGCTCGGCGGCCGGCGGGTGCCGGTGTCGACCGTCGACCCGCTGGGCCGGCCGGCGGCCGGTGAGATCCTCCTCACCACCGACGGCACGACCGCCTATCTGGAGAGCGCGCAGGCGTGCGGGCTGCACCTGCTGGCCGCCGGCGAGCGGGATCCGAAGGTCACCACGTCGTACGGGCTGGGTCTGCTGGTGACCGCCGCCGTGGAGAGCGGCGCCCGGACGGTGGTGATCGGGCTGGGCGGCTCCGCCACCAACGACGGCGGCGCCGGCATGCTCACCGCGCTGGGCGCGACAGCGCTCGACGCCACGGGCGCGGCACTGCCGTACGGCGGGGCGGCGTTGGCAGTGGCCGACGCCCTCGACGGCGCTCCCCGGCTGCGCGGCGCCCGGCTGATCGCCGCCACCGACGTGGACAACCCGCTGCTCGGCCTGCACGGGGCGAGCAACGTGTTCGGCCCGCAGAAGGGCGCCGACCGCGCCGACGTGCTGCTGCTCGACGCGGCTCTGGAGCGCTTCGCGGCGGTGCTGGAGCGGGATCTCCCCGGCTGCCCGGTGGGGCTCGGCACACTACCCGGCGGTGGGGCCGCCGGCGGCCTCGGCGCGGCCGTCCTCGCGCTCGGCGGCGCCTGCGAGTCGGGCATCGGTCTCGTCACCCGGGCCACCCGGCTGGAGGCCGCGCTCGACACCGCCGACCTGGTGATCACTGGGGAGGGGTCCTTCGACCACCAGTCGCTGCGCGGCAAGGTCGTCGCCGGGGTGGCCGGGGCCGCCCGGGACCGGGGGGTGCCCTGCGTGGTGGTGGCCGGCCAGGTCAGCACCGGCCGACGGGAGGCCGCCTCGGCGGGAGTGACCGACGCGTACAGCCTGGTCGAGCACTTCGGTGGGGAGCAGGCCGGCGGGCTCGACGCCGCCTTGAGCCGTCCCGCCGACGGTCTGCGCGAGCTGGGCGCCCGACTGGCCCGGCAGTGGAGCCGCTGAGGCGGCCGACGGCGCGTGACCGGGGCCCACCTGCGGCGGCGATCACGCCACGCGGGTGGGCGCGGCCGGGGCGGCGTACGATCGGAACCGGACCACAACCGGGAATCACTGGACGGCGCGCGGCGTTGGCCAGTGCGTCCGGACCCAAAACCGCGCAGGGAGACTTCCACGTGACCACGCCAGCGCAGACCGAGTCGACCGAGGCCCAGGCCCCTACTTCCGTCGTCCTCACCGACGTCGCGGCGCAGAAGGTCAAGGCCCTGATCGAGCAGGAGGGCCGCGACGACCTGCGGCTCCGCGTCGCGGTGCAGCCGGGTGGCTGCTCCGGCCTGCGGTACCAGCTCTTCTTCGACGAGCGTTCGCTCGACGGTGACGTCGTCACCGACTTCGGTGGCGTCGAGGTCGTCGTCGACCGGATGAGCGCCCCCTACCTGTCCGGCGCGACGATCGACTTCGCCGACCGGATCGACGCCCAGGGCTTCACCATCGACAACCCCAACGCAGGCAACTCCTGCGCCTGCGGCGACTCGTTCAACTGAGTCACCCACGCACCAGCACGGCGGGGCCGTCCTTCGGGGCGGCCCCGCCGTTTTCGTGTCGGTGGGAGCGGTTCCGCAGCGGGCGTGACCGGACGGCTGCCATTGCCCGACCGACCGGTCACGTCACTGTTGCCGGGCCGGTAGGCTGACCGCGCCCTGCTCCCGACCCCGAGGGTTGACATGAAGATCGCCGTGACCGGCTCGATCGCCACCGATCACCTGATGAGCTTCCCGGGTCGCTTCGCCGACCAGCTCATCGCCGATCAGCTGCACAAGGTTTCCCTCTCCTTCCTGGTGGACGACCTGGTGCTCCGCCGTGGCGGGGTCGCGGCGAACATCTCCTTCGGCATGGGCCAGCTCGGGCTGCGCCCGGTGCTGCTCGGGGCGGTGGGCGCGGACTTCGCCGACTACCGCTCCTGGCTGGAGCGGCACGGCGTGGACTGCGACTCCGTGCACATCAGTGAGGTGGCGCACACAGCGCGGTTCGTCTGCACCACCGACACCGACATGTGCCAGATCGCGTCGTTCTACGCGGGGGCGATGAGCGAGGCCCGCAACATCGAGCTCGCTCCGGTCGCCGACCGGCTCGGCGGTCTGGACCTGGTGCTGGTCAGCGCCAACGACCCGGAGGCGATGCTGCGGCACTCGGCCGAGTGCCGCACCCGTGGGTACGCCTTCGCCGCCGACCCCTCCCAGCAGCTCGCCCGGATGCCCGGCGAGGACGTGGTGGCGCTGATCGAAGGCGCCGAGTACCTGATGACGAACGACTACGAGAAGTCGCTGCTGCAGAGCAAGGCGAAGCTCAGCGACGACCAGCTTCTGGACCTGGTCAAGGTGCGCGTCACCACGCTGGGCAAGGACGGGGTGGAGATCGCCGGCCGGGGCATCGACCCGATCCACGTGCCGATCGCGCGGGAGATCCGGGCCGTCGACCCGACAGGTGTGGGCGACGGCTTCCGGGCCGGCTTCTTCACGGCGCTCTCCTGGGGTGTCGGCCTGGAGCGCGCCGCCCAGGTCGGCTCGCTGCTGGCCACGCTCGTCCTGGAGACGGTCGGCACCCAGGAGTACGACGTCCGCCGCGACCTGTTCGTCAAGCGCCTCGCCGAGTCCTACGGCGACACGGCCGCCGAGGAGATCCGCCCGCACATCCTCCCGTAACCGGGGTCAGTGGGTGCGGCGGATGTCGTAGGCGGGGCCGTCCGGGCCGGTGATCGCCGCGAGGAACTCCTGGCCGCGCATCCGGCACCAGGCGGGGATGTCCACCGCGGCGGCCGGGTCGTCGGCCAGCACCCGGACCACGGTGCCGACCGGCACCTGCGGCATCCGGCGGGCCGCCGCGATCACCGGCAGCGGACAGCGCTGCCCCCGACAGTCGAGCACCTCGTCCGGCATCGTCACAGCCCCACCACCCCGGCGTCGGCGCGCAGCCCGGCGACGATCCCGGGCAGCTCGGCCAGGAACCGCTCGACGTCGGACTCGGTCGTGTCCCGGTGCAGGCTGACCCGGACGTTGCCGTGCGAGAGCACCCCCATCGCCTCCAACACGTGTGACGGCCGCAGCGTGGACGACGTGCAGGACGAGCCGGACGACACCGCGAACCCCCGCCGGTCCAGCGCGTGCAGCAGCGTCTCGCCGTCGACGTACAGGCAGGAGAACGTCACCAGGTGGGGCAGGCGTAGCACCGGGTCGCCGACCACCTCCACGTCGGGCACCTCGGCCGCGACCCGCGTCCGGATCCGGTCCACCAGCGGGTCCAGCCGGGTCGCCTCAGCGGCCGCGTCGGCCGCCGCCGCGCGCAGGCTCGCCGCCGCCGCCACCACCGCGGGCAGGTTCACCGACCCAGGGGTACGCCCACCCTCCCGCTCGTCGGCCGGCCAGGGCGACTCCCAGCGGGTGCCCTTGCGGACCGCCAGCAGCCCCACCCCGGGCGGGCCGCCCCACTTGTGCGCGCTGGCGCTGAGCAGCGCCCAGCCGGCCGGCAGGGGCACCCGCCCGACCGACTGCGCCGCGTCGACGTAGAGCGGCACCCCGACATCCGCGCAGATGGCCGCCGCCTCGGCGACCGGCTGCACGGTGCCCACCTCGTGACTGGCTGTGATCAACGCGGCCAGCGCGACCCCGGGCGCGCGGACGGCCGTCGACCAGGCGGCCAGATCCAGCCGGCCCACCCGGTCGACAGGCACCGAGTGGGCGACGCCACCGGCCGCGACGTGCCGCTCGGCGGCGTGCAGGACGGCGGAATGCTCGATCGCCGAGTGCACGAGCGTCGCCCCGGCCCGGTGCCGTCCCGCCAGGCCGCCGAGCACCGCGCCGTGGGCTGCCGTCGTACCGCTGCTGGTGAAGGACAGCTCGTCGGCGCGGACGCCGAGCGTCTGCGCGGCGGCCTCGCGGGCGGCGTCGAGCAGTTGCCGGGCGCGGCGTGCCTGGCCGTAGAGCTTTCCCGGGTCGGCCCAGCCGTCCTCGAGGGCGGCCAGCAGCGCCTGCCGGGCGACCGGATGCAGCGGCGCGGCCGTTGCCGCGTCCAGGTAGACCGAAGAGACGCTCACGGACCTGCCTTTGTTCGCGGTTGCGGGGCTCGCAACCCCGGCTCACACCTCGCGCTCACGGACCTGCCTTTGTTCGGGGTTGCGGGGCTCGCAACCCCGGCTCACTCCTCGCGCTCACGGATCAGACGCTATCGCGACGTTATGCCCAGGATCCCCCCGATGGGGGCGGACAGTGACCCCACCACGGCCGAGTCCCTCATGGTCGAGTAATCTGCGACCGTCGGTGACGCCTTTGCCGCCGGTGCTGAGGAACGACGCACCGCGGCGCGCTAGGGAGGCAGGACCAGGTGGTCGCAAGGAGTTCGGAGGTACGGCCGTCGGCCGTACGGCACGGTGCTGCCCCAGGGGTCGGTGGACGCCGGGGACGCGGTGCTGGTCGGTTGGCCGGGCTCGGTCTCGGGGGCGTGGCTCTGCTGGTTCTGCTCACGGGCTGTGACGTGGGCAAGACGTTCGACGGCTTCGGTTGGCCGCAGGGCGGCATCTCGGCGGAGTCGCACCGCATGTACGACCTGTGGATCGCCTCCTGCGTCGCCGCGCTCGCGGTCGGCGTATTCGTGTGGGGCCTGATCTTCTGGTGCGTGGTGCGGTACCGCAAGCGCGGCAACGCGCTGCCGGTGCAGACCCGCTACAACCTGCCGATGGAGTTCCTCTACACCATCGCGCCGATCCTGATCGTCTCCGTGCTCTTCTACTACACGGCGATCGTGCAGACCGACGTCGACAAGCTGTCGAAGAACCCGGACGTCACGGTCGAGGTCGTCGCCTTCAAGTGGAACTGGCAGTTCAACTACCGCGACGGTCAGGGCACGGAGGCCCGCACCACCGCGTCGACGCTGGGCACCAGTGAGGTCATCCCGGTGCTCGTGCTGCCGACCAACCGGTCCATCCGGTTCGAGGAGACCAGCCGCGACGTCATCCACTCGTTCTGGGTGCCGGAGCTGCTGTTCAAGCGGGACGTCATGCCGGGCAAGATCCGCAACGTCTTCGAGGTTTCCAAGCTGGACGCCGAGGGCGCGTACGTCGGCCGCTGCGCCGAGCTGTGCGGCAGCTACCACGCGTTCATGAACTTCGAGCTGCGGGTGGTCTCGCCGGAGAAGTACGACAAGTTCCTCGCGGCCAAGCAGAGCGGCAAGTCGACGCAGGACGCGTTGACCGAGATCGGCGAGCAGCCGTACGCGCAGACCACGCAGCCGTTCGACACCCGGCGGACGCACAGCAACTTCAACCCGGACAGCGCTCCGGCCGGCACGGGAAGCTGAGGCAGCCGCATGAAGACCGAGTGGCGTATCTTCCTGATCATCGCCGGGTTCCTCTTCGGCGCCACCATTCTCTACGGCGCCTGGACCCACGGGGAGTCCGGCAACGTCGAGTGGGTGGGCACCGTGGCCCTGCTGCTGTCGTTCCTGCTCTGCTCGATGTGCGGTGGCTTCTTCTGGTTCGTCTCCCGCCGCATCGACCTGCGCCCGGAGGACCGGCCGGACGCCGAGATCGCCGACGGCGCCGGTGAGGTCGGCTTCTTCAGCCCGGGCAGCTACTGGCCGTTCGGTCTGGCGCTGGCCGCCGCGACCGCCGCGCTGGGCATGGTGTTCTGGCAGTTCTGGCTGATCGGCCTCGGCCTGCTGGCGGTCGTCTTCGCCGCCTGTGGCCTGCTGTTCGAGTACTACACAGGCACCCGGCGCACCGCCGAGCACTGATCCACCCGGTCGTCCGCGACCAACAGGCGTGACGAAGGCCCGCACCCCGACCGGGGGAGCGGGCCTTCGTCGTGGCGTGTCCTGTCGACGGGTCAGGCGGCGTGGCGGTGGGCGGGGACGCGACGTCGGCGGTCGGCCAGCCGGGTGACGCTGACGGCGTACGTGGCGATCACCACGGCGGCGCCGCAACCGGTGCAGATCAGCTCGGGACAGTCGCTGCCGTGGCCGTCGACGCAGGGCGGCGCCTCGAACGGTGCCACGCCGTCGCAGACGTCGCAGTAGAGCTCGTGATGCGACACGGGCGTCTCCTCTCACTCCAGGCGACAGGCCCCCGAAATGCGACAGCGGCGCACAACGGAAGCGGAGAATGACTCGCCTGTAGTTTCCCACGCGGGTCCGACAAATCTCCGCGGCCACCGTTCAGGGGCCCCCGGACCATGGCGTGATCCACTCGACATCAGGGAAGTCGGGGCATCACGACCGGCCGGACACCGCCGATTCCAGGAACCCGGGTCGATCACGCTCCCGACGCGGTCAAGCGGTGGCGGCCTTCTCGGCGGTGGTCGCGGTCTCGATCCAACGGTCCAGGGTGGCCGCCGCCGCGCCCGAGTCGATGGACTCGGCGGCGCGGTCCAGGCCGGCACGCAGCGCCTCGGTCAGGTCGCCGTCCAACGGACCCTGCGTCGCCAGCGCCGCCGCCGCGTTGACAAGCACCGCGTCGCGGACCGGACCGGTCTCGCCGGCCAACAGGCGACGGGCCACGCCGGCGTTGTACGCGGCGTCACCGCCCCGCAGGTCGCCGAGGGTGGACCGGGGCACCCCCAGGTCGACCGCGTCCAGCACAGCCTCGCGTACGGTGCCGCCCTGCGCCGCCCACACCCGGGTCGGCGCGGCGGTGGTGAACTCGTCCAGCCCGTCCTCGCCGCGCATCACCAGCACCGAGTCACCCCGGGCGGCGAACACGCCGGCCATCACCGACGCCATCCGTGCGTCGAAGCAGCCGACGGCGCCCGCGCGGGGGCGGGCCGGGTTGGTCAGCGGGCCGAGGAAGTTGAAGACGGTGGGAACGCCCAGCTCCCGCCGGACCGGCCCGGTGTGCCGCATCCCCGGGTGGAACCGGGCGGCGAAGCAGAACCCGATGCCGGCCTCGGTGACGCAGCGCACGATGGCGTCCGGGTCGAGGTCGAGCGGGACGCCGAGGAACTCCAGCAGGTCGGCGGTGCCGCACAGGGAGGAAGCGGCCCGGTTGCCGTGCTTGACGACCCGGACACCGGCGCCCGCCACGACAAGCGCGGCCATGGTGGAGATGTTGACCGTGTGGGCGAGGTCACCGCCGGTGCCCACCACGTCCAGGGCGGTCGAGCGCAGCTCGTCGGGGAGGTCGACCGGGACGGCCCGGCTCAACATCGTCTCCACCAGGCCGGCCAGCTCGGCCGAGGTCTCACCCTTGGCACGCAGGGCCACGGCGAAGCCGGCGACCTGCGCCGGGCCCGCCGAGCCGGCCATGATCTCACCCATCGCCCAGGCGGTGTCGGCGGTGGACAGCTCCTCGCCGCGCAGCAGCGAGTTGAGCAGGTGCGGCCAGGTCCGATCGCCCATGGCGGGCCTCCCGAGCGTACGAAGTGCGGGTGGGCTGGAACCGGCGCCGGCTGGTCCGGCGCCGCGTCGGTGCCGGAGAGCGGGGGACGTCAGGCGGGTGCGTGCGTCCGCAGCAGCTCGGCCACCGTGCTGCCGGTGGTCACCGGGTCGAGCGGGTGCACAAGCGTCGCGTCGACCTCGGCGTACGCGGCGAGCCATCGGTCCGCGGCGCGGGCGATCACGAGGCAGGTGGGCGGGGCGTCGTCCCGATCGTCCTTGATCTGGCGGGCGATGCCGATGCCGCCGCCCGGGCTCGCCTCACCGTCGAGCACCAGCAGGTCGATCTCGTAGTCGTCGACAAGCCGGATGGTCTCGGCGTACGTCGACGCGTCGACGAACTCGATCTGCAGCCCGGGCGCGGGCCGGGTGCCGACAGCGAGCCGCATCCGGTCACGGACCTGCGGGTCGTCGCTGTAGAGCAGGACGGTGCACAGACGATCGCTCATGGCTGACAGGCTCCCACCTCGTAGCTGCCCGCCGATCGTACCGGTCGACGTGACGTAGCCGACATCCCGCCCGACGCCCGGCCGACGGCGTACCGTCTGCGCAGCTCAGGTCGTCGCGGCGTCGGCGGCGCGCTCGCGGGCCTCCTGGCGGTCCAGCTCGCGGTCGACCCGGCGGGCCTCCCGCTCGGACTGCTTCACCCACTGCACGACGAGCACCGCGAGCATGGTCACACTGACGAACTCGCCACCGGCCCAGAGGATGCCGCCGGCGACCACCTGGTCGGCCTTGGGGTCGGCCCAGCTCAGGTGCAGCGACGGGTACCAGTCGCCCCCGAAGAGGGTGGTGCTCTGCATGATGGTGAGCCCGAGCACGGTGTGGAACGGCACGGAGAGCAGCATCAGCAGGGCCCGCGCCGGATACGGCCAGCGGCCCGGGAGCGGGTCGAGGCCGAGCAGCGGCCAGAAGAACACGCAGCCGGTCATGATGAAGTGCGCGTGCACCAGCTCGTGCGCCCAGGCGTGTTCCAGGGTGAAGCGGTACAGGTCGCTGAAGTACAGCGCGAACGGGTTGACCACGAAGATGGCGAACGCCACCAGCGGGAAGCTGTAGACCCGGGCGACGCGGCTGTGCACGACCGCCAGAAGGCGCTTGCGCGGCCCGACCGGCAGGGTCCGCAGGGCGAGCGTCATCGGCGCGCCGAGCGCCAGGAAGATCGGCGACACCATGGAGAGCACCATGTGCTGGACCATGTGCACCGACAGCAAAGCGGTGTCGTAGGTCTCGATCCCGGAGACGGTGACCAGCGCGATGCCGCCGAGGCCGGGGCCGAGAAAGAAGACGGTACGCGCGAGGGGCCAGGCGTCGCCCCGCAGACGTAGCCGGTACACCCCGTAGAGGTAGAGGCCGGCGGCGAGCACCAGGCCGAGCGCCAGCCAGCTGTCCAGCCGGGCCTCGGTCAGCACCCGGTCGATGCTGAACGGTGGCAGGCTCGAGGGGCCAGCGGTGGCGCTGGCGAGCACATCGGCGGGGACGGCCGAGGTGGCGGCGAGGATCGGATCGACGTGCAGCACGCTTTTCAGGCTAGGCCAGGCGAACCGGACCTCGACGGTCGGGCCACGGAAGGCGCAGGTTTGCCACCCCGCTGATGGGCGGCCCCGGTCAGGGGCAATAATGACGGCGTGACTGCGGCCCCAGCCATTGACAAGAGCCGGATCCACTCTCTGACCCGACCGAACATGGTCAGCGTCGGGACGATCGTGTGGCTCTCCAGCGAACTCATGTTCTTCGCGGCGCTGTTCGCGATGTACTTCTCGATCCGCGCGGCTGCGCCGGAGCAGTGGGAGAAGCACACCGAATCGCTGAACATCCCGTACGCGACCACCTTCACGGTGATCCTCGTGCTGTCCTCGGTGACCTGCCAGCTCGGCGTCTTCGCGGCGGAGAAGGGTGACGTGCACGCGCTGCGCCGCTGGTTCACCGTCACCTTCGTGATGGGTCTGATCTTCGTGCTCGGCCAGGTGAACGAGTACCGCCACCTGGTGGAGGACGGCGTCAGGATCAACGGCGACGGGTACGGCTCGATGTTCTACCTGACGACCGGCTTCCACGGCCTGCACGTGACCGGCGGTCTGATCGCCTTCATCATCTTCATGGTCCGCACGACCATGGGCCGGTTCACGCCGGCGCAGGCGACCTCGGCGATCGTCGTGTCGTACTACTGGCACTTCGTCGACGTCGTGTGGATCGGGCTGTACGCCATGATCTACTGGCTTCAGTGATCTTGGCGCGTCACGAACCGCGCCGCTGCTCCGTCCCCTGAGACAAGGTCCAACCGGTTAAGGACACAGCTCATGACTTCTGACAACGACCGCCGACGCGGTCTGCTCGCGCGGTTGCGCGGGCGGCCCGCCGCGCGCAGCAGGGGCCGCCGCCGGCTGGGCGCCGCGGTCCGGCTGTTCGCCGCGCTGATGCTCGCCGGCGGCGCATACACCGTCTTCGCCCCCGGTGCGCAGGCGCAGGACAATCCGCCGCTGACCGGTGCCGCAGCCGAGGGCAAGGCGCTGTTCGACGTGAGTTGTGTGACCTGCCACGGCCGCAACGCCCAGGGCGTCGAGGGGCGCGGGCCGAGCCTGATCGGCGTCGGCGCGGCCTCGGTCGAGTTCCAGGTCAGCTCGGGCCGTATGCCGCTGGCCCGCCAGGAGGCCCAGGCGCACCGCAAGCCGCCGGTCTTCACCGACGAGCAGGTCCGCCAGCTCGGCCAGTACATCCAGGAGCTGGGTGGCGGTCCGGTCGTCCCGGGCACCGAGGAGAACCTCCACGAGGACGGCAACGTCGCGGCCGGCGGCGAGCTGTTCCGGATCAACTGCTCCCAGTGCCACGCCTTCGGTGGCGGCGGTGGCGCGCTCTCGTCGGGCAAGTTCGCCCCGAGCCTGCACCCGGCGACGGACCGGCAGATCTACGCGGCGATGCTGAGCGGCCCGCAGAACATGCCGGTGTTCGGCGACAACCAGATCACGCCGGAGCAGAAGGCCGACATCATCGCCTACATCCAGGAGACGCTGAAGACCGACCAGGACCCGGGCGGGTTCAACCTCGGTCGGTACGGGCCGTCCACCGAGGGCCTGGCGATCTTCCTGGTTGGCATTGTGGCGCTCGTGTTCGCTAGCCTGTGGATTGCGGGTAAGTCGTGACCGAGCGGATCGTCAGATTCAGTGCCGTGGTGCCGCTCGGCGCCACCCGTAGCGAGGTGACGGCATGAGCACGCACACCGAGCACCAGGCCCCGCAGGGCCGGGAGCCGCTCGACGTGAACGACCCCGGGCTGACCCGGTTCGACATCGTCCGTGAGGGCGCGCGTCGGGACGACATCGAGATCGTGCACTACGAGCCGCAGGTGCTGCCCGGCACGAAGGCCGAGCGTCGGCTGACCCGCGTGGTGGCCGGTTTCTTCCTGATCACCGGCCTGGCGGCGACCGCCTTCCTGGCCATCTACATCTGGTGGCCGTGGAAGTACGAGCCGGGCCGCGGCGGCGACAAGTTCTACACCCCGCTGCTCGGGTTCACCCTCGGCGTGGCGCTGCTCGCCGTCGGCTTCGGCATCCTGACCTGGGGCAAGAAGTTGCTGCCCAAGGAGGTCTCGATCCAGGACCGGCACGAGGGGGCGGTGGACGCCGACGGTCGCACCATCACCGGCCAGACCATGCTCTACATGGCCGACGAGCTGGGTGTGAAGCGTCGTCCACTGCTCGGCATCTCGCTGCTGGCCGGCCTCGCGCCGGTCGCCGCGGTAGCGGCGGCGCCGCTGGTCGGCGGTCTGATCTCGCAGCCGCACAAGAACAACCAGATGTTCACCACCGGGTTCGCCGCCGCCGAGGGCGGCCAGCGGATCCGCCTCGTCCGCGAGGACGGCCGCCCGGTGCGCCCGGCGGACATCAGCACCGGTGGCCAGCTGACGGTCTTCCCGGGCATCGAGAACGGTGTGAGCAACAGGCACGCCGACTCGCCGACGCTGCTGATCCACCTGCGCGACTCGGACGCGCAGGAGTCGCGCCGGGCCAACGAGCGGGTCGGCCACGGTGACTACATGTGGGGCAACTACGCGGCGTTCTCCAAGATCTGCACGCACGCCGGCTGCCCCGCGAGCCTGTTCGAGCAGCAGACCAACCGGCTGCTCTGCCCGTGCCACCAGTCCCAGTTCCTGATCACCGACAACGCCCGGCCCGTCTTCGGCCCCGCCAGCCGGCGGCTGCCGCAGCTGCCGATCGAGGTGGACCCCGAGGGCTTCTTCGTGGCGAAGTCCGACTACACCGAGACCGTCGGGCCTGATTTCTGGGAGCGGCCATGAAGCGTCGAAAGTTTGACCTGGCAGCCACGCCGGGCAAAGCCGCGGTGGGGGTGGACGACCGCTTCCAGGTGGCCACTCCGCTGCGCAAGCTGCTGAACAAGGTCTTCCCGGACCACTGGTCGTTCCTGCTGGGCGAGATCGCGCTGTTCTCGTTCATCGTGCTGCTCCTGACCGGTGTGTTCCTCACCTTCTTCTACGAGCCGGCGATGACCGAGGTGGTCTACGACGGCAGCTACGCCCCGTTGCAGGGCACGCCGATGTCCGCCGCGTACGCCTCCAGCCTGGACCTGTCGTTCGACGTCCGCGGCGGCCTGGTGATGCGGCAGATGCACCACTGGGCGGCGCTGCTGTTCATGGCCGCGATCGTCGTGCACATGCTGCGGGTGTTCTTCACCGGCGCCTTCCGCAAGCCGCGCGAGACCAACTGGATCATCGGCTCGCTGCTGTTCTGGGTCGGCTTCCTGGCCGGCTTCACCGGCTACTCGCTGCCGGACGACGGCCTGTCCGGCACCGGTCTGCGGATCGCCTCGGCGATCATGCTGTCCATCCCGGTGATCGGCTCCTGGCTCACGTCGTCGATCTTCGGTGGCGAGTTCCCCGGCACGATCATCATCAGCCGGTTCTTCATCGCCCACGTCCTGCTGATCCCGGGTCTGCTGCTCGCGTTGATCAGCGCCCACCTGGGCCTGGTCTTCAAGCAGAAGCACACCCAGTGGCCCGGCCCCGGCCGGACCAACGGCAACGTGGTCGGCGAGCGGATGTTCCCCCGCTACGCGCTGAAGCAGGGCGGCTTCTTCATGGTCGTCTTCGGCGTCATCGCGCTGCTGGGCGGTCTGTTCCAGATCAACCCGATCTGGCTGTTCGGCCCGTACGAGGCGTGGGTGGTCTCGGCCGCCAGTCAGCCCGACTGGTACGTCATGTTCCTCGACGGCTCGACCCGACTCATGCCGGCCTGGCAGCTCAACATCCCGATCGGCGACGGGTACGTCATCCCGCCGCTGTTCTGGCCCACTGTCGTGCTGCCCGGCATCCTGGTCGGCCTGTCGACGATGTACCCGTTCCTGGAGGCCCGGCACCTCAAGGACCGCAAGAGCCACAACCTGCTCCAGCGGCCCCGCGACGTTCCGGCCCGTACGGCCGTCGGCGCCATGGCCGTCGCCTTCTACGTCGTGTTGACGCTCTCGGGCGCCAACGACGTGATCGCCGACAAGTTCCAGATCAGCCTGAACGCGATGACCTGGGCGGGCCGTGTCGGCCTGCTGGTGGTCCCGCCGCTGGCGTACTACGTCACCTACCGGCTCTGCCTGGGTCTGCAGCAGCACGACCGGGAGGTGCTCGCGCACGGCGTGGAGACCGGCATCATCCGGCGCCTGCCGGACGGCCGGTTCGTCGAGGTGCACCAGCCGCTCAGCGCGGCGAACGGGCACGCGGACGGCCACGGTGAGCTGGACTACGTCGGCTGGGTGGTGCCGAAGAAGATGAACCGGCTCGGGGCACTCGGCCCGGCGGTCCGGGGCTTCTTCTACCCGATCGAGAAGCCGGTCGAGGCGCCGGTCTCGCCGGGTCACCCGCCGGTCGAGCCCCGGCCCGAGCGCGCGGAGATCGGCAGCGGCGAGAGCCGCCACTGACCCCCACCGCACCGTCACGTGGCGCCCGCCGGACTTCCGGCGGGCGCCACGTCGTTGTCGGTGTCCCGTCGCCCATCCGAGCAGGAGTCGGACGGCCACGGCGGGACCGGTCGACCCCGTGCGCCGGGCGATCGCAGGAATAACCCCCGTGAGCCGGGTATCCGTGCGGTCCAACGTCTCTAGGGGGGGAAGCATGTTGGGTCTCAAACGCCTCGGCCTGTTGGCCGCGCTGGTGCTGGTAGGTGTCGCGCCGGCTGTGGCCGCGCAGGCCGCGGCACAGCCGTCGACGCAGGACACCCAGTATCTGCAGGCGGTGCACCAGGTGAACCTGTTCGAGATCACCGCCGGTGACCTGGCTCAGCAGAAGGGCCAGAACCAGGGGGTCAAGGACCTGGGTGCGATGTTCAAGACCGACCACACCCAGCTCGACCAGACGGTGCAGCAGACGGCGTCCCAGCTCAACGTCGAGTTGCCGAACGAGCCCAGCGCCGATCAGCAGGCCGTCATCGACAAGCTGAACAACGCCAACGGCGCGGAGTTCGACAGGCTCTGGGTGACCAGTGAGCTGGCCGGTCACGTCCAGGCCATCCAGGCCACCCAGACGGAGATCTCGCAGGGCTCCGAGCAGTCGGTGGTCCAGTTGGCCCAGAACGCCCTGCCGACGCTTCAGGCGCACTACGACGAGCTGGTCCAGCTCGCCAACCAGCTGGGCGTCCCGGTCCCGCAGACCAGCGCCAGCGGTACGCCCAGCCCGGGTACCTCGTCGCCGGCTCCGGGTGGCACCACCGAGTCGCCGGCTCCTAGTGGCGGCATCACCGAGTCGCCGGAACCGGGCCTCGGCACCACCGAGCGGCCCGCTCCCAGCGAGAGCTGACGTAGCGGCAGCAGACGGCCGGTCCACCCGCAGGGGTGGGCCGGCCGCGCCGCGTCCGGCGGCGGCCCTCCCACGCGGCGTCGCGGGTCAGTCGGCGTCGGCGAGGCCGATCGCGAACGTCTCCTCGAGGTCGAGCTGGGAGTACGCCCGGAAAGCGATGTGCGACTCAGTGTTCAGCACACCCGGCACCTTGGAGATGCTGCCCGCGATGACCTGGGCGATCTGGTCGAACTCGCGGACCCGGACGATGGCGATGAGGTCGACGTGCCCGGCCACCGAGTAGACCTCGCTGACGCCTGTGACATTGGCAAGGGTCTCCGCCACCTCGGGAATCGCGTCGGTGGCGCAGTCGATCAGCACGATCGCGGTGATCACGGGGCAATTCTCCGTTCGTCGGCGTCGTCGCCCATGCTAGATGTCTCCGCCTGGACCGGGAGAGGGTGTACCGCGTCGGCTCAGCTTCGCGCGGCAGCCTGGACCGTGCAGCCGTCCCCGAACCGGATCACGTCGTGCAGCCGCTCGCCGTCGCGTACGAGCGCGCCCGGCCACACCACCGTGCGCCGCACCTCGCCGTCCACCCGTGCGCCCGCGCCTACCACCGACTCCACGCAGCGCCCGGTCACCGTCGCGGACGGGTCGACGAGAGCATCGCCACCCGCGGCGTGCAGGTTGGCCGCCAGGTAGTCGGCGGGGGTGCCGGTGTCGTAGAAGGTGCCCGGATAGGGCACCACCTCCAGCGCGCCGGCCGCCTCGGCCGGCCGCCACACCGCGTGTACCAGGTCGGAGAAGACCACCGGCAGGTCGCGGACCAGCCGCCACGGCAGCAGCGAGAACCCGCTGAAGCAGTGCCCGGCGAAGGTGCCGGGCGCCGTCGGGTCGGCGGCGGGCTGCCCGAGCAGGCGTACGGAGTTTCCGTCCCAGCCGTCCAGCAGCGCGGCCACGTCGGGGCCCGGGGGAGTGGCGGCGTCGGCCAGGTACGCGTCGGCGTTGCCGACCAGCACCGGCCGGCCGTCGATGAAGTCCCGCAGGTTGGCCACCCCACCGGCGGTGCCGAGCGGGTCGCCGGGCTCCACCGACAGGTGGGCGCGGCCGCCGACGTGTGCGACCACCTGGTCGGCGAGGTAGCAGGCGTTCACGGCCACGCGAGCGGGACCGCTCAGGCCGAGGCCGGCCAGGCGAGCCAGCGCCCGGTCCAGCAGTGGCACGTTGCCGACCGGGCAGAGCGCCTTGGGCACCCGTGCGGTGAGCGGGCGCAGCCGGGTGCCCTCACCCGCGGCGAGCACGACCGCGCACAGCTCGGCCGGCACGGAAGCCGGACCGGTCACGGCAGGTCGTCGGCGATCGGGGGCGGGAACTGCCCGGCCAGCGGCCCGATGTCGTAGTAGGCGAGCAGCCGGGCCGTCGGCCAGGTGAGCTTGGGCAGGTCGTCCAGCGGATGCCAGGCGGCCTCGAAGACCTCCGCGCCGTCGACCGCCAGGTCGGTGGTGGACGCCGGCACCTCCGTCTCGAAGACCATGTCCACCCAGCCCTTGGCGTGCACGATCGCGTTCGGCGCCGCCGGGCGCAGCCGGGACGGTGGCAGCCGGATGCCGGACTCCTCGAACAGTTCGCGGGCCGCGCCCACGACGGGCGGCTCGGCCCGGTTGAGCAGGCCGGCGGGCAGCGACCAGCCCTTGCCGGGGGGCTGGCGCAACATCAGTAGCCGGCCCGCGCCCGCCGCCTCGGAGTCCCGGACCAGGGTGACCGCCCCGACGATGTACTTGGGCACGGCCAGCTTCACCAGGCGACGGCGCACCGGCAGCGGCAGCCGGTAGAAGGCCTGGTAGAAGATGGCCCGACCGGTGGCGCGGGAACGGGGGATCATGACCCCAGGCTAGTGGTCACGAATGTCCCTCGGACGCGCTGGGGCCGGCCGGTCACTGTCGATGGTCGACCAGGTCGATGAGCTGGCGTACCACGGTGTCCGGTTCGATCACCCGGTCGAAGACCGCGACGAGCAGGGTCTCCAGGTCGGGATAGCCCAGCTCCTCGGAGAGCCGCAGCAGCGGCAGGTCGCTGGCGAGGCCGCGGTTGTGCTGGCGCAGGGCGAGCCCGATGGTGGCCCGACCGAGGCGGACCTTGTCGCTGATCGTGATGCCCGGCTCGGTGTGCTCGGCGAACCACCTGTTGATCTGCATCTGCGCGTGCGGCGACTTGACGAAGCCCAGCCACTCCTTGCGCGGACCGCGTGGCGCCACGCCGGCCTCGAAGCCGTTGTCGCCGTCGTTCTCGGTGAAGATCTCCACCACGTCGCCCTCGTCCAGCTCCGAGCTCAGCGGCGCCAGCCGGCCGTTGATCCGGGCGGCGAGACAGTGGTCGCCCCGCTGGCTGCCCAGCTCGTACGCCAGGTCGACAGGCGTGGCGCCGGCCGGCAGCACGACCTGACGCCCCTCGGCGAAGACCTGGATCTGGCCCTCGGCGAGGTCGCAGCGCAGCGACTCGTAGAACTGCGCCGGGTCGGCGGCGTCCGGCTCCCAGTCGAGCACGCGGCGCAGCCAGTCCAACTGCTCGGCCCGGGCCGCCGCGCTGCCGCCGCCGGAGCGTGGGAAGCGGAAGTCGGCGGCGATGCCGTACTCGGCCGCGCGGTGCATCTCCTCCGTGCGGATCAGCACCTCCACCGTGCGGTCCTGCGGGCCGCAGATGGTCGTGTGCAGCGAGCGGTAGAGGTTGTTCTTCGGTGAGGCGATGAAGTCCTTGAAACGGCCCGGGACCGGCCGCCACGTGCCGTGGATCGCGCCCAGGGCGGCGTAACAGTCCGTGGCGGGCCCGTCGACCACCACCGAGATGCGGGGAAGGTCGAACGGGGCGGTGTGGCCGCCGGCGATGGTGTCCTTCCAGATGGAGTAGAGGTGGCGGGGGCGCGGGCTCACCTCGGCGTCGACCCGGCTGCGACGCAGCGCCGCCCGGGCCCGTGTCACCACCGAGTCGAGGTACGAGTCCCAGCCGGGCCGATCGTGCACGTGCCGGGCCAGCCGGGCGTGCTCGTCGGGCTCCAGGTGCAGCAGCACCACGTCGTCCAGCTCGCGCTTGAGGGTCTGGATGCCCAGCCGGTCGCAGAGCGGGACCAGCACCTCCTGGGTCTTGCGGGCGATCCGTTCCCGCGACGCCGCGGAGCGCACACCGAGCGTACGCATGTTGTGCAGCCGGTCGGCCAGCTTGATGATCAGCACCCGGACGTCCTTGGCGGCCGCGACGATCATCTTGCGGACCGTCTCCGCCTCGGCGGCCTTGCCGTAGAACGCCTTGTCGAACTTGGTCACCCCGTCGACCAGGTGGGCCACCTCGCCGCCGAAGTCCTCCGACAGCGCCTGGAGCGTGTAGCGGGTGTCCTCGACGGTGTCGTGCAGCAGCGCCGCCACCAGGGTCGTGGTGTCCATGCCCAGCTCGGCGCAGATCTGCGCCACCGCGAGCGGGTGGGTGATGTACGGTTCGCCGCTCTTGCGGAACTGACCCCGGTGCATGTTCTCGGCGATCGTGTACGCCCGGCGCAGCACGGCCGGGTCGGTGCCGGAGTGGATGCCCCGATGGGTGCGGACCAGGTGGGTGACCGGGTCGGAGTCGGTGGTCGGCCAGGTGAGCAACGACCGCAGTCGGCGGGTCAGGGGCAGCTCACCCGACTGGGTCGGCAGGGCGCCCCCCAGGGCGGCGCCGTGTCCGGCGTCGACGTCCACGAGGGACACCTCCTCACCCCGGCTCCGCGACCGCCGGACGGGGCGATCGGAAGCAGGCCCACGAAACGGGCAGGACTGCACTTCTCTAACAGCCTAAGGGAGTCGACGTAGTCCGATCGGTCAGTTGGTCATGAGCGTTCGGTCGAGAGTTGGTGCGACCCCCCGCTCTCGGCCTTCGCCAGCAGGTCACGGAAGCGGCCCGCCCCGCCGGCCGGGGACGACCAACCGGACGACATCTCGACCAGCCGGGTCTCCGGCCGCTCCAACCAGGACAGGATGCGCTCGGATTCCTCCGCCGTGGCCGACGGTACCGGACCGTGCCCGCCCGACACCGTCTCGGCGGTGGCCCGGATGGCGTTCAGCGTGGGTCGCGGGTGGACGCCGGGCGGGGAAACCCCGGCGCCGGCCAGGCGACCGTGGCGGACCAGGGCCAGCTCCCAGCCGCCCCGGGCGGCCGGTCGGGCCGCGGCCAGCTCGACGATCGACGTGAGCGCCGCCAGCCGCTGCATCCGCACGGTGGCGCGCAGCACCGCGGCCAGCCGGGACCGCACCACTGCTGCCTCCTCGTAGCGCTGGTCGGCGGCGAGCACGTCGATCCGGGCCAGCAGCGCGTCCACCACCGGCTGCGGGTCGCTGGCGGTGGCGGTGCGGAACGGCCCGGCGGCTCTGTCGTCGTACTCCTCGGGGGTGATCCTGTGCTCGCAGGGTGCCGGGCAGCGGCCCAGCTCGGCCAGCGCGCAGGCCGGCGTGATGGTGCGCAACGAGAGCCGGTGCGTGCACTGGCGCAGCGGCACCGCGTCGTGGAAGCCGGCGGCGGCCAGCTCGGCGGCCCGCCGTGAGGTGAACGGCCCAAGGTAGGCGGTGTCCGTGGGGGAGAGGTCCCGGACGATCGACAGCCGAGGATACGGACCGTCGGTCAGCTTGAGCCAGACCATCCGCTCCGGGTATTTCGACCGTCGGTTGTACGGAGGCGCGTGCGCGGCGATCAGGCGCAGCTCCCGGACCTCGGCCTCCAGCGAGTGCGCGCACTCCACGGCCTCGACCCGCTCGGCGGCGGCCAGCATCTCGGAGATCCTTGCGCGCTTCTCGCCGGCGGTGAAGTAGCTGCGCACCCGGGTGGCGATGTCGACGGAGGTGCCGACGTAGAGCGGCCGGTCGTCGGCGGCCCGGAAGATGTAGACCCCCGGGACCTTGGGCAGCCCTTCGGCCAGGTGACGCTTGCGGCGCTGGGTCGGGGTGACCGCCCGGGCGAACTCGATGGCGTCGCCGACCGTGTCCACCCGGTGCCCACCGAGGCGGCCGATCAGCCCGTGCAGCACGTCGACCGTGGCCTTCGCGTCATCGAGTGCCCGGTGGGTGGGCTGGGTGGCGGTGCGGAAGTAGGCGGCCAGGGTGCCCAGCTTGCGGTTGGGCACCTCGTCGCGGGTCAGCACCCGGCGGGCCAGCGCCGCCGTGTCCAGTACGCGCGGATTGGGCCAGCGGTGACCGTGCTTCGCGCAGGCGGCCTTGAGGAACCCCACGTCGTAGGGGGCGTTGTGGGCGACAAGCACCGCGTCGGCGAGGAACTCCAGGAAGCTGGGCAGCACCTGCTCGATCGGCGGCGCCGGCACCAGCATGGCCTGGGTGATCCCGGTCAGCACGGTGATGAACGGCGGAATCGGCTGCCCCGGGTTGACCAGGGTGGCCAGCTCGCCCAGGTGCTCGCCGCCGCGCACCTTGACCGCGCCTATCTCGGTGATGCCGCCGCCGTCCGGTGCGCCGCCGGTGGTCTCCAGGTCGACCACCACGAAGGTCGTCGCGTACAGCGGCAGGGCCGGGTCCACCCCGCCCACCGCCGGGTCGAGACCGGCCAGTGACTCCTGGACGTACTCCGCCTGTGCCATCGGCGGCACGGTAACGCCCCGGTCCGACACTCCCGTCGCAGCAGTCCCAGCACTCACCATGGGGCTAGGATGAGAGATCGGCTCACTCACCGGGCGGTGGGCCCGGTCGCGGTGGGAGACTTGCCACATGCCCCTCACCGAGCCGCACGACGACCACCTCCCGCAGGAGGATCCGGTCGTGGTCGACGGTGCCGTGGGCGACCCGGACACCAGTGACACACCTGTCGATTCGGGTGCCGATCCGGCGGTCGAGCCCGAGCCGACGCTGCCCGAGCCGGTCCGGCAGCGGATCGTGACGTTGACGGCCACCGTGCTGCCCACCCTGCCCGCCGACGAGGTGCCGGTGCCGCTGCGCCGGGTGGCCAAGTTCGCCCCCAACCGCCGGGCCCGCCTCGGCGCCCCGGCCATCGCCGCCCAGCTCACCGCCGACCCGCTGTTCCGGCAGCGGGTCACCGCCCGGGTGCTGGCCGACGCCGGCGACCTCGGCGCGGCCGTGATCGAGGGCACCGCGCCGGCCGCCGCCGACCCGGTCGAGGTGGCCGCGCTCGCCTACCTGGCCCGACCCCGCGGCTGGCGGGAGCTGATCGAGGCCAGCGGCGCCGCGGTTCGCGCGGAGGCGGACAGCGCGGTCGTCGCCGAGCTGGTCCGTGAGGCCGAGCAGCGGGCCACCCGCGCCGAGCACGACCGGGCGGTGGCAAGGGTCGAGGCCGAGAAGCTCCGCGACGAGCTGGCGCGGGTCCGCGAGGAGTTGGGCCAGCTCCGGGAGGAGTCCCGTCAAGTGGCCCGCACCCTGCGCGAGACGCAGGCCCGGGAGCGCAAGGCCACCGAACTGTTGGCCACCGAGCGCGGGCGGGCCGCACGCGCCAGCGCCGACGTGGACGCCGAACTGCGCCGCGCCCGCGCCCGACTCGCGGAGGCGGAGGCCGCCGCCGGGGTGGCCCGGGCCAGTGCCAAGGAGGCGCGCTCGGTCGACGACGCCCGCCTCTGGCTGCTGCTGGAGACCATCGGTCAGGCCGCCGTCGGGCTGCGCCGGGAGTTGGCGCTCGACCCGGTGGACAAGCTCCCCGCCGACTTCGTCGCCGACGCGTTCGCCGAGCAGCCGGGCACCGCCCCGGCCGGCCCGGCCGCACGCGCCCGCGACACCGACGACCCGGCCCGGTTGGACCAGCTGTTGGCCCTGCCCCGGGCGCACCTCGTGGTGGACGGCTACAACGTCACCAAGCGCGGCTTCGGCGAGATGTCGCTGGAACAGCAGCGCAAACGCCTCATCACGGGCCTGGGCGGGATCGCCGCGCAGACCGGCGACGAGGTCACAGTCGTGTTCGACGGCGCCGAACGGATGCACGGGCTGCCCCCGGCGCCGCGCGGCGTCCGGGTGCTCTTCTCCCGCAAGGGCGAGACCGCCGACGAGCTGATTCGCCGCCTGGTCCGCGCCGAGCCGGCCGGCCGTCCGGTCGTCGTGATCTCGTCCGACCGCGAGGTCGCCGACGGCGTACGCAGGCACGGGGCGTACCCGCTGGGCGCCGACTCGCTGCTGCGCCGCCTCGCCCGCTCCTGAGGGCCGCAGGCCGCGCTGGCCCGTTCCGTGATCGACACGAGGTCGGCGATATCGGGGTGTCCGGACGGTCCGAACACCCCGACATCGGTGATCTGGAGTGGATCTCGAACCCCCCGGTGCCCCGGTGCCGCTAGACGCAGCGGTAGACGGCGGGGTTCGGGTCGTGGCCCGTGTTCATGTAGTCACCGGCGAGCATGCCGCTCGCGTTGCCGTAGAAGGCGTTGTACCAGACGGTGTCGCCGTTTACCGACGATCCGGGCGCCCAGCAGTTCAGGTAGACCGACTGGCCCTTCGGGATCGTGAGGATGACCGAGCACTGCGAGTTGTTCAGCCACTGGCAGTAGCGCAGGTTCAGGTCGGTCTTGGTCTGGAAGATGCCACCGGCGAACGCGGGGGTGGCGACGAGGCCGACCGCTGCGGTCACCGTGACGGCGCACGCGGCCAGGAGACGTCGTGGATTCATGTCTTCAACCTCCGGTGGGCGGTCAGTACGAGCAGTAGGGGGAGTCCATGATGTCGAGGGCGACCGCGTAGCCGTACGGCTCGAGGTATGCCAGCTCGCCCGGCGCGACGCAGACCCAGTCGCCGTTGGAGTAGAAGATCTTCGCGCCGTCGTCGTTGCGGGTGTTGTAGACCCAGTCGGCGCCCCGGCTGCGGGACCCGAGGGTCTGGTAGTAGTTGTCCTGGAACGACGCGGTCGGCGGGGCGTCGTCGTACGGGCTCCCGGTCACCCAGAAGCAGACGCGGGGGTAGTTGCAGCCGAATGCCGAGGTGGCCTGCGCCGGCGTGGCGACGAGCCCGCTCGCGGCCGTCGCGGCGACCGCGAGGAGCGCGGCGGCCGCGAGGCGGGAGCGTGTGGTCGAGGTTGGTCCGCGCATGTCGAGTCCTCCGTGGGTCGACCTGGGGTTCGGCCGGTTCCGCTCGGCCGTGGCATCACGATCGCAGTGGACACCATGGACGGAACAGGCGCTTGGCCGGCACTTGACCGGCGATTGGCTCGTCACGGGATCGCCGATGTCGCGGTGTCCGACCGGTCGGGATACCCCGATTTCGCTGATCTGGAGTCGATCTAGCCCTCAACGGGGCGGTGCGGGCGGTTCTGTCGTACCCGGTGGATAGCGTCGATGTGACCGACGGTGCTCGGGCGACGACGACAGGGCGTCGACTGCGCACCGCGAGCGATCGGGAGGTGC
The DNA here is from genome assembly GCF_043197115.1 of Micromonospora sp. NPDC049275. Taxonomy (NCBI): domain Bacteria; kingdom Bacillati; phylum Actinomycetota; class Actinomycetes; order Micromonosporales; family Micromonosporaceae; genus Micromonospora; species Micromonospora sp. NPDC049275. Next base: position 366,643 of record NZ_JBICSN010000005.1, read on the forward strand.
GATGCTCATCGACTGCGACGGGTGCGCGAAGCGGGCCGACGGCTGTTCCGGCTGCCCGCTGACCGCCCTGTTCGACGAGACGTCCCCGGCGGCCGGGCTTGTCGCCGCCGAGGTCGAGGCGATCGAGGTGTTCGCCCGGGCCGGCTTCGACGTCGAGGTGCTGGCCGCGCCCGCGCGGCCCGGCGTCGCCGCACGCCGGGTCCGTCGGGTGGCCTGAGTCCGCCCGCACGCCAGGTCGCTGGGTGGCCTGAGTCCGCCCGCACCCCGGGTCCGCCGGTCGCCTGAGTCCGCCCGCGCGCCAGGTCGTCGGGAGCGCGACACCGCGTCCGGAGCGGGCTTTTCGCGGGCCATAGGATGGGCGGTCACGGCGGGAGGAGCGGCGGGATGAGCGGGGTACGACGCGAGCACGGCGAGCTCGTCGATGCTGCGCGCGCCCATCGCGTGGCGCGCACGGCGGTGCGCCGGTGACGCCGCGCGGCTGGGCGCTGCTGACGTTGGCCGGGTTGACGGTGGCCCTGCTGGTGACCGCCGCGCTGTTCATTCCCTGGCACCGGCCGCCGGCGCCCCGCGCCGACCAGCTCGCCGCGCTGCGCGACCTCCCGGCCGAGCAGGTGGCCAAGGGGCGCGAATTTCGTGCCGCGCTGCGCCCCGGGAGCTACGCCGCGCTCGCCGTCGGGCTGCTGATCGCCGTCGCGCTCGGCCTCACGCCGCTGGGCAGTCGCCTCGTCGAGCTGGTGGGCCGGCCGTTCGGCGGGCACTGGATCGCGCGGGCGGTGCTCGGCGGTCTCGCCGTGGTGCTCGTCGCCGACCTGCTCACGCTTCCGTTCTCGGCGTGGCGGCAGAGCGTGCTGACCCGCTACGGGCTGAGCACCAACGGGTGGAGCGGCTGGGCTGTCGACCTGCTCAAGTCGTACGCGGTGAGCGCCGTGATCGGCGCGGTGGCGCTGTTCGGTTTCTACACTGTCATCCGGCTCGCCCCGCGCTGGTGGTGGGCGTTCGGCGCGGCCGGCGCGGCCCTGCTGGTGGTGCTGCTCTCGTTCGTGCTGCCGGTGCTTGTGGAGCCGGTGTTCAACAAGTTCACCCCCCTGGAGCAGGGGCCGCTGCGCACCGAGCTGATGAGCATGGCCGCCCGGGACGGGGTGCCGGTGCGCGACGTGCTTGTCGCCGACGCCTCGCGGCGCACCAGGGCTGTCAACGCGTACGTCTCCGGCCTCGGGCCGACCCGCCGGGTGGTCGTCTACGACACGCTGCTGCGCGAGGCCAGCCCGGCCGAGGTGACCGCGGTGGTGGCCCACGAGCTGGGCCACGCGAAGGACTCCGACGTCACGGTGGGCACCCTGACCGGGGCGCTGGGCGCGGCCGCCGCCGTGGTGGCGCTCTACCTGCTCGGCTCGTGGGGGCTGCTGCTGCGGTTGGCAGGCGTCGACTCGGTGGCCGATCCACGCGCGTTTCCGCTGCTGATCGCCCTGGTCACGGTGGCCGGCCTGGTCGCCACCCCGGTGCAGGCGCTGCTGTCGCGCCGGGTGGAGGCGCGCGCCGACGCGCACGCGCTCACGCTCACCGGCGATCCGGTGGCCTTCGAGTCGATGCAGCGCCGCCTCGGCTCGGTGAACCTGGGCGATCCCGATCCGCCGCGCTGGGAATACCTCTACTCCGCCTCGCATCCGTCCACGGTGGAGCGGATGGCCGCCGCCCGCGCGTACGCCCGGGAGGCCGCCCGATGAGCCGCACGCTGCTGATCACCAACGACTTCCCGCCCCGTCCGGGCGGCATCCAGTCCTTCGTGCACAACCTCGCCGTGCGCCAACCGGCCGGCTCGGTGGTCGTGTACGCGTCGAGCTGGCGCGGTGCCGCGAAGTTCGACGCCGACCAGCCGTTCGAGGTGATCCGCGAGCGCACCCGGGTGCTGCTGCCCACCCCGCTGATCGCCCGCCGGGCGGCCCGCCTCGCCCGCGCGTACGACTGCGACACCGTGTGGTTCGGCGCGGCGGCCCCGCTGGGGTTGCTCGCCGCCGGGCTGCGGCGACGGGCGGGCATCCGCCGGGTGGTGGCGCAGACCCACGGCCACGAGGTCGGCTGGGCGGCGCTGCCGGCCGCCCGGCCGGCGCTGCGGCGCATCGGTAGGGGTGTCGACGTGACCACCTACCTCGGCGAGTACACCCGCACGCGGCTGGCCCGGGTGCTGGACGGGGTGACCGACCTGCGCCGGCTGGCACCGGGTGTGGACGTGGACACCTACCACCCGACGGTGGACGGTGAGCCGGTCCGGGCCCGGTTGGGGCTGACCGACCGGCCGGTGGTGGTCTGTGTGTCCCGGCTGGTGCCGCGCAAGGGCCAGGACATGCTGATCCGGGCACTGCCGGAGATCCGCCGCCGGGTGCCCGACGCAGCGCTGCTGATCGTCGGTGGCGGGCCGTACCGGGCAACCCTGGAGAAGCTGGCCCGGCAGACGGGCGTCGAGCGGGACGTGGTGTTCACCGGTTCGGTGCCGGCGGCCGACCTGCCGGCGCACTACGCGGCCGGCGACGTCTACGCGATGCCCTGCCGCACCCGCAACCGCGGGCTGGACGTGGAGGGGCTGGGCATCGTCTACCTGGAGGCGTCCGCGACCGGTCTGCCGGTGGTGGCCGGGGACTCCGGCGGCGCCCCGGACGCGGTCCGTGAGGGAGAGACCGGGTACGTGGTCCGTGGCCGGGACGTCGCCCAGCTCGCCGACCGGGTGTCCCGGCTGCTCGCCGACCGCGATCTGGCCCGCCAACTGGGCGCGGCCGGTCGGGCGTGGGTGGAGCGGGAGTGGCGCTGGGAGGCGCAGGCGCAGCGGATGGCTGCTCTGCTCGCCGGCTGACGCCCGCCCGTGCTCAGCCGCGCGCCGGCCGGGGCGGGGCGTAGCGGGGCACGTACTCCTGGTCGGTGAGCCGTTGGATCGCGGCCATCACCTCGTCGGTGATCGTCCGGATGTCGCGCGGCCCGGTGATACGCCCGGCGACGGGGATCGGCGGACCGAACCGCAGGGTGACCGGGTGCCGGCGGGGCAGCCGCGCGTCGACCGGCAGGACCTCGGCGGTGCCGAGCACGCCGACCGGGATGATCGGCACCTCGGCGTCGCGGGCGAGTCGGGTCATGCCGGTCCGACCCCGGTAGAGCCGCCCGTCGGGGGAGCGGGTGCCCTCCGGGTAGATGGCGACGAGACCGCCGGCGCGCAGCACCGGCACGGCCGCGTCGAGGGCCGTGAGGGCGGCTCGGCCGCCGGCCCGCTCGACCCGGATCGCGCCCATGCCGGCGACGATCCGCCGGCTCAGCCAGCCAGCCGGACCGCGGCCGGTGAAGTACTCGGCCTTGGCCCAGAAGGTGACGTGTCGGGGCGACAAGCTGGCGAGGAACATCTCGTCGGCGACGGACAGGTGGTTGCTGGCGAGGATCGCGCCGCCGTGTCGGGGCAGATGCTCCAGCCCGTCCACCTGGGGTCGCCAGCCCAGGCGCAGGGTGGTGCCGACGGTCAGCTTGGTGAGGTCGTACAGCAGGGGCACGTCTTCTCCGGTTCAGTGCGGCGCGGGGCCGAGGTGCGCGTCGAGCGCGGCCCGCAGCAGGGTGTCGTCGTCGGTGGCGCCGGTGGCCAGCGGCAGGCTGCCCCAGGCCCAGAGCTGGGCGATGCCGTGCAGGTTGGCCCAGAGCGCGCCGGCCAGCACCGGCGCGGGCGCGTCGGTCGGCTGGCGCACCTGCGCGACCAGGTCGACAAGCAGGGTGAACAGCGGCAGGCTCGTCTCGCGCAGCCGCAGACGACCGCTGGCCAGCAGGTCGTGGCGGAACATCAGCTCGAACATGCCGCGATGCGCCGCGGCGAAGTCCAGGTACGTCCGGGCCAGCGCCACCAGGCGGGTACGCGGGTCCGGGCCCGCCCCGCGCAGGGTCCCCTCGACGCGGGCGCTGAGGTCGGCGAAGCCCTCCCGGGCGATGGCGGAGAGCAGGTCGACGTGGGTGGGGAAGTAGCGGCGCGGCGCGCCGTGCGAGACGCCCGCCCGACGGGCGATCTCCCGCAGGGACACCGCCGACTGGCCCTCACGCAGCACCAGGTCCACGCCGGCGGCCACCAGCCGGGCCCGTACGCCCGCCTCCTCCGCGCTCATAGACACTGTCTACCAGCCGGGCGTAGACGCTGTCTACCGGCGGCTGCGGTTCAGCGGATGCGGGCCAGGATGCGATCGGCGGGGGCCGGCCGGCCGAAGTGCCAGCCCTGGGCGGCGTCGCACCCGATCGCTCGCAGCCGTTCGGCCTGCCCGGCGGTCTCCACCCCCTCGGCGGTCACCGTCAGGTCCAGCGCGTGCGCCAGCGACACCAGCGAGGCGAGGATCCGCTCGTCGGTACGCCCCACCGCAGGAGAGCGCAGGCCGGCCACGAACTCCCCGGCCACCTTCAGCTCGGTGACGGGCAGGTCCCGCAGGTACGCCAGGTTGCTGTAGCCGGTGCCGAAGTCGTCGATGGCGATGCGTACCCCGAGATCGGCCAGCACCCGCAGCGCGCGCACCGGCTCCTTCGCGCTGCTCATCATCGTGCTCTCGGTGATCTCCAACTGGAGTCGCTCGGGTGGCAGACCGGTCTGGCGCAGCAGCGTACGGACCTCCTGCACCAGGCCGGGCCGGTGCACCTGCCGCACCGCCAGGTTGACGCTCACGAACGGCGCCTGGACGCCCCCCGCCGACCACGCCTCCGCCTCCCGGCACGCCTCGGCCAGCACCCACCCGCCCAGTTGCACGATCAGGCCGGTCTCCTCGGCCAGCGCGATGAAGCTGTCCGGCCGCAGGACGCCCAGCTCCGGATGCCGCCAGCGGACCAGCGCCTCCACGCCGAGCAGCCGGCCGTCGCGCAGCGAGGTGAGGGGTTGGTAGTCGAGGTAGAACTCGCCGCGCTCCAGCGCGGCGGGAATGGCCGCCGAGAGGGCGTAGCGGGCCAGTTCGCGGCGGTTGCGTTCGGCGTCGTAGAGCGCCCAGCGCGCCCCTCCGGCCGACTTCGCCCAGTGCAGGGTGCTGTCGGCGGCCCGCATCAGGTCGCTGGGGCTGGCACCGGCGACCTGCCGCTCGACGATGCCAATGCTCGCCGTGACCTGAAGCTCGTGCCCGTCGACCACCGCCGGTGTGCGGACCGCCGCGAGGGCGCTCTCGGCCACCTCCACGACGGCGTCGGTGCCGGCGGCGTCCTCCACCAGGATGACGAACTCGTCCCCGCCGAGGCGGGCCACCAGGTGCTCACCGAGCGTCTGACGCAGCCGCTCGGCCACAGTGGTCAGCAGCCGGTCGCCGACCTGGTGCCCCAGACTGTCGTTGACGACCTTGAAGCGGTCCAGGTCGAGGAAGCACACCCCGACGCGCTGGGCGCCCCGGCCCGGCTCGTTGAGCGCGGCGGTGAGTCGTTCGGTGAACAGCGTCCGGTTGGGCAGGCCGGTGAGCGGGTCATGGGTGGCCTGGTGGCGAAACCGCGCCTCGCTGGTCCGTAGCGCCCGCTCGGCCTGCGTGCGGGCCACCATGGCGGCCCGACGGATCGACTCCTGCTCGTCGAGGGTCCGGTCGCGCAGCGCGCGGGCGTAGCCGGTCGCCACGGCGGCCAGCAGCCGCGCCATCCGGTCCTCGACGTCCTCGGCCACCAGTCCCAGGTCCCGCACGAGCCGGAGCTGGATGACCTCGACCGTACGGCCCAGCCCTTCCGCGGACGCGATGTGCGCGGCGACCAGCTCCGCGCCGACCCGGTGCCCGGCCCGCAGGTCGAACGGCTCGGCGAGCAGCGCGCCGGCCAGCTGCCCGGTGAGCCGGTGCAACAGCGCCTCGAGCTGGGCCTGGGTCATCGGCAGGTAGCTCGTGCCGGAGACCGCCTTGGCCCACGCGCGGGCGAAGGTGCCCGGGCGGGTGCCCGCCCCGGGCGACTCAGTCACCGAGTCGCCCGACGCCGCCCATGAAGGCCGCACGTTCGGCGTCCTCCGCGCTCTCCGGGGTGTCCGGTCGCCACTGCGGCACCCAGACCACGCCGGGGTCGACCAGCTCGAACCCGTCGAAGAGCGCCGTCAGCTCGGTCCGGTTGCGAATCCAGAGCGGGCTGTCGGTGCGCTGGTAGACCCGCTCCGCCTCGGCCCGCTCGTCCCCACTGCGCCCGTCGTCGCTGACCTGGGACAGCACCAGGTAGCTGCCGGGCGCCAACGCGTCGCGCAGCGTCGCCAGCAACTCCGCCGGACGGTCGGAGTCGGAGACGAAGTGCAGGACGGCCACGATCATCACGGCCACCGGCTGGCTCAGGTCGAGCAGCTTGCGGACGTCGGGGTCGGCGAGGATGCGCTCCGGGTTCCGCAGATCCTCCTGCACGACCACCGCGCGGTCGTTGCCGGCCAGGATCTCCCGGCTGTGCGCCACCGCTACCGGGTCGACGTCCACATAGACCACCCGCGACCGTGGGTCGATGCGCTGGGCGATCTCGTGCACGTTGCCGACCGTCGGAATGCCCGAGCCGATGTCCAGGAACTGTCGGACGCCGGCCTCGGCGAGATGGTGGACCGCCCGGCGCAGGAACGCCCGGTTGGCCTGCGCCATCAGCGGCGCCTCCGGTACGGCTGCCACCATCGCCTGCGCGGCGGCCCGGTCGGCGGCGAAGTTGTGCGATCCGCCGAGGTAGTAGTCGTACATCCGCGCGACGCTCGGGCGCTCGATGTCGATGGTGTCGGGTGCCCAGTCCGGCCGCTGCATGCGCTCAACCCCTTGAGTCCGCGACGCGGGCGTCGTCGCCCGCGCGGGTATTCTGCCCCCGACGTGCCCGCCAGACCATAGCCTGCCGCCAGATTCCCGCCGACGTCGGTCGATACACGAAGGTCCGCGCCGGGGGGAGCCGGCGCGGACCTTCGGTCGCGGTGTCCCGCTCGACGAGCGGGCACGGATCAGAACTTCGGGGCGTCCGGCGCCTCGAGCAGGCCGAGCCGCAGCGCGGTCATCAGCGCCTGCGCCCGGTTGGCGGCGCCGAGCTTCTCGTAGAGCTTCGAGATGTGCGTCTTGGCGGTGGACTCGCTCACGAACAGCTGCTTCGCGATGCCCGCCACGCTCATCCCGTCGGCGAGCAGGCGCAGCACCTGCCCCTCCCGCGGGGAGAGCTGCGGGCCGGACGGGGCGAGGCGACGCTTCATCGCCTCGGCCAGGTCGGCGGCGGTGAACGCGCTCGGCGAGGAGGCGGCGTGCCGCGCGGCGGCCACCACCTCGTCGGCCGGGGCGGTCTTCGGCACGAAGGCGCTCGCGCCGGCCTCCAGAGCACCGAAGAGCTGGTCGTCGCCCGCGTACATGGTCAGCACCACGATGCCCATCGACGCGCTGGACTTGCGCAGCGCGCGGGTGGCCTCCAGGCCGCTGCCGTCGGGCAGCCGCAGATCCATGATCACCACGTCCGGCTGCAGGGCGCCGGCCTGGCGTACCCCCTCAGCCGCGGTAGCGGCCTCGCCGACGACCTCGAACTGGCGGTCGCGCTCGAAGGCGTGCCGCAGGCCCTTGCGAATCAGGTCATGATCGTCAACAAGGAGGACCTTGGTGCGGGTGGCCGGTGTCGGACTTGTGGTCATCCTCGGGTTACTCCCCTTCTGGTGCTGCGCTGTCGCGCACGTTGTCGCGCCGGGACGAGGTGCCGAGAACCACCGCCACGGTCGTGCCGCTGGGTTGCCGCGGCCTGATCTCCAACCGGCCCCGGATACGTTCCGCCCTCTCGGCCATGATCGCAAGACCGTACCGTCCGTCGGGGCGCTGGTCAGCCATCCCCTGACCGTCATCCGACACTTCAATTTGGGCGTACGGGGGGTCCACCTCACACGTGACCCAGAGATTCGAGGCTCCGGCGTGCTTGCGGGCGTTTGTCACCGCCTCCTGCGCGATGCGCAGCAACTCGGCCTCGGTGGCCGCCGGCAGGCGCGCGGTGGACTCGTCAAGCGACAGGTGCACCCGCAGCCCGCCCGAGGCGCCCACGGTCCGGGCGTACTCGGCGATCGCCGCGGCCAGCCCGCCCTGCCGGTCCACCTCGCTGCGCAGCTCGAAGAGGCTCAGCCGCAGCTCCTGGATCACCCGGGTCACCTCGCCGCGCAGCGTGCGCAGGGCCTCGGCGGTCTCGTCGGCGTCGTCGAAGACGGTGGCCATGGCGTTGTCGATGCCGTAGCCGACCATCACCAACTCCTGCGCCACCCCGTCGTGGATCTCCCGGGCCAGCCGCTGCCGCTCCTCGTTGGTGGCCAGCGAGCGGACCTCGTCGAACAGCAGCGCCGCCTCCAGCCGCAGCGCGGCCGGCCGGGTCAGCCCGGTCACCCGGGACACCACCGGCGGCGGGTACGCCTGCCCGACGTCCGCCTCCAGCACCACCAGCCCCACCGTGCGCACCCCGGCGACCAGCGGGACGATAAGCGCCGACACGTCCCCGCCCCGGTGTGAGCGCGACTGCGAGCGGGCGGCAGTCGTGGCCTGCTGGCTGGCCCAGGCGTCGGCGATAGCCGAGTCCGCGTCCAGGGTCGTCTCCCAGTCCACCCGGTCCAACCCGGCCTGTGCGAGCACCACGAGCCGGCCCCCGCCGCTGGCCGACAGCACCGCGCCCCGGTCCGCCCGAGCAACCGTGCGCAACTCCTCCAGGAGGTGCTCGGAGATGCCGCCCGGGTCCAGCGTCGCCCCGGGCAGCTGCCGGGCCACCGTCCGTAGTTGGGTAAGCAACCGGGTCGCCTCGGCGTACGGCTGGGGTTTGCCCTCCCCGCGCACGGCCATCACCCGGTGCAGGGTGCCGGCGGCGTAGAGCCCGAGCGCGGCGAGGATCAGCCACTGCGCGCAGACCGCGAGGTAACCCACCTGGCCGAGCTGACGCCCACCGTCGACCTCGGTCAACCCGCCGCTGACCAGCAGCGTGCCGGCGGTCACCGCGAGCAGCGCCGTGCCCTCGCGGAAGCGGCGGCGCAGGGCGGTGACGGTCACCGGCACCGCCAGGTAGGGCAGCACCGCGGAGGCCCCGAGCCCGTCGACGGTGCCCCCGATCGACGCGACCGCGGCGACCTGGCTCGCGGCCAGCCCCAGCACCACCACCTCGGCCACCCGGCTCAGCGGCCCGATCAGCCGGTGCTGCGGGGCGAGCAGGGACGGCGCTCCGGCCACCGCCAGCAGCGCGATCCACCACAGCTGCGTGACGTCGCGGGTGGCGAACAGGGTCAGGATCGCGACCAGCGCCAGCATCACCAGGCGGGCGGCCGCGGCGAGGGGATGCGGGTGTGGTGTGGCGGATACGGATGCGGGCACGTGACGGATGGTAGTCAGCTGCGGTAGATGTCGGCGATTTCCGCCGCGTACGTCTTGTGGACGACCTGTCGCTTGACCTTCAGCGACGGGGTCAGCTCACCGGTGGCCTCGGAGAAGTCGCGGGGCAGGATCCGGAAGACCTTGATCGCCTCGGCCTTCGACACGACCTGGTTCGCGGCGTCGATCGCGGACTGGACCTCGGCGCGCAGGCCCTCGTGCTCGCGCAGCTCCTCGAGCGGGGTGTCCGGGGGCAGACCGGCGCCAGCGAGGAACGTCGGCAACGCCTCCTCGTCGATGGTGACGAGCGCGGCGATGAACGGCTTCGCGTCCCCCACGACGACGCACTGGCTGACCAGCGGGTGAGCGCGGACATGGTCCTCCAGCACCGCCGGGGCGACGTTCTTGCCGCCCGCGGTCACGATCAGCTCCTTCTTGCGGCCGGTGATGCTCAGGTAGCCGTCGGCGTCGAGCTGACCCAGGTCGCCGGTGCGGAACCAGCCGTCGGCGCTGAGCGCCTCGGTGGTCGCCGCCTCGTTGTGCCAGTAGCCCTGGAAGACCAGGTCGCCGGAGATCAGGATCTCGCCGTCGTCCTCGATCCGGACGGTCACGCCGGGCAGCGGCCGCCCGACGGTGCCGATCCGGGTGCCGGTGGGCAGGTTCGCGGCCGCGGCCGGCGAGGTCTCGGTCAGCCCGTACCCCTCCAGGACCGTCACGCCGACGCCGCGGAAGAAGTGACCGAGCCGGGCGCCCAGCGGCGCCCCGCCGGAGATGGCGTCGCGGCACCGTCCGCCGAGCGCGGCGCGCAGCTTGCGGTAGACGAGCCGGTCGAAGACCGCGTGCTGGGCGCGCAGCGCGAGGCCGGGCCCGCGCGGGGTCTCCAGTGCCTCGCTGTACGAGATGGCGACCTGCTCGGCGCGGGCGAAGACGCCGGCCTTGCCGTCGGCCTCGGCCTTCTGCTTGGCCGCGTTGTAGACCTTCTCGAACACCCGGGGTACGGAGAGCACGAAGGTGGGTCGGAACTCCTGCAGCTCGCCGACGAGGTTCTTGGTGTCGGCGCAGTGCGCCAGGGTGGCCCGGGCCTGCACCACGCCGATCTGGATGAGCCGGGCGAACGCGTGCGCCAGCGGCAGGAAGAGCAGGGTGGTGGCGCCGGCGTTGAACAGGTTCGGCAGCACCGGCACCGCGTTGGCGATGTCGGCGTACATGTTGCGGTGGGTGAGCACGCAACCCTTGGGGCGGCCGGTGGTGCCGCTGGTGTAGATGATCGTGGCCAGGTCGCCGGCCCGGACGGCCTTGCGGCGCTGCTCGACCTCGGCCAGCTCGACGGCGGCGCCGGCGGTGACCAGCTCGTCGACCCCGTCCCGCTCGATCTGCCAGAGGTGGGTCAGCTCGGGCAGGCGGTCGCGGACGCCGGCGACCAGGTCGGCGTGCGCGTCGGTCTCCACCACGGCGGCGACCGCGCCGGAGTCGGCAAGGATCCAGGCGGCCTGCTCGGCGCTGGAGGTCTCGTAGATCGGCACGGTGACCGCGCCGACCGTCCAGATGGCGTAGTCGAGCAGGGTCCACTCGTAGCGGGTCCGGCTCATCAGCGCGACCCGGGCGCCCGGGGAGACGCCGGCGGCGATCAGGCCCCGGGCCACCGCCGCCACCTCGTCGCGGAACTGCAGGCAGGTCACCTCGGCCCAGGTCGTGCCGCTGCCGTCGGGCGAGCGGGTGGCGCGGGCGAACTGGACGGTGTCCGGTGCGGCCTCTGCGTTGTCCCAGACCGGATCGGTGAGGTTGGCCGCGTCGCCAACGGTGACGATCGGCGGAACGGAGAACTCGCGCACCTGCACTCCTTCGTGCTCGCACTGGCCGGGCCACTGCCCATCCACGGCTGTCGGCTCTGTCGAAACCTACCCGGCGGGGGCGGCGCGGCGTGCGGGCGGTACCCGCCGGGTAGCCTCCCCCCATGGCGGACTCCTCCACCCAGTCGATCATCATCGGCGCGTCACCGGACCGGGTGGCGGCGGTCATCTGTGACTTCCCGAGTTACCCGGAGTGGACCGAGGCGGTGCGCCACGCCGAGGTGATCGAGGAGTACGAGGACGGCTACGCGAGCCAGGTGCGTTTCGCCATCGACGCCGGCGTGATGGCCGACGAGTACGTGCTCGCCTACGAGTACGCCGAGGACCTGTCCCGCGTCGAGTGGCACCTGCTCGCCCCCTCCCGGATGCAGAGGAGTCAGCGCGGCTCGTACGACCTCGTGGCGAACCCGGACGGGAGCACCACTGTGACGTACAAGCTGGAGGTCGAGCTGTCGGTGGGGATGCTCGGCATGTTTCGGCGCAAGGCCGAGAAAATGATCATGGACACCGCGTTGAAGCAGCTCAAGCGCCGGGTAGAAGCAACCGGTGCGGCGCAGTGACGCGTCCGGCGGCAGGGTAGAGGAGCCGACTGTGGGCGGAACGGATCCGGGTTCGGCCCGGGAAGAGGCGGAGCGTCTGGTCGCCACCCTGCTCGCGGGGGCGCGACTGGCCTCCGGCGGGTCGGCGGGCGGCGCGTTCGGCCCGCTGGGCGGGATGCTGGCCGGTGTCCTCGGTCACAGTGCCGCTCCGGGCGGCGGCACCCACGGCGGTGGTGGTTTCGCCACCGGTTCGCCGGAATGCTGTGTCTGCCCGGTCTGTCGCGGCATCGCCGCGTTGCGCGACCCGAGTCCGGAATTCGCCGAACGGCTCGCCACCGGCGCCGGAGACCTCGCGGCCGGCGTGGCCAGCCTGCTCCGCGCGTTCGCGCCACCGGAGCCGCCGCCGACGAGTGCGTCGGAGCCGTCCGCGCCGACGTGGCCGGCATCCGCCGCGAGCAGCGACGACGAGGCACCGACCTCCGCAGCGCCCGAGCGGTCCGCCGAAGCCGCCGACGCGCACGTGTGGCGCGATGCCACCCGTACCGGGCATGATTCTCAGCCGGCGCCGGAGCGGGATGTCTGGTCGGTCGCCACCCGGTCGGCGGGCCCATCCGCCCCGGCCACCGCAGCACCCGTCGACGACGCCGGGTCGGTGGCCGCACCGGTGCCGACCAGCCGACCCGCGGTGCCCGCGTCGCGGGCGTCCGACGACACCGGCGCGGACGCGCCGGGCGGCGGCGCCTGAGCGCGGGACATCGCGATCCGGACCGGCGTGCCATCGGCGCGCGGGCCGGAGAGCACAGCAGAGGGGAGCGGCAGCGGTGACGCTGACCATCGGAGTCGACGTCGGTGGCACGAAGGTGGCCGGCGGTGTCGTGGACGACACCGGCACGGTTCTCGTGCAGAGCCGACGGGACACTCCCGCCGATGACGTCGGCAAGACCCGCGACGTCATCATCGAGCTGGTCGGCGAGCTGGCCGCCGGGCGGACGATCGAGGCCGTCGGGATCGGCGCGGCCGGCTGGATCGACGCCACCCGCTCGACAGTGCTCTTCGCCCCGAACCTGGCCTGGCGTGACGAGCCGCTGCGTGAGTACGTAAGCGCCGCCGTGGGCGTGCCGGTGATCGTGGAGAACGACGCCAACGTGGCCGCGTGGGCCGAGTTCCGCTACGGCGCGGCCCGGGACGCCGACGACTCCATGATCATGTTCACCATCGGCACCGGCGTCGGCGGCGGCATCGTGCTCGGCGGCGAGCTGATGCGCGGCGCGCACGGCGTCGCCGCGGAGCTGGGCCACATGCTTGCCGTGCCGGACGGGCACCAGTGCGGCTGTGGGCGGCTGGGCTGCATCGAGCAGTACGCCAGCGGCAGCGCCCTGGTCCGTTTCGCCCGCGCCGGCGCCCGGCAGGAACCGCAGCGAGCCGCGGCCCTGCTGGACCTGGCCGGTGGCGAGGCCGAGGCGATCACCGGGCACATGGTGACCGCCGCCGCGCAGGGCGGCGACCCGGTCTCCGCCGAGGCGTTCGCGCAGATCGGCCGGTGGCTGGGCACCAGCCTCGCCGACATGGCGCAGATCCTCGACCCGCAGACCCTTGTCGTCGGCGGCGGCGTGATCGACGCCGGTGACCTGCTGCTCGGCCCGACGCGCCGCTCGTATCTCGACGCGCTCGCCCAGCGGGGTCGCCTGCCGGTGGCCGAGGTGCTGCCCGCCGAGCTGGGCAACAGCGCCGGCGTGATCGGCGCGGCCGACCTGGCCCGCCGGATCTGAGGCGGCAGGCGATGGGCGAGGCTGTCGGCGTACCGCTGCGCGTGGTGTCGTACAACATCCACAGCCAGCGCGACGACACCGCCGCGCTGGCGGCGGTGGTCCGGGCCGCGAGGCCGGACGTGGTGATCGTGCAGGAGGGGCCCCGCCGGTTCCGGTGGCGGCAGAAGTCCGCCACGCTGGCCGAGTCCTTCGGCCTGGTGGTGGCCGCCGGCGGTCTGCCCGCCCTGGGCAACCTGTTGCTGACCAGCCTGCGGGTGCAGGTGCGCGGCACCCGTTGTGAGCGCTTCCCGCTGACACCGGGTCGGCACCTGCGTGGCGCCGCGTACGCCGACTGCCGGGTCGGCGACGCCCGGTTCACCCTCGCCGGCTCGCACCTGTCCACCGACCCGGCCGAGCGGCCCGCCCAGGCCGCCGAGTTCCGGCGCGGGCTGGCCGCGGCGAGCAGTCCGGTGGTGGCCGGGGCCGACCTGAACGAGGGCCCGGACGGTCCGGCCTGGGCCACTGTGGCGCGTGGCCTGACCGACACGGCGATCGCCGCCGACCGGGCGGACCGGCTCACCTACTCGTGCGCCGACCCGCGCCGACGCATCGACGCGCTGTTCGTCGATCCCCGGATCAGCGTGGTCGACTACGACGTGGTGGACACTCCGCAGACCCGCCGGGCCAGTGACCACTTCCCGGTCCTCGTCGACCTGCTGCTGCCCACCGCGGGCTGACCCCCACCGGCCGGACCCGCCGATCGGTCCGCGCCGGGGCTGGACATCCGGCTCCGTTGTGGAGAGGATTTCGCGGCGACCGGCACCCGTGCCGCACAAAAGGAGATGTCCCGGTGTCCACCTCCACCGACCACGGCCGGCCCGACCCGGATGCGATTCCGTCCGCGCAGAGCCGCGACGGCCGTCCGCTCTCCGACCGGGGCGACACGGTCTGCGTCATCGGGGCCGGGGCCAGCGGCCTGACGGCCATCAAGAATCTGCGTGAGCACGGGTTCGGGGTGGACTGCTACGAACGGGAGACAGGCGTCGGCGGCGCCTGGAACTGGCGGCACGACCGCAGCCCGGTGTACGCCAGCACCCACCTGCTGTCGTCGAAGCCGTTCACCCAGTTCCCCGACTTCCCGATGCCGGACTCATGGCCGGACTATCCGCACCACAGCCAGCTCCTGGCGTACTTCGAGCGGTACGCCGACCACTTCGACCTGCGGTCGCACGTCTGGTTCGGCACCGAAGTGATCCGGGTGGAGCCCGCCGAGGGGGACCGCTGGGACGTGACCACCCGTTCCACCGGCGGCTACGGGCCCGAGCGCACCTCCCGGTACGCCGCCGTGGTCATCGCCAACGGGCACAACTGGTCGCCGAAACTGCCCCGCTACGAAGGGCTGGAGGAGTTCCGCGGCGAGATCATGCACGCGTCGTCCTACAAGGACCCGGCGCAGTTGCGCGGCAAGCGGGTGCTGGTCGTCGGCGCCGGCAACACCGGCTGTGACATCGCCGTCGAGGCCGCCCAGCAGGCGTCGCGCTGCTGGCACTCCACCCGACGCGGCTACTGGTACGCGCCGAAGTACGTCCTCGGGCGCCCGGCCGACCAGGTCAACGACGCCCTGCTGGCGATGCGGGTGCCGCTGCGGGTCCGCCAGTGGCTCTACCACTGGACGCTGCGCCTGACCGTCGGCGACCTGACCCGTTTCGGCCTGCCCAAACCCGACCACCGGGTGTACGAGACGCACCCGATCGCCAACAGCCAGCTCGTCTACTACGTGGGTCACGGCGGGATCGGCCCGGTGCCCGACCTGGCCCGCTTCCGCCCGTACGCGGTGGAGTTGGCCGACGGCCGCGAGATCGACCCCGACCTGGTCATCTTCGCCACCGGTTACCTGCCGCGGTTCGAGTTCCTGGACGCCTCGGTGTTCGGTGACAGCGCCGGCACTGGCCGGCCCACGCTCTGGCTCAACGCCTTCACACCGGGGCACCCCACGCTGGCGGTCGCCGGCCTGGTGCAGCCGGACTCCGGGATCTTCACCCTGTCGCACTGGCAGACGGTGCTCTTCGCCCGGCTGTTGCAGGCCCGTCGGGACCGGCCGGAGCGGGCCGCGGCTTTCGCGCAGCGGGTGCGCGACCGGGCCGGGGAGCGCTACTCGGGGCAGGTGAAGGACAGCAGCCGGCACTGGTTCGAGGTCGGGCACGCCGACTACCTGCGCGCCGTCCAGCGCGCCCTGCACGACCTGGAGGCCAAGTGAGCGCGAGGAGTGAGCTTGCGAGCCCCGCAGTCGCGAACGAAAGGCGAGCCCGGTGAGCGCGAGGAGTGGCCTTGCGAGCCCCGCAGTCGCGAACGAAAGGCTGAACCAGTGACCGAGCTGCGGATCATGCGGGGGCGGGAGTGGTCCCGGCCGGTCCGGCCGGCGCGACGTGAGGTGCTCAGTGCCATTCCCGAGGTGGAGGAGGGGCGGCCTCCGCTGCTCTTCGTGCCCGGGTTCGGCCACGGTGCGTGGGCGTTCGCCGAGCACTGGTTGGGCCACGCCGCGTCGCGGGGCTTTCCGGCGTACGCGCTGAGCCTGCGGGGGCACGGCGGCAGCGAGCCCGCGCCGGAGGCGACGCTGCGCGCGTACGCCCATGATGTGGTCCAGGTGGCGGCGGGCCTGCCGCGCCAGGCGGTGCTGGTGGGGCACGGCGCCGGGGCGCTCGTGGTGGCGCACGCGCTGGCGCGTTACCCGGCGCGCGGCGCGGTGCTGGTCGCGCCGGTCTTCGGTGGCTGGGGCATGTTGTCCACGGCGCTGCGCCGCAACCCGGCCGGGACGCTGCCCGCGGTGTTCGGTGGGCCGCTGCGGCTCAGCCGCGCGCAGCTGTTCAGCCGCGAGCTGCCCGACGAGGAGGCCCGGCGGCACGTGGCGCGGCTGGGCCGGGCCGGTCGGCGGGCGCAGTGGGCGCTGCTGGGCGAGCCGGAGGCCGAGCCGGCCGTGGGCGCGCCGCCGGTCCTGGTGCTGGGCAGCCCCGACGACCGGGTCGTGCCGGCGTCGACGTTGACGCGGATCGCCCGCCGGTACGGGTCGGCGCCGCTGCTCTTTCCCGGCATGGGGCACGACCTGATGCTCGACGCACGCTGGGCCGAGCCGATCGACGCGATTCTCGACTGGCTGGAGAAGGAGCCCGCGGCGCGCTGAGTGGGCGTGCCCCCGGTCAGCCGCCGGCGTGTTGCGTGGCAGTGGTGACCCGGGTCGCCGGGCGCGGCACCACGGCGGCGCCGTCGGTGCTGGTGAGGCGGCTGACCATGGCGCCGCTCTCGTCCAGGGCGCTCAGGTAGGAGCGTGCCCAGGCCCGGATGTCGTGCTGGTGCAGGTGGGCGCGCATGGCCCGCATGCGTGCGGTGACGTCGGCGGGGCTGGCCCGCAGCGCCGTCCGCAGCGCCTGCTTGAGCCCCTCCAGGTCGTGCGGGTTCACCAGGTACGCCTGGGACAGCTCGGCGGCCGTGCCGGCGAACTCGCTGAGCAGCAGCGCGCCGGTGTCGTCCACCCGGGCGGCGACGTACTCCTTGGCGACCAGGTTCATGCCGTCGCGCAGCGGAGTGACCGCCATCACGTCGGCCACCCGGTAGAGCGCGGCCAGTTCGGCCCGGTCGAAGGGCTGGGTGAGGTAGTGGATGGCGGGCTCACCGACCCGGCCGAACTCGCCGTTGATCCGGCCGACCTCACGCTCGATCCGTTCGCGCAGGATCTGGTACTGCCCGACGCGTTCCCGGCTCGGCATGGCGACCTGCACGAGCACCGTGTCGCGGACCTTGACGTCGCCGCTGGCGAGCAGTTCGCTGTACGCCTTGAGCCGCTGCTCGATGCCCTTGGTGTAGTCCATCCGGTCCACGCTGAGGATGACCTGACGGGGATCGCCGAGATCCTGGCGGAGACGGCGGGCCCGCGCGGCCACGTCGGGGCGGGCGGCGAGGGCGGCCATCTCGGCGGTGTCGATGGAGACCGGAAAGGCGCCGATGCGGACCACCCGGTCGTCGATCCCGATCCGGCGGTCGGTGGCCGGCAGCTCCAGCACGCGGGTGACCAGTTGGGCGAAGTTGTGCGCTGCCTGGGCGCGCTGGAAGCCGACCAGGTCGGCGCCGAGCATGCCGCGCAGCAGTTCGGCGCGGCGGGGCAACTGCATGAACAGCTCCGGGGGTGGGAACGGCACGTGCAGGAAGAAGCCGATGCGCAGGTCGGGGCGCAGCGCGCGCAGTAGCCCGGGGACCAGTTGCAGGTGGTAGTCCTGCACCCAGACGACGCCACCCGGCTCGGCCACCTCGGCGGTCGCCTCGGCGAAGCGCTGGTTGACCCGCTGGTACGCCTCCCACCAGCGGCGGTGGTGCTCGGGTTGCTCGACCGCGTCGTGGTAGAGCGGCCAGAGGGTGGCGTTGGCGAAGCCCTCGTAGTGGTCGCGCAGATCCTCCTGGCTGAGGGCGACGGTGTGCATGTGGACGCCGTCCACGTCCGGCAGGGCGGGCGCCGACCCGGTGCCGCCGGCCCAGCCGACCCAGATCGCCGGGGTGTGCCGGAGCAGGGGGTGCAGCGCGCTGACCAGCCCACCCGGGCTGCGGCGCCACTCGCAGGCCCCGTCGGGCGCCTGGCTGTCGTCGATGGGGAGGCGGTTGGCCACCACCACGAGGGAACTCTGTCGCATCTCGGGCATTCCGATCAGCAGAGGACTGACCGCCACGAGCAAGGAAAAACCGGTCAGTCAGCGGGGGAAGTGACGTACAGCGGTATTCCTACTGACAGTAAGTTACACCATTGTTACGCCCCGGGCGGGGGCGTCGTCGTCCCGCGATGCGGTCGGCGGGCGCGGGCGTCAGACGACGGCGCCGTTGTCCGGGTCGTCGTCGTTCTCGTCGCCGGGGCGCAGCCGCCAGATCAGCGTGACGAAGCCGGCCAGGATGCCTGTGAACCCGAACAGGGTGACCGCCGAGCGGTCCACCGGGAGCAGCGACGGGAAGAGGAAGAGCACGAACCCGACGACCACCGCGAGCGCGCCGACCACCGCGTACTTGGAGATCCGCGGCAGCGGCGGCGGGGGTGGCGGGTGGTAACCCTCGTCCTCGTCGTCGTCGGGCAGGTCGGCGCCGAAGGTGTCCAGACCGTCCAGCAGCGAGGGCTCGTCGCCCCGGGTGCTCCGGCCGACCGAGATCCCGGAGAAGTCGGTCGCCGACGGCAGTCGACGAACGTCGGTGGCGGTCGGCCCGGGCTCGTCGGCGCCGGAGCGGGCGAGCGGACCGGCCGTCGACTCGTCCCGGGTGTCCCGGTCGTCGTGCTCGTCCACGTCCTCCGCCGCCGGCCACGGGCGTTCGTCGGCCGTCGAGGTGGTGTGGAAGCCGGCCACGATGCGGGCCCACTCGGCGTCGATGTCCGGCTCGTCGCGGGCCGGCGGCTCCTCCGGGGCGCTCTCGTCGGCGAGTTGCGTGAGGTAGTCGCGGGCGGTGGTCAGGTGCGAGCGGTCGACGTAGAGCCGGTCGACCGGGCGGGCCGGAACCGTGGTGGTGCGGGTGACCGGGTTGAGGTCGGCGGAGGGCTGCAGGTACGCGGCGATCCCGCCGGCGGCCAGCACGTCGAGCAGGTGCTCACCGACGCGCGGATCGACGTCGCCGACGATGGCGTACTCGCTAGCGTCGAGCCCGTTGTCCCGCCGTCCCCGGCGGGCCCCACCCGCTGACACCCGGCAATCCTCCTCAACGCGCCCTGCGGCGCGGCCCCCTCGACGCCCGTCCGCACGCCGTGCTCTGAATCGTGACACGTCGGAGGCCGGTTCCGGGAGTGCGTTGTGTCGCGTCTTCCAAAGTCAGGGGCGCTGCCGCAGGTCGCGGCGGTGGCTCTTTGTCCGTTCTTGCGCGACACGTGCGATCTCGGTGATCGTTGGCAGCGGAGTCACTCGACACGCCGTGCGCCGCACTGATGAGCTGCCGGCGATCGAGGCGGCACCTCGACCCCGAGCCTCGTCCGCGGTGGTGGTCGGTGCCCGCCCGAGTCGTCTCAGCAGGCCACGGCCGGCCCGGTGGGGCTGATCGGCCGGCCGGCAAGCGCCAGCAGGCCCGGGGCGTCGTTACGCAGCGCGAAGGTGCGGACCTCGGCCCGCGGCACCCGGGCGCCCACCGGGTCGCCGGCGCGGGTCAGCTCCGCCGCCGCGAGGGCCAGCGCCAGAACCCGGTCGCTGACGTCCGGGATCCGCCCGTACGTCTCGGCCGCCGCCAGGTGCAGCTCGGCCGCCCGCCGGTGGTCGCCGTCGGCGGCCGCCACCGCCGCCGTCACCGTCCGCAGCGCCGCCTCCGACCACGGTGTCCGATGCCCGACCCGGTCGAGCATCGCCCGAACCCGCACGGAGGTGTCCCGCCCGGCCAGGGCTGCGGCGTACGAGGCGGCGGCGATCCACTCCCCACTGGCCAGCGCCGGCACCGCCGACCACGACCGGTCCAGCTCGTCGATCAACGCCGCCGCCTCGGTGTCGCGGCCCTGCAGCGCCCGGCACAGCGCCGCCATGCTCAGCATCGTCCAGCGCAGCCGGTGGAAGTCGCTGCGCCGCGCGGTGGTCAGCGCGTCGATCAGATCGGCCGGATCCTCGTCGTCGCGCAGCACCAGCAGGCAGCAGCGCAACCCCCGTACCTGCATGTCCCAACTGCCGGTCGGCGTGTCCACGAACGCCTCCGCCGCGGCGAGCAGCCGGCCGAAGTCACCCTCGAACCAGGCCCGCATCGCCTCGGCCGAGTAGCTGGTGGTGAGAGTCTGGCCGCTGGCCGTACGCGCCGGCGCGGCCGAGAGCAGGGCGTTCGAGCGCAGCCAGTCGCCCTCCTCGCGGATGGCCCAGGCCAGGTTCTGGGTGGCCCGGGGCAGCGCGAGCAGCTGACCGGCGCGGGCGAACTCGACTATCGCGTGCAGCTCGTCCAGGCCGACCCTGTCACCGGCCTGGTAGCGGGCGGTGGCAGCGGTGATCCGCGCGTTGGTGCGCGTCTCGGTCAGGCCCAGCCGCTCCGCGATCTCCGCCGCCGTGTCCGCCGCCGACACGGCCGGGTCGCGCTCGTAGTTGAGCATGTGCAGGCGGCCCAGCTCGGCGTACGCGTCGGCCTTCTGCGGGCTGTCCGGCAACGACTCGAACAACTGGACCGCGCGATCCAGGCAGGCCAGCCCGTCGCCCCGGTCGGCGCGCAGCCAGGCGGCCTGGCCGAGCAGCGTCCACGCCCGTGCGGCGCACGCGTCGTCGCCGTGCGCCGACAGCCGGTCCGCCAGCGTGTGCACCTGCTCCGGCCCACCCCCGGAGAGGAACGCGTTGCCGTCGCGGTAGAACGAGATCTCCGTGCTGAGCAGCTCCAGTTGCAGCCGGCCCACCGGGTCGCTGTCGTCGGCCAGGCCCAGCGCCCGACCCGCGTGGCTCGCCGCCGCGTCCAGCCCGTGCAGGGCGTACGCCCGGCGGGCCGCCCGGTGCAGCGCCTGCCGCGCCGGCCCCGCGTACCGGCGGACCGGCATGCCCAGCGAACGCGCGATCTCGTGGGCCGCCCAGCGGTGGTGGGCGAGGACCTCCGCCAGGTCGGTGTCGCGGCTGTGCGACAGGGCGTCGAGCCAGTCCGCCGCCCGCTCGTGCCGCGCCACCCGCTCGGTGCGCGGCAGCCGCTGGTAGCAGACGTCGCGCACCAGCACGTGCCGGAACCGGAACTCCGCCTGCCCGGCCATCGTCGACGCGGCCTGCTCGTGCACGAAGTCGCGCTGCTCCAGCCGGCGCAGCGCGCGCTCGACCGACTCGACCGGTTGCCCCAGCGCGGCGGCCACCGCACCCGGCCAGAACTGCACCCCGACCACCGAGGCCGCCAGCAGCACCGAGCGGTCCTTGGCGTCCAGCAGGTCCACCCGGTTGGCGATCACCGCGTGCACGCTCTCCGGCATGGTCAGTTCGAGTTGCTTGTCCAGCGACCAGCCCCGCCCGGACTGGCGCAATGCGCCCTGTTCGATGAGCATCCGGACGTACTCGTGCGCGTAGAGCGGGTTGCCGCCGGCCACCTCGATGAGCGGGGTCAGCATGTCGGCGGAGAACGCGGCCTGGCCGAACAGGTGCGCGTACAGGGCGGCGATGCCTGTGTCGCGCAGGGGCGGCAGGGTGATGGTCACCGAGCCGGTGATGGACCCGGCCCAGCTCGGATCCCGGTCGACCAGCTCCGGACGGGCGGTGCAGAGCAGCAGCAGCGGCGCTTCACGGGCCGCCGCCCCGAGCAGTTCCACGAAGCGCAGCATCGCGTCGTCGGCCCAGTGCAGATCCTCGAAGACCAGCACGGTGGGGCGGCGGGCGGCCAACGCCAGCAGGAACCGCCGCCACGCCGACTCGGCCTCCTCCGCAGGCAGCGGCGTGCCGGGCAGCCCGACCAGCGGGCGCAGGGCGTCCACCACCCGGTCCCGCTCGCCCGGGCCGATCAGCTCGCTCACCGCGCCGGCCAGCCGCTGCGCCGCGCTGGAGGCCGGGTCGGTGTCCAGGATGCCGGCCTCGGTCTTGACGATGTCGGCAAGCGCGGCGAACGTGACGTTCTCCCCGAACGGCGGGCAGCGCCCCGTCCGCCACGTCAGCGGCTCGTCGACCAGCCGGCCCGTGTGCCGGTACAGCTCGCGCAGGAGCCGGCTCTTACCGATGCCGGCCCGACCGAAGATCGTCACGACCTGTGGCAGCCGGTCACGCAGCGACCGGTGCAGGGCGTTGACAAGCATGCCCAGCTCGTGTTCCCGGTCGACAAGCGGCGTGGTGTCCGGCTCGCGGTCCGTCGGCAGGCGCCGCAGTGGCGACAGCGCCAGCCACACCTCGGTCGGCGACGACCGGCCGCGCAGGGTGACCGGGGGCTGCTCCTCGTAGCGGATGGTGTCCCTGGTCAGCGCGTGCGTGGTGCCGCACACCAGCACCCCGCCCGGAGGCGCGACCGACTGCATCCGGGAGGCCGTGTTCACCACGTCGCCGGCCACGATCGCCTGCCCGCCGTCGCGGGCCGCGGCCACGTCGACGAGGGCCTCCCCGGTGGCCACCCCCACCCGGAACCGCATCTCCGTGCTGCCGGTCGGCCCGAACCGGGTGAGCACCCGCTGCAGCTCCAGCCCGGCCCGCACACAGCGCAGCGCGTCGGTCTCGGTGGCGATCGGCGCCCCGAACAGTGCCATCACCGCGTCGCCGATGTACTTCTCGACCACCCCGCCGTACTGGCCGACGACCCGGCGGGCCGCCGAGAAGAAGCCGGTCTGCATGCCACGGACCTGCTCCGGGTCAGCCCGCTCGACGTACGGGGTGAAGTCGATGAGGTCGACGAAGAGCACGCTCACCCGGCGGCGGTCCTCCTGCGGGGTGGCGGCGGTCGCCCGGTCCGCCCCCGGCCGGGGTGACCCGCACGAGGTGCAGAACGTGACGTCCGAGGCGAGCGGGCGGAGGCAGTGCGGGCAGACGGCACCCAGCTCGGCACCGCAGCCACCGCAGAAGCGGTCGCCGTCGGCGGCCGTGCGTCCACAGCGCCCACACTGCGCGGCGATGACACACCCTCCATGGCGAACCGGGCCGACGCCCCCCGTCGTCCCGTCACAGGGAGTATCCCCGCCCGCGCGCCTGTCAGGTAACCGGCCTGTTGGCTTGTGGACAGTCCACCAAGGGTCTGGCGGACTACATTCAGTCCGCCACATCTTCGATCAGCGACCAGAGGGGGACAGGTCAATGGTGTACGTCAAGCTGGAGAGCGACTGGACCGACGGCAAGGGGGTCAGTCACTCCGCGGGCGAGTCGGTGGACGTCGACGCCGCCACGCTGGCCACGCTCCAGGCCGAGGGCATCGTCAGCGAGCAGTCCCACGGCCCGGGTGGCGAGGGCAAGGGCCCGGACAAGTGGGCCGGCCCGGGCAGCCCCGGGGTCTGAACCGCGCATCGGTGAACTGACGACCCGGCCGGGCCGCCCACGGGCGACCCGGCCGTGTCATGTCCAGGTGTGCCGCGGCGTCGAGCGGCTCGGCGGTCGTCGACGCCGGAACCGCAGCGGCGGCTCAGCGGTCGTTCATGCCGGCGCGGCGGCGCAGCGCGGCCACGTCGGTGACCACGATCCGGCGGCCCTCGGTCCGCAGCCAGCCACGGCTGGCGAAGGAGCCGATGGCCTGGTTGACGCTCTGGCGGGAACCGCCGGCCATCTCGGCGAGCTGGCTCTGGTTGAGTTCGATCGTGATCATCGGGGCCTGGCTCTCGCCGGCCAGTCGGACCAGCGTCTTGGCGACCCGACCGGGCAGGTCGAGGAAGACGTGGTCGGCGTTCTGCTCGGTGAGCCGGCGGATCAGCCCGCCCAGCGAGCGCATCACCGCGTCCAGGATGCGCGGGTTGGAGTGCACCAGCTCCATGAACGCGCCCCGGGAGAGGGCCAGCGCCGCGCAGTCCTCGATGGCCTCGGCCGACGCGGACCTGGTGGAGGCGTCGAGCAGGGAGACCTCGCCGAGCACGTCCGGCGGACGGATCACCGACAGGACAGCCCGCTCGCCTGTCGGCGCGGTGCGGAAGACGGCGACCGCGCCGCGGCGCAGCACGATCAGCGACTCGCCCGGGTCGTTCTCCACGAAGAGCAACTGCCCCTTGCGGTACGTCCGGGGGACGGCGGCCGCGATGACACGCTGGCGCACCTCGGGCTCCAGCCCGGCGAACATCTCGACACCCGTGAGCGCGTCACCCGGCTCCGGCAGGCGCATCTCCACGGCCCAACCCCTCCCCGGTCATGGACCACACAATCGCTCACCGGGTGAACCTGATGGCCCTGACAAGGTGAACTGACACCGATTCGGCGTCCGGTAGCGGTACACATCAGATCATGACGGTCCGGTCGCTTGCTGTACACCCCTCGAAGCACTTCCGTGACCGTCGCGAGCTGTGCGTACCCCCTGCCCGGGCCCTTCGTCGCAGGTCGGCGGCCCGGGTCGTCGCTGGTCCGCGGCGGACCGGCCGGGGATCGCACCCGGGACCCGCCGGGTGTCGCCGCCCGGCGGTGGGCGAGGATGGCCGGAATGGTCTACCGCTATTTCTACGACTGCGAGTTCATCGAGGACGGCCGGATCGTCGACCTCGTGTCGATAGGTGTCGTCGACGAGTACGGCCGCGAGTTCTACGCGGTCTCCACCGAGTTCGACGACTCCCGTGCCGTGCCCTGGGTCCGGCGCAACGTGCTGGACCGGCTGCCGTCGCCGGCGGACCGGGCCTGGCGTTCCCGGGAGCGCATCCGTGACGACCTGTACGACTTCCTCATGGAGCCGATCCGGGACCGGCCGGGGGAGCAGATGGAGCTGTGGGCCTGGTACGCGGCGTACGACCATGTGGTCCTCGCCCAGCTCTGGGGTGCGATGCCGGCGCTGCCCCGGGAGATCCCCCGGTTCACCAAGGACCTGCGGCAGCTCTGGGACGACAGGGGCCGGCCGACCCTGCCGGACGCGGACGCGGCCCGGCACGACGCTCTGGTCGACGCCCGGCACAACGTGGCCCGCTGGCGGGCGATGACGGCGCGCTGAGGTCGTCGTACCTTTGCAGGTTTGGCCGGTTCTGTCCCGGGCATCGGTTCGACCAGTCGAGCCGAGGGAGACTGCCATGAGCAACGATCCGACAAGCGTCGCCGAGGCCCGGGCGCGGGTCACCGAGCTGGTCCGCGCCGCACGGATCTGCATGCTCACCACGATCGCGCTGGACGGGCGACAGGTGAGCCGGCCGATGGGGCTGCAGGAGGCCGAGTTCGACGGTGACCTGTGGTTCTTCGCCTACGCCGACTCGGCCAAGGCCCGCCAGATCCGGGTGAATCCGGAGGTCAACGTCGCCTTCTCCGACCAGAAGCACAACGCCTGGGTGTCGGTCTCGGGCACCGCCAGCGAGGGCTTCGACAGAGAACGCGCCGAGCGGCTGTGGAACCCACTGCTCAAGACCTGGTTCCCGGACGGGCTGGACACGCCCGGTCTGACCCTGATCAAGGTGCACGCCAGCTCCGCCGAGTACTGGGACTCGCCGAGCAGCACCGTGGTCAACCTGCTCGGGTTCGCGAAGGCCGCCGTCACCGGCCATCCGCCGGCGGCCGGCGAGAACCACGAGGTGACCTACTGACCCGTCGCCCCCGGGGCGCGCTGTCGTCGCGCAGGCAGGCCGACTACAGTGCGCAGTGACGGCCCGCCCCGGGCCGGCAATGGCGCCGATGGTCTGACCTGACACATACCCTGGGGCATATCGGGCTTTACCTGATGCTCCAGGAGGATGAGCGGATCATGCGTATCGGCGTGCTCACCGGCGGCGGCGACTGCCCGGGTCTCAACGCGGTCATCCGGGCGGTGGTCCGCAAGGGCGTCGCCACCTACGGTCACGAGTTCGTGGGCTTCCGGGACGGTTGGAAGGGCCCGCTGGAGGGTCTGTCCCGTCCCCTGGGCATCGCGGACGTCCGCGGCATCCTGCCCCGCGGCGGCACCATCCTCGGCTCGTCCCGGACCAACCCGTTCAAGATCGAGAACGGCGTCGAGCGGATCAAGGACAACCTCGCCGAGCAGGGCGTCGACGCGCTGATCGCGATCGGCGGCGAGGACACCCTCGGCGTGGCCACCAAGCTCTACGAGCTGGGCGTGCACGTGGTCGGCGTGCCGAAGACGATCGACAACGACCTGGGCGCCACCGACTACACCTTCGGCTTCGACACCGCTGTCAACATCGCGATGGAGGCCATCGACCGCCTGCACACCACCGCGGAGAGCCACCACCGCACCCTGGTCGTCGAGGTGATGGGCCGGCACGCCGGCTGGATCGCCCTGCACGCCGGCCTGGCCGGCGGCGCCAACGTGATCCTGCTGCCCGAGCGGCAGTTCGACGTCGACCAGGTGGCCGGCTACGTCGAGAAGCGCTTCCAGCACCAGTACGCCCCGATCGTGGTGGTCGCCGAGGGCGCCCAGCCGCTGGACGGTCAGATGGTGCTCGCCAACCAGGAGCTGGACTCCTTCGGCCACGTCCGCCTCGGCGGCATCGGCCAGTGGCTGGCCGAGCAGCTGGAGGCCAAGACCGGCAAGGAGGCCCGCACTGTGGTGCTGGGCCACATCCAGCGCGGTGGCACCCCGACCGCCTTCGACCGGGTGCTCGCCACCCGCCTGGGCCTGCAGGCCATCGACGCGGTCAACGAGGGCGACTGGGGCAAGATGGTTGCGATGCAGAGCACCGACATCGTCCGGGTCCCGCTGGCCGAGGCCACCCGCGAGCTGAAGACGGTGCCGCTGGAGCGGTACGAAGAGGCCGAGGTCTTCTTCGGCAGCTGATCGACGGTACGCGGCGCGGCGGCCCTCGCGGTCGTCGCGCCGCCAACCGACGTTCGACGGCGCGTACGGCCCCGCGGCCACGCCGCGCCGTGACCCGACGTTCGACGGCGCAGCGGGCGTGTGGCCCGTCGCGCCGCAGCACGACGCGAGGGGGTACGGCCGAGATGTCAGCCGGGGTGCACACGGTCGCGGTGATCGGCGCGGGCAAGATCGGCGAGCTGATGCTCTCCGGGCTGCTGCGCTCCGGATGGCCTGTGGAGCGACTGCTCGCCACCGCCCGCCGACCGGCCCGCGCCGAGGAGTTGACTTCCCGCTACGGCGTCCGGGTGGTCGACAACCTGACCGCCGTGGACGAGGCGGCGGTGCTCGCGGTCTCGGTCAAGCCACAGGACGCCGCCGCCCTGCTGGACGACATCGGCCCCAAGGTGCCTGCCGACAAGCTGGTGATCTCGCTCTGCGCCGGCCTGCCCACCAGCTTCTTCAACCGCCGGCTGCCCGAGGGCACCCCTGTGGTCCGCGTCATGACCAACACCCCCGCGCTCGTCGACGAGGCGATGACTGCCATCTCGGCGGGCGCGTACGCCACCGGGGAACACCTCGCCCTCGCCGAGGAGATGTTCAAGCCCCTCGGCCAGACCATCCGGGTGCCCGAGTCACAGCAGGACGCGGTCACCGCACTGTCCGGCTCCGGTCCGGCCTACTTCTACCTGCTGGTCGAAGCCATGATCGACGCCGGGATCCTGCTCGGACTGCCCCGGCAGGTGGCGCACGAGTTGATCGTGCAGACCGCGATCGGCTCCGCCGTGATGCTGCGTGACTCCGGCGAGCACCCGGTCAAGCTGCGCGAGGCGGTCACCTCGCCGGCCGGCACCACCATCTCCGCGATCCGCGAGCTGGAGAAGCACGGCGTCCGCGCGGCGCTGCTCGCCGCGCTGGAGGCCGCCCGGGACCGCGCACGCGAACTGGCCGCCCAGGCCGACTGACGTCTCGGCGAGCGGGCCGCGCCCGCCGACCGACACGTCCCGCGACTTGCCGGGCGTGCGCGGCGCGGCAGTTGCGCGACTCGGGGGGTGCCGCTGCGGCAGTTGCGGGACTCGCCGGGCGTGGGCGGCGCGGCAGTGGCGCGACTCGCGGGGGCGTGCGCGGCGCGGCCCGTGGCGCATACTGGCGGCGTGTTCACACTCGCTCAGGCCCGGCACCTGGTGGCCACCCTGCAGCCGCGGGTCGACGAGCTGATCCGGCTCCGCGCCGACCTCGCCGAACTGCGCGTCGACCTGGCCGACCACGGCGTCAGCGCGCTCGGTGGGCTGGCCGAGGTGAAGGGGTTGGAGGCCCGGCTGCACGGCATCGTCGAGGAGCTGCACCAGCACGAGATCCAGGTCAAGGGCATCGCGCCGGTGCTGCTCGACTTCCCCGGCGAGCGGGCTGGCCGTGCGGTGCTCTGGTGCTGGCTGGAGGGCGATTCTGACGTGCGCTGGTACCACCGCGCCGAGTGCGGCTTCGCCGGCCGCCGCCCGATCTGACGCTGGGCCCGCCGGCTCCCGTTCATGATCGACTCGGGATTCGGGAATCCGGGGCATCCGGCCGAGCCGGACACCCCCGACTTCCAGGAAGGCGAGTCGATCACCCGTCGGCGACCGCGAACACCACGACGTTGTCCCGGTAGTGCCCGCGCCGCCTGTCGAAGTCGCCACCGCAGGTGACGAGACGCAGCTCCGGCCCGGGCGTCGGGCCGTAGACCACGGCCGTCGGGAAACGATCCTTGCGGGTACGCAGCGACCCGGTCACGCGGAACGACAGCCACCGTCCGCCGCGCCACACCTCGACCCGGTCGCCGGAACGCAGCTCATCGAGCCGGGCGAAGACCGCCGGGCCGCTCCGCGAGTCCAGGTGCCCGGCGAGCACGGCCGGACCCGTGTCACCGGGCGCCGGGCCCCCGCCGTACCAGCCGGCGGTGTCGAATTCGGTGGGCGGAACGAGCGCGCCCGCACGGTCGAGGCCCAACACCGTGAGCCCCGAGTCGACGCCGATGCGCGGTACGCGTACCCGAGTGGGTGGACCCGCCGGACGCGGCGACGCGGCCACCGACGGGCAGCCGTCGGCACAACCGGGGTGCCAGCTCGCGGCCGGCGGCGGCGGGCCGGTCGTGGCCAGCCCGACCCCCGTCCCGGCGGCCAGACAGACAGCCGCGCCGGCCGCGACCAGCGCGGCCAGCGGCGCCCGGCGGTCGCGGTGCCGTCGGATCGCGGCGGCGGGCCCGACGCTCACCAGGTGGTGCGCCGCCGCCGACGCCACAGGAGCACGCTCGCCACGCCGGCCGCCGCGGCCAACCCGCCGGCCATCAGGGGGTACGCGCCGAGCCCCGCACCGGACGTGCCGCCCGCGCCGGTGTCCACCCCACCCGCGGGTACGACGGAGCCGCCCTCGGCGTCGCGGCGCAGTTCCGCCGTGAGCCCGCCCTGCTTGCCGTCGAGCACCAGCAGCGAGTAGACCGCGCCGCCGGTGAGCCGCACCTCGGCGTCGGTGCTCGGGCCGCCCGCGCCGGTCAGTCGCAGCCGCCAGGCGCCCGGTTCGACCTGCTGGTAGTCGGTCGTGGTGGCGAACTGCACGCCGTCGGCGATCGTCGGCCCGTCGGCGGCGGCCACGTCGAGGACGGGCGTCCGCACGGACGCCTGCACGACGCGCACCTTGGCCCGGCCCTGCGCGGGAGCGCTCAGATCGTCGGTGAGCACCCGCAGTCCCAGGTCGGCGTGCCGGCCGACGCCGGCCACCGTGTACGCGCGGCCGCTGACCACCGCGACCTCGGTGGTGAGCACCGGTGGCTCGCTGGCGGGGGTGCCGGCCACGCGCATCGCCACCGCGTAGCGGCCCGGGGGCAACTTGAGGTAGTCGGAGACCACGCCGTAGCCGACGCCCGGGAACACCTTCGGCTTCGCGGCGTCGGGGGCGGCCAGGTAGACGTCGACGGCCGGAGTGTCGGGGGAGAGGTGAGCGAGCCGGACATATCCGACGGTGTCCGCGCTGGCCGGTGCCGCAGTGGCGGCGGCGAGGGCGGTGCCGAGCAGGAGCGCGCCAGCGCCGGCCAACAGCCGACGGGACGCGGTACGAAGCGTGTGCATGTCGCCTCCGGAAGGCACGTTCGGTGAACGGGCGGCAACCCACGGACAGAGTCCCGTGTGTGGGACTCCATCGCAAGTTGTACACGCGAACTTTCTCGCGCGTCCCGGGGCGGGGGCCTTACCGGTGGCGTTCGGCGAGGAAGCCGAACAGGTCCGGCACGCCGCCCGAGCTGGCCTCGACGAACCGGACCGGTCGGAGGCCGGCGGCCACTGTCGCGTTGAGCAGGTCGGCCAGCGGAACGTGCCACGCGCCGACCCGGACCCGGACGCCCTCGGTGTTCCAGCTGTCGAAGCTGCGGGACCGGTCGGCGTAGCGCTCGTCGACGACGACGCTCGGATGCCGACCCCAGTCGGCGAACGCGCCCACGAAGCACGGGTGCACGCCCACGTGCACGAACCGCCCGCCCGGGCGCAGCACCCGGCCGACCTCGCGCAGCACGGCCGGGTAGTCGGGGACGTCGGTGCTGGACAGGACGCACATCGCGGCCGGCAACGACGCGGCGGCGATCGGCAGGGCGCCCGCGTCACCCCGGGCCACCGGTAGTCGCCCGCGCGCGTGCCGCAACTGGCCGCCGGACAGATCGACACCCAGCGGCGTCCAGCCCAGGTCGCCCGGCACCGAGGCGTGCGTGCCGGTGCCGCAGCAGATGTCGAGGCAGGGGCCCGCACCGGTTCCGAGCAGGTCCGCGACTGTCGCGTGCACTCGTCGGAGATAGTCGCCGCCACCGGAGATGAAGCCCTCGTACCAGTCCGCGTGGGCGTCGTACGCGGGTGTGCTCGTCGCTCCCATCCACCGATGCTACGAACGGACGCCCGACACGCGGTCCCCGTTCTCCCGAGGGCAGACGCCACGCGTCGCGCTCGGCTCAGGCGGTGACGGTCCTC
Source organism: Micromonospora sp. NPDC049275 (assembly GCF_043197115.1). NCBI lineage: Bacteria > Bacillati > Actinomycetota > Actinomycetes > Micromonosporales > Micromonosporaceae > Micromonospora > Micromonospora sp. NPDC049275. The sequence goes on from NZ_JBICSN010000005.1 coordinate 397,355, forward strand.
TGTCCTCGGTCGATGCGGGATCGCCGGGCGGCGCTGGCGTGAGGAGCAGGGCCGACGTGTCGCGTACGCCGCGGACGGCCGGCCCGTCGCCGGCTACGACGACGAACTCGCCGCCGTCCTGGCGACGGCCACCGGATAGGCGGTCGTCCCAGGGCGACGGCGGGTACTCAGCGGGTGGCGGCGGCCAGCGCGGCGCGCAGCTTCTCGGCGTCACCCGGTGCGGGGCTCTCCCAGTCGGTAGGCGTCGCGGAGTAGATCGTGCCGTACGCCGGGGTGTCCGGCTGGTAGCGCCACCCCTCGGCCAGCGACCCGGCGTCCACCGCGTCGTAGCCGATCCGGTCCAGGAAGGCGGTCACCTCGGCCTTCGCGGCGGCATCGTCACCGGCGATCGCGAGGGCGCTGCGGTCGGCCGCCCCGGACGGCCGGGGGAGCGCGGCCAGGGCCTTGAAGTAGATGTTGTTGAAGACCTTGACCACCCGCGAGGTCGGCAGGTGCTGCTGGAGCAGCTCGCTGCTGGTGGTCTCGCCGGCGTCCAGCTCGGGGAACGCGCCGTCGCGCTGCGGGTAGTAGTTGTTGGTGTCGATGACGACCTTGCCGGCCAGCGGCTCCGCGGGCACCGCCCGGTACGCCTTGAGCGGCACGGTGACCACCACCAGGTCGCCGACCTGGGCCGCGTCCTGCGCCGTGCCGGCGCTGGCCCGTTCGCCCAGCTCGTCGACCAGTTCGGTGAGCGTCTCCGGCCCGCGCGAGTTGCTCAGCACCACGTCGTAGCCGGCGGCCACCGCCAGCCGGGCCAGGGTGCTGCCGATGTTGCCGCTGCCGATCAGTCCCACTGTTGTCATGCTTCTTCCCAACTTCGTCCACCCACGACGCATTCCCGACCGGCGCGGTGGGTTATTCCGGCGGTCCAACACCGAACCCCGGCCGCGCCACGAGCGGGTCGTGCACAACGTACTGCTCAGGCGCACCGCCGACCGGTCCTGCGGGAACGTTCCACTCCTCCGGTGGGCGGCGGGCTGAGCCGGAGGGAGTCAGGCGGGGGTGGGGAGGGTCTTCTCGATGGCGGTGCGGAGGTCTTCTGCTTCCGGCTCGACAGTGGGGGCGAAGCGGGCCGCGACCGTGCCGTCCGGGGCCACCAGGAACTTCTCGAAGTTCCAGCGGACGTCCCCGGTGTGCCCGTCGGCGTCCGGAGTCTCCACAAGCGCGTCGTAGAGCGGGTGCCGGTCGGGCCCGTTCACGTCGACCTTCTCGGTCAGCGGGAAGGTCACCCCGTAGTTGACCTGGCAGAAGTCGCTGATCTCGGCGGCGGTGCCCGGCTCCTGCCCGGCGAACTGGTTGCACGGCACGCCCAGCACCACCAGGCCACGCTCGCCGTAGGTGTCCGCGAGGGTCTGGAGGCCTGCGTACTGCGGGGTGAGGCCGCAGCGGGAGGCGACGTTGACCACCAGCAGCGCCCGGCCCCGGTACTGGGCGAGGTCGGCGGGCCCGCCGCTGAGGGCGTCGATCGGGATGTCGAAGACGGTCATGGGCCGAGGCTACGCGCAGCGTGAGGAGCCGCGAGACGGGGTGGGCAGGGGCACTCCACGCACCAGAGGAAATCGAAACATGGACATCTTGACGAAGTGATGACGGCGTGAGTACCGTCTCACCATCTCTTTTGGAAAGTTTCCTAACAGTTCGGGAGACGCCTCATGACAAGATCGCTCCGCCGGGCCCTCTGGGCCGGTGCCGTGGTCGCCGTGACCGTCGCGGCGGTGCCGATGACGACCGCGTTCGGCGCCGGCACGGTCACCACCACGTTCACCAAGGCGCAGGACTGGGGGACCGGTCACGAGACGAAGGTGACCGTGACCAACGGTTCCAGCGCCACGGTCGCCACCTGGCGCATCGAGTTCGACCTGCCGTCGGGCACCACCATCAGCAGCGCGTGGGACGCCGACGTCACCAGCAGCGGCAACCACTACGTCGCGGTCAAGAAGAGCTGGGCCGGCGGGCTCGCGCCGGGCACCTCGTTCAGTTGGGGCTACAACGGCACCGGCGCCTACAAGGCGCCGCTGAACTGCACCGTCAACGGCGCGCCGTGCGGCGGCGGTGGCACTCCGACCACCCCGCCGGCCACTACCGCGCCGCCGACCACGGCCCCGCCCACCACGGCCCCGCCCACCACGGCACCCCCGACCACGGCCCCGCCGACCACCACCCCGCCGAACACGGGCGGCAAGAAGGTTGTCGGCTACTTCGCCGAGTGGGGCGTCTACGGGCGCAACTACCACGTCAAGAACATCCAGACCAGCGGCTCGGCCGCCAAGCTGACCCACATCCTGTACGCCTTCGGCAACACCACAGGCGGCCGCTGCACCATCGGTGACAGCTACGCCGACTACGACAAGGCGTACACCGCGGCGGAGAGCGTGGACGGCGTCGCCGACACCTGGGACCAGCCGCTGCGGGGCAGCTTCAACCAGCTGCGCAAGCTCAAGCAGCTGAACCCGCACCTCAAGGTGATCTGGTCGTTCGGTGGCTGGACCTGGTCCGGCGGCTTCACCCAGGCCGCGCAGAACCCGGCCGCGTTCGCCGAGAGCTGCTACAACCTGGTCGAGGACCCGCGCTGGGCCGACGTCTTCGACGGCATCGACGTCGACTGGGAGTACCCCAACGCCTGCGGTCTGAGCTGCGACACCAGCGGCCCCAACGCGTTCAAGAACGTGATCGGCGCGCTGCGGTCGAGGTTCGGCTCCAGCGCCCTGGTCACCGCCGCGATCACCGCGGACGGCAGCAACGGCGGCAAGATCGACGCCACCGACTACGCCGGCGCCATCGGCAACCTGAACTGGCTCATGCCGATGACGTACGACTACTTCGGCGCCTTCAACGCCCAGGGCCCCACCGCCCCGCACTCGCCGCTCACCTCGTACACCGGCATCCCGCAGCAGGGCTTCAACTCCGACGCGGCGATCCAGAAGCTCAAGAGCAAGGGCGTCCCGGCCAACAAGCTGCTGCTCGGCATCGGCTTCTACGGTCGGGGCTGGACGGGCGTCACGCAGGCCGCACCGGGCGGCAGCGCCACCGGCGCGGCGCCGGGCACCTACGAGGCGGGCATCGAGGACTACAAGGTCCTCAAGAACACCTGCCCGGCCACCGGCACGGTCGCCGGCACCGCGTACGCCAAGTGCGGCAACAACTGGTGGAGCTACGACACCCCGTCGACCATCAACGGCAAGATGACGTACGCGAACAACCAGGGCCTCGGTGGCGCGTTCTTCTGGGAGCTCTCCGGTGACACCAGCAACGGCGAGCTCATCGGCGCCATCAAGGGCGGCCTCGGCTGAGCCGAAGGTCGGCGCACCACCCACACGAGCGGGGAGGGGCCCGCACCGCCTCTCCTCGCCCGTGACGCAGCGACCCGGTCGACGCCAAGCGTCGACCGGGTCGCCGGCCGTGGGTGGGTCGACCGGGTCGCCGGCCGTGGGTCGGTCGGCCTGGTCGCCGGCCGTGGGTGGGCGGCCGGACCGCCGGCCTTGGGTGGGTCGGGCCCGATGTGGCAGACTCGCGGCTCGGCACGTCTCGATTTCCCGTCGACGGAGGTGGTCATGCGCCCGATTCACCGCAGGCTGGCGGCGACCGCCGCCGGGCTGGTGCTGCTCCCGGCAGCCCTGGTCGGCTGCGGGATCGGCGGCGGTGACGAGGACGAGTCGACAGCCGAGCCCGCGAAGGCCCCCGCCGAGGAGGCCGGCACCCGCTCCCGCGAGCGCGTGCAGGCGTACCTCGACGCGATGACCGCCAAGGACGTCGCCGCCGGCCGCAGCCAGCTCTGCGAGCTGCTGCACGACGGGTTCGACCTCGCCGCAACCGGCCCCAACGGCGACTTCGCCGACCACTTCCAGGTGCCCGCGGCGACCATCACCGGCGTCCGGTCCGGCCCGCGCGGCCAGGAGGTGAGCGTCTCGGTCTCGGTCACCGCCGGCAAGAGCAAGGTCACCCGCCCGCTGGTGTTCACCGTCACCCGTGACGGCGGCGACTGGTGCATCGCAGGGGAGGCCCCGGGCAGGACGACCGCCCCGTCGTCGCCGGCAGTCCCACCGCGCCCCAAGGGTTAGCCCTCGCCGCCTCCAGAGCAGAGCCAGGGATTTTGATCTCCCATCTGCCGGAACCGTCCCCCTCGCCGCCCGGGCACGCCCACGGTCGCCGTACGCTTTCTCTCATGCGCCATGAGTGGCATCAGCTGAGCCATCCCGCGGTGGGCAGCCCGGGCCTGCAGACCAGCCGTCCGACCGTCGACTCCGCCGAGGACGCCGCCCTCGGTCTGGATCGCTGGCGGGACCTGCCCCGCGAGCAGATCCCACCGTGGTCCGATCCGGCCGCCGTCGCCCAGGTCTGCAAGGTGCTCGACACCGTGCCCTCGGTCGTCGCGCCCTATGAGGTGGACCAGCTCCGACAGAAGCTGGCCCTGGTCTGTGAAGGCAAGGCGTTCCTGCTCCAGGGCGGTGACTGCGCCGAGACCTTCGTCGACAACACCGAGAGCCACCTGCTGGCCAACGCCCGTACCCTGCTCCAGATGGCGATCGTGCTCACCTACGGCGCGTCGCTGCCGGTGGTCAAGGTCGCCCGGGTCGCCGGCCAGTACACCAAGCCCCGTTCGCTGCCGACCGACGCACGTGGCCTGCCCGCCTACCGCGGCGACATGATCAACTCGCTGGAGGCCGACCCGGCCGCCCGGGTCGCCGACCCGCAGCGCATGATCCGGGCGTACGCCAACTCGGCCGCCGCGATGAACATGTTGCGGGCGTACCTCGCCGGTGGGCTCGCCGACCTGCACGCGGTGCACGACTGGAACAAGGGCTTCGTCCGGACCTCCCCGGCGGGGGAGCGCTACGAGGCGATCGCCCGGGAGATCGACCGGGCGTTGGCCTTCATCCGGGCCTGCGGGATGACCGACGACGAGGCGTTGCGGACGGTCACCCTCTACTGCTCCCACGAAGCCCTCGCCCTGGAGTACGACCGGGCGCTCACCCGGGTCTCCGACCGCCGGGCGTACGGGCTGTCCGGGCACTTCCTCTGGGTCGGCGAGCGCACCCGGCAGATCACCGGCGCGCACATCGACTTCATCTCCCGGATCGCCAACCCGATCGGCGTCAAGCTCGGCCCGACCACGTCCCCGGACGAGGCCATCGAGCTGTGCGAGAAGCTCAACCCGGACAACGTCCCCGGCCGGCTCACCCTGATCAGCCGGATGGGCAACCACCGGGTCCGGGACGCGCTGCCGCCGATCGTCGCCAAGGTCACCGCGTCCGGCGCCAAGGTGGTCTGGCAGTGCGACCCGATGCACGGCAACACCCACGAGTCGTCAAACGGCTACAAGACCCGGCACTTCGACCGGATCGTCGACGAGGTGCTCGGCTACTTCGAGGTGCACCGTGGCCTGGACACCCACCCGGGTGGCATCCACGTCGAGTTGACAGGTGAGGACGTCACCGAGTGCCTCGGCGGCGCCCAGGGCATCGAGGACCTCGACCTGCCCGACCGGTACGAGACCGCCTGCGATCCGCGGCTGAACACCCAGCAGTCGCTGGAGTTGGCCTTCCTCGTGGCGGAGATGCTCCGTGGCTGACGCGAGGAGTGAGCTTGCGAGCCCCGCAGTCGGCAGCCGAAAGGCTGACTCCGTGGCTGAATCGTCCAGCCACGGTCGGTGGACGAAGGGATGATCATGGCTGAGGCGTTCGTGGACCTGCGGTCCGACACGGTGACCCGGCCGACCGCCGGTATGCGGGAGGCGATGGCCGCCGCCGAGGTCGGCGACGACGTCTACGGCGAGGACCCCACAGTCAACGCGCTGGAGGCGGAGGTCGCCGCGCTGTTCGGGCACGAGTCGGCGCTCTTCGCCCCGAGTGGGTCGATGGCCAACCAGATCGCCCTGCAACTGCTGGTGTCGCCCGGCGACGAGCTGCTCTGCGACGCCGACGCGCACGTCGTCACGTACGAGATCGGGGCCGCCGCCACGTACGGCGGAATCTCCTCGCGGACCTGGCCGGCGGTCGGCGCGGACATCGACCCGGAGCTGGTGGCCCGGATGATCCGTCCGGACGGCTACTTCGCCGTGCCCACCCGCGCGATCGCCGTCGAGCAGACTCACAACCGGGGCGGTGGTGGCGTGATCCCGCTGGCCACCCTGCGGGAACTGCGCGGTGTCGCCGACGAGGCGGGGGTGGCCCTGCACTGCGACGGCGCCCGGATCTGGCACGCGCACGTCGCCGACGGGGTGCCGCTGACCGAGTACGGCCGGCTCTTCGACACGCTGTCCGTCTGCCTCTCCAAGGGGCTCGGCGCGCCGGTCGGCTCGCTGGTGGTGGGCAGCGCGGAGAAGATCGAACGGGCTCGGATGATCCGCAAGCGGATGGGCGGCGGCATGCGTCAGGCCGGCATCCTCGCCGCCGCCGGCCGGTACGCTCTCGCGCACCACGTCGACCGGCTGGCCGAGGACCACGCGAGGGCGGCCCGGCTCGCCGAGGCGATCGCGCCGTTCGGGGTGCTCGCCAGCACGGTCCGCACCAATCTCGTCCCGCTGGACCTGACCAAGCACGCGTTGGACGCCCGCGCTCTCGCCGTCGCCGCGCGTGCGGAGGGCGTACTGGTCTCGGTGCTCGGCCCCCGTACCGCCCGCCTGGTCACTCACATGGGCATCGACGACGCCGCGATCAATCGAGCGGCCACCGCTCTGACCACGATCCTGGCCGCCTGACCCCGAGACCGCAGTTGATCAAGAGGTTTGCGTCATTCGCAGGCCAGAATCTGACGCAAACCTCTTGATCGACGAGCAGTGGGCCGGTCAGGGGCGCAGGCGGGTGAGGGTTGCGATGTCGGCCGCGTGACCCTCGTGCTTTTCGCTGGGGGTTTCCACCACGATCGGGACGCCGGCGGTGGCCGGGTGGGTCATCAGCTCCGCGAAGGCCGGCTCGCCGATGCTGCCCTTGCCGATGTTCTCGTGCCGGTCCCGGGTGGAGCCGCACAGATCCTTCGAGTCGTTGGCGTGCACCAGCCGCAACCGGTCGGACCCCACGGTGGCCACCAGTGTGTCCAGGGTCGCCGTCATGCCGCCCTCGGCGGCCAGGTCGTGCCCGGCGGCCCAGGCGTGGCAGGTGTCGAAGCAGACTCCCAGCATCGGGTGCCGGTCCACCGCGTCGAGGTAGGGCCCGAGCTGCTCCACGCGGGAGGCGAGCGAGCGGCCGCCGCCGGCGCTCGGCTCGACCAGCAGCATCGGCCCACCGGCCTCGGCGGTCCAGTCGAGCAGGGGCAGCAGCTCCCGGCGGACCTGCCGCATCGCCGCCTCGGCGTGCCCCTCGTCGACCGAGCTGCCGGCGTGGAACACCACCGCCCGCGCGCCGATCGCCACGCCCCGGCGCAACGCGTGCGCGAGCGTCTGCGCCGACTTCTCGACCGTGGCGGCCGTGGGCGAGCCCAGGTTGACCAGCAGCGAGGCGTGGATGAACGCCGGGATGCCCCGCTCGACGCAGCCCTCACGGAACAGCGCGTCCTGCGCCGGGTCGCCCGGAGGCAGCGCCCAGCCTCGCGAGTTGGAGACGTACACCTGGACGGCCTCGGCGCCGATCGCGTCGAGGTACGGCAGGGCCGCCCGGGCCAGCCCGCCGGAGGTCGTAGTGTGCGCGCCCACCGGACGCGAGGAGACCGCGGTCATCAGAAGCACGTGATGACGACCGGGGTGCCCGGCGGCACCTGCGAATTCTCGCCGGGAGCCTGGATCCGGGCCACCGCGTTCGGGTTGAGCGCGACCGTCACCGGGAAGCCCTGGCTCTCCAGCACCTGCTTGGCCTGCTGACAGGGCAGGTCGATGACCCTGGGCACCACGACCAGCGGCGGACCCTTGCTGACGTCCAACTTGACCTGGGCGCCCTTCTCCACGCCCGTCCCGTCGGCCGGGCTCTGGCCGAGGATCTCGTCCTTGGGCTTGTCGGAGTCCTTGTAGGTCTCCACCGGCTTCAGGTCGAGCCCGCTCAGGGTGGCCCGGGCCTCGGCGAGGCTCTTGCCGACCAGGTTCGGCACCGACACCGGCGCCCGGCCGCGGCTCAGGATGAGCGTGATCTTCGTGCCCGGCTTGACCTCGGCGCCCACCTTCGGGGAGCTGTCCAGGACGACGCCGGCCGGCAGGGTGTCGTCGTAGCGGGAAGCGCCCTTGGCCACCACCAGCTTGGCGTTGACCAGATCGGCCTCGGCCAGCTCGTACTCCTTGCCGATCACATCCGGCACCGGGAAGCGCTCCGGACCCAGCGAGAGGGTCAGGGTGATCGTGCCCCCCTTGACGATCTTGCTGGCCGATGCCGGGTCCTGACCGAGGACGCTGTCCTTCGGAGCCTTCTCGTCGTAGCGCGGCTCCCCGTACGCCAGGGTCAGGCCGGCGCGGTCGGCCTGGGCCTGCGCGTCGGTCTTGCTCAGGCTGACCAGCTGCGGGGCGGACGTGTAGCGGCCGACACCGAACCACCAGCCGCCCAGCGCCGCCACCAGGCCCAGCGTCACCACCACGGCGGCGACGGCCAACCGGCCGCGCGGGTTGCCCATCACGGCGCTGCGCAGCGCGGCAAGCCGGGCACCCAGGCCCTCGTCCGGCTCCGGTGCGGCCCGTCGCCGGCCCGGCCCCTGGCTGCCGCCCTCGGGCAGCCGGGCCCAGGTCGGCCGTTCGGCCGGGCGGACCGTGGCGACCATCATCGTCGGCTGGGAGACCGGCGGCTCGTCCGTCACCCGACGCAGTACGGCGGTGCTGGTGCTGTTGACGTCACCCAGGCGATCCCGGGCGACCTGGACCTCGGCCAGCAGCGCTCCGGCGTCGGCGGGCCGGGCGGCGGGATCACGCCGGGTGGCCCGCTGCACCAGGCCGTCGAGCGCCGGCGGCAGGCCGGGCACCAGCGTCGAGGGCGCCGGCACGTCCCGGTCGACGTGCTGCCAGGCCACGTCCACCGGACGGTCCCCGTCGTACGGCACTCGACCGGTGAGCATCTCGAACAGCACGATGCCTGCCGAGTAGACGTCGGTGCGCGGGTCGGCCCGACCCTCGGTGACCAGCTCCGGGGCGACGTATGCCACGGTGGCCATCAGTTGGTTGCCCTGCTCGTCGTCGGCGCTCGCCTCGACCGCCCGGGCCAACCCGAAGTCGGCCACCTTGACGACGCTGTCCACCAGGTTGGCGACGCCGCCGGTGGGCGCCTCGGCGACCAGGACGTTCTCCGGTTTGACGTCGCGGTGCACCAGGCCGGCCCGGTGCGCGGCGGCGATCGCGGCGAGCATCTGCTCGGCGATGGCCAGCACCTCGTCCGGGTTGAGCCGGTGTCGCTCGGCCAGCACGTCGCGCAGTGTGCGGCCGCGGACGTACTCCATCACCAGGTACGGCAGGCCGGCGTGGGTGCCCTGGTCGTAGACCGCGACCACGTTCGGGTGGGTCAGCCGGGCGATGGTCTTCGCCTCGTCGGTGAACCGGGCCACGAAGTTGGCGATCCGAGCCCGCGCCTCGGGCGCCTGGGTCGGGTGAATGATCTTGACCGCGACGGTGCGCTCGAGGCGTTCGTCGGTGGCGGTGTACACGGTCGCCATGCCGCCACGGGCCACGCGACCGCGAATGCGGTAGCGCCCGTCGATCAGCGAGCCCAGCAACGTGTCGGCGACCTGTGTGTCCATCGGCAGGGAGTCTATGTGTCCAGTCGGTGGGAGTTGAACAGGATGCTACAGCCAGGAGCCGTACCTGGTCCGTCCCGTTGTGATCGCCTGTGGGCTCGGACCGCTCGTGCGGGGTGCCGGTGGTCCTCGCCGGCGACGGCGTGGCAGGGTGATCGGGTGACCGAATCCGTACCCGACCAGGCCGTACCCGGCCCCGAGCTCGCCGGCCCCACCGACCCGGCGGGCTGGCTCGCCCTGCCCGACGTCGCCGAGCGACTCGATGTGTCGATCAGCAAGGTGCACCAGATGATCCGCGACCGGGAGCTGTTGGCGGTCCGCCGCGACGGCATCCGCCGGATTCCCGCGGAGCTGGTGGCCAACGATGTCGTTCTCAAGCACCTGCCCGGCGTGCTCAACCTGCTCGCCGACAACGGCTACGACGACGAGGCGGCGCTGCGCTGGCTCTACGAGCCGGACGACACGCTCCCCGGCAACACCCCCGCCGCCGCCCTCTCCGGCGACCAGGCCCGCGAGGTCAAACGCCGAGCCCAAGCCCTGGGCTTCTAACCCCACCCTCCCCGGCCCCTCCCCACCCTCCCCGGCCCGTTCCCCTGCCTCCCCGGCCCGTTCCCCGCGTTGATCATGAAGTTATTGCCACGACACGCCGAGGCGAGCGGCAATAACTTCATGATCAACGCGGGCGGGGGCGGGGGCGGGGGCGGGGCGGGGGCGGGGCGCGGGCGCGGGCGGGGGCGGGGCGGGGGGCGGGGGGAAGGGGGGAGGTGGCGCCGGGTTAGTCGGCTCGGCGGGTTGCGGCTATGGCCAGGTCTACCAGGGCCTGGCGGGCCTCGGTGTCCAGGTCGACGGCCGTCAACGCGGCCAGCGCGGAGTCGGTGAGCGTGACGATGCGCTGCTCGGTGCGGGCCAGTGCCCCACTCGCGTCGATCAGCTCGCGGAGCTGGCCTACGCCCTGCTCGTCCAGGTTCGGGTCGCCGAGGCGACCGAGCAGCAGCTCCCGGCCCGCGTCGTCGGTGGCCTCCACGGCCGCCGCCACCAGATAGGTGCGCTTGCCCTCGCGCAGGTCGTCCCCGGCCGGCTTGCCGGTCTGCGCCGGATCGCCGAAGACCCCCAGCACATCGTCGCGGAGCTGGAACGCCTCGCCCAGCGGCAAGCCGTACGCCGAATAGGTCGTCCGGACGTCCTCCCCGGCGTCGGCAAGCGCGGCGCCGAGCAGCAGCGGACGTTCGACTGTGTACTTCGCCGACTTGTACCGGGCGACCTTGCTGGCCCGTTCCACAGACGTGTCCCCGGTGACCTGGGTCAGCACGTCGAGGTACTGCCCGACGGTGACCTCGGTGCGCATCTCGTCGAAGACCGGCCGGGCCCGGGCCACCGCCCGCAGGTCCAGGCCGGCGGAGTGCAGCAGCTCGTCGGACCACACCAGGCAGAGGTCGCCGAGGAGGATCGCGGCGGCGTCGCCGAACCCGTCCGGGTCGCCGCCCCAGCCGGCCGCCCGGTGTCGGGTGGCGAACCGCCGGTGCACCGCCGGCTCGCCGCGCCGGGTGTCGGAACGATCCATCAGGTCGTCGTGGATCAGGGCGCTGGCCTGCACGAACTCCAGCGCCGCGAGGGCGGTCAGAACCTGGTCGTCGTCCACCCCGCCGGCGCCCCGGAATCCCCAGTACGCGAAGGCCGGGCGCAGACGCTTGCCGCCACCGAGCACGAAGGCTTCGATCGCCTCCGCCACCGGGACGAGGGCCTCGTCCACCCGGGTCAACCGGGCCCGCTGGGCGGCCAGGAACTCGGTGAGCGCCTTGTCGACCCGCTCCCGCAGGCCGGCACGGTCGACGGGAGACACAGGAGCAGCGTGGGTCACGCCACGACGCTAGCGGGTCGCCCTGGATCGTGCTCCACCGCCACGCGCAGTCCCGCCGGGACGCCCGTCGGCGTGACCCGGACCGGCCCGGCCGGCCGGCCGTGCACCCGCCACCCCGCGCCGGCCCGGCCCGGCGGCTGCCGCCCGGCGGGTTCGGCGGGTGCGCGCGGCCTCCTCGGCCAGCACCACCAGCGGCACGTCCAGCACGGCGGCGAGCCAACCGAGCCAGAACCCTCCGGGCACGCGTCGCTGCCGTTCCCACCGGGACACCTCGTGGCGGCTCAACGTCGGCACGCCCGCGGCGGCGCACAACTCGGCGGCGGTGCGCCGCTGGCTCCAACCCCGGGCCAGCCGCAGCCGGACCAGGAGCGGCCCGAGCGGGGTACGGGTCGGTGGTGGGGGCGAGGTCATGGGTCCTCCCGGCGGGGCGTGGGCGCGGTGACACCCCGCCCGTCCGAGCGGACGGGACCGGTGCACCTCTCGGCTGCGATGACCCCCGCGCCGGACCCCCGGGCCGGCCCTCACCGCCCCTCCCGCGCCCCTCCTTCCTACCTCCGGGGTACGACGGTCTTCCCCGCCGGTGGGAAGCGTCTGGGTGTCGATGGCGTCGCCCGCTAGAGTCGGGTCGTGGCGCTCGGTCTTCCCTCGGTACTCCCCAATCCGCAGCCGGCGATCGGGGAGCTCATCCGTGACCGCCAGCCGACCTTCTCGTTCGAGTTCTTCCCGCCCAAGACCGAGGCGGGGGAGCGGCTGCTCTGGCAGGCGATCCGTGAGCTGGAGTCGCTGCGTCCGTCGTTCGTGTCGATCACCTACGGCGCGGGCGGTTCGACCAGGGACACCACAGTCGCGGTGACCGAGCGGATCGCCACCGACACCACCCTGCTGCCGATGGCGCACCTGACCGCTGTCAACCACTCGGTGGCCGAGCTGCGGCACGTGATCGGCCGCCTCGCCGGGGTCGGGGTGCGCAACGTGCTGGCCGTACGCGGTGACCCGCCGGGCAACCCGGGCGGCGAGTGGGTCCGGCATCCCGAGGGCGTCGACTACGCCGAGGACCTGGTCCGGCTGGTGCGCGACTCCGGCGACTTCAGCGTTGGTGTGGCGGCCTTCCCGTACAAGCACCCCCGCTCGCCCGACGTGGCAAGCGACACCGCGCAGTTCGTCAGCAAGTGCCGGGCCGGCGCCGAGTTCGCGATCACGCAGATGTTCTTCGAGGCCGACGACTACCTGCGTCTGCGCGACCGGGTGGCCGCCGCCGGGTGCGACACCCCCATCCTGGCCGGGGTGATGCCGGTGACCCAGATCGGCACCATCGAGCGGTCCGTGCAGCTGTCCGGGGCGCCCTTCCCGCCGGCGCTGGCGGAGCGCTTCGAGCGGGTGGCCGACGACCCGGAGGCGGTGCGCCGGCTCGGCATCGAGCAGGCCAGCGACATGTGCCGTCGACTGCTGGACGAGGGCGTTCCGGGAATCCACTTCATCACCCTCAACCGGTCCACCGCCACCCGGGAGGTCTGGCAGAACCTCAAGGCCGGCGCGCGGGTGTGAACCCGGAGTCTGCGACACCTGATGCCCGGCACTACGGTTGATCCTCAGGTGGGCACACAGCTGAACTGGGACCAGTACGCCACGGCGTGGGCGCGGTTGCACGGCGGGTTCGACCCGCGGGTCGCCGCGCCGGTGGTGCGCGCCTGGCTGCGGTTCGCGTACCACGTCGGGTATGTGCTGGGTCGGCTGCGGGTCGGCCCCACCCCGGTCACCGTGGTGGGGGTGCTGCTCTGTTTCTGCGTACCGTTGCTGGCGACCCGGCCCGGCGACGGCCCGTTCCTCGGCGCGCTGTTCGTGCTGCTCGCCGCGGTGGCCGACAGCGTGGACGGCGCGGTGGCGGTCGCCACCGGCCGCACCACGCGGCTCGGCTACGTCTACGACTCGCTTGCCGACCGGCTCGGCGAGGTGGCGTGGCTGCTGGCGTTCTGGCTGGTCGGCGCGCCGGGCGCGCTTGTCGTGGCGGGCGGCGCGCTGTCCTGGCTGCACGAGTACGTCCGGGCCCGCGCGGTCTCCGCCGGGATGCGCGACCTCGGCGCGGTGACCGTCGGCGAACGACCCACCCGGGTCTCGGTCGCGCTGGCGGGCCTGGTGGTCGCCGGGCTGGCCGGTCTGATCGAACCGGACCTGGCCGCCGGCACCATCACCATGGCGACGGCGGTGTGGGTGCTGCTGGCCGGCTTCGGGCTGGGGCAGTTGCTCTCCACCGTCCGCCGCGCCCTGCTCGACGCCGGCTGAGCTGAGCGGGCGTCCTACCAGGCGGGGCCGATCTCGTCGGCGACGATCTGCGCGGAGAGGGTCACCATGGGCAGGCCGCCGCCGGGGTGGCTGGAGCCGCCCACCAGCCACAACCCGTGCGCCGGGCCCCGGTTGGCCGGGCGGAGCAGCCCACCGGCGGTGCCGTAGATCGTGCCGCCCGGCGCACCGGTCGCCGCGTCCAGGTCGGCCGGGGTCCGCACCTCGCGGAACAGCAACCGGTCCCGCACGTCGACGCCGCGCTCGGCCAGGACGTCCAGGATCCGGTCGGCGTACGCGTCGGCCAGCCCCGGGCGTCGCCAGTCGACCGCGCCACCGGCGGTGCCCTGCCGGGCGGCGTTGACAAGCACGAACCACGCCTCGTGCCCGGCCGGGCGGACCATCGGGTCGTCGGCCACGGTGACGAACACCGTCGGGTCGGTCGCCGGCCGGGCCCGTACGCCCCGCCCCGGGTCGCCGAAGACCGCGTCGAACTCCGCGTCGTAGTCGCGCGGGAAGAAGACGTTGTGGTGCGCCAGGCCGGTGTCGCCGGAGACGCCGAGCAGCAGCACGAAACCGGCGAGGCTGCGGTCGGTCAACGTGGCCAGCCGGCGCGCGTGTGGCAGCAGGTCGCGGTAGACGGTGAGCGCGTCGACGTTTGCCACCACCACGTCGGCGGGCACCGGCGCGGTGACGCCGGCGAGGCGTACCCCGTGCACCCGCCCGCCCGCCGCGTCGATCCGGGTCACCGCGGTGCCGGTCTGCACGACCACGCCGAGGTCCAGGCAGCGGGTCAGCAGCGCGTCGGCGAGCGTGCCCAGCCCGCCACGCAGGTACCACCCGCCGTAGGTCAGCTCGGCGTAGGGGACCGCGACAAGCGCCGCCGGCGCCCGGCGCGGGTCGGCGCCGGTGTAGGTGGCGTACCGGTCCAACAGCATCCGCAGCCGCGGGTCGGACAGGTGCCGGCGGCCCAGGCCGCGCAGGGTGCGGCCCGGGGCGATGGCGGCCAGGTCACCGACGCGCCAGGCCAGCGACGCGAGGTCGCGGGGGGAGTCGACGGTACGGCGCAGGATGTCCCGTTCGGAGGCCTGCCACACCCGTTCGGCGCGGTGCCACAGTCGCTGCCAGTCGGCCGCCGCCCGGTCCCCGAGGGCAGCTCCGATCCGGGTGGCGAACTCCACCGGGTCGGCGCACGAATCCAGGGAAGGGCCGCCACCGGGAAAGACGTGCCGGACGATCGGGTCCAGCGGCGCCAGGTCCAGGTACTCGTCGAGCTTCGCCCCGGTCGCCTCGAACAGGTCGTGGAAGACCTGCGGCAGGGTGAGCAGGCTCGGCCCGGTGTCGAAGTGGAACGCCCCGGCCGGGGTGTCGTGCGCGTACCTGCCGAGCTTGCCGCCGACCGTGTCGGCGGCCTCGAAGACGGTCACCTGGTGCCCGGTTGCGGCCAGCCGGGCGGCGGTGGCGAGGCCACCCACCCCGGCGCCGACGACCACGATCCGCGCCATGCCGCGCCTCCTAGCTGACCGGGCGACCCCGCCAGGTCAGGCGGCGTCGCTTTCGCAGATGGTACGACCGCAGCGTCAACCAACCGAGGACCACGACCGACACGGGGTGTGCGAGCGCGTCGGGCCACCACCGGCCGCCTGTCGCGCGGGCCGTGAGCACCCGTCCGGCCACCCCGAGCA
Source organism: Micromonospora sp. NPDC049275 (assembly GCF_043197115.1). Lineage (NCBI taxonomy): Bacteria > Bacillati > Actinomycetota > Actinomycetes > Micromonosporales > Micromonosporaceae > Micromonospora > Micromonospora sp. NPDC049275. The sequence continues at coordinate 412,850 of NZ_JBICSN010000005.1, forward strand.
GGTAGCCCGCCAGCCCCACGACGGCCACCTGCGCCGAGCCGGCCACGAGGCCGACCAGCGCGACCAGCGGCGGGGCGGTGTAGAGCAGGAGCAGCAGCGTCACCACGGCGGCCGCCGCGCCGGGGTGCCCGAACGACGCCCAGAGCGACTTCGAGTACCCGTCGCGCAGTTGCGGCCAGTCGTCGTACATCCGGCAGGTGGCCAGCCGGGAGCCGTCGGCCAGGGCGATCCGCCCGCCGGCGCGCTTGAGCGCCCGGGCCAGCTCGACGTCCTCCAGGATCTTGTCGGCGACGGCGGCGTGACCGCCGGCGGCGGTGTAGCCGGCCCGGTCCACCACCAGGAACTGCCCGCCCGCCGCGGCCAGCGACGGCCGCCGCGAGCGCTCCATCGCCCGCAGCGGCAGGAAGGTCAACCACAACCACTGCAACAGCGGCTGTACGAGCCGGTCGGCGGCCGTCGCCACCACGATCCGGGGGTACGGCGAGAGCAGCGTCACGCGGGCGGCGCGCAGCTCGGTGACGGCGGCGGCCACGGCGTGCGGAGCGAGCACCACGTCGGCGTCGACGAAGACCAGCGCGGTGGCCGACGGGTCGGCCCGGGTGGCCAACTGCCAGCAGGCGTGCGGCTTGCCCAGCCAGCCCGGCGGCGGGGCGACCCCGCTGAGCAGGGTGACCCGCGGGTCGTCGCCGACGACCGCGCGGACCACGTCGGCGGTGCCGTCGGTGGAACCGTCATCGAGGATCACGATGCGCAGCGCCGGCACGCCACGCTGGGCGAGCAGGGCGCGGAGGCAGGGCGTGACGCGGGTGGCCTCGTCGCGCAGCGGCAGCAGGACGGCCACCGGCTCGTCGACGTCGTCGGGCCGGTCGGTGGGTCGGCGCAGCCATCCGGCGGCGTTGACCCAGGTGTGCCCGGTCAGCGCGGCGACGGCGAGCAGCAGGGCGACCAGGACGATCATCGGGTCGCGTCGACGCCGGGACGGTGCGGTTGGTGGTCGTCCCGGCGCGCGTGGTGGGGCCGGCGGGCGCGCAGCAGGGTCACCGCCAACGGCACGGCGGTGACCGCCATGCCGGCCGCGCCCCAGAGCGCCGACGCGGGCAGGTCCAGGAAGACCGCGTGGGCCAGGATGCTGGAGAAGTACGTCCACAGGTACAGCGCGATCATCGGATGGTCCCGCCGATCGGTGTGCTCGGCGGCCGGCCCGGCCAGCGGGCGCAGCGCGCTCATCAGCAGCACCGCGAAGAGCAGCCAACCCAGGTAGTTGCTGACCGGGATGCCGGCCAGGCCGGGCAGCGCCGGGACGGCGTCCCGCCAGACCCAGTAGCCCTCGGCGACCATCTGCGGGTCGAGGAAGAGATCCCAGGCGGCCAACCCCACCGCGGCCAACGCGATCCTGCCCACCCACCGGCCGACCGTCGTGCCGTTTCCGGTCGGCGTGCCGCTGCCGGTCGGCGTGCCGCTGCCGCCGGTCAGGCGGACCGCGGCCAACCACGCCGGCCAGGCCATCCAGGTCCACGCCAACGGGATGATCAACGGCACACCGGCCAGCTTGGGTCCCAGCTCACCCGAGTAGTCGTAGCTGCCGAACGGCACACCGGTGGCCACCCCGATCGCCTCGATCGCGAACCCACCGCCGGTGGCCACCGCGACAAGCGCCGCCGCGACCCGGGGCCCGCGACTGAGCAGCGCGTGACCGACCGAGAGCAGCCAGCCGAGCACGACGGTGGCCACGGTCAGCCCGGCCCGGGTGGCGCCGGTGGTCAGCGGGTAGCAGATCTGGGCGAGCACCAGGACGGCCAGCAGCGTCCAGGAGATCCGCCGGGTCATGACGCGGACGGCTCAAGCGGCAGATCTCGACCGAGTACGCCGAAGGGCCGTTCGTCACCGGGGAAGTGGAAGTCGCGCAGCACGTCGACGAAGCCGAACCGCCGGTACAGCCGCCAGGCCCGCGAGGTCTGCTCCTCGGCCTCCGGGGTGGACAGCAGCGTGGTGTCGCCCTCGGCCATCGTGAGCAGCGCCCGCAACTGCCTGGCGCCCAGCCCGTGCCCCTGCGCCGGCGGGCGGACGTGCAGCTCGACCACCTCGAAGCAGTGGGTGAGCCAACGCTTGCGGGTCGGGCCGTCCAGCGCCCGGTACACCTGGTCGTGCCACCACTGGCCCGGACCGCCCAGATAGCCGTACCCGAAGCCGGCGAGGTGACCCTCGCTGGTCAGGCTGGCCACGGCCCGGAACCCGGGCCGGCGGACGTGGGTGGCGATGTAACCGCGCCGGGCCTCCAGCAGGTCGGTGCGGTATCCCATCGCCTCGCCGTAGACGGCCACCACGTCGTCCAGCCGTCGGACGAGATCGTCCGGCGTCCAGCGCACCAACCTCATGCCCGTCCACCCTTCACTGTCGCCTGGTCGTCGTCGGCGACCCACCCGAGGACCGTCCGGTCGCCGACCACGTCGCGTACCTCGAACCGGGCGAACAGCTCCTCGGCGTACCAGCCCGCGGTGGGGGTTCGCATGATCGCCGCCCGATGCTCCGGGTGACGGTACGCGAACGCCACCAGGTCCGTCGGGTCACGCCACACGCTCACCGTGCCCTGCCAACCCAGCGGGGCCTCACCGACGCCGAACCGGGCCAGCAATCCGGGCGCGTCGCGCAGGGCGGCGGCCACCGGCGGGATCGCCCGCCAGAAGGTGGCCGCCCGGCGGGCTCGCAACCGGGCCCGGGTCAGCGCCAGCACCGGGCCGCTGACCCGGCCGCCCGGCGGCTCGCCGAACGGCCGCTGACCGGACCACTCGCCCCGGCTGCTCAGCGGCCGCAGGTCGACCCGGGCCTGGGCGTGGGCGATCCGCGCCCAGGCGCGTCCGACCGGCGAGTCGTCGAAGCCGGCCGCCGCGGCGGGGGAGTCCCAGACGGTAAGCGCCGCCCACCGGGTCAGGTCGGCGTCACCCGGCCCGAAGCCGGTGCCGGTCCCCGTGCCCAGCAGCTTGCCGAACCGGACGCCCGGCAGGGCCCGCAGCCGACGCGGGTCCACCGCCATCCGGGTCAGCGCCCGGGGCAGCGCGCCCCGGGAGGTCCGCCACACGTGCAGGGTGACCAGCTCCGGTACGGCGTTCACGCCACCTCGGCCGGGGTGCCGGCGGTGACGCGCAGCAGCTCGGCGTAGGTGGTCGGGAAGACCGCCCGCGGTACGCCGCCCGCGGCCCAGATCTGCGGGTACGCCGCCAGCGCCGTGTCCACCACGGTGCGCAGCGGCTGGGGGTGCCCGAGCGGGGCGACTCCGCCGATCGGCTGCCCGGTGTGCTCCCGAACGAACTCCGGGGTGGCCCGGCGCAGCCGGGTGACTCCGATGGACGCGGCCAGGCCGGCGGTGTCGACCCGGTGCGCGCCGGAGGTGAGCACGAGCAGCGGCGCGTCGTCCGCGTCGAAGATCAGCGAGTTGGCGATCTGGCCGACCTCGACGCCGAGCGCCTCGGCGGCGGCTGCCGCGGTGTGCACCGCGTCGGGCAGCAGGCGGACCGTGCTGGGCTGGCCGGCGCCGTCGCGCGCCCCGGCCCCGTCGAGCGCGTCCTGCACCGCCCGTACGTTCGGGTGTGGCTGCATGGGGGCATTCTTCCCGGTCTGCCGTGCGTCGTTTCACACCGGTGTCCATCGACGGCGAGCCACGGCGCGTCACACGTTGCATTTTCGTCGGAGGGGAGGTGTACTGTCAGCAGCAGTTAGAACGAGTGTTCGATTGCCTCGAACGCCCGTTCCAACCAGCCGGAGCGCGGTGTTTCGCGGCGCCAGCTCCGGGCGGTGTGGCTTCGCGGGCCGCACCTGGGTTTCCGGGCAGTCGCGAGCCCGGTCCCATCAGGCAGGAGCGTCGCTCGCCGCCCACGACCCCCGGGCGGCGGGCGACGAACCCGCCGGTACGCCGGCCGGGTGTGGTGTGGGGAAGCATCCACACCCGGCCGGCCGCCCCCGGTGCGTCTTCCTCCGCACCACCCGACCTCGGCGTCTCGTCGGCGGCACCACTGCCCCGGCCGACGCCCCGGCCACGTGGAGGAGACAGTCCATGCCGACCAACCCGGCTCAGGCACCGACGGTGCCGGCGCACGTGCTGCCGCACCGCACCCCTGCCCAGCTCCTCACCCTGGCCCGCCGTGGGCTGGTCGAGGCCGGCCAGACCCGGCCAGACGGCCTGCGCTACGCGGCCGCCCACCTGGCGGCGCTGCGCGCGGCGGCCGCCCTGCTCGCCGCCCGGGCCCGACCCGCCCCGAGCCGGCGTAACCGGATCACCAGCGTCTGGGTCCTGCTCTGCGCCGTCGCCCCCGAGCTCGACGAGTGGTCCCGGTTCTTCGCCGCCGGGGCCAGCAAACGAGCCGCCGCCGAAGCAGGCATCCCTCGGGTGGTCAGCGCCCGGGAGGCCGACGATCTGCTCCGCGCCGCCGAACAGTTCGTCACGGTGGTGGAGACCGCGCTCGGCGTGGCGCACCAACCGGCCCTGGACGGCCTCGCCGCGTGAGCCCACCGTGACGCCGACCGCCTGGAAGGGAAGCCGGGCGGGCGGCGTCACGGTGCGTCGGTCCTGATCTGTTCCACAGCAACGACGGGGGGTTGGTCCCATGGCGGGCCGCATGGTGGTCGGTTCCGCCGCACTTGCCGATCTGGTACGTCCGGCGAGCGCACCCGATCCGGTCGGCGGCCACCGGGTGCTGCCGGTCGCGCCCGAGCTGACCGGCCTGCTGCCCAACCGGGGCCTGCGCCGGGGCAGCACGATCGCGGTCGCCGCCGGTCAGCCCCGACGCAGTGGCGGCACCTCGCTGGTGCTGGCCCTGCTGGCCGAGGCGTCCCGGGCCGGTTCGTGGTGCGCCGTGGTCGGCGTGCCGACGTTCGGCGCGGGTGCGGCAGCCGAGCTGGGCATCGCACTGGACCGGCTGGCTCTGGTGCCGAATCCCGGCCCCGAGTGGGCCACCGTTGTCGCCGCGCTGATCGACGGGGTGGACGTCGTGGTCACCGCCGTACCCGCCGCGGTCTCCGCCTCGGTCGCCACCCGGCTGGCCGCGCGGGCCCGGCAGCGCGGCAGTGTGCTCGTTCCGTACGGCAGGTGGGACGGCGCGGACGTGACGTTGCAGGTGGTCCGTGGCGTCTGGGAAGGGCTCGGCCAGGGCCGGGGACGGCTGCGTCGCCGGGAGGTCACCGTCTCGGCGCGGGGGCGCGGAGCAGCCGCCCGACCCAAGGAGATCAAGGTCTGGCTCCCCGGCGCCGAACTCACGCGGGTCATTCCCCGGACGGTGCGGTCGACAGTGAGCCGTCCGTCCGTGCCGCTCGCCCTGGTCGGCTCGGGGTGACCGGCGCGCCGATCCGGACCCTGCTGTTGTGGTGCCCGGACTGGCCGGTGCTCGCCGCCGAGATCGTCGACGGAGTGCCGGCCACCGAGGCTGTCGTCGTGCTGCACGCCAACCGGGTGGTCGCCTGCTCCGAGCGGGCACGCGCCGAGGGCGTACGCCGAGGACTGCGCAAGCGGGAGGCGCAGGGCCGTTGTCCGCAGCTCACCGTCATCGAGTACGACCCGGGCCGGGACACCCGAGCGTTCGAGCCGGTGGTCGCCGCGCTGGAGGAACTGGTCGCCGGGGTCGAGGTGGTCCGTCCGGGCGCCTGTGCGGTTGCCGCCCGAGGCCCGAGTCGTTACCTCGGCGGCGAGGAGGCGGCCGCCGAACGGCTCATCGAGCACGTCGCCCAGTCCTGTCTGGTGGAGAGCCAGGTGGGCATCGCCGACGGGGTGTTCGCCGCGGGGTTGGCCGCCCGCGCCGGCCGGGTGGTGGCGCCGGGCGGAACACCGGCGTTCCTGGCCGGGATGCCGGTCGAGGCGCTCGGCCGGTCCGCACTTGCCGATCTGCTGCGCCGGCTGGGGGTGCGGACCCTCGGCGACTTCGCCGCGCTCCCGGCCGGCGACGTGTTGGCCCGATTCGGGTTCGACGGTGCGCTGGCCCATCGGCTGGCCGCCGGCCGGGACCACCGCCCGCTCGCCGTCCGGCAGCCGCCGACCGACCTGACGGTGACCTCCACGTACGACGAGCCGATCGACCGGGTCGACGCTGCGGCGTTCGCCGCCCGCGCGTTGGCCGAGCAGTTGCACGACCGGCTCGCCGGGCACGGGCTGGCCTGTACCCGGCTCGGCATCGAGGCGGTCACCGAGCACGGCCAGGAGCTGCACCGCGTGTGGCGGCACGACGGCCTGCTCACCGCCGCCGCCATCGCCGACCGGGTGCGCTGGCAGCTCGACGGCTGGCTCTCCGGCAGCAACGGTCGCGCCGGTGCCCGACCGGCCCGGCCGACGGCCGGCATCATCCGGCTGCGGCTGATCCCGGACGGGGTGCTCGCCCAGGCCGGCCTGCAGACCGGCCTCTGGGGGGAGACGGGTGAGGAGCGGGAGCGGGCGCATCGGGCGTTGAGTCGGGTGCAGGGCATCCTCGGCCCGGAGGCGGTGGTCACCGCTGTGCTCGGCGGGGGCCGCTCCCCGGCCGACCAGGTACGACTGGTGCCGTGGGGCGACGAACGTCTCCCCGCCCGGCCCGGCCCCCCGGCCGTTGCCGGCGCCGATCCGGCCACCGGCGGTGACCGGGCTGACCGTGCGGGCAGTGACCGTGCCGGCGGCAGTGACCGTGCCGGCGGTGGCCGTGCGGGCAGTGACCGTGCCGGCGGTGGCCGTGCCGGCGGTGGCCGTGCCGGCGGCAGTGACCGTGCCGGCGGTGGCCGTGCGGGCAGTGACCGTGCGGGCAGTGGCCGTGCGGGCAGTGACCGTGCCGGCGGTGGCCGTGCGGGCAGTGACCGTGCGGGCAGTAGCCGTGCCGGCGGTGGCCGTGCCGGCGGTGGCCGTGCCGGCGGTGCCGGTCGGCTCGCTGACCACGGTGGGGGCGCAGTTCCGCCGTGGCCGGGCCGGTTGCCGCCGCCCGCGCCCGCCGTGGTGCTGCCCAGCCCGCTCGCCGCGACCGTGCACGACGCTTCCGGCGAGCCGGTGGTGATCAGCGCGCGGCTGGCGGTGAGCGCCCCACCGGCTCGGTTGGTGGTCGGCGCCGGTCGGCCGGCGGAGATCGTGGGCTGGGCCGGCCCGTGGCCGGTGGACGAGCGGTGGTGGGCCCCGGCCGAGGCCCGCCGTCGGGCCCGGTTCCAGGTCGGCCTCGCCGACGGCACCGCTCTGCTGCTCGCCGTCGAGGCCGGGCAGTGGCTGGTGGAGGCGATCTATGACTGAGCACAGGTCCCCGGGCCGTGATCGACTCGACATCCTGAAAACCGCGGTGTCCCGCCTGTGCGGACCGCCCGATTTTCAGGAGGTCGAGTCGATCAAGCTCTGGCCGGGCGAGGTGGCGGCCAGGTGAGCTTCCACAACCCGAAGATGCCCTGGTCGGAGCTGGAGCGGGTGCTCTCCGGGCGGGCCAGCGGCGGCTCCGGCGGCGGGCGGTCGCGCGAGGAGCGGCACCTGCACGTGGTGGACCCGCTCGCCGTGGACGCCGACGGTGGGGACTCTCCGGCCTGGAGTCGCCGGCGCGAGCGGTACCAGCCGCCGGAGCTGGCCCGCCCCGACGGCGTGGTGCCCTACGCGGAGCTGCACGCGCACACCAACTTCAGCTTCCTCGACGGTGCCAGCCACCCGGAGGAGCTGGCCGAGGAGGCGGCCCGGCTGGGGCTCACCGCGCTCGCCGTCACCGACCACGACGGCTTCTACGGGGTGGTCCGCTTCGCCGAGGCCGCCCGCACGCTGGGCCTGCCGACCATCTTCGGCGCGGAGCTGTCCCTCGGGCTGCCCGGCCCGCAGAACGGCGAGCCCGACCCGCACGGCGCGCACCTGCTGGTGCTCGCGCACGGCCACGAGGGGTACGCCCGGCTGGCCACCACCATCGCCCGCGCCCAGCTACGCGGTGGGGAGAAGGGCCGCCCGGTGTACGGGGAGCTGGAGGAGGTCGCCGCCGAGCTGCGCGACCACGTGCTTGTGCTGACCGGCTGCCGCAAGGGGCACGTGCCGGGGGCGCTGCTCACCGAGGGGGTGGACGCGGCGGCTCGCGAACTGGACCGGCTGACCGCGCTGTTCGGCGCGGAGACGGTGGCGGTGGAGCTGACCGACCACGGTCATCCGATCGACGCCGACCGCAACGACGCGCTCGCCGAGCTGGCCGCCGCGGCCGGACTGCCGACGGTGGCCAGCAACAACGTGCACTACGCCACCCCTGGCCGGCGTCGGTTGGCCACCACCGTCGCCGCGGTGCGGGCCCGGCGCAGCCTCGACGAGATCGACGGCTGGCTGCCCGCGGCGGCCACCGCCCACCTGCGCAGTGGCGCGGAGATGGCGGCCCGGTTCGCCGCGTACCCGGGTGCGGTGGCCCGGGCCGCCGAGTTCGGTGCCGAGCTGGCCTTCGACCTGCAACTGGTCGCGCCGCAACTGCCGGCGTACCCGGTGCCGCCGGGGCACACCGAGATGAGCTGGCTGCGCAAGCTGACCGCCGACGGGGCGCGGGAGCGCTACGGGCCGCCGCAGGCGCACCCGACGGCGTACGCGCAGCTCGACCACGAGCTGAACATGATCGAGGAGCTGGGCTTCCCCGGCTATTTCCTGGTGGTCTACGACATCGTCAGCTTCTGCCGTGAGCAGGACATCTACTGCCAGGGTCGGGGCTCGGCGGCCAACTCGGCGGTCTGCTACGCGCTGCGCATCACCAACGTGGACGCGGTCCGACACCGGCTGCTCTTCGAGCGGTTCCTCGCCCCGGAGCGGGACGGCCCACCGGACATCGACGTGGACATCGAGTCCGACCGCCGAGAGGAGGTGATCCAGCACGTCTACACCCGCTACGGCCGGGAACACGCCGCGCAGGTCGCCAACGTCATCTCCTACCGGCCCCGGTCGGCGGTACGGGACGTGGCCAAGGCGTTCGGCTTCTCGCCCGGTCAGCAGGACGCCTGGAGCAAGCAGATCGACAGGTGGGGGTCCGTCGCCACGGTCGACGTCGAGGGCATCCCGGAGCAGGTGGTGGAGTACGCGAACGAGTTGCAGACGTTCCCCCGGCACCTGGGCATCCACTCCGGCGGCATGGTGATCTGCGACCGACCGGTGATCGAGGTCTGCCCGGTGGAGTGGGGGCGGATGCCCGGCCGCAGTGTCCTGCAGTGGGACAAGGACGACTGCGCCGCCGTCGGCCTGGTGAAGTTCGACCTGCTCGGGCTCGGCATGCTCTCCGCGCTGCACTACGGCTACGACATGATCGGTGAGAGCCTCGACCTGGGTGACATGACGCTGGACGACCCGGAGGTCTACGACATGCTCTGCCGGGCCGACTCGGTGGGCGTGTTCCAGGTGGAGAGTCGCGCCCAGATGGCCACCCTGCCCCGGCTCAAGCCCCGCGAGTTCTACGACCTGGTGGTCGAGGTGGCGCTGATCCGTCCCGGCCCGATCCAGGGCGGCTCGGTGCACCCGTTCATCCGGCGCAAGAACGGCCAGGAGCCGGTGACCTTCGCGCACCCGCTGATGCGCAACGCGCTGGAGAAGACCCTGGGTGTGCCGCTGTTCCAGGAGCAGTTGATGCAGCTCGCCATCGATCTGGCCGGCTTCGACGCGGCCGAGGCCGACCAGCTGCGCCGGGCGATGGGCGCGAAACGCTCGGTCGAGCGGATGACCCGCATCGCCGACCGGCTCTACGCCGGGATGGCCGAGCGGGGCATCACCGGCGAGCTGGCCGACGACGTCTACCGCAAGCTCACCGCGTTCGCCAGCTACGGCTTCCCGGAGAGCCACGCGATGAGCTTCGCCTACCTGGTGTACGCCAGCTCCTGGCTCAAGCGCTACCACCCGGCGCCGTTCCTGGCGGCGCTGCTCAACGCCCAGCCGATGGGCTTCTACTCACCGCAGACCCTTGTCGACGACGCCCGCCGGCACGGGGTGGAGGTCCGCCGCCCGGACATCAACGCCAGCGGCGCTCTGGCGGTGCTGGAGTCCACCCCGGACACCCGGTGGGGCAGCGGGCCGGGGGAGCCGCCGCACGCCTGGGGGCTGGGTGGCCCGGCCGTACGGCTGGGGCTGTCCAGCGTGCGTACCCTCGGCGCCGACGTGGCCGAGCGGATCGAGGCCGAGCGGGCGGCCGGCGGGGCGTACCGCGACATGCCTGATCTGGCCCGGCGGGTCGGTCTCACCGCGGCGCAGCTGGAGGCGCTGGCCACCGGGGACGCCTTCGCCTGTTTCGGGCTGACCCGACGGGAGGCGCTCTGGGCGGCCGGCGCGGCGGCCCAGGACCGACCGGGCCGGCTGCCCGGCACGGTGACCGGCGCGACGGCGCCCACGCTGCCCGGCATGGAGGCGGTGGATCGGCTGGTCGCCGACGTGTGGGCCACCGGGTTGTCGCCGGAGAGCCATCCGGCCCGCTTCATCAGGGGTCAGCTCGACGTGCTCGGCGCGGTGCCGATCGCCCGGCTCGGCCGGGTGGAGCCCGGCCAACGGATCCGGGTCGGCGGCATCGTCACCCACCGGCAACGCCCGGCGACCGCGGGTGGGGTCACCTTCCTCAACCTGGAGGACGAGACCGGGATGCTCAACGTCACCTGCTCACCGGGGCTGTGGCAGCGCTACCGGCGGGTGGCCCGGACCAGCGCCGCGCTTGTGGTCCGGGGGCGACTGCAACGGCACGAGGGGGTGACCAACCTGGTCGCCGATCGACTGGACGCGATCGACCCGCCGGTCCGTCCCGCCTCCCGCGACTTCCGCTGAGACAGTGATCCACATTACGGTTTTCGACGCCTCCGAGCGGGAGACTCGTCCTGAACGGGCAGAGCGGCCCGTGATCCGTAAGGGGGAACGACAGTGCTGGGTAACCACACGTACACCGGTGGTGGAATCGCCAACGCCCGACGGACCCGGCTGGGCGCCGGCTGGATGCCGTCACACCTCGCCGACCCCCGCGAGTACGAAGTGACGAACGGCCCGGTGGCCAACGAGCGTCGATCCCGGGCCGAGGATGCGGTCGAGGGCACCGAGTCCTGACCACTAGGCTCGACCGGGTGGAGCAGACCCGAGGCCGGTTCGCCGTGCCGCCGCTGACCCCCCGTACCGCAGTGATCTGGTCGGTGCTGCGCGCCGAGCTGGACCGGCGCGGTGACGCCGAGCTCACGGTGCTGGACGTGGGCGGCGGCACCGGCGGTTTCGCCGTTCCGCTGGCCCGCGCCGGCCACCGGGTCACAGTCGTCGACGCGAGCCCGGACGCCCTCGCGGCGCTAACCCGTCGGGCCGCCGAGGCCGGGGTCGGCGACCGGGTCGTGGCCGTCCAGGGCGACGGCGACGCCCTGGCCGGGCTGGTCGAGCCGGCCGGTGTCGACCTGGTGCTCTGCCACGCCGTCCTGGAGGTCGTCGACGACCCCACGCCGGTGGTCGCCGCGCTCGCCACCGCGCTGCGCCCCGGTGGCGCGGTGAGCGTCCTGGTCGCGGGGCGGGCCGCCGCCGTGCTGGGCCGCGCCATGAACGGCCACCTGGAGGTCGCGGCGGCGCTGGCCGCCGACCCGGCCGGCAGCGCCGGGCCGCGCGACACGCTGCGCCGCCGCTACGACGCCCCCGGCGCCGCCGCGCTGCTCACCGCCGCCGGGCTCGCGGTCGAGGAGATCCACGGGGTACGCGTGCTGGCCGATCTGCTGCCGGCCGCGGTCGCCGACGGGCAGTCCGCGGCCCTGGTCGAGCTGGAGCTGGCGCTGGCGGCGCAATCGCCGTACCGGGATCTTGCCGCGCAGCTGCACCTGTTCGCCCGCCGGCCGGCATGACCGTCGCGCCGACCGGGCCGCCGCCGCTTACCGTCCTCGGCCCGACGGACGGCGGGGACCGGCTCGCCGACGTGCTGCCCAGCGCGCTCGCCGTGCTGGGCGTGCCCGGGTCGACCGACCCGCTCGGGCTCGTGCCCGCGTTGGCCGGGGTACGCCGGATCGCCGTCCTGCTTGTCGACGGGCTCGGCTGGTACCAGGTGCCGACCGCCGCGCCGTACGCGCCGACGCTCGCCGGGCTGGCCGCGACCGTGGGTCGGCCGCTCATCGCCGGCTTCCCGTCCACCACCCCGACCAGCCTGGTGACGCTGGGCACCGGCGTCGCGCCCGGCGCGCACGGGGTGCTCGGCTTCACCGTGCGGGTGCCCGGCACCGACCGGGTGCTCACGCACACCGACTGGGCCGCCGACCCGTCGCCGCTGCGCTGGCAGCCGGTGCCCACGCAGCTCCAACGGGCCCGCGCGGCAGGGGTGGCGGTGAGCGTGGTGAGCCGGCCGGAGTTCGGCGGCAGCGGGTTGACACTTGCTGCCAACCGGGGCGGCGACTTCCGGGGCGCCGCCGGCGCCGACGAGGTGGCGGCCACCATGCTCGCCGCGCTGTCCGCCGGCCCGGGGCCGACCCTGGTCTCCGGCTACCACGCCGACCTGGACCGGCACGGGCACCTCAGTGGCGTCGACTCGGCACCCTGGCGGGTCGCCGCCACCGAGGTGGACGGCCTGCTCGCCCGGCTCGTCGACGGGCTGCCGCCGGACGCGGCGCTGCTGGTGACCGCCGACCACGGCCAGCTCGACGTGCCTCTGGCGCACCGCTTCGACCTGGACACCGATCCACGGCTGCGCGACGGGGTCCGCGTGGTCGCCGGTGAGGCCCGGGTGCGCTACCTGCACGTCGAGCCGGGCGCGATCGACGACGTGGTGGCCGCCTGGTCGGGGGTGCTCGGCGACGCGGCCCGGGTGCGTACCCGGGCGGAGACGGTGGCCACCGGCTGGTTCGGGCCGGTGCCCGAGGAGCACCTGGAACGGATCGGCGACGTGGTGGTGACCTGCAACGACACGTACGCCGTCATGGCCAGCCGCACCGAGCGGCCGATGGCGTCGAAGCTGGTGGCGTACCACGGGGCGGACACCGCCGCCGAGTTGACAGTGCCGCTGCTGGTCGTCCGAGGCTGAGCGACGCACGATCCGGGCCGCGCGTGGTCCGGGCCGGTGCGGCGCGCAGGCCGCGTGGTCCGGCCGGTCGGTCGGTGGTGCTGTCGTACCCCCGGGTTAACCTGCCGGGATGGGCCGCAGCCAGTCGTTGCCCCGGGGCGACGATCCGCGCTTCGGGCCGGACGCCGACGACTCCGCCAGCCCGATCCTGCACGTCGACATGGATGCCTTCTTCGCCGCCGTCGAGGTGCGCCGCCGCCCCGAGCTGCGCGGCAAGCCGGTCATCGTCGGCGGTGTGGGGCCGCGCGGCGTGGTCAGCTCGGCCAGCTACGAGGCCCGCCGGTACGGCGTCCGCAGCGCGATGCCGACCAGCCAGGCCCGTGCCCGCTGCCCCCACGCGGTCTACCTTCCTCCGGACTTCGCCGCGTACACGGCCGCGTCCCGGGCGGTCATGCAGATCTTCCGGGACGTCACTCCGCTTGTCGAGCCGCTCTCCCTCGACGAGGCGTTCCTTGACGTGACAGGCGCCCGCAGACTGTTCGGCTCCCCGGCGACCATCGCCCGGCTGATCCGGCGTCGGGTCGCCGAGGAGCAGGCGCTTACCTGCTCGGTCGGGGTGGCGCCGACCAAGTTCGTGGCCAAGCTGGGCTCCACCCGGGCCAAACCCGACGGCCTGCTGGTCGTGCCTCCGGGCCAGGTCCTCGACTTCCTGCACCCGCTTCCGGTGGACGCCCTGTGGGGGGTGGGGGAGCGCGCCGCCGAGGCGCTGCGCCGGCTCGGCCTGGCCACCGTCGGCGACCTCGCCGAGGCGCCGGTGGGCATGCTGCGCCGGGCGGTGGGTGCGGCGTCCGCCGCGCACCTGCACGAGCTGGCCTGGGGCCGGGACCCGCGGCGCGTCAGCCCCGAGCAGATCGACAAGTCCATCGGCGCCGAGGTCACCTTCGACGTCGACGTGGCCGACCCGGTGGAGATCCGCCGCGCCCTGCTCGCGCTCAGCGCTAAGGTCGGCGTCCGGCTGCGCGGCTCCGGCCAGGTCGGGCGCACCGTCACTCTCAAGGTACGGCTGGCCGACTTCCGCACCGTCAACCGCTCACGCACCCTCGGCGTGCCCACCGACACGGCCCGCGAGATGTTCGACACCGTCTGGGCGCTCTACACCGCACTCGACCCGGGGGAGCGGATCCGGCTCGTCGGTGTCCGGGTGGAGGGGCTCGCCCCGGCGCAGGGCGCTCCCCGCCAACTCACCCTCGGCGCGCCGGAGCGCGGTTGGCGGGAGGCGGAAGCTGCCGCGGACGCCGCCGCTGCCCGATTCGGGCGGTCCGTCATAGGTCCGGCCAGTCTGATGGGCGACCGTGACGCCCATCGAAAGGAAAATCCGCCCCACCCGTAGGTCGTCCCGCTTTCCGACGCGCGACCCCCCTCGTAGACTTGCGGGTAAGCAGCCGGTTGGCTGCCACGGTCTGTCGGCCCGAGTGGGCCCGACCAACGTGACCGGGGAGGAGTGCCGTGCCGCTCTCGGAGCACGAGCAGCGGCTGTTCGAGCAGATCGAGCGGTCGCTTGCCGAGGACCCCAAATTCGCCTCGGCCGTGCGCGCCAGCGATCCGCGCTTCCACGCGCGGCGTCGCCTGCTCGTCGCTGCCGGCGTGATCATCGCTGGCTTGGCTCTACTGGTCTATGGCGCGGTGATCAAGACTCCACCGCTGGCGGTGGCGGGCTTCGTCGTCATGCTGGCGTCGGCCGCGTACGCGGTGCAGTCGCACCGGCGGGCGCAGTCACCCGACCTGCACGTGGTGGGTGGCACGACGAGTCGTCGCCGTTCCCGCGGCGGCCGGTCCGGTCGCCGCCGGTCGATCCTGGACCGGATGGAAGACAGGTGGCGGCAGCGCCCGGAGGGGCACCGCTGAGCCCGTCCCGCCGCTGAGGCGGGCCGTACACCGCGACGAGCGGGTCGCCGGGAACACCCCGGCGACCACTGTCGTATCCGCGCGCCCGTTGCCCTCCGCGCGCCCGTTGCCCTCCGCGCGCCCGTTGCCCTCCGCGCGCCCGTTGCCCTCCGCGCGCCCGTTGCCCTCCGCGCGCCCGTTGCCCTCCGCG
>NZ_JBICSN010000005.1:427952-475077 GCF_043197115.1 Micromonospora sp. NPDC049275
GCGCGCCCGTCGCCCTCCGCGCGCGATGATCCACTCCGAGGCACCGATGTGGGGGAATCCAGACGTGGCGGATCCACTCACATCGCCGATCTGGAGTCGATCAAACCGTTCGGGGCGACGGTCGGTGACCGCCGCCCCGAAGCTGACGGGCGTCGGTCAGCGGGCCGCCCGGTCGGCAAGCATCCGCCGCGGGTTCCAGCGCAGCAGCCGATAGCGGATCCGGCCGGTCAGCGCCACCAGACGGCCGGAGGTGTCCGCCAGGGTGATCCGCCAGCGCAGCAGCACCGACGGAGGCAGCACGGTGGCGATCAGTCGGGTCCGGCGATCCGCCCGGGTGGCGAGCGCCCCCCGGACCGCGCGCAGAGCAGGCGGCAGCGGCTCACCGGTCAGCGGGTCCCGCGCGTACCGGGCCCGCTCCTCCGCGCGGCCGAGCAGCCGCGCCGCTCCGACCGCCGCTGTGTCATCGGCGAGAGCTTCGCGGACCAGCCGGTCCGCGGTAGCCCGGGGCGTCTCGGTCTGGTCGACCCGGACCTTGAAGTCGACGAGAGTGTCCAGCAGTTCGGCCCAGGCGGCGTGCGCGTCCGCGCGGGCGCGGCTCGCGTCCGCCTCAACCACCATCACACGCCCGCCGTCGGCCGGCTGTGCGTCGGCGGGGACGGCGGTGGCCGCCGTGGCGTCCGCCCGGCCGGCCCGCCGTCGACGCAGCGCCTGTCGACGAAGCGCCGGCACCGCCAGCAGCGCCAACAGGGCCAACACGCCCGCCGTCCACCACGGCCAGACCGGCGGCTGCTCGGCCGGCTTCTCGCCGCCGAGGGAGAGCCCGGAGTCGGTGTCGCGGTCGGCGTTGTCCGGGCCGGCCGGCCCCGCCGACGAGTCCGGACCCGTCGGGCTGTCCGTGGCGCCCGTCTCCGGGGTGGACGGCTCGGGCGCGTCAGTGTCCGGAGCCCAGGTGGACCGGGTGGAGCCGGGCACGCCGTACGCCGGGGTGGCGTCGAACGGCACCCAGCCGATCTGGTCGAAGAAGACCTCGGTCCAGGCGTGCAGGTTGAGGTTCGTCAGCGTGTACGTGTTGCCGTCGCGCTTGCTGCCATTGGTGAACCCGAACGCGACCCGGGCCGGGATGCCTGCCGCACGGACCAGCCAGGCCATGGCCGCCGCGTACTGCTGGCAGTAGCCGACCTTGTTGATGAGGAAGTTGACGATGTCCTGGCCGCTGCTGCCGCTCGCGGTGCTGAGCCGGTAGCTGAACCCGTTGTCCGCCGAGAAGTGCTGGTAGATCGCGAGCACACGGTCGTAGTCGGTGCGCTTGCCCTGGGTCAACCCCTGGACCAGCTCCTCCACCTCGGGTACCGGCGCGGGGGTGGCGGTGAACTGGCGGCGGACCGGGTGCTCGGCAGACAGCGGCCCAGCCGCCCGCAGCGCCGCCGGCGTGTACGTCGAGCGGACGTAGTCGAAGGAGTACTTACGACCCCGGGAGTTCTCCCGGTTGGAGAAGACGACCTGCCGATCGGAGTCGTAGAGCCAGTTGCCGTTGAGGTCCTTGGTGCGAACCGGCTCGGCGTACACCGGCATGAGGGACATGTTGAGGCTCTTGGTGACCTCGACGGTCGCCTGGTAGCGGGCCTGCTGCACTCCCGGGCCGGGCCGCGTCTTCGGTTCCGGCAGATCCCGGTTGGCCGGACTGCCACTGGGGCTGCGGGCCTGGAAGCCACTCGGGCGCAGCTCGTCGGCCACCGCGTAGCGCAGGTAGAAGGGGTCCGGCTCGGACGTGGTCACCTTGACCAGGTCGGCCACCTCGGACTGGTTGAGCTGGCCGGCGAGCGACGCGAACAGGTCGATCCGGCCGGACGAGCCGCCCGCGCCCCGGCCGGTGCCGCTGCCGTTACCCGTGCCGCCGGAGAGCGTGTCCAACAGTCCGCCGGTCATGCCGGGCACCGCCAGCGGCAGCGCCACGGCCACCACCACGCCGACCACGGCGAGCCGACGGCCGGCGGAGGCCAACGGCGACGCCTCCCACACGTCGACGTCACGGCCGTCGCCGGTGAACCGCCTTCCGAACCGGCGGACCCGGTCGACGTTGTCGGTGACCAGCAGCCACAGGTAACCGGCGGCGCCCACCACGAACGGGACCGGGGGGACGCTGTCCACGTAGACGGCCACGGGCACCGAGTAGATCGCGAGCATCGGCAGCCCGGCCAGCGCGGGCCGCCGCAGCCCCACCGCCAGCACGTCCACCAGCACGGCCACACCGCCGACGCCGAGCACTGTGATGAACAGCAGCGGGTCCGTGTCCGGAACTTCGACGCCGTACGAGCGCATGTCCTGCATCGAGCCGGTGAGCAGGTCCGCGAAGTGCCCGATCGTGGCCGGCATGGGCAGGAAGGCCAGCAGCTCGCCGCCGCTGGGGAACAGCCAGGTCAACGCGAGCAACAGGGCGGCCAGCATGCCGAGCACCTGGCCCCACAGGGGGGCCCGGACGAGCCGCGTCAGCGCGGCGACCCCGGCCACGACGGCGACCGTGATCGCGCACTGGACCAGCCACGTCCAGGTCTGGAAGATGGCCGACAGCGGCGCAGCGGCGAGCAGTGTCGCGGCGGCCGCCACCGCGCCGGTGTTCCGGCTGGCGGTCATGAGGGGAACCTTCCGTTCATCGCACGCCGCCGGCGACCGTCTCGGCCAGCGCGGCGCGCAGGGCGAAGCCCTGGGATCCTCGGCCGGCCTGCGGCCACAGCGCGGGCAGCCGGCTGCCGTGGTCGACACCGACCACCCGCCAGCCGCTGCGCACCATGGCGAGCACGGCAGCGCCGTGTGCGTGCTCCGCCTCGGCGCGGGCCTTCTCCGGGAGGCTCAGCCAGGTGGAGCTGTCCAACAGAAAACCGACGCAGGTCGCGCCGTTGCCCCGCAGCCCGGCCAGCAACTCGGCCTCGGCGACGCTCACCGTGCCGAACAGCCCGATGATCAGGCCGCCGTCGGCGCGCTGCCGGACCCGCTGCACCAACTCGGCCAGCTCGGCCCGCTGGTCCAGCCGCACCTCGGCCAGGTGGTCGAGCAGCACACCGTCGCCGCCACCCTCGGAGGCGTCCACGTCGGCACCCGAACCGGTGACCAGACGCAGCTTGTAGCCGGCCTGCCGCAGGTGCA
This sequence comes from Micromonospora sp. NPDC049275, assembly GCF_043197115.1. NCBI lineage: Bacteria > Bacillati > Actinomycetota > Actinomycetes > Micromonosporales > Micromonosporaceae > Micromonospora > Micromonospora sp. NPDC049275. Next base: position 431,094 of record NZ_JBICSN010000005.1, read on the forward strand.
CGGCGACGCTCGCGGCGGCGGAGACCGACCACTCGAAACTCGCCGTCGGGCCGTCGCCCCGGTGGCCGTACGCGCGGGTGTCCAGGACGACAGTGGCCCGACTCTCCCAGGGCTGCTCCTCCCGGCGCACCATCAGCTCGCCGGTGCGCGCCGTGGACTTCCAGTGCACCCGGCGCAGGTCGTCACCGCGGCGGTACTCACGGGTCGCCGCGTCGTCCTCACCGTGCACGGCCACCGAACGCGCACGGCTGTCGCCGCTGCCCGCGTACTCCCCGGGGAGCCGGACCGACGGCAGGGGGGTGACCTGCGGGATGACCGTCAGGTGGTCGGTGCTGGGGAAGGCCCGGGTGAGCTCGCAGAGACCGAACGGGTCGGTCATCCGGACCACCAGCGGCCCCACGTCGTACCGGCCCCGCACGTCGGCGCGGACCGTGTACGCCACGGAGCTGGCCTGGTGCGCGCCCAGCCGCTCCAGCACGACCCGGGGCCGGCTGCCCAGCGCGTAGGGCAGCCGGTCCTCCAGCAGCAGGGTGCCGGTGGGCAGCCGGGAGAGGTTCTGCAGCCGCAGGACCACCCGGGAGTTGGCCCCGACCGGAACCCGGTGCGGGTCCAGCGACCGGTTGCAGGCCAGCTTGTAACGGCTGCGACCCACGTAGGCGGCGGCCAGCAGCGGCAGGACGGCCAGTAGCACGGCCACCCGGAGCAGGTCCTTCTCGCCCAGGATGACGGCCGAGATCGCCGCCGCGATCGCGGCCGCCAGGAACGAGCGCCCGCGGGTGGTCAGCCCGCGCAGCCCGGCACGCACGTCACGGCCTCCGCGGCTCGTAGGGCGCGCGACCGTTTCCGGTGGCGGGCCGGGTGTCGTAGGGGTTGCGTTGCCTGTCGTGCGGCAACGGCAGTCGGTGCACCAGCTCGGAGACGATCGCGTCGGTGGTGCGTCGGGCGAGCTGCGCGTCGGCCGTCGGGATGATCCGGTGCGCGAGCACCGGCACCGCCAGGGCCTGCAGGTCGTCGGGGAGGACGTAGTCGCGGCCCTCCAGCGCGGCGACCGCCCGTGCCGTGCGCAGCAGTTGCAGGGTCGCCCGGGGGGACGCGCCCAGCCGCAGGTCGGGGGCCTCACGGGTCGCGGTGACCAGGTCGATGGCGTACTGCTTGACGGCGTCCGCGACGTGCACCTGCCGGACGGTGGCGATGAGCTGCCGGACGATGTCCGCGTCGGAGACGGCGCGAAGCTCGTTCAGCGGATCGGTGCCGCCGTGCCCGTCCAGCATGGCCAGCTCGGCGCCGGCGTCCGGGTAACCCATCGCGATCCGGGCGGTGAACCGGTCGCGCTGCGCCTCGGGCAGCGGGTACGTCCCTTCCATCTCGATCGGGTTCTGGGTGGCGATGACCATGAACGGGGTCTGCAGCTGGTAGGTCACGCCGTCGACGGTGACCTGCCGTTCCTCCATGCACTCCAGCAACGCCGACTGGGTCTTCGGCGAGGCCCGGTTGATCTCGTCGCCGACGACCAGGTTGGCGAAGACCGCCCCGGGGCGGAACTCGAAGTCGTGGGTCTCCTGGTTGTAGACGCTGACGCCTGTGACATCGCTGGGCAGCAGGTCGGGGGTGAACTGGATCCGGCGCACCGTGCAGTCGATGGACCGTGCGAGGGCCTTGGCCAGTTTGGTCTTGCCGACGCCGGGAACGTCTTCGATGAGGAGGTGGCCCTCGGCGAGCAGGACGGCCAGGGCCAGCCGCACGGTGGCGGTCTTGCCCTCGATGACCTGCTCGATGTTGGCCACGATGGCCTCGCTGGCGGCGCGGAACTCGTCGTGCGGCAACCGGCCGCCCACCTCGTCCCAGGTCTGTTGTGTCACGGGCCTCCTCCTCGTCGCCGTCACGGCAGCTCTGTAGAGAGCACCTGGACCCGCCGTTGGGTTCGCGACGTCGAGCCTCGTATGCCGCAGGATTCTCACTGGCCTCTCAGGCTAACCATGTTTGTCGTTATCGCCGACCCCCGCAGGTAGTCCGCCGCTTACGGGCGGATATTCGCCGAGTTGGGGGATCAGGCCCGACTGCCCCCAGGCCCCAACGCCCGGTCTATCGGGGGCGTACACTGCCGAACATGGCCGGAGTCTTCCTGCTTCTTACCGGGCCGTGCTGATGCGCTGAAGGCGCGACAGCACGGCGGCCCCTCCTGCGCGAGGGGCTTTTTTGTGCCCGCCGCCGGTCCGGCCCGGTGGTGCCGAGACGAAGCGAAGCGAAGCGAGGAGAGACGATGAGTGAGGCAGCCGCACCGGCGGGCGACATTCCCCCGTTCCGGTACACCGCGGCCCTGGCCGACGAGATCGAGACCCGTTGGCAGGACACCTGGGCGCGCGAGGGCACCTTCCACGCACCGAACCCGACAGGTCCGCTGGCCGATCCGGGCCACCCCCGGGCCGGGGCGGAGAAGCTGTACGTGCTGGACATGTTCCCGTACCCGTCCGGCGCCGGCCTGCACGTCGGCCACCCGCTGGGCTACATCGGCACCGACTGCTTCGCCCGCTACCAGCGGATGGCCGGCCGCAACGTGCTGCACGCGATGGGGTTCGACGCGTTCGGCCTGCCCGCCGAGCAGTACGCGGTGCAGACCGGCACCCACCCCCGGACCACCACTGTCGCGAACATCGAGCGGTACAAGACGCAGCTGCGCCGGCTGGGGCTGGCGCACGACGAGCGCCGCTCGGTGGCGACCATCGACACCGACTTCTACCGCTGGACGCAGTGGATCTTCCTGCAGATCTTCAACTCCTGGTACGACCGCGACGCCGGCAGGGCCCGGCCGATCGCCGAGCTGATCGCCGAGTTCGAGGGTGGTAACCGGCCCACCCCGGATGGCCGGCCCTGGGCCGAGCTGAGCGTCGCCGAGCGCCGCGGAGTCGTCGACGACCACCGGCTGGCGTACGTGTCGGAGGCCCCGGTCAACTGGTGCCCGGGGCTGGGCACCGTGCTGGCCAACGAGGAGGTCACCGCCGACGGCCGCTCCGACCGGGGCAACTTCCCCGTCTTCAAGCGCAACCTGAAGCAGTGGAAGATGCGGATCACCGCCTACGGTGACCGGCTGCTGGACGACCTGGACGCGCTGGACTGGCCCGAGCCGATCAAGCTGATGCAGCGCAACTGGATCGGTCGCTCGCAGGGCGCGCACATCGACTTCCCGACCGCCCTGGCCCCGGTGCGGGTGTTCACGACCCGCCCGGACACCATCTTCGGTGCGACCTACATGGTGCTGGCGCCCGAGCACGAGCTGGTCGACGCGCTGGTGCCGGCCGCCTGGCCGGAGAGCACCAAGGACGCCTGGACCGGCGGGCACGCCAGCCCTCGGGCGGCTGTCGAGGCGTACCGCAAGGCCGCCGCCGCGAAGACCGACGTCGAGCGGCAGTCCGACAGCAAGGAGAAGACAGGCGTCTTCATCGGTGCGTACGCCACCAACCCGGTCACCGGTGGGCAGATCCCGATCTTCATCGCCGACTACGTGCTGGCCGGCTACGGCACCGGCGCGATCATGGCGGTGCCGGCGCAGGACGAGCGGGACTGGGCGTTCGCCGAGGTCTTCGAGCTGCCCATCGTGCGTACCGTGCAGCCGGCGGAGGGCTTCGACGGCAAGGCGTACACCGGGGACGGCCCGGCGATCAACAGCGCCGCGCCCGAGCGCGGCCTGGACCTGAACGGCCGGGGGATCGCCGACGCCAAGGCGGCGATCATCGCCTGGCTGGAGGCGAACGGGCACGGCACGGGCGCGGTGACCTACCGGCTGCGCGACTGGCTGTTCTCCCGGCAGCGCTACTGGGGTGAGCCGTTCCCGATCGTCTACGACGAGACCGGTGCCGCCATCGCGCTGCCGGAGGAGATGCTGCCCGTCGAGCTGCCCGAGGTGGACGACTTCTCCCCGAAGACGTTCGACCCGGACGACGCGGGCTCCAACCCGGAGACCCCGCTGTCGCGGCGGCGGGACTGGGTCGAGGTCGAGCTGGACCTGGGCGACGGGCCGAAGCGCTACACCCGGGAAACCAACGTGATGCCGCAGTGGGCCGGCTCCTGCTGGTACGAGCTGCGCTACCTGGACCCGACCAACAGCGAGCGGTTCGTCGACGCCGAGAACGAGCGGTACTGGATGGGCCCGCGCGGCGAGGGCGACTGCGGGGGCACCGACCTGTACGTCGGCGGCGCCGAGCACGCCGTGCTGCACCTGCTGTACGCGCGGTTCTGGCACAAGGTGCTGTTCGACCTGGGGCACGTCTCGTCGTTCGAGCCGTTCCGCAAGCTGTTCAACCAGGGCATGATCCAGGCGTACGCGTACACCGACTCGCGCGGCAGCTACGTGCAGGCCGAGGAGGTCGTCGAGCGCGACGGCGCGTACTACCTGGGTGACCTGACGGTCAACCGCGAGTACGGCAAGATGGGCAAGTCGCTGAAGAACGTGGTGACCCCGGACGACATGTGCGCCGCGTACGGCGCCGACACCTTCCGGGTGTACGAGATGTCGATGGGCCCGCTGGAGGTGTCCCGCCCCTGGGAGACCCGGGCGGTGGTCGGCTCGTACCGGTTCCTGCAGCGGGTGTGGCGGGCCGTCGTCGACGAGCAGACCGGCGCCCTGCGGATCACCGAGGCCCCGGCCGACGAGGCGACCCGCCGGCTGCTGCACAAGGTGATCGACGGGGTCCGTGGCGACATGGACGGCATCCGGTTCAACACCGCGATCGCCAAGCTGATCGAGCTGACCAACGGGCTGACCCGACTGTCGGCCACGCCCCGCGAGGTGGCCGAGCCGCTGGTGCTGATGGTGGCGCCGTTCGCCCCGCACGTGGCCGAGGAGCTGTGGCGCAAGCTGGGCCACGACACCTCGCTGACGTACGCGGACTTCCCGACCGCGGACCCGGCGCTGCTGGTGGCCGAGACGGTGACCTATCCGGTGCAGGTCAACGGCAAGGTCCGTGGCCGCGTCGAGGTCCCCGCCGACGCCTCCGAGGAGACCGTCCGCGCGGCGGCCCTGGACGCGGTGGCCACGGTGCTGGCGGGCAAGGAACCCCGCAAGGTCATCGTGGTCCAGGGCCGAATGGTCTCCGTGGTCATGTAACGCCTGGCATCTCTAGTCCCGTACCGGCCGGTCCGCCTGTCGACCGTGCCGGTACGGGATGCCGTGCCGTCAGCGGACGACGGCCGCCACGTCCGGCCGGCGACCGGGATGGCCGTGGCCCGCGGAGAGCTTGTCGCGCAACTGCACGGCCGCTGGATGCCCCATGCCGGTGAGGATCTCCAGAGCGCGCAGCCAGCAGTCGTGGGCGGCCGCCAAGTCGCCGAGGGCCTGGTGGTTGTCGCCCAGGTGGTGCAGCGCCAACGCCTCGTTGTAGCGATGTCCCAATTCTCGACTGAGCGCCAACGACCGCCTGAAGCAGCGGGCTGCCCGGGAGTGGCGGCCGAGATGGTGGTGGGCGTAGCCCAGCGTGTCCCAACTGTTCGCCTCCCCGACCCTGTCACCGAGCCGGCGTTGCAGGACCAGTGCCCGCTGGCAGTAGCCGACCGCCTCCCGGTACGCGCCGAGCACGCCATGGTCCCAGCCGATCGCGTTGAGCGCCCGGGCCTCCCCCGCCTCGTGCCGGTCGGCCCGGAAGAGGGCCAGTGCTCGTTCGTCGTGGCGCAGGGCGGTCGCCTGGTCACCCTCCTTTTCGTTGATCCAGCCGAGGGTCAGCAACGTCTGCGCCTGGCCGGTCCGGTCGCCGAGCTCGCCCAGCAGCGTCAGAGCCGACTGCAGGTGCTCACGGGCTGACCGGAGCCGGCCGGTCTCCGAGAAGGCCGCGACGACGTCGCGGTGTGCCTGCGCCGCAGCGGCCCTGTCGCCTCGGCGCTCGGCGGCGGCCAGCGCGCTGTGCTGTACGGCGATCAGGTCCTCCCAGCAGCCACGGCGGGACAGGAAGGTGGTCAGCGCCCACGCCAACTGCCACACGTGCCTGTCGAAGCCGTGCCGGGCAGCCAACTCGACCACCCGGATGAGAACGCCGTGCTCCTGCGCGAACCAGGTCAACGCCGAGGCGCCGTCAACCGGCTCCTGCGGGGTTACGCCCGTCTCCATCGGCGGCGGCGTGATCGGCTCCCGGAGCGGGGACAGCCGCGCGTCGGCCGTGCAGGCGCTGCGCAGATAGTGATCGACGATCCGCCGCAGGGCCGCGTGGCGTTCCTCCGCGGGCTCCAGCTCGACCAGCTCCGCCGCGTACGCCCGGAGCAGATCGTGGCAGGTGTATCTGCCAGGCGCCCGCTCCGTGACGAGTTGCGCACGGGCCAGTTCGGCGAGGGCGGGGCGTACCTGCCGCTCGGGCAGTGCGGCGAGGCTGGCGGCGGCACACACCGAGATGTCCTGCCCGGGATGCAACCCGAGTAGGCGGAACAACCGCGCTGCCGGCCCGCCGAGCGCGCGGTAGGACCAGGAGAAGACCGACCGCAGGTCGGTGGCCGGGTCGCCCACCGGGAAGCCGTCGAGGCTGCCTCGGGACTCGGTCAGTTCCCGGGCCAGCACGGCGAGGGAAAATCGTGGATGGGTCGCCGCGCGGGCCGCCACGATCGCCAGGGCCAGCGGCAGCCGGTCACACCGCTCGATGATCCCGGCCACCGCCCCCGGCTCCGTCGCCACCCGGTCGTTGCCCAGTCGGCTCGCCAGCAACTCGCGGGCCTCGCCGGCAGTGAGTAGGTCGAGGGTGACCGGATGGGCACCCTCGGCAGCCACCAGGTCGGGCAGTTGCTGCCGGCTGGTCACCACCACCGTGCACCCGGCGGCGCCGGGCAGGAGTGGGCGCACCTGACCGGCGTCCCGGGCGTTGTCGAGCACGATCAGCATGCGGCGCTCCGACAGCAGCCTCCGGTAGTGGCCGGCCCGACTCTCCGCGCTCGCCGGTATCTGCTCCGGTGGCACCTGCAACGCGTCCAGGAAGAGTCGCACCGCCTCGTCCCCGGCGACCGCCGTACCGCCCGGGTCGAAGCCGCGGAGGTTGACGTACAGGCATCCGTCCGGGAAGTCCTCGGCGAGCAGGTGCGCCAGGCGGACGGCGAAGCTGGTCTTGCCCACGCCTGCCGCACCCGTCACGAGCAGGCTCTGCCGCCGGTTCGGCGCCAGGCAGTGCCGCCGGGCCGCATCGAGCTCGGCAGCCCGGCCGACGAAGCGCGGCGGATCCGGTGGCAGCAGGCATGCTGGCGCCACCGGCGCGATTCCGCCGACCACCGCCGCGGGCGCCGGGATCGGCAGCTCGTCGCGCCGCAGGATCGCGGCGTGCAGAAGGTGCAGCTGCGGCGCGTCCATGCCCCGTTCCCGCAGCAGGGCGGTGCCCTGTCGGCAGACCTCGGCGGCTTCGTCCACCCGCTGCTCGGCGTAGAGGGCACGCGCGAGCAGGTGGCGGGCACCCTCGTCGTACGGGTCGTCCAGAACCGCGCCGGTGAGCACGTTGACGGCTTCGGCGGGCCGCCCGAGCGCGATCAGCGCCTCGGCATGACCGCGTCGCGCGGCCCGGCGCGACGCCTCGAGGCGGGCCACCTCGGGCAGAGCGAACGGCTTGTCGGCGACGTCGGCGAAGGCCGGCCCGCGCCAGCGGGCCAGTGCGGCGCCGAAGAGTTCGGCGGCGCGGGGGATCATCGCCGGGTCGCAGCCCTCCAGCAGGCGCCGCCCCTGCGTGGTCTCCTGTTCGAAGAGGTGGGCGTCCACGCGGTCGGGAGGCAGATTCAGCCGGTATGCCAGGCCGGGGCCGGTGCCGAGGGTGGCGACGATCGAGGCCTCGGCGGGCGCGGACCGGCCGGGCCCGAGGGCACGCCGTAGGTGCGAGACATGGCTGCGAAGCGTCGTCGCCGCGCCGTCGCCAGCGGTGGAACCCCAGAGGAGATCCACCAGGCGGCGGGCCAGTACCGGGCGGCCGAGCTCGATGACGAGTACGGAGAGCAGCTCCACCTGTCGCGGACCGAGCCGGATCGCTGCGCCGGCCTGTTCGGCCTCCAGCGGGCCGAGCACGCTCAGCCGCAGTTGCCCCATCCGAGATCCCCCGTGCTCGTCGTGGCCACTCGGACGCATTATATCGACCCCGACGGATCCCATGGTGCACCGGATTCGCACCCGGCTTCCACCCTGCTTCCACCGCGCGCCGGGAGAGTGTGCGCAACGGGGGGGCGGCGAAGCGCCTCCACCGGGCGTCGACAGAGCGGCGTCCGAGCAGATGAGGAGGGCACATGAAGCAAGCCTGGCAGCGCGGCCTTCGAGCCGTCATAGCCACCGGCCTTGTCGGGACCGCCGCGGTGGTCCTGTCACCAACGGCCGCGTCCGCGGCTGCATGCCGCAGCGGCACGGCCACCATTTCCGGAGCCGATCTGACGTACCAGATCTGCCCCGAGGCTTTCACCACCGGCCTCAGCTACTTCCTCGAAGACACGGCCAAGGACGGTCGCCGCGCCGAGGTGTGGATCAAAACGCCGAGCACGTCAACGGGCGGCGTGAAGCTCGACGAGGCGACCGGAGGCGTCGGTGACTGGGCCGAGGACGAGTGGTACGGCCCCTTCAGCTCCGGCGTCTACCTCAAGGTCTGCACCAGTGACGCCAACACCAACCGCCGCTGCGGCGGCTGGCTCTGATTGCCCACAGGAGGCAACCCTTGAAATCATTCCGGATGGCCGTGGTGGCCGTAGTCGCCGCCGCCTCGAGCATCTTCGTCGTGCCGGGGATCGCGCACGCCGCTGACACGCAACTGGGCATCGACGTCGGCAACATCGCCTGGGAACAGCTCAAGTCAACAAACACCGATGTGCAGTACCGCCTGAAGGAGCGCAGCGGCACGGACTGCAACTTCTACACCGGCTTCTGGGCCGACCCGAACAACGATCGCTACGACAGCTCGGGGACCGGTACCTGCGGTCCGGTGAGCCCCGGCTACATGTACCGGAACGGGTCGAAGACCTGGGACGACGTGAGGTGGCGGGCCCGGGCGTGGTGCGCCGACTTCGCGAAGTTCGCCTTCTACTGGGGCGGCGCGAAGTACACCGGGCTCACGTCCGCCGCGTCGAGTTTCCGGACTTACGGCATCAACAACGGCACCTGGCACGCCCGGGGCAGCGGCTACGTCCCGCGCAAGGGTGATGCCGCGGTCTACAACTGGGACGGTGACGCTGACCTCGACCACGTGGCCATCGTGACCTCGTACTACGACACCAGCACCGACGGCAATCACTACGTGGTCGGCGGCAACCAGTCGAACACGGTCTCCCACGTGTTGCACTCCAACTGGGAGGCAGCCGTCGTCGGCTACGCGTCGCCGGTACCGAAGTAGGATCCCGGGAACGCAACCGGCCTGTGTTCCGCGGGTCGGTTGCGTTCCCGGGTCGGTCAGCGGAGGTCGAGCACCGCCTCGATTCCGGCGCGGTGGGTGTGCAGCCAGTCCTGCCAGCGGCGTACCCCGTCGACCACGCCCGCGTCGCGCAGCCGGCGCATGCCTGGCTCGTCGCGGTCGGCGCCGGCGTCGATGCCCCGCCAGGTGGTCTCGATCTGGCCGAGCATCACGTCGACCAGCTCGGCCCGGGGCAGCGACACCGGCCGCGCTCCGGTGGCCGTGGCCTCGTAGGCGTCGCAGAGCAGGCGGCAGCGCCGACCCAGCTCGGCCGGGTCGGCGCCCTCTCCCAACGCGGCCCAGTGCCACCCGGCGAACGCCACGTCGTCGATCCGGCCGCCCGGGGCGGCCAGGTCCCAGTCGAGGAAGGCCACCGGCAGCGGCCCGGCGGGGAAGTCCCGGTACACCGTGTTCTTCGGCGACAGGTCCCGGTGGCAGACCGTCTCGGCCTCGCCGGCCAGCCCGGTGCCCGCACAGCCGTCGTGCAACCGCCGGATCAGCTCGGCCAGCCGCACCAGCGCCGGGTCGGCGAAGAAGGCCCGGTCCTCCCGGTCCCGCCACGGCACCCGCCCCCGCACGTGGCTGAGCACCTGCCGGCCGAGGGCGTCGACCCCCAGGTACCGAGGCGCGAGGTCCGCGCCGACCCCGGCCAGGTGGTGCAGGAGCGCGCCGACGAAGTCCAGGTTGGCAGGTGGCGTACGGCGCACCGTGTCACCGATCCGGACCACGTCGGTGATGAAGCCCCCAGCCAGTCGCTGCTCGCCCGGCGGGTCGGTCGGGTCGGGCATGGTCAGACCGGCATCGACCGGCGGCGTCGTTCGCCGCGCCACCACTTGTGGACGAGCACGACGCTGGCGATCAGGCCGAGGCTGGAGGGGGCGGCGGCGTACCAGTTGATGTGGCCGGGGGAGCTCACGGCCGCGCCGATCGCCGCGTAGCCGAACGCGGTCGGCGCGGAGGCGATCACACTGCCGGCCAGGAACGGCAGCACCCGCGCGCCGGTCGTGCCGTAGCCGTAGCTGACCAGCCCGAACCCGGCGATCGGCAGCAGCCGGACGGTGATCACGCCGAGCACGCTCTGCCGGGCGAACCAGCCGTCGAGGCGGGCCAGGCGCCCCCGGACCCGCTCGGCCACGAACTCCCGGCCGAGCAGCCGGCCGACAGTGAACCCGATCGCCGCCGCCACCAGCGCGGCGCCCAGGGCGTACGCGGCGCCCTCCAGCGGGCCGAAGATCGCGCCCGCGGCCAGCGTGATGAAGGTACGGGGAACCAGCGCCACCAGCAGCAGCGCGCCCCCGAGGATCGCCGCCACCGGGGCGAAGTCACCCAGCCGGTCGGCCAGCAGCGGCAGCTGCGCCGGATCCGGCCGGGGCGCCAGGAGCAGCAGCAGCCCGCAGACGCCGATCAGCAGGACGAGCAGGGCGAACCGGGCGGCCGACGGCTGCCGGAGCAGCCGCCGGACGGCTCGGATCATGCCCGGGCGGGGGCCACTGCGGCGCGGCGCTCGTTGCGCAGCCGGTCCGACCAGGTGTCGTCCAGCGGGGGGAGCTGGTGTGCCCCGGTGGCCCAGCGCAGCAGCAGGTCGGCCAGGGCCGGGTTGCGGGCCAGCGCCGGGCCGTGCGAATACGTGCCCAGCAGCTTGCCGCGCCACGCGCCCTCGGTGGCGCCGTCGTTGCCGATCCCGGTGGTGACCCGGGCGAGCGGTGCGACCTCCGGACCGAGGTGCGTGCGACCGCCGTGGTTCTCGAAGCCGGTAAGCGGGGGCAGGCCCAGCCGGGGGTCGATCTCACCGGCCAGCTCGCCGACGGCCCGGCTCTCGCCCCGGTCGGAGCGCAGGTCGAGCAGCTCCAGCCCACGGCACTGCACACCCTTGGCGAAGAAGGAGGTGCCGAGCAGTTGGTAACCGGCGCAGACGCCGAACACCACCGACCCCTGGGCGACCGCCCGGTGCAGGCCGCCGTCGGCGATCAGCCGCTGGGCGCCCAACGCCTGGGGGCCGTCCTCGCCGCCGCCGACCAGGTAGATGTCGGCGGTCGCGGGCAGCCGCTGGTCGGAGCGGACCTCCAGCACCTCGACCGGCATGCCACGCTGGCGGGCCCGGCGGGCGAGGATCAGGGCGTTGCCCCGGTCGCCGTAGGTGGACAGCAGGTCGGGGTAGATCCAGACGATGCGCAGACTCTCAGATGACACGGTCCAACTCCGCTCGGATGTCCTGGAACGCGGTGTAGTTCGCGATGACCTCCAGCCGCCCGGGCGGGACCGACCGGAGCGCGTCGTCGAACGTGCGGACGTGCTGGAACGGGACGTCGTTGACGTCCAGTCGAACCGCCAGGTCGTATGCCCGGTCGCCGGTGATCAACACCTGCCGGCCACGGAGCGGGGCGAAGTCGACGTCGTAGAGCCAGGAGGTGTCCAGACCGTCGGGGTCGCGCGCGTTGATGGAGAGGAGTGTCGGCGCCTCGTCGGCCATGTCGAAGGCCTCCAGCCAACTGGCCGGGTTCTTGGCCAGCAGCAGCCGGATGTTGCGCCCGTCCTTGTCGACCTGCGCGTACCGGCCGGCCACCGAGGTGACGATGCCGAGGCGGGACACCGCGTCGACCGGGCGCACGCCGAACTCGGCGGCCACCGCCAGCGCGGTCGCCGCGTTGCCGAGGTTGACCTTGCCGGGTAGTTGGAGGGAGACCTTGTGCCAGGCGCCGGTGGGGTCGAGCACGCCCTCGTCCTCGACGACCCAGTGCGGCTCCGGCCGGCGCAGCGCGCAGCCCGTACACCACCACTGCTCGCCGGAGCGCTGGATCGTGGAGCCGCACTCCGGGCAGACCCAGGAGTCGTCGTGCCAGCGCTGGCCGGCGCTGAACCAGGTCACGTGCGGCGGGTTGATGCCCCGGGCGGGGTCACCCGGCGGGGTGGCGGCCCACACCACGAGCGGGTCGTCGGCGTTGGCCACCACCCGTACGTTCGTGTGCCGGACCAGGGCCGCGCGCCAGAGCTGCGCCATCATGGCGACCTCCTTGGCGCGGTCGAGCTGGTCGCGGGAGAGGTTCAGCAGCGCGACCACGTGCGGCTCGGTCGCCTCCAGCACCTGGGCCAGGTAGTGCTCGTCGACCTCCAGCACCGCGTACGGGGTGCTGCCGGCCTTCGCCAGCGCAGAGGTGTGCCCGCTGGGCATGTTGGCGCCGAAGGAGTTGGTGGCGACCCGGCCGAGCACGCCGACCGCGGCGGAGGTCAACCGGGTGGTGGTGGTCTTGCCGTTGGTGCCGGAGACGAGCGCGATGGCGCGTCCGGCCGACAGGTGCGCCAGCAGGTCCGGGTCGATCTTCAGCCCGATCCATCCGCCGATCACCGATCCGTCGCCACGGCCGGCGGCCCGGGAGAGCGCCGCGGCGGTCCGTGACACGGAGCTGGCCACCTTGGCCCGTAGGGGCATTTTCGCGTCCGTCACGCGAGCGAGGTTACCGGACCGCCCGCCTCACCAGATCGCCGCCGACGGTGAACCGTTCGGCCGTGGCATCCGTGCGGGAAGGCGGATCGCGCTCCACCGGACGGAGTCGATCTATGTCGGAAAGCGGACCACGCCGGGCGGGCGCTGGCGCCCTCCACTCCGCTCCACCCCGTGTGACGTGCGGTTTTGCAGGCGGATCGGACGCGCCACGCGGGCGAATCTGGTTGCAGGTGGAGGGAAGTGGAGTAAGGTGGGGCCCAATGGTGAGGCCGGGAGGGCTCACCGGCCCGGGGGGTCAGCGGCGCCGCGAACGCCGCTCAAGGGCGAGGGGGTAGGGCCGGATGTTCCTCGGCACCCACACTCCGCGCCTGGACGACAAAGGCCGGTTGATCCTTCCGGCCAAGTTCCGGGATGAGCTGGCGGGGGGTGTCGTGGTCACCAAAGGGCAGGATCGTTGCCTCTATGTCTTTCCGACACCCGAGTTCCAGCGGATCGCGGAGCAGTTGCGCGCGCAGCCGATGACGCACAAGGCGGCCCGGGCCTACAGCCGGGTCTTCTTCGCCAGCGCGCACGACGAGGTGCCGGACAAGCAGGGCCGCGTGACGATTCCGGCGCATCTTCGCCAGTACGCCGCGCTCGACCGTGACCTGGTGGTCATCGGCGCGAGCACGCGGGTGGAGATCTGGGACAGGGTCGCCTGGGAGACCTACCTCGCCGAGAGCGAAGACGACTTCGCCGACATCGAGGAGGGGGTGCTGCCCGGCGGTCTGTAGGGCGGAACGGCGCCCGACGTACTGCGAGATCTCCAGCCGCTTTCGAGTTCCTGGCACCCCTTCCCCGGTGCCAGGCGCACGATCCAGTCATCGGGCGACGGTCCGGTGTCAGGCGGGAGCGGATGGGGATCTGGCGGTACGACGGCAGCGCCGTCGCCACGGCAGGCGCGCGAGAAGAACGGACGTTTCAACCAGTGGGGGTCAACATGGGGGAGTTGCGCGGCACGCACGTGCCGGTGCTGCTCGAGCGGTGTCTCGAGCTGCTGGCCCCCGCGCTGGGTCGAGGCGGCCGGACGGTGCACGTCGACGCGACGCTCGGCCTGGCCGGGCACGCGGAGGCGGTGCTGGAGGCGCACCCGGAGACGGTCCTGATCGGGCTCGACCGGGACACCGAGGCGCTCGCCCACGCGCGGGTCCGGCTGGCGCGGTTCGCCGACCGGGTGCACCTGGAGCACGCCGTCTACGACGAGCTGCCCGAGGTGCTGGAGCGGCTGGGCTATCCGGGCATCGACGGGATCCTGTTCGACCTGGGTGTCTCGTCGCTGCAACTGGACGCGCCCGACCGCGGGTTCGCCTACGCCCAGGACGCGCCGCTGGACATGCGGATGGACCAGACGCGGGGGGTGACCGCCGAAGAGGTGGTCAACACGTACGCCCATCCGGATCTGGCCCGCGTGCTGCGGGTGTACGGCGAGGAGAAGTTCGCCGGCCGGATCGCCTCGGCGATCATCCGGGAGCGGGAGCGCACCCGGATCACCTCGTCCGCGCGGCTGGCGGAGCTGGTCCGGGACTCCATTCCGGCACCAGCGCGACGAACGGGCGGGCACCCGGCAAAGAGAACGTTTCAGGCTTTACGGATCGAGGTAAACAGAGAGCTGGCAGCGCTGGAGACGGCGCTGCCGTCCGCGCTCGACGCCTTGACCGTGGGTGGTCGCATGGTGGTCCTGTCCTACCACTCGCTGGAGGACCGGCTCACCAAGGTGGCGCTCGCGGACCGGGTCCGCAGTAAGGGCCCGATCGACCTCCCGGTCGAGCTGCCCGGGTCCGGTCCGACGTTCCGGCTGCTCAGCCGGGGCGCGGAACTACCCGGGGAGGCGGAGGTCGCCGCGAACCCGCGTGCCGCCTCCGTGCGGCTGCGGGCAGCGGAACGACTCGACCCGAACGCGACAGAGCAGGGGCGGACCGACCGCGAACGGTCCCGCCGCAGGGTGAAGGGGATGCACCAGCCGGGCACGGGGTCAGCCTGATCCGTGGGGGATCAGGGGCGCCGGCCCGGTAGAGGGACGGATGTTGAGGGGGAGGGGACATGAACATTGACAAGCGCGACCGCCGGGACGTCACCGGCGGCGGGCAGCGCGCACCGCGGTCGGGGGGCCGGACCGCGGCGGAGCGAGCCCCGCGCGTGGGGAACGGTACGCCACGCATCGATCGAGTCAACCGGCAGGGGGAGACTCGCGCCCGGGGGGCGCGCGAGTTCCCGACCCAGGGCAGCGCCGCGCTGCGTCCGGCCGAGAAGGCCGGCGCGGCGGCGACCGCTCGCTCGCCCCGGCTGCGGGTGGCGCCGCCGCCGCCGGTGTCGGTGCCGCGTGCGCCGTTCGCGGCGCTGATCGTGGTGCTTGTCGTCGGCGGGGTGCTCGGCATCCTGGCGGTCAACACCAAGATCAATGAGAACGCGTTCCGACTGGAGAAGCTGCAGCAGCAGCAGTCCCGACTGGACCTGGAGAAGCAGCAGCTCGACAAGCAGATCGCCGACGCCAAGGCGCCGGGCAACCTGACCGCCGAGGCGCGTCGCCTGGGCCTGGTGGACGCCGGTGAGCCGGCGTACATCCGGATGCCGGACGGCAAGCCCATCGGCGTGCCGAAGCCGGCGACCGGCGAGCCGTCGGTCACCAGCCAGGGCGCGGGAGGCTGACCGGTGTCACCGAGGTCGGACGAGCCGCGCCGGGATCCCACGGGGTCCCGGCGCGGCTCTTCGCGTGCGGCCGGTTCGGCCGACGATGAGTCGCGGGCCGGCGAGCAGGGCATCGGGGGCATCTCCGGCGCCCGGGCGTACACCCCGAGGGGTCGGACCGTCCGCGAGGGCACACCGGCGCGCGGTGGGGCCGCCGAGCAGCGGCGTACCCCCCGTAGCACCCGGTCCGGCGACCCGTTCCGGCCGGCGTTGCAGGTGCTCGACGGCGGCCGGGCCGCCGCCCGATCGGGCCGGCGGGACGCGCCGGCGGCCGGCCGGGGCGGCGTCGTGCGGACCGTCGCGCCGCGCACCCCGCGCGGCCCGGCCGGCGACGAGCCGCCGCCGCGCCGCCGCACCACGCCGCGCGCGCCCGGCCGCGCCGACCGACCGGCGGCCCGCCGGCCGTCCCGCAAGCCGCCGCGCCCGCCCAAGCTCGCCGACCCGCGGCTGCGGCTGCGCCTGGGCACCGTGCTCACCCTGACGCTCTTCGCCGTCATCGGCGTGCGGTTGATCTTCCTGCAGGCGGTCGACACCCCGGCGTACGCCGGTGGTGGCGTCGCCGACCGGACCCGCACTGTCGAGTTGCCCGCGCCGCGCGGCGCGATCTACGACTTCCGGGGCGAGCCGCTGGCCCACAGCGTTGAGGCGCGGTACGTGTTCGCCGACCCGACCCTGATCGAGGACCGGACCAAACCCGGGTGGATCGGCGCCGACGCCACCGCGAAGGCGCTCTCTCCGCTGCTGGGCATTCCGGCGTCGAAGCTCATCGAGCTGATGAAGCCCCGCAAGCTGGAGAACGGCGTCCAGTCCCGTTTCGAGTACCTGGCCCGGGGGGTGGAGATCCCGACGGCCAAGCAGGTGCAGGCTCTGGACCTGCCCGGCATCTGGGTGCACCGCGACGAGCGCCGGGAGGTACCCGGCGACGACCTGGCGGCCAACCTCATCGGCTTCACCAGCCAGGACATGGTCGGGCTGGAGGGGTTGGAGGCCCGCTACGACGATCTGCTCGCCGGGCAGGACGGCAAGCGGGTGTACGAGGCAGGCCTCGGTGACCTCGCCGCGCCGATCCCGGGCGGCTACAGCAAGACGACCCCGGCCAAGCCGGGCAGCTCGCTCACCCTCACCATCGACCGTGACCTGCAGTTCCGCACCCAGCAGATCCTCAGCGCGGGGATGGCGGGGCAGCGGGGCGCGACAGCCGCCGCCGTGATCATCGACGTGGCCACCGGCGAGGTACGGGCGCAGGCCAGCGATCCCACCTACAACGCCGCGAAGCCGGGAGACAGCGACCCGGTCGCCCGGGAGGACGCTGCGACCAGCTTCGTGATCGAGCCGGGCTCGGTGCACAAGGCCATCACCTACGCCGCGGCGCTGCAGGAGGGGGTGATCACGCCGGGCACCACCTTCCCCATCGCCAACGCCATCAAGAAGGGCGACACCTGGTTCCCCGACACCCACCCGGCCAACGGCCGGAAGATGAGCGTGCCAGGGATGCTTGCCTACTCGTCGAACGTCGGCGCCATCACCGTCGGCGACCGGCTCGGCCGGGACCGGCTGATCGACTACCAGAAGCGCTTCGGGCTGGGCAAGCCCACCGGCGAGGGTCTGCCCGGCGAGGCCAGCGGGCGGCTGCTGCCGGCCGACGAGTGGAGCGAGTCGTCGCGCGGGTCGGTGCCGATCGGGCACAGCGTCGACGCCACCCCGTTGCAGATGGCCGCCGCGTACGCCACCATCGCCAACGACGGCACGTACGTGCAGCCGCACCTCGTGAAGGAGACGATCGGCCCGGACGGCAAGCGCACCCCCGGGCCGGCGCCTGTCACCCGCTCGGTGCTCAGCCCGCAGAACGCGGCGGCCCTGCGCACCATGCTGGAGGCGGTCACCACTGTCGAGGGCGCCACCGGCACCCTGGCGGCGGTGCCCGGCTACCGGGTCGCCGGCAAGACCGGCACCGGCTGGCGTCGGGTCGACGGCAAGAGGCAGCCGGGCGAGGTGTCCTCCTTCATCGGCATGGCTCCCGCCGAGAAGCCCCGGTACGTGATCGCTGTCTTCGTGTACGCGCCAGGTGGTGGGGGCGCGGCGATCGCCAACCCGGCGTTCCGCGACATGATGCAGTTCACGCTGCGTCACTACCGCGTGCCGCCGTCCGCGAGTGGTTCCGCACCCAAGTTCGTGGTCTATCCGCGCTGAGCAGCGCGGGCGCGACATCATCGGTGAGTGCCGACGAACCACCGGGGCGGCTGTGCGGCCGGAACCGGACGACCGGGTAGGGTCTGACGCCGTGCCCGGCAATCCACGTCCACGTACCGTGACCGGCGTCCGGCTCGGTGACCTCGCCGTCCGGCTCTCCGTCGACCTCCCGGCGGACGCCGCCGACGTGGTCGTCACCGGTGCCACCCACGCCAGCCAGGAGGTCCGCCCCGGCGACCTGTATGCGGCCCTGCCCGGCACCCGCCGCCACGGCGCGGAGTTCGCCGTCGGCGCCGCCGAGGCAGGCGCGGTGGCGCTGCTGACCGACCCGGCCGGCGCCGAGTTGGCGGCGGCGAGCGGCCTTCCCGCCCTGGTCGTGCCCGACCCGCGCGCGGTGCTCGGCGAACTGGCCTCGGCGGTCTACGGCGACCCGACAGCCGCGCTCACCGTCATCGGCGTCACCGGCACCGCCGGCAAGACCTCCACCGCGTACCTGGTCGAGTCGGGATTGCGCGCCGCCGGGCACACCACCGGGCTGATCGGCACCGTGGAGACCCGGCTCGGCGACCTGGTGATCGACAGCGTGCGGACCACCCCCGAGGCCACCGACCTGCACGCGATGCTCGCCACCGCCCGGGAGCGGGGGGTCACGGCCGTGGTCATGGAGGTGTCCAGCCACGCCCTCGCCATGGGCCGGGTCGGCGGGGTGCGCTTCGCCGTGGGCGGGTACACCAACTTCGGCTCCGACCACCTGGACTTCCACGCCGACAGCGCGGACTACTTCGCCGCCAAGGCGCAGCTCTTCGACGGCCGCTGCGCGGTCGAGGTGCTCAACCACGACGACCCGGCACTCAAGCCGCTCTACAAGCCGGCGACGGTCAGCTACTCGGCGCTCGGCGACCCGACCGCGACGTGGTGGGCCGACGGCGTCGACGGCGAGGGGTACGCCCAGCGGTTCACCGCGCACGGCCCGGACGGCCTGGCGCTGACCGCCGGGGTGGCGCTGCCCGGGCGGCACAACGTGGCCAACGCGCTGCTGGCGATCGCCGCCCTGGTGGGCGCCGGGGTGGACCCGACGACCGCGGCGGCCGGCGTGGCCGCCTGCGGTGGCGTGCCCGGCCGCCTGCAACTGGTCGACGTCATCGGGCCGGTGCGCGGGGTGGTCGACTACGCGCACAAGGCCGACGCGATCGTGGCCGCGCTCGCCGCGCTGCGCGAGCTGAGCGCCGGTCGGCTGATCTGCGTGATCGGCGCCGGCGGGGACCGGGACCGGGGCAAGCGCCCGGTGATGGGCGCCGCCGCGGCCGAGGGAGCCGACGTGGTGCTGGTGACCGACGACAACCCGCGTACCGAGGATCCGGCCCAGATCCGCGCCGAGGTGCTCGCCGGGGCGTACCGGGCCGGCACGGCCGCCCGGATCATCGAGGTGTCCGGTCGCCGGGACGCGATCGACGAGGCGGTCCGGCTGGCCGAGCCGGGTGACGTGATCGCGCTGCTCGGCAAGGGCCATGAGCGGGGCCAGGAGGTGGCGGGCGAGATGTTCCCGTTCGACGACAGCACCGAGCTGGCCGACGCGCTGCGGGCCCGCTTCTCCGACCGGGCGGGTCAGCGGTGATCGCGCTGACCCTGGCCGAGGTGGCCGCAGCGGTGGACGGGCGGCTCGTGCACGCCGACCCGGCCGCCACCGTCACCGGTTCGGTCGAGTTCGACTCGCGCAAGGTCGGGCCCGGTTCGCTCTTCGTGGCGTTTCCTGGGGAGAAGGTCGACGGGCACGACTACGCGGCGACGGCGCTGGCGGCCGGAGCGGTGGCGGTGCTCGGCACCCGCGAACTGCCCGACGTGCCGATGGTGCTCGTCGACGACGCCCTGACCGCGATGGGCCGGCTGGCCCGCGCGGCGGTGGCCCGGCTGCCCGAGCTGACCGTGATCGGTGTGACCGGCTCCTCGGGCAAGACCACCACGAAGGACCTGATCGGCCAGCTCACCGCCCGCCTCGGCGCCACGGTGGCCCCGCCCGGGTCGTTCAACAACGAGCTGGGCCACCCGTACACGGCTCTGCTGGCCGGGCCGGACACCCGCTACCTGGTGATGGAGAAGGGCGCCCGCGGGATCGGGCACGTGCGCTACCTCTGCGAGCTGGTGCCGCCCCGCATCTCGGTGGTGCTCAACGTCGGGACGTCGCACATCGGCGAGTTCGGCTCCCAGGACAACATCGCCCAGGCCAAGGGTGAGCTGGTCGAGGCGCTGCCGGCCGAAGGGCTCGCCGTGCTGAACGCCGACGACCCCCGGGTGGACGCCATGGCGGCTCGCACCCGGGCCCGGGTGGTCCGCTACGGCGAGGCGCCGGACGCCGACCTGCGCGCCGAGGACGTCACGCTCGACGAGCGGGGGCACCCGTCGTACACCCTGGTCACGCCGGAGGGGCGGGTGCCGGTGCGGCTCGCGTTGACAGGCCGTCACCAGGTCGGCAACACCCTCGCCGCCGCCGCGGTCGCCCGGGAGCTGGGCATGCCGCTGGCCGACCTGGCCCCGGCGCTCGGCGCGCTGGGGCTGAAGTCCACCCGGCGGATGGACGTCTTCGACCGGCCCGACGGGGTGACGGTCATCGACGACTCGTACAACGCCAACCCGGCCTCGATGACGGTGGCGCTCCGGGCGCTCGCCAGCCTCGGCCGGGAACGGCGTACCGTCGCGGTGCTCGGTTACATGGCCGAGCTGGGCCCGTTCGAGCGCGACGGCCACGCCGAGGTCGGCCGACTCGCGGCCGAGCTGGGTGTCGACCGGCTGCTCGTGGTGGGCGAGCCGGCCGCGCCGATCCATGAAGGCGCGACAGCGGTAGTGAACTGGGGAGGAGAGTCGGTGCTGCTCACCGATCAGGCGGCGGCCGTCGAGGTGCTGCGGGGCGAGCTACGGCCGGGTGATGTCGTCCTGGTCAAGGGCTCCCGGTATCGGACCTGGGAGGTGGCCGACGCCCTGCGCGCCGATGCCGCCGAGGAGGCCAGCCGATGAGGGCGGTAATCGTCGCCATCGGGGTGGCCTTCCTCGTCTCGCTGTTCTGCACGCCGATCGCGATCAAGGTGTTCACCCGGCTCAAGGCCGGCCAGCCGATCCGGTCCGACGGCCCGGCCATGCACCAGGGCAAGAAGGGCACGCCCACGATGGGCGGCGTGGTCTTCATCCTGGCCACGGTGATCGCGTACGTGGCCGGGCACCTGGCGCTGACCACGCTGCCGGACCTGCAGATCGCGCAGGTGGAGCCGACCATCACCGCGCTTGTGCTGCTGGGGCTGATGGTCTTCTCCGGCGCGGTGGGTTTCCTCGACGACTTCCTCAAGGTGCGCAAGCGCAACAGCGCCGGTTTGAACAAGCGCGGGAAGCTGCTCGGCCAGATCCTGGTCGGCGCGGTCTTCGGCGTGGTGGCGCTGTACTTCCCGAGCACGATGACCGACGCGACGGGCGCGAAGACCAACACCGAGACGGTGGGCAGCACCACGCTGAGCTTCATCCGGGACATCGACGCCCTGGAGGTCAGCAAGATCGGTGCGGTGATCATCTTCATCTTCGTGGTGATGGCCGCCACGAACGGCGTGAACCTCACCGACGGTCTGGACGGTCTGGCCACCGGCGCATCGGTGATGGTCCTCGCGGCGTACGCGCTCATCGCGTTCTGGCAGTACCGGCACTGGTGCGCCGACCCGAGCTACAAGCAGCCGTACTGCTACTCCGTCCGGGACCCGCTGGAGATCGCGCTGATAGCCGGGGCCGCGGCCGGGGCATGTGTGGGCTTCCTCTGGTGGAACACGTCCCCGGCGCGGATCTTCATGGGTGACACCGGGGCCTTGGGCCTGGGCGGCCTGATCGCCGGCATGGCGATGTCCACCCGGACGATCCTGCTGCTGCCGATCATCGGTGGGCTCTTCGTGATCATCACGATGTCCGTGGTGATCCAGATCATCTCCTTCCGGACCACAGGTAAACGTGTGTTCCGCATGTCGCCGTTGCAGCACCACTTCGAGTTGGCCGGCTGGAGCGAGGTCAACATCGTGGTCCGGTTCTGGATCATCGCCGGCATCGGTGTCGCCATCGCCCTGGGCCTGTTCTACAGCGAGTTCCTCGCCAACATGACCTGATCCACCCCGTCCGGTCGGCCATTCGGCCGGCCGGCCCGGGTGGTGCGCTGTGCATGTCGCCGACGAATCCCGACACGCCGGTGCGTCGTTGTGGGCCTGTCGGGCGTGCCGAGCGGTGATGATGTCCGGGTGGGGGAGGAACCAGGCACCGAGGACAGGACAGCCGGTCGGCCGCGACGGTCACCGGGCACGGCGCGAGCGGCCGAGCCCGGCCGCGCGGGGCGTGAGCCCGAGCGCGTGGCGCGTGAGACCGACGGCGCGGCCCGCGAGTCCGGCCGTGCGGTCCGCGCGGCGGATGGCGCGGCTCGCGAGGCGGACGGCGCGGCGCGCGAGCCGGGCCGGGGAGCGCGTGAGCCCGATCGCGCGACGCGTGCGCCGGAGAGCGTCGCTGCCGTCCCGCTGCGCGGGCTGGATCCGGCCGGCGGGCTGGCCGCGCTGCGGGGCCTGCTGGACCGGCCGCTGGCGTCCTACTACCTGCTGCTGTCCAGTGCCGGCCTGCTGCTGCTCATCGGGCTGACCATGGTCTTCTCGGCGACAAGCGTGAAGGACTACGCCGAGGACGGCAACGCGTCCGCCTCGGTGACCAAGCAGGCCATCTTCGCGGTGATCGGCATCGGGGCGTTCTGGGTGTGTCAGCGCCTGCCCGCCAGCACCTACCGCTCGTTGGGGCGGCCGCTGCTGTACACGTCGGTGGCGCTGCTGCTGGTGCTCAACCTGCTGGTGGCCTACGGCCGGCTCGCCAATCTGAAGTCGGTCGTGTTCGGGCCGGTCGAGGCGCGGCTGAACTGGCTGTTCGTCGGCGGAATCCAGGTGCAGCCCTCCGAGTTGGCCAAGTTCGCGCTGGTGCTGTGGGGCTCGCACGTCATCGCCCGCAAGGGCGCCGCGCTGGGTTGGTGGCGGGAACTGGCCACCCCGCTCTTTCCGGTCATGGGCCTGCTCTTCGTCCTGGTCGGCTACAACGACACGGGCACGATGCTCTGCCTGCTGGCCCTGGTGGTCGGCCTGCTGTGGGCCGCCGGGGTGCGGATGCGGGTCTTCGGCACCCTCGCGGCGGCCGGCCTGGTAGGCGTCGGCCTGCTCGTCGCGGTGGCCTCGCTGGGCGCCGGCTCGGGTGACAGCGACGAGGAGAACTATCGCTTCGCCCGGCTCGCCATGTTCTTCAATCCACCGGACCCGGAGAAGTGCAAGCTCGACGGCTGCCTCCAGTTCTACCAGGGCCGACTGGCCATCGAGCACGGCGGCTGGTTCGGCGTCGGGCTGGGCAAGGGCAGCCTCAAGTGGGACTGGCTGCCCGAGGCCCACAACGACTTCATCTTCGCGATCATCTCCGAGGAGTTGGGGGTGATCGGCTGCGCGGTGGTGCTCAGCCTGTTCGCGGTTCTCGCGTACACCGGTCTGCGCATCGCCCGGCGGGTCGACGACCCGTTCCGGCGGCTCGCCGCCGCCGCGGTCACGACCTGGCTGGTGAGCCAGGCGGTGATCAACATCGGCGGGGTGGTGGGATTGCTGCCGATCACCGGTCTGCCGTTGCCGTTCATCTCCGACGGCGGAAGTGCCCTGGTCGTGACCCTGGCCGCGATCGGGATGCTGGCGTCCTTCGCGCGCGCCGAACCCGATGCGGCCAGAGCGCTGCATGCCCGTCCGCCGGCCCGGTGGGTCCGACTACTCTGGGCCCCGTTGCCGCCGCTTCCCGGCCGGCGTCGCCGACCGGCGACGCCGCCGGCTGGCCGAGGGTCCGTGCCCCGGTCCCGCGAGCGGCGCCAGGAAGACCAGGCCGCACCGCGCGGTGTCCGGCAGGGCCGGAGCCGCCAGGGTACGGCGAGCGAGAGGAGACGCTGATGGGTCCGCTGCGTTCGGTGGTGCTCGCGGGAGGTGGCACCGGGGGGCACATCTACCCGCTGCTCGCCTTCGCCGACTGCCTGCGCCGACACGACCCGGGCGTCCGGATCACCTGCCTCGGCACACCCAAGGGCATGGAGAACGAGCTGATCCCGCCGCAGGGCTACGACCTGCGGCAGATCCCGGCGTACCAACTGCCCCGCTCGGTGAACATGAACCTGGTCCGTACCCCGGGCCGGATGTGGACCGCGGCCCGCGCCGCCGGCAAGGTCATCGACGAGGTGCGCGCCGACGCCGTCGTCGGCTTCGGCGGGTACGTCTCGGTGCCTGCCTACCTGGCCGCGTGGCGCCGCGAGCTGCCCATGGTCATCCACGAGGTGAACGTGCCGCCGGGCGTGGCCAACCGCCTCGGCATGAAGTTCACCAAGAACATCGCTGTCGGCTTCCCGCACCAGCCGAGCCAGGCCGAGTCGCTGCGCGACGCGACAGTGGTGGGGGTGCCGCTGCGCCGCAGCATCGCCTCGCTGGACCGGTACGCGCTGCGCAACGCGGCCCGCGCCCGCTTCGGGCTCCGCCCGGACCTGCCGGTGCTCTTCGTCGCGGGCGGCTCGTCGGGCGCCCGCTCGATCAACCTGGCGGTCTCCGGTGCGGCCAAGGAGCTGGCCCGCAACGGCGTGCAGGTGCTGCACGTGATGGGTGCCCGCAACGAGCCCGTGCCGATCCCCACCGACCTGCCGGTGCCGTACGTGACGCTGCCGTACCTGTCCGAGATGGAGCTGGGCTACGCCGCGGCCGACCTCATGCTGGCCCGGGGCGGCGCGATGACCGTCGCCGAGGTGGCCGCGATCGGCCTGCCGACGATCTTCGTGCCGTACCCGCACAGCAACCAGGAGCAGAAGCGCAACGCGCTGCCCGTGGTGGAGGCCGGCGGTGGGCTGCTCGTCGACGACGCGGAGCTGACCCCGGACTGGCTGGAGCGCGCGGTGATCCCGCTGATCCGCGACCCGCAGCGGCTCTACGCGATGGGCGCCGCGGCGTCGGCGTACGGGCGGCGCGACGGCGACGAGGCGCTGCGCTCGTTCGTCCTCGAGGCGGTGGCCCGATGACGGCGCAGTTCACCCCGGCCGGCACGCTCACCGCCGAGGACCTGGGCACCATCCACCTGATCGGGGTGGGTGGGGTCGGCATGAGCGGACTGGCCCGGCTCTTCCTCACCCGGGGCATCCCGACCTCCGGCAGCGAGCTGCGGGAGTGGCCGTCGCTGGCCGGCCTGCGGGCGCTGGGCGGAACGATCCACATGAGCCACGAGGCGACGAACCTCGACGGCGTGGACACCGTCGTCTACTCCTCGGCCATCCCGCGGGACCACCTGGAGCTGGTGGAGGCGCGTCGACGTGGCCTGCGGGTGCTGCACCGTTCGGAGGCACTCGCCGCGGCGATGACCGGCCGCCGGGCGATCGCGGTGGCCGGCACCCACGGCAAGACCACCACCACCTCGATGGTGACCATGGTGCTCCAGCAGGCCGGGGTCGACCCGTCCTTCGTGATCGGCGGGGAGATCTCCGAGGTCGGCTCGGGCGCGCACCACGGCACCGGCGAGTACTTCGTGGTGGAGGCCGACGAGAGCGACCGCTCGTTCCTCATCTACCGCCCGTACGTCTCGATCATCACGAACGTCGAGGCGGACCACCTGAACACCTACGGCGACTACGCGACGCTGGAGGCGGCGTTCGTCGAGTTCGCCCGGCTCACCGACCCGGACGGGTTCATCATCACCTGCGCGGACGACCCGGGCGGCCGGCGGCTGGCGGCGACCCTGCGCGCCGAGGGGCGGCGGGTGCACACGTACGGCGCGGCCGAGGACGCCGACCTGCGGCTCACCGAGATCGTCTCCTCCGCGCGGGGCGTGCGCTACCTGGCCGCGATCGACGGGCGGTCGCTCGGCGAGTTCCGGCTGCCCGTGCCGGGCCGGCACATGGGGCTCAACAGCGCCTCGGCGGTGCTTGCCGCGTACCTGCTGGAACTGCCGCTCGAAGCGGCGGAGACGGCGCTGGCGGTCTTCCCTGGCGTGCGGCGGCGCTTCGAGCGCAAGGGCGTCGCGGACGGTGTGCTGGTCTACGACGAGTACGCCTACCACCCCACGTCGATGACGCTTGCCATGCAGACGCTGCGGGAGGTGGCCGGCGACGGGCGGTTGATCGTCGTCTTCCAGCCGTACCGGCTGTACCGCACCCGCGACAACCAGGCGGAGATCGCCGAGGCGCTGGCCATCGCCGACGAGGTGGTGCTGCTGGAGGTCTTCGGGCCGGGCGAGCTGCGCCAGCCCGGTGAGGGTTCGGCGGCGCTGATCGAGGCGGTGGCGTTGCCGGCCGAGCGGAAGGTGTTCGTCGACTCCTGGGAGGACGCGCCGGTCGAGGTGGTGCGCCGGGCCCGCTCGGGCGACGTGGTGGTGACCATGGGCGCCCCGCCGATCTCGCTGATGGGTGACGAGCTGCTGGCGGCTCTGGGTGCGCGTACCGCCGACTCGGCCCCGACCGCGGCCGTCGACCCGGTGGCGACGACCCCGGCGATCGGCCAACCGGTGCCCGGCGGGTCCACGGCCGGTGGCGACGGAGCGGCCCTCGGTGGCGCCGCCGCACCGGACGGCGCGGCCCCGACGGCCGGATGAGTCCCGGCCCCGCCCGAGGGCGGACCAGCGGCGCCGACGGCGGTACGCCACGGCGCGGTCCGGTCCGGCGGTGGCAGTTGGTCCGGGCCGGCAGCGACGCGGTGCCGCCGTCGACCCGCCGCTTCATGGCCCGGGCTCGGCAGCGTCGGATGCGGGCGGCCCTGCCGTGGGCGGTGGCCGCCGGTGTGCTGGCCCTGCTCGGGCTGGTGGCCTGGACGGTCCTCGGTACCGGGCTGTTCGGGGTCCGCGCGGTGACTGTGGAGGGCGCCAAGCTGGTCACGGACGTGCAGGTGCGCGACGCGGTGGGGGTGGCGGACGGCGTGCCGCTGGCGCGGGTGGACCTGGCGGCCGCGGCGCGTCGGGTCGGCGCGTTGGCGCCTGTGGAGCGGGCCACTGTGTCGCGGGACTGGCCGGGCACGCTCGTGGTCCGGGTGACCGAGCGGACGGCGGTGGCGGTGGTGCCGCAGGCGGACGCGTTCGCGATTGTCGACCGCAGCGGCGTGGCGTTCCAGACGGTGGCCCGCCGCCCCGCCGGGCTGCCGCTGGTGCGGGTGGCCCGGCCGGCGGCCGACGACCCGGACACCCGGGCCGCGCTGGACGTGCTCGGGGTGCTGACCCCGCAGCTACGTGCCGAGTTGGTGGACCTGAGTGTGCAGGGCCTGGCGCGGATCAGCCTGCGGCTGCGCGGGGACCGCACGGTGGTCTGGGGCGACGCCACGCGGGGTACGGACAAGGCCCGGGTGGCCACCGCGCTACTCGGTGAGGACAGCGACCGGATCGACGTGAGCGCTCCGGACGTGGTGACCTTCCGCTGACCGGTGAGCGTGCTCCGGACGTGACGAGTCGCGCTCCGACGGCGACACGCCGGTCGGGTCCTTGGCTCATCGCGTGGTGGCGCTTACGTTGCCCCGAAGAGGTTCAGTGGTTGACATAACTGTAAGCCTCTAGTAGAGGGTGAGGGTTACCCCTGGCTCTCGCTGGTGACAGCTGTCGTCGGCCGCTGGTCTGGCCACGCCGTACCCGGTCGGCCGAAGCCAATCTCGAAGGAAAGGACCGGAGATGACACCTCCGCACAACTACCTGGCGGTCATCAAGGTCGTCGGCATCGGGGGCGGCGGCGTCAACGCCGTCAACCGGATGATCGAGGTTGGGCTCAAGGGCGTCGAGTTCATCGCGATCAACACCGATGCCCAGGCGCTGCTGATGAGTGACGCCGACGTCAAGCTCGACGTCGGCCGGGAGCTGACCCGTGGCCTGGGGGCCGGGGCCAACCCGGACGTCGGCAAGAACGCCGCCGAGGACCACCGCGACGAGATCGAGGAGGTGCTCAAGGGCGCCGACATGGTCTTCGTGACCTGCGGCGAGGGCGGCGGCACCGGCACCGGCGGCGCGCCGGTGGTGGCCAACATCGCCCGTAAGCTCGGCGCGCTGACCATCGGTGTGGTGACCCGCCCGTTCTCCTTCGAGGGCAAGCGCCGCCAGGTGCAGGCCGAGACGGGGATAGACGAGCTCCGCAACCAGTGCGACACGCTCATCGTCATCCCGAACGACCGGCTGCTGGCGCTCGGCGACCGCAACATCAGCATGATGGACGCCTTCCGCACGGCCGACCAGGTGCTGCTCTCCGGTGTGCAGGGCATCACCGACCTGATCACCACCCCGGGTCTGATCAACCTGGACTTCGCCGACGTCAAGAGCGTGATGAGCGGCGCGGGCAGCGCGTTGATGGGCATCGGCAGCGCCCGCGGGGAGAACCGCGCGGTCGAGGCGGCCGAGGCGGCCATCTCCAGCCCTCTGCTGGAGCAGAGCATGGACGGCGCGCGCGGCGTGCTGCTCTCCATCGCCGGCGGCTCCGACCTGGGCCTGTTCGAGATCAACGACGCGGCCCAGCTGGTCACCGACGCGGCCCACCCGGATGCCAACATCATCTTCGGCGCGGTGATCGACGACGCGCTCGGCGACGAGGTGCGGGTGACGGTCATCGCGGCGGGCTTCGACGGTGGCACTCCGGCGTACAAGGCGGCCGAGCCGACCCGCAAGACCAACACCAACCAGCCGGCGCCGCAGAGCAGCCCGGTGCCGCCGCCGGCCACCCTGCCGGCCCCGGCCCAGTCGCCGCGCCGGGTGCTCTTCGACGACGTGGACGTGCCCGACTTCCTCAAGAACGGCTCCTGAGCCCCGCCGATGACCGACAGCTCAGCCACGGTACGACCGGA
This sequence comes from Micromonospora sp. NPDC049275, assembly GCF_043197115.1. Lineage (NCBI taxonomy): Bacteria > Bacillati > Actinomycetota > Actinomycetes > Micromonosporales > Micromonosporaceae > Micromonospora > Micromonospora sp. NPDC049275. Next base: position 459,677 of record NZ_JBICSN010000005.1, read on the forward strand.
CCGGCGCGCCGAACTCGCGGCCGGCCTCGCCCAGGTGCGTGCCCGAATCGCCGATGCGTGCGCGGACGCGGGCCGGGACCAGGCCGACGTCACGATGATCGCCGTGACCAAGACGTACCCGGCCGGGGACGCGCTGGCGTTGGCCGGGCTCGGGGTGACCGACCTGGGGGAGAACCGCGACCAGGAGGCGGCCGGCAAGGCCGCCGAGGTGGCCGCGGCCGGGGTGCGCCCACGCTGGCACTTCATCGGGCAGTTGCAGCGCAACAAGGCCCGCTCGGTCGTCCGCTACGCCGACGTCGTGCACTCGGTGGACAGCGTGCGGCTGGCCCGCGCGCTGGGCAGTGCGGCGGCGGAGCGGGAAGGGCCGCTGCACGCCCTGGTGCAGGTGAGCATCGACGGCGACCCGGCGCGCGGCGGCGCGTTGCCCGACTCGGCCGATGAGGGCGCCGGGCTGGAGGCGGTCGCGGCGGCGGTGGCCGACGCGCCCGCGCTGCGGTTGGCCGGCCTGATGGCGGTGGCGCCGCTGGGGTGGGAACCGGAACGGGCCTTCGCCCGGTTGGCCGAGGTCGCCGAGGCGTTTCGGACGCTCCATCCGGGAGCGACATCGTTGTCGGCGGGAATGAGCGGCGACCTGGAAATCGCGATCCGATATGGCGCGACACATGTCCGCGTCGGTAGCGCGTTGCTCGGAATGCGTCCCACGCTGCGGTAGCCTGACCGCGAGACAGGCAAATTACATCAGTGTTGTTTCAGGGGCGGCGGATCCTTGTGGGGGTCGTGACGCGCGACGCGAATCGCGCGCCAGGGGGATTGCCGTTCCGGTCCGATGGGCATGGTTGTCCACTCGCGACGGGCGACATGGCACGGGGGCGAGTGCCGCACGGCGGACGGAAGGGCGCGGGATGGGTGCACTGCGCAAGGCGGGGGTCTGGCTCGGTCTCGTCGAGGAAGACGACGAGCGGGCCTACGACGACGGTGGCTACGACAAGGGTGGCTACCGCGACTCGCGCGACTCGCGGTACCGGCAGAGCCGGTACGCCGAGGAGTTCGCCGACGAGGACGACGACGACGCCGAGGAGCCGCCGGCTCCCCGGCCGCGCGCCAGCGAGCGGGGCCGGCTCTCCGAGCGGTCGACCGGGCGGGGTGGCGAGTCCGACCGCGGTGACGGTGAGCGTCCGGAGCGAGCCGAGCGGGCCAGCGTGCGGTCGATCACGCGGTCCTCGTCCGGCGACACGTCGGGGGCGCTGAGCTACCACACGCGCGACAATCTGGCCCTCGCGCCGCAGGCAGTGACGCGGGAGCGCGTGGCCGTGCCAGAGGAGGAGCAGCGGTACCAGATCACCACGCTGCACCCGACCACCTACCGCGAGGCGCGCACCATCGGTGAGCACTTCCGTGACGGCGTACCCGTGATCATCAATCTCACCGAGATGGATGAGGCCGACGCCCGCCGTCTGGTTGACTTCGCGGCCGGCCTGGCGTTCGGGCTGCGCGGTACGATCGAGCGCGTGACCAATCGGGTGTTCCTGCTCTCACCGGCCAATGTCCAGGTCACCGCGGAGGACAAGGCCAAGATCGCTGAGGGTGGATTTTTCAGTCTGAGTTGACCCCGCCCGAACCGAGGGACGTCGCTGACCGTGTTGTCGATCTTACTGCAAGTGTTGTACCTGGTCCTATATGTCTTCCTGCTTCTTCTTCTGTCCCGGTTCGTGTTGAGCGCCGTTCTCCAGTACGGCCGTCGGTGGCAGCCGGGGCGCGGCGCAGCGGCAGGACTGGAATCCGTGTGGAGCGTCACTGATCCCCCTCTCAACGCGTTGAGGCGTGTGATCCCTCCGCTGCGAATTGGTACCGTGAGCATCGACCTGGCCTCCCTTGTGCTCCTGGTTATCCTGTTCGTGCTGATGGAGTTCGTGTTAGAGCCGTCGATCGTCAGGACCGCCTGATGACCGACGCGCTATCGCGGCCGCAACTGACCCGAGGAGTTTCGATGCCGCTGACCCCGGCCGACGTTCACAACGTCGCCTTCAAAAAGCCGCCGATCGGCAAGCGGGGGTATGACGAGGAGGAGGTCGACGCCTTCCTGGACGAGGTCGAGCGCGAGCTCGCCCGTCTCATCGAGGAGAACAACGAGCTGCGCGCCCAGGTGGAGCGCGGCGGCCGTGGCGGCGCCCCCGCCGGCCCCGGCGGCGACGCCCGACTGGCGGCGGAGCTCAACGACGTCAAGGCCCAGCTGGACCGGGTGCAGCGCGACAAGTCCGCTGCCGAGCAGGCCGCCCGCGCCATGCAGGCCGAGCTGGAGCAGGTCCGGGCGACCGGCGGCCCGGCCGGCGGCGTCACCGGCGACGGTGAGCAGCAGGCCCTGCGCGTGCTGATGATGGCCCAGCGCACCGCCGACGACCACGTGTCCGACGCGCGCCGCGAGGCCGACCAGCTGCTGTCCGAGGCCCGCAGCAAGGCCGAGGAGGTGACCCGCGAGGCTCGCGCGAAGGCCGACGCCCTGGAGCGGGACGCCCGCCAGCGGCACCAGGAGGCCATGGGCGGCCTGGACGCCAAGCGCACGGCCCTGCAGAAGCACATCGAGGAGCTCAAGCAGTTCGAGCGCGAGTACCGCACCCGGCTCAAGGCGTACCTGGAGAGCCAGCTGCGGGACCTCGACGGTCGCGGCCAGGGCCTCGAAGCCGAGATGACCCGCTCCGAGGCGGGCCGGGTCGCCGGCGGCAACGGGCTGGCGGCGGCAGGTCTCGCCGGTTCCTACGGCAGCGGGCGCTCCGGCGCCCTCGAAGCCGGACGCTGAGCACCGGCCGGCGATCGCTGTCCGCAGATGGTGACGGTCGCCGGCCCCGCTCGGACGGTACGACGCGGCGGGGGTGAGCCGTGATAGTTGCGAGTCTTCTGCTCATCCTCGTCGCTGTGGTGCTGCTGGTGTTCGGTCTGGCCGGTGGCTCCAGCGTTCTGTTGACCATTTCCATCGCGGCCAGTCTGCTGGCCGCCGTGGCGTTGGTGGTGGGCGCCCGCCAGGCAGCCGCCAACCGCGCGACGGCGGATCCCGGTCGGACCGGTCCGCGGGACCGCGCGACATTCCGCGGGGCCAGCCAGGCCGAGCCGGGTTTCGCGTACGGTCCACCGCTGGCCGAGCCGGATGTGCCGGTCCAGCACGTACCATCGAGTGTCGGTAACGGCGGCACCGGGTGGCGGCAACCACCCGAGCCGCCGTCCGACCCCGACGCGGCCTCGCCGTACGATGCGGCCTCGCCGTACGAGCCCGAGGCGCCGTTCGTGAGGCCGGCCGACGGCGGGTCACGCTCCTCGCCCGTCAGCCCCGCATCGCCCACCGTGTCCCGGGGCGACGAGGCGTACGCCTCCGACGCGACGGCCGCCGACGCCCTGGCCGACGAGCCGACCGAGCAACCGATCACCCCCGCCGAGGCGGCCCGGGTCTCCCGGCTGCCCGACCCCGTCGAGGTGGTGGACGGGCGACCCCGCTACCACCTGGCCGGGTGCCCGCACCTGGCCGGCCGGGTGCCCGAGACCCTTCCGGTCGCCGAGGCCGTCGAGCTGGGCTTCACGCCGTGCTCCGCGTGCGCGCCGGCCACCGCCCTGCTCACCGACGCCCGGCCGATCTGAGCGCGGTGCCCGTGCCCCCGCAGGACGCGCTCACCGTGGCGGTACGGGTGAAGCCCGGCGCCTCCCGCACCACCGTTGGCGGCCGCTTCGACGGCCCGCACGGCCCCGCCCTGATGATCGCGGTCCACGCTCCGGCTGTGGACGGCCGTGCGACCGAGGCGGCCCGCCGCGCCCTCGCCGACGCGTTGGGCGTCCGGGCCGCAACGGTGTCGTTGCGCACCGGCGCGGCCAGCCGGGACAAGCTGTTCCTCGTCGACCGGCCCGCCCCCGAGCTGACCGACGTGCTGCACCGACTGCGCGACGGATCCGCAGGGTGAGGACCCCCCGGGCCCGGCAACAGTGACTCCCGGGCTGGACATCGCGCTGTTGCTCGGCGCGGCGGTGCTGCTGGTGGCGGTCGGTGCCGTCCGGCTCTCCAGTCGCCTCGGGGTGCCGAGCCTGCTTGTCTACCTGGCGCTCGGCGTGGCGATCGGCGAGGCCGGGCTGGGCATCCGCTTCGACGACGTCGAGTTGACCCGGACCCTCGGCTTCTGCGCGCTGATCGTGATCATCGCCGAGGGCGGCCTGACCGCACGCTGGAGCACGCTGCGCCCGGTCCTCGGGCTGGCCTCCGCCCTCTCCACGGTGGGCGTTGTCGTCAGCATCGTGGTGGTCGGCATCGCCGTACACCTGTTGCTGGGTCTGGACTGGCGGCTGGCGTTGCTCTACGGCGCGGTGCTCTCCTCCACCGACGCGGCGGCCGTGTTCGCCACCCTGCGCCGGCTGCGGCTGCCGCCGCGGCTGACGGCAACGCTGGAGGCCGAGTCGGGCATGAACGACGCCCCGGTGGTGCTGCTGGTGGTGCTGCTGTCGCACGAGGGCTGGTCGCATCCGTGGTGGTACGAGGTCGGGCTGGTCTGCTACGAGCTGGGTGTCGGCGCGGCGGTGGGCGTCGGTGCGGGCGTCGCCGGCACGTGGGCGCTGCGCCGGGCCGCGCTGCCGTCCGCCGGGCTGTACCCGATCGCCGCGGTGGGCATCACCGTCCTGGCGTACGCCGCCGGCGCCGTGCTGCACGCCTCGGGCTTCCTCGCCGTCTACGTGGCCGGGGTGCTGCTGGGCAACGCCCGGCTGTCGCACCGGCGGGCGATCCTCGGCTTCGCCGACGGGCTGGCGTGGCTCGCCCAGATCGGGCTGTTCGTGCTGCTCGGCTTGCTGGTCTCGCCGGGCCGGTTGGACGCGGCGGTGCTGCCGGCGGTGGTCGCCGGTCTGGCGCTGGTGCTGCTGGCCCGGCCGCTGTCGGTGGCCGTGTCGGCGTTGCCGTTCCGGGTCGGGCTGCGCGAGCAGGCGTTCCTGTCCTGGGCCGGGCTGCGGGGGGCGGTGCCGATCGTGTTGGCCACCATCCCGCTCTCGGAGCGGGTGCCGGGCGCGGAGCGGCTCTTCGACGCGGTCTTCGTACTGGTGGTGATCTTCACGCTGGTGCAGACCAGCACGCTCGGTCCGTTCGCCCGCCGGTTGGGGACCACCGCGCCGGCCGAGGCCACCGAGATCCACGTGGAGACCGCGCCGCTGGAGCGGATGCGGGCCGACCTGCTCCAGCTTGAGGTGCCGGAGGGCTCGCGACTGGCCGGCGTGCACGTCGACGAGCTGCGGCTGCCGGTGGGCGCCTCGGTGACCCTGGTGCTGCGCGACGGGGTCGGCTTCGTGCCCGGCCCGGACACCCGGCTGAAGACCGGCGACAGCCTGCTGATCGTCGCCACCGGTGGGGTACGCGACGCCACCGAACGGCGCCTGCGGGCGGTCAGCCGACGGGGTCGGCTGGCCCGATGGTTTGGCGAGTACGGGGATGAGGCGGACCGTTGATCTGCTAGCGTTCCCTTTGCCCCAGTTAGGCAGGGCTCGGGGCTGTTGAGTGGTACGACGGTGCGCCACGTTGTCGGACGCCTGTACGTTCCGTATTCTTGCCAACCTCCGGAGTGCGCGGCCATCGTCGCCGTGCGCCCCTTTTTGTACCCAGGGGACGCCTTTGTCGGCGCCCCTGACCAGGTGCCGCGACCGCGCGGCTCCGCGGCCGAGGGAGCGACCCATGGCGAAGCCAGCCGACACCAGGACCGCCGGCCGCAAGCCGGTGGCCAAGGCCACCCGCAGCGCGGCGGAGACCGAGAAGATCCGGGCGGCGTTGGCGGCGCGGCGGGACGAGCTTCGCGCCGAGTACGATCAGACGCTGAGCGAGATCACCGAGCTGCAGCGCGATCGGTTGACGGACTCGGCCGGGGACGACCAGGCCGACACCGGCACCAAGACGTTCGAGCGGGAGCAGGAGATCTCTCTCGCCAACAGCATTCTGGAACGGATCACGCAGGTCGAGCGCGCCCTCGAGCGCCTCGACGAGGGTGGTTACGGCTGGTGCGAGCGGTGCGGCAACCCGATCCCGGTCGAGCGCCTCGCCGCCTTCCCGTCGGCCACCCTGTGTGTGACGTGCAAGCAGCTGGCGGAGCGGCGCTGACGGCCGCTCCCCGTCTGCGATGAGACGGTGAGCGATCACCGCCGAGACACCTCGATGGGGAGCGCATGACCGCAGCACCGCCCGCCGAACCCGGCCGCACCGACCCGGGCGGCGGCAAGCCCCGCCCCCGGGCCGTCGCGATCCTCGCCGGGGTGGCCCTGGTGGCCCTGGTGGCCGACCTGGTGACCAAGCACCTCGCGCTCGCCGCGCTCACCGACCGGGAGCCGGTCCGGGTGCTGGGCGGGCTGGTCTACCTGAGCCTGACCCGCAACAGTGGCGCCGCCTGGAGCATCGGGTCGAACTACACCTGGGTGTTCCCCCTGATCACCATCGGTGTGGTCGGCTGGATCGTCTGGATGGCGCTGCGGCTGCGGTCCCTGCCGTGGGCGATCTCCCTCGGCCTGGTGCTCGGCGGCGCGCTGGGCAACCTCATGGACCGGATCTTCCGGGCGCCCGCCCCGTTCCACGGCCACGTGGTCGACATGATCAGCGTCTTCGGGCCGTACGGCGAGTACTTCCCGGTGTTCAACCTGGCCGACAGCTCGCTGGTCTGCGGTGTGCTGCTGGCCGTGTTGTTGGAGCTGACCGGTCGTCAGCGCGACGGGCGGCGGGCCGGCCGTGACGGCGCCCCCGCCGACGCGAAGGCCACCGCCGACGCCGAGCAGAGGGAGCGGGCATGACCTCCGCGTTCGCCGCCGGCGGCGACCACCGTTCGCTGCCCGTGCCCGACGGCCTCGACGGCATGCGCCTGGACCAGGCGGTGTCCCGGTTGTTCGGTCTCTCCCGTACCGCCGCCGCCGCCCTGGTCGACGCGGGCGACGCCCTCGTCGACGGCGCTGCCCGGCCCAACTCCCACAAGGTCAAGGCCGGCTCCTGGCTGGACGTCACGCTGCCCGCCCCGGTCGCCCCACCGACAGTGGTGCCGCAGGCGGTGCCCGGTCTGCGCGTCGTGTACGCCGACGACGACATCGTGGTGGTGGACAAGCCCGTGGGCGTGGCCGCGCATCCCAGCCCGGGGTGGACCGGCCCGACCGTGATCGGCGCCCTCGCCGCGATCGGGCACCGCATCTCCACGAGCGGCGCCGCCGAGCGTCAGGGTGTGGTGCACCGCCTCGACGTGGGCACCACGGGGATCATGGTGGTGGCCAAGAGCGAGCAGGCGTACACGGCGTTGAAGCGGGCCTTCAAGTTCCGCGAGGTGGACAAGGGCTACCACGCGGTGGTGCAGGGGCATCTGGACCCGCTGCGGGGCACCGTGGACGCACCGATCGACAGGCACCCCACCCACGACTACCGGTGGGCGGTGGTGTCCGGCGGCAAGCCGAGCATCACCCACTACGACACGCTGGAGGCGTTCCCGGCGGCCAGCCTGGTCGACGTCCGGCTGGAGACCGGCCGGACGCACCAGATCCGGGTGCACTTCTCCACGCTGCGGCACCCCTGCGTGGGTGACCTCACGTACGGTGCCGATCCCACCCTCTCGGCCCGACTCGGCCTGGCCCGACAGTGGCTGCACGCCCGCGAACTGAGCTTTGTGCACCCCCGTTCGGGGGACGAGGTCCGGTTCGTCAGCGACTACCCTGACGATCTGGAACGTGCGCTTGAGATCCTGCGTGACTGAGCGGCGACCACCCGACATCGATTCGACGAGGGGATCCCGCCCGTGCGCGCCGGCGACCTGCTGCGGCAGCTGGACCAACGGCTGCTGCCGCCGCTGACCCGGGCGGTGGCCCGTCTCGGTGACCGGTCGGGGCGCTCCGGGGTGCTCACCTGGGCCGCCGTGCTCTCCACGGCGGCGGTGCTGGGCACCGCCGTCTGGGCCACCGACGACGCTCCGGTGGGCGACCGGACGGTGGGCGAGGTGACACGCGTCGGGGTGGCCGACGGCGACTCCGTCCCGGGCTACCTGCGCTCGGCGGCGGCCGACCTGGCCGCGCTGAGCGCGACCGCCCCGGCCACCGGGGACGGGACGTACGCCCTGGTCGTGCTCGACGCCTACCTGCCGCCGCAGCGGCTGCCCGCGGTGCTCGGCGACGTGTCGGTCTCGACGGTCTTCGGACGGGTGCCGCTGCCCGGCCGGCAGACCGAGATCGTCCGGATCCCCGCCCTGCGGGTGCCGGACGACGTGGTCGCCGGCATGGCGCGGGTGGCCGCCCGCAAGGACGGCGAGGCCGCCGACTACCGGACCAGGGCCGCCGGGGTGCGCGGCGCCGGCGCCGCCGACCGCGAGCTGCGGGAGCGGTACGCCACCGACGCCGACGTGGCGAGCGCCGAGGCGGCGGCGTACCGCACCGGCTGCGCCTGCGTCTACGCGGCGGTGGTGCGCGCGGCGCCGGCGGTGCTGCGGGGCGTCGCCTCCCGTCCGGACGTGCGGGCCGTCGACCCGGCGCCCGAGGTGTACCGCCTCGACCGTACGGTCTTCAACCCGCCGCTGCCCGAGCAGCGTGACGTGGTCCGCCCGCCGGCCGACACCGGGCCGGGTCCGCAGCCCACGCCGGTGGCGAGCGGTTGGTCGACGCCGAGCACGCCCAGGCCGCCGGTGCCGATGGGCGAATCGTCGGAACCCGCACCGCTCGTAACGATTCCGTCACCCGAGTCGCGCTCGGCCGAGCCCACCGAGGCGGCCCCGCCGAGTGTCACCACCTCCCCGGACGCGACAGGCGCCGGGTTGCTGCCACCCTCCCCGTCGTGATCTGCGCCGGGTGGTGTGCGTGCTCAGGTGTGGTCCGAATAGGGTTTGGTTCGTAGCCTGTCAGACAGAGATCGATGGTGCTGGGAGGGCGGGCCGTGGAGGGCAGTGAGACCGGCTGGGGCCGGCCGGCCGAACCAGCGCCGAGGTGGCGGGCATTGCTGGACCGCGCCCGGCTGGGCGGCCGGGCCGCTGAGCAGCCCGAGCCCGAGCGCCGGGCCGACGAGGCGCCGCCGGATCCACTGCCGCGGCGCGCGGCCCCCAACGGCTACGCGGGGCGGGCGTCGGCCATCGGGCATCCGGCCGATCTGTCGTACGGCCAGGAGCCCGGTTACCGGGCCGAGGCGACCTACCGGGTCGATCCCGCCTACCGTGCCGAGCCGGACTACCGGGCGGAGCCGGACTACCGGGCGGAGCCGGACTACCGGGCGGAGCCGGACTATCGGGCGGAGCCGGCGTACCGGTCGGAGCCGGACTACCGGGCCGAGCCGGCGTACCGATCCGAGCCGGACTACCGGGCCGAGCCGGCGTACCGGTCGGAGCCGACGTACCGGTCGGAGCCGGACTACCGGGCCGAGCCGGCGTACCGCGGCGAGCCGGACTACCGGGCGGAGCCCTCGTACCGGGCCGAGCCGGACTACCGCGCGGAGCCGGACCATCGCGCGGAGCCGACATACCGGTCGGAGCCGGGTTACCGGGCCGAGCCGACCTACGGCGCCGAGCCGGGTTACCGGGCCGAGCCGACGTACCGCGCCGACCCGGGTTACCAGGCCGAGCCCGAGCCGCCGTCGCGCCGGGCCGAGCCGGAGTCGCGCTACGCCCTCCTGGACAACGGCTACCGGCAGGGCAACCCGGCGGGGGAGTCCCGGTACGCGCTGCTGGAGACCGGTTACCAGCCGGAGACCGGCTACCCGACGCAGGCGCCGCCGGCGACCCCGCCGATCCCGGCGGTCGCGCCGCCACCTGTCACGCCGCCGCCCGCCTCGCCGCCGCCCGCCTCGCCGCCGCCCGCCCCGCCGATCGCCACGGCACCGGGCTCGGCCCTCGCCGAACGCGGCTACCCCGCCCGGATCGAGTGGCGACCACAGGGCGTCGACCAGGAGCTGGAACGCGCCACAGGCGTGCTCCGCCGCGATCTGGGCACGCCTCGCGTGTTCGCGTTCGCCAACCCCAAGGGCGGGGTGCACAAGACCACCGCCACGGTGCTCGCCGCCGCCACCGTCGGCAGCGTCCGCGGGCGGGGTGTGCTGGCCTGGGACGACAACGAGCTGCGCGGCACCCTGGGGCTGCGCGCCGGCAGCGCCCGGCACGCGCGCACCATCCGGCACCTCATCGGTGACCTGGCCCAGATCGAGATCCTGGAGGGCGAGACCCTGCTGGAGCGGCTGGACGACTACCTGCGGCACGCCTCCGACGGCTCGTACGACGTGCTGGCCGGCGAGGAGAGCCCCCGCTTCGCCCAGCGGCTCGACCAGTTCACAGTCAAGCGGGTGCTGGAACTGCTGCGGCGTACGCACGACGTGGTCTGCGTGGACACCGGCAACAACGTGGAGAGCGCCAACTGGCGCACCGTGATGCAGGCCGCCGACCAGTTGGTGGTGACCACCGTGCCCCGCGAGGACGCGGCGTTCAGCGCCGACTGGATGCTCGACCTGCTGCACGAGGAGGGCATGGGCGAGCTGGCCGACAACGCGGTCACCCTCATCTCCTGCCCCACTCCCGGCCGCTCGCCCCTGCAGGACGACCTGGAGCGGCACTTCGCCACGCGTACCCGCGCGGTGGCCGTGGTGCCGTACGACCCGGCGTTGGAGACCGGCTCGTCGATCGAGTACCACCAGCTCCAGCCGGAGACCCGGCAGGCGTGGCTGCACGCCGCCGCGGCGATGGCGGAGCCGTTCGCCCGGTGAGCTGGTTCGCCGCCACCGGCGCCCCGGCCCGTCACGGGGCCTGAGAGGATCATCGGGTGAGCCCGGACAACCCCGACCCTGAGCGGCACGCCGACGACGCCGACCGGCCCGCCACACCCCGACCGTCGGGTGCGGCGCCCGCCGAGAGCGAGTCGGCAGTGCCGCCACCCGCAGCGCCGCCGTCCGGGTACGGCTCCGGCGAGGATGCCGCCTCGACGGCGTACCCCGGCGAGGGTCCGGTCCCGACGGCGTACCCCGGCGAGGGTCCGGTCCCGACGGCGTACCCCGGCGAGGATGCGGCCCCGACGGCGTACCCCGGCGAGGCGGAGCTGACTCCCGACGAGCCGCGCCGGCCGCTGCGGACCGTGACGACGGTGCTCGGGGTCGTGGTCGCCCTGGCCGTGCTGGGCGGGCCGCTCGGTCTGCTCTGGGCCGTCCTCGCGCCGGACACCCCGGTGCTCAAGACCGCCGAGGGCGCGATCTACGCCGATCCCCAGCCGGAGCAGCCGATCGCCGCCGACGGCTGGTTCAGCCTGCTCGGGCTGGCCTTCGGCGTGCTCGCGGCGCTGGCCCTGTGGTTCCTGCTGCGTCGCCGGCGCGGCCCGGTCGGTCTGCTCGGCGCGGTGCTCGGCACGCTCGCCGCCGCGCCGGTGGCCTGGCAGGTGGGGCGCCGGGTCGGGCTGGCGACCTTCGATCGGCTGCTGGACAGCGCCCCGGCCGGACAGGCGTTCACCAAGCCCGCCGACCTGCGCGCCGGCGGAATCGACTGGCTGCTCGGCGTGGTGCCGGTGCCGCACGGAAACCTGCTGCTGCCGGCGTTCGGCGCCGCGGTCACGTACACCCTGCTGGCGGGCTGGTCGCGGTGGCCGGGCCTGCGGCCCGAGCCGGACCCGGCGGCTTTCAGTTGGGTGTCGGCGGGGACGCCAGCTCCGACAGCGGCACCGGAACCGCCCGCACCTGGCGCAGCAGAGCCGCCTCGCGGTTGAGCAGCCGCAGCTCGGCGCGGAGCCGGGCGGCGGTGTCGTCGATCGCCAGCAGCCGCTGCCTGTCGTCAACGGTCAGCGCGGCGGTGGCCGCCACCAGGTGCGAGAGCACCGTCGGGTCCTCCGGAAGCTGCTCGGAGATCTCCTCCGGGTCGGACCGGATCAGCCCGAGGTACTGCCGGAACACCGCGATCACCCGGGCGGCCAGCAGGTCGGCCACCTCGTCGGACCCGGCCGCCTCGGGCAGCCACTCGACCTCGGCGGTCAGGTAGGGCTCGGTGCTCTCGTCGACCTCGGCGATGCGGAACCGCCGCCGGCCGACAGTGACGATGTCGAAGCCACCGTCGGCCAGCTCGGTGACCTGGCGCAGCTCGGCGGTGCAGCCCACCTCGTGCAGGGTGACGTCGCCGACGCCTGGCGTCGAGCGGGCGCCGGGCCCGGCGGGCGCGACCTCCCAGCCGGACTGGATGGCCACCACCCCGAACTCGCGGGACGCGCCCTCGGGCAGGTCGACCAGGTGCCGGACCAGGGCCCGGTAGCGCTCCTCGAAGATGTGCAGCGGCAGTACCAACCCGGGAAAGAGCACCGTTGCGAGCGGGAACACCGGCAGCCGTGCGGTCACGTGGTCGAGCCTAACCAATCGCGCCCGCGGCGGCGTGGCCCGGCTCACCGTCCCGCCGAGCGGGCGGCTGGGGTGGGCTCCGGGCGGGCCGCCTAGACTCGCAAGGGTGCTGAATCGGATCGACCTGCGCGACGGTCTCGGTGACCCGCGCCGCCTGCTGCCCCGTGCCCAGCTCGACGTGTCGGTGGCCGTCGAGCGGATCAAGCCGCTCGTCGAGGCGGTCCGGGAGCATGGGTACCCGGCGATCCGGGAGGCCAGCGAGCGGTTCGACGGCATCTCGCCGGAGGTGCTGCGGGTGCCGGTGGAGGCCATCGCCGAGGCCGAGGGGGTGCTCGACCCGGCCGTGCGCGCCGCGCTGCTGGAGTCGATCGCCCGCGCCCGTCGGGTGCACGACGACCAACGGCGCACCGACCACACGACCCGGGTGGTGCCCGGCGGCACGGTCACCGAGCGGTGGCTGCCCGTCGACCGGGTGGGCCTCTATGTCCCCGGCGGCCTGGCGATGTACCCGTCGACGGTGGTGATGAACGTGGTGCCGGCCCAGGCGGCCGGGGTGCGCTCGCTGGTGGTGGTCAGCCCGCCGCAGAAGGACAACGGCGGCCTGCCCGACCCCCGGGTGCTCGCCGCGTGCGCGCTGCTCGGCGTCGACGAGGTGTACGCCGTGGGCGGCGCCCAGGCGGTGGCGATGCTGGCGTACGGCGCCGCGGTGGACCCGACGGGCGCGCTGCGGTGCGATCCCGTCGACCTGGTCACCGGGCCGGGCAACATCTGGGTGACCGCCGCCAAGCGGCTGCTGCGGGGTGTGGTCGGCATCGACGCCGAGGCCGGCCCGACCGAGATCGCGATCCTTGCCGACGACAGCGCCGACCCGGCGCACGTCGCCGCCGACCTGATCAGTCAGGCCGAGCACGATCCACTCGCGGCGAGCGTGCTGGTCACCCCGTCGGTCGCGCTCGTCGAGGCGGTCGAGCGGGAGCTGGCCCGGCAGGTGCCGGCCACCAAGCACGCCGAGCGGGTGACCACGGCGCTGACCGGCGAGCAGAGCGGCGTGGTCCTGGTCGACGACCTCGAGGCGGGGCTGCGGGTGGTCGACGCGTACGCGGCCGAGCACCTGGAGATCCAGACGGTCGACGCGCGGGAGTGGGCGCTGCGGGTGCGCAACGCCGGGGCGATCTTCGTGGGCGCCTGGTCGCCGGTGTCGCTCGGTGACTACTGCGCCGGCTCTAACCACGTGCTGCCCACCGGCGGCTGCGCCCGGCACTCGTCCGGGCTGTCCGTGCAGTCGTTCCTGCGTGGTGTGCACCTCATCGAGTACACGGAGGCCGCGCTGCGCGAGGTGGCCCCCCACGTGGTCACCCTGGCGAACGTGGAGGACCTGCCGGCGCACGGCCAGGCCGTGCAGGCCCGCTTCCCGGGAGGGTTGGCGTGACCTCGCTCGACGACCTGCCGATCCGCGACGACCTGCGCGGGCTGTCGCCGTACGGGGCGCCGCAGCTCGACGTGGCGGTGCGGCTCAACACCAACGAGAACTCCTACCCGGTGCCGGAGCCGGTCGTCGACGCGATCGGCAAGGCGCTCGCGGCCGAGCTGCGCGACCTGAACCGCTATCCGGACCGGGACGCGGTGGCGCTGCGCACCGACCTGGCCGACTATCTGGGGTACGGCCTTACCGTCGAGCACGTCTGGGCGGCCAACGGCTCCAACGAGATCCAGCAGCAGTTGTTGCAGGCGTTCGGCGGGCCGGGACGCACCGCGCTGGGTTTCGTGCCGGCGTACTCGATGCACCCGCTGCTGGCCCTCGGCACCGGCACCCGGTGGGTGCCCGCCGAACGCGGCGTCGACTTCGGGTTGACCGCCGAGGAGGCGGTCGCTCAGGTCCGCGCGCACCGGCCCGACGTGGTCTTCCTCTGCTCGCCGAACAACCCCACCGGCACGGCCCTGGCCCCGGCGGTGGTCGCCGCGGTGCTCGACGTCGCGCCCGGCATGGTGGTCGTCGACGAGGCGTACGCCGAGTTCGCCCGGCCGGGCACGGTAAGCGCCCTCGCGGTGCTCCCCGGTCACCCGCGGCTGGTGGTCACGCGCACGATGAGCAAGGCGTTCGGCTTCGCCGGTGGCCGGCTGGGCTACCTGGCCGCCGACCCGGCGGTGGTGCGGGCGGTGCAGCTGGTCCGCCTTCCGTACCACCTGTCGGCACTGACCCAGGCCGCCGCCCGCGCGGCACTCGCCCACCGGGATGCTCTGCTGGGTACGGTGAGCGCGATCATGGCACAGCGGGACCGGATCGTCGCGACGCTGCGCGGACGCGGCCTGCGGGTGGCCGACAGCGACGCGAACTTCGTGCTGTTCGAGGTCGGCGGCGACCAGAGCGGCGCCTGGCGCGCCCTGCTGGAGCAGGGGGTGCTGGTCCGCGACGTCGGTCTGCCCGGCTGGCTGCGGGTGACCGCCGGCACCCCCGCCGAGACCGACGCCTTCCTTTCTGCGATGGAGACACTGTCATGAGCCGGACCGCCCGGGTGGAGCGGATCACCAAGGAGACCAAGGTCCTCGTCGAGATCGATCTCGACGGCACCGGCGCCGCCGAGATCAGCACCGGCGTGGGCTTCTACGACCACATGCTCAACCAGATCGCCCGCCACGGCGGCTACGACCTGACCGTGCGTACGGTGGGTGACCTGGAGATCGACGCGCACCACACGATGGAGGACACGGCGCTCGCGCTGGGCGCCGCGTTCGACGAGGCGCTGGGCGACAAGGCCGGCATCCGGCGGTACGGGTCGGCGACCGTCCCGATGGACGAGGTGCTGGTGCGGGCCGCGGTGGACCTGTCCGGCCGGCCGTACGTGGTGCACGACGAGCCGGTGCTGGCGCCGTACATCGGGCCTGTCTATCCGACAAGCATGACCCGGCACATCTGGGAGTCGTTCGGCCAGGCGGCCCGGATCACCCTGCACGTCGACGTGCTGCGGGCGGGGGGGGGGGGGGGGGGGGCCCCCCCGCCCCCCCCGCGGGGGGGGGGGGGCGGGGGCGGGGGGGGGCGGGGGCGCGGGGGGGGCGGGCCGCGGCGGGGGGGGGGGGGGGGGGGGGGGGGCGCGCC
>NZ_JBICSN010000006.1:0-3979 GCF_043197115.1 Micromonospora sp. NPDC049275
CTCAACGACCGCCCCCGTATGACCCTGGGCTGGGCCACCCCAGGTGAGAAGATGACCCAGCTCCTGAGTGTTGCAACCACCAGTTGAGCCCGCCCCGATGACGGAAACTGTCCAAGATCTCGCGGCGTTCGCCGCACGGGCGGCGAGCAGGCCCGCTGGCGGGAGGGCGGCCGGCGGGAGGGCGGCCGGCGGGAGGGCGGCCGGCGAGCAAGCCGACGCCGCACAGGCAACGAGCAGGCCAGCCACCGCGAGACCCGAGCGCCGCACAGGCCAAGCGCCGCACAGGCCAAGCGCCGCACAGGCCAAGCGCCGCACAGGCTGCGGGGGGCTGGGATGGCGGTCCGGCCACACAGCAGTGGTACGGAGTATGTGTCGCCGCCCCATGTGCCGCAGGGCACACAGCTCGTAACTTCTTGCGCCATGACGGCAGAACCCGTGGCGGTCCCCCACGTCGTACAGGTCGACCTCGCTGGTCGGACCGCCCTGGTCACCGGGGGTGGCAGCGGCATCGGGCGGGCCTGTGCCCTGCGACTGGGCGCGGCCGGCGCCACGGTGCTCGTGGTGGACCGCAACCTGGAGGCGGCCAGGGCGGTGGCCGCCGAGGCAGGCGGACGCGCCGAGGGCGTGGACCTGGCCGACGCGGCGGCCGTGGACGCGCTCGACGTGGACGTGGACATCGTGGTCAACAACGCCGGGCTCCAACATGTGTCGCCGGTGCAGGACTTTCCCGTCGAGCGCTTCGAGTACATCCAGCGGGTGATGGTGGAGGCGCCCTTCCTGCTGATCCGCCGGGCGTTGCCGCACATGTACGCCAGGGGTTGGGGACGGATCATCAACATCTCCTCGGTGCACGGCCTGCGCGCCTCGCCGTACAAGGCGGCCTACGTCTCGGCGAAGCACGCCCTGGAGGGGCTGTCGAAGGTGGTGGCGCTCGAGGGCGCCGCGCACGGGGTGACCGCCAACTGCATCAACCCGGCGTACGTGCGGACGGCGCTGGTGGAGAGCCAGATCGCCGACCAGGCGGCCAGCCACGGCATCGGCGAGACCGAGGTGATCGAGAAGGTCATGCTGGCGCGGGCCGCCATCAAGCGGCTGATCGAGCCGGAGGAGGTGGCGGAGCTGCTGGCGTACCTCTGCGCGCCGCCGGCGGCCTTCATCACGGGCGCGTCGATCGCGCTCGACGGGGGCTGGACGGCCAACTAGTGGGCCTGAGCACAATGTCGACCATGTCGTCGCCGGTGGAGTTCCTCGAACTGCTCGCTCGCGAGGCCGCCGCGGTGGAGTTCGAGGGCCCGTTGGTGGCCGCGCGCGCCGCCGGGATGCCCGCCGACCGGCTGGCCGAGCTGGAGCAGGCCAAGACGGTGGCGTTGCGGGTCCGCGCGCTGCTGGAGCGCCGCCGCCGCCGCGAGACCGAGCTGTCCGGCCTGTACGACACGGTCAGCGACCTGGCCGGGCTGCGCGACCTGGACGACGTGCTGCGGGCGATCGTGCACCGGGCCCGCAACCTGCTCGGCGCCGACGTGGCGTACATGACGCTCAACGACGACGAGCGCGGCGACACCTACATGCGGGTGACCGACGGGTCCGTGTCGGCCCGCTTCCAGCGGCTGCGGCTGCCGATGGGCGCCGGCCTCGGTGGCCTGGTGGCCCAGTCCGGCGCCCCGTACGTCACCGCGAACTACGGCGAGGACGCGCGCTTCCACCACACCGGGGAGATCGACGCCGGTGTCGGTGAGGAGGGCCTGGTGGCGATCCTCGGGGTGCCGCTGCGACTCGGCTCCACCTCGATCGGGGTGCTCTACTCGGCCAACCGCTCGGCCCGGCCGTTCGCCCGGGAGGAGGTGGCGCTGCTGGTCTCCCTCGCCGCGCACGCCGCCGTGGCGATCGACACGGCCCGGCTGCTGGCCGAGACCCGCTCGGCCCTGGCCGAGTTGTCGGCTGCCAACACCACCATCCGGGCGCACAGCAGTTCGGTGGAGCGGGCCGCGGCGGCGCACGACCGGATGACGGCGCTGGTGCTGCGCGGTGGCGGGGTGGAGGACGTGGCGGCGGCGGTGACCGACGTGCTGGGCGGGGCGCTGCTGGCGCTGGACGCCCAGGGCCGGTTGCTGGCCCGGGTGGGCGAGATCGACGAGCCGGACCGGGCGGACATCGTCGAGGCGGTGGCCGCGTCGCGTACGGAGGGACGCAGCGTGCGCCGCGGCCCGCTCTGGTACGCGGCGGTGGTGGCCGGCGCGGAGAACCTGGGCGCGTTGGTGCTGCGTCCCGACGACGAGTTGGTCGACGCCGACCAGCGGATCCTGGAGCGGGCGGCGCTGGTGACCGCGCTGCTGCTGCTGTTCCGCCGGACCGTGGCCGAGGCGGAGGGTCGGGTCCGTGGCGAGTTGCTCGACGATCTGATCGCCCGGCCGCTGCGGGACACCGACGCGCTGCGCAGTCGGGCGCGTCGGCTCGGCGTGGACCTGGACGCGCCGCACGTGCTGGTGGCGGTGGGCGAGGACGCGATCGCGGCGACCGGCTCGGCTCGGCAGCGGGTGCTCTCCTGGGCCACCACGTACGCCTCGGCGCGCGGTGGCCTGGCCGCGGCGCGCGACGGTCGGGTGGTCCTGATGCTGCCCGGTCAGGATGCCGGCGGCAGCGCCCGCGCGGTGGCGCGGGACCTGTCGCGGGTGACGGGCCGGCCGGTGACCGCCGGGGCGAGCGGCCCGTCGACCGGGCCGGGGACGCTGGCCGCGACGTTCCACGAGGCGGACCGCTGCCTGACGGCGCTGGGTGCGCTGGGCCGCGCCGGTCAGGGGGCCAGCACCGCGGAGCTGGGCTTCGTCGGGCTGTTGCTGGGCACGGTCGGTGACCGGGGTGAGGGGGACGTGGCCCAGTTCCTCACCGCCACGGTCGGGCCGGTGGTCGACTACGACGCCCGGCGCGGGACGGCGCTGGTGAAGACGCTGGAGGCGTACTTCGGGGTGGGCGGCAGCCTGGCCCGGGCCGCCGAGCAGTTGCACGTGCACGTCAACACGGTGACCCAGCGGTTGGAGCGGGTCGGGCAGTTGCTCGGCGCGGACTGGCAGCGGCCCGAGCGGGCGTTGGAGGTGCAGTTGGCACTGCGCCTGCACCGCCTGCGCGCCTCGAACGCCTGACCTCGGACCGCCGCGCCCGCGCCTGCCCGCCCGGGTCCACCGGGACGGCCGACACCCGCGCCCGCCGGCCGTCGCGCAGCGCAGCCACCGCCTGGCAGCCCGGGTCCACCGGGGCCGGACCGGTCGGTCCGTGCCCGGTGGGCCGGGTCAGCGGGTCAGGATGCCCGCCAGCACCGCGTCGACGACCTGCTCCGGCAGGGTCTGCTCGTCCAGCTCCGGGTTCCACTGCAGCACCCGCTGGATCAGCATCGGCCCGGTGAGCAACGCCATGGTCACCTCGATGTCGATGTCGGGCCGGAGCAATCCCTCGCTGATGCCCCGTCGGAGCACCTCGCGCATGAGCTGCCGGCGCGGGGAGATGATGTTCTGGTACAGGCGGAAGTGGTCCGGGCTGCGGTTCACCTCCGGCACCAGGCAGGGCATGATCTTCGACGCCCGCGGGTCGACGTTCTTCCCGATGGCGCCGACCAGCAGGATCAGATCGTCGCGCAGCGAGTGCCCCTCGGGCTGCGGCAGGATGCCCTTGAGCCGGCGCAGCGCGTCCAGCAGCAGCGCGTCCTTGCCGGCCCAGCGGCGGTAGATGGTGGCCTTGCCGACGCCCGCGCGGGCGGCGATCGCCTCGATGGAGAGCGCCTCGATGGTGCTGCCCTCGGCGAGCAGGTCGAGCGTCGCCTCGATGATCGCCTCGTCGGCGCGGAGGCTCCGCGGGGGCCCCGGCGGCCCCCGGACCAAGGCGGGGGGGGTTAATTCGGAACAACTCGGCGTACCAACGCCCGCCCCGCCACCACCGGCGAGGCGGCCGGCGCCCCCCACCCCCGAACCCCGGCGGCGCCAACCCGCAA
>NZ_JBICSN010000006.1:3989-305504 GCF_043197115.1 Micromonospora sp. NPDC049275
GGCGGCGTGGAGTCGCGCGGCGTGGAGGTGGGCACGGGGGGGGGGGTGGCCCCGCGGCCGCCCGGGCGCCCGCGGAGCATCGGCGGTGGAGGTCATGTCGGACATCGTCGGCGAACCTAGGCCGTCCCGGCCAGCTCGGGCTCGGCGGCGGGCGCCGCCGACGCCGGAGCCAGGGCGTCGCGACCCGGCATCCAGCGCAGCACCACAAGCATGCCGAGGGCCGCGACGATCGCGGAGAGCGCCGCCGCCCAGTGCATGGCGGTGACGAAGGCGTCGTTGGCCGCCGAGATCAGTGTCGGCGCCGCCGGGCCGAGATTTCCGGCAGCCGCGTACGCCCCGGAGATCGACTCGTTGGCCGCGTCGCGGGCCTGCTCGGGCAGGCCGGTAAGCGCGTCGCCCACGTCGCTGCGGTAGACAGCGGAGAGCACCGAGCCGAGGACCGCCACGCCGAGCGCGCCCGCCACCTGGCGGACGGTGTTGCTCACCGCGGAGCCCACGCCGGCCTTCTCACGGGGCAGCGCCGACATGATGGACTCGGTGGCCGGCGGCATGATGTTGGCCATCCCGACACCCTGGATGAAGAAGACGACAAGCACGACCCAGATCGGGGTGGACGCGCCGATGAAGGCGAACGCGGCCAGTGCCACAACGGTGAGTCCCAGTCCGACGGCGGCGACCGCCCGGCCGCCGTAGCGGCGGACCATCGCCGCGCTGCGCGGCGCGAAGATCAGCTGTGCGCCGGCGAAGGGCAGGAAGAGCAGGCCGGTCTGGAGCGGGCTGTAGTCGCGCACCAGCTGCAGGTAGAAGGAGCTGAAGAACATCACGCCCATCGCGGCGAAGAACACCAGGCCGACGATCGCCACCGGCGCGGCGAACCGGGGCACCTTGAACAGCCGGACGTCCAGCGACGGGTGTTCGGCGCGCAGCTCGTGCCGGACGAACCAGGCCAGCACGGCGAGGCCCACCAGAATCGAGCCCCAGGCCAGCGGACGGTCGAAGCCGTGCTCGCCGCCGTCGATGATGCCGTAGGAGAGGGCCACCAGGCCGACCACGGAGAGCAGGACGCCGAGCACGTCGACGCGGCCGGGGCGCGGGTCACGCGACTCGGGAACCAGCAGCGCCACCAGGACCACGCCGGCGACGACCACCGGGACATTGATCAGGAAGACCGAACCCCACCAGAAGTGCTCCAGCAGCGTGCCGCCGAGGATCGGGCCGACCGCCACGGCCAGGCCGACCGCACCGGCCCAGACGCCGATGGCCCGGCCGCGCTCCCGCGGGTCGAAGACGTTGGAGATGATCGACAGCGTCACCGGCATGATGGCCGCGCCGCCGACCCCCATCAGGGCGCGGGCCGCGATGAGCTGACCGGGGCTCTGGGCGTACGCCGAGAGCAGTGACGCCAGCCCGAACAGGACCAGCCCGATCATCAGGAAGCGCTTGCGGCCGGACCGGTCACCGAGCACCCCGAAGGTGAACAGCAGCCCGGCGAAGACCAGCGTGTAGGAGTTGATGGACCACTCCAGCTCGCCCTGGCTGGCCCCGAGGCCGTGCACCGGGTCGGCCAGCGTGCGCAGGGCCACGTTGAGGATCGTGTTGTCGAGGACGACGACGAGGAGGCTGATCACCAGCACCCCCAGGATCGCCCACCTCCTCGGGTGTCCCGTGTTGTCGTGCAGTTCCATGCCCGGTTCTCCCCCCGGTTGCACCCGTCTCGCAATACGATACGGGCCAGTCTCGTAACGGGGACAGCCTACGGGCAGGCATTAACGATACGGAACCGATCCGTATCGTATGTGGCGGGCGTCACGCTCGCTGAGCTGCCAGACAGGCGGCGACGGCTGCCGGCAGTCCGGCCAGGTGGCCCACCGGCGCGGCGAGCGGCTCGATCCATCCCGGCCCCGCGCCGTACACCCGCAGGTGGGAAAAATCCCGGGCGAAACGCACCAGGCGGTACGCGCGGCCGGTGACAGGCGTCTGCGACCAGAGCATGACCGTGTGTGGGCGAGCCCGGTACACCGCGCTGGTCAGGGCGGGCCAGGGCAGCGCGGGCCCGAGATTCAGGCAGCCGCGCCCCTGCTCCCGCAGGGCGGCGGCGAGCGCGTGCAGGCCGAGGCTGTGCGCCTCCTGCTCGGCGCCGGCCAGCAGCACCCCGCCGGTGGGCAGGGAGCGGCCGGGCTCGCGGCGGTGCACGTCCAGCCCGACGCGGACCCCCTCGGCCAGGGCGTGTTCGACGGCGACCGCGGCGGCGGTACGCCCCGAGAGCCCCGCCAGCAGCGGCCGGCAGACCTGCTCCCAGAGCGCCGGCACGCCCCAATCGGCGGCCAGCTCCCGCGTCAGCGCGGCGACACGGTTGCCGTCCAGGTCCTCGGCCGCCAGAAAGACCCGTTTGAGCGCGGTCTGCACGGCATCGGCCGGCATCGGCTCGGTCAGCATCGGCTCGGTCAGCACAGGCGTACCCCCGGGTAGACGTTCGCTACCCGGGGTTCGCTGCCACGGCGCGCGGCGGATGCGCCCGGCGCGGAATTTAGCGGCGGCGGCGAAAGCCAGTACCGGCCGTGCGAGTCGCTTGACCGGACCTCCTAGGTTGATGATCTACACAGCCCAGCGGAAGGTCCCACCCCATGCCTGTCGGCTTCACCATGGCGATCGTCTTCGCCGTCGCCCTGGTCGTCAGCGCCGTCCTGGCTCTCGTCGCCCCCGCGCGGCCCCTGAAGCGGATGGCCGCCCTCGCGGCGCTCGCCTTCCTCGCCCTCACCCTGCTGGTCGGCGTCGTCTCCAGCGCCCACTCGGTGCCGATCCGCTCGGTCGGCATCGTCACCAGCTTCGGCAAGCCCACCGGCAAGGTGACCGGCTCCGGTCTGAAGTGGGTGGCCCCGTGGCAGAAGGTCGGCGAATGGGACGCGGGCCGGCAGAAGTACGACCACATCGGCGGCAACAACTGCGTGCGCGTCCGCACCGGCACGCTCGCCGACGCGTGCGTCGAGGTGCTCATCGAGTGGCAGGTCAAGCCGGAGAACGCGCCGAAGCAGTTCATGGACTACAAGGGAGATTTCGACAGCTTCCGCGGTCAGCGGGTGGGTGTGCAGCTCGACAGCGCGGTCAACGACGCGTTCGCCGCGTACAACCCGCTGGAGAAGATCGATGATCGGACCGGCGACCTCAACGTCGACCTCAAGCCGTTCGCGGCGAACATCAAGACCAGCGCGGACACCCGCCTCGCCAGCGACGTGGACATCCTCTCGGTGACCATCACGCGGGTGAACCACGACGACAAGACCGAGGGCAACATCAAGGCGTTCCAGGACAA
Organism: Micromonospora sp. NPDC049275; assembly: GCF_043197115.1. NCBI lineage: Bacteria > Bacillati > Actinomycetota > Actinomycetes > Micromonosporales > Micromonosporaceae > Micromonospora > Micromonospora sp. NPDC049275. Next base: position 7,300 of record NZ_JBICSN010000006.1, read on the forward strand.
GCTCGCCCAGACCCGCAACCTGGAGCAGGATCGCAAGAACGCCGAGATCTCCAAGCAGATCACCGAGACCAACGCCAAGGTCGACAAGGTGACCCGCTGCCTGGAGATCGCCGAGAAGAACGGCGCGAACCCGGGCCTGTGCATCAACCCGGGCATCGTCACCGGCAAGTGAGGGAAGCGCTCGTCAGACGGCCCGCTCCCAGTGGCGTGGGGCGCTGATCCTGGCCCAGCTCGCGCCGAACGTCATCCGGCGCAGCGGTGCCGCGATGCCGCAGAGGCCGAACCAGCCACGGGTCAGACCCACGCTGAGCGGGTTGCTCATCATGCCCTGGTGGAGGGTTCGCATGGCCAGGTCGACGGCGTGGAACCCGTACTCGCGCATCTCGGTCTCGTACTCGCCGATCGCGTCCAGCAGCGGCAGGTGGCCGCCGTCGGCCAGCGACAACTGGCGGGTGAGCAGGGCGGCGTCGCGCAGCGCGGTGTTGGCGCCGTTGCCGCCGGCCGGCGGCATGCCGTGCACGGCGTCGCCGAGCACGGTGACCCGCGAGGGCGCCCAGGGTGCCGGGCGGTCGGACGCCTGAAACGGGAACGCGCTCACGTCGCCCGGTGGGCACCTGTCGATCAACTGGCGTAGCGCGGGGTGCCAGTCCGTGATCAGCCCGGCGACGTAGGTCTTCACCTGCGCGCCGTCGAGGCGCTCCGGACGCGAGGGGAACAGGTCGGTACGGGCGACGAAGGCGCACAGCAGATAGTCGTCCCCGGTCGGCTGCTGGCGTTCGAACACCGAGGTGAAGAGGAAGTACGGCCCACCGGTCACGATGAGGTTCATGCCCGCGGCCAGCCGGGCGGGCAGCCAGGCTCGGGTGTCGTCGTTCAGCGGCAGCTTGAGCCCTACGCCCACCGCACCGGTGTCCCGCTGGGTGGCGGTCGGCAGGTACTGCGCGCGTACCCGGGAGTTGATCCCGTCCGCGCCGACCAGGACGTCGCAGGTTTCGGACGTCCCGTCGGCGAAGTGCGCGGTGGGGCGACCGTCGATGGTCAGCTCGTAGCGCTCGAACGCCCTGTCGTAGTGGACGACGTCGTCCAGCCCGTCGAGGAGGACGCCGCGCAGCGTGGAACGGTCGACCGGGTAGGCCCGTTCCGCGGGATCGGGATCGTCGGGATACATGAGGGCGTCCTCCACGAGGACGAGCGTGCGCAGGTCAGTGCCCAGGAAGCCGAAACCGCCGCCGGGCCGGCCCGCGGTGTCGGTGAACGCCTGCCAGTGTCGGTCGGGCAGGCAGGCACGCAGCGACCGGCTGCCCGCCGGGTTGATCGCGAGGCGGTAGCGGTCCGCCCGGTCGTCGCGGTGGCGGTCACGCTCGTACACGGCGACGGTCATGCCGTGCTTCCGCAGACCCTGGGCGAGAGCGAGGCCGCCGATGCCACCGCCGACGATGAGCACGTCAGTCATGGGTGAGCCTTTCCGGTGCGAAGAGGTCGCACAGTTGGTTGACGACGGACTCGGCCCGGTCGGGACGCAGGCGAATGCCCTTGACGGTGGCGATCACCAGCTCGACGCTGGCTGCGATGTCGAGGTCCGTCGACCAGACATGCCGCGTGACACCCTCGGTGAAGATCGCCGCGAGCGCGTCCCGCCAGCCCTGCTCGTCGCGCTCGATGTCGACCCCGGTGGACTCGTCACGTCGTGCCCGCAGATCGAGCTCGTCGAGCACGATGAACAACTCGGGCCGCCGCGCGACGGCGGTGGCGATCTCGCGGAGGTGGTGCCGCAGTCGAGCGGCGGGGTCCAGATCGGTGTGCATCGTCGCCTCGAATTGGCTCGTCACGTGTTCGAGCACCGCCGCGATCAGATCGGCCTTGGTCCGGAAGTAGTGGTGCAGGGTGGAGTGGTCGATGCCGGCCGCTGCGGCGATCGGCCGCAGTCGGAACCCCTCGAAGCCGCTCTCGGCGATCGCCGAGAATGCCGCGTGAACCAGCGCCTGCCGGCGGTCGTGCCGTTCCGTCATCCTCACCCATCCCAACCAAGCGGTTGGTTGATAGTTAAGCATCGTTGTGCCGCGCTGTCAACCAACCGCTTGGTTGAGTTGGTCGGACGGGGGCCGTGCCCAACGACCCCTAGGCGTAGCTGAACAGCGGGGGGAAGACGAGGACCACGATCCAGGCCCACGCGGCGTAGACCGGCAGGTAGCCGGTCTGCCAGCGTTCGAGCGCCGCGAACGGCGTACGCCGACGGAGGAAGCTCAGCAGCAGCCACGCCGACCACGCGAGGTTCACCAGCAGGATCACGTTCTCACCGAGCGCCGCCGCCCGGTTGGGCGTACCGCCGTAGTTGTCGGTGATGCGGCCGGTGATCTCCACCAGCACCAGCACGTCGATGGCCAACGCGCTGACCACGAGCGCGAGCTGGAGTTTGTCGAACGCGCCCGGCGGCGCCAGCGGGTCGCGGGCCGAGAGCGAGTAGAGCAGCAGCCCCAGCACCACGACGAGCAGGAGGTCGAACAGGATCAGCGCCTCGCGCTCGACGTCGATGCCGTGGCTGGTCCAGACGACGGCCACGAGGAAGGCGAGCAGGGCGGCGGTGAAGAGCGGGGTGAACAGCCGGGTGAGGACCGGCGCGATGTTCTCGACGACACTCTGCTTGGCCTCGACCAGCCACCCGGCAACGACGACCGCCGCCGCGGCGCCGCAGGGCAGGAGCCACTGCGAGACGAACGCCTCGGGGACGATCCCGATGGCGGCGAAGGTGTTGAACAGGAACGCCGCGAGCACGCCGCCGCCGAGGGCCATCAGGACGTAGTAGATGAACCACTCGCCGGTGAAGCGGATGAAGTCCATGCGTCGACGCGACGAGCGCCAGTCGTCGGCGACGTAGGCCAGCCCGACCACGAGCCACAGGGCGATCGGAAGGTGGACGCCTGTGACGACGACCGACTGCGAGTCGTCCGCCAGGGGGTAGACGTTCGCCGCCACGGCGCCGAGGACGAACAGCGCCCCCAGCACCGCGATCACCAGCGGTCGGGCCCGCCTGCGCCAGGCCAGGAACACCGCCAGCCAGGGCAGCGCGAACAGGGTGGCGTTGCGCGCGTAGAACGAGCCGTCGTCCTCGAAGCTCCACCCGAACAGCGCGGGCGTCTTGACGGACACCACCGCGCCGGCCGCGCAGCCGAGCATGACCCACAGGTCCCGACGGGAGCGCGGGCCGGCGGCCGGGCCGGAGTCGCCGGTCAGCACGAGCTGCTTCCACAACCGCTCCGAATGCTCCCGGGCGAACTCGCGGGAGAGCTCGTCGAGGCTGCCCATCCGTTTGACCGCGACCAGGAACGCCTCGTCCGGGCTCAGGCCCGCCGCGACGAGTTCGTCGACCGAGCCGCGGAGGTGGTCTTCCAACTCGTCGGCGTCCACCGACTGCAGTTCCCGACGCCGGAGCACGTAGCGTCGCCACTGCGCGTACTGCGCCTCCAGCTCCTCCGGCCCGTCGTGCGCCGTCACGCGAGGCCGTCCAACGGGCGCGCCGTCAGCGGCGTACGGTCGTGCCAGATCTCCTTGAGCGCGCCCACGACGGTGTCCCACTGTCGGCGCTGCTCGGCCAGCTCGGCCAGGCCCCGATCGGTGATCCGGTAGTACTTGCGCTTGCGCTCACCGGCGACCGACTGCCAGTTCGCCTCCACATAGGCCAGGCGCTCGAGCCGGTGCAGCAGCGGATACAGCAGCCCTTCGGTCCAGTCCAGCTCACCCCCGGACAGCTCGTTGATCCGCCGGAGGATGGCGTAGCCGTAGCTCTCCCCCTCGGCCAGGATGCCGAGCACCATCGGTGTCGCCGACGCGGCCACCAGGTCCTTCGCGACCTTCACGAGACCCCCCACCCCCAAACCCTAGAAGTACGATGCATAGTACTGCTAGGTATTTTTCCGACGCAACGGATCCGGTCGGGAGAACCCGTTGGGCGTCGGTGGTCGATCCCGCCACAATGGCCGGCGTGCAGGAGATCGAGGTCGTCGTCGCCCACCGGGAGCGGACGACCGTGCGCGTCGGCGAGTGCTGCGGGCCCGGATGTGACGAGCGTCAGGCGATGAGTCGGTCGAGCAGCTCGAACCGCTCGTACGGCTGGTCGTAGTCGCCGAAGTGTCCGTCGTCGCGCACGATCTGGGTGCCGCCGAGCCGCTCGAACATGGCGCGTCCCTGCCGGTCGTCGCAGCCGTACGGATCCTCGCGGGAGTTGATGAAGACGATGTCGCGCACGTGCGACCGGATCGCGGCCCAGTCGTAGCTCTCCTGGAGCACCGGTTCCTCGCTGGTGTTGGGCTGGGTGCAGTAGCCGGCGACCAGGATCGCCTGAGCGACTGTCGCCTCGACATGCTCCAGGAACGCCAGGAGGAACGCCGCGCCGCCGGAGTGGCCCACCAGGACGGTGTCCTCGTCGACGTGGTGCCCGGCCAGCACCGTCGGCAGGAACGTCGCGATCGGCTCGACGTTGAGGCCCGGCAGGTACGGCACCTCGACGGCGTAACCCCGCGCCTCGAGCCGCCCCGCCAACCAGCGGTACCAGACCACGTCCGGGTTGCCGCCGGTCCCGTGGAAGATGATCGCCTTGCGCCCCACCATGCCCCCTTCACATCTACCCCGTGATCACACCACGTGATCCGCGGACAACTGTCGCGTCCCACGCGCGCGCCGGCAAGCAAGGGAGAAAGGCCGCGTCACTGCACGGCGGTGGCCGGGGGATGCTCGAAGGATTCGGGGCAACGGAAGGTGTACAGCGAATAGCAACGACCGATCTGCACACCCACGGTGTCCGGGGACGCGGTCGGGTCCTCCTCGGACGGGCGCCAGCTGCAACGCGTGCCGTTCCAGTCGACCGAACCCACTGTGAAGACCAGTGTCATCGCGGTGCCGCAAACAGCGCAGTCCATCGGGTACGGATCGGTAAGCGACCAGTTCGCGTACCCGCCGACCTTCCACCCCGGTGCCAGGGACAGGTCGGACTGGTAGTGGGGACGGCTGTCGTCCTCGTCGTCGTCCCACGCGTCGAGCCGCTCGCACAGGTCAGCGGGGAGCAGGTCAGCGTATTGGTACTCACGGACCTGTTCCGGGTGCACCACGCACGGCGCCGGCAGGTACAAGTCACTGATCACCGGCGGCTCGGGAGGCGTTTCGAGCAGCGGGCCGACGGCGGAACTGTCGCGCCAGTAGAGGAAGACGCGAGGGCTGTAGTGCCGGTCCGCGTGGTCCACCGGGCACCACAGCACCTGGAGCAGGTCGGTGCCTTCCGGACCGGCGTAGTCCGGGATGTCTCGTCGGTACACCTGCGCGACCGGGACCAACGGGATGGGATCCTCGATCAGGTCGTCCAGGTCCAGAGCGTCGGCGGCATCGAGTTCGGCCCGCTCCAGCGCGGTCAAGAAGTCCTCGCCCGGCAGCGACTCCCGGGCTTCGGCGGTCGCGAGAATCTCCCGCCTGCGGCGCAGGGCGGCCATGGTGGTCAGGTTGTACGGCTCGTGCGCCCCGGCGTCGTCGCAGACCGGCCACACCTCGTCGGCCGGCCACAGCAGTGGTCCGCCGACCGAGCTGTCCGCAATGGTGGGAGCACCGGGCCGGGGATGCAGGCGGGTAGCGGTGGTGGAATGTTCCCGCAGTTCGGGGAAGAGCTCGGTGATGTCCAGGGGACGCGGAGGTGTGGTGCGGACCATAGAAGTAGATCTTATGGCGCGGTGCTGGCGCCGGGCGGCCCGCTGGTGATTCGGCGGGGAGGATCCGACGATCGTCGGCCCCCACCTTCATCACCGCAATCGGACGGTTGAGCGATGATGCCGGCGTCAGCGCCCCGTGGGCACGATGTTTGCGGAACGCCCGTTCTGCTCGTCGCGCTTCAGGCGCTTCGCAGTCTGCTTTTCCTTGATCGTCTTGCCCTTCTTCTTGACGTTCGCCTTGCTCGTCGAGTCCTTGGACATGATCGAACCTCCTGGAGCAGGTCGGTGAACGAAGCCCTCCACTGCACGCCGACCCTACGCTGTTCAGCTCTTGCCGACGGTCGGAAGTGCCTCGTCGATGTCGTCATGCTCCTCAGGCGCACGATCGGCTGCGGATTCAGCGACCGGGCCTGGCCCGGACCGCACCCATCACACGACCGTCACCAGGGGGTGGCAGATCGCGGTCGCTTCCGTGGCCGTTCGGTGTAGAGGGCCGTTGCGGAGCGCGATCGAGCGCGGTCCGCGATAGCCTTGGCGCATATGGCTACCTATCGCAGCGCCTCAGTGCTTCTCTCCTCGGACGGCACCAGGACCCCTGGCACCGCCGCCCTCTTCGCCGAGCCCGCCCGCAAGGGTGGGACCCGGCCGTGGGCAGGCGACTTCCGGCCCGCCAACAGCGCCGGCAACGGCCCCAAGAACGCGGTCGGCAAGACCTTCACGTTGGAGCTGCCCGATGGCAGCACCGGCAGGGTCGTGGTCCAGAGCCTCAAGAGCGGGAGAGGTGGCGTCGTGCTGGCGTTGATGGGCGAGGACACTCCACCCTTCTGATCGAGCCCGGGCGCTGCCGGCCGGAAACGGCCGGCAGCGCGCCTGCTCGGCTCAGTCCAGCGTGACCACCCAGCGGGCACCCTCGCCCCGGGCGAGCCTGTCGAACGCGGTGGGCGCCTCGTCCAGCCCGATCGTGCCGCTGACCAGCACGCGCAGATCCAGCGCGCCGTCGGCGAGCTCGGCGGCCAGCACCGGCACCTCCCGGTCCGGGTCGGACGAGCCGTACACCGAGGAGCGCAGGGTCCGCGCGGAGTGGAAGATGTCGAGCGCGCCGAGGCTGACCATGTCGTCCTTGGCGCCCATGCCGACCACGGTGACCGCTCCCCCACGCCGGGTGAGCCGCCACGCCGACCTGATCGTGGCGGCCCGCCCCACGCACTCGAAGGCGTGGTCGACGCCCCGGCCCTCGGTGCGCGCCCGCACCTCCTTGGAGAGCCGGTCGTCGGAGAGCAGGAAGTCGGTGGCCCCGGCGGCGAGGGCCAGGTCGCGCTTCGCCTCGGCCACGTCGACGGCGACGATCGTCGCGGCGCCGGCCCGGCGGGCGGCGGCGAGGACCGCGAGCCCGACCCCGCCGAGCCCGATGACGGCGACCGACTCGCCGGGCGCGACCCGGGCGGTGTTGCCGACCGCGCCGACGCCGGTGAGCACCGCGCAGCCGAGCAGCGCGGCCTGCTCGGCGGGCAACCCGGCGGGGATCGGCACGACGGCGCTCTCCGGCACCACCACGGCCTCGGCGAGCGCGCCGAGGCCGAGCGTGAGGTGCAGCGGTACGCCGTCCTCGGTCTCGCCGCGCGCCACCGTCGGGGCGGTGTTGGCGGCGCAGAGCCACGGCTCGTCGTGCCGGCACCACCAGCAGGCCCGGCAGGCGGGCGCCCAGTTGAGCACCACAGGCGTGCCGACCGGCAGCCGGGTGCCCGCACCTGCCTCGGCCACCACGCCTGTCGCCTCGTGCCCGAGCACCAGCGGGAACGTCGCGGCCAGGGTGCCGTTGACCATGGACAGGTCGGAGTGGCACACCCCGGCCGCCCGGATCGTCACCCGCACCTCGCCGGGGCCGGGCGCGGGCAGGCGTACCCGCTCGACCCGCAGCTCGGCGCCGGGCCCGCGCGCGACGAGCGCACGGACGGTGACCGGCGCACCCGCGGGCCCAACAGCGACGGCCGGCTCAGCGCCCACCGCCGGCGCGGCCGCCGCCGACACTCCGGCCCGCTCGGGGCCGCTCATCGCTGGATCGCCTTCAGTTCGCAGAACTCGGCGAGGCCGTGCACGCCCAGCTCCCGGCCCAGGCCGGACTGCTTGTAGCCGCCGAAGGGCGCGAGCGGGTTGAACGCCGCGCCGTTGATGTCGACCGCGCCGGTGCGCAGCCGTCGCGCCACCGCGAGCGCCGCCTCGGTGTCGGCGGACCAGACCGCACCGGCGAGCCCGTAGCGCGAGTTGTTGGCGATGGCGACGGCCTCGTCGGTGTCGTCGAACGGGAGTACGGCGAGCACCGGGCCGAAGACCTCCTCCTGGGCGAGCGCGCTGTCCGGGTGCACGTCGGCGAAGACGGTCGGGGCGACGAAGTGCCCCCGCGCCGGCACCGGGGCGTCCGGGCCGCCGGCGACGAGGCGGGCGCCCTCGGCGAGAGCCCGCTCGACGTGCCCGCGCACCCGCGTCGCCTGGGCGGCGGAGACCAGGGGGCCGAGCCGGGTGGCCGGGTCGAACGGGTCGCCGACGCCGTAGCCGGCCACCGCCTTCGCGACCAGGTCGAGCGCCTCGGCGTACCGGTCGCGGTGCACAAGCATCCGGGTCCACGCCGTGCAGGTCTGGCCGGAGTTCATGAGGGCGTTGCCGACGCCTACCTTGACCGCGGTGGGCAGGTCGGCGTCGGGGAGGATCACGTTGGCGGACTTGCCACCCAGCTCCAGCGCGACCCGGGCGATCCGATCGGCGGCGAGTCGCATGATGCGTGTGCCGGTGGCGGTGGAGCCGGTGAACGAGACCAGGTCGACGTCGGGGTGCCCGGCGAGCGCCTCGCCGACGACCGCGCCGGTGCCGGGGACCAGGTTGAGCACACCCGGCGGCAGACCGGCCTCGGTGACCGCGTCGAAGAGCAGGTACGCGGTCAGCGGGGTCAACTCGCTGGGCTTGAGGACGACAGTGCAGCCGGCGGCGAGCGCGGGCGCGACCTTCGCCATCACCTGGTGCAGGGGGTAGTTCCACGGGGTGATCGCGCCGACCACGCCGATCGGCTCGCGGACGACGAGGGAGTTGCCGATGGTCTCCTCGACCGGCGGCCGGGCGGCGAGCGCCACGTGGTCGCGCAGCACGATCAGTGGCAGCGCGACCTGCACGCGGGTGGCGAGCTTGAGCGGGGCGCCCAGCTCGACCGCGATGGTGCGGGCGAGGTCGTCGGCGCGCGCGGCGAGCGCGGCGTGCAGCCGGTCCAGGTACGCGGACCGTTCTGCCGGCGCGGTGGCCGCCCAGCCGGGAAAGGCGGCGCGGGCGGCGGCGACGGCGGCGTCCACGTCGGCCGCGGTGCCCGCGGGCACCTGACCGATCGGCTCACCGGTGCTCGGGTTCTCCACGTCGATCACGTCGGTGCCGGCGGGAGACGTCCACTCTCCGCCGATGTGCAGGTGGCGCCGGAGGCGCAGGGCATCGGGCAGCAGCGACGGCGGGGCGGCGAGGTCCATGGCGTCCCTTCCGGGGTGGGCGACGGGCGGTGGCGGCGGGTCGAGTGACGGCGGGCGGGGCGACGGCGGGTGATGGTGGCGGGGTCTCGGCGGGCGAGGAAACTAGCGCCGGGAGTTTGGACGCTACCCGCTGGGCCGGCCGGACTCCACCGGCCCGACGGTGCGGGCGTACTCGGCAGCCAGGCCGTGCAGCAACGCGTCCAGGCCGAGGGCGAAGGCGCCCTCGTCCACGCTCTGCTGGTGCTCGGCGAGCCGGTGCGCCTGGCGCAGGTGGGGGTAGTGCGCGGCGTACAGCTCGGGGTCCTCGACGAAGCCGCGGGCGAACGAGCCGAGCGCCGAGCCGGCCACGAAGTAGCGCAGCGCCGCGCCGATGTGGGTGGCGCGGGCCGGTGGCCACCCGGCGCGGACGAGGCCGCCGTAGACCGCGTCGGCCATGGCGAGCGCGGCCGGTCGGCGGCCGGGACCCTGCGCCAGGTACGGCACGATGTTCGGGTGCGCGGTGAGCGCCCGACGGTACGACCAGGCCCAGTCGCGCAGCGCGGCGGCCCAGTCCCGGCCGGTGAAGCCGCTGGTGTCGACGGCGCCGGTGACCGTGTCGGCGACCGCGTCGAGGATCTCGTCCTTGGTGGCGAAGTGGTTGTAGAGCGACGGGCCCTGCACGCCCAGCGCGGCGGCGAGTCGACGGGTGGAGAGCGCGGGCAGACCCTCGGCGTCGATGAGCGCCGTGGCGGCGTCGACGATCAGCTGCCGGGTGAGCCGGGGCTGGCGGGGTCGGGGCACTGCGCTCCTCGTCGGGTCCGGGTCGTGGGGTCTGGACGCATCAAAACTTACACCGCTAGTTTAGAGGTGACCGGCCGCGCCGACGCCAGGAGGACCACCGTGGACTTTTCGCTCACCGACGAGGAGCGGGCGGTGCGGGACACCGTCCGGTCGTTCATCCGCCGCGAGGTGATGCCCCTGGAGGCGGAGGTGCTGCGCCGGGAACGCGCGCACCAGCCGGGCCTGGACCACTCCGAGGTGCGCGAGCTGCAACTCAAGGCGCGCAAGTTCGGCTTCTGGGGCCTGGCGACCCCCGAGGAGTACGGCGGGATGAACCTGCCGGCCGTCCTCCAGTCGTTGATCTGGACGGAGCTGGGTCACACGTTCGTGCCGTTCCGCTTCGGCGGCGAGGCCGACAACATCCTGTTCCACGCCACCGAGGAGCAGAAGCAGGAGTTCCTCGTCCCGACGATCGAGGGCGAGCGGCGGTCCTGCTTCGCCATCACCGAGCCGGGCGCCGGCTCGGACGCGGCCAACATCCGGCTGTCCGCGCGCCGCGACGGCGACGACTGGATCCTCGACGGCGAGAAGACGTTCATCACCGGCGGCCACGACGCCGACTTCGCCATCGTGGTCGCGGTGACCGACCGGGAGAAGGGCGCCCGCAACGGCGGCGCGACCGCCTTCCTGGTGGACCGGTCGATGGGCTGGCGCTCGGAGTTCATCCAGACCATGGGCGAGGGCGGACCCGCGTCGTTGATCTTCGACGGCGTACGCGTGCCGCACCGCAACATCCTCGGCGAGATCGGGCAGGGCTTCACGCTGGGCATGGAGTGGATCGGCAAGGGCCGCTACACCATCCCGTCGCACGCCATCGGCATCGCCGAGCGGGTCCTCCAGATGGCGATCGACTACGCCAACACCCGCGAGACGTTCGGCGCGAAGATCGGCACCAACCAGGCCATCCAGTGGATGATCGCCGACTCGGAGACCGAGCTGGAGGCGGCCCGCTGGCTGGTGCTGCGCTCGGCGTGGACCGTCGACCAGGGCCTGGACCCCCGGCACGCCTCGTCGATGGGCAAGCTCTACGGCGCCGGCATGGTCAACCGGGTGGTCGACCGGGTGCTCCAGATCCACGGCGGCATGGGCTACACCCGGGAGCTGCCCATCGAGCGCTGGTACCGGCAGGTCCGGCTCTACCGCATCTTCGAGGGCACCGACGAGATGCAGCGGCTGATCATCTCCCGGGACCTGCTGCGCGGGTACACGAAGATCGGCGGCCACCTGGCCTGAGCCGGGTCAGCCCGTCAGCGCCTCCAGAGCCGCGTCCACGTCGGCTTCGGTGGAGTAGAGGTGGAACGAGGCGCGGACCCGTCCGGCGCGTACCGCCGCCCGGATGCCGGCCGCCGCGAGACGCTGCTCCGCGCCGGGCACGTCGACGCTGACGATGGCGCTGTCCGCCGGCGGTCGGCCCAGGCCGGCCAGGAACCGGTTGGCCAGCGCCACGTCGTGCTCCCTGATCGCCGGCACCCCGATCTCGGCGACCAGTTCCATCGCCGGCGCCGCGCCCACCCAGCTGAACCAGGCCGGCGAGATGTCGAACCGCCGGGCGTCGTCGGCCAGCCGCAGCGGCGGGCCGTAGTAGGAGGCGTGCGGGTCGCGGCCCGCGTACCACCCGGCCGCGTCCGGGCGCAGCCGCTCGCGCAGCGCCGGGGCGAGATAGGTGTACGCCGTGCCGCGCGGATTCATCAGCCACTTGTAGCCGCCCACCGTCACCACGTCGGCCCAGCTCCCGTCGAAGGGCAGCCACCCGCACGCCTGGGTGGCGTCCACCACCACCAGCGCGTCGTGCGCGCGGGCCGCGGCCACGATCTCGTCGTACGCGGCGACAGAGCCGTCGGACGACTGCACCAGGCTGAACGCGACGAGGTAGGTGTCGGCGTCGATCGCGTCGGCCAGCCGGTCCGCCGGCACCGTGCGGACCGTGACGCCCCGCTCCTCCTGGACCAGCCAGGGGAACAGGTTCGAGGTGAATTCGATCTCCGGAACCACCACGGTGGCCCCCGCCGGCAGCCCCGCCGCCACCGGCGCGAGCATCTGGGAGACGGTCGCGCCAACCGCCACGTCAGAAGCCGGCACGCCGATCAGACCGGCGAAGGCGGCACGGGCGCGGTGCACCGATTCACCCCAGCCCTCCCACGACGTGCTGCCCACCCGCCAGCCGGCCAGGGCCTCCTGCAACGCCGTCCAGGCCGGCTCGGGCGGCAACCCGTAGGAGGCCGTGTTCAACCAACCGGGCTCCGGCTTCCACAACTGCTGTGCCTGCTCGATCTCCATCTCACCGACGCTAGGCGGGCTGGCCGCCCCCGGGCACGGCCAATCCGCGAACGGCGGCCTGCGCGCCGCCTCGGGCCCGCCGCCTACGGCCGGGGACGCGACGTCAGCGACGCCGGCCCGCGGCAGGCGGGTGGATCCGGTTGAGGCTGTCGGCGAGGCCGGCGAGCCACCTGTCGACCTCGACCAGGTGCCGCACTGCCGCGGTGTCCACCGTGCCGAGCAGCGGGCGGACCCGGTCCACCTCGTCGACACAGTCGGCCGGGGCGGGCACCGGCCCCGAGGTCCGGCCGTGTGCCACCTCGCCGGCCAGCTCGTCGTACGCCGTGCGCAGTTGCCCGGCCGCGTCGCGCAGCAGGACCGCCGCCGCCGGCCAGCCGGCGAGGCAGCCGGGCGGGTTGCGGCGCAGCAGCGACTCGGCGCCGGGCACGACGTGTTGCCCGGCGCCCAGGGCGGCGTCCCAGTCGACGCGCCCACGTCGGGGGTCGTGGCGCTCGGAGTGGTACTGGCAGTAGGACGAGTCGACCAGGACCATGCGCCGGCGTACCCGATCGAGGTCGTCCTCGGGCGGCGGCGCGTCGCCGAGCACCGCCTCCACGGTCTGCGCGACCGCGTCCCCGCTGGCCGTCAGGTACCGCGCGGCGTTGTGGCGCAGGTCGTGGCTCGCGCCGCGCGGCCACATCGCGACGCCGGCGAGCACACCGACCACCGCGCCGAGTCCGACGTCGACCAGACGCGCCTCGGCGAGCCGCCACCCCTCCGGGCTGAGCTGGCTGAAGACGACGGTCAGCAGCAGGGTGAACAGCGCCTGCTGCCACACCGGGCCCAGCAGGCGACCGACACCGAACGCCAGCAGCAGCGTGACCGGCAGCACGACGGCGTACACGATGGGCTCCTCGATGAGGAGCACCAGCAGGCCACTCACGACGACGCCCGCGATCGTGCCCAGCACGGCCGGTCGCAACGCGGTGCGCGTGTCGGCGGCCGAGGTCCGCAGGACCGTGAGCGTCGTCAGGAGCACCCAGAAGCCGTGGTGGAGCTGCAACACCCCGGCGGCCACCCGGGCGACCGACAGCGCCACGGCCAGTCGCAGCGCGCTGTGCAGGTGGGCGGAGCGGGGAGCCAGGTGGGCGCGGAACTGCCGCCAGTACAGCGTCCACGGGCTGTGTCGCGCGTACTCGAAGAGTCTGGGGTAGGCCTCGCCCCCGGCGGGCCGTGCCCCGGCGGCGACCCGGGCGCCGACGGCGAAGACCCGCACCTGGTCGGCGAGGGCGAGCGCGGTCGCGTCCCGGCACATCCGGGGTACGTCCGGCGTGCCGCCACTGCGTTCCACCGGGTACGCGGCCTCGGCCGTGCGGATCGCGGCGTCCAGGCTCTCCAGGTCGACAGGTGCCACGCCGGGTGACAGGCTCCGGCCGCCGGCCCTGGTCGTCTCCGCGCAGGCGCGCAGCAGCCGCGCCGCCGCCAGGTCCGGGATCGGCTCGGGCGGGGCGTCGGCCGCGAGCCGGTCCGCCTCGGCGAGCACCTCCCGCAACGCCGCAGCGGAGATCCGCAGCGCCCGGTCCTGGGCGCCCGCCGCGGTCGGCGCCCGCTCCGGCGGGTTACGGCCGAGACCGAGCGGGGCCGCCAGGTCGTACGCCTGGGCACGCCGGCTGTCCCGACCACCGTGACCGGCGTGCGGGTCGGTAAGCGCGTCGGTGGCATCGTCGAGGAACACCGCGACGCCGTCGGCCGCCCGGGTGAGCAGCTGCCGGTAGGTGACCGGCACCGGATCGGGCCAGAGCAGCACCTCGGCCGCGGCGAGCAGCACGACCGCGAGCGTGACCCCGCCGAGGCGCTGCGGCAGGGTGTCCGGTTGGTACGGCGGGAAGGACGCCAGGATGTAGAAGAGCTGGAAGGCGCTGGCCAGACCCACCAGGCGCGGGTTGCCGACCCCCGCGAACGACACGACGAACCCGACGACGAGCATTCCGCCGGCCGCTGCCCACGTGCTCCACGCCAGCAGCGTGCCGGCCGCGATCAACGCCCAGACCGCCGGCAGCGCCGTGACGAGGATCCGCGCCCGCTGCGGCGCCGGACCGGGCAACTGGGCGAACGACCCGGCGGCGATCGTGCCGAACAGCCCGTACGTGGCGAGCACCTGACTGCCCGCCCCGTAACGGCAGGCGTAGAAGACGACTGATGCGACGAGCGTCAGGCGCACCGCGCGCCGCAGGACGGCGTCCCCCGGGTCACGGCGACGCAGCCGGCCGAGGAGGCTGGTTGCGAGCACGCCTGCTCCCCCGGTTCGTCGCGGCACCCCTTTCCGATCCACAATTGTTCTCGGGGTCGCGCGGCTGCGGCGTGTTTCGCGACCGAATCACGCCGAGGGGGCGACGGCGCGCTACACGGTGGTGCGTCGCCACTGCTGGCTGGCGCCGGTGCCGCAGGTCCACTGCACGGCCTGGGCGCCGTCCGCCGTGGCCGCGTTCTGCACGTCGAGACACTTGCCGCTGTGGCGGGCGACGAGCCGGACGTACCCGGTCCCGAGGTCCTCGACGCGCCACTGTTGGTTGGTGCCGCCGTTGCAGGCCCACTGGATCACCCGGACGCCGTCGCCGGTGGCACCCGCGCCGCCGTACACGTCGAGACACTTGCCACTGCTGACACTTGTCACCGTGGAGTAGCCGCCGCCGGCGTCGGAGAACCGCCACCGCTGGTTGGCCTGCCCGTTCGCGCCCCACTGCACCACGTTGGCGCCGTCGGCGGTGGACGCGTTGGAGACGTCGAGGAGCTTCCCGCTGTGCCGCGCGGCCACCGTGTAGGTGGTAGGCGTGGGGGCGGTGGTCAGCGGCGCCACCCGGTACAGGCCGCTGCCGTGGGCGGGGAGGGATCGGGTGAGCGTGCCGGTGACGGTGCCGAGACCCGCACCTGACCACAGGTCGGTGACGGTGGCCGAGCCGATCCCCAGGTCGGCCAGGTTCAGCGAGACGTTGGCGGTCGCGCTCTCGCGGTTGAACAGCGCCACGTACCGGTTGTCGCTGCCCGGAACGTCGGCGGTCCACACCTGCCGGGTACCGCCGACGAGCTGCCGGTTGTTGGCGCTGTTCTGGTCGACGGCGAGCACCGCCGCGTTCGTCATCAACGCCAGCTCGGCGGCGCGGTTCTCGACCAGGTTGCCGCCCCACATCAGCGGCGCCCGGTTGATCGCCCACAGGCTCATGAGTGTGCGCTGCTCGTCGGCGGTGAGCCCGGAGTAGCGGGGTGAGCCGACAGGCCCGTACTTCGACAGCCGTCCGATCGGGATCATGTCCGGGTCGGGCCAGGCGCCCGTCGTCCGGTACGGCGTCCAGTTGCGCAACTGGTCGAACAGCGCGTCGAGCGACGACCAGTTGTCCCACAGGTCGTTGACGATGCGCCACATGTGGGCGTTGTCCCGCACGTGCGCGCCACTGGCCAGCGGTGTCGCGCCGGGCGAGAGGCTCAGCACCATCGGCCGACCGCTGTGCTGGATCGCCGTCCGGTAGCCCTCGACCTCGGCCTGCCGGTACGTCGGGGCCGCGATGTCGTCCACCTTGACGAAGTCGACACCCCAACTGGCCAGGAGCTGGAAGACCGAGTCCAGGTACGCCTGTGCGCAGGCGTTTGACATGTTCAGGCCCCACATCAGGTTGAGCCAGGCCGCGGTGGTGCTGTTGTTGATCTGGTTGGCGCGGCAGTTGGTGCCGAGGATCGGCACATTGTCCGCGACCGCCTGCCGCGGGATGCCGCGCATCAGGTGGACGCCGAACTTCAGGCCCTGGTCGTGCACGTAGTCGGCGAGAGGCTTGAACCCGTTGCTGCCCGCCGCAGACGGGAACCGCGTCGTGTCCGGCAGCAGCCGCCCGTTGGCGTCCATCCGCAGCCGGGGATTGAGGTTGGCGTCCTGGTTGGGGCTGTTGTTGTGCTGGCCCGGGTAGTACCAGGCCCAGTCGATGACGACGTACTCCCAGCCGTGCTGGCGCAGGTTGTCGCGCATGTAGTCGGCGTTGGCCCGCACGTCGGACTCGGTGACGCGCCAGTTGAACGAGTCGTAGCTGTTCCACCCCATCGGCGGGGTGTTCGCCGTGCCGTTGTCCCAGGCCGCGGCCGGCTTTCCGGAGATGACGCTGAGGCCGACGGCGAGCAGGACGACCAGGGCCGTGAGCCCGGCCATGCGCCGTGCGGTGGAACGCGCGAGGACGAGCGTCATCGGACCTCCCGATGGACAGTGGTGGTTGTCGATGTTAACGCTCACACATCGCCTGTCAAGTGCATCGAGGGTAGACAGAACCCGTGACCTACTTCGCGGACCTGACGCCGTACACGTACCTCGAGCGGCACGACGAGGACGGGCATGGGGCGTCCGACGAGCCGCTGCTCAACGTCGGTTGGCTGGATGCCGCGCATCCGTTCCCGACCGGCGCTCCCCCGGACGGGCTGCTGTCCGCTCTGACCGAACTGGCCACGGTGCGCGTCCGCCAGACACGCGGGTACCATTACTGCGAGATCTGCGTCCGGGACCTGGGCGAGGACACCAGAGACGCCGTTCGGCAGGGCGCGATCGCCCGCGAGAGCGCCGAATTCGAGGTACGGGGCGACGGCGTCGTGTACGCCGCGCCCCAGCTCCTGCTCCACTACGTGGCCGCCCACGAATACCTGCCACCGGCCGAGTTCTGCACGGCGGCCCTGCGGGCAACGACGTCCCACGCTACCCACCGGCCCGCCGCCCGGTAACCCTCACACGCGTCGGCCAGCGCCTCTCGGTGGTGATCGACACGAGTTCAGCGAAATCGGTGGGTCCGACGCGTTCGGATACCCCGGTTTCGCCGAACCCGTGTCGATCAAGTCGACGAACGGGTCAGGCGGGGACGCCGGCCCGGGCGGGCGCCTCGTCGGGGCGTGCCGCGGACTCGTCCTCGTCGTGGTCGTCCAGCATCGTGGCCTCGTCGAACGGGTCGTCGCCGCGTAGCACGCCGGCCGCCTGATTCCTGTCGAACTCGCCGGTCCAGGTGCCGACCAGGACGGTCGCCACGGCGTTGCCGGCGAAGTTGGTGAGCGCCCGGGCCTCCGACATGAATCGGTCGATGCCCACGATCAGCCCGACGCCGTCCACCAGGTCGGGTCGGTGCGACTGGAGCCCGCCGGCCAGGGTCGCGATGCCGGCGCCGGTGACGCCCGCAGCGCCCTTCGACGCGATGATCATGAACAGCAGCAGCGAGATCTGCTCGCCGATGGAGAGCGGGTTGCCCAGCGCGTCGGCGATGAACAGCGACGCCATCGTCAGGTAGATCGCCGTGCCGTCCAGGTTGAACGAGTACCCGGTCGGCACCGTGATGCCCACGACCGGCTTGCTCACGCCGAAGTGCTCCATCTTCGCGATCAGGCGGGGCAGCGCCGACTCCGACGAGGAGGTCGACAGGATCAGCAGGAACTCCCGGCCCAGGTAGCGCAGCAGCGAGAAGATCGAGATCCGGGCCACGAACCACAGCAGCGCGCCCAGGACGACCAGCACGAAGATCAGACAGGTGGCGTAGAAGCCGAGCATGATCTGGGCGAGGCTCTTGAGGGCGTCCACACCCGTCGCGCCGACGACGGCGGCCATCGCACCGAACGCGCCGACCGGCGCCAGCCACATGATCATGGCGAGGACCTTGAAGACGACCCGCTGGATGACGGCTATCGCGCCGAGCACGGGCTCACCGCGCCGGCCCATCGCCTGCACGGCGAAGCCGACGAGCAGCGCCACCAGCAGCGTCTGGAGCACCTCCCCCTCGGTGAGCGCGGAGAAGAGGGTGGTCGGGATGATCCCGAGCAGGAACTCCGCCGTACCGCCGGCCTCGTCGCCGGCGGCGGCCTTGCCCGCGCCCGCGAGGTCCTGGCCGAGGTCCAGGCCGGCGCCGGGGTGGATGAGGTTGCCGACGACCAGGCCGATGGCGAGCGCGACCGTCGACATGGTCAGGAAGTAGCCCAGCGCCAGACCGCCGACCTTGCCGACCTTCGCGGCCTGCCGGACGGAGCCGACGCCCAGCACGATCGTGCAGAAGATGACCGGGCTGATCATCATCTTGATCAGGTTGACGAAGCCCGTGCCGATCGGCTTGAGTTCCTTGCCGAAATCGGGGGCGACCAGGCCGACCACGATGCCGGCGAGCACGGCCACGATGACGGCCAGGTACAGGTAACGGGTACGGTCCCGGCGGGCCGACGGCTCCGCCGTGGTGGTGGATGCGGTGGTGTCCATGTCGACAATGTGAAGCGCGTCTCACCCGTTGACATCCTTGCGGTCATTCTGTTCACCGCGAAATACCTCGAGGAGGTGCTGGGGGTGGCCCGACGACAGTGGAGCATCGCGGGGCAGCTGTTCGCCCTCCAGGCGGTGGTGGTGACGCTGCTCGTACTGGGTGGCGCGGCGGGCGCCGTCTGGCTGGCCCGCGTCGACTCCCGCCAGGCCGCGCAGGAGAAGGTGCTCGCGGTGGCGCAGACCGTGGCCGGCTCCCCCGACGTCCGCGCGGCCCTCACGACCGCCGACCCGGCCAGCATCCTCCAGCCGTACGCCGAATCGACCTGGCGGGCCACGGACACCGACTTCGTGGTCGTGATGGCCCCCGACCGCACCCGCTACTCGCACCCGACTCCGAAACTCATCGGCGAGCCGTTCGTCGGCGACATCGGGCCCGCCCTGGCGGGCCGACCGTTCACCACCACAAACGTCGGAACCCTCGGCGAGTCGGTGCGTGCGGTGGTGCCGGTGTACGACGAAGAGCGGCGCATCGTCGGCCTGGTGTCGGTGGGTATCACCACCCGGGCCATCAACCGCAAGCTGCTGCGCCAGCTTCCCGTCCTGCTGGGCGTCGCGACGCCGGCGCTCGCCCTCGCCGCGACCGGTTCGTGGCTGCTCAGCCGCCGCCTGCGCCGGCAGACCCACGGCCTGGGACCGGCGCAGATGACCCGAATGTACGAGTACTACGACGCGGTCCTGCACTCGGTGCGCGAGGGTCTCGTGGTGCTGACCACCGATCGGCGGGTGGCGCTGGTCAACGACGAGGGCCGGCGGCTGCTGGGCCTCGACGCCGACGAGCCGGTCACCGACCAGCCGGTGGCCGGGATCGACCTGCCGCCCGCCGTGGCCGAGCTGCTCGGCTCCGGCCGCGACGCCCTCGACGAGCCCATGCTGGCCGGTGACCGGGTGCTGGTGGCCAACCAGCGGACCGCCCGCTTCGAGGGCGCGCCGCTGGGCACGGTGCTGACCCTGCGCGACCAGACCGAGCTGCGCACCCTGGCCAGCGAGCTGGACTCGGTCCGTGCGCTGACCGAGGCGTTGCAGGCGCAGACTCACGAGTCGGCCAACCGGCTGCACACCGTCCTGACGCTCGTGGAGCTGGGCCGGGCCGACGAGGCGGTCCGGCTCGGCACCCGCGACCTGGCCCTCGCGCAGCAGCTGACCGACCGGGTGGTCGACGCGGTCACCGAGCCGGCCCTGGCCGCGCTGCTGCTCGGCAAGTCCGCCCAGGCCGGCGAGCGGGGCGTGGACCTGGTCATCGAACCGGACTGCCGCCTGGACGACAGCCCCCTGCCGACAAACGACCTGCTCACAGTCGTCGGCAACCTGATCGACAACGCCCTGGAGGCGGTCGCGGGCACGCCACCACCACGCACGGTGCGGGTCTTCGTCGGCGCAGTCGACGACGAACTGGTGGTCCGGGTCGCCGACAGCGGGCCCGGGCTGGCCGCGGACCGGGTGGCGGACGCGTTCCGGCGCGGCTGGTCCACCAAGAGCACCGGACGAGGGCTCGGTCTGGCGCTGATCGGGCAGGTGGTCCGCCGCCACGGTGGCAGCTACGACGTGAGCCGCTCGGACGACGGCGGCAGTCTGTTCACGGTCCGCCTGCCGATCGGCGGTGCCCCGCGATGACAGACATCCGGGTGCTCGTCGTCGAGGACGAGCCGCTGCTGGCCGAGGCGCATGCCGCGTACACCGAACGGGTTCCCGGTTTCGTGGTGGTCGGGGTGGCGCACACCGCGCGGGCGGCCATGGCGGCCCTGCGCGCGGGCGGCGGCGGCGACGTGGACCTCGTACTCCTGGATTTTCGGCTGCCGGACCTGCACGGCCTGGATGTCTGCCGGGCGCTGCGCGCGGCCGGCAGCAGTGTCGACGTGCTGGCGGTGACCTCCGCGCGGGACCTGGCAGTGGTGCGGACGGCCGTGTCCCTCGGGGTGACCCACTACCTGCTGAAACCGTTCACCTTCGCCGCGTTCCGCGACAAGCTGGAGCGCTACGCCGACTACCGTGCGCAGGCGCTCGCCGACGGTGAGGTCGCCGCGCAGCACGACGTGGACCGGATGTTCGCCACCCTGCGCGGCGCCGCCGGGCACAGCCTGCCCAAGGGCCTCGACGCGCAGACCCTCAATCGGGTACGCGCGGCGCTTGCCGACGGGACCGGCCCGCAGGCGGGATTGTCGGCGACCGAGGTGAGCGCGGCGACAGGCATCTCCCGGGTGACCGCCCGCCGCTACCTGGAATACCTGGTGACCATCGACCGCGCGGTCCGCAGCCCTCGCTACGGCACCCCCGGCCGCCCCGAGGTCGAATACCGGCCCCGGTGAGCCGGCCCGGCTACGCAGATTTGCGTAGAGCCGAGCCTTCCGTGGGCTGACGCCGATCCCGGCCAGGCGGCGGATAGTCGAGCCGTGACGGATCAATCCATGGCGAAGGCGGATCGGCGCCGCTGGGCCGTCGCGACCTGCGTGGCGCTGGTCGTGGCGGCGATCGGCGACGCTGGTCCCGAGATTGTCTCCTCCCGCAGCCTGGTCGCCGGTTACGACGGGCCGGGGCCGCTGATCTACCTGGGGGTGGCCGCCGTGGTGGCGGCCGTCAGGTGGCGCTTCATGCCGTTGTTGGCGGTGGTGACGGGCGTCCTGTTTCTCGTCGGCGGGTTCTCCGACGCCTCCTTCGTGGATCGGCTCGGTACGCCGGCGGAACCCGTCCAGTTCTGCGCGGCATGGCTCCAGCTGGCCGGATTCGCCGCGGCTGCCGCGTTCGGGATCGCCGCCGTTCGGCGGCACAGATCCGTGCCGGCCCGGACGGCGCACCCAGACGGACGACAGAACAACTGAGACGGAAGGACCTCGACGGTGAGCGCGATCGTGGCGAGAGTGGCGGCGGCATCGAGAAGCACAAGGCTGTCGCTGTGGGGGCTGGTGGTGGGCATCCTGGGACTGCTCATCCAGTGGGTCGCCGACCCCGGCAAGTTCCCCGTGTTTCCACCGGGGGTCGTCTTCATCGTGGTGTGCGGCGCCCTGGTGGTGTTCACCGTCCCGCGCTGGTGGGCGCCTGTGTTCTCGGTGCTGATCTCGCTGTGGATCGTCCTCGGCGGGTGGGCGGCCGGCCAACTCACGCCGAATTTCCGTTCGGACAATGTGGGGACCGTCGCGGGCAACGTGGTGATGTCGCTCGGGCTGGCGTTCGCCGCGGTCACGGGGGTCGTGGCGATGCTCGGGGCGTGGCGGGCTCGTGGGAGGTGACGAACACGACGGGCGACCCGGGCCCCGGCGGTTCCGATGGCTGACGGACCTGATGTGGATGGTCGTGGCGGCGGCGGTGCTCGTCGCCGGCACGATCGGTGCGGCCCGCGGGCAGGACACCGCGGATGCGGCCCTGGACTTCTGGGGGATCTCGCTGGTCTCGGCGGCGGCACTGGCGACTGTGGGATTGCGTCGGGCGCCGGTCTGGGCACTTGCCGGCGCCATGCTGAGCGTCAGCGCCTACCTGCTGGCCGGCTACCCGTACGGGCCGGTGCAGTTGTGCATGGTGGTCGCCATGTTCGAGGTGGCCAGACGCCGGCCGCTGCGACTGTCCGCCGCCGCGTGCGGGATCGCGGCGCTCACCGCTTCGGTAACGGTGCTGCTGCGCTCGATGCCGCACCTGCACCAGCCCGCCCTGCTCGCCATGGGATGGACCGGCTGGGTGGTGCTGCCGTGGTCGTTGGGCGCGCTGGTGCACCTCACGACTGTGGCCCGGGAGCGGGCCAGGCGCGATCTGGTGGCCCGGGCGGCCACGGCCGAGCGGGTACGGCTCGCCGGCGAGGTGCATGACGTCGCCGGACACGGCTTCGCGCTGATCGCGATGCACGCCGGGATCGCGCTGTTGGTGCTCGACGAGCGCCCCGACCAGGCGCGCGCCTCCTTGGAAGCGATCAAGGCCACCAGCGGCGTGTCGTTGGCCGACCTGCGCGGCATGCTCGACGCGTTCCATCCGCGTGCCGGGGAGGCAGGGCTGGCCGGTGTCGGTGCCCTCGTCGACGAGATCCGCGCGGCCGGTCTGCCGGTGGAGGTGACGATGACCGAGGTGGCGCTTACCGATGAGGTCGACGCGGTGGCGTACCGGGTGGTGCAGGAATCCTTGACGAACATGCTGCGGCATGCCGGACCGACCACGGCGGATGTGCAGGTGACACCGGTCGACGGTGACGTGGTGGTGCAGGTAGGTGACCGTGGGCGGGGCGCCGCCGACGGTGCCGCGACGGGAGGCCGAGGGTTGTCGGGGCTGTGCCGCAGAGTCGAGGCTGTCGGCGGTCGGTTCACCGCCGGCCCACGGACCGGCGGTGGTTTCCAGGTCACGGCGTGGCTACCGGTGGGGAGTGCCGGGTGATCCGGGTGGTCCTGGCCGACGACGAGGAACTGGTGCGGTGGGGCCTGCGGGTGCTCATCGACCGGGAGGACGACCTGGCCGTGGTGGGCGAGGCAGCCTCCGGGCACGACACACTGCGGGTGGTGCGCCGGGTGCGGCCGGACGTCCTGCTGCTGGACGTCCGGATGCCCGGCCTGGACGGCCTGGCGACGCTGAGGGCGATCGCGGCCGAGCCCGACCTCGCGGGCACCCGGGTGATCGTGGTGACGACCTTCGAGATCGACAGGTACATCTTCGAGGCGCTGCAGGCCGGGGCCGCTGGTTTCGTGCTGAAGGACACCGACCCGGCGGACCTGGTTCGGGCGGTCCGGGTGGCGGCGGCCGGCGAGGCGCTGCTGTCGCCGTCGGTGACCCGGCGGGTGGTGTCGCTGTTCAGCCAGCCAGGCGGCGGCGTCACAGGCATCGACACGCTCACCGACCGGGAGCGGCAGGTCGTGGCCTGGGTGGCCACCGGTCACACCAACGAGCAGATCGCCCGAGAACTGTCGCTGAGTCCGGCAACCGTGCGGACCCACGCCAGTCGGGCGATGGTGAAACTGAATGCCCGTACCCGGGCCCAACTCGTCGTCTTCGGCATCCGCGCCGGCCTCACCGCAGAGCGCTGACGCCGGCCGGGCCGACCCCCTGGCCGTACGCTGCCTGACGTACGCGTCGGCCGTCGTGGGGCGGACGCGGAAAACGGCGTCGTCGGAAACGCTGGGGGCATGCAGAAACGAACGCCCTGGCTGCTGCTCGTCATCGCCGTCGTCGTCAGCGTGGTGCTCGCGTACCCGTACCTGGCCCTGGACATCCAGAAGAGCCGTATCGACGTCAGTGACGCCATGCACTACGGCGTGCTCGTCACGCACATCTTCACCGCCGCGGTCGCGCTGATCCTCGGCCCTCTCCAGTTCATACCGAAGGTGCGCGCCCGCCCACGGATCCACCGAACCATCGGCCGCTGCTACCTCGTCATCGGAGTCCTGCCGTCCGGCCTCACGGCGATCCCAGTCGCGTTGTGGTCCGGTCACCTCCTGACGCAGATCAGTCTCACCACCGCGGCAGCGCTGTGGCTGATCACCGGCGGTCTCGGGTACCGGGCCGCCCGACGGCGGGACTTCGCCGCCCACCGGAACTGGATGATGCGCAACTACGCGCTGACCTTCCTCGCCGTCACGGCTCGCATTTTCGTACCCCTGCTTCTGCTGGTGCAGATCCCGTTCGGCAGGGTCACCGCGGGCGAGATCGGCGCGCAGGCGCCCTCGATGATTCCGGTCGGCCAGACCCTGGCCTGGATCATCAACCTGGCGGTGATCGAGGCCGTCATCAGAATTCGCCGACGGACGTCTGTCGCTGTCCAGAGGGCTGGCGTCCCTGCCCGGGACGGCTCCCCTGCTTGAGGTCATTTCCCGGGCCCCGGATCAAGCGATCTGCCGGAGGTCGTCGCCGTAGTCGAAGATGATCCGCATGCGGGCCCCGAGCGCCCGTGCGTATCGGCTCAGCGTCGCGACCTCGTTGGCCTCCAGGTCGCCGTTCTCGATCTGACTGACTCGACCGGGCGTGACACCCATCAGCTCAGCCACCTGTCGCTGGGTCAGGCCCAGCCGCTTCCGCTCTTCGGCAAGATGGAACGCGCTGATCCACGCCTCGGTGCGGGCACGTTCGGCGTCGAGCGCTTCATCGTCCCCGTCGTGCAGCTCGGCCCGAATGTCGTTCCAGTCATGGAAGTCGCTCATCAGCTCTCCCTCCGTTTCCTCTCGAAGGCCAGCCAACCCTCGTACGCGATCTCAGCGACCGGGATCGCTTTCTCGTACCATCGATTCCAGTCTCCTGCCTTGTTGCCGGCCACCAGCAGCACGGCCTGGGACCAGGGATCGAAGACGAACAGGACCCGTACGGCAACGTCCCTTCCGGACCTCGGTCGGAGTTCCTTGAGATTGCTGACGGTCGAACCTTTGAGGGTGTCAACCAGCGGACGCCCCAGGCCAGTGCCCGCCTCAGCAAGCATGTCGATGGCCACGTTGACCGACCGGTACGTCGCCGGGTCGGTCTGCCGCAGAGATCGCAACCAGTCGCGGACATCCGTTGTCGTCCTGATCGCCCAGCGACGTGGCGGCTCATGAGACATGGGATAACTATAGCCCG
This sequence comes from Micromonospora sp. NPDC049275, assembly GCF_043197115.1. NCBI lineage: Bacteria > Bacillati > Actinomycetota > Actinomycetes > Micromonosporales > Micromonosporaceae > Micromonospora > Micromonospora sp. NPDC049275. The sequence goes on from NZ_JBICSN010000006.1 coordinate 32,397, forward strand.
AGCTATACCCGAAGCGGCATCAGGTCGGAACCCGGTGGCGGACGGAAGATCCGTTGTTAGACTCTGCGGAGTTGGGTTAGCGGTACGACCAGGGAGACCAGACATGGCGGGTGACGACGACATCTCCGGGTGAGACCGGACATGTTCGGCCAACGGCTCGGCGCGCGTCCGCGCAGCCGTCGTGGCCATGTCGTCGTTCCACCGGTCCCCGTTAGTCGTCGGGCGGCTCGTGCGCGCCCACCCCACCCGTTGAGGTCACTCGCATGTCTGATGCGTTCATCGTCTGCTCGAACCTGTCCTTCTCCTGGCCGGACGACACTCCGGTCTTCTCCGACCTGTCCTTCACCGTCCCCGGCGGTCGTACCGGCCTGGTCGCGCCCAACGGTGCCGGCAAGAGCACCCTGCTGCGGCTGATCGCCGGGGAACTCACGCCCAGCAGCGGCACTGTCACAGTCGACGGCGTGCTCGGCTACCTCCCGCAGACGCTGCCGCTGGTCGGCGACCTGACCGTCGCCCAGGTCCTCGGCGTCGCCGAGCGGATCGCGGCACTGCACGCCATCGAGGCCGGCGACGCCAGCGAGGCACACTTCGCCTCGATCGGCGACGACTGGGACATCGAGGAGCGCACCCGCGCCGAACTGGACCGCCTCGGCCTGGGTGACCTGGCCCTCGACCGGCGGCTGCACACCCTCAGCGGCGGTCAGGTGATCTCCCTCGGCCTGGCGGCGCAACTGCTGCGCCGGCCGGACGTGCTGCTGCTCGACGAGCCGACGAACAACCTGGACCTGGAGGCTCGGCACAAGCTCTACGACGTGCTGTCCGACTGGTCCGGCTGCCTGCTGCTGGTCAGCCACGACCGGGAGCTGCTGGACCGGATGGACCGCATCGCCGAGCTGGAACGCGGCGACATCACCTGGTACGGGGGCAACTTCACCGCGTACACCGAGGCGGTGCAGGCGGCGCGGGAGGTGGCCGAGAGCAACCTGCGCAACGCCGAGCAGGAGGTCAAGCGGGAGAAGCGGGAGATGCAGCAGGCCCGGGAGCGGGCCGACCGGCGGGCCAGCAACGCCTCCAAGAACCTGAAGAACGCCGGCCTGGCCCGCATCGTGGCCGGTGGGCTCAAGCGCAGCGCGCAGGAGTCGGCGGGCAAGGCGCAGGGGACGCACTCGGCCCGGCTCGGCGAGGCCAAGGCCCGTCTCGACGAGGCCGGCCGGGCGGTACGCGACGAGGACACCATCACCGTCGACCTGCCGGACACCACCGTCCCGGGCGGGCGCACGGTCTTCTCCGGCCACGGGATGCGGGCCCGCTTCGACGATCGGGAACTGTTCGGCGGCGACGGCGCCGACCTGGTGATCCGGGGGCCGGAGCGGATCGCCCTCACCGGGGCGAACGGCGTCGGCAAGTCGACCCTGCTGCGCCTCGTCAGTGGCGATCTCGCACCGGCCGGCGGCGAGATCAAACGGGCCGACGGGCGGATCGCGTACCTGTCGCAGCGGCTGGACCTGCTCGACCTCGACCGCACGGTAGCGGAGAACTTCGCCGCGTACGCGCCGAGCATGCCGGACGCGCGGCGGATGAACCTGCTGGCCCGGTTCCTGTTCCGGGGCGCCCGGGTGAACCTGCCCGTCGGGGTGCTCTCCGGGGGTGAGCGGCTGCGTGCCACCCTCGCCTGTGTGCTGTGCGCCGAACCGGCGCCGCAACTGCTGCTGCTCGACGAGCCGACGAACAACCTGGACCTGGTAAGCGTCGCCCAACTGGAGAGCGCGCTGTCCGCGTACCAGGGGGCGTTTGTGGTGGTCAGCCACGACGAGCGGTTCCTCGCCGAGATCGGCGTGCAGCGCTGGTTGCGGCTGGCCGACGGCCAGCTGCGCGAGATCGCGGCCCCCGACCGGGGCTGAGCCGGCGTCGCGGCCCGGCCGACGCACGCCGGCCGGGCCGCGGACCGGTCAGCTCACGTTGGCCGGGCCGAGGACGCTCTTGAGGTCACCCATCAGCGCGGTCGTCGCCGCCACCCGGAACGGGCCCAGCCGCAGGGTGGTGGTACGCCCGCCGTTGAGCAGCTTGACGTGCACCTCGGTGTCGCCGGGGTGCAGCACCAGGGTCTCCTTGAGCCGTTCCACGAGCGGTGGCGTGCACCTGTGCACCGGGATGGTCAGGGTGACAGGCTTGTTGGTGGCGCTGGTGCTGACGTCGGGCATGGACATGTCCATCGCCATGATCCGGGGGGTGTCGTCGCGGCGGTCCACCCGGCCCTTGACCACGACGATGGCGTCCTCGGCGATGTACTGCCCGATCACCTCGTAGGTGTTGGGGAAGAACAGCGTCTCCACCCCACCGGCCAGGTCCTCCAGGGTGGCCGACGCCCAGGCCCGCCCCTGCTTGGTGACCCGCCGCTGCACGCCGGAGAGGATGCCGGCGAGGGTGACGACAGCCCCGTCCGGGACCGCGCCCTCCTCCGCCAGGGAGGCGATTGTGGTGTCGGCCGCCGCTCCCAGGATGTGCTCCAGGCCGAACAGCGGGTGGTCGGAGACGTACAGGCCGAGCATCTCGCGTTCGAAGGCCAGCTTGTCGCGCTTGTCCCACTCGCTCTCGCTGATGACAGGCATCACAGTCGTGCTGCCGGTGTCGGCGTCGCCGAAGCCGGCGCCGAAGAGGTCGTACTGGCCGACCGCCTCCTTGCGCTTGACATCGGCGTACGCGTCGATGGCGTCGGCGTGCACGGCGAGCAGGCCCTTGCGGGGGTGCTTCAGCGAGTCGAACGCACCGGCCTTGATCAGCGATTCGATTGTCTTCTTGTTGCAGACCACCGCGTCCACCTTGGACAGGAAGTCGTAGAAGTCCGCGTAGTCGCCCTTCTCCCCCCGGCACCGCATGATCGAGGCGACCACGTTCGCGCCGACGTTGCGCACGGCCGCCAGGCCGAAGCGGATGTCCTTGCCGACCGGGGTGAACGGCCCGGCCGACGTGTTCACGTCCGGCGGCAGCACCTGGATCCGCATCCGGCGGCACTCGGACAGGTACAGCGCCATCTTGTCCTTGTCGTCACCGACGGACGTGAGCAGACCGGCCATGTACTCGGCCGGGTAGTGCGCCTTCAGGTACGCGGTCCAGTAGGACACCAGGCCGTACGCGGCGGAGTGCGCCTTGTTGAAGGCGTACCCGGCGAACGGCACCAGCACGTCCCACACGGCCTGGATCGCCTCGTCGGAGTAGCCGCGCTCGCGGCAGCCGTCCCGGAACGGGATGAACTCCTTGTCGAGGATCTCCTTCTTCTTCTTACCCATCGCCCGACGCAGCAGGTCCGCCTGACCCAGCGTGTAGCCGGCGAGGATCTGCGCGGCGCGCTGCACCTGCTCCTGGTAGACGATCAGGCCGTGGGTGGGCGCCAGGATCTCCCGCAGCGGCTCCTCCAGCTCCGGGTGGATCGGCGTGATCTCCTGAAGGCCGTTCTTGCGCAGCGCGTAGTTGGTGTGCGAGTCGACGCCCATCGGGCCCGGCCGGTACAGCGCGAGGACGGCGGAGATGTCCTCGAAGTTGTCCGGCTTCATCAACCGCAGCAGCGACCGCATCGGCCCACCGTCGAGCTGGAACACGCCCAGGGTGTCACCGCGGGCCAGCAGCTCGTACGCGGCCTTGTCGTCCAGCGGCAGGCCCAGCAGGTCGAGCTTGAGGCCGTGGTTCAGCTCGATGTTCTTGACCGCGTCGTCGATGATCGTCAGGTTGCGCAGGCCGAGGAAGTCCATCTTCAGCAGCCCGAGCGACTCGCAGGTCGGGTAGTCGAACTGCGTGATGATCGCCCCGTCGGCGTCGCGGCGCATCAACGGGATGTGCTCGATGATCGGCTCGGCGGACATGATGACGCCCGCGGCGTGCACGCCGGTCTGCCGGATCAGCCCCTCGATGCCCTTGGCCGTGTCGATCACCTTGCGGACGTCCGGGTCGGAGTCGTACAGGCCGCGGATCTCGCCGGCCTCGGCGTAGCGGGGGTGCTTCGGGTCGAAGATGCCGGTGAGCGGGATGTCCTTGCCCATCACGGCCGGCGGCATCGCCTTGGTGATCCGGTCGCCTACCGCGTACGGGAAGCCCAGCACCCGGGCCGAGTCCTTGATCGCGGCCTTCGCCTTGATCGTGCCGAAGGTGGCGATCTGGGCGACCTTGTCCTCACCCCACTTGTCGGTGACGTACTTGATCACCTCGCCGCGCCGACGCTCGTCGAAGTCGATGTCGACATCAGGCATCGAGACACGCTCGGGGTTGAGGAACCGCTCGAAGATCAGGCCGTGCTGGATCGGGTCCAGGTCGGTGATGCCCAGCGCGTACGCGACGAGCGAGCCGGCGGCCGAGCCACGACCCGGACCCACCGCGATGCCCTGGTTCTTCGCCCACTGGATGAAGTCGGCGACCACGAGGAAGTACGACGGGAAGCCCATCTGGTTGATGACGCCCAGCTCGTACTCGGCCTGGACGACGTGCCCCTCGGGGATGCCGTTCGGGTAGCGGCGACCCAGGCCCGCGAAGGTCTCCTTGCGGAACCAGGACTCCTCGGTCTCACCGTCGGGCACCGGGAAGCGCGGCATCAGGTTGTGGAACTCGAACATGCCCTTCGGGTCGACCTTCTCGGCCACCAGCAGGGTGTTGCGGCAACCCTCCTGCCACAGCTCGGACGAGTCGACCGCGCGCATCTGGTCGGCGCTCTTGACGAAGTAGCCGCCGCCCTCGAAGCGGAACCGGTTCGGGTCGTCGATGTTGCTGCCGGTCTGCACGCACAGCAGCACGTCGTGCGCGGTGGCCTGCGCCTCGTGCGTGTAGTGCGAGTCGTTGGTGACCACCGGCGGAATGTCCAGCTTGCGGGCGATCTCGGTGAGCCCCTCACGGACCCGGCTCTCGATGGAGAGGCCGTGATCCATGATCTCCAGGAAGTAGTTGTCCTTGCCGAAGATGTCCTGGTAGCTCGCGGCGACCTTGAGCGCCTCGTCGAACTGGCCGAGCCGCAGCCGGGTCTGCACCGCGCCCGACGGGCAACCGGTGGTCGCCATGATCCCCTCGGCGTGCTCGGCGATCAGCTCCATGTCCATCCGGGGCCACTTGACGTAGTGCCCCTCCATGGACGCGCGCGAGTTGAGCGTGAACAGGTTCTTCAGACCCTGCGCGTTCTTCGCCCACATGGTCTTGTGGGTGATCGCGCCGTTACCGGAGATGTCGTCGCTCTTCTGCTCCGGCCGACCCCACTTGACCCGCGCCTTGTGATAGCGCGACTCCGGCGCCACGTACGCCTCGACGCCCAGGATCGGGGTGATCCCGGCGGCCATCGCCTGGTTGTAGAAGTCGTTCGCGCCGTGCATGTTGCCGTGGTCGGTGATCGCCACCGCCGGCATGCCCAGCCGGTTGGCCTCGGCGAACAGGTCCTTCAGCCGGGCCGCTCCGTCGAGCATCGAGTATTCCGTGTGCACGTGCAGATGCGCGAACGAATCGGCCATGCCTGGCGCCCCCCGGCGGTGTGGATCTTGTTGGTCGGACCCGACCGGGACCTACCCTACCGAGGTGATCTCGGCGGCTCCACCGTCCGCGCCGAGGGTGGCCCGCGTCTCCTGATCGCACCCCGACAGGCCTAGGCTCTTGCGCATGGCGAGGTACTACGACGTGCACCCGGAGAATCCGCAGCCCCGCATCATCGGCCAGGTCGCCGACCTGATCCGCGGTGGTGGGCTTGTCGCGTACCCGACAGACTCCTGCTATGCGCTCGGCATCCAGTTGGGCAACCAGGACGGCCTGGACCGGATCCGCCAGATCCGCCGCCTCGACGACAGGCACCACTTCACCCTGGTCTGCCGGGACTTCGCGCAGCTCGGCCAGTTCGTGCAGATCAACAACGCGGTCTTCCGACTGGTGAAAGCGTCCACCCCGGGCAGCTACACGTTCATCCTGCCGGCCACCAAGGAGGTGCCGCGCCGGATGCTGCACCCGAAGAAGCGGACCGTCGGCGTGCGGGTGCCCCGGCACAGCGTCACCCAGGCGCTGCTCGCCGAGCTGGCCGAGCCGCTGGTCTCCAGCACGCTGGTCCTGCCCGGCGACGAGGAGCCGATGACCCAGGGCTGGGAGATCAAGGAACGGCTCGACCACCAGCTCGACGCGGTGCTGGACGCCGGCGAGTGCGGCAAGGAGCCGACGACGGTGATCGACCTGTCCGGGCCCGAGCCGGAGATTCTGCGTCGCGGCGCGGGGGACGTCTCCCGGTTCGAGTAGCGCGGGTCGGGTGGCGGACCGGAGGAGGGTCGGACAGCGCCGACGGCCGTACGCTTGAGGATCGGCACCGGCGAGCATTGGACACCCGGCATGCCTGCTCCGGACGACCTCGACGCCCTGGCCCGCCGCGCCGCGCAGGGTGAGGCGGCGGCGTTGGACGCCCTGCTGGTCGCGGTGCGCCCGGAGGTGCTGCGGCTGTGCGCCCGGTTCCTGCCCAACCGGGAGGACGCCGAGGAAGCCTGCCAGGATGCGCTGCTGGCCCTGGCCGGCGGCATCAGCCGGTTCGAGGGGCGCTCCTCGTTCCGCACCTGGCTGCACCGGCTGACCGCGAACCGGGCCCGCTCGACCTACCGCACGCTGCGCCGCCGCTGCCGGTTGGAGGCCGGCGGCGTACCGCTGCCCGACCAGGCCGACCCGCGACGGACCAGCGTGGTCGCGGGCACCCGCCTCGACCTGCTCGACGCGTTCGACTCGGTCCACCCCGACCACGCCGAGGTGGTGGCCCTGCGCGACGTCCTCGGGCTGAGCTACCCCGAGATCGCCGCCCTGCTCGACGTTCCGGTGGGCACCGTGAAGTCCCGGCTGCACCTGGCCCGGCGGCAGGTCCGGCAGCGGCTCGGCGCGGAATGAGCCGGGCGTCGTTCCGCCGGCTCGTCGTCGTCCTCACGGCCGCCGTGGGGATGGCCGCCTGCGGCGCCGACGCCGTCGCGCCACTGCCCGTCCAACCGCCCGGCCCGACCCGTTCCACGCCGACACCCTCCGCGATCGCCGCGACCCCGGCGACCCCCGGGTCGCCGTCCCGACCGCCGCCGCCGACCAGCGGGCGGCCGGTCGCGGCACCCCCCACACCAACCAGAACGAGGGGTACGCCCCGCACGACTCCCCCGCCGACCGCCGCGACGCCGGCCTGTCAGGGCGCGGTCCGCTACGACCTGCCGCTCGCCGAGACCGAGGTCGAGCTGCTGAAATCGCTCTGTTTCGCCACCGGCGCGGTGCTGCGCATCCAGGGCATCGGGCCCGGGCTCGTCACCGTGGACCGCCCGGAGCTGGTCTCCCAGCAGTACGAGGCGGGCGTGGTGGACATCCGCTTCGTCCGCCCCGGCACCGTCGCCGTGACGATCCCCCAGGAGGGTCGGGAGCACACCATCACCGTGGTGGTCCGGTGACCCGCACACCGGCGAGCAGGGTGTCCACGAAGTCGGGCCCACTGTCCGTCGGCGGGGCGATCTGCACGTACACCAGGGCGCGCCGGGCGGGATGCAGGCCGGCCGACTCGACGATGCTCGGCCGGTCCCGCTCGCAGCGGTACGCCACCACCGTCCACTCGACGCCCGCCTGCCGGGTGGTGCGGGCCGGTGCGGGCGCGCAGTCCCCGTGCGTGCGCTCGGCCAGGAAACCGGCCGGGGTTGTGCGTGCCGCAGTGGTGGCGGAGAGGCCGACGAACGCGCCGGGCAGTCGGGGATCGGCGGCCCAGCGCCGGGGTTGCGGGGACATCACCAACGCCGGTTCCGGGTCGCCATCGGCGCCGTACTGACCGGCCCAGGTCGCTCCCACGGCGGACCAGCCGGCCGGCACCGCCACAGTCAACGGCCCGGCCGTGTACGTGCCGTCCCCGGGTCGACCCGACCCCACGCCACCCGGATCGGCGCCCACCGCACCCACCGCGACGGCGGACACGACAGCGGCCCCGGCCAGTCGCAGCCGGTACGAGCGGCGGATCCCCGGCCGAGGTGACGGCGACCGGTCGCTCGCGCGGGTCAGCGCGGCCCGCAGGGCTGCGGCGTCGGGATGGCGGTCGGCCGGGTGGTACGCGGTCGCCTTGGCGAGCACCGCCGCCACCGCCGGAGGCACGCCCGCGCGGAGTCGGACGTCCGGTGCCGGACCGGGCCGGGGCGGGCGCGCGTCCGGCGGTTCGGCGGCCAGCAGCCGGATGCCGAGGCGGCCGAGCCCGTACACGTCGGCGCGGGTGTCGACCACCGCGCCCGGGTCGTCCTGCTCGGGGGCCATGTAACCGGGGGTGCCGGCCCGCGCGGTCAGCCCCGAGGCGGCGGCGAGCGCCTTGGCGAGGCCGAGGTCGGCGATCAGCACCTGTTCGGCGTCGGGATCGTCCGGGCCGGCGGAGCGGAACAGCACGTTGCCGGGGGTGAGGTCACGGTGCACGACGCCGTGCCGGTGCAGCACGGCGACCCCGGCGCAGACCTCCCCCAGCAGCCGCAGCGCGGTCGGCGTGGGAAGGTCACCGGCGGCGAGGCGGTCCCGCAGGCTGCCGCCGTCCGCCCAGGCCAGGACCGCGTACGGCCGACCGTCGGGCAACTCGCCGACGGTGTGCACCCGGATCAGCCGCTCGTGCTCCAGGCGGCGCAACAGCCGGGCCTCGTCGAGGAAGCGTTCCCTGACCCGCAGGTCGTGGCTCCAGTTCTCGGCCAGCACCTTGATCGCCACACGCGCGTCGAGCACCGCGTCGTAGCCCAGCCACACGGTCGCGAACGAGCCGACGCCCAGCAGTCGCTCGATGGCGTAGGGCCCGATCCGCTGCGGAGCCGTCACCCTGTCACCCCCGGCCAGGACGGTCTCTGCACAGTAGACCGGGCCGGTCGGAAACCCGACGAACCGCTGGCCCCGGCGCGGTGACTAACAGGGCAGGAGATCCATCACCGAAGGAGCACACCATGAACCGTCCCTCGATCCTCCGCACCACCGCGCTGGCGCTCGGCACGCTCGTCGCGGTGACCACCGCGGGACCGGCTGCGGCGGCGCCGCTGGTCGGCGGTGCCGCGTCGGCCTCGACGCGCGGTCCGCTCGCCACCGCCGTCGGGCACAGCCACCCGCAGGTCCTCAGCGTCGGCGGCGCCGGCGTCTACCGGATCGGCGCCAGCCTGGCGGCGCTCACCGCGGCCGGGCGCATCGACTGGACCGCGCCGGGCTGCGACGGGGTGGTGCACGCCGGCGTGACCGGCTCCTGGGCCGGCGTCCTCCTGCTCGCCTTCCGCGACGGTCGACTCGTGGAGGTCGGTACGGCCACCGCACCGCCCCGGTCGCCCGCCGGGGCCCAGGTCGGCATGTCGTTCGCCGAGTTGGAGGCGATCTACGGCGCGCGCGGGTCGCTGATCCACAACGACGCGGGGGACGCCGAGGCGTACCTGGTTCGCGTCGGGTCGCGGGTGGAGTTGTTCACCGGGCACCCGATCCGGCCGGGCGTGGGCTACTTCCAGGTCGGGCCGGCCACCTTCGTCGAGCGCAACTTCCGCCAGGGCGCGGCCTGCTGATTCCGGCCAGGTGCGGGGCGTCCGGTGTCGACCGGGCGCCCCGCACTCGTCGCGACCTCGATCGGGCCTGGAGCGGACACGATGATGTTTCGGTAGACAACACTGTGTGGCACACAGTATGGTGTGACACATGGTTAGCGAGGATGTTCTACGGACGCACCTGCAGGAGCTGCGTCGAGGCACCGTCGTGGTGGCCAGCCTGGTCGCGCTCCGCCGAGCGGACTACGGCTACGCACTGCTGCAACGGCTCACCGACCACGGCTTTCCGGTCGACGCCAACACGCTCTACCCGCTGCTGCGCCGCCTGGAGGACCAGGGCCTGCTGACCAGCGAGTGGAACACCGAGGAGAGCCGGCCGCGCAAGTTCTACAAGACCAGCGACGAGGGCGAGTCGATGCTGAACCGGCTCCTCGACGACCTCGCCGCCGTACAGACCTCCATCACCGGGCTGATCCAAGGAGTGGACCGATGAACACCCTGACCGACCGCTACCTGGCCGCCACCCTGCGCTCGGTGCCCGCACAGCGTCGTGAGGAGATCGCCACCGAGCTGCGCGCCTCGATCGAGGACATGATCGAGGACCGGGCCGGGGGCGGCGAGGACGCGGCAGTCGCCGAGCGGCAGGTGCTCACCGAGCTGGGCAACCCCGACCGGCTGGCCGCCCGCTACGCCGACCGCCGGCTCCAGCTCATCGGCCCCACCTACTACCTGGCCTGGCTGCGGCTACTGAAGCTGCTGCTCAGCTTCATCCCGGCGCTCGCCGGCACGGTGGTCGCCGTCGTCGCTGTCGTCGACGGCAAGGGCTTCGGCGCCATCGGGCCGGGCCTCGTCGTCGCCCTGCACGTGGCCGTGCACATCACCTTCTGGCTCACCCTGACCTTCGTCCTCATCGAGCGGGCCCAGCCCACCGCCGACCTGCCCGAGTGGACCGTCGACGAGTTGCCCGACGTCCCCGCGCACCGCGACATCTCGCTCGTCGACACCATCGCGTCGGTGGTCATGCTGGCGCTGACCATCGGCTACCTGCCCTTGCAGCACTACCAGTCCTGGATCCACGCCACCGACGGCGACAACATCCCGATCCTCGACCCGGCCCTCTGGTCGTTCTGGCTGCCGGCACTGATCGTCGTCCTGCTCGCCAGCGGCGTGTTCGAGATCGTCAAATACCGGATCGGGCACTGGAGCTGGCGGCTGTTCGCGATAAAGGCGCTGCTCAACCTGGCGTTCACGGTGCCGCTGATGTGGCTGGCCCTCTCCGACGCGCTGCTCAACCCGGCCCTGGCCGAGCGGCTGAGCTGGCTGGCGGACGCGGACAACCGCAGCCTCCTCAACGCCCTCGTCGCGCTGGGCGCCGCCGTGGTGCTGGTCTGGGACCTGATCGACACGGCCCTCAAGACCCGCCGCCAGAAGGCCTGAACGAGCGCACACCCCGGCGGCCCGGCGCGTACTCGCGTCGGGCCGCCGAGGTGTGGCCGGGCCCGACGGCACGGGTCCGCCCACTCGACGGACGTGGCCGGCGACGTGGCATCGTTCCCGGATGACCGTGGCACCGCGAGACGAATGGCGCCGTCCGGGTCCAACGGCGGAGCAGCGCCGCAACGACCTGTGGATCGGCCTGGGAATGACCGTGCTGGCGCTGGTCAGCCTCACCCTGGCCCACAGCACCGGGGCGTTCCTGCTGGGCTCGCCGCCGTCCGGGGCGGAGCAGCTGTTCTGGACCGTCGCCGTGACGCTGCCGCTGATCTGGCGGCGGCGCTGGCCGGCCGCGACCCTGCTGATCGTGGCGGTGGCGTTCATCGCCGCGCAGGCGCGCTCCGCCCCGGAGACCCAGTTCTCCTCGTGGGCCCTGTTCTGCGCCCTCTACACCGTCGGCGCCTGGGGGCAGGACCGTCGCCTGGCCCGGCGGCTACGGATCGGCGTGATCGCCACGATGTTCGCCTGGCTGGGGATCTACTACGCGATCACGATCAGCCACATCCCCTCGACGGCCTTCGCCGACGCGGCCGGCCCGGTGCCACCGGTGCTCGCCGCGATGGTCACCGGCGTGCTGCTCAACGTGCTGGTCTTCGGCTTCGCGTACTTCTTCGGTGAGACCGCCTGGGTGGCCGCGCGCCGCGAGCACGAGCTGCGTACCCAGGCCGAGGACCTGCGTCGGTCGCAGACCGAGTCCCGGGAACGGGCGGTGCTCGGCGAACGGGTCCGGATCGCCCGGGAGCTGCATGACGTGGTCGCCCACCACGTGTCGGTGATGGGCGTACAGGCATCCGCCTGCCGCCGGGTGTTCGACCGCGACCCCGGCAAGGCCCGCGCCGCGCTCACCGCCATCGAGCAGAGCGCCCGCACCGCTGTCGACGAGCTACGCCGGATGCTGGGCGTGCTGCGGACCACCGGCACGGCCGACGCCGCGCCGCCGGCCGGCGGCGACGTCGACCGGATCGGTGAGCTGGTCGAGCGGGCTCGGGCCGCCGGCCTGACGGCAACCCTCGGGGTGTACGGCGACCCCGTCGCGCTGCCCGAATCGGTCTCCCAGGCGGTGTACCGGGTGACGCAGGAGGCGGTGACCAACACCCTGAAGCACGCAGGTGCGGACCTGCTGGACGTGCGGGTCCGCTACCTGGCCCGGGAGGTGGAGGTCGACGTGACCGACAACGGACGAGCCGGCACCCGGGTCGACGCCGTCGGGCTGGGACTGATCGGGATGCGCGAACGGGTCACCGCGCACGACGGCGACCTGGAGGCCGGGCCGCGTGCCGGCGGCGGCGGATGGCGAGTACGCGCCCGCTTCCCGCTTGCGGCGGCCGACCCGCCGGTCGGCGCGCAGCGGGAGCCGCGCGACGAGCGGCAGCCGCGCGACGAACACCAGTCGGCCGTCGACACGGAGGTCTCCACATGAGCGCCACGCCGAATCACGAGACGTCGGGCCCGGGGCGGACCATCCGGGTGCTGCTCGCCGACGACCAGCACCTCGTCCGCACCGGCTTCCGGGTCATCCTCGAGGTGGAGGACGACATCGAGGTGGTCGGCGAGGCCGCCGACGGTGAACGGGCCGTCGCCATGACCCGAGCCACCCGCCCCGACGTCGTACTCATGGATGTGGAGATGCCCGGGATGGACGGCCTGGAGGCCACCCGGCAGATCACCGCCGACGGACCCGGTGGGCCGGCGGTGCTGATCCTCACGACCTTCGACCGCGACGACTACCTGTTCGCCGCGCTGCGTGCCGGGGCCAGCGGTTTCCTCTTGAAGAACGGCACACCGGAGGAGCTGATCGAGGCGATCCAGGTGCTGGCCAGGGGCGACGGCCTGCTCGCCCCGGAGATCACCCGCCGGGTGATCTCCACGTTCGCCCGTCCCGGCGACCCGGCGGGCACCGCCCACCGAGGGCCGGCGGCGGACGCCGCGTTGGCCGGGCTGACCCCACGGGAACGGGAGGTGCTGGTGCTGCTCGCCGCCGGATCGAGCAACGCGGAGATCGCCGCTGCCATCCATCTGGGCGAGGCGACCGTGAAGACCCACGTCAGTCGGGTACTGGCCAAACTCGGCCTGCGGGACCGGGTGCAGGCGGTGGTGTTCGCGTACGAGAACGGGGTGGTCCGGCCCGGCGGGTGACCGCCATCCATCGCGCGGTGGACCGCCCGCTCACCCGCCGGGCGGACGGCAGAGCGGGGTGTTCGATCTAGCGTGGATACGTGACCAGAACGCTTCGCCTCGACGGCATCGACCGCAGCTTCGGCGACCGGCAGGTGCTCACGAACGTGTCCTTCGAGGTGGCCGCCGGCCGGATGACCGGCTTCGTGGGCGCCAACGGCGCCGGCAAGACCACCACCATGCGCATCATCCTGGGTGTGCTCGCGCCCGACGCCGGTGAGGTGAGCTGGGACGGCACCACGCTGACCCGGCAGGACCGGCGGCGCTTCGGCTACATGCCGGAGGAGCGGGGCCTCTACCCGAAGATGACCACCCGGGAACAGGTGACGTACCTGGGCCGGCTGCACGGCCTGAACGCGTCCGCGGCCCGGCGGGCCACCGACGCGCTGCTGGACCGGGTCGGCCTCGGTGAGCGCGGCGACGACCTGCTGGAGACGCTGTCGCTGGGCAACCAGCAGCGCGCGCAGATCGCGGCCGCGCTGGTGCACGACCCCGAGGTGTTGGTGCTCGACGAGCCGTTCTCCGGCCTCGACCCTCTCGCCGTCGACACCGTCGTCGCCGTGCTGCGCGAACGGGCGGCGGCCGGCGCGCCGGTGCTCTTCTCCAGCCACCAGCTCGACGTCGTGGAACGCCTCTGCGACGACCTGGTGATCATTGGAGACGGTGCGATCCGGGCCGCCGGCAGCCGCCAGCAGCTACGCGACTCGTACACCGTGCCCCGCTACGAGTTGGTGGTGGCGGCCGACGCCGGTTGGGTACGCGACGAACCCGGGGTGACAGTGGTCGAGCTGGACGGCCCCCGCGTGGTCTTCGACCTGCCGGCAGGTGCCGACGAACAGCCCGTATTGCGGGCGGCCCTCGCGCGCGGCCCGGTACGCGCCTTCCGCCCGGTCAGCCCCTCGCTCACCGAGATCTTCCGAGAGGTCACCCAGTGAACATCACCCAGGCCACCCGGCTGGTCGCCGAACGGGAGATCCGCGTCAAGCTGCGCGACCGCACCTTCCTGTTCGGCACGCTCTTCTACCTGCTGATCGCCGCGGCGAGCACCATCCTGCCGCCGCTGCTCTCCGGCGGGCCGTCCACGGTGGCGGTGACCGAGAGCGCGGCCGGTCCGCTGCGCGCCGCCGGCCTGGAGGTCCGGGTGGTCGCCGACGACCGGGCCGCCGAGCAGGCCGTCCGCGACGACGACGTGGACGCCGCGGTGGTCGCCGGACCCACCGTGTTGGCCCGGGAGGAAGCCCCCGACGACGTGATGAAGGCTCTGAGCAGCCAACCGACGGTACGACTGCTCGACCCGGACGCGGTCGACCCGGTGGTGGCGTTCCTGGTGCCGTTCGCCTTCGGGTTCGTCTTCTTCATCACCTCGCAGACGTTCGGTATACAGATCGCGCAGAGCGTCATCGAGGAGAAGCAGACCCGCATCGTGGAGATCCTGGTCGCCGCCGTGCCGGTACGGGCGCTGCTGGCCGGGAAGGTGGTGGCTGGCGCGATCCTGGCGTTCGCGCAGATCGCGTTGATCGCGGTGGTGGCCGTGATCGGGCTCCAGTTCGGCGACAGCGGCGGACTGCTCAGCCTGCTCGCCCCGGCGATCGGCTGGTTCGTGCCGTTCTTCCTGCTCGGTTTCGTGCTGCTCGCGGCAATGTGGGCGGCGGCCGGCGCGCTGGCCAACCGGCAGGAGGACATCGCCGCCGTCTCGACACCGGTGCAGCTCGCCGTGATGCTGCCCTTCTTCGCGGTGATCTTCCTGAACGACAACGACACCGCGATGCGGGTGCTGTCGTACCTGCCGTTCTCGTCACCCACGGCCATGCCACTGCGGCTGTTCACCGGCGATGCGGCCGGTTGGGAACCGTTCCTCTCGCTTCTGATCCTGCTGCTCGCCACCGGCGCGTTCGTGCTCGCCGGCGCCCGGGTGTACGAGGGATCGCTGCTGCGCACCAACGGCCGCACCTCCCTGCGCACCGCGTGGCGGGAGCGGGAGACGATCGGCTGAGCCGATGGTCCGCCGCACGGGCGTCGGTGTCCTGAGCGGACGTCGGCGCCCGTCGCGTACGGCACCGGCCCGAACGCCCTTCGGTGGCTCTGAACAGGGCGAACACTCCTACGGTGAGCCGATCCTCACGGCAACGACCTGATCGTCGCCTGCCCGGACCGGAAAGGCTCTCCATGACAACGGCAGCAGCGCGCCCTGGTGGACCGACCCGGCTCGCCTCGACCAGCACCACCGTCAACGCCGGGCAACTGCGCATCCGCACCAGCGCGACGGTCGGCAAGCCCGTGTGGGAGGACCTGGTCGGACATTTCGAGTTCGGGGTGACCGCCACGCAGCCGTACCGCCTGCAGTTCGACGCCTCCGCCGACGTCAGCCGTGACGTACGCGTCTCGGTCTCCCGGGCGGACACGCCCTTCACCTCGGCCGTCGACCAGACGGTCGCGCTCACCTCCACGACGCGCCGCTTCACCTTCGACTTCACGTCGCCCTTCGGCGACCCGAAGGCGGTCCTGCTGTTCCACTTCGGCAACCACGCCGCGTCGACGGTGCGGTTGGACAACATCTCGCTCACCCCACTGGCAACCCCTACCGGGTGCGGGTGCCGGTCAGCTACCCGGGCACCATGGACGACGTCGTGGCGCCGTCGCTGCACGCGGCCATCGACAAGGCGGCGTTCGACGTGTTGACCACCCTGTACCCGAGCCGGCGCACGGTCTTCGACGGCGCCTACGGCACCGCCGTGACGCGGCGGCCGACCGACGAAAAGACCGCGGTCAGCCCGAACTGGGGGCGCGTCACCCCGTTCGCGCTGACGGCGGGCAACCGGTTCCGACCCGGCCTGCCGGCCGACGCGGACGACTACGCGGACCTGCTCGCCACGGACGAGTACCGCCAGCAGGTCGAGGAGGTCGCACCCTGGCTGTGGCGGCCGGAGACCGCCACGTCTTCGCCACCCGGTTGCGACCGTGAGTCGTCCGGTCTGAAGGGCTCCCCGCCCGGCCCCGTGACCGGGCGGGGAGCGGCGCGTCACGGCGACGGCGCGCAGCCCCAGTGGCCGAAATCGCCGGTACGCGACCAGACCTCCCGTGCCGCCTCGATGTTCCAACCCGGATCCAACGCGGTCCGACGATCGACGCCGAGCCGCGACAACTCCACGTCGCTGAACTGGAACAACCCCCACCGCCGCGACCCGTCCGCGGTGACCTCCACCCGCAGCGGGTCCAACCCGGACAGACAGCGCGCCAGCCGCACCGCCTCCGCCGGGTCCTCCGGGAACGTCCTCCGCAGATGCTTGCTGACCCGGTCCTCCGGCCAGCTCGTCGCCACGACCGGATCGCCCGACAGCGCGTCGAGCACCGGCCCGTCCACCGCGCCGCTGACCGGCAGGCCGACAAGCGCCTGGAAGGCGATCACCCGGCTCGTCGTGTCCGGGCCGAACCAGCCGTCCGCCGGCACCCGCAGACCGCCGGCCACCAGCCGCTCCTGGAGCGTCAGGACGCACGGCCCGTACATGCCCTGGCGCAGGACGAGGGGGCAGGCGTCGGCCGACGCGGCGCCGACCGACGCGGTTCGCATGGCATCGGCGTGCGGCAGCAACGCCCCGACGGTCAGCGCGCTCGCCAGCGCGAGCGCCCCGAGCCGCAGCCGCCGCGTCGGCCGGGCGGACCGGTACACCCGGGCGATCGACAGCCGTGGCGGCACCGCCTCGGCCAGCACCGTCTCCGGCTGCGTGCCATCGACTGGTGTCTCGTCCGGCGACGACGCCGCCTGGTCGGCCCACCCCGTACGCTCGCCGAGTTGCGCGTCGATGTCGTGTCGGACCCCCACCCACCGCTCGATCTCCGCCGCTGGCCTCCCGCAGGCGATCAGCAGCGCCACGACGGTCCGCTCGCGGGGCAGGGTGGCCCGCCCCAGCATCGTGGCGAGGGTGCTCGGCGGCAGCCAGTGCCCGGCCGCCCCGGCCCGCCGGGAGATCTCCCGGTACGTCAGGCCGGAACGTCGCCGCACGTCCCGGAGCAACGCGACGTACTCCCCCGCCGTGGCCGCCTGCGGCACCGGATCCCGGACAACGTCATCCATCGGATCTCCCCGTGTCGTCGATGCGATCGGGCTCGGACCGGTGCCGGTCCGAGCCTGCGGTCGTCCGCCCCTCGGCGGCGCCGCCATCGAGAACTGACGCTAGACAGCCGGTTCGCCGAGAACAACGCCCCGATCGCGCCGCTGCGATGTCCGGGCAGCTCAGAGCTGCATGTCCGGGTCTTGTCCGACCATCTCGGACAGTCGGTCCCGGGGTCGCTTGCCCTGGCGCTGGCGGTGTCTGGACAATCGTGCGATGACCACGGGCGACCTACGACCGGACGAGGCGGCCGACCCGGTCGCGTTCGTCGACCTGCTGCGCCAGCTCAAGGACGCCTCACGGCTCACGTACCGGCAACTGGAGCAGCGCGCGGCCGCGGCCGGCGACGTGCTGGCCCGCAGCACCGCGGCCGACGTCCTGCGCCGTTCCACCCTGCCGCGACCCGAGGTGCTGGCCGCCTTCGTCCGCGCCTGCGGGGCGGGCGATCAGGTCGACGCGTGGCTGCGGGCGCGGGACCGGCTCGCCGACGGCGCGTACGCCCCGACGTCCCCCGCGCCATCCCGTCCGCCGACCGAGGTCGCCGGGTCGGCCTCGGCCGACGTTCTGGCCGGCGGGCGACCGGACGAGGCCGGCCCGCGCTGGTTCGCCCGACCCGCGCCGCTGGCGCTGCTCGCCGTCGCCGCCGTGCTGGCCGCGCTCGGCGCGTGGTTCCTGCGACCCGACGACGATGACCGGCGCCCGACCGCGCCGCAAGCCAGCGCGGGCACCAGTTCGTCGGCCACGACCGGTGTCAGCGTCGGGCCGTCGAGCGGGCCGAAGGGCGGCCCGGCCGAGATCCGCCCCGCCCGCAGCCCACAGCTCTGTCTCACCGAGGGGCATGATCGCACCGGCGAGTACCCGAGTGAGGTGGCGGTCCAGCGTCGCTGCACGGAGGCCACCCCGCCGGAGACCTACCTGCAACCGGTGACCGCCGGGTTGTACTTCATCAAGTGGAATCATCCCGTGCAGGGGCCGGGCTGCCTCACCATCCGCGAGGCCGATCCCGCCCGGAACCTGCTCGAACCCTGGAAGGAATGCCAGAAGGACAGAGAGATCCAGCTGTTCCGCTTCGAGCCGACCGGGTCGGCCCCGACCGCCTACCGCATCCGTCCGGCTCGCGGTGATCTGTGCGTCGGGTTGCGTGACGACGACGGCGCAGCGTCGGCGGACGCGCCGATCGAGGCGCTGGTCGAGCCGTGTACCGGCGGCGCGGACCAGGAGTTCCTCATCGCCGATCCGGCGGCCGGCTGACAGCCCGCGGGGGTCGGGGCCTGTTCACCGGGCGGGCGGCACCAGGTTCCAGTCGGCCGGCAGTCGAGGTGTCGGCCAGGTGGGGTCGGGCTGCCACCGCGCCCACGCCGGGTCCCACCAGCGCTGCCCCGCGTCGAGCAGGGCGGCGATCCGGTCACCCTCGTCGCGGATCGCCTCCGCCATGCCCGGGTAGCGCCCCTCGACGAGGCGCTGCGCGAACATCTCCACGTCCTTGAAGACGTACCGGTCGGCGTCCGCACCCCACCACAGGTCCAGCTCGTGGTCCAGAGTGTCCACCCCGATCGGGGTACGCCGCAGCGGATCCTGCAGGTTGAAGTACCAGCCGGCGAAGTCGCGTTGCGGCCCCGTCCAGAACACGTCGACGGAGTGCGCCTCACCAGGACGCTGCAGCATCAGCTTGCCGTGCCCCTGCCAGGCCGTGTGCCCGGCGGTCTCCCACGGGTGCCGCCCACACGGAAAGACGCCGCTGGTCGGGAAGCCGAACTCCGCCCCCGGCGGAAGGTAGAGGGCCAACAGGTCCGGCGAATCCTCCACGCAGATCGTCGGGCAGCCGAACCAGACCTCGCCGCGCAGGATCTCCCGCCGAACGACCAGGTCACCCGTCGCGAATCGCCGCTCCACCACGTCCCCGGAACCTCCTCGTTCTGATCGACTCGGGTTCACGGAAAGCGGGGTGTCCTCACGCGTCGGACACCCCGGCTTCCACGACGTCGAGTCGATCAAGGGCAGGCTGACATCACGCCGGCCGGGCCGGACGGGCCGCGTTTCAGGCGTCGACGGCTGCCATCACGTCGTCGCTGACGTCGAAGTTCGCGTAGACGTTCTGCACGTCGTCGCAGTCCTCCAGGACGTCGATCAGCTTGAAGATCTTGCGGGCGCCCTCTTCGTCCAGCGGCACGTTCATGCTGGGTACGAGGGAGGACTCGGCCGACTCGTACTCGATGCCGGCGTCCTGCAGCGCGGTCCGCACCGGGATCAGGTCGGTCGGCTCGGAGACCACCTCGTACGCCTCACCGAGGTCGTTGACCTCCTCGGCGCCGGCGTCGAGGACCGCCATCATGACGTCGTCCTCGCTGGTGCCCTCCTTGGGCACGATCACCACGCCCTTGCGGGAGAACATGTACGACACCGAGCCGGCGTCGGCCAGCGAGCCGCCGTTGCGGGTGAGCGCGGTCCGCACCTCGGTCGCGGCACGGTTGCGGTTGTCGGTGAGGCACTCGATGAGCATCGCCACGCCGTTGGGGCCGTAGCCCTCGTACATGATGGTCTGCCAGTCGGCGCCGCCGGCCTCCAGGCCGGAGCCACGCTTGACCGCGCGGTCGATGTTGTCGTTGGGAACCGAGCTCTTCTTCGCCTTCTGGATGGCGTCGAAGAGCGTCGGGTTACCGGACGGGTCTCCGCCGCCGGTGCGCGCGGCCACCTCGACGTTCTTGATCAGCTTGGCGAACATCTTGCCGCGCTTGGCGTCGATGACGGCCTTCTTGTGCTTGGTCGTCGCCCACTTTGAGTGGCCGGACATCTTCTACCTCCGTCTGTCATTGCACGCCTGCGTCGACTGCCGCACCGATTCCGCGCCGCATCCGGCGATCCGGCGGCCGGTCGGCCCCGCGGGAAGTGCCGCGCCGGGCGACGGCCCTGCCGAATCGCGGCAATCTTACCGAGGTCACACCGCGCCGTGTCACACCCGGGACCTGCCCGGGGTGCCGAACGGCGCGGAACCCGCCCTGGATCAACGATCCGGGGCCGGGATCCATGCCCTCCCGCCCGCGTCCGCCGCTCAGGCGGCCCGCACCAGCTCCACGAAGTACGCGTGTACGCGCAGGTCACCCGTCAACTCGGGGTGGAACGAGGTGGCCAACAGGTTGCCCTGCCGCACCGCCACGATCCGCTCGGCTGCCGGGCCGCCGGTCACCTTCCCGATCACCTGGACGGACGCGCCTACCCGCTCGACCCACGGCGCGCGGATGAACACCGCGTGGAACGGCTCCCCCGGCACACCGGCGATCTCCACCGGCGCCTCGAACGAGTCGACCTGCCGGCCGAACGCGTTACGCCGTACCGTCATCTCGATGCCGGCGAAGCCGCGCTGGTCGGCCCGGCCGTCCAGCACCTCGCTGGCCAGCATGATCATGCCGGCGCAGGAGCCGTAGACAGGCATGCCGCCGGCGATCCGCTTGTCGATCGGCTCGCGCATCTCGAAGATGTCGGCGAGCTTGCTCATGGTGGTGGACTCGCCGCCGGGGATCACCAGCCCGTCGACCGCGTCCAGCTCGCTCGGGCGGCGGACCGGGCGGGCGTCCGCGCCCGCCGCGGCCAGCGCCGCCACATGCTCCCGGACGTCTCCCTGGAGCGCGAGCACACCGATCACAGGTGCCGTCACCGCGTCACCACCACGCCTGAGTGGATCAAGGCTCACCAACCACGCTCGGCCAGGCGGTGCGGCTGCGGGATCTCGTCGACGTTGATGCCGACCATCGCCTCACCCAGACCGCGGGAGACCTTCGCCAGCACGTCCGGGTCGTCGTGGAAGGTGGTGGCCTTGACGATCGCTGCGGCCCGCTGAGCCGGGTTGCCGGCCTTGAAGATGCCGGAGCCGACGAAGACGCCCTCCGCGCCGAGCTGCATCATCATCGCCGCGTCGGCCGGGGTGGCGATCCCGCCGGCGGTGAACAGCACCACCGGCAGCTTGCCGCTCTCGGCGACCTCCTTGACCAGCTCGTACGGGGCCTGCAGCTCCTTGGCCGCGACGTACAGCTCGTCGGCCGGCAGCGAGGCCAGCCGGGCGATCTCCTGACGGATCTTCCGCATGTGGGTGGTGGCGTTGGAGACGTCACCGGTGCCCGCCTCGCCCTTGGAGCGGATCATGGCCGCGCCCTCGGTGATCCGGCGCAGCGCCTCGCCCAGGTTGGTCGCGCCGCAGACGAAGGGCACCGTGAAGGCCCACTTGTCGATGTGGTTCGCGTAGTCGGCCGGGGTCAGCACCTCGGACTCGTCGACGTAATCCACGCCGAGCGACTGGAGGATCCGCGCCTCCACGAAGTGCCCGATGCGGGCCTTGGCCATCACCGGGATGGACACCGCCTCGATGATCCCGTCGATCATGTCGGGGTCGCTCATCCGGGAGACCCCGCCCTGCGCGCGGATGTCGGCGGGCACCCGCTCCAGGGCCATCACCGCGACCGCGCCGGCGTCCTCGGCGATCTTGGCCTGTTCGGCGTTGACGACGTCCATGATCACGCCGCCCTTGAGCATCTCGGCCATGCCCCGCTTCACGCGGGCCGTGCCGACGACGGGGGCGGTACCGGTGGTCGAGGCGGTGTTTTCGGACACGGGTCATCGCTCCTTGGACGTGCGGTGGGGGTGGCAGCGAAAATGCTACGCACCTCGCAACGTCACGCCGACAGCCAATCAGACCCCCGGTGGCCTGCACTGTGGCCCTGCTCACCGCCGGGCCGGCCCGCGGCCAACCCCGTCAGCCGGCCGGAACGTCCGCCGGCACGACGAGCGTCGGGTCGTCGATGTCGAAGTAGCGCGGCCACTCCCGACCCCGCCCCATCCGCAACAACCGCACCAGCGGACGACTGCGCGCCGACCGGGCGTCGCGAACCAGGTCGGTGTGCACCTGCCGGGACAACGCGAGACGGCGGCTCGCCGCGATGACCGCCGTGCAGTCCGGATCGGCCGGATCCAGCCGTACCGAGCGCAACTGCCGGGTCAGGTCGTTCTCGGCCGCCTCCCGCTCCTGCGGCGGGGCGTCCAGCGCGATCCGGGCGGCGGCGTACAGCTCGACCCCGAAACGCCGCTCCGCCAGCACCGCGGCGGCCGCCGCCCGGCGCAGCAGGTGGGCGTCGAGGGCCCGCGCCGCAAGCTCCGCGCGGCCCTGCAGCCGATCGACCCGGCCGGCGGTCCAGATGAGGTACGCCGAAAGCACCCCCACGAGCACACTCGCGGCCACCACCCACCACATGTGCGGCATCGTAGTGCTGCTCCGTTTCTCCTCCGTTGCACGCGACCCCGCCGGTCACCGGCGTCACCGGCCGCACCATCCGTCACACGGCTCAGCCCAGCCCCACCCACTCCTGGTCGATGACCCGCCCGTCGGTCGCCTCGATCGCCGCTGCGTATACCTCAAGAACACGCCGCGCAACCACCGGCCAGTCGAAATTCGCCACCACCTGATCGCCGCAGGCGCTCAGCGTGGCCCGTCCGGCCGGATCGTCGAGCAGGTCGGACAGGGCGTCGCGCAGCCCCACCGCGTCCCCGGTGGGGAAGAGCCGCCCCGCCCGCCCCCCGTCGAGCACCCGGCGGAACGCGTCCAGGTCACTCGCCACCACACTGGTGCCGGCGGCCAGCGCCTCGGTGAGGATCATCCCGAACGACTCGCCGCCGGTGTTCGGCGCCACGTACAGGTGCACGCTGCGCAGCATCCGGGCCTTGTCCGCCTCGGAGACCAGCCCGAGGAACGTCACCCGCTCCCGCAGCGCGGCCGGGAACTGGTCGTACAGGTCGTCCGGATCACCCGGGCCGGCGACCAGCAGCCGCAGCCCCGGGCGGGTCGCCGCCAACGCCACGAAGGCGTCCCGCAGCACCGGGAAGCCCTTGCGCGCCTCCGTGAAGCGACCCAGGAAACCCAGCGTGCCGCCGGTGCCCGGCCCGCACTCCCCCGGCCAGTCCGGCAACGGCTGCGCATCGGCGAACTTCGCCACCGCCACCCCGTTGGGGATCTCCACCGCGCCGCCGTCCATGTGCTCGACCTGCACCTTGCGGGCCAGCGCGCTCACCGCGATCCGGGCGGTGATCCGCTCCAACACGATCTGCAGCACGCCCTGCGCGGCGGCCAGCACACGCGAGCGGGTCATCGCCGTGTGGAACGTGGCCACCACCGGCCCACGCGCGGACAGCACCGCCAGCAACGACAGGCTCAACGTCAGCGGCTCGTGCACGTGCAGCACGTCGAAGTCACCGTTGGTGAGCCAGCGCCGGACCCGGGCCGTGGAGACCGGGCCGAACGCGATCCGGGCCACCGACCCGTTGTACGGCAGCGGCACCGCCCGGCCGGCGGACACCACGTACGCCGGCAGCGCGGCGTCCTCGTCGGCAGGCGCGAGCACGCTTACCTCGTGCCCGAGGGTGATCAGCGCCTCCGCGAGGTCCATGACGTGGTTCTGCACCCCGCCTGGAACATCGAAGGAGTACGGGCAGACGATGCCGATCCGCACGCGTCAGCCACCCCCTTCAGGACCGGCCCGGGGCCGGCGCCGACAACTCCGCGCCCCCCGCGCCACGCTGGTCCAGCCACATCCGCTGCAACATGTGCCAGTCTTCCGGATGCCGGGCGATACCCGCCGCCAGACCGTCGGCGATCAGCTGGGTCAGCGACCGGGCCCGCTGGTCCAGCGGCCCCGTCTCGGGCCCCGGCACCGGCAGCGGACCGCTGAGCGAGGCGCACGCCGCGTCCTGCTCGTACCACATCGAGGCCACGTACAGCGGCGCTCCGGTGTGCAGCGCGAGCAGCGCCGGCCCGGCCGGCATGCGGGTCTTCCCACCGAAGAAGTCGACCTCCACCCCCCGGGCGGAGAGGTCCCGGTCGGCCAGCAACGGCACCACCGCACCGGCACGTAGCCGGTCCAGCAGCACGTCGAACGCCGGACGCGGCCCGCCGTGGGTCGGCAGGATCTCCATGCCCACGCTTCCCCGGAAGGCCACGAAACGCTTGTACACGCCCTCCGGCTTGAGCCGTTCCATCACCGTGGTGATCGGCCAGCCGGTGGCCGCCACCCAGGCGCCCGCGGCGTCGTAGTTGCCGGCATGGGGGAGGGCCACCACGGCGCCCCGGCCCGCGGCCACGTCGGCGGCGAGCAGCTCGGCGCCCTCGAGCCGGAACCCGGCCAGGATCTGCGCCCGACTCAACGCGGGCAGCCGGAACGCCTCCATCCAGTACCGGGCGTACGAGCGCAATCCCCGCTTGACGAGATCGTCCAGCTCGGCCTCGGGCAGCTCCGGGCCGACCACCCGGCGCAGGTTCGCGCGCAGTCGGGCGGTACCCCCTCCGCCGCGGCGGTGGGCGCGGTCCGCGCCCGCCTGAAACGCCGCCGCCACCAGCGGCCGGGGTAGCGCACGGGCCACCCGCCAGCCGGCGACGTAACCGAACTCGGTGAGGTTCACGCGGCCCCGCCGCCGGTCGTCCGGCGGCGGGCCGTGGACGCGCCGCTCACGCCTGGCCGTCCGGCTGGAGCTGCTGGGCCTGGCGGTGGACGTGCGCCATCCGCTGCCCCACCGTGAAGATCGAGATGGCGGCGAGCAGCCAGAGCGCGATCTCCAGCGCCGGCTTCACGCCGACACCGGTGAGGATTCCGCCGACCCCGACGATCAGCAGCCGCTCGGTGCGCTCGGCGATGCCCACGTTGCAGGTCATGCCGAGCCCCTCGGCGCGCGCCTTGACGTAGGAGACCAGGCTGCCGGCGGCCAGGCAGACCAGCGCGGCGGCCACCCCGGAGTGATCGCCCCGGGTGGCCAGCCAGTACGCGACCGCGCCGAAGACGGCGCTGTCGGCGACCCGGTCCATGCTCGAGTCGAGAAACGCCCCGAACCTGGTGGAGCCGCCGCTCATCCGGGCCATCGTCCCGTCGAGCAGGTCGGTGAGCGCGAACACGGTCACGATCAACGCGCCCGCGACCAGGTGGCCGCGGGCACCGAAGCCGAGCGCGCCGACGAGCACACCAACGGTGCCCGCGACGGTGACGGCATTGGGAGTGACGCCCGCGCGCAGAAGGGCACGGGCAATCGGCTCGACGACGCGGGTCATCCCCGCGCGGGCCGACACTTGGAAGATCTTCGCCATGGCGGTCCCCACGATAACGGTCCGCCCAGGTCCGCCGATACGGCCGCCCCTCCGACCCGCCCGGGAGAGGCTTGTGCCTACCCGACAACGGGTGTGAGATCGAGCCGGAGGGTGAGCCAGCTCACCCGCCTGCCCGTCCCGTTCCCGTTGTCCAGCAGACCACCGGAGGATACTGCCGCGCACTCGCCCCGGGCCGCTTCCACCTCGCGCGGCAGTCGCCACCCACCACCGGCTGAGGGAGGTGCGCCCCATGGCGCAGAAAAATCAGGAGAAGGGGTCCACCGGCGGCGCGCCGGTGGTGACCGAACCCGCGCGGGTTCGCAACGTGGTGCTCGTCGGCCACTCCGGAGCGGGCAAGACGACACTTGTCGAGGCCCTGCTCGCGGCCACCGGCACGATCGACCGGGCCGGCAGCGTCGTCGACGGCACCACAGTCGGCGACCACGACCCCGCGGCCGTACGCCAGCAGCGCTCGGTCAGCCTGTCCTGCGCGCCCCTGCTGCACAACGGCATCAAGGTCAACCTGCTGGACACCCCCGGGTACGCCGACTTCGTCGGCGAGCTGCGGGCGGGCCTGCGGGCCGCCGACGCCGCGCTGTTCGTCGTCTCGGCGGCCGGCGGGATGGACGCCGCCACGGTGGCGCTGTGGGAGGAGTGCGCGGCGGTCGACCTGCCGCGCGCCGTCGCGGTGGCCCGCCTGGATCAGCCCCGCGCCGACTTCGACGAGGCGGTGGCGCTCTGCCAGCGGGTCTTCGGCGACAACGTGATGCCGCTGTACCTGCCGATGCTCGGCGACGACGGTGTCTCCACCGAGGGCCTGCTCGGGCTGATCACCCGACGGGTCTTCGACTACTCCGCCGGGCTCCCCGCCGACGTGCGCGACCCGGACCCGGAGCACCAGCGGGCCATCGACGAGTCCCGTAACGAGCTGATCGAGGGGATCATCGCCGAGAGCGAGGACGAGACCCTCATGGACCGCTACCTCGACGGCGAGGAGATCAGCGACGAGGTGCTCATCGACGACCTGGAGAAGGCCGTCGCCCGGGGCCACTTCTACCCGGTCGTGCCGGTCTGCGCCGAGACCGGCGTGGGTCTGGACACGCTGCTGGAGGTGCTGACCGCCGCGTTCCCGTCACCGCTGGAGCACGATCTCCCGGCCGTCACCGGCGTGGACGGCTCGCCCCGCCCGCCGCTGACCTGCGACCCGGACGGCCCGCTGGTCGCCGAGGTCGTCAAGACCACCGTCGACCGCCACGTCGGTCGGGTCTCGCTGGTCCGGGTCTTCTCCGGCACGCTGCGCCCCGAGCAGACCGTGCACATCTGCGGGCACGGCATGGCCGAGCGCGGGCACCCCGACCACGACGCCGACGAGCGGGTCGGGCACATCTACACCCCGCTGGGCGCCACCCTGCGCGAGGTGTCGCAGTGCGTGGCCGGCGACATCTGCGCGATCACCAAGTCAGGCAGCGCGGAGACCGGCGACACCGTCTCGGCCAAGGACGACCCGCTGCTCATCGCGCCGTGGGAGATGCCGGAGCCGCTGCTGCCGGTGGCGATCGTCGCCCGCAGCCGCGCCGACGAGGACGCGCTGGCCCGCAACCTCGCCCGGCTCATCGCCGGCGACCCCACCCTGCGGTTGGAGCGCAACCCGGAGACCCACCAGCTGGTGCTCTGGTGCATGGGCGAGGCGCACGCGGACGTCGTGCTGGACCGCCTGCGCGCCGGCGGCGTGGAGCTGGACACCGAACCGGTCACGGTGTCGCTGCGCGAGACGCTTACCGCGCCGGCGTCCGGCCACGGCCGGCACGTCAAGCAGTCCGGCGGCCACGGCCAGTACGCGGTCTGCGACATCGAGGTGGAGCCGCTGCCCCGCGGCACCGGCTTCGAGTTCGTCGACCGGATCGTCGGCGGCGCGGTGCCGCACAACTACATCCCGTCCGTGGAGAAGGGCGTCCGCGCCCAGTTGGAGCGCGGGTTGGTCGCCGGTCACCCGGTGGTGGACGTGCGGGTCACCCTCGTCGACGGCAAGGCGCACAGCGTCGACTCCTCCGACGCGGCCTTCCAGGCCGCCGGAGCGCTGGCGCTGCGCGACGCCGCCGAGCGCGGCCAGCCGGCGCTGCTGGAACCGATCGACGAGGTGACCGTCCGGGTGCCGGACGGCTCGGTGGGCGCGGTGATGAGTGACCTGTCCAGCCGGCGCGGCCGGGTGCTCGGCACCGAACCCGACGAGGACGCCGAGGGCCGCACCCTCGTGCGTGCCGAGGTGCCGGCAACCGAACTGCTGCGCTACGCCGTCGAACTGCGCTCGATGACCGCCGGTACGGGCACCTTCCGCCGCCACTTCGTCCGCCACGAGCCCATGCCCGCCCACCTGGCCGACCAGGTCCGCAAGGAACACACCCCGTAACGCCGGGTTTCCGCGCCACCGTCCCCGTCGGCGGCCCGCCACGCGCAGGGCCGCCACGCGCGGGCCCGCCACGCGCAGGGCCGCACGCGCGGGGCCACCACGCGCAGGGCCGCACACGCGGGCATCCGGGCCGCACGCGGAGCGTCGCCTGCGGGAGGAACGATGGCGCTCCACGTGTTCGCGTCCTGTAGAGCTGCCCCACATCCGGGGCAGGGCTGCTGGAGCGGTCCACGCCCGAGCCGACGCTGCCCCACATCTGGGGCAGGTCGACAGGACGCGCCACCGGCACAGGACGCGGTACCGGCGTCGGTCAGAGCCCTTCAGTTCCGGCGCACGGGTGCCGTTCGGGGGCACCGCGACGCGCGGTCCCCGGAGGGTGTGACTGCGGCATCCCCTGCCGCCGAATGCGTCTCCGGCAGGCGGGCGCGGTGTGCGGGTCAGGGGTGGGTGGTGGGGTGGGTGGGGCGGGGCCAGTGTGGGCGGTCGGCGTCGTGGAGCGCGGCGGTGCGCAGGGCGGCGAGTTGGCGTTCCACCTCGACGAACTGGTCCGGCGCCAGCGGGCCCCGACGCATCGCGGCCGCGTTCTCCTCGACCTGGGCGACCGTACGGCAGCCGGGAATCGGGATGGTGCGCCCGCTGCGCGCCCAGATCCAACCCAGCGCGCCCTGGGCGAGGGTGCGCCCGTCGGCGGTCAGCGCGGCGCGGACCGCGCCGACCCGGCGCAGCCACTCCGGCGCGGGTCGGCCGCCCCGGAACCACTCCAGCCAGCCCGGCGCCAAGCCGCGCACGTCGTCACGGGGCAACGTCGACGCGGCCGTGTACTTGCCGGTGAGCAGGCCCATCCCGAGCGGCCCCTGGTTGACACTGGCCAGGTCGTACTTGTCGCAGACGGCGAGCACCTCGGGGGCGTCGCGCAGCACCGACAGGGCGTGCTGCACCGCGGTGGCCCCGGGAGCGGCGTGTCCGAACGCGGCGGCGCGGTCCGGGCGGTCGGTGCTCCACCCGTACGCGCGGATCAGGCCCTCGGCGACCAGGTCCTCGCAGACGCCGACAAGCGCCTCCGCACGGGGCACCGACAGGTCGGCCAGGTGCAGCTGGTAGAGGTCGATCCGGTCGGTGCCCAACCGGCGCAGCGACGCGGTCACGGCCCGCCGCAGGTACGCCGGTGACGCGTCCTCCCCGGTCGCCTGCCGGGTCGCCTCGTCGAAGGTGTAACCCCACTTGGTGGCGATCACGGCCTCGTCCCGGCGGCCGGCGAGGGCCCGCCCCAGCACCCGCTCGCCGTGCCCCGCGCCGTACGTGTCGGCGGTGTCGAAGAGAGTGATGCCCTCCTCGAGCGCCCGCCGTACCGCGCGAACGGACTCGTCGTCGTCGACCGCGCCCCAGCCCAGCGGCTGGCTGCCCTCCGCCCAGGGGCCGGAGATCGCCCAGCACCCCATGCCGAGGGCGCTGACCTCGATGCCGCTGCGCCCCAACACCCGTGTCGTCACTGCCATCGGCCGATCGTGCCACCTGCACCGGGCCGGGGCGTAGCAACTCCGGACGCCGAAACGCGGTACGCGCGCGTCGAGGCCGTACGGCATGATCGACGCCATGCGACGGTTGGGCGTGGACATCGGCGGTGTGCTCATCGAACCGGCCGACGACGATGCCGACACGTCGTTCTTCGGGGCGCACTACCTGCGCACGCTCATGGTCGACGGGGCGTTCGACGCGCTCGCGGCGCTCGGGCCGGCGTTCGACGAGGTGCACCTCGTCTCCAAGTGCGGCGAGTCCACCGAGCGGCGGACCCGGGAGTGGCTGGCCCACCACGACTTCGCGGCCCGCACCGGCATCCCCGCCGAACGGGTGCACTTCTGCCGGACGCGGCCCGCCAAGGCGCCCATCGCCCAGCGGCTCGGCCTGACCCACTTCGTGGACGACAGGCTGGAGGTGCTCGGCTATCTCGAGTCGGTGCCGCACCGCTACCTGTTCCGGCCCCGACCGGCGGAGGTCACCGCACACGCCGCGCTGCTGCCGGGCGTACACCGGGTGGGGAGCTGGGCGGAGCTGACCGACCTGCTGCGCGCCGACTAGCCGGACCGGCGCGGGCCTCGTGCCGGCGGGCTCGGGCCCGGCGGGTCAGGACGGCCAGGCGCGGGCGAGCAGGTCGCGGGTGTCGCCGAGCAGTTGCGGCAGCACCTTGGTGCGGCCGATCACCGGCATGAAGTTCGCGTCGCCGCCCCAGCGCGGCACCACGTGCTGGTGCAGGTGGGCGGCGATGCCCGCGCCGGCCACCCCGCCCTGGTTCATGCCCAGGTTGAAGCCGTGCGCGTTGCTGACCTTGCGGACCACACGCATCGCCGCCTGCGTGTACGAGGCGAGCTCGACGGTCTCCGGCTCGTCGAGGTCGGTGTAGTCGGCGACGTGCCGGTACGGGCAGACCAGCAGGTGCCCCGGGTTGTACGGGTAGAGGTTGAGCACCACGAAGACGTGCTCGCCGCGGGCCACCACCAGGCTCTCCTCCGGCGGGAGCCCGGGAGCCAGACAGAACGGGCAGCCGGTCGGTTTCTCGTAGCCCTCGGCCGGGCGGTCCTCGCCGGAGATGTAGGTCATCCGGTGCGGCGTCCAGAGCCGTTCCAGGCCGTCCGCCATGCCGTCGCTGTCCGTGTGCCGCTCCGCCCCTGTCACGAGCCGATCCTACGGAGCCGCGCGGGCCGGCCGCGACACCCGTCACCGGGAAACTCCTTGCTGCAAGTTGTTGACGGATTGGCGCTCGGATATGAAACTTCCATACATTCAGGCACTTGAATCGATGAATGGAGAGCTTCATGATCCGACGGCTCGGCACTGTCATCGCTGCGCTCGCGCTGGCCGCCGCCACCACGGTGACCGGGGTCACCCTCACCGCCAGCGCGGCACACGCCGACGGCTGCTACACCTGGGGTCGCACCCTGTCGCAGGGGATGTCCGGCGAGGACGTCCGGCAACTCCAGATCCGCGTCGCCGGCTACCCGGGCTACGGGGCCGTGCTCACCATCGACGGCGCGTACGGCCCGGCGACCCGGTCCGCGGTGATCCGCTTCCAGCAGGCGTACGGGCTGGGCGCGGACGGCGTCGCCGGGCCGCAGACCTTCAACCGGCTGTACGCCCTCCAGGACGACGACTGCACCCCCGTCAACTTCAGCTACGCCGAGCTCAACAACTGCAACAGCACCTGGTCCGGTGGGGCGGTCGCGGCGAGCACCGCCCGCGCCAACGCGCTCGTCTCGATGTGGAAGCTCCAGGCGCTGCGGCACGCCCTCGGCGACGTGCCCATCGCGATCAGCAGCAGCTTCCGCAGCTACGCCTGCAACAGCGCGGTCGGCGGGGCGTCGAACAGCAGGCACCTGTACGGCGACGCGGTGGACCTGGTCGGCTCACCGTCGCTGTGCCGGCTGGCCCAGCAGGCCCGCAACCACGGCTTCGGCCAGATCCTCGGCCCCGGCTACCCGGACCACAACGACCACACCCACGTGGCGGCCGTCGGCGGCTGGTCGGCCCCCACCTGCGGCATCTGACCCACCAGGCGTCGCCCGGCCGGGGGGAAGACCGCGCTCGAACAGGGAAATGGTGGCCTCCCACGCCGGGGAGGCCACCACTTCCTGGATCGAGCGCGATCAGGCACGGCGCGCGGCCGTGCCTACTCCGCAGCGGCCGACGGGCCGATGTTCGTGCGGGAGGTCACCACGTCGAGGACGTGGGTGACCGCCTCGGCGATCGGCACGCCGTTGCGCTGGGAGCCGTCGCGGTAGCGGAAGGAGACCGTGCCGGCGGCCACGTCGTCGTCGCCGGCGATCACCATGAACGGGATCTTCTGCTGCTGGGCGGTACGGATCTTCTTCTGCATCCGGTCGTCACCCGCGTCCACCTGCGCCCGGATGCCCTCGGCGCGCAGCGCCGCGACGAAGCCGTGCAGGTAGTCGGTGTGGTCCTCGCGGATCGGGATGCCGACCACCTGCACCGGCGCCAGCCAGGCCGGGAACGCCCCCGCGTAGTGCTCGGTGAGCACCCCGAAGAACCGCTCGATCGACCCGAACAGCGCCCGGTGGATCATCACGGGCCGCTGCCGGCTGCCGTCGGCTGCCTGGTACTCCAGACCGAACCGCTCCGGCTGGTTGAAGTCGACCTGAAGGGTGGACAACTGCCACGTCCGGCCGATCGCGTCCCGCGCCTGCACGGAGATCTTCGGCCCGTAGAACGCCGCGCCGCCCGGGTCGGGCACCAGGTCCAGGCCGGAGGTCTCGGCGGCGGTCCGCAGCGCCTCGGTCGCCTCCTCCCAGTCCTCGTCCGCGCCGATGAACTTGGGCGAGTCGTCGCGGGTCGACAGCTCCAGGTAGAAGTCGTCCAGGCCGTAGTCGCGCAGCAGGTCCAGCACGAAGCTGAGCAGCGTGGTCAGCTCGCCGGCCATCTGCTCGCGGGTGCAGTAGATGTGCGAGTCGTCCTGGGTCAGGCCGCGCACCCGGGTCAGGCCGTGCACGACGCCGGACTTCTCGTACCGGTAGACGGTGCCGAACTCGAACATCCGCAGCGGCAGCTCCCGGTACGACCGCCCGCGCGCCCTGAAGATCAGGTTGTGCATCGGGCAGTTCATCGCCTTGAGGTAGTAGTCCGCGCCCTCCAGCTGCATGGGCGGGAACATGGTGTCCGCGTAGTACGGCAGGTGACCGGAGGTCTGGAACAGCTGCGCCTTGGTGATGTGCGGGGTGTTGACGAACTCGTACCCCGCCTCCTCGTGCCGACGCCGCGAGTAGTGCTCCATCTCCCGGCGGATGATGCCGCCCTTGGGGTGGAAGACCGCGAGGCCCGAGCCGATCTCGTCGGGGAAGCTGAACAGGTCCAGGTCCGCGCCGAGCTTGCGGTGGTCGCGCCGGGCGGCCTCCTCCAACAGCTTCAGGTACGCCTTGAGCTCGTCGCGGGTCGGCCACGCGGTGCCGTACACCCGCTGCAGTTGGGGGTTCTTCTCCGACCCGCGCCAGTACGCGGCGGCCGAGCGCATCAGCTTGAACGCGCCGATCAGTCGGGTGGTCGGCAGGTGCGGGCCGCGGCAGAGGTCCGACCAGCAGACCTTGTCCTCCTTGGCGTCGAGGTTGTCGTAGATGGTCAGCTCGCCGCCGCCGACCTCCATCACCTCGTCGGTGTCCAGGCCCTCGCCCTTGACCTCGATCAGCTCCAGCTTGAACGGCTCGTCGGCCAGCTCGGCGCGCGCCTCGTCCAGGCTGCCGAAGCGGCGGCGACGGAACCGCTGCCCGCTCTTGACGATCTCCTGCATGCGCTTCTCGATCTTGCTGAGGTCATCGGGCTGGAACGGCTTGGCGACGTCGAAGTCGTAGTAGAAGCCGTTCTCGATGGGCGGGCCGATGCCCAGCTTGGCCTCGGGGAAGACGTCCTGCACGGCCTGGGCGAGCACGTGCGCGCTGGAGTGACGCAGCACGTTGAGCCCGTCCGGCGAGTCCAGGCTGACCGGCTCGACGACCGTCTCCTCGGCCGGCGCCCAGTCCAGGTCGCGCAACTGACCCTGCGGGTCGCGGACCACGACGATCGCCTTGGGGCCGTTCGCGGGCAGTCCGGCCGCGGCCACCGCGTCGGCCGCCGTCGTCCCGGCGGCGACGACGACGGGGTCGGCCACGGCGGGGGTACGGGGTGCGGACACGGTGACTCCTCCAAGCGGTACGAAACGGTGCCGATCCTCGGCTCTTGGCCGATGCTATCGGTCGCACCGTCGGCGCCCTTCAGACGGCTCGCGTTGAACCTTTCGCGCCTCGGATCCGAACTACGTGGTGTGGCCGGAAACCGGTGCCGGCCACGTCGAGACGGATGGGGGCACGAGATGGCGAGCACGCACGGCGGAGGCCGCCCGCGGCGGATCGCGGCGGTGACCGCGCTGACCGCCGCGGGGCTGCTGCTCTGGCCCGGTACGGCGGCGCACGCCGCGGACGTGACGACCACCCCGACCGAGGCACGGCAGGGCGACGCCGTACGGCTGGAGTTCAGCGTGCCCGAGGATCGGGCCGGCACCACCACCACCCGGATCGAGGTCCGGTTGCCTGCCGACGCCCCGGTGGCCGAGGTCTACCCGATGTCGGTCGACGGTTGGGCGCCCACGATCAGCTCTCGCACACTGGACACGCCGGTGGCCGGCATCCACTCCTCCGGGGTGAGCACCGTGACCACGGCGGTGACCTGGGTTCGGGTCGGCGCGGGCGCGTCCGGCCCGGCCCGCCTGGCCCTGTCCATGGGCCCGCTGCCGCAGGCGGAGCGGCTCACCTTCGAGGTCGTCCAGACGTACGCCGACGGCACTGTCGTCCGGTGGGCGGACGCCAGCGGCGCGCACCGGGCCCCGGTGCTGACGCTGCTGCCCGCTGCAGCGGGTGCGGCCGGACCGGCCGGACACGGCGGGCACGGCGCTCCGGCGGCCGGCGCGGCGAACGATCCCGGGGCCGCCGCGCGGGACGTCGACGGCGGCGACGCAGCGGTGAACGGATCGGGTGGCGCCGGCGAGGAGTCCGGCAACGCCGACGCGATGCT
This sequence comes from Micromonospora sp. NPDC049275, assembly GCF_043197115.1. Classification (NCBI taxonomy): domain Bacteria; kingdom Bacillati; phylum Actinomycetota; class Actinomycetes; order Micromonosporales; family Micromonosporaceae; genus Micromonospora; species Micromonospora sp. NPDC049275. The sequence goes on from NZ_JBICSN010000006.1 coordinate 66,732, forward strand.
CGCCGGCGGGCTGCTGGCCGGCCTGGGCGGCGGCGCGGCGATCGGCTGGCTGGTCAGCCGGTGGCGGCGACGCGACCCGGCCGAGGACGCGGCCCTGGCCGAGATCACCGGCCACCCGGCCGAGGCCACGGCGCCTGCCGAGGTGACCGGCGACCCGGCCGAGGACGCGAACCTCGCCGAGATCACCGGCCGCGCGGGCGACACCGCCGCGCCCGCCGACCGCCAGCACGCTGCTCCCGCAGCATCGCGGTGATCCACTCGGGTTCCCGGAAACCGCGGCATCCAGGCCGCCCGGACAGCCCGATTTAGCGGTGATCCACTCGGGTTCCTGCAAACCGCGGCATCGCAGCCGCTTGGACACCCCGATTTGCAGGAAGCCGAGTTGATCATGGCCAGGGCGGCCAGGGCGGCCAGGGGCCCGGATGGTCAGGGGAGCCAGGTGGGTAGCGGCTCGCGGGCGGCCAGCCACGCCTCGGGCACCCCGCCCGGAGTGCCGACACCCGTGTACGCGGCCACGATCGCACCGACGATGGCGGCCGTGGTGTCCATGTCACCGCCCGCCCGGACACACCTCCGGATCGCCGTCGGATAGTCGTCGAGGTGGGTCGCGGCCACCCAGAGGGTGAATCCGACGGTGTCCTGCGCGGTCACCCGGGAGCCGTTGCCGAGTTCCGCCACCACCCGGTCCACCGGTCGGCCGAGCAGCCCCGCCGCCCGGTTCACGCTCCGGTGCACCTCGCTGCCCGGGTCCAGCGCGGCGGCGACCCCGGCGAGCAGACGGCCCGGAGCTGGCCGGTGCCCGTCGAGGCGGGCCCGGGCGGCGAGCGCGGCGGCGACGGCCACCGCCACCGCACCGGCGATCCCCTCGGGATGCGCGTGGGTCACCTCGGCCGAGGCGCGGGCCTGCGCGACGGCGCGGGCGGTGGAGTCGGCGAAGTACGCGCCCAGCGGGCCCACCCGCATCGCCGCGCCGTTGCCGCAGGAGCCCTGGCCGTCGAAGGCGGACGCGGCGGCCACCGGCCACGGGGTGCCGGTGCGGATCAGCCGCAGGATCGCCATCGCGCCGGCCCCGTAGCCCCGGCGTGGAGCACACCGCTCGGCGAAGGCCAGGGCCAGCCGGTCGCGGTCGACGTCGCCGGAGTGGGCCAGCTCGGCGAGGACCGAGCAGGCCATCTCGGTGTCGTCGGTCCACTCCCAGGGCGCGGGCGGCAGCATCGCGTCGGTCAGCTCCTCCGGCGGCCCCGGCAGGAAGTACCGTGCGCCGAGCGCGTCGCCTGTGGAGAGGCCGGCGAGGCTGTCCCGGGCGAGCGCCAGTCGGGCGTCGGCGAACAGGGTGAAGGACATCGTCGTACCAGCTTGCCCGGTTCCCAGGTACGTCGCAACGCGATCAACTTGCCAGGCCAAGTACGGTCTTGTCGTGGCCTCCGTGCTCCTGGTCGAAGACGATCACGTCGTACGCGGCGCGATGCTGCGGTCCCTCGCTGACCGGGGGCATGCCGTGCACGCCGTGGGCACCGCCCTGGACGCGCTGCGCCGGGTCGCCGCGGAGACACCCGACCTGGTGGTGCTGGACCTCGGCCTGCCCGATCTGGACGGTTCCGACGCGCTGCGGATGCTGCGCGGCATCACCGACGTGCCGATCATCATCGCCACCGCCCGCGACGACGAGCAGTCGGTGGTCAAGCTGCTGCGCGCCGGGGCCGACGACTACATGGTCAAGCCGTTCACGGGCGCGCACCTGGACGCTCGCATCACCACGGTGCTGCGGCGGGCCGGGCGGGCCAGCCGGACGGTGCAGCCCGCGGTGCACACGGTCGGCGGATTGCGGGTGGACGTCGGTGAGCGCAGCGCCCAACTCGACGGGGAGCCGCTCGCGCTGACCCGTAAGGAATTCGACCTGCTGGCGTATCTCGCCGCACGACCCGGGCGGGTAGTGTCCCGCCGGGAACTCTTGGAGGAGGTATGGCGGCAGCCATCGGTCGGCGAGGATCAGACCATCGACGTACACCTGTACTGGCTCCGCCGAAAGATGGGCGAGTCCGCGGCGAAGCCGCGCTACCTGCGCACCGTGCGGGGGGTCGGGTTCCGGCTGGTGGCACCGGACTGAGGACGGCGCTGGCCCTGCTCATGGCCGGCATGTGCAGTCTCGTCGCGCTCGCGTTCCTGATCCCGCTCGGGTTGAGCCTGCGGGGGCAGACGCGGGAGGAGGCGATCGCCGACGCGGCCCGACGCAGCGCCCTGGTGACCGGTGCGCTGGCGGTGAGCACGGACCCGACGGTGGTGGAACGCGCCGTCGTGGCCAGTGGTGACGGCACGTCGTCCCGGCCGGTGGTGCACGGCCTGGGGTTGGACGAGTCCGCCGGCCGCGCCAGCGGCAGCGACCTGGATCGGGCCCGCGCCGAGCGGCGCTCCCTGGTCACCGACGTCGACGGCGGGGTGGTCCGGCTCGACCCGGTGGTCCTCGGCGACCGGACGGCAGTGGTCGAGGTGTTCGTGGCGGACTCGACGTTGGGCGAGGGCGCCGGCGGCACCTGGCTGCTGCTGTTCGGGGTGGGCGCGGCGATGGCCGGCGCGGCGGTGCTGGTGGTCGACCGGGTGGCCGCCCGCGCGGTGGAGGCCACCCGCGGTCTGGTCCAGGCGGCCCTGTCGATCGGCGACGGCGACCTGGGCGTACGCGTGGACCCGACGGGCCCTCGTGAGCTGGCCGAGGCCGGGTACGCCTTCAACCGGATGGCCGACCGGCTGGACGCGGCGCGCACCGACGAGCGGGAGCTGGTGGCCGACCTGTCACACCGGCTGCGGACGCCGTTGACAGTGCTCCGGCTGGACGCGGAGGCGCTGGAGTCCGACGACACGAGCGTGGGCTCGTTCAGCCCGGCGGAGCTGGACCGGCTGCGGGGCATCCGGCGGATCCGGCAGGCGATCGTCACCCTCGAAGGCGAGATCGACGTGCTGATCAAGACGACCCGCAAGGCGGTGGCCCACGAGGCCGGCCCGGCGATGTGCGACGTCAGCGAGGTCGTCCGGGACCGGATGGTGTTCTGGGCGGCGCTCGCCGGTGACCAGAACCGACCGCACCGGGTCAGCGGCGCGCAGCTGCGCATCCCCGCGCCGGTGCCGCGCGCCGAGTTGGCCGCCGCGCTGGACGCGGTGATCGGCAACGTCTTCCGCTACACCCCGCAGGGCACGGCGTTCGAGGTGGCCGTGTCCCGCCGCGACGGGTACGTGGGGATCCGGATCGACGACGCGGGCCCGGGCATCGCCAACCCGGACCGGGCGCTGCGGCGGGGCACCAGCGACCAGGGCTCGACAGGCCTCGGCCTGGACATCGCCAAGCGGGTGGCGTTGCAGGCCAACGGCTCGGTAAGCATCGACCGGGCCCGGTTGGGCGGCGCCAGCGTGGTGATGCTGCTCGCCGACCCGGAGGCGACGCCCCGGCAGGTCAGCCGGTTCGGCCTCGTCGGTCGGATGGCACGCGACGCCCGGGACCAGAAGACGAGCGGCCGTCGCTGGCCCCGCCAGCGCCCCACCGACGACTGAGCCCTCCCCCACCGATCGGCCGACGAGGCGCTCCGATCGGCTGAGCGGACCGGGGCTGTGCGGCGGCGCAAGTCTTCCTTAGATCGCGGTTAACGACGGCGGTCAGGCGCTCGCGGGCTGACAGGATCAGAGCACGAACCCACCAGTTCCACCGGCCAGCGCACCGCGCACCCACCGGCCGGTGGAGCCACGCGCGCGGCGGGAGTCTCAGGTCCCCCCACACCAACGCTCCCGCCGCGCGCCCCTTCACCCGACCCGCCCGACCGGTGTCAACCGGCGGTGGCGAGGTACGCGTCGATCTCGGCGGCGATCCGCTGCTTGCCGGCCGGGTCGAGGAAGGACGCGGTGACCGCGTTGCGGGCCAGCGCGGCCAGCTCCTGCGGGCCCGCCCCGAGCAGCCGGGCCGCCACCGCGTACTCGTCGTTGAGGGTGGTGCCGAACATCGGCGGATCGTCGGAGTTGATGGTGACGAGCAGCCCGGCCTCCACCAGCCGGGGCAGCGGGTGCTCGTCGAGGCTGGCCACGGCCCGGGTGCGGACGTTCGACGTCGGGCAGATCTCCATCCCGATCTGCCGCTCGGCGAGGTACGTGAGCAGCTCCGGGTCCTGTGCGGCGGAGATGCCGTGGCCGATCCGCTCGGCGCTCAGCTCGTTGAGCGCGTCCCAGATCGTCTGCGGGCCGGTGGTCTCCCCGGCGTGCGGCACCGAGCGCAGCCCGGCCGCGCGGGCCTGGTCGAAGAAGGGCTTGAACTGCGGCCGGGGTACGCCGATCTCCGGGCCGCCGAGACCGAAGCTGATCAGGCCGTCGGGGCGCTCGTCGAGCGCGATGCGCAGCGTCTCCTCGGCCGCCGGCAGGCCGGCCTCGCCGGGGATGTCGAAGCACCAGCGCAGGTCGAGGCCGAAGTCGGCGGCGGCGCGCTTGCGGGCGTCCTCGATCGCCTCACAGAACGCCGGTGCGGGGATGCCCCGCCGCACGTGCGAGTACGGGGTGATGGTCAGCTCCGCGTACCGGACCTGTTGGCGGGCCAGTTCCCGGGCCACCTCGTGGGTGAGGAGCCAGACGTCCTCCGGGTCGCGGATGAGGTCGACGACGCTCAGGTAGACCTCGATGAAGTGCGCGAAGTCGCGGAACTCGAAGTAGTCGGCGAGGGCCGCCGGGTCGGCGGGCACCGGCGAGCGACCCTCGTGCCGGGCGGCCAGCTCGGCGACGATCCGGGGCGAGGCGGAGCCGACGTGGTGCACGTGCAGCTCCACCTTGGGCAGGCCGGCGATGAAGGTGGAAAGATCGGTCACGGGTTCTCCTGGGCATGGGCGCCGGTGCGGGCGACGACGAAGACGCGGCGGAACGGGAAGGGCACCTGACCGTGCCGCACCGGGTACGCGGCGGCGAGCCGTACGCCCAGCTCGGCCCGGAAGGCCGACCAGCCGGCGGCGTCCAGGGCGGCCCGGACGGGGCGCAGCGCGGTGCCCTCCATCCAGGCCAGCACCGGGTGGTCGGCGGCGGGTTCGGCCGGCAGCAGGTGCACGTAGGTAGTCTCCCAGGCGTCCACCGCGCAGCCGGCGCCGGTCAGCAGCTCCGCGTAGTCGGCCGGGTCGTCGACCGGGTCGGCGCGCAGCAGCGGAGCGAGCCGAGCACGCCAGGCCGGGCGGCCGGCGACCTCGCGCAGCGCCCGGTGCGACGGGGCGTCGAAGTTGCCGGGGACCTGCATGGCGAGCCAGGCGCCGGCGGGCAGCTCGGCGGCCCAGCGCCGCAGCAGCTCCTGGTGGCCGGGCACCCACTGCAGCGCCGCGTTGGTGACCACCACGTCCTCGTCGCCGGTCGGCCGCCACTCGCGCAGGTCGGCGACGGCGAACTCGACGGGGGTCGGCAGGTCGCGCGCCCGGTGGATCATCTCCGGCGCGGAGTCGAGGCCGAGGACCCGGGCGGCCGGCCAGCGCTCGGCGAGGGTGGCGGTGAGCTGGCCGGGGCCGCAGCCGAGGTCCACCACCGTGCGGGGCCGGTCGGCGGGGACCCGGGCCACCAGGTCGTGAAACGGTCGGGAGCGCTCGTCGCCGTAGCGCAGGTACGTCGTCGGATCCCACATCGTCGCCTCCAAACCGTACGTCCGTCTTGTTTACCGTACGGCTCGCGTGGCAGGCCGGCAACCCGATCACTAGGCTCGGGGCATGGAACAGCGCAGCTTCAACCGGCTCGGCCGGACCGTCGGAGTGGTCGGCCTGGGCGCCTGGCAGCTCGGCGCCGACTGGGGCACGGTCAGCGAGGCCGACGCCATGGCGGTGCTCACCGCCGCGGTGGACGCCGGAGTCACCTTTCTGGACACCGCCGACGTGTACGGCGACGGCCGCAGCGAGCAACTGATCGGCCGCTTCCTGCGCTCCCGGCCGGACGCCGGCCTGACCGTCGCCACCAAGATGGGCCGGCGCGTCGAGCAGCGCCCGGAGGCGTACACCCTGGCCCACTTCCGAGAGTGGACCGACCGGTCCCGGGCCAACCTCGGGATGGACACCCTGGACCTGGTCCAGCTGCACTGCCCGCCGAGCGCCGTCTTCGCCGACGACGCGGTGTTCGACGCCCTGGACACCCTCGTCGCCGAGAAGGCCATCGCGGGGTACGGGGTCAGCGTGGAGACCTGCGACCAGGCGCTCACCGCCATCGCCCGGCCCGGTGTGTCAAGTGTCCAGATCATCCTCAACGCCGTCCGGCACAAGCCGCTGGAGCAGGTGCTGCCGGCGGCCGCGCAGGCCGGCGTCGGCATCATCGCCCGGGTGCCCCTGGCCAGCGGCCTGCTCTCCGGCCGCTACGACGAGCACACCGAGTTCCCCGCCGACGACCACCGCAACTACAACCGGCACGGCGAGGCGTTCGACGTGGGCGAGACGTTCTCCGGCGTCGACTACACGCAGGGCCTCGCGGCCGTCCGCCGCCTCGCCCCCCTTGTCGACTCCGACCGTACGATGGCGCAGTTCGCGCTGCGGTGGGTGCTGGACCAGGCCGGTGTCACAGTCGTCATCCCCGGCGCCCGCGACGCCGAGCAGGCCCGGCGCAACGCCGCCGCGGCCGACCTGCCGCCGCTCACGGCCGCGCAACAGACGGGTGTACGCGAGGTCTACGACGAGCTGATCCGCCCGCAGGTGCACGACCGGTGGTGAGCCGCCCACCCCGGGTGCTCGCGTCGCGCCGCCACAACGGCGATGCTGGCACCCGGGGGCGGTGTGCCGCCGGATCCGGGAAGGAGGGCACGCGGTGAGAGGTTGGCTGACGCTCACCCTCGGCTTGCTGGCCGTGGTGATCGGTGCGGTGTGGACGGTGCAGGGGCTCGGCTACGTCAGCGGCAGCGCGATGACCGACGAGCGGGTCTGGGCGGTGATCGGCCCGATCGTGGCCCTGGTCGGCGTGGTCGTGCTCTGGCTCGGCCTGCGCTCGCGCCGCCGACTCTGACGGGCGACAGTGGGAAGCCCCGCATCCCGGAAGGGATACGGGGCTTTACTACAACGACCCCTGGCCGGGTCGTCCTCTGACCGACGAGGGTCAGCCACTCTGATCAGAGCGGACGGACCTGCTCGGCCTGCGGGCCCTTCTGACCCTGAGCGATCTCGAACTCCACCCGCTGGTTCTCCTCCAGCGAGCGGTAGCCGCTCGTCTGGATGGCCGAGAAGTGGACGAACACGTCAGCACCCCCGCCGTCGACGGTGATGAAGCCGAAGCCCTTGTCAGCGTTGAACCACTTCACGGTTCCCTGCGCCATGTGTATCTCCTTCTAAAACTGGTGGCCGTGCACGCCGTACGGCCGATTGGCCGTTTCGAGCAGCGGCGCCTGAGGCGGCCCCCACGAAGGGAACTTCTCTCAACCCACGCCATCTCGCAGCAGCGTGGAACAGCAAATCACGGACCCGAAAAGTCTGTCACGACCTCTCCCACGAATTTCTCCGACATGTGACCTGACGGATGTCTGAGATCGTCGGGCGGCGTGCCGAGCCGTGCGAAAGGCCCCCTTCCCGTCGATGCGGGAAGGGGGCCTGAGTCGATGCGTCGGTCAGTCCGGCCAGTGGCCGGTCATCCGGCGGACACCCACCGCTCCGCCCCGGTCGACGGCGGCGCGGACCACCGCGAAGATGGCCCCCTGCAACGCCGCGGCGGCCAGGATCTCGCCCCAGCCGCGGTCCTCGTCGGTGGCGTTGGGCGCCTCGCCGTCGCCCGCCGTGACCTTCCAGACCTGCCGGAAGATCGCGCCGGCCACGGTGCCCGCGGCGATACCCAACAACACGCCGACCGGCCGGTACGCCACCTTGCCGATGCTCCTGCTCACCTACGCCTCCCCCGCACGATCATCAGCACGACCACGGTGGCCACCGCGCCGGCGGCGATCGCCGCCCACGGCACCGGGTTGCGTCGAACCAGCTCGCTCTTCTCGCGGACCAGGCCGCCCTTGTCGTACGCCTGCGCGCGTGCCATTCCGGCGCCGCGCGCGGCCTGCCCGCGGACCCGGGCCACGGTCTGCGCCGCCTGCTCGCGCATCCGCTCCCGCGCCTGCTCGGCGGACTCCTTCAGGCGGGCCTTGACGTCCGCCTTGGCGGCCAGCGCCTCCATCGTCTCGCCCAGCTCGACCCGGGTGCGGCGGATCTCCTCCCGGAGCGCCTCGGTGTCGCCCGTCCCGTTGCCCGTCATGCCCGACCCCTGTCCTTCACCGCGGCGGCGACGGTGTCCACGTCAGCCCGGAGGCTGCGGACCGCTGCCGCCGGCATCGGCGGGACGGCACGGCTGACCTGCTTCTTGCCCACCAGCGCGAGAATGCCGGCCACCAGGAAGAGCGCCACCGCGACGATCAACGCGGCGGCCCAGGCGGGCAGCACCAGGTCGAGCAGCAGGATCGCCGTGACGACAAGCGCGCCAAGGCCGTAGAACGCCAGCGCGCCGCCGCCGCCGAACAGGCCGATCCCGATGCCGGCGTGCTTGCCCTTCTGGGTCAACTCCGCCCGGGCCAGCGTCAGTTCGTCTCGTATCAGACGGGAGACCTGTTCGGTGGCCCGCTGCACCAGCTCGGCGGTGGAGGGCTCGCTCCCATTGCGGGATGTGCGGGCATTTGCCACGTCAGCCATGCTGTCCTCCTTTCCTCATCACCGCGCTGTATGCCCGGAGTTGCCGCCCGTCAATCCTAGAGCGCCACTGGTCGGTGACCGTTCCTGTTGTCCGATCGCCGCGCCGCGCACCCGGCGGCCGAACCCCGCACTCGCCGAAGAGACGCCCGGCAGCAGATCCCCCACCCAAGGCCGCCCAAACCTCTCACCCACCCCGCCGATCACGAGCCCGCGCCCGACAGGGCACAGAGATCGCCCCCGAACACGGATCGAGTGGCCTCCCCGGCGGGCGGAGGCCACTCGATCCTGGAACGCGGGCGGGATCACGCTCGGGTGACCGCGGTGGTGGCTCAGGCGCGGGAGGGGGCGGTCTCCTCGGGGCCGACGAAGGCTTCGCTGCGCGCGTCGCCGTCGTCGCTGCCACCGAAGACGCGCGCGTCGTCAGGGGCCTCGGTGGCGGCCGGACGGCGGGTCGGCCGCCGGGGCTGCACCCACTGCCAGGGCAGGTTGCTGTTGGCGTCGCCCAGCTCGGTCCGAATCCGGGGCATCGCGGTGGGCCGGTTGTCCCGGATCCAGGCCACCAGGTGCTCGCGGACGAGGCAGCGCAGGTCCCACAGGCTGCCCGCGTCGGCGGCGCTGACCAGCGCGCGCACCCGTACCGTCCCGCCGGTGGCGTCGGTGATCTGCAGGACGCAGACCCGGCCGTCCCACAGCTCGGTGCCCTCGACGAGCCGGCGCAGCTCCTCCCGCATGGTCTGCACAGGTACGGCCCAGTCGACGTCGAACTCGGCGGTGCCGAGCACGGCCGCCTCGGTCCGGGTCCAGTTCTGGAAGGGCGTGCTGGTGAAGTACGAGGTGGGCAGGATCAGCCGGCGGTCGTCCCAGATCTGGACCACCACGTAGCTGAGGGTCAGCTCCTCGATCCGACCCCACTCCCCCTCGACGACCACCACGTCGTCGAGGCGGACGGCGTCACTGAAGGCGAGTTGCAGCCCGGCGAAGACGTTGCCGAGCAGGCTCTGGGCGGCCAGCGCGGCGACCACACCGACCACACCGGCGGAGGTCAGCACGCCGGCGCCGATACCGCGCACGCTCGGGAACGTCATCAGCATCACGCCGACGGTCAGGATGATGATCACCGCGACGGTCAGCCGCCGCAGCATCACCACCTGGGTACGCACCCGCCGGGCGTGCCGGTTGTTGGGCACGTCGACGCGGAACCGGGCGAGCGCGGTGTCCTCCACGACGATCAGCAGCGCCGCCACCAGCCAGGCCACGCTGGCGATCACGCAGAGCACCAGCAGGTGCAGCAGTAGCCGCCGCCAGCTCACACCGACGGCGTACCCGGTGCTGAAGCGGACGGCGAACTGCACCGCGAGGACCGTGGCGGCGACCTGGAACGGGCGGTGCGCGTGGTCGGTCAGCTCGGTCAGCAGCAGCGACCGGCGGCCGAACCGTCGGGTGAGCCGGTGGACGATTTCGACAAGGAAAAGGGCGACCGCCGCCGCGGCGAGCGCGGCGACGGCCGTTTCCAGATAGCTCTGCACGGGTGGGTCGCTTCCCTTCGACCGGGGGTCGGTACTTCGGGCAAAAGCCCAATAGTGCCCGACGTTCCCCGATATCGACCAGCGTTAGACCTTGCGGTACCGGGACTGGAGGAAGCAGTAGACGCCGAAGCACGCGATGCCCAGGGCGACAAGGGTCAGCAGGAACGTGCCGTACGACTGCTCGCGCAGGGTGTGCAGCGCGGCGTCCAGACCACGGGCCTTCTTCGGGTCGTAGTTCACCGCCGCGACGATCACCAGCAGGCCGGCGATGCCGTACGCGACGCCCTTGGCGACGTACCCGGCGATACCGAGTCGGCGGGCGAGCGTGCGGGTCTTCGGGCTCATCTCACCGGTCTTGAGGTGCTTCTCGAACGACTTCTTCAGCCCGTAGATCACCAGGCCGACACCGATCGCGGCGACCACCAGCCCGGCCAGACCGACGAGCCAGCGGCCCCCGGTGGAGGTCATCAGCTTGCCGGTCAGCGCCTCCTGGTTGTCGGCGCTGTTGGAGCCGGCGTCGGAGAAGACCTTGAACGCGGTCCACGCGAAGTAGAGGTAGACGATGGTCCGACCGGCCGAGGCCAGCCGCTCGGTGACGCGCTCCTTGCCGCGCTCGGCGCGGTGCCCGGCCGCCGCCTCCAGCCCCTGCCAGATCGCCATGGCGAGCAGACCGACAGCGACGGCGATGACCAGGAACTTACCGAGAGGCTGCGCGGCGAGCGTCCGCAGCGCGCCGGACTGGTCTCCGTCGTCGGACGACGTGCCGAACGCGATCTGCAGGGCCAGCCAGGCGAAGAGCAGGTGGACGATGCCGTAGCCGATGAAGCCGGCCCGGGCGAGGAGTTCCAGCCACCGGCTGTCCGCCGCTCGGGAGGCGGTGGCTTCGGCGCTACGGGTGAGTGACATGCCGTCACAATCTCCGATTTCGGAGATCCCCAAACGTCGGCCACCGCCGCCCGCCAGGTCAGTTGCCCGGGTTGCGGGAAACGCGGATCTTGACCTGCTGGTCGGTGACGCTGTCCAGCGTGACCGCGAAACCGCCGGCCTCGGTGGCCTGCTGGCCGGTGGTGAGGGTGAGCTGCTCGCCGGCGACCTCGACGGTCACCTGGTCGCCCTCGGCGCCCACCAGCTTGGCCTCGACGCCCAGGATGGTGGCGCTCGCGTCGACACCCCGCTCGAAGGTGACAGTGCAGGCGTCCAGCCCGCAGTCGGTGGAGGCGCCCTGGGAGCTGCAACCGGCGAGCACGGCGAGGCCGAGCGCCAGACCGGCGAACAGCCCGGCGGCGCGGCGAACGGGGGGCAGGGGGATGGTGGCGGGTCGGTTCGTCACCTTTCCAAGGGTACGAGACGTCCGCGACGCCCAGGCGAGAGCGAGCGCCGAAGGCACCCCGGCTAGGGTCCCGGCATGGCCTTCGACATCGCCCGTACCCGGGCCGCCTACCCCGCCCTGACCGAGGGCTTCGTCCACTTCGACGGCGCCGGAGGGACCCAGACCGCGGCCGGTGTGATCGACGCGGTCACCGACGTGCTGCGCGCGGCCGTCGGCAACCGTAGCGCCGCGTTCACGCCGGGCCGCCGCTCGCTGGAGGTGGTGGCGGCGGCCCGCCAGGCGGTCGCCGACCTGCTCGGCGCCGAGCCGGACGGCGTGGTGCTCGGCCCGAGCGCCACCGCGCTGACGTACACCCTGGCCCGTACGCTCGGCGCGGACTGGCGGCCGGGCGACGAGGTGGTGGTGTCCCGGCTCGACCACGACGCCAACGTGCGCCCGTGGGTGCAGGCCGCCGAGGCGGCCGGCGCGACGGTGCGCTGGGCCGAGTTCGACAGGCACACCGGTGAGCTGCCAACCGGCCAGTACGCCGACCTGGTCGGTGAGCGGACCCGGCTGGTCGCGGTGACCGCCGGCAGCAACGCCATCGGCACCGTGCCGGACGTGCCGGCGATCGCCAAGGCCGCGCACGCGGTCGGCGCGCTGGTCTGCGTCGACGGGGTGCACTCGGTGCCGCACGGCCCGACCGACCTGGCCTCGCTCGGCGCCGACGTGCTGGTCACCAGCGCGTACAAGTGGTCCGGGCCGCACCTGGCCGCGATGGTGGCCGACCCGGCCCGATGGGCGGAGCTGCGGCCGACGAAGCTGCTGCCGTCCTCCGACGCGGTCCCGGACCGCTTCGAGTACGGCACCCCCAGCTTCGCGCTGCTGGCCGGCGTGACCGCCGCGGTGGACCACCTCGCCGGGCTGGACCCGGACGCGGTAGGTGACCGTCGGGCGCGGCTGCGGGCCGGCCTGGCCGCCGCGCAGGCGCACGAGGAGGCGCTGCTGGATCGGCTGCTCGCCGGGCTCGCCGCGCGGCCGGCCGTCACCATCTACGGCTCGCCGGCCCGGCGCTGCCCGACGGTCTCCTTCCGGGTCGCCGGGACGTCGCCGGCGGCAACCCAGCAGGCGCTGGGCGACGCCGGGTTCTGCCTGTCGTCAGGCGACTACTACGCCTACGAGTACTTCCAGACGATGGGGTTGCGCGACAGCGGCGGTGCGGTGCGGGCCAGCATCTACCACTACAACACGGCGGACGAGGTGGACCGGTTGCTGGCCGAACTCGACGCGGTGGCCGACCGGACGGGGACAATGGTCCGGTGAGCACCCTCGTCGAGGACAACCCCGCCAAGAACCGCTTCGAGATCCTGGTCGACGACGCGCTGGCCGGCTTCACCGCGTACGTGCCCCGGGGGGAGGTGCTGGTCTTCACCCACACCGAGGTGGACCGCGGCTTCCAGGGCAAGGGGGTCGGCAGCGTGTTGATCCGGGGCACCCTGGATCAGGTGCGCGCTCGCGGCGGCCGGGTGGTGCCGCAGTGCCCGTTCGTGGCCGCGTTCATCGACAAGCACCCCGAGTACGCCGACCTGGTCGCCGAGCAGCCGTAGGACCTGCCCGGCCAGGGTCAGCCGGCCCGGCCGGTGAGCACCTCGGCGGCGGCCTGCCCACTCGCCCGGGTGGCGCCGTGCGTGGCCAGGTGCACCGACCCGGTGACCAACTCGGGCACGCCCAGCTCGACCACGACGGCGTCGGGCCGAGCGCTGAGCGCCGAGCGGACCGCCGCCCGCATCCACTCGTGCCGGTGCAGGTCACGGACCACCAGGACGAGAGGGCGGTCCCCGGCCCCGGCACCCGGATCGGCGGGTACGTCCGGCTCGCCGTGGCGGACCGTCGTGGTGCCGGGCAGCAGCTCGCCCAACGGCTCGCCGAGACCCCACGGGGTCTCCGCGCCGATGGCGATGTTGCGCGGCGGCTCGAACTCGACCACGTACGCGGCGCGGGTCAGCGGCAGCGTGCGGGGTGCGGCCGGGCCGGTGGTGACCCGTACGGCACGGCGGGCGGCGACCAGCCCGACGTCGGCGGGCCCGAGCGCGGCGCCCGACCGGCCGGCGCGGGCGGCCACCGTCCAGGCGGCGAGCTGGCCGACCCGCTTGGCTGCCTCGGCGAGGCGTTCCTCGGGCAGCTCACCGGCGATGACGGCCGCCACGATGGCGTCGCGCAGCTCCCGGGCCGCCCCCTCGTCGGCCCGTTCACCACCGACACAGATCGCGTCGGCCCCGGCGGCGAGCGCCCGCACCGCGGCGCCGGCGAAGCCGTACCGGTCGGCGACCGCGCGCATCTCCACCGCGTCGGTCACCACCACGCCGGAGAAACCCATCTCGTCGCGGAGCAGCCCGCCCAGGATGCGTTGACTCAGCGTGGCCGGCAGCCGCTCGTCGAGCGCGGGCACCAGGAGGTGGCCGGTCATCACCGCCTGCACGCCGGCCGCCACGGCGGAGCGGAACGGCGCCAGCTCGCAGGCGTCCAGGCGGGCCCGGTCGGCGGTGATCCGGGGCAGGTCGTGGTGGGAGTCGACGCGGGTGTCACCGTGCCCGGGGAAGTGCTTGGCACAGGCGGCCACGCCGCCGCGTTGCAACCCGCGGATCCAGGCGGCGGTGTGCCGCGCGACGAGCGCCGGGTCGGCCCCGAACGACCGGACGCCGATCACCGGGTTGGCCGGGTTGGAGTTGACGTCGGCGTCCGGCGCGTAGTCGAGGGTCACCCCGGCCGTCGCCAGCTCGACGCCGAGGTCGTGGGCGACCGCCTCGGTCAGCGCCGGGTCGTCGACCGCGCCGAGGGCGAAGTTGCCCGGCCGGGAGCTGCCGCGGGCGGACTCGATGCGGGTGACGTCGCCGGCCTCCTCGTCGATCGCCACGATGACGTCCGGCCGCTCCGCGCGCAGCGTCGCGGTCAACGCCGCCACCTGGGTGCTGTCTACGACGTTGCGGGCGAAGAGCACCACCGAGCCGAGCCCCTCGCCGAGCCAGCGGCACACCCAGGGCGGCGGCGTGGTGCCGACGAACCCGGGCTGCAGGACGGCGGCGGCCAGCGCCGGGAGGTGCCCGGCGGGCGCGGTCACGCCGTCCCCTCGCAGCGGTAGGCGTCGGTCGCGGACGTCGGCGCGTACCCGCCGACCCGCTGGTTGCGCTCGCTCATGCGGCCCCCGTACCCCATCTCTCGCACGCCCTCGGCGCACCGCCACCGGCGGGCGGTGCTGCCATGGTCACACCGAGCGATTCAATAGTCAATAAACCTTACAGTTGCCCGGTGGCACCGTTCCCGAGGAGAGTGCGGGGATGGATCCCGCCCTGCTGGCCGATGCCACGAGCCCGGCCGACATCCCCGGCGTACGCCTGCTCGGCCTGGTGGTAGGCGCCCTGCTGCTGCTCGCCGCGATCCGGGCGATGTTCGGTAGGCGCTGAGCGCCTCCGGCCGGGCGAGCCGGGTGTGACCGACCGCGACCGGGGTACGGCTTCCTCATCAGCACGTCCGCGCGCCGAAGGGGAAGCGATGAAGATTGGTTACTTTCTGTCCAGTGAGGAGTTCACGCCGGCCGAGTTGGTGGAGCAGGCGCGCGGTGCCGAACGCGCCGGCTTCGAGGCTCTGTGGATCTCCGACCACTACCACCCCTGGGTGGACGCGCAGGGGCAGAGCCCGTTCGTCTGGTCGATGATCGGCGCGCTCAGCCAGGTCTGCTCGTTGCCGGTGACCACGGCGGTGACCTGCCCGACCGTGCGGATCCACCCGGCTGTGATCGCGCAGGCGGCGGCGACCAGCGCGGTGCTGCACGGCGGGCGGTTCGTGCTCGGCGTCGGCACCGGCGAGGCGCTCAACGAGCACATCTTCGGCGACGCCTGGCCGCAGGCCGACGTCCGGCTGGAGATGCTGGAGGAGGCCGTCGAGGTGCTGCGCGAGCTGTGGGGCGGCGGGTTCGTCAACCACCGCGGCAAGCACTACACCGTGGAGAACGCCCGGATCTACACGCTGCCCGACAGCCCGCCGTCGATCTACGTCTCCGGCTTCGGGCCGAAGGCCGTCGACCTGGCCGCCCGCATCGGCGACGGCTACGTGAGCACCATGCCCGACGGCGACCTGGTGCGGCGCTTCCGGGAGAACGGCGGCGGCGACAAGCCGTGCCAGGCCGGCTTCAAGGCGGCGTACGCGGCGAGCGAGGAGGAGGGCGCGCGGATCGCGTACGAGCGCTGGCCCAACGCCGGGGTGCCGGGCGAGCTGTCCCAGGTGCTGCCCTCGCCGCGCCACTTCGAGCAGGCCGCCGAGCTGGTCACGCCGGAGATGGTGCGGGACGCGTTCGTCTGCGGCAACAGCGCCGACGCGCATCTGGAGATGATCGACAAGTACGCCAAGGCCGGCTTCGACGAGGTGTACGTGGCCAACACCGGCCCGCACTACCAGGGCCTGTTCGACCTCTACCAGCGCGAGGTTCTCCCCCGCCTGCGCTGAGTCCCGGATCAGCCCGAGCCCATGATCGCCGGATGCGTTTCGGCGCTCGTGGGCTCGGGTACCTCCGGCCCTCGATGAAACTGTCCACGCACTCGATGACGTTGCGCCGTGCGGCGCGGAGCCTCTTCGGCTGGAAAGCGCTGCGGCCCAACCAGCTCGCCGCCATGCGCGCGGTGATGAAGCGACGTGACGCCCTGGTGGTGCTGCCCACCGGCGCCGGCAAGTCGGCGATCTACCAGATCCCGGCCAGCCTGATCCCCGGCCCGACCGTGGTGATCTCCCCACTGCTCGCTCTCCAGCAGGACCAGATCGCGGCGCTCAACGAGCGACAGCGTCCGGAGCTGCGGGCGGTGCGAATCAGCTCGAACGAGTCGGCCGTGCAGCAGGCCGAGGCGATCGCCGAGATTCAGTCGGGCCGGGCGGAGTTCCTGTTCATCACGCCGGAGCAGTTGAGCAACCCCGACCGGATGGCCGAGGTGGCCGCGCTGAAGCCGGCGCTGGTGGCAATCGACGAGGCGCACTGCATCTCCGCCTGGGGGCACGACTTCCGGCCCGACTACCTGGCGCTGGGTCACCTCATCGAGGGCATCGGCCGGCCGCCGGTGGTCGCGCTGACCGCCACCGCCTCCCCGCCGGTCCGCGACGACATCATCGCCCGCCTGCGGCTGCGCGACCCCGAGGTGGTCGTCTCCGGGCTGGACCGGCCCAACCTGTTCCTGGAGGTGGCGCACTGCCCCACCGAGGACTACCGGTGGCGGCGGCTGATCGCGTTGCTGCGCGACGAAGGACGGCCGGGGATCATCTACGTGCCGACCCGCCGATCCGCCGAGGAGCTGGCCGCCCGGTTGACCGACGCGGGCTTCCCGGCGCAGTTCTACCACGGTGGGATGGCGGCCGGCGCGCGCAACGAACTGCACGAGGCGTTCCTCGCCGACCGGGTGCCGATCATGGTGGCCACCTCGGCGTTCGGCATGGGCATCGACAAGCCGAACATCGCCTGGGTGGTGCACATGGCGCTGCCCGACTCGCCGGACAGCTACTTCCAGGAGATCGGCCGGGCCGGCCGCGACGGCCAGCCGGCCCGGGTGCTGCTGCTCTGGCAGGCCGAGGACGTGGGCCTGCAACGGTTCTTCAGCGGCGGCCTGCCGGACGCCGACGAGCTGCGGGACCTGGCCGCGCTGCTGCGTCGCAAGCCGGCCACCAAGACCGAGCTGCGCGAGACCACCGGCCTCGGCCCGCGCAAGCTGGGCCAGTACCTCTCGCTGCTGGAGCAGGTCGGCGCCGCCGAGCCGCGCGCCCGACAGCGCATCGGGGCGCCCCGCTACTCGCCCACGCCTACCGACGCTGCGGCGGCGGCGCTGGCCGAGGCGGAACGCCAGCAGACGGTGACCCGCTCCCGCACCGACATGATGCGAGCCTTCGCCGAGACCACCGCCTGTCGCGGGCAGACCCTGCTGGCCTACTTCGGCGAGCAGATGACCGAGGTCTGCGCGCACTGCGACAACTGCCACCGGGGCACCAGCGTGGCCGACCAGGGCGCGGTCGGGCCGTTTCCGGTGCACAGCCAGGTGCGCCACGCGGAGTGGGGCAACGGCCTGGTGCTCTCGTACGAGGACGACAAGATGACGGTCCTCTTCGATGAGGTCGGGTACAAGACGTTGTCGGTGCGCGTGGTGTCCGAGCAGGGTCTGCTGACCCTGGACTAGCCTGACCCGGGCACCGGTGCGGGGCCCGTGGATTGACCACACTGAGCAGGGCGGAAGGGGCATTGCCGTGATCGAGCAGCCGGCGTACACCGGTTTCGGTTTCTCCGACGGGGAGTGGGGGCTGCTGGTCGGCCTGCCGCAGTCGGTGCTGACCGCGGCGAGCGCCGCCGAGTCCGACGGCACCCGCCGGACCATGGCGGAGAACGCGGCCGGGCTGGAGACCATCGCCGCGGGCCGGGAGTCGGCCAGCCCGCTGGTCGCCGCCGTGGCCGGCGAGATCGTCAGCCGGGTCGGCGACCCGGACAGCGGCGAGGAGCTGCCGGTCATCGCGCCCGCCGACCCGGGCGCGATGATCGACGACGTGCTGGTGCGCGCCGGCGAGGCGAACGCGTTGCTGGCCGCCCGCGTCGACGAGGGCGAGGCCGGCGCGTACAAGCACTGGCTGGTCAAGATCGCCGAGCAGGTGGTCGGCGCCGCGTCCAGCGGCGGGCTGCTGGGCATCGGCGGCGAGTCGGTGAGCGACTCCGAGCGGCGGTTCCGCGACCGGCTCGCGCACGTGCTCAACGACTGACCGACGACGCTTCCGACAGCGGCGTACCGCTGGGTTCGGTCGGCTCGGCGGCCAGCGCCGCCGGGTCGGCCGGCCGGACGCCGCGCAGCGTCACCAGCGCGGTCACCGCGCCCAGAGCCATCGCCACCATGGCGGCGATCGCGGCGAGGTGCAGCCCGTCGGTGAAGGCGAACCGGGCGGCGTGCAGCACCGCGTCACCCACCTCCGCCGGCAGTCCCCGGCTCACGGCCAGGGCGCCGCCCAGCGTCTCCCCGGCCGCGTCGCGGGCCTGCTCCGGCAGCCCGGCCGGCAGCTGGTCGAGGATCTCGCGGCGGTAGATCGCGGCGCCCACGCTGCCCAGAATGGCCATCCCCAGCGCACCGCCCAGCTCGCTGCTCGCCTCGGTAAGCGCGGAGGCGACACCTGCCTGCTCCGGCGGCGCCGCACCGAGGACCAGCTCGGTCACGAGCGACATCACCATCACCAGGCCGCCCGCGTACACGCTGGCGCCGAGCAGCAGCAGCCAGAGCGGCGTCTCGGGCGTGACCCGGGTCAGTACCGCGAAGCCGAGCACGGCGATCGCGAAGCCGGCGCCGATCAGGTACGCCCGCTCGACGCGCTGGGCGAGCGCGGCGGCGGCCGGGGCGACGCCGCCCACGGCGAGGGACGGTACGAGGCTCCACAGTGCCGCCCGAAGCGGGCTCAGGCCGAGCACCAGTTGCAGGTGCTGGGTGGTGAAGATGGCGAACCCGACGAGGGCGAACATCGCCAGCAGGTTGACCGCGAGCGAGCCGGCGAAGCCGTGGCGGCGAAACAGCGCCAGGTCGACCATCGGGTACGCCCGGGTCCGCTGCCGGTGCAGGAAGAGCGCCCCGACGAGCAGACCGGCGACGACTGCCAGCACTCGCACCGCGCTGACACCGTCGCGGGCCATCTCCTTGATGCCGTAGATCACCGGCAGCAGCGCGCCGAGCGACAGGGCCGCGCTGACCAGGTCGAACCGCCCACGCACCGGGTTACGGAACTCGGGCACCAGGACCGGGGCGAGCAGGAGCAGCAACAGCATCGCCGGAATGTTGATCAGGAAGATCGAGCCCCACCAGAAGTGCTCCAGGAGGACGCCGCTGAGCACCGGGCCGATGGCGATGCCGCCGGTGAGCGTGGCGGTCCAGATGCCGATCGCGGTGCCCCGTTGCTTGGCGTCGTGGAACATGTTGCGCACCAGGGCGAGCGTGGACGGCATCAGGGTGGCCCCGCCGACGCCGAGCACGGCGCGGGCGGCGATGAGCGTCGCGGCGCTGTCGGCGTAGGCGGCCATCAGGGACGCGGCGCCGAAGGCGGTGGCGCCCAGCAGCAGGAGCCGACGCCGCCCGATCCGGTCACCGAGGGCGCCCATGGTGATGAGCAGCCCGGCGAGCACGAAGCCGTAGATGTCGAAGATCCAGAGCTGCTGGGTGGCGCTGGGCCGCAGCTCCTCGCTGATGAACGGGACGGCGAAGTAGAGCACCGACACGTCCATCGAGACCAGGAGCAGCGGCAGCATCAGCACCGCGAACCCGATCCACTCCCGCCGGCCCGCGCGGGGTGCCTGTGTGGTGGGGGAAGTCATGATCACGTTCTCCTCTGCGTATGACGTACGCTGTTATGCGTAGACCATACGCAGAACTAGGATGGCGAAGCAAGGAGGAAAAGTGGCGGCGAAGACAGACGACAGCGGGCCCGTGCTCCCGCCGGCGATCGAGAGCGCGTGGGGGCTGCGGGAACGACCACCCAAGGGCCCCCGGCCGGGCATGAGCGTGCCCGCCATCGTGGACGCGGCAGTCCGCGTGGCCGACGCCGACGGGCTGACGGCCGTCTCGATGAGCCGGGTGGCCAAGGAGTTGGGCGCCGCCACCATGGCCCTCTACCGGTACGTCGGCTCGAAGGACGAGCTGCTCATGCTCATGGTGGACGCCGGGTACGGCCCCTCCCCGGGGCCGCCTCCACCGCAGGACGACTGGCGCACCGGCCTCACCCGCTGGGCCTGGGCCGAGCACGAGGTTCTGCGGCAACGGTCCTGGCTGCTGCACGTGCCGATCACCGGCCCTCCGATCACGCCACAGCAGCTCGGCTGGATGGAGGACGGGCTGCGCTGCCTCGACGACACCGCGCTCGCCGAGGGCGAGAAGATGTCGGTGCTCCTGCTGATCACTGGGTACGTCCGCAACGAGGCCACTCTCACGTCGCAGATCGCCGAGGGCAGCCGGGCGGCAGGCGTCGAGCCCGGCGAGATGATGCCGGCGTACGGTCGGCTGGTGGCCCGACTCATCGACCCGGCCCGCTTCCCCGCGCTGCACCGCGTGCTGAGCGCCGGCGTGCTCAACCAGGACGACGACCCCGACGATGAGTTCACCTTCGGCCTGGACCGGATCCTCGACGGCGTCGAGGCGCTTATGAAACGCCGGTCGGACTGAGCGAGGAGCCCCGATGCTGCCGAGAGACACCATCGACACCACAGTCCTGCCGCCGGGCGAACGGTTCGGCATGTGGCTGGACCTGATCGCGCGTACCTCGGTGCCGGTGCGGATCCACTCCGGGCACAGCGACGACTTCGCCGCCCGCGCCGACTTCATCGGGCTCGGCCCGATCGAGCTGGTGCAGTACGAGTACCCGTCGCTGGACGTCACCCGGACCCGGAAGCTGGTCCGTCAGTCCGACCGGGAGTTGTACATCCTCGCTCTCACCACCGGCGGCATCGGCGCGTCCAGCCAGGACGGTCGTCGCAGCGAGATCCTGACCGGCGAGTTCACCTTCTACGACGCGTCCCGGCCGCACGACGTGCGCCACCACGCGACCGAGCCGGAGCGGGACCAGGCCACCTCGATCATCACGATGATCCCGCACGCCGCGCTGCCGCTGCCACCGCAGCGGGTGGCCGCCCTCTACGGAGGCCGGATGTCCGGCAGCGAGGGCATCGGGGCGCTGCTGGCGCAGTTCCTGCTCCGGGTGACCGGGCACCCCGAGCAGTACCACGCCGCCGACGCCGGCCGGCTCGGCGCGGTCGGGCTCGACCTGGCCACCACCATGCTCGGCCGGCAACTCGCCGCCGAGGACGCCGTGCCGACCGAGGTCCGCCGCCGAGCGCTGCTCACCCAGGTGCAGGCGTACGTCCACCGTCACCTGGGCGACGCGACGCTCGGCCCACAGGTCGTCGCGGACGCCCACCACATCTCGCTGCGGACACTGCACCGCCTCTTCGAGGCCGAGAACTCCACTGTGGCGTCGTACATCCGGGACCTTCGCCTCGCCCGGTGCCGACGCGACCTGACCGACCCGACGCTGCGGACCCAGCCCGTGCGGGTCATCGCGGCGCGGTGGGGGTTCGGCGACAAGGCCCACTTCAGCCGGGCGTTCCGGGCGGCTTACGGGATGAGCCCGCAGGCGTGCCGCGACGGCGACGTGCTTGCGGCGCGGGCCGTCAACCACCTGGCGTCCAGAGTCAACTCGTCCGGGTCAGACTGACAATCGACGTGGCCGAGGCGGCGCCCCCGCACCGGGGCTCGACGGAGGTCACGAACGGGGGCCGTGGCGAGGCGCCCGCCGTGGATCGCGGCGGGCGGCCGCCCGGTGCCACCCCGGGCCGAGACCCCGGTCCCGCCGCTTCCCCCCCAGGATCGTCGGCGGGGCCGGTCACGCCTTCTCCAGCAACTCCAAGACGACCCGTTCGATCTCCTCGCGCGGCGCGTCCCGGTCGACGGGCGCCACCACTCCGTCGTGGTAGAGGTCGACGACCCGCGGGTCCACGTAGGACGTCCGCGCCACAGTCGCGGTGTTGCCCAGCAGATCGGCCACCGCCCGCATCACCGCCGCCACCGACCTGCGCCGGGCGGTGACCGAGCGGGCCGGATCGGCCGCGGCCAACTCGGCGGCGGCGAGCACCGTGGCATGCCAGGTACGGAAATCCTTGGCGGTCATCTCACCACCACAGGCGTCGCGGAGGTAGCCGTTGACCTCGTCGCTGCGGACGTCACGCCACTCCCGGCCGTCCCAGTAGCCGAACAGCCGGTCCGCCCACCGGCGACGGCGGCGCAGGTTGACAAGCACCTCGCACAGCTCCGGGTCCTCGATCCGGCGCACCTGCTCGATACCACCCTTGGCGGGGAACTCGAAGACCACGCAGTCGCCGCGTCGGCGGGCGTGCTCCGGGCGCAGGGTGGACACCCCGAACGTCGGGTCGTCGCCGGCCGCGTACTGGTCGCTGCCCACCCGGAACATCCCCATGTCGAGCAGGCGAGCCACGGTGGCCAGCACCCGGTCCCGACCCAGCCCGCGCCCGCCCAGGTCCCGCGCCACCCGTTCCCGCAGCGCCGGCAGCCGCTGGGCCACCTCCAGCATGCGGTCGAACTTCGCCGCGTCCTGCTTCTCCCGCCACACCGGGTGATAGACGTACTGCTTGCGGCCGGCCGCGTCGATGCCTGTCGCCTGGATGTGCCCGTTCGCGTGCGGCGCGATCCACACGTCCTGCCAGGCCGGGGGGATCACCAGCTCCCGCAGCCGCGTCAGGGTCGCGGGATCCCGCACGACCGCACCGCTCGGATCGACGAAGGTCCAGCCCTTACCGCGTCGGCGTCGCCCGTAACCGGGCCGACCCGGGTCGCTACGCCGCAACCGCACCGGAGACCCGCACCGCCCTCTCCACCTCGTCCACGGCGGCGAGCACCTCGTCGAGGCGTAGCGCCGTCAATGTCGGGTGGCTTCCTACCCCGTCCCACCTGCGCCAATCCCCCACGCCGGCCCAGAGTGCCCGGTGTCGGGGCCGGTCCGGCGGCGGCCCCCACGCGCTCGGAGGCACCGGCCCGAACAGCACCACCGACGCGGTCCCGTACGCGGTGGCCAGGTGGGCCACGCCGGTGTCGCCGCTGACCACCAGCCGGGCGTCGGCGACGAGCGCCGCCAGCGCGCCGAGGTCGGTCCGGCCGGCCAGCACAGCGGCCGGGTCCAGGCCGGCCGCGTCGGCGACCCGGGTGGCCAGCGCGCGCTCGTCGGCCGAGCCGGTGACCAGCACCCGGTGCCCCCGGTCGGTGAGCGCCCGGGCAAGTGCGGCGAACCGTTGCGCGGGCCACCGCTTGGCGGGGACCTTGCTGCCCGGATGCAGCACCGTGGTGCCGGCCGGCCGGCCCGTCGGGTCGGGCCGGCGCAGCCCGAGGTCGCCACGGTCGGTCGGGATGTCGTACCAGGACAGCAGCCGGCACCAGCGGTCCACCTCGTGCTCGTCGTCGACCCACCGCGGGCCGTCGCCGAACCCGGCGTCGGCGTTCGCGAAGGCGACCAGCCGCCCCGGGCGGGCGGCGACCAGCAGCCGGTGCGACTGCGGGCCGCGCCCGTGCAGGTTCACCGCGACCTGCGGGGCGGGGCCGGGCCAGGACGGCCCGTCCAACCCGGCGGTGTCCACCAGCCTGTCGACGCACCCCACCAGGTCGACAAGCGGGGCCAGGGCGGCGGGGGCGGCGAGCGCCAGCTCCCGAGAGGGGTACGCGGCCCGCAGCGCCCGCAGCGCGGGCACCGCGGTGACCAGGTCGCCGACGCCGAGGGCGCGCAGCACGAGGATCACGGGTACGACGTCTCCTGCTCGGCGCAGACCACTAGCTCGCGCACCGCGCAGCCGGGCGGCTGGTTGAGCGCGAACATGACCGCCGCGGCCGTGTCGACGGGGTCGTTGAGGATGGCGTCCGGCCCCGGCCGGTACTGCGGGTCGCGCTCGTCGAAGAACGCGGTACGCATCCCACCGGGAATGAGCAGGGTGACCCCTACCTGGCCGGCCAGCTCGGCGGCCAGGGCGCGGGTGAACCCGACCACGCCGAACTTCGCCGCGCAGTACGCCGTGGCGTCGCTTACCGCCTTGACCCCGAGGGTCGAGGCGACCGTGACGATGCGGCCCCGAGAGGTCAGCAGGAACGGCAGCGCGGCCCGGATCACCGCGGCGGTGGCCAGCAGGTCGACGGCCACGATGCGATCCCAGGTCTCCCCCGGCACGTCGGCGAGCCGACCCGGCACGTCCGTGCCCGCGGCCGTGACCACCGCGTCCAGCCCACCGGCCTGCTCGGCGAGGTGCTGGGTGGCCACCTCGGCGGCACGGGTGTCGGCGAGGTCGCACTCGGTCCAGGACACCCCGTCGACGGGCGGCTGGCGGTCCAGCACGAGCGGACGGCCACCGGAGGCGGCCACCGCCGCCACCACCGCCGCGCCGAGCCCGCTGGAGCCGCCGCTGACCAGGACGGTGGGCCCGGCACCGGACCTCGTGGCGGTCATCGGGTGCGCTCCCGCGTCGTCGACACCGGCGCGACGAGCCCGACCGGCTGCTGCGGTCGCCCGCCCGCGCCGGTGCCACGGCCGCCCGCGGACCGGGCGATCAGATCGCTGGTGGAACGGCCGTCCAGGTACGGCACCACCACCGTGTTCCCGCCCCAGCGGCGCAGGACCTCCGCCTCGGGAAGCCCGACAGCGTCCGGGCCGCCTGTCGCGTAGTCGCCGCCCTTGACCCACACGTCCGGGCGCAGCCAGGACAGCACCGCCTCCGGCGTCGGTTCGTCGAAGACGAGGACGGCGTCGACGCAGCTCAGCGCGGCCAGCAGCCGGGCACGATCCCCCTCGGCCATCACCGGCCGGTCCGGCCCTTTCAACCCGGTCACGCTGCTGTCGGAGTTCACGCAGACGATCAGGCAGTCGCCGAGCTGCCGGGCTGCCTGCAGGGTGGCCAGGTGCCCGGCGTGCAGCAGGTCGAAGCAGCCTCCGGTCGCCACCACCGTGCCGCCGGCGCCCCGCACCTCGGCCAGCAGCGTGGCGACCGCCGCGACGCCCACCCGCTCACCACCCGGGCCGGCGACTCCGTACGCGCTCGCCGGTCGAAGGTTCGTTCCCGCCCGCCGGACGGGTGGAAACGACTGCTCCGGTGGTGGCAGTGCCGTGGCCACTCCCCCACCCGCCACGTACGCGGACGCCTCGGCGACCGCCACCTGCACGGCCTCGGAGACCAGCGCGCCCTGGGCCAGCGCGAGACTGGCGGCGGCGGCGAACCGGTCACCCGCCCCGCAGGTGTCACCCTCGGCGCTTCCCGGGGTGGGCACCACAAGCGGCGTCGACCCGGCGTGGCAGAGAAGCGCGCCGTCACCGCCCAACGTCACCGCGACCGCGCCCGCCCGCCACCGCCGACGCAGGCCCTGCGCTCCCCGGGACGCGGTGGCCAGCCGGGACGCGCCGGGCAGCGCGGGGACCAGCTCGCGTACCTCCGACTCGTTCGGCGTAGCCAGGTGGACACCGGGCACCGCCGCCGGACCGCGCGGGTGCGGGTCCCACACGACGGGCGCGCGGGTGGCGGCCAGCGCGGCGCGCAGCGCGGGCTGCCGGGCCACTCCCCGGCCGTAGTCGCTGACCAGCACCGCCGACGCCGCGGCGAGCACCCGCAGCACCTCGTCGGAGGGCTGGCCCGGCTCACCGGAGGCGCCGCCCCGGTCGTGGCGCAGCAGCACCCGGCCCCGGGCCCGCAGCCGGATCTTCTCCGGCGTCGCGCCGGACAGGCTCAGCGGGTACACCTGCACGCCGGCGGCGGCGAGCAGCGCACTGAGCCGGGCGCCCCCGGCGTCGTCGGCGAGGGCGGTGACCAGCACCACGTCGGCGCCCTGCGCGGCCGCGAAGACCGCCGCGAGGCCGGCGCCGCCGGGCCGGTCGACGGCGGAGGTCTCGTCGAGCACCGGCACCGGGGAGTCCGGGCAGAGGCGGCTCACCACCCCTTCCACGTCCCGGTCGAGCAGGGTGTCCCCGACCACCACCACGGGTCCCCTCACGCTGTCCTCCTCATCCTCACGCGTCGACCTGCTGTCCGGCCCCACCGTCGAGCACCACCTCGACTCCGGTCCGCACCGGACCGGACGCGAGCCGACCGGCCGGCGTCGGCTCGGTGGGCACGCGTACGGCACCGGCGGCGGCCAGCGCGGCGGGCAGTTCCTGTTCCAGGTACTCGCAGATCAGGTGGCTGGTGACGAGATGCAGCTCCTGGACGACCTGGCTGTCGGCCGACGACACGGCGAGCGCCTCGTCGCAGGCGTCGGCGAGAGGGTTGGGGGCGGGCCCGGTGAGCGCCCACGTGGTGAGGCCGGCATCGCGCCCGGCGTGCGCGGCGGTGAGCAGGTTCGGGCTGGTGCCGCTGGTGCTCAGCAGCAACAGGACGTCGCCGGGCCGGCCGTGGGCGCGGACCTGACGGGCGTAGACGTCGGCGTAGCCGTAGTCGTTGGCGATGGCTGTCACGGCGCTGGTCTCGGCGTGCAGAGCGATGGCCGACAGGGGCTGACGGTCGTCGTGCAGCTTTCCCACCAGCTCGGCGGTGAGGTGCTGAGCCTCGGCGGCGCTACCGCCGTTGCCGGCCACGAGCAGGCGCCCGCCACCGACCAGCCGGTGCGCCAGGTCCGCGCCCCAGCGCGCCACCTGCGGTTCACAGCTGCGGTAGGGCGTCAGTGCCGCGGCGAGGTTGGTCAGGTGCGCGTCGAGCGGGCTGCCCGCCGGCATCAGGCCACCACCCGGGTGGGCCGGCGCACCGCGGCGACCTCGCCGTAGACCTCGGCCAGGCGTTCGGCGGCGACCGCCCACGAGTAGCGCGACCGGGCCCGTTCACGCGCCGCCGTGGCGTACCGGAAGCGGCGGATCCGGTCGTCGAGCAGCCGCTGGATCGCGGTGGCGAGAGCCTGCGGATCCCGGGCCGGCACCAGATCGCCTGTCGTGCCGTCGACCACTGTGTCGCGGATGCCGCCCACGGCGGTGCCGACGACAGGCACGCCGCAGGCCATCGCCTCGAGCGGGGTCAACCCGAACGGCTCGTACCAGGGGGCGGCGACCAGCAGGTCCGCCGAGCGGTACCAGCGGCCCATCTCCTCCCGGGGCACCGCACCGACCAGGTGCACCCGGTCGGCGACCCCGCACGACTCGGCCAGGGCGCGCAGCCTCCGGGCGTACGGGTCGGTCTCCAGCAGCCCCTCGGGCGGGCCGCCGACCACCACGCACTCGGCGTCGGGCACCAGCGCCATCGCGCGGACCACCGTCTGGAAACCCTTGCGCTCGACCAGCCGGCCCACGGTCAGGATCCGGGCTCGGCCCGGCTCGCGGTCGGCGACCGGCCCGAGCGGAGCGAACGAGGCGAGGTTGACCCCGGAGGGCACGACTGTCATCCGGGACCGGGGCACCCCCATCCGGACCAGCTCGCCGACCTCGTCACGGCACTGGGCGACCACCCGGTCCACCGACCGGCCCAACTCCCGCTCGTAGGAGATGCGCCGGGCCGGGCTGGTGTCCTGCACGCCCTGGTAGCGGCGCTTGACAGTGCCCAGCGCGTGGTACGTCTGCACCACCGGCACCCCGGTCTGCCGACCGGCGGTCAGCGCGGCCAGGCCACTCATCCAGAAGTGCGCGTGGATCACCTCGGGCGTCCAGTCCCCGCCCCGCCACCGCTCGACCAACCACCTGCTGAACTCCCGCATGTGCGGCAGCAGCGCGTCCTTCACGACCGGTTCGGCCGGGCCGGCAGGCACGTGCACCACGTCGTACCCGTCCGGGGCGCGCACGGTCACCGGCAGGTCGAGCGCGTCACGGCGGGTGTAGACCCGCACCTCGTGCCCGGCCGCGACGAGCGCGGCGGACAGCTCGGCGACGTGCGTGTTCTGGCCGCCGGCGTCCTCGCCTCCGAGGATGGCGAGCGGGCTGGCGTGCTCCGAGATCATCGCGATCCGCATACTTCCTCCTCCAGCAGCCGGTCCCAGTCAGCGAGGAAACGGTCGAGGCCGTACCTGTCGCGCGCGGCGGCCCGTGCCGCCACCCCGGCCTGACGTGCGGCCGCCGGCTCGGCGATGAACCGGCGGGCGGCGTCGAGCAGGGTGTCCATCCGGGTGGCGAGGGCTCCCGCCTCCGGTGGCACCGCGGTCACGGCCTCGGTGGTGGCGAGCGCGACGACAGGCATACCGATCGCCATCGCCTCGATGAGGCTGAGCCCGAGGGAGGTCCAGCGGCACAGGTGCAGGTACGCGCGCCGACGGGCCAACTCGGCGTGCATCCGCTCCTGGGGCACGTCGTCGTGACTGGTGAGCCGGTCGGCGGGCAGCCCGAGGTGGTCGGCCAGGCCCGCCACGCCCATGCCGAACACGTCCAGCGGCGCGATCTCGGCGAACTGCGGCAGCAGGTCCGTGCCGGTGACCCGGCCCCGTCGCACCGGTTCGTTGATCACCACGGCGAGCCGGTCCAGTTCACCGGTGTACGACACGGCCGGCGCGACGATGCCGTGGTCGATCACGCGGGTGCGGGTCGCGCCGGTGTCCCAGAAGATCTGGTTGAACCCGGTGACGTGGGCGACGAGCAGGTCACCACGGTCGGCCATCGGGTGGCGGGTGTTCGGCACGTCCCCCTTGGGGGTGTTGTGCTCGACGTAGATGGCGGGGATGTCGCGCCCGGGACGACGCCCCAGCCACTGCTCGGCCAGGTCGATCTCCTCGGGGCGTTGCAGGATGACCAGGTCGACGTCGCTGCCGGGCAGGTCGTCGGGGACCACCTCGACGGCGCTGTCCGGCCACGGGTAGGTGCGGGCCCGGCCGAGGCCGTACGGGCCCCGGTCGGATGTGGTGGGGACCAGGTAGCGGTGGTTGCCGTGCACGAAGGACGTGGTCCAGGAGCCGTGCACGTGCCAGAGCAGGATGTTCATCGGATGCCACCGCCGCTGGGCACGAGCGTGCGTACCGCCTCGACCACCTCGGCCGGGTCGACGCCGCTGAGGCAGGGGTGCCCCGGGACCGGGCAGCTGGCCGCCCGGGTGTCCCGGCAGGGCGCGGCCGCGTCGCCGAGCCGAACGGTGGGCACCCGGTAGGGCCCCCACTGCCCGAAGGGGACCGTCGGCGCGAACAGGCTCACCACCGGCACCCCGGCCGCCGCGGCCAGGTGCGCGGGCCCGGTGTTGCCGACCACCACGGCGGCGGCGTCGGCGACGAGCCCGGCCAGCCCGGCCAGGTCCGTCCGGCCGCCCAGGTCGGTGCCGCCCGCCGCCGCGACCCGGGCGGTGGCCGTACGCTCGTCCGGCCCGCCGGTGACCAGTACCCGATGCCCGGCGGCGGTCAGCGCCGCGGCGATCCGTACCGCCAGCTCGGTCGGGCAGGCCCGGCTCGACGCGGCCGACCCGGGGTGCAGCACCACGTAGCCGGGGTCACCGGCAGCGGCCGGGCGGGATGCCACGGCGTCGTCCCGGAGCTTGAGCACGGGTTCGTCGCCGACCGGCAGCCCGTAGCCGGCGGCGGCGGCGAGGGAGAGCGCCCGCTCGGGTTCGGGAACGCCCACCGGCACCCGGTGGCGGATGTCCACCAGGGAGCCCGGGTAGTCGTCGCTGATCGCGGCGATCCGGGTGATCCCGGCCATCCGCAGCAGCAGCGCGAGCGGCAGGGCGGACTGGTGAAACGAGGTGAAGACGACAGCCTCGTCCGCGCCGACGGCGGCGAGGCGGGCCGTCAGGTCCCGCATGGCGTCCGGGTCGACAGGCGCCGGCGCGGGGTCGATCCACGGCAGCGGATGCTCGATGATCTCGTCGATGCCGGGCAGCAACTCGGCGGCAGCGCGTCCGCGCGGGCCGCACAGCAGCACCACCCGCTGGGCGCCGGCCGCGACGGCGCGGATCGCCGGCCCGGTGACGAGCACGTCCCCGGCCGAGTCCGAGCGCACCACCAACGCCGTACCCACCGGGTCGCCGGCCCGCGCGGGTCGCACGGCCCGCTGGCGGCGCAGGATCTCGTCCACCGCCGAGGGCAGGTCCGCTGCCACCCAGCCGGCGGCGGCGACCTCCTCCGGTCGGGTCACCGGGGTGGGCACCAGCACCCCTGCCGCCCCGGCTGCCAACGCGGCGCCCACGTCGCGGCCGATGTCGCCCACCAGCACGCAGCGCGAGGCGCTCGTGCCCAGCTCACGGGCGGCGGCGTACACCAGACCGGGCGCGGGTTTGCGGCAGTCGCATCCGTCGGAGTCGTCGTGCGGGCAGACCAGCCACGCGTCGAAGCCGCCCAGCAGCTCCTCCACTCGGGCGTGCACCGCCCGCATCTGCTCGGCGCTGAAATAGCCCCGGGCCAGGCCCGACTGGTTCGTCACCACCGCCAGGCGCAGCCCGGCGGCCCGCAACCGGTCCAGCGCCGCCCGCGCCCCCGGGACCGGGCGTACCTTCTCCGGGTCGCCGTTGTACGGCACATCCTCGATCAGGGTGCCGTCGCGGTCGAGCAGGACCGCGTCGTACAGGACGCCCCCGGTGGGTTCGGCAGGCCCGTGACCAGCCCGGCCAACACCGGCGTACACCCGGGCTGACCTGCGCTGATACGGATCCTCCTGGTCCTGTCGCACAGCCGGCGGGTTCCCGGCGCCCCGAGGAGTAAACGTCGACTGCGGCGCCGTGGGCCAACGCCGCCGGCGGTGCCCCGCGTCGGCCTTACCCGCCGCTTCCGAGAAGCTAACCCACCGGCCCGTTAGCCTCCGTCGGGACGAGGGTATGGGATCCCGGTGGCGATAGTGGAGAAAGTGATCGACGCTCCCCCGCAGCAGGTGTTCGACGTGCTGGCCGACGGATGGACGTACAGCGACTGGGTGGTCGGGACGGCGCACGTGCGCGACGTGGACGACGCCTGGCCGCGGGTGGGCAGCCAACTGCACCACCGGGCCGGGCCGTGGCCATTCTCGTTGCAGGACGCGTCGACGGTGCTGGTCTGCGAGCCGCCGCACCGGCTGGTGCTGCGCGCCGGCCTGTGGCCGGCCGGCGAGGCGATCGTGGCGTTCACCCTGGAACCGGTCGACGGCGGGGCCACCCGCGTCCGCCTCGGGGAGGACTTCGCCGCCGGCCCGCTGCGCTGGGTCCGCAACAAGGCCAACGACCTGGTGCTGCACCTGCGCAACCGGGAGACGCTGGACCGGCTCTCCGACATCGCCGTCCGACGGAAGGTCTCCCAGTGACACAGACCGACCCGGGCACCTGGCGGGACGCCTCACCGCGACGGTTCGCCGGGCTGCGCTGAGCGCGCCACCCCCAGCAGTCGGCCCGAGCGACGGGGAGCCTTTCAATCCGGATCGGGCAACTGGCTACCCTCTCAGGTAGCCCTGTCCGCAAACCGAGGATGTCCGACATGATCCAGCCCGTCCAGCTGCCGTCGCCGTGGCGAGACGCACACCTGACAGTCGTCGTGCCCACCTACAACGAGGCGGGCAACCTTCCGGCGCTTGTCGAGCGGCTGCTCGCACTGCCGCTGCCCGGGCTGCGCATCCTCGTCGCCGACGACAACTCCCCCGACGGCACCGGCGAGGTGGCCGACAAGCTGGCCATCGAGTATCCGGAACGGATCGAGGTGATGCACCGGGCCGGCAAGGAGGGCCTGGGCCGGGCGTACGTCGACGGGATGAGCAGGGCTCTGGAGGGCGGCGCCGAGTTCGTCGCGCAGATGGACGCCGACCTGTCGCACCCGCCGGAGGCGCTGCCGGGGATGCTGGGCGCGCTGCTCTCCACCCAGGCCGGCGTGGTGATCGGCTCCCGGTACGTGCCCGGTGGTGAGCTGGACGAGAACTGGCCGCTGTACCGGCGCGCGCTCAGCGGATGGGCGAACCTCTACGTGCACACGCTGCTGCGGGTACGCATCCGTGACCTGACCGCCGGCTTCAAGATCTGGCAGGCCGACGCGCTGAAGGACATCGGCCTGAACCGGGTGCAGTCCAACGGTTACAGCTTCCAGGTCGAGATGCACTACCTGGCCACCAAGCTGGGGCACACGATCCTCGAGGTCCCGATCCGCTTCGAGGAGCGGCGCGACGGCGTCTCCAAGATGACCACCGCGACCAAGGTCGAGAGCGCCCTGATGCCGTTCCGCCTGCGCAGCAAACACCGCAACATCACCAAGTGACTCCTCCGCCACCCTGTTGACCAAGAGGTGTGCGTCACCGGCGAGCCGGAATCTGACGCACACCTCTTGAACACCGAGGTGGGGTCGGGTCAGGCGGGGTAGATCGTGCTGTGTGCGGTGGAGATGACCTTCGCGTAGGCGGCGCCCGTCACGGCTCGGTCGCGGGCCAGGGCCGCGCGGGCCGCGTTCGCGCCCGGGGCGCCGTGCACCCCACCGCCCGGGTGCGCCGACGAACTGGCCAGGAAGAGCCGGTCCACCGGGGTGTCCGCCCGACCCAGGCCGGGAATCGGGCGCAGGAACAGCTGCTGGTACGCGGCGGCGGTCCCCCCGCCGAGCGCGCCCCCGACCAGGCTTGGATCGCCCTTCTCCAGATCGGCGGGCCCGGCCACGTGTCGGCCCACGATCAGCTGCCGGAAGCCCGGGGCGGCCGCCTCCAGCACGTCCTCCATGCGCTGTACGTGCCCGGCGATCTCCTCGGCCCGCCAGTCCTGGCGGAACGGCAGATGGGTGTACGACCAGAGCGACTCGGTGCCCGGCGGTGAGTGGCTGGGGTCAGCCACTGACATCTGCCCGACCAGCAGGAACGGGTCGCGGGGCAGTTCACCACGGGCCAGCTCGCCGGCGTAGCGGGTCAGCCCGTCGAGGTCCGCGCCGAGATGCACCGTGCCGGCGCCTGCGACCTCCCGGTTGGTCCACGGCACCGGGGCGGAGAGCGCCCAGTCCACCTTCAGCGTCGAGCCGTCCCACCGGAAGTGCGCCAGATCTTCCACGAGCCGCGACGGCAGTGCCGCCGCGCCGACGAGGTCGAGGTAGAGGGCCGGGGCGGGCACGTCGGCGAGGACCGCTCGACGGGCCCGCCACAGCGCGCCGCCCTCGGTGCGAACGCCCATCGCCCGGCCACGCGCGGTGAGCACCCGGTCGACACGCGCGCCGTAGAGGATGCGGCCCCCGCGTTGCTCCAGACGGGCCACCAGCGCGTTGGTGATCTGCCGCGCGCCGCCGTCGGGCACCGGCCAGCCGACCTGCTGGCCGAGCATGGCCAGCAGCCAGCCGTACACGCCGGAGCCGGCCTCCTCCGGGGACAGGTCGGTGTGCAGGGCGCACCCGGCCAGCAGCGCCGGCCCGCCCGGGCCGTCGAAGAGCTCGTCGCCGAGCTTGCGCACCGGCACCACGAGCCGCCGGGCCAGCCGTAGCGCGCCCGCGATCCGCAGCCGGCGCAGCAGGCCCAGCCCGCCTCGTACCGGCGGGAACGGAGAGGTGATCGTGATCAGCATCGGCTCGGCCACGTCGAGCCAGTCGGTGTACGCGTTCAGCCAGCGCTTGCCGTCGCCCGGGGCGAACTGCTCCAGCGAGGCCGCCGTGACGTCGGGATCCCGGTTGATCACCGCGGCCCGGCCGTCGGGCAGCAGGTGTGCCAGCACGTCCGGGGCGTGCCGCCAGGAGAGCCCGTACGCGCCCAGGTCGAGGCCGTCCAGCACCGGTGAGGCGTACCCCAGGGGGTAGAACGAGCTGTAGAGGTCGCTCAGGTAGCCAGGTGCCGTCACCTCGGCGGACTGGACCGCGCCACCGGGTACCGCTGTCGCCTCCAGCACCACCACGTCCCACCCGGCGTCGGCCAGCAGGTTCGCCGCGACGAGGCCGTTGTGCCCGGCTCCGACGACGACGGCGTCCGCGCTCTGCGCGCCGGTGGTAGTCACCCGATCCGCCTACCCGGCGCGCAACCGGGCGAAACGCGTTTGTCTCGCCGGGGCCGGGGCATCCAGCGCCGCATGTACACGGTTGCGCAGCTGGTGGGCGGGGTGTGGGGCGCGGGCGGCGCCGGCGGCGAGCTGGTCGTCCACGATCCGGCGGACGGCGAACCGGTCAGTTCGGTGCCCATCGCGACGGCCGACGAGGTCGGCAAGGCGGCCCAGGCGGCCCGGAACGCGGCTGCGCAGTGGGCGGCGACCGCGCCGGCGGAGCGGGCGGCGATGCTGCACCGCGCCACGGACGCGGTCGCGGCGATCACCGATGAACTTGCGGCGGCGGTCACCGCGGAGATGGGCAAGCCACTCGCGGACGCCCGCGGTGGCGTCGAGGCGGGCATCGGCACCCTGCGACAGTACGCGGAGCTGGCCCCCCTGCGCGGCGGGCGGACGCTGAACGGCGCACTGGAGGCGGTGGACTTCCTGACTCCGCAGCCGCGGGGCGTGGTCGCCGCTCTCACCCCGTGGAACGACCCGGTGGCGGTCTCCTGCGGGCTGCTCGGCGCGGCACTGGTCACCGGCAACGTGGTGCTCTACAAGCCCAGCGAGCGAACGCCGGCGACGGGCTGGCTGCTGACGCGCGCCCTGGACGGGGCGCTGCCCGCCGGCGTGCTGTCCCTGCTCACCGGCGGCGCGGAGGTCGGCGCGGCGCTTGCCGCGCAGGACGTGGACGTGGTCGCGCACATCGGTTCCACGGCGACCGGGCGGACGATCGCCGCCGCCGCGGCGCGTACCGGCGCGAAGGTGTTGCTGGAGAACGGCGGCAGCGACCCGCTTGTCGTCGACGCGGGTGTCGACCCGGACTGGGCGGCGGAGCAGGCCGCGCTCGGCGCGTTCGCGAACGCCGGGCAGATCTGCGTGGCGGTGGAGCGGATCTACGTCCACCGGACGGTGGCCGACGACTTCGTGGCGGCGCTTGTGCGACGCGCCGGCGCCCTACGGGTCGGGCCGGGTCGCGACCCGGGCACCGAGCTGGGGCCGCTCGTCGACAGGCGGCACCGCGACCACGTGCACGGGCAGGTGAGCGCGGCGGTGGCGGCCGGCGCGCGGGTGCGTACCGGCGGAGAGGTGCCGGACGGACCCGGGGCGTACTACCCGGCGACTGTGGTCACCGACTGCCGGCACGACATGGTGCTGGTCCGGGAGGAGACGTTCGGGCCGGTCGCCCCGGTGGTGGTGGTCGACTCCTTCGACGAGGCGTTGACCTGCGCCGCGGACTCCCCGTACGGGCTCGCCGCCACCGTGCTGACCGCGTCGATGAGCCATGCGCAGCGGGCCTGGCGGGAGCTGCCGGTGGGCACCGTGAAGATCAACTCGGTGTTCGGCGGGGCGCCCGGCGGCGCCGCGCATCCGCGCCGGGCCAGCGGGCAGGGCTTCGGGTACGGCCCGGAGCTGCTGGACGAGTTCACGGCCACGAAGGCGGTGCACATCGAGGCGCCCGGCGGCGGGCGCTGGTGAGCGGTACGGGCGGACGCAGGGGTGGCGCGTCCGCCCGTACCACGTTGTGGGTGGGTCAGTCGCCGCGAGCCTTGCGCGTGGCCCGGTCGTTGGCCTTCTCGATGGCCGTGACCAGCTCCGGCTTGGTCATGCTCGACCGGCCGGGTACGTCCAGCCTGCGGGCCACCGACATGAGGTGGTCCTTGCTGGCGTTGGCGTCCACCCCACCGGCGGTGGGTGCGCGCCGCTCCGGGCCGCCGCCGGCGGCCTGGCTGTCGCTCGGGCCCTTGCGGCCCTTGGGCTCCCAGTGGTCGCCCACCTTCTCGAACTGGTGCTTCACCGCCGCGAAGGCGGTGCGGTGCGACCGCTCGCCCTCGCCGTAGGTCTCCACCGCCGAGTCGTGTGTCTTCTCCCAGGTGCGCTGCGCCTTGTCCGGAGAGCGCCGCAGCGTGCTGGGCAGGTCTTCGCGCCCGGGCATCTCGTCCTCCTCCGTGTCGACAGGGTGACTGTCTGGATTCCCCGCGGGTGCGACGGCAAACCACAGCGTCTCGCGGGTGGGACGGGCACGCCAGGGCGCCCCGCGGGCGGGCCGGCACGCCGCGGCGACGTCGGCGCTGGTTTGTCGATGTCCCGCTGCGGGTACCGGCCGGGCCAGGCCCGACCGGATGACCGGTCATCCGGTGGCCGGGGCACAGGGAGCGGGCATGACGACCACGGAGCCCGGTACGACGCGCGCCGGCACGCCGGGCGAGCGGGTGCCCCGGCGGATGCGACAGCTGAGCTGGCGGACGTGGCGCGGGGTGCTGGTCCGCAGCGTGCAGAACTTCGTCAACGACAACTGCTCCGACTGGGCTGCCGCGCTCACCTACTACGGGGTGCTGGCGCTCTTCCCGTCCGCCATCGTGGTGGTGGCCCTGGTCGGTCTGGTCTCCGACGGCGAGCGGACCCTGGACACGGTGGTCGACCTCGCCCGGCAGGTCGGTGCCGGCTCGGTGGTGGCCGAGAAGGACGGCGGCATGATCGGGGTGATCCGGGCCGTGGTGGTGCAGCAGAGCAACGTCAAGGTGCTGCTGAGCTTCGGTCTGCTCGGCGCGCTGTGGTCGGCGTCGGGCTTCATCGGGGCGTTCACCCGCGCCTCCAACGCGATCTACGGAGTGACCGAGGGCCGGCCGGTCTGGAAGCTGCGGCCGGTGCAGATCGGTCTGGCCGCGGTGACGTTGGTGCTGCTCGCGGTGGTCGCCCTCGCGCTGATCGTCAGCGGCCCGGTCACCGACGCGGTCGGCGACCTGATCCACGCCGGTGGCCTGGCCCGGACGGTGTGGAGCGTGGCGAAGTGGCCGGTGCTCGCCCTGGTCATGATGGTGCTGCTGTCCCTGCTGTTCTGGATCGCCCCGAACGTGCGCCAGCCCCGCTTCCGCTGGCTCACTCCCGGCGGCGCGGTCGCCCTGGTCTCCTGGGCGGCGGTGTCCTTCGGCTTCGGCCTCTACGTGACCACCTTCGCCTCGTACGACACGACCTACGGCAGCCTGGGCGCGGCCATCGCGTTCCTGGTCTGGCTCTACCTGTCCAACTCCGCCCTCATGCTGGGCGTGCAGATCAACGCCGAGGTGCAGCGCGGCCGGCAGTTGCAGGCCGGCGATCCCGACCCGGAGGAGCCGGTGCTGCCGCCACGGAAGCCGGCCGATTCCTGAACGCCTGATGTCCGCCCGGATGTCCGGTGCCGGGGCCGGTTCGTGACGTGGTGCCGGTTTAGCGGCCGGGGTGCCGGGTAGCGCAGAAGGCATGGAGCGTGGCAACAGCAAGCACGGACCGAGGATCGACGAGCAGATGAGCCAGGAGGTCAGCGGCCTCATTCAGGGGCCGGGGACCGGCGGCTCTCGGGTCGACGAGTCCCGGGTGCCGGAACCGGCCGGCGAGGACCAGCCGGAGATCACCACGGCCCCGGCGGGCGACCTGCGCACCGGCACGCCGCAGGGGATGAGTTCCACGGACGTCGAGCAGCGCAGCCGGCTCGGCCGGTTCATCTCGATGAGCGCGCTGCCGGGCGACCGACTGGTGCTCATCGCCAGCGCCCGCGAGAACGAGGCGCCGGACGACATCGTGGCGGCGCTGGAGCGGCTGCCCGAGGGCACCGAGTACCAGACGGTCTCCGAGGTGTGGGCGGCGCTCGGGCACAAGAACGAGACAACCCGCTGGTGAGCGGGATCGTCCCCCGATCCCATCCTCACCCGCGACTGAAGGAGGGTTCCTGATGAGTGGCGTTACCGAACACGTCGAGGTAGCCGTACCCGTCCGCACCGCGTACGACCAGTGGACGCAGTTCGAGGAGTTCCCCCAGTTCATGGAGGGCGTGCAGGAGGTCCGGCAGCTCTCCGAGACGATGACCCACTGGACGGTGGACATCGCCGGCGTGAAGCGTGAGTTCGACGCCGAGATCACCGAGCAGTTGCCCGACGAGCGGGTCGCCTGGCGTTCCACGGGCGGCACCCAGCAGGCGGGTGTGGTGACCTTCCACCGCCTGGACGAGGCCAAGACCCGGGTCACCCTCCAGCTCGAGTTCGAGCCGCACGGGGTGGTCGAGCAGGCCGGCGACAAGCTCGGCATCGTCGACCGGCGGGCCAAGGGCGACCTGGAGCGGTTCAAGACGTTCATCGAGCGGCGCGGTCAGGAGACCGGCGGCTGGCGTGGCCAGGTGGATCGCCCGCAGCCGTGACCTCGTACCGAACGACGATGGCCGCCGGACTCCCCGGCGGCCGTCGTGGCGTTTCGGCCCGGCCGGCACCCGTTTGCGATCATCGCGCCCGGGTACGGCTGTAGTCATGACGGACGACAGGGTGTGGCGCGACGAGGAACGGCTTCCGCTGGAGGAGTTGGAGCGCGCCGTGGCGGGCTCCAGCATCGACGGGCAGGCCGACGACGTGACCGGCAACGACGCCGGTGAGGAGGCGGCCTTCGGGCACGGGCCCGCAGCGGCCGACCGCGACGGTCAGGCCGAGGGCACCGGACGGGAGGCGACCGACCCCCAGCGCGCCTACCGCCCGTCGACGACCGGCCGGACCGGGCCGGACAACGGATAGTCCGCGTCGGACGCGGCGCTCCGGGCCTGGGCCGGCGCCCCGGCCGCACCGGATCCGGTCCGCTCCGGCCCGGCGGCGGTCTGCCCCGGCCCACTGCCGGCGGCGCCGGTCTGCCCCGGCCCACTGCCGGCAGCGGGCCGGCGGGCACCCAGCTCGTAGAGCAGGATCAGCGCCAGCGCGAGCACCACCAGGGCCGGGCCGAGCACCTGCACGGAAAGTTTGCTGATCAGCACGCCGAGCCCGCCGGGGACGAGCGCCGCGCCCAGACCGGAGGCGCCGATCTGGAGCCCGATGGCCCGGTCGGCGTGCGCCGCGCCGACCCGGTCGGCGGTGGTGAGGGTGAGCAACGGAAACACCGGCGCGGCGGCGAAGCCGACCACGACCAGGCCGAGCACGGCCAGCGCGGCCGACCCGGGCACCGCGATCAGCGCCGCGCCGGCGGCCATGCCGCCCAGGCTGACCCGCAACACCAACCGCGGCCCCAGCCGCTCGGCCACCACGCCCTGCACCACCCGGCCGACGAAGAGGCTGCCCCAGTACGCGGAGACACAGCCGCCCGCCACGGCGCCGCTCAGACCGCGTCCCTGGGTGAGCAGCAGGAACGCCCAGAGTCCGGCGGACACCTCGATGGCCACGTACAGGGCGAAGGCCAACGCCCCGGACCAGACCGCCGGCAGGCGCAGCGTGGCGAGGACGGGCACCCGGACCGCCGGAGCGGCCCCGGTCGTCCCCAAGCCCGGCTCGGAAGCGGGAGCGCGGCGCTGCCAGGCGCGTACGGTGAGCGCGAACGCGCCGGCGAGGGCGAGTTGGGCGCCCGCCACGATGCCGTACCCCCACCGCCAGGCCAGCCCGGCGCTGAGCGCCGCCGTCATGATCAGTGGACCGATCGCCACGCCGAGGCCGAAGAAGGCGTGCAGCCAGTTCATGTGTCGCGGGCCGAAGGCACCGGCGGCGTACGCGTTGAGACCGGAGTCGACCGCGCCGGAGCCCAGCCCGAGCAGCAGCGCACAGCCCACGAGCACGGCCAGCCCGGGGCTCACCGCGTAACCGGTAAGCGCCAGGCTGGCCAGCAGGGTGCTGCCGGCGAGCAGCGCGCCCACGCCGACGCGGGCCAGCGTGAAACCGGCCAGCACGCTGGAGGCCAGATAGCCGACCGTACCGGCGGTGAGCAGCAACCCGACCGCCTCGGTGGGTACGCCGAAGTCCGCCCGGATCGACGGCCAGCCGACGCCGAGCAGCCCGTCGGGCAGGCCGAGGCTGACGAACGCGAGATAGGCCAGCAGGAGCAGCGTGGCGCGGGGCGGCGCGGGCGAGGTCGACACGGGAAACCATCCTGCCGCAGCGCACCCTACCGAAGGTCGGAGCCGCCCGTGCGTCGCGACAAGAACTGGTGTCCGGACGGTTGAAAAAGCGGACAGCTCAGCCAGAATCGGCCGATCGGGTGACGGCAATCGAGCCCGTTCGCGTAAGAATTTCGGGATGCATCAAGGCTCCGGAATCCTCTCCACGCGTCAGCGCCGCCTCGCCTGGCTCGGCTTCCTGCTCGCCGCGCTGCAGGCGCCCGTGTCGGCCTGGCTCGTCTCCGACGACTCCTGGCTGTTCAGCCTCTGCGTCGCGCTCATGGTGGCGACCGTGATCATCGCCGACGACGCCGCCCGGCGCCGGCCCGCCAACGCGACAGGCGACTAGCCGTCGCCGGCTGGCCGGGCCTCGTGTCCCGGCCGGCCCCGGGTACGGCGGCGCTCCTTCATCTCCGCCTCGTACAGGTGACGCCGCCCGCCCACCAACTCCTCCCGGGCCTGCCGGTCCAGTTCGCGGAACAAGGCGTGGTAACCGTCGTCGAAGTCCTCGACGATCTGGAACGTCCAACGGCCGGCGATCACGTTGCGGCCGAGCAGTTCGGTGTCGATCCGGTCGGCGAGGTGCGGATGGCCGGCCGTACGGAACTGCTCCACGGCGTCGTCGAGCATCAGGTCGGCGTGCCCGATCAGCTGGTGCAACGAGTACAGGTGTCCACGGGCCCGTTCCACGCACTCCAGCGCCTCGCTGAGCTTGCCCAGCGCCGCGATCGTCTCGTCGCTGACCCCCGCCGGCCGCCGGTGCCGCTCGTCCGGGCCGTCCGTCCGCTCCCCCATCATCACCCTCCGTGCTGGTGTGCCGTCCCACCGGCGGCGGCCGTGCTCTGTGCCGCGCCGCACCGTTGCTCTCCTGCTGCCCCGTCTGTGCCGGATCAACCCTCGCGGCCAGCCCCGACTCGTCCAGTGGCCCAAGCGACACCCGCCGAGCGGCCGAGGTCGACCCGGTCACCTGTCGGTTAGCCTCGGTCACCATGCGTGTGCCGTACCACCTGGCCGCCAGCGGGACCGCCGTCGAGTCGGCGCGCTCCTCCCTGGCCGCCCTCACCGTCTCCGTGGGCACCGCCGGCCTCGCCGCCGCCGCCGCCCGTCCCGGGCTGCTGGCGCTCGTCGACCAGCACGCCGCCGCCGTCCGGGACAGCCTGGACGGCGACCGGCGGCCGTTGACCGCCGCGACGCTCGCCGGCTACGCCGAGGGGGTACGCGCGGCCGCCCTGGAGCACGGCTGGACGCCGCCGCGGGGCCCGGTGGACTGGGGCGAGCCGGAGTGGCCGCTCGCCCGGCTCGTCGCCGTCTGCGCGCTGGCCCGTTCGCTCGACCGCTCCTGACCGGCGGTCACCCCGTACCACTCGCGACGTGGGGAGGGCGCCCGCGTAACGCGGACGCCCTCCCCCTCACGATCGCGCCGTGCGCCCCGCTACGGGCGGTACTGCTGACTCTCGTCGGCCGCACCGGACTGGTACGTGCCGCGTCCACCGGACATCGTCGACTGCTCGTCGACCCGGGGCATGGCCTGGGTCCGGTCGCCGCCACGGTCGGCCATCTGCCGCTCCATGTCGCCGCGCCCGGCAGCGTTGGCCCGCCGGTGCTCCTGCACCGCCCGGGCTTCCTGGGCGGCCCGGTCGAGCCAACCGTCCCAGCGGTTCTGCATCGGCTTCACCAGACCACCGCCGACGCCGACGATCAGGATGCCGGCGACCGTGGCGAGCACCGCGATCAGCACCGGAGTGGTGACAGTGGTGG
The DNA here is from genome assembly GCF_043197115.1 of Micromonospora sp. NPDC049275. Taxonomy (NCBI): domain Bacteria; kingdom Bacillati; phylum Actinomycetota; class Actinomycetes; order Micromonosporales; family Micromonosporaceae; genus Micromonospora; species Micromonospora sp. NPDC049275. The sequence goes on from NZ_JBICSN010000006.1 coordinate 108,241, forward strand.
CGATACCCACCTGGTTCAGCGCGGCGATCACGCCGAGCGCGATGATGAAGATCGCCGTCAGGTCGGCCAGGACCTTGCCGTACGAGAGCCCGCCCAGCGCCCCGGTGACCAGATCCCGGGCTGCGTTGGCGATCGCGGCAGCGACCACCACGATGACGATCGCGATGAACGCGCGCGGCAGCCAGGCCACCACACCGCTGATCAGGTCACTGATCGCGTTGGGCCCCCAGACTCCGAAGGCGAACTGCAGGGTGAACAGCAGGACGGCGTAGTACGCCAGCCTGGCCAGGATGTCGCTGGCGTCGTACTTCGTTCTCTCCAGTGCCCGTTTGATGCCTCCGCGTTCGACCGCCTGGTCGAAGCGCACCCGTTCCAGCACCGCATCCACGATCTTGAGGACCGCTCTGGCGATGAGCCAGCCGACCACGAGGATGACGATGAAGGCCACTGCCTTCGGGATGAAGAGCAGCACCGACCTCCAGGTGTCGGCGATGGCATCGCCGATGTCGGCCTGCCGAACCGCGAGGGTTTTCAGCATGATGTCCCTCCTGTCGCATGGACTGCGTCGGGCGCATACCCGGCCACCGGTACGGCAGTCCGCGCGGCTCGCTGCCATTTTTCCGACAAGTCGACCAACAGGGGCCCTGACCTGCCCGAACAGTCACCGCGCCGGGGTCGGCCGCGACCCGTGCACGTGATCGGATGCGGCTGACCGACGGCCGGCTAGGCTGCGAACATGCCAGGAACGGTCGGGCGAGTCCCCACGCCAGCAATTCCGGTCCCCGGCGCATCCACCGGGCCCGGTGCGGCCGCCGCGCTCGCCCACGACTGGTCCGCCACCGCCCTCGGCCCGCGCGAGAGGTGGGATCCGGCGGTCCGGGCCGTGGTCGAGCTGATCCTCGCCTCACCGATGCCGATGGCCCTGGCGTACGGCGACGACCTCGTCCTGCTCTACAACGACGGCTATGCCGAGTTGCTGGGGAGCAAACATCCGGCGGCGCTGGGCCGGCCGGCTGCCGAGGTGTACGCCGAGGTCTGGGCGCTGCCCGGCTTCGGTGACGTGATCGAGCGCGCCTACCGGGAGGGTGTGCCGTTCCTGGAGAAGGAGTCCACGCTCCCCCTGATCCGGGACAGCTCCGGGGTGGTCGAGCCTGTCGTCTTCACCCGCGGGCACTCCGCCGTCCGGGACAGCACCGGGCGGATCGTGGGGATCCTGACGGTGGCCGCCGAGACCACCCACGTGACGGAGCAGTTGCAGAGTCTCAGCGAGGTCGCCGCCGCGCTCGCCGGCACCCTCACCCTCGACGACGTGGCTCGGGTGGCGCTGCGCCACACCATCACCACGTTCGACGCCGACCGGGTCGCCTTCGTGGTCGACGAGGGTGGCGGCGGCTGGCGGATGGTGCGCCGGGTCCGTGGCGAGCTGATGGACGAGGCCGACGAACGGTTGCCGCCGCTGTGGCGGCGGGCCCCGGCGGACTGGTCGAGCCCGGTCGCGCTCGCGGCCCGCTCGGGCGAGCCGTCGTTCACCCGCGACGGGCAGCCGCTGCGCGAGACGGCAGTGGACCGCCACGACCAGAAGATCCGGTCGATGGCCGTGTTGCCGCTGGGCACGTCGGTGATCCGGGGTGGGTTGACCGTCGGTTACCAGGCGCCGCACTCCTGGTCGGCCGCCGACCGGGCACTGCTGGCCGCCTCGGCGGAGCTGATCGGTCAGGCGGCGGAACGGGCCCGGCGGTTCGAGACCCAGCACGGCACCGCCCAACTGCTGCAACGCAGCATGCTGCCGGAGCACCTCCCCGACCTGCCCCGGCTGCGCATCGCGGCCCGCTACGACCCGGGGGTGGACGGCAACGCGGCGGGCGGTGACTTCTACGACGCGTTCCTGCTGCCCACCGGCGCGCTGGGCGTGGTGTTGGGTGACGTCGCCGGGCACGACGTGCAGGCCGCCGCGCGGATGGGGCAGGTGCGGGCGGCACTGCGGGCGCTGGCCCTGGCCGACCCCGCGCCGGACGCGGTGCTGGCCGGACTGGACCGGCTGGTGACCAGCCTCGGCGCGGAGGCCGGCACCCTCGAGCTGTTCGCCACCGTGGCGTTCGGGGTCATCGACGCCGAACGGCGGGAGTTGACCCTGGCCAGCGCCGGTCATCCCGCCCCGCTGATCCGCCGCAGCGCCCCGGACGGCCGGTCGCACGCCGAGTACGTGGACCTGCCGGCCGGTCCCCCGCTGGGGCTGGGTGGGCGCCCGACCACGGTCACCGTCGCGTTCCCGCCCGGCGACACCCTGCTGTTGTTCAGCGACGGGGTGGTGGAGCGCCGGCGGCAGAGCCTCACCGCCGGCCTGGACACCCTCGGCGACGCGGTCGCCAAGGCCGGCACCAGTGATCCCCGTGCCCTCTGCGCCGTGGCCACCGCCGCGGTGTCCGGCGGCACCGAGGACGACGTGGCCGTTCTGGCGGTCGAGCACGCGCTCAAGCCGAGCCGGTCGGCGGCGATGGAGGTGCCTGCCGAGCCGACCGCGCCCAGCCGGGTCCGGCACTGGATGACCGGCCAGCTCACCGAGTGGCAGGTGCCCGAGTCGGTGATCGGCGCGGCGGTGCTGTGCACGAGCGAGCTGACCACAAACGCGCTGCTGCACGCCGGCACGGCCGCCCGCGTGGAGATCGACCTGAGCCCGGAGCGGCTGCTGGTCTCGGTCGCCGACTCCGGCACCCGGGGCACCGTGACCCGGACGCGCACCGACACGTTGAGCAGTCGCGGGCGCGGGCTGGGCCTGATCGAGGAGCTGAGCGACGCGTGGGGCACCGACCCGTCGGTGCGCGGGTCCACGGTCTGGTTCGAGATTCTCGTTCCGCGGGCCGAGCCCGGCTGAGGTCGTCCGGCCTCGGCGAGCGCGGACGAATCAGCCGGCCGCAGACCGGGTAGGAGTGCGCTCATGGCCACCGAACAACCCCATGGGGTCCTCTTCGACATCGACGGAACGCTCGTCGACACCACCTACCTGCACACGGTGAGCTGGTGGGAGGCGCTACGCCAGGCCGACCACCGGGTGCCGATGGCGACCGTGCACCGCTCGATCGGGATGGGCTCGGACAAGCTGCTGGACCACCTGCTCGGCCCGGAACGCGACCGCGATGACGACCCGAAGCTGCGCGAGGCGCACGACACCCTCTACACCGAGTACTGGGAACGGCTGACTCCGCTGCCCGGGGCGAGGGACCTACTGCGCGCGTGCGCCGAGCGAGGGCTGCGGGTGGTGCTCGCCACCTCCGCAGCCGAGCACGAGGTGGGTGCGCTGCGGCAGGCCCTGAACGCCGACGACGTGGTGGACACCGTCACGTCGTCGGCGGACGCGCGGGAGAGCAAGCCGGCACCGGACATTCTCGAAGCGGCGCTGGAGCAGTCCGGGCTGGCCGCCGAGCGTGTCGTCTTCGTCGGCGACTCGGTCTGGGACGTCGCCGCGGCCGGCAAGCTGAACATCCCGTGCGTCGGGTTGACCTGCGGCGGCACCAGCCGGGGGGAACTCGCCGGCGCCGGCGCGGTGGCGGTCTACGACGACCCGGCCGCGCTCCTGGCCGCGCTGGCGGATTCCCCGCTCGCCCGGCCGAGGTGAGGCTCACTCCGGTTCACCACGCCGCGCACGCATAGCCGGAAGTCTTCCGGGGCATGGTCTGTGGCCACCTGCCCGCATCGCGCGGGTGCGGCGAGAGGTGGTGTTCGTGGAGCCGGTAGACGTCGCGTTCGCGCTGGTGGGAGTGGGCGCTCTGCTCGCGGGCATCCTGCCCCGGGTGTTGGAGCACCGTCCGCTGTCCATGCCGATCGCGTTCCTCGCCCTCGGCATGCTGGTCTTCCTCCTGCCGATCGGGCTGCCGACACCGGACCCGCTGGCCCATCCCGAGCTGACCACCCACCTGACCGAGATCGGGGTGATCGTCGCCCTGATGGGCGCCGGGTTGAAGATCGACAGGCCGTTGAGCTGGGCCCGGTGGTCGTCCACCTGGCGACTGCTGGCCATCGCGATGCCACTGTGCATCGCGGCGGTGGCGCTGCTCGGGTGGTGGTGGGCCGGTCTGGTGCCGGCCGCGGCGCTGCTGTTGGGTGCCGCGCTGGCACCGACCGATCCGGTTCTCGCCGCCGACGTGCAGGTCGGCGAGCCGACCGACGTGGAGGATTCCGAGGACGAGGTCCGCTTCGCCCTGACCTCGGAGGCGGGCCTCAACGACGGGCTGGCGTTCCCGTTCGTCTACGCGGCCATCGCGATCGCCTCGACCAGCCTCGCCCCGCGCGCGTGGCTGGCGGAGTGGTTCACCGTCGACGTGCTCTGGAAGGTGGGCGTCGGTGTGGGCGGCGGCCTGCTCATCGGCTGGCTGCTCGGCAAGCTGTTCTTCCGCGCACCGAGCGAGCTCCGACTGGCCCGGCATGCCGAGGGTTTCCTGGCGCTGGCCGCCACCTTCCTGGCCTACGGACTGGTGGAGGTGGCCGGCGGGTACGGCTTCCTGGCGGTGTTCGTGGCCGCGCGGGCCATCCGGGCCGCCGAACGGACCCACGAGTTCCACTCGGTGCTGCACGACTTCGCCGAGCAGGTCGAGCGGCTGCTCACCCTGGTGCTGTTGCTGCTGCTAGGTGGCGCGATCGTGGGCGGCCTGCTCGGCCCGCTGACCTGGCCGGCGGCGGCCGTCGGGCTGGCGCTGGTCTTCCTGGTCCGGCCGGCCTTCGGCTGGTTGTCGCTGCGCGGCGCGCCTGGCCGGTCGGCCGAACACTGGGTGATCTCGCTGTTCGGCATCCGCGGCGTGGGCTCGTTCTACTACCTGGCGTACGCCACCACCAAGGCGGACTTTCCGCAGGCGGAGCTGCTGTGGGCCACCGTCGGGCTGGTGGTGCTCGTCTCCGTGGTGGTGCACGGCGTCGCGGCGACCCCGGTCATGCAGTTGCTGGACCGGGAGGGTGAGCGGACCGAGGACCCGTCCGAACGGGAGGCCCAGCCGGTCGCCGCCGGTGGGCACTCCTGAGGAGCGGGCAGCGGCGGTCAGCCGAGGCGGGCCGCCAGAGCCCGGCCGAGGTCGCGACCGGAGCGCCAGGCGCTCTGCACACGGGGCTTGCCGAACGCGTCGCCGGCCAGGCCGATCCCGCCGGCGTCGAGGTGGTGGGTGTTCCCGGTGACGTCACCGGCCGGCGTGGCGTACGTCCAGCGGTGCACGTGCACGTCGGTGGCCTCCTCGGTGAGCCCCAGCAGGTCCCGGACGGCCTGCTCGATCGCCGGTCCGGCGCCGGTGGGCTGGGCCAGGTGCCCGGCGGCGAACTCCGGCACGGTGTGCGCCACCAGCACCGGCGCGTCGTCACCGCGCCGGTCGCCGTCGTCGCAGACCAGCTTGAGCACCGGGTGGTCGTTGACGAACGCCCCGCGGAAACGCGGCCAGCGACGGGACGGGAAACGCAGCACCGCGGCCAGGGCCGGTGACCAGGTCTGCGCCTGTACGACACGGGTGGCGTCGGCCAGGGCGGGATCGAGCAGCAGGGCCGCCTGCGGCCCCGGCATGGCCAGCGCGACCGCCGCGCACGGCTCGCCGTCGACGGCCGGGCCGGGCTCCACGGCGAGCACCAACCGGTCGACTGTCACCGGCACCGCCCCGGCCAGGTGCTCGACGAGCGACCGCAGCCCGCGGGGCGCGGCGTAGCGCATCGGACCGGGCACGTCGTGGCGGCCGTTCGTGTCGTACGACCAGAAGGTGTCGGTCCACTCCCGGACGAGGTCGGCGGCACGCCAATCGTCGACCACGGCGGCGAAGTCCGGGTCGCTGACGGTGAAGTACGCGGCGCCGGTGTCGGCGGGGCGGCCGTCGAAACGTTTGCTGGCCATCCGGCCGCCGCAGACGTGCCCGCGTTCGCGGACCTGCACCGGCACCCCGGCCCGGACCAGCTCCACCGCGCAGGCCACCCCGGCGATGCCCGCCCCGACCACCACCACGCCCGAGGAGTTCACGCTCATCTGGTGATCGTAGGTGCCGACAGTCGCTGCGGACGGGCATGAACCGGTGGTGATCGGGGTACTGGCACACCTGTTCGAAGAAAGGGTGATGATGATGACGGACCGCAACAACGACCAGGCCGACCCGCGTGGCGCGATCAAGGACCCGGACGAGTGGGTCACCGGCGACGAGCCGCCGACGGCGGCCCAGGAGTCGTACCTGGCCACGTTGGCCCGCGAGGCGGACGCGACGCTGCCGGACGACCTGACCAAGGCCGAGGCGTCCAAGCGGATCGACGAGCTCCAGGCCGAGACGGGCCGCGGCCAGTAGCTCGGCGGCTCAGGGACGCGGCAGGGTGTGCAGCCGGACGCGCGTCAGGCGACCCCCGGTTGTCTCGGCCTCCAGGTAGGTGGCGTGTGGCTGGGAGCGGCGGTCGGTGGGTGACCCGGGGTTGAGCAGGCGTAGCCCACCGGGTGCCACGCTGTCCCAGGGGATGTGCGAGTGGCCGAAGACCAGCAGGTCGACGTCGGGAAAGCGGGCCGCGCACCGCTGCTCCCGACCGGTGCGAGGGCCCGTCTCGTGCACCACGGCCACCCGCATCCCGTCGAGGTCGACGCGGGCCACCTCCGGCAGCCGGGCGCGCAGCGCCGGGCCGTCGTTGTTGCCGTACACGCCGACGAGCCGCCGCGCGCGGGCGGTCATCGCGTCCAGCAGCGGCTCGTCGACCCAGTCGCCGGCGTGCAGCACCACGTCCGCCGCCTCGATCGCCGTCCACAGCGGCCCCGGGAGATCCCGGGCCCGCTTGGGGAGATGCGTGTCCGCCGTGAGCACCAGCCTCATGCCGGCATCATCCCCCGAGCCCGGTCCGTCCACCCGGGGACGCTCGTGGGCGGTCAGCGCGACATCGGGGTGAAGTACGCCGGCGGCATGCCGAGATCGCGCAGCGCCGGGTTCTGCTCCACGTCACTGAGCACACCAGCGGCGTTGATCAGGCCGATGTGCGAGAACGCCTGGGGAAAGTTGCCCAGTTGCTCCCCGGTCGACGGGTCGATCTGCTCGGCGAACAGCCCGAGGTCGTTGAGCCGTCCGGCCAGCGCGTCGAACAACTCGCGCGCCCGGTCCCGCTCACCGGCCAACGCCAGGCAGCACACCAACCAGAACGAGCAGATGACGAATCCCGCCGGGTCGCCGTCCCAGCGCCGCAGCAGGCCGTCGTGCGACAGCCGCTCCTCCACGGCACGCATCGTCGAGCGCATCCGCGGGTCGTCGGCCGGCAGGAACCCCACCAGCGGCATGATCAGCACCGACGCGTCCAGGTCCTCGGATTCGAAACTACCTGTGTACGCCCCGAGCCGGTCGCTCCATCCCCGGTCCAGCACCTCAGCACGCACCTCGTCGCGGGCGGCCGCCCAGCGGGCCACGTCCGACGGCCCACCGAGCCGTTCGCCGAAGCGGACCGCCCGGTCCAGGGCCACCCAGCACTGCACCTTCGAGGACACGTGGTGGCGTTGGATGCCGCGCTCCTCCCACATCCCCGCATCCGGCAGCTTCCAGTCCCGCTCCGCCTTGTCGACGAGCGACCGGAGCAGGTGGTAGACGTCCAACTCCAGCGGCTCCAGCCGGTCGCGCATCAGCCAGGCGGCCTCCAACGCCTCACCGTAGATGTCGGTCTGTCGCTGCCGCCACGCGTCGTTGCCGATCATCACCGGCGGGCTGTCGCGGTAGCCGGCGAGCTGGTCCAGGCGGTGTTCGGTGAGGTCCCGCTCCCCCAGCACGCCGTACATGATCGGCACCGGCTCCTCGTCGATCCGGCCCATCGCCCGACCCAGCCAGGTGAACTGCCGCTGCACCTCGTCGTAGCAGGCGGTGCGCCACAGCGCCCGCAGGGTCAGGGTGAAGTCGCGCACCCAGACGTAGCGGTAGTCGTAGTTCCGGTCCCCGCCGAGCTTCTCCGGCAGCGAGGTGGTCACCGAGGCCACCACCGCGCCGCTCGGTCGGTACGTCATGCCCTGCACCACAAGCGCGCTGCGCCGCACCTGCTCGGCGTAGACCCCGTGGTACTCGTGCTGCCGGACCCAGGAGCGCCATCCCTCGACCGTGTCGGCGATCGTCTGGTCGGCCTCGGGCACCTGCGGCGGCTGGGCGTCGTAGGTCGGGGCGTACCCGAGGGCGAAATTGTGGGTCGTGCCGGCAGGGACCGTGAACGTGCCGGTGGCCTCGCCGTCGCCGCAGGTGAGCGGCGCAGCGCTGGCGAGCGTGAGCCGGCTGGCCCCGCCGACGGCCTCCAGGGCCCCGCCCCGCTCGACGAGGAACGGTGTGGTGCGCCCGTACTCGAAGCGGGGTCGGTAGTGCACCCGCATCGGCACCTCACCGGCCAGGCCCCGCACGCTGCGGACCAGCACCTGGGGTGAGCGCATTCCGATCTCGTGCTCGCGCGCGCCGGGCTCCAGGGCGAGCGCGTCGGTCAATTCCACCTCGCCCTGGGCGGTGCGGAAGACGGTCCGCAGCACCAGCGTGCCGTCGAGGTAGCAGCGTTCGATTGTGAAGTCCCCCTCCGGGCAGATGGACCAGTGTCCGGCGTCCTCACCGATCAGCCGCGCGAACACCGACGGGGCGTCGAACCGGCCCGGGCACCACCAGTTCACCGAGCCCGCGCGGTCCACCAACGCCGCCGTGCGGCCGTCGGCGAGGAAACCGTGGTCGCTGATCTGTCCGCTCTGCACCCGCCTGCCTACCCGGACCGTCCCCGCGCATGCCTCGCCCGTCACCGCCGCCCTGCCGCCGCCCGGTGCCCCGCCGACGGCCGCCTGTCGAGCCGGGGCCGGGTCCGGCACCCGCCCGGCACCGGGCGTTACCGCTCGGCACATGCGGGAACGCGGTCGGCTGACGAGGGAGGATGCTCATGACCTCAGCTTCGGGGCCGGCCGCCGCGTGGCGGCCCGGCACACAGAGTGGCGACGTACTTCCGTCCGGGCCGGCAGGCCGCCTGTCGACGCCGGCCGGGGACGGGCACGGCCCGCAGGGCGGTCCGCCCACCGTGACGATCGGCTCGTATCCGGACTATCCGTCCGCGCAGAAGGTCGTCGACTACCTGGCCGACAACCGCTTCCCGGTGGAGCACAGCGCCATCGTCGGCACGAACCTCACTCTCGTGGAGACGGTGCTCGGGCGGATGACCACCGGCCGCGCGGCCCTGCTCGGCGCCGGCACCGGCGCCTGGTTCGGGCTCTTCATCGGCCTGCTGTTCGGCATCTTCACCGTGGGCAACTGGCTGGCGGTGATCCTGGTCGGCCTGGTCATCGGCGCGATCTGGGGCGCCGTGTTCGGCGCGGTCGCGCACGCGATGACCGGCGGACAACGCGACTTCACCTCGGCCAGCTCGCTGCGCGCCGGCCAGTACGCGGTGACCGTCGACGCGCAGCTCGCCGACCAGGCCCGGCAACTGCTGGGCCGGATGCAGGTGCCCGGCTCGACGCCGGCGAACGCCCGCTGAGCCACCGGCCCGACCGGCCGTCCCGGCAACGTGCCGGGACGGCCGGTCAGTCGTGGTACGCCAGCTCGCCGGCGGCCAACGGCACGTCGACCCGGTTCTCCGGCGGCGCGAGGGGGCAGGCCCAGCGGTCGTCGTACGCGCAGCTCGGGTTGTAGAGGTAGTTGGCGTCCAGCCGGACCCGGTCGCCGGGCAGCAGCTCGACGCCCCGGCCGAAGGTGCCCTTCACCGTGTCGGTGAGGTACCGCCCCCCGCCGTATGTCTCCCGCCCGCAGGTGCCGTCGCGCAGCGGCACGAACAGCCCTCCCCCGTACGCCTCGATCCACCACAGCGTCAGCGGCCCCCACGGCGTCTCGGCCACCGCGACCCGCCGGTACGCGACGACCCCGTCCGGGCCTCCGGTGTCCACCCGCAGCTCACCGCTGGCCGGTCGCAGCGGCGCCTCGACCACCGCCTCGGGGTTGGGCGGGAAATACCGCACTCCGGCAAAGCCGGGCCGCTCGGCCGGCGGGATCGGGCTCTGCGGGTGGGTGGCGAAGAGTTCGTCGCGGCCGGCGCGGAAGCCGGCCAGGTCGACGTCGGACAGGTACAGCCGGGCCACCCGCTCTCGCCAGTCGGCCAGCTCAAGATCGGTCAGCATCCTTCGGACTCCTGATCGAGTGACAACTCTCCGGACCGGAGGGGCCTGCCGCACGCCTGGCAACGGACTTCCGCGACGAACACCTCACCGCAGACATCGTGGATGAAGTCGACAGTGGGCACGTCACCATCGCTGTACGTGTCACCCCAGCGCTTGAGCACGAGGATGACCTGCCCCAGATCCCGGCCCTTCTGCGTGAGCTCGTACCCCGCGACCTTGCCGTCCTCGGTCGATCGCGCCCGCAGGATGCCGGTCTCGGCGAGCTTCCGCAGCCGCGCGGCGAGGACGTCCCGGGGAGCGCCGACCGCGCGCAGGATCTCGGTGTACCGGGAGGCCCCGAAGGCGAGCGCTCGCACGATGTGCAGCGACCACCTGTCGTTGACTGCGTCGAGCGCCACAGCGAGAGTGTCCCGCGATGGTTTGGATTTCAAACCGTCGGTGCTACGGTTCGTCTGGTTGGACATTCAAACCACATTACCCGAGGAAGCACCCATGACGTCGCCGACCGATCCATCCACCGAGGCGGGAACGCCCGTCACCACGCAGCGCCGAGCGTGGATCTCGCTCGTGCTCACCGGCCTGATCATCGGTACGGCGTTCATCGCCGTCTACGTCGGGTTGCAACGCGATCCCGCGCCGAGCCGCCTGCCGATCGCGGTGGTCGGCGATCAGCTGGTCACCATCGCCCACGGGGGTTTCGGCGACGCCGTCGCCGTCACACAGGTGAGCAGCGTCGAGGCCGGAAAGGCCCTGGTCCACGACGGCGACGCCGTCGCGGTGCTCAGCGGGACCTCCCGCGACACGCTGACGCTCGACTACGCCGGCGCGAGCGGGTTCAGTGAGAGCGGCGCCGCCCGGCAACTCGTCGCCGGCCTCGGCAGGCAGGCTGGCATGAGCGTCCAGGAGAACGACATCGTGCCGCTGGCGAGCTACGACAGCCGTGGGCTGTCCGCCTTCTACGTGGTGTTCGGGGTCACTCTCTCGTCGTTCGTCCTCGCGCAGGGGCTCACCGCGGCCGCCACGTTGGTACGCCTGCGTCACCGGCTCTACGCGATGGGCGGATTCGCGGTCGTGATCGGCGTGGTCGCGGCCACTGTCGCCGGCCCGGTCTACGGCTCACTGACGGCACCGTTCCCGCTGCTGGCCCTGTCGCTCATCCTGCTGTCCGCCGCGAGCGCCTTCACGACGAAGGCCCTCGGGGCCTGGCTCGGCCCGATCGGTATCGCGCTCGCCGTGCTCACCCTCACCACCATCGGCAACGCGACGAGCGGAGCGACGATAGGCGTCGACCTGCTGCCGGGATGGGCACAGGCGATCTCGGCGAAGCTCCCCCCGGGCGCGGCCGTACGCGCGGTCAACAACTTCGGTTACTTCAACGGCTCACACACGCTGGCGCCCCTCGGCGTCCTCGCCGCCTGGTTCCTGGCGGGGCTGGGCCTCGTCCTGCTCCGACAGCGAGCCGCGCAGCGACGCCCGCTCACCGCGGAGGTCGGACGATGACCGCCCGGGTGAGCTGCGCGGGCGCCCGAGTACGGACCGGGCGGGCACGCAGGTCGTGCCCGCCCGCTCGTCACCGCGCCGGCCAGTTGCTCAGGACGGCGTCGAGGGCGTCGAGGGCGCGCGCCCAGGAATCGTCCGTCGGACGCGGCGTGTGGCGGAACCCGCCGGTCCGCTCCAGGCTCACGAAGCCGTGGAACGTGCTGTGCATCATCCGGACGGCGTCGGTCTGGTCCGGCTCGGAGAGGTGGTAGCCGCGCAGGATCGCCCGGGTCATCTCGGCGTGCCGGACGCCCGCGCTCGCGGCGGCCGTCTCGGGATCGAGGTCGATCTGCATCGCCGCGTACCGGCCCGGGTGCTGGCGCGCGTAGTCCCGATAGGCGTTGGCGAAGGCGACAAGCGCGTCCTTGCCGGCCCGGCCGGCGAGTGCCTCGGCGACCCGGTCGGCCAGCTCGGCGAGCGCCAGCACGGCGAGCCTGACCCGCAGGTCGTGAGCGTTGCGGAGGTGGAAGTACAGGCTCGCGTCCTTGACCCCGAAATGCCGCGCGAGCGCCGCGATCGTGACGTTCTCGACGCCCACCTCGTCGGCCAGCTCGGCGGCCGCCTGGGTCAGTCGCTCGGCGGTGAGCCCCGCACGTGTCACTCCGTACACCCCGAATCTAGTCTTGATAATCGTTTGCCTAGGCGAGCTAGGCTACTACCTATGCTAGCCCTCACCGAGTCCGCCATCCGCGCGTCCTTCGTCAACTGCACGCAGGGCGAGGCCAAGCGGATGGCCATACCAAATGATCTTGAATTGCGCCCCTGGGACGACCTCGACTTTCTCGGCTGGCGGGATCCCGCCGCGCCGCAGCGGGCCTATCTGGTCGCCAACTCCGAGGGCGGGCTCGTCGGGGTCGCGCTGCGGGTCGCGACCCAGCAGACCGGGCGGGTCCGGCGGAGCATGTGCTCGTTCTGCCTGACCACGCACACCGGCGACGGCGTCTCGCTGATGACGGCCCGCAAGGCCGGCCGGGACGGCCGGCAGGGCAACTCCGTGGGCGCGTACGTCTGCTCGGACCTGGCCTGCTCGCTCTACCTGCGAGGCAGGAAGCACGCCGGGCCACGGATGCACGAGACGCTGTCCGTGGAGGAGAAGATCGAGCGCACCCGGGCCACCCTGACGGCCTTCCTCCGCAAGATCACCGATTGACGGTCGGGGTCGGCCCCGGGCGGTCGGTGGCCAGGCGGGCGTGCAGGTGCTCGTCGTAGCGGAGGCCGTCACCGTACTGGTACGACTCGCGCAACGTCCCCTCCGCGAGGTAGCCGGCCCGGTCGGCGACGCGGCAGGAGGCCGCGTTGGCCACGGCGTGGCACAGCTCCACCCGGTGCAGCCGCAGGTCACCGAAGGCCCAGTCGGTGAGCCGGACGACGGCACGCGTGGCCACCCCGCGCCCGCGTGCCGCCGGCATCGTCCAGTAGCCGATGGAGGCGTCGCCGTGGTGGATGTGATGCAGCGACACCGAGCCGAGCAGTTTCCCCTCGGCGGCGTCGACAACCGCCATGGACGCGTGGTCACCGCCCGACCAGTCGCCCCGGCGGCGTACCCAGAGCAGGGCGGCCTGGTCGTCGATCGGGCCGCCGCCCTGGGGGTTCCACTGGGCGATGGCGGGGTCGTTCAGGGCGTCGCGCACCGCCGGGGCGTCCGCCTCCCGCCACGGGCGCAGCAGCAGGTCGGCGGCGGCGAGTTCCACGTGTTCCACGAGGCCGGAGTCTGGCACACACCGCTCCGGCCCCGCCGCCCGATTCTTCCGTGCTTCCTTCAAAGCTGGACGAAGCGCGCCGTCAAGCGGACAGACGTGATGCAGGAGACGCTCAACCACACTAGTTGAATTTTTAACTAGTGCTATCGTCGTGAGCGTGACAGAGAGCCTGGACAGCAGCCGAGCGGCCGCCTGGCGCGCCTACATCGAGGCCAGCCAGCGCCTGTTCACCCAGTTGGAAGACGACCTGCGCGCCGACAGCGACCTCACCTTCGCCGACTACCACGTGCTGGTCCTGCTCTCCGAGGCGCCGGGGCAACGACTGCGGATGGGCGAGCTGGCCGGCCGGCTGGTCTTCTCCCCCAGCCGACTCACGTACCAGATCTCCTCCATGCAGCGCCGCGGACTGGTGAGCAAGGAGGCCTGCCCGGACGACCGACGCGGCAGCGAGGCCGTGCTCACCGCCGCCGGGCTGCTCACCCTGTCCGAAGCCGCACCCCACCATCTGGCGTCGGTGCGTACCCATCTGATGGACGACCTCGACGACGCCGAGGTCGCCTGCCTCACCCGGGTCTTCGACCGGCTCGGCACCCGCCTACGGGCGGCCCGGACCACGTCGAGCACCCACGCCACAAGTTAAGGAGCCTCCCGATGCCCGCGATCACCGTTGACAACGTCCTCGTCCTGCCCCGCCTGCCCAAGCTCGACGAGTCCACCACCTTCCGCAAGGTCCGCACGGTGACCACCGCGCCCAGCGGCTTCGAGGGAGAGGGCTTCCCCGTCCGCCGGGCCTTCGCCGGGGTGTCGACGGCCGACCTGGACCCGTTCATCCACCTCGACCAGATGGGCGAGGTGGACTACGCGCCGGGCGAGCCGAAGGGCACCCCGTGGCACCCGCACCGCGGCTTCGAGACCGTCACGTACATCATCGACGGCATCTTCGACCACCAGGACTCGCAGGGTGGCGGCGGGACCATCACCGACGGCGACACCCAGTGGATGACGGCGGGCAGCGGCCTGCTGCACATCGAGGCCCCGCCGGAGCACCTGGTGGTCAGCGGCGGGCTCTTCCACGGCACGCAGCTCTGGGTCAACCTGCCCCGCTCGGCCAAGATGAACCCGCCCCGCTACCAGGACATCCGCGGCGGCGAGTCGGCGCTGCTCACCACGCCGGACGGCGGCGCGCTGGTCCGGGTCATCGCCGGTGAGATCGCCGGGCACCGGGGCCCGGGGTCGACCTTCACGCCGATCACCATCACCCACGTCACCGTGCAGCCGGGCGCCCAGGTCGACCTGCCCTGGCGGCCCGATTTCAACGCGCTGGTGTACGTGCTGGGCGGGCGCGGCACCGTCGGTGTCGAGCGCCGTCCGGTGCGCACCGGTCAGCTCGCGGTGCACGGTCCGGGCGACGCGCTGCGCTTCGGCGCGGACCGCGAGCAGGACAGCAACGCGCCCGCGCTGGACCTCTACATCATGGGTGGTCAGCCCATCCGGGAGCCGGTGGCGCAGTACGGCCCGTTCGTGATGAACACCCGCGACGAGCTGCTCCAGGCGTTCGAGGACTTCAAGGCCGGCCGACTCGGCGTCATCCCCACCGAGCGGGTGCCGCACACCAACGGCCAGGGCCCGCGCCCCTGACCCCGATCATGCGAAAGGCCCCCGGTTCGTTCCGGGGGCCTTCCGCGTAGCACTGAATCAGAAGGCGGGGCCATCGGGTCGGCGGTGACCACCGTGTCGGTCAGGTCGATGTCGCGATCTGGTCCAGCAAGCCCGCAGACGGCGAATCGGCACAGATGGAGGCAGCCGCAGCGTGCCCGCCCCGGCGATGAGCGATGGTGACACAGCGCGACACCCTTGGTGAGTCGCGCTACGCCCGCGCTTTCCCGAATCACGCCCAGATCCTTGTTGAGATCACCTCAGTATCAGGGAATTATGCAGAGCCGCGCTGGCGATTTCCGCTACCGGTTTCACGGTCTCATCCCCACGCTTCGACTCGACGGCAACAATATGCCATTCATCGACTATTAGTAGGCGTTGCGTGTCTCCGCTGATCATCAGCAGATCTGACGGCTTCCCGTTAACCGTCACGTTTGTCGTGGCGCCACAATGACGTGCAGCTTGGCGATAGATCTCCGGGAATTTGGAACCTGCCTCGTACGTGAAGATGTACTCGCGCACGATGCTCGCGCCGCCCTTGTTCTCGTACGTGACACTGCCCCACCTCGAAGCACCAAGCGCGAACAGCGACTCGTCTCGGTCCGTGGTCGCGCTCCAAGGAAAGACTTGGCAGTCAAACCGCTCAAGAGCCGTAGGGCTGCCGACCTCGCAAATACCCTTGGGCAGGGAAACGAAGCTGACGGAGCGACCGAAGGTGCCGTCCCCGCTCTTCCAGATTTCCCTCTCCTTGAGGATGCTCTCGTCGGGCAGTTCCGCGCTCTTGCCGCAGGCCGCGTCCACGCTCGCGGCGGCCCCCGGCGCTTCTGGATCGCGCTGCCCCTGCTCACCAGCAGTGCAGCCGGTGAACAGGGACATGAAGACCGTCAAGCCCGCCGCCATGGACAACGTCCTGAGCGTCGGATGAGGTGGGCTTGACATCGATCCTCCTAGGCGATCACTGACTTCGGCATCGAGGGAGACCTCGTCAGACGTTGCGGCCTCACTGTAGTTGTCTGCCACGACGGCACTGCCGTGGGAGACGGCCTGGTTGCATTTGCTTGCGGTGACGAAGGCCGAGGGGATGGCTGGAAGCCGCAACGAGTTAGCCAGGCTCGGTACTGTGCTACAAGTGGCTAACCACATAGCTGCTGGTCGCCCGAATCTCAAGCGCTGGAGGGCGTGATGGGTGGGATCAATTCGTGGATTTGCAGCATCATGGCTGTGCTAACCACTACGTGGGGTGTGGTCGTGCTTGTCACCGGTCAAGCCCCACAACGAGAACTACGTCGTCAGTCCGTCTCTCAGTACGGATGGTCTTGCGTCGGCGTTGGTGTGGGATTTGGGTTTCTCACGCTGAGCGGCTTCGACGGTTGGTTCGGACCACCTGGCATCGTCGGCCTCGGCCTGCTCGCCTTCGTAATCCTTGTCAATTATCGTCGAAGCCAGACCAGTAGGCCGAGGCGGCGACTGCCGTAGATCATCGGACACAGATCCGGCACACGGAGGGTTGTCGGCGAACTGGGTGAGCGGTCTACTTGTCGCACAAGTGATCCACAACAGGTCGGCGATGTGGGGGCATCTCGTGGCGAGGAAGCCCTCACATCGGCGATCTGGAGACGATCAAGGCGCCGGAGCCGTAACCGGCTGAACAAGTCGGTGCCGCCTCAGGAGACCGCGAAAATCCCGGCGACGCCCAGAATCACCATGAGCAACACCGCTACCAGCGCACCCCGTTCGCTCTCCACCGCCGGCTCGCGGTACTCGGTCACGGGGTTCGTTGTCTCGCGGGGCATGGTGTGGCCTCCTCGGCTGTTGTCGCGTCGTCGTGCTGGCGTCATCCAGGTCACCGGTCTGCCGGCCTGGCATGCGGACCCACGTCCGGGGTCCTACCGTGAGGACGTTGTCGACCTCCGGGGGGCTGGACGTTGCCGCTACAGGACTGGTTCCTCACCGCACAGGAACGGGCCAACCCGGTCTCTGGGTTACCCGTCTGGACCACGGGAAACCTCGCCGAGCCGTTGATTCACGGCGCGGCGTACTTCGATCGGCTGGTCGACGAGGTGGAGGCGCTGACCGCCGGTGACCACCTGTTCTTCACCGACTGGCGGGGCGACCCGGACCAGCGACTGCGTCCGGACGGGCCCACCGTGGCCCAGCTGTTCGCGCAGGCGGCCCAGCGCGGCGTGGTGGTCAAGGGCCTGATCTGGCGCTCACACCTCGACACCCTCGCCTACAGCGAGGCCGAGAACCGTAACCTCAGCGAGACGGTCTCCGCGGCCGGCGGCGAGGTGCTGCTCGACCAGCGGGTCCGTCGCGGTGGCTCGCACCACCAGAAGCTTGTGGTGCTGCGGCATCCGGGCCACCCGGAACGGGACATCGCCTTCGCCGGCGGGATCGACCTGTGCCACAGCCGCCGCGACGACGCCGCGCACGGCGGCGACCCGCAGCCGGTGCAGATGTCCCCCCGGTACGGCTCGAACCCGCCCTGGCACGACGTGCAGCTCGCGCTGCGCGGCCCGGTCGTCGGCGCGCTGGACACCCTGTTCCGGGAGCGCTGGACCGACCCGATGCCGCTGGACTCGGAGAACCCGATGGCGTACGCGCGGGACCGGCTGCGCGGCGCCGACCTGCGGCCGGATCCGCTGCCCGAGCAGCCCGCCGACCCGCCCGAGTGCGGCCCGCACCAGATCCAGGTGCTGCGCACCTACCCCGCCGTGCGGCCGCGCTACTCCTTCGCGCCCGACGGCGAGCGCACCGTGGCCCGGGGCTACACCAAGGCGGTCCACCGCGCGCGTCGGCTCATCTACCTGGAGGACCAGTACCTCTGGTCGACCGAGGTGGCAAACCTGTTCGCCCAGGCGCTGCGGGAGAATCCCGAGCTGCACCTGGTCGCCGTGGTGCCCCGACACCCGGACGTGGACGGCCGGCTCGCCCTGCCACCCAACATGGTCGGCCGGGAGCAGGCGCTGTCGCTGTGCGAGCGCGCCGCTCCGGACCGGGTGCACGTGTTCGACGTGGAGAACCACGCCGGTACCCCGGTGTACGTGCACGCGAAGGTCTGCGTGGTCGACGACGTCTGGGCCAGCGTCGGCAGCGACAACTTCAACCGCCGCTCCTGGACGCACGACAGCGAGCTGTCCTGCGCGGTGCTCGACGACACGCGCGACGAACGGACGCCCACCGACCCGGCGGGCCGGGGCGACGGGGCGCGGACCTTCGCCCGGGACCTGCGGCTGCGGCTCTGGCGCGAGCACCTGGACCGGGACCCGGACGGCGCGGACGACGCCGACCTGCTCGACCCGGCGGACGCCGTCGCGGCCGTCACGGCCGCGGCCGACGCGCTGCAACTGTGGTACGACGGCGGCCAGGTCGGTGACCGCCCGCCCGGCCGGCTGCGCCCGCACCGCCCCGAGCGGCTGCCCTGGTACACCCGCGCCTGGGCGCTGCCGGTGTACCGGCTGGTCTACGACCCGGACGGGAGGCCGCTGCGCGCGAGGTTGGCCGGCACCTGGTGAGCCGGCCGGGCCGGCTCGGGCAGGCCCACCCCACCGGGGTGCACGGTGAGCCCGCCCGGGTAGGCGAACGAGGAGCGCGGGGAGAAGTAGCCGAAGCCGATGGTCAGCGGGTTGGCGGGGCGCAGCGCGTACATGGGGTGCCGGGGTTGCAGGAACTCCACCGACTCGATCTCGAACGGCGCGACCGGCTCGGCCACGAACGGGTAGACCGAGCTGAGCAGTTGGTCTTCGCGGCGAGTGAAGTAGCGGTGGTGCCCGCTGCTGATCACGTGGCCGGTCTCCCCCACACGACACCGGGCGCGGATCAGCGGCGCCCCCTCCGCCTCGGTCTCGGAGAGCAGGGCCTCACCGCTCACCTCGATGCTGGTCCGGCCTGCGAGCGCCGGGGCGCCTCGCGCCGTGGCGTACTCGCGGACCAGCCGGCTGGAGGCCACGTAGTGGGTCCACCAACCGCCCGGGTTGAGCCCGCCGGGCGCGTCCACGCCGGCGAGTGAGATGCCGAGGTACGTCAGCGAGTAGGCGCCGAAGCCCGAGGTCTGCGTCTCGTCCTCGACGACGTACTGATTGAGGAACACCTGCCGGTCGGCGCGGGGACGCAGCCCGGTGGGGACCAGGGCGGCGACCGCGTCCGGATCCGCTGGCAACCAGCTGAAGTAGAGCGTGCGACTGTTCACGACGAGCTGGGGAGCGGTTGGATCGAGCATGGTGCCTCCGAACCGGGTGTCTGCCCCACGACGCTACGGCCGGTCCCATCGACGGGACAACGACGGATAGTCGACACTGCTGCCCGATTGTCGGATTTCATGTTGACCGGTCGGCCGGGTGCGGCACACCGACCGGTCGAGCCGGACGAGATGACCAGCTGCCGCAGGATCGCCCGGTAAACGGGTAAGAGACCTCACAACCTGCCGACGTGCCGCCTCTTTTGGGGTGTTTTGTGGCTCAACACGCCTTAAGTACATCAACCTTTCGGCTAGATTTCTGGGAGCCGACCAGGTTAAGGTGAGTCCCGAACGGCCCATTGAAAGCTAAACCAAAGCGTCACGTCTTTTTGTCCGCGGACGAGGTGCAGGGAGGACCACCCATGACCGCGCCAACGATCACCGAGCAGGCGAGCACCACGGCTGCCGAGCAGACGAGCACCACCAAGCTGGACCCGCGCGCGCTCACCGACAGCGCCGCCGACCTGCTCAACGCCATGGCCGCACTGCCCGCCAACCACCCGTCGCGCGCCGCGCTGCGCGACCGGGCGATCGAGGCCTGGCTGCCGCTGGCCAACCACCTCGCCCACCGCTACAGCGGGCGGGGCGAGCCGACCGACGACCTGGCGCAGACCGCCGCCGTCGGCCTCATCAAGGCCATCGACAAGTTCGACCCGTCCCGCGGCGTCGACTTCGCCGGCTACGCAATTCCCACCATCATCGGCGAGCTCAAGCGGCACTTCCGCGACCGCACCTGGGACATCCGGGTGCCGCGTCGCCTCCAGGAGCTGCGGCTGGCCATCTCGGACGCCAACAGCTCGCTGCTGCAGACCCTCGGCCGCTCGCCGACGGTCGCCGACATCGCCGCCCACCTCAAGCTCACCGAGGAAGAGGTCCTGGAGGGCCTGGAGGGCGCCCGCGCGTACAACGCGGTATCGCTGTCCACCCCGACCGGCGACGGCGACCGGGCCACCGAGCTGGGCGACATGCTCGGCGGCGAGGACAACGAGTTCGAGCTCGCCGAGCTGCGGGTCGCCCTCGGCCCCGCGCTGGCCACGCTCGACGAGCGGGAGCAGAAGATCCTCACCCTGCGGTTCTACGGCAACCTGACCCAGTCGCAGATCGCCGACCAGATCGGCGTCTCGCAGATGCACGTCTCCCGGCTGCTGGCCCGGGCGCTGACCAAGCTGCGCGGCCAGCTCGACGGCACCTACTAGGCCCCACACGTTGTAGGGCCGGGTCAGCGTGGCCCCGGCCCTACATCGTGTGTCAGGACGTTCGATCGGCGCACCGGCCGGGTCGCTCCCCTCGTGGGCAGCGGCCCGGCCGGTTCCGTCAGCGGCCGGCGGGCTCCCGCCACATCGGCCAGAACGGCGTGCCGTCGGGCACCCGGAACGGCTCACCGGCCCGGTAACCGTGCCGTGCGTACAGGTCCCGGCTGCGCGGACTGCTCGCCTCCAGGTAGGCGGGCATCCGGTTGGCGTCCAACCAGGCGTGGTGGTGCCGCATCAGCGCGGAGCCCAACCCCTGCCCCTGCCGCCCCGGCTGCACGGCCAGGAAGGCCATGTGGTGATGGTCCGGATGCGGATGGTTGGCCGCGAACAACTCGTCGAGATGCTGGAACCGGTCGGTCCACTCGCCGCACGCGGCCGCTAGCCGGGCGTCGTAGTCGGGCGGCGGCGGGGCCGGCTCACCGACCGACGGGAGCCAGACCGCGACACCGGCCCGGTCCCCCGTGGCGTGCACGAACCCGTGCCGCATCGCATGGTCGACAAGGATCTCGAAATCCCCGGCCAGCACGGCCTCACGCTTGCTCGGGTCGGGCACCAGCCAGTAGGTCACCTCCAGGGCCGTGAAGGCCTCCGCGATCCGGTTCGCGACAAACGTCGTGTCCTGGAGCCCGAGCCGCTCGATGGTCACGCTCATCGGGACACCTCCGCATCGGCCGGCGTCGGCGCCTGCCGCTCCGCCGACCGCACGGCCGCCGCGGCGCTCGCCGCGCCGAGACCGATCCGGGCGTACGTGTCCGGACGGTTGGTGCGCAGCAGCAGCGCCCAGGCGACGCCGAGCGCGGCCGCCACCGGGTAGACGGCGGGCAGCGCCCAGCGCAGGTGGGAGTCGGGTGCGACGCCGAGCAGGTTGGCGAAGTTCGACACGGCCAACCAGATGATGACGACGAGCGCGATGCTGGCCAGGCCGGGCGCGATGGCCCGCTTCCAGAGGGTCTCGCCGCCGTGCCGGACGAAGTAGACGATCACCGCCACCGAGGTGGTGGCGATCAGCAGCAGCACGCCGAAACCGCCGGTGGTGCCGCCCCAGAAGAACAGTTGGACCACCGGGTCCCAGCCGTTGACTGTGTAGAGCAGGATGACCAGCAGGCCGAGGACGCTCTGTGCCAGCGACGCGGCCCGGGGCGAGCCGGTCCGCGGCGAGGTCTGCCCGAACACCGCCGGCAGCACCCGCTCCCGGCCCAGCGCGAAGGTGTAGCGGGCCGTGGTGTTGTGGAACGAGATCATCGCGGCGAGCACCGAGGTCAGGAAGAGCACCTGCCCGATGGTCACCGCGGTGTCGCCGAGCTGGGCGGCGGCCAGGTTGAAGATCAGCCCGACGCTCTGCTCTCCGGCCTCGGCGACGATCTTGTCCGGCCCGACGGCGACGGTCATGGTCCACGACGAGAGCGCGTACAGCCCGGCGATGATCGCCACCGAGAGGTACGTCGCCAGCGGCACCGTCCGCTTCGGGTCCTTGCTCTCCTCGCTGAACACCACCGCGGACTCGAACCCGACGAACCCGAGGATGGCCAGCACCAGCACCGCGCCGACGCCCGGCACGAAGAGGTTGTCCGGGGACAGGGCGGAGAAACTCACCTGACCGTCGGCCGGGTTACCGAGCTGACCGAGGTCGAAGACGAGGATCACCACGATCTCGGCGACCAGCAGCGCGGCGAGCACCAGGCCGTTGATGTCGACCCGCAGCAGGCCGAGCAGCCCGACAAGCGCCCACGCCACCAGGGCGACGATCGACCAGTGCGGGTGTCCGCCGAAGATCCGGTCGAGCACCGGCTCGGCGGCGACGCCGATGGTGCCGTACAGCCCGACCTGGAGCGCGTTGTACGCGATCAGCGCCACCCAGGCGGCGCCGACGCCGGCCGGCCGGCCGAGGCCACGCGAAATGTAGGCGTAGAACGCGCCGGCGTTCTCGACCCGGCGGGACATCGCCACGTAGCCGACCGAGAACAGGGCGAGCACCGCGGCGACCACCAGGAAGGCCAGCGGGATGCCCGTCACGCCGATGACGCCGTAGCCGGTGGTGACGACGCCGGCCACCACTGTCAGCGGCGCGGCGGCGGACAGGACGAAGAAGATGACCGAGGGGACGCCGAGGCGACCCCTCGCGAGGGCTTCGGAGACGTTGCTGGGTCGTTCGACTGTCGATGTCGATGGCATACGACTACTCCGGTTGTCGAGGGGAGGGGTTGGGGTTACCGGGGGGATCAGGGGATGCCGCGCAGCACGGCTGCGCCGACGGCGGCCTCGGTGTGCCCGACAAGCTCCTTCAGGGGCGCCGGCAGCGCGGGGATGAGAACGTTGAGCCGGTGGTGGGCGCGGGGGCCGGCGCTCCACAGCACCTCGCGGGTGAGCCCGGCGGCCACGACCAGGCCGAGCAGCAGCGCGTCCGGCACGCTCGGCGGGTCGGGGCGGTCCAGCAGTGCCCGCAGCCGGGTGGCCGGCCAGGCCACCGCGTTGAGGTCGATCGGGAGATAGCTGACCGAGGTACGGAGCAGCCGCCGGCTCTCCTGGCGGCGCAGCACACCGGCCCGGGCGAGCCGCTCGCCCACCGAGGTCGTCGCGCTCTGCGCCAGAAAGCTGAGCCACACGTTGACCGCCCGGTGCTGGGACTCGCCGATCAACTGGTCGAGCACCGTGTGCGCCAGCGCGTCGGCGGGTGGGCGTCTGTCGATGACGGTGACCTGTCCACCCGAGACGGTGATGTGCCCGTAGAGGGTCAGCTCACCGAGGAGCCCGGCGGCCAGGCCGAGACCTGTCGCGGCCGGGTGGAGCTTGGCCTTGCCGCGGGTGTCGTTGTGGGCGATGAGGAAGAACTCGTCGGCGATGAGCAAACGGTCCTCCCGCTCGGGTGTGTCCACTGTGTTCGCGACCCGGAAAAGGATGCACCGACAGCTACTGCAACGCAACTCCCAGATTTGATAGTTGCACTCCGTGCTGGCGCGACCTGCGGATCTTGCCGTGACAGACTCGGACGGTGACCGCCGCTTCCACCATCCGGCCCGCCGCCAGCCCCACCGTGCGCCGTCGACGCATCGCTCGCGAGCTCCGCCAGCTCCGGGAACGGGCGGGCATGACCCTCGACGTGGCCGCCCGCCAGCTCGACATGTCCAAGAGCAACCTGTCCCGGATCGAGACCGCGCAGATCGGCATCAAACCCCGGGACGTCCGGGCGGCGCTCGCCCTCTACCAGGTCACCGGCGCGGACGCCGAGGCGCTGATCGAGATCGCCCGGGGCGCACAGCAGCGCGGCTGGTGGCAGAACTACAGCGACGTGCTGCCGGAGTGGTTCGAGTTCTACGTCGGACTGGAGGCCGAGGCGGCGGCGCTGCGCACGTACGAGGCCGAGTCGGTGCCCGGACTGCTGCAGACCGAGGCGTACGCCCGGGCGATCTTCCGCCGCACCGCGGGCGAGGACGGCCTGGAGCGCAAGGTCGCGGCCCGGCTGCGCCGCCAGGAGGTGCTGCGCCGCGACGAGCCCGTGCAGTTGTCGGTGGTGCTCAACGAGGCAGTGCTGTTGCGCCCGGTCGGCGGCCCCGCCGTGATGACCGAGCAACTGGTCCACATGAGCCACATCGCCCAGTTACCCAACGTGACAATTCAGGTACTGCCGTTCGCGGCCGGCGAGCACCCGGCGATGACCACCCCGTACGTGATCCTCAATTTCGCCGACGCCGCCGACGCGTCCGTGGTTTACCTGGATAACCTCACGATGGGCCTGGCTCTGGAGGATGCCGATCATGTGCTCGGGTATAGCCTTCTGCACGAGGAGCTGTGCCGGATGGCACTCGATCCGGGGGCGTCGCTGACCCACCTCAAGGAGGCTTCTCGTAACTTTGCGTGACCGCGTCTGCGGCACGCCGACGCAGACGAGAGGTACCACGGATGACGGCGCTCGACCTGACCCGGGCCGACTGGCGCACCAGCACGCGCAGCAGTGGCAACGGCAACTGCGTGGAGGTCGCGACAGTCGACGGTCGGATCGCCATCCGGGACAGCAAGGATCGCTCCGGACCGGCGCTCGCGTTCGGCCCGGCCGCCTGGCGTTCGTTCCTGCACGGTCTCGCCGAGGTCCGGCGCGGCTGAGTTCCCCGGGCCGGTGCGAGACTGGGCCGTGCTCTCCGACGTAACCCTGGACCTGCCGGTCCGTCCGGCGTTGCCGGCGCTGCTGACCGCGCTCGACGCGGCCGGCGCCGCGGTCCTGGTCGCCCCGCCGGGCACCGGCAAGACCACTCTCGCGCCGTTGGCGGTGGCCGACCGGGTCGACGGCCGGGTGGTGATCGCCCAACCCCGCCGGGTGGCCGCGCGCGCCGCGGCCCGGCGGATGGCCGAGCTGCTCGGCGAGCGCGTCGGCGAGCGGGTCGGCTACGCCGTGCGCGGCGAGCGGCGGGTCGGCCCTGCCACCCGGATCGAGGTGGTCACCACCGGCCTGCTGGTCCGCCGACTGCACCACGACCCGGAGCTGCCCGGCACCGGCGCGGTGCTGCTCGACGAGTGCCACGAACGGCAGCTCGACGCCGACCTCGCGCTGGCGTTCGCGGTGGAGGCCCGGGCCACCCTCCGACCGGACCTGTGGCTGCTCGCGATGTCCGCCACGCCGGACACCGACAGGTTCGCCGCGCTGCTCGGCGGGACCGCCGCCGCCCCGGTGGTCCGGGCCGAGTCGGCGCTGCACCCGGTACGGCGGATCTGGGCGCCGCCGGCCCGGCCGGTCCCGCCGCCGGGGGCCGGGCCGGTGGACCGCGCCCTGCTCGACCACGTGGCCGCGACCGTCCGGCGGGCGCTGCGCGAGCACGACGGCGACGTCCTCGTCTTCCTGCCCGGGGCCGGTGAGATCGCCGCGGTCGCCGGACGGCTCGGCGACCTGCGGGACACCGTCGACCTGCTCCCGTTGCACGGCCGCCAGCGCGGCGCCGAGCAGGACGCGGCCCTGCGGCCCGGCGTCGCGGACGGCCGGCGTCGCGTGGTGCTGTCCACCGCGCTGGCCGAGACGAGCCTCACCGTGCCCGGCGTGCGGGTGGTGGTGGACGCCGGACTGTCCCGGGTGCCCCGCATCGACCTGGCCCGGGGACTGGGCGCGCTGATCACCGTGCCGGTCTCCCGGGCCGCCGCCACCCAACGGGCCGGCCGGGCCGGCCGGGAGGCCCCCGGGTACGTCTACCGCTGCTGGTCCGAGGCGACCCACGAGCGGCTGCCCGCCCGAGCAGAGCCGGAGATCGCCACCGCCGACCTGACCGGGTTCGCGCTGGAGCTGGCCGCCTGGGGACGCCCGGACGGCGTCGGGTTGGCGCTGCCCGATCCACCGCCGGCCGCGGCGATGGCGGTGGCCCGGGACACCCTCGAAACACTGGGCGCGGTCGACGGGACGGGCCGGATCACCGGGCGGGGTCGGCTGATCGCCTCCGCCGGGGCGCACCCGCGGCTGGCCCGGGCGCTGCTCGACGGCGCCGGTCGGGTCGGCGCGGACCGCGCCGCCGAGGTGGTGGCCCTGCTCGCCGAGGAGAGCGCGGCCGGCCCGGGCGACGACCTGGTGGCCGGCTGGCGTCGGCTGCGCGCCGGGACCGACGCGGGCGCCACGGCCCGCTGGCGCACCGAGGTACGCCGGCTGCGCGCCGCGCTGCCCGCCGACCCGACCGGCCGCACGGCCGGCGGACGGGCCGGCTCCACGCCCGGA
The DNA here is from genome assembly GCF_043197115.1 of Micromonospora sp. NPDC049275. Taxonomy (NCBI): domain Bacteria; kingdom Bacillati; phylum Actinomycetota; class Actinomycetes; order Micromonosporales; family Micromonosporaceae; genus Micromonospora; species Micromonospora sp. NPDC049275. The sequence goes on from NZ_JBICSN010000006.1 coordinate 134,408, forward strand.
GCGGCCGCCGACCCCGCCGTCAGGAAGGCCACCGCCGACCCCGCCGTCAGGAAGGCCACCGCCGACCCCGCCGTCAGGAAGGCCGACGCTGACTCCGCCGGCAGTGGGTCCGGTGGGCGAGCCGGCTCGGGTGGGCTCACCGACGATCTCGCCGCCGGGCTGCTTGTCGGTCTCGCGTACCCGGAACGGCTGGCCCGGGTGCGGCGGCCGGGCGGGTCCGCGTACCTCATGACGGGTGGGACCGCCGCCGAGCTGGCGGCCGGGTCGGGGCTGGCCGGCTCCGACTGGCTCGCGGTGGCCGTCGCGGACCGCCGCCCCGGCGCGCCGTCGGCGCGGATCCGCCGCGCCACGCCGCTGGACGAGGCGACCGCCCGGGAGGCGGCGGGTCCGCTGCTGTCCACGCGCCGCGAGGTGGGCTGGTCCGACGGGGACGTGGTGGCCCGGGAGGTGACCCGGCTGGGCGCGATCGAGCTGGTGGCGCGGCGGTTGGACCGCCCGGACCGGGCGGAGGTGGCGGCGGCTCTGCTGACCGGCCTGCGCCAGGAGGGGCTGGGGCTGCTGCCGTGGACGCCTGCGGCACGGGGGCTGCGCGAGCGGATGGCGTTCTGCCGCCACCACCTCGACGCCGAGTGGCCCGACGTCGGCGACGAGGCGCTGCTCGCGGCCGCGCCGACCTGGTTGGGGCCGGAGTTGGCCGCCGCCCGGCGACGCGCCGACCTGAGCCGGATGGACGTGACCTCGGCGCTGCGCCGGCTGCTGCCGTGGGCCCAGGCCGCGCGCCTCGACGAGCTGGCGCCGGAACGCCTCGAGGTGCCAAGCGGTTCGCGGATCCGGGTGGACTACGCCGACCCGGCGGCGCCGGTGCTGGCGGTCAAGCTCCAGGAGACGTTCGGCTGGCCGGCGGCCCCGCGCATCGGCGGCGGCCGGGTGCCGGTACTGCTGCACCTGCTCTCCCCCGCGGGCCGGCCGGTGGCGGTCACCGCGGATCTGGCGTCGTTCTGGCGTACCGGCTATCCGCAGGTCCGCGCGGAGCTGCGCGGTCGCTATCCCCGGCATCCGTGGCCGGAGGACCCGGGCACGGCGACGCCCACCCGGCGGGCAGCGCCGCGCCGACGGTGAGGGTCGGCTACTCCTCGACGACGTCGGCCACGACCACCGTGACGTTGTCCGGACCGCCGGCGTGCAGCGCCAGGTCGATCAGCTTGCCGGCACAGGCGGACCGGTCCGGGTAGGTGGTCAGCACCTCGGCCAGGGTGTCCGGGCGGACGACGTTGGAGAGGCCGTCGCTGCACAGCAGCCACCGGTCGCCGGCCCGGGGCACCATCGTCGCGTACGACGGGGAGACGTCCTCGCCCTGCAGCGCCTGGGTGACGACGGCCCGGCGCGGGTGGCTGCTGGCCTGGTCGGCGGTGATCACGCCCTGGTCGACGAGCATCTGGACGAAGGTGTCGTCGCGGGTGACCTGCTTGAGCACACCCTCGCGGAACAGGTAGGCCCGCGAGTCGCCGACGTGGGCGAGCGCCAGGCAGCTGCCGGTACGCGCGAAGAGCAGGGCGGTGAGCGTGGTGCCCATGCCCTGGCGCTCGGGGTCGTCGGCGACCGCCTGCCGGATGCGGGCGGTGGCCAGCGCGATGCCGTCCTGGAGGGCCGCCACCAGGGCGTCCTCGGGTGTCTCCACGTCCAGCGGGGCGACCGCGTCGATGGTGAGCGAGCTGGCCAGGTCACCGGCGGCCATTCCGCCCATGCCGTCGGCGACGGCGACGAGCCAGGTGCCTGCGTGCAGGGCGTCCTGGTTTCCGCTGCGGATCAGCCCACGGTCGCTCGTTCCCACCGAACGCAGCTTCAGGGTCATGGGAGGCAGCCTGCCAGGCGAAGGGCGCAGTTGTCTCTAGGAGATCAGGACGACGGCGCGTGGCGCGGCGAATCTCACGTCGCCCTGCCGGCGCGACGGGGTGCGCCCGCCGGACCGACCGCCCTCGTCGCGCGCCAGAACCCATCCAGTCGGATCAATTGACAGGGCGATCCCCCACTGGAAACATCGAGCCGATACCTGGGAGCGCTCCCAGGTATCGCAGCACCACGGCATCGCCACATCACCGTTCCTCTTCCCGTCCCGGAAGGACTCCCCGTGACGCCATCCCGACGCCGCCTACTCCTGGCCGCGGCGACCACCCTGGCCCTCATCGGCGCGGGCGCCGGCGCGGCCCACGCCGACCCTCCACCGGACGCCCCCGAGCAGATCGACAACGGCGACTTCAGCGCCGGCGTGAGCCCCTGGTTCTCCTTCGGCACCGGCGCGCTCGCGGTCACCGACGGCCGCCTCTGCACCACGGTCCCCGGCGGGCTGGCCAACCCCTGGGATGCCGGCATCGGCCAGGACGGGGTGCCACTGATCGCCGGCGCCGAATACACCCTCGGCTTCGACGTCTCCGCCACCCCCGGCGCGGCGGTCAAGGCCGTGCTGCAGCTCGGCAGCGCCCCGTACACCACGTACGCGGCCGTGGACGCCACCGCCACCGGCACCGCCCAGCGGGTCGAGCAGACCTTCACCGTCCCGGACGACAACCCGAACGCCCAACTGATCTTCCAGGTCGGCGGCAGCGCCGCGACGCAGACCATCTGCCTGGACGACGTCTCGCTGCGCGGCGGCGAGCCGCCCGCGCCGTACGAGCCGGACACCGGGCCACGGGTGCGCGTCAACCAGGTCGGCTACCTGCCCGGCGGCCCGAAGAACGCCACAGTGGTCACCGAGGCCACCGAGCCGCTGCCCTGGCAACTGCGCTCGGCCGCCGGCGCCGTCCTGGCCAGCGGCACCACCACCACGCGCGGCGTGGACGCCGCCTCCGCCCAGAACGTGCAGACAGTCGACTTCTCCAGCTACCGCACGCCGGGCAGCGGACTGACCCTGACCGTCGACGGCGAGACCAGCCACCCGTTCGACATCTCCGGCACCCTCTACGACCGGCTGCGCGCCGACTCGATGCAGTTCTTCTACGCCCAGCGCAGCGGCATCGCCATCGACGGTGACCTGATCGGCGACGAGTACGCCCGCCCCGCCGGCCACCTGGACGTGGCGCCCAACAAGGGCGACACCAACGTGCCCTGCCAGCCGGGTGTCTGCGACTACTCCCTCGACGTGCGCGGCGGCTGGTACGACGCAGGCGACCACGGCAAGTACGTGGTCAACGGCGGCATCGCCACCTACCAGCTGCTCAACACCTTCGAGCGGACCAAGACGGCGGCCACCGCGGCCGGCGGCGCGGGGCTGGCCGACAGCACGCTGCGGGTACCCGAGCGCGGCAACGGCACCCCGGACATCCTCGACGAGGCCCGCTGGGAGCTGGAGTTCCTCCTGCGCATGCAGGTGCCGGCCGGCAAGCCCCTCGCCGGCATGGTCCACCACAAGATCCACGACCAGAACTGGACCGGCCTGCCGCTCGCCCCGCAGGACGACCCGCAGCCGCGTGAGCTGCACCCGCCGTCGACCGCGGCCACCCTCAACCTGGCCGCCACCGCCGCCCAGTGCGCGCGGCTGTTCGCCCCCTACGACGCGGCGTTCGCCCGCCGCTGCGCCACAGCCGCGAAGACGGCCTATGCCGCCGCCAAGGCCCACCCCGCGGTGTACGCCAGCCCGACCGACGGCACCGGCGGCGGCGCGTACGACGACGGCACCGTCACCGACGAGTTCTACTGGGCGGCGGTCGAGCTGTACCTCAGCACCGGGGAGCAGACCTACCTGACCGACCTGAGCGCCTCGCCGCACCACACCGGCGACGTGTTCGACCCCCGTGGCTTCGGCTGGCAGAGCGTCGCGGCACTCGGCCGTCTCGACCTGGCCACCGTGCCGAACGGGCTGCCGGCCGCCGAACTGACCCGGGTCCGCGCCTCGGTCACCGGCGCCGCGGACGCCTACCTCGCCGAGCTGCGCCGGCAGGCGTACGGGCTGCCGATGCCCGGTGACGCCAACAGCTACTTCTGGGGCGGCAACAGCAGCATCATCAACAACGCCATCGTCCTGGCCACCGCCTTCGACCTGACCCGCGACGCCCGCTACCGCGACGGCGCCGTCCAGGCGATGGACTACATCCTCGGCCGCAACGCCCTGAACATCTCCTACGTCACCGGCTGGGGCGAACACAACGCGCAGAACCAGCACAGCCGGATCTTCGGTCACCAGCTCAACCCGGACCTGCCCCGCCCGCCCGCCGGCTCCCTCGCCGGTGGCGCGAACGCGGCCCTGCAGGATCCGTTCGTGGCGCAGTTGCTCGCCGGCTGCGCGCCGCAGTTCTGCTACGTCGACGACATCAACTCGTACTCGACAAACGAGGTCGCGATCAACTGGAACTCGGCGTTGGCCTGGATCTCCTCGTTCCTGGCCGACCAGGGCGAGGCCGGCGCGGTGCCGGCCACCACCTGCTCGGTGAGCTACGCCAACTACGGCGCCTGGCAGGGTGGCACCGGCTTCACGGCGCAGTTGACCGTGCGCAACACCGGCACGACCGCCGTCAACGGCTGGTCCGTGCGGTTCGCGTTCACTGGCGACCAGCGCGTCCGGGAGGCCTGGCTGGCGAAGGTCACCCAGGCCGGCGCGACGGTGACGGCGAAGAACGAGTCGTACAACGCCAAGATCGCCCCCGGCGGCACTGTGACGTTCGGCTTCAACGCGACGACCGGCGGCGGCGCCAACCCGCAGCCGGGTCTTGTCACCGTCAACGGAAACGCCTGCTCGCTGTCCTGAGCACGCACGGCTGGTGGCCGCCCTCCCCCGGGCGGCCACCAGCTCGGCTGGACCCGCGTACCTACCATCACCAACATGGACGGACGAGCGTGGATCCTGGCCGGAACGGTGACGGTCCTCCTGCTGGCCGCCCTTTCGGTCGTCGCACGGCGACGCCGTCGCCGTGCCCGGGCCGACGGGCCCGCGGAGACGATGCGCCGAGCCCGCCAGGCGATCCGGGCGAGCGGGCACGACCAGCGCCGCCAGCGCCGTGGCAGCTTGCGCGGCAAGGGCTACGGCGGAGACGACAACCAGGCCTCCAGCAGTGGCGTCGCCAGCGACTCCGGCGGGATGCCCTGACGCGCGATCCCAGCGCCGACGACACGGAAGGCGGCCCGGACCCCTACCGGGCTTCGGGCCGTCTCAGCGCGCGCCAGGATCGACGTTTCGCGCCTGGTGCGAGCGCGGGACACCTGAAGGCACTTCCGGTTCCGCACTGCCGTACCGCCTGCGGATCATGAACCAGCTCTTCCACTGAGCTGTCCGGCCACGGGCCTGTTTCATAAGGGCGGTCGAGCCGAGGCGGAGTCCGGACGGCGATCCGGCAAGGCGCGGTCGTCCGGATACCGGTGTTGCAGGCGGACGAAACCGCAACGCCGCCGGTCGTCGTCCGCGCCCGCCGCAGGCCGGCCAGTTCTTATGGAACAGGCCCTGATCGGAGATCGATGACCGGATCTACCTGTCTTCGGAGGTGGAGCTTTGCCCATGGACGACGGACCCGTGACGCCAGCGCTCGTGATCTGGACCGCGCAAAGGGTGATCAACCAGCATCACCTGCCGCCGAGCCGCTGCATGCAGTGCCAGGACGACGGGTGCGAGATGTTGACGTGGGCGCGGAACGTGCTCCAGGCGTACCCCAGTTGATCGAGCGGCTTCTGACGTGGGCGCACACCTGAGTGAAGCAGTGCCAGGTGACCGCATTCCGGCCAGCCGAATGAGGAAGCCTCCCCGCGCACGCCTCCGACGTTGTCGTACACCTGTTCTATCGTCGGTCCATGTTCGAGGGGCTGGCGCAGGCGGAGGCGGCGGTCGCCTCGTGCGTCGACGCGCCCGCCTGGGCTCTCACCGAGCCCGACCTCGTCGCGGCCATCGAGGCCGCCCACCGGCTTGAGCAGCGTCTGGCGGCCGTGCAGTTGACCCTGGTGCGTGAGCTGGACGGTCGGGGAACGGCCCAGGCGCAGGGCGCGTCCTCAACAGCCGTCTGGCTGCGTGACCGGCTACGGCTCACAGTCCCCGCCGCCCGCCGCCTGGTCGACCTGGCCGGCGCGCTGGACACCGGAGCACCGGGGGTGCGGGCCGCTCTGGCCAACGGGGACATCAGTGTGGAGCAGGCTCGGGTCATCGACGACACGGTTCGCACCGTGCACGCCGCCGCCGGCGCCGAGCCCGCCGACAAGGCGGTCGGCGTGCTGGTCGAGTGGGCCGGGCAGTTCGAGCCGACCCTGCTGCGCAAGCTGGGCACACGCATCCTCGACCACGTCGCCCCGGAGGTCGCCGAGGCCGCTGCCCGGGCGGCGCTGGAGGCCGAGGCCCGCCGATCCGCCCGGGATCGCCATGTCACCCTGTCCGAGCTGTCGGATGGCCGCCTGCGGTTGACCGGCAGCCTCGACGCCGAAGCCGCAGGCCTGCTACGCGCCGCGATCGACCCGTTGACCGCACCATCGGGCCCGGACGACACGCGCAGCCCGGGGCAACGTCGCCACGACGCGCTCGCCGACCTCTGCCGTCTCACCCTGCGCACCGGCGAGTTGCCGGAGCACGGCGGGGAGCACGCCCAACTCGTCGTCACCACCAGCTTCGACGCGCTGACCCGGCACCTCGACGTGGGAACCCTGGACACCGGCCTCCGGCTCACCCCGGAAACGGTCCGCCGTCTCGCCTGCGACGCGGCGATCCTGCCCGCCGTCCTCGGCAGCGCCGGTCAGACACTCGACGTGGGCCGGCTACGCCGCCTGGTCAGCGGGCCGCTCCGACGCGCCCTGGTCCTACGGGATCGCGGCTGCGCGTTTCCGGGCTGCGACCGCCCGCCCCGCTGGTGCGACGCCCACCACATCCGGCACTGGGCCGACGGCGGTGACACCAGCCTGGCCAACTCGGTGCTGCTCTGCGGCCACCACCACCGGCACGTCCACCGCGGCGAGTGGGCCGTCCGCCTCGGCCCCGACGGCCACCCCGACTTCGTTCCGCCGGCGTGGCTCGACTCCGCCCAGGTCCCCCGCCGCAACCTCTACCACCGGCGGACGTGACCACAACCCCATCCCAGGTGTACGACATCGCCGGACGTGCCGAACGCCGCTGCTCACGCGACGGTGTCGCTGGCCGTCCCGCCGCACCCTTGTGGACTTTCGCCCACTCGTACCGCAGCCGACACCGGCGACAGTCGCCCAGGGTAAGGCGGGAACGCCAGAAATGCCCCCGCACTCGGCGTCCGTCGGCGTCCCTCGGCGGGTCGGCGGTCGGCGTCCCCTCGGCGGGGCGGGGGTGTCGGTCGGCGGGTCGGCGCTCGGCGTCCCTCGGCGGGTCGGCGGTCGGCGGCGCCGCCGCCGGCCACTGCGATGGCATGCCCCGACCGCCATGCCGTCGCGGCGGGCCAGTGTGTGACCGGGCTCGCGTCGTTCGGGACGGCCAACGCCGCCCGGCCTTCCCTAATGTCGGCACCATGACGGTCAACGGAGACACGTTCGAACGGCCTGCCCAGAGCGACCGGGCCACCAATGGCGACCGGGCCACCGCCGACGCCCGAGCAACAGCCGGCCGAGCCGCCCTGAACGACCATGCCTCCGGCGATAATCCGGCCATCGCAAAGGACCGGGCCACCGCCGAACGGGCCACCGCGAACGGCTGGGCCTCCCATGACGGCTGGGCCTCCGACGACGACTGGGCAATCCAAAGCGGGCAGGCCGCCGAGACAGGCCCATTCGTCTACGTCTCCTCGGGCGCGATCGCCGTGCGCTGATGTGGGGCGTGTCGCCGCTGCCGGCGTCCGGACGGCTACGCACCCTCTCCCTCGCCACGCTGGCGAACACCGTCGGCTCGGGACTGTGGCTGACCGGCGCGGCCCTCTACCTCACCCGGGACGTGGGGCTCTCCGCCGCGCAGGTGGGCGCCGGGCTCAGCGTCGCCGGGCTGGTCGGTCTGAGCGCCAGCGTGCCGCTCGGCAGCCTCGCCGACCGGCGCGACCCACGTACGCTGCGGGCCGTTCTGCAGGTGCTCCAGGCGGTGGTCGCGGCCATGTACCTGATCGTCGGCTCGTTCCCGGTGTTCCTGGCCGTCGCGGTGCTCGAACTCCTGCTGGCCTCCGGCAACCTCGCGGTCCGCGCCGCGCTGGTCGCCGCAGTCGCCGGCCCGCAGGGGCGGGTGCACGCCTTCGCCACGCTACGGGCGGTGGCCAACCTGGGCATCGCGGTCGGGTCGGGTCTGGCGGGGTTCGCGCTGGCAGCCGACTCGCACCTGGCGTACCAGATCCTGGTGGCCGGCAACGCGGTCACCTATCTCGTGTCGGCGGCGCTGCTGCTACGGCTGCCGGCGTTCCCCCCAACCACGCAGCCCATGGCCGCGCCACCCTCAGCCGCGCAGGCCCCGACCGCGCAAGCCACGACCGCGCAGCTCACGACCGCGCCGGCCCCGACGGCCGCTGCCCGTCGTGGGCGGCCTCTGCGTGACTGTCGTTTCCTCGCGGTGAGCGGCGCGTCGGCGGTACTCGCCCTCCACCAGACGGTACTGACGCTTGTGGTGCCCCTCTGGGCGGTGACGCAGGTCGGAGCGCCCCCACCCGTCGTGTCGGCGGTACTGCTGACCAACACGATGCTCACCGTGCTGCTGGCGGTGCGGCTGAGCCGGGGCGCGGACACCGCGGCCCCGGCGGCTCGGACGATGCGCAGGGCCGGGGTGGTGCTGGCCGCCGCGATGCTGCTGTACGCGGCCACCGCCAGCCTGCCCACCACGGCGGCTGTCGCACTGCTGCTGGTCGCCACCGGCGTCTACACCGTCGGCGACCTGTGGCACGGCGCGGGCGGAGCGGGACTCGCCTACGACCTCGCTCCGCCGGACGCGGTGGGCGCCTACCAGGGTGCGGACGGCATGATCGCCGGTCTGGCCCGCGCCGCCGGCCCGGCACTGTTGACACTTGTCGTCCTCGACGGCGGGGTGCCCGGCTGGCTGGCCGTCGGCGGGATCTTCGCCGTGGTGGGCCTGGCCAGCCCCGCGCTCACCCGGTGGGCACTGGCCGACCGCCCCGCGACGCCAAGCCTGAGCGGCCCGTGAGCGGAAGCCAGCCGCCCCTCGTCGCTCAACCGAATCGGCCGGTGAGCGAAGGCCAGCCGCCCCGCAATCCGGGCCTGACCGCCCGCAAACCTCCGCCACCCGGCGAGACCGGGCCGGACTGGCCATGAGCAGTGCTCAGCTGCCCGGCTGCGCCGGTCCTGATGACCAGCCGGTGGACGGTGGCCGGCCGCTCCTGCGATGGGCAGGACCGGCCGGCCAGCGCCATCCGGGACCGTCAGCCGATCTCCTCGTCGACGAAGCACCAGCGCCAGTCCTCGCCCGGCTGGGCCGAGCGGATCACCGGGTGGCTGGTGGCCGCGAAGTGCTTGCTCGCGTGTTGGTGGGGCGACGAGTCGCAGCAGCCCACCTGCCCGCAGCTCAGACAGGTGCGCAGGTGCACCCAGTAGGTGTTGCCGATGGCCACGCAGTCGGCGCACTCGTCGGGGGTGCGCGGCTCGGCGGTGCCCGCCTCGGCCAGGTGCTGACAGCTCACTGCTCGACCTCCTGCCGCAGCAACGACTCTTCCAGGTCCAGGTCACGATAGGCCCGCACCAGCACCTCCTCAGGAATGCGACCGGAGTCCCGGGCGGCCCGGAACACGTCCCGCTCGGCGTCGATCATCTGTTGTCGGAGCCGACCGTACGCCTGCGACGGGGTTTCCCGCTCGTTCCCGCCGAGCCGTTCCCACGCCATGTTGGTGCGGTCCTCCACCACCCGGCGCAGCCGGTCCACCACCGGCGCGGGTGCGCCCTCGGCCAACTCCTCCAGCCGGTCCCGCGCCGCCCTGCTGGCCTGCTGCTGCACCCCGGCGGCCGACAGCGCGTCCTGCACCGGGTCGTCCTGGGGCAGCTTCAGGCGGCGGGCCACCAACGGCAGCGTCGCGCCCTGGCCGACCAGGGTGACAACGATCACCGCGAAGGCCAACCAGATGAACAGGGCCCGGGGGTACGGCTCGTCGTCGGCCAGGGTCAGCGGCAGGGCCAGGGCGGCGGCGAGCGTCACCACGCCCCGCATCCCGGCCCACCCGATGATGACCGGGAACTTCGGCGACGGGGCCGGGTCGCGGCGGCGGATCCGGGGAACCAGCCGAGCCAGGTAGGTGGCCGGGAAGAGCCAGACGAAACGGGTCAGGAAGACGGTGGCGAGCACCGCGACGGTGATGACGACGAGCGAGCCGGCCGGCTCGTCGAGGTCGCGCACCACCTCCCGCAGTTGCAACCCGACCAGCAGGAACACCAGCCCTTCCAGCAGGAACCGGACCAGTCGCCAGAACGCGCCGACCTGCAACCGGGAGGCCGCCGAGAGCAGTTGGGACAGCTTGTGGCCGAGCGCCAGCCCGGTGACCACCACCGCGACCACGCCGGAGGAGTGCACCGCCTCGGCGGCGAACACCACAGCGAACGGGATGATCAACGACAGGGCGTTGTCCAGCAGCGGGTCGGTGATCCGTCGGTGCAGGAAGCCGAAGACCACCGCGCCGAGCGCGCCGATCAGGATGCCGCCGCCGGTGGCCCGCAGCACCTGGAGGCTGACGTCCGTGGCGCCGACCGCCGAGCCGGCGGTGGCCATGGTGGCGACCCGCAGCAGCACCAGCGCGGTGGCGTCGTTGACCAGGCTCTCCCCCTCCAGGATGGTGACCACCCGGCGGGGCAGTCCGACCCGACGCGCGACAGCCGTGGCGGCCACCGCGTCCGGTGGCGCGACCACCGCGCCGAGGGCCAGGCAGATCGCGAACGGCACCTGCGGCAGCAGCAGGTGCAGCACGAACCCGACCACGAACGCGGTGAACAGCACCAGGCCGACCGCGAGCAACAGGATGGGACGAATGTTGTTCTTGAACGCCGGCACCGACGTCTCCAGCGCGGCGACGTAGAGCAGCGGCGGCAGGATGCCGACAAGGACCAACTCCGGGTCGAGCTCGACGTGCGGGACGCCGGGCACGAAGGAGAGCGCCAGGCCGAGCACGACAAGCACGATCGGCGCGAGCAGGCCGAGCCGGCGGGCGAGCGCGGCGCCGAGGGTGGCGATCGCCAGGAAGACGACGACCGGAAACAGGCTTTCCATGGGGTACGAGCCTAGGGGTGCGACAGACCGGGTCCTGATCAGCCGGTCGGTCGCAGCTTCGGCAGCACCTCGGCGCCGAACGCGTCGATGAACCCGCGCTGCTCCTGCCCCACGTGGTGCAGGGCGATCTGGTCGAAGCCGAGCGCCGCGTACTCCTCCAGCCAGCCGACGTGCCGGCCCAGGTCTGCCGAGATGTTCACCACCTGGGAGATCCGCTCGGACGGCACGTCGGCCGAGACCACGTCGAAGTGCTCGACGGTTTCCAGGTCCCAGCAGACCGGAGGGGCGAAGACGTTGCTGCGCCACTGGTCGTACGCGAGCGCCTCGGCCTGCGCCTGCTCCGGCGCCCAGGAGACGTGCACCTGCAGGTGCAGAGGCCCGCGCCCACCGGCGTCCCGGTACGCGTCGATCATCTCGCGCAGGTGCGCCACCGGGGCGTTCACGGTGATCAGCCCATCGGCCCACTCGGCGCACCAGCGGGCGGTGGCGACGCTGACGGCGGCCCCGACCAGCGCGGGCGGCTCCTCGGGGCGGGTCCACAGCCGGGCCCGGTCCACCCGGACCAGGCCGTCGTGGCTGACCTCCTCCCCGGCCAGCAGCGCCCGGATCACGTCCACGCACTCGCGCAGCCGGGCGGCCCGAACGTCCTTGCGCGGCCACACGTCGCCGGTGATGTGCTCGTTGCTGGCCTCGCCGGTGCCCAGCGCCGCCCAGAACCGGCCCGGGTACATCGCGCCGAGGGTGCCGATCGCCTGCGCGATGATCGCCGGGTGGTAACGCTGGCCGGGGGCGTTGACCACGCCGAACGACATGCCGGTGGCCTGTAACGCGGCGCCCAGCCAGGACCAGGCGAAGCCGGACTCACCCTGCCGGGCGCTCCACGGGGAGAAGTGGTCGGAGCACATGGCGGCGTCGAAGCCGGCCCGCTCGGCGTGCATCACCGCCTCCAGCAGCGCACGGGGAGGGATCTGCTCGTGGGAGGCGTGGAATCCGAACGACGTCATGGGCGCACTTCCTACCCATGACGTCGTCCGCTGATGCGTACCGCTTCGGAAGCTACTCGGCGTGCGCGCCGGCGCCGGCGGAGGCCGCGCCCTCACCCACCCAGACCGTCTTGGTGTTGCAGAACTCCCGCATGCCCAGTTCGGACAGTTCCCGGCCGTAGCCGGAGTTCTTCACGCCGCCGAACGGCAGTTCCGGGTAGGAGGTGGTCATCCCGTTGACGAAGACGTTGCCGGCGTCCAGGTCGGTGGCGAAGCGCTCCTGCTCGGCCGTGTCCCGGGTCCAGGCGTTCGAGCCGAGCCCGAAGCTGGTGCCGTTGGCAACCTCGATCGCCTCCTCGTACGAGGACACCCGGTACAGGCCGGCGACCGGACCGAAGACCTCCTCGGACCACATCCGCATCTCGGGCGTCAGGTCGGTGACCACCGTCGGTGGGTAGAACCACCCGTCGCCGCTCGGCAGCTCGCCGCCGCAGAGCACTGTCGCGCCCCTGTCCGCCGCGTCGCGCACCTGGGCGTGCACCTCGTCGCGACCCCGTTCGCTGGCCAACGGGCCCACGTCGGTGTCCGGGTCCATGGGGTCGCCGACGCGCAGCGCGGCCATGTTCGCGGCGAACTTCTCGGCGAACGCGTCGAAGACGTCGGTGTGCACGATGAACCGCTTCGCGGCGATGCAGGACTGGCCGTTGTTCTGGCAGCGGGCGGTGGTGGCCACCTCGGCGGCCCGGTCCACGTCGGCCGAGGGCATCACCACGAACGGGTCGCTGCCGCCCAGCTCCAGCACCGTCTTCTTCAACTCCCGGCCGGCGATCTGGGCGATGGAACGCCCGGCCGCCTCACTGCCGGTGAGGGTGGCGGCGCGTACCCGGGGGTCGGCGAGGATCCGCTCGACGGCGTCGGAGCCGACCAGCAGTGTGGTGAACGCCCCCTCGGGGAAGCCGGCGCGACGGAACACGTCCTCCAGCAGCAGCGCGGTCTGCGGCACGTTCGAGGCGTGCTTGAGCAGGCCGGTGTTGCCGGCCATCAGCGCCGGGGCGGCGAAGCGCATCACCTGCCAGAGCGGGAAGTTCCACGGCATCACCGCGAGCACCACGCCGATGGGCTGGTAGCGGATGAAGGCGCGGGTCGCCTTGACGGCGGCGGCGTCGGCCGGCTGGTCGGCGAGGAACCCCGGCGCCCGCTCGGCGTAGAAGCGGGCCGCCGCGGCGCACTTGGTCACCTCGGCCTGCGCCGCGACGTACGTCTTGCCCATCTCCGTGGTCATGATCCGGGCGATCTCGTCGCGCTCGGCGTCCAGCAGGTCGGCGGCGGCGTTCATCCACCGGGCGCGCTCGTCGACGGTCGTTCCCCGCAACTGTCGGTACGCGAGGTCGGCGCGCTCGATGGCGGCGTCGAGCTGCTCGGTGGACATCGCCTCATAGGTCTTGAGTACCTGTCCGGTAACGGGGTTGGTGGTGGCGATGTGGGGCATCTCGTCCTCCTGTCACTCGAACAGCGAGTGTCGTACGCCTGGCTCCTCGCGGCGGCGAGCGGCGCGGCGGCGCTGGATCACGACCAGATCGACCACGGCGACCACCGCGAGGATCGCGCAGAGCACGCCGAGCCAGGCGAGCCCGGCCCAGAACGCCAGCACCGCGAACACCACCATGATCACCAACCCGAAACTGGCGAGGGTGAGCCGAAGGTTCAGCGCGCTGTACGCGTGGCCGACCGTGCCACGGGCGCGCCGGGGCTGCGATCTCGTCATACCTCCTGATCTACCCGCGATCGGCGTCGTTAACCGGTAGCCATCGCTCGCGCGGGCGGCGGTTATAGCACTCCGGTGGCACCTTTGACGGCACTCGGCCGCATACCCGACAGCAACTTCCCGCCGCACCACATCCAGCGCATAGAGTTACCGCGCTGTCGCTCTGTGCTGCGAGACGGGGGATGCCATGCCTCGACGGTGGGTCGCCGCCCTGGCCTGTCTCGCCGCGCTTGTCGCGTTGGCCTGCGAGGGCGGCACGTCGGCCTCCCCCCGCCCCACGAAGAGCTCGCCGTCGTCCGGTGGGCCCGGCGGCATCGCCGCCCTCGGCGACTCGATCAGCACCGGCTTCGCCTCCTGCCTCGTGCTCACCTCCTGCGAGCGCAACTCCTGGTCGACAGGGGACGGCCTGCGGGTGCAGAGCCACTACCGCCGGCTGCTGGAGCAGAATTCCGCGATCCGCGGTCGGACGTACAACCACGCCAAGCCCGGCGCCCGCGCCGACGCGCTCGAAGGCCAGGCCCAGGCAGCGGTACGCGACCGCGCCGACTACGTCACCGTGCTGATCGGCGCCAACGACATCTGCCGGGGCGGCGTGGACGCGATGACCCCGGTAACCCAGTTCCGGGCCGACGTCGACAGGGGTCTACGGGTGCTGCGCAGCGGCCGACCGAAGGCTCGGGTGCTGGTGGTGAGCATCCCCGACCTCTACCGGCTGTGGGAGGTCGGGCACGGCGACTCGCGCGCGGCACGCGCCTGGCGGCGAGGCATCTGCCCGGCCCTGTTGGCCAACGCGACGTCGATGGCCCCCGCCGACAAGGCGCGCCGGGCCGCCGTCCGGGACCGCATCGACGCGTACAACGCGCAGTTGGTGGCGGCCTGCCGGGCGTACGGCTCACGGTGCCGGCACGACGGCGGCGCCGCGCACAAGGTCCGGTTCACCCTGGACCTGCTCAACCCGCTGGACTGGTTCCACCCCAACGCCACGGGTCAGGGCCGGCTGGCCGAGGTGACCTGGCGCTCCTCGGGCCTGGCCGACTGAACCGCCCCTCTCGGGGGCCGGTTCACGGGCGGCGGGGCTCCGGGACGCCGGCGCCGCGCTGGCGGTAGAGCGCCCGGGAGCGCTCGGCGAGATCCTTCGTGGCGGACGAGTTGGCCCAGGTGCCCAGCACGATCGCCGCACCCGGCACGATCTTGGCGACGAGTCGCTTGGCCGCCCGCACGCCGGCCATCTGGGCCAGCCGCACGCCGAGCTGCAACATGACCCGGCCGAGCGGACGCTGGCCACCCAGGCCGAAGAGCGCGTCGGCGCGTTCCCGCCCGGCGGCCACCCCGAGCGCCAGCCGGGCGCTCTCGGCGACCTTGTGCACCCGCTGGAGCACGAGCAGGTCGGTGGCCCGGTCGCTGTGCAGCGGGTCGACGTCGTACGCGGCGGCGATGTGCAACACCATGCGCGCCTGGGTCCAGGCCAGCACGCCGACGTCGAGGACCGCACCGGGCAGCCCGGCGGCGCCGGAGACCGCTCCGGACAGCCGAGCGAGGTTGACGAACTTGCGGGCCGCCTGGTCGGCCAGGACGTCGGACGAGACACCGGGGTGTTCGCTGCGGGCCCGGTCGGCCCACTGGGCGGCCTCCGGCCCGAGCCGGCGCACCGCCTCCAGGGCGAGGTGCTCCGGGGCGTACTGCGGATCGTCGCGCATCCGGTCCCAGAGTCGGGCCGGCGGCCCCTCGGGCGCGGCCGTCGGCGCGACCGGCAGGTCGGCCGACGGCTCGGGCGTGGGGGCGGCGGGTTGACCGCCGACGGGCGGGGTGTCGGTCACCGGGTCTCCCCAGGGGTGGGTACGGGTAGGACGGCCGGTGGCGCGGTCAGCGACGGCGGTTGGACAGCCGTGCCGCCAACCCCTTGAGCTTCTGCTGGTTGTCGGGCTTGGCCAGCTCGCGCCGACCCCGGTCCACCAACTGCTGACCCTTCGGCGATCTCAGGAACGTGCTGATCCGCTGCATCAAAGACATAACGTCCTCCTGTCGGTGGTCCCTCAGTCATGTGTACCCCGAACCCGCAACGGATGTACCCGGGACGCGACAGGCTCAACCCTTACCGTCCACAGTGGTCGGAAGGCTACCGCCCGGCCGGCACGATGGCGTCGACGACCCGGGTGGCCCGCCACTCGTGCTGCTGGTAGTGCTCCGGGTACGCGGAGACCTGCACCGCCTGCGCGGCGTCGGTGAGCCGCATCTGCTGCCAGCCGGGCACCTGCTCCAGCGCGGTGAGGAACTGCCGGGTGGCGAACTCGGGGTCCATCAGCCGGCCGACCGGGCCCCAGCCGCTGCTGGAGCGCTGCTGGAACAGCCCGACCGAGTCGTGGTCCCAGCCGACGCCCTGGTGCGGGTAGTCCTGCGACTCCGGCAGGACGCCGCTGGCGACGTTGTAGAGGTTGCTCTCCTGCATCGCGGTCGCCACCGCGATGACCAGACCACGGCGCGGGACACCCATCTTGCGTCCGGCGCGGACGATCGCCTCGGCGTTCTCCATCTGGTCGTCGTCGAGTCCGGCAACCGGCGCCGGGTCGGTCGGCCGCGCCGGGACGACCTTGCGGGCACGCGCCGTGGTGTCCGGGTCGGCTGAGGTCGCGGAGGCGGACGGGCTGGCGGAGGGCGTGGCGGCGCGGTCGAGCGAGCGGGACGCGCGCTGCTGCTCGGCCCGCTGCGCCAGCTCGGCGCTGCTGTCGACAGGCGTCGCCGCGCCAGCGGTCTCACCGTGCACCTGTGCGACGGCGGCCAGACCGAGGCAGCACACCACGCCGGTGGCGAGGGCCACCTGGGCCCGGCGTCGACGGGTCAGGTCGCGGGCGTACGCCCGAAGCCGACTCGCGGCGGTTGTCCGTTCGGCTGACGTGCCTTCCTCCGTTCCGGTAGTGGGGCTGCTCGGGGCGTACGGGTCGTCGAGGGTGCCGTCGTCACGCATCAGCCGAGGCTAGGCAGACGGAAACCCCGATCACGCACAGTGATCACGTGGTCCTCACCACAGAATCGGGGTCCTCGGGTGGACGAGCGGGACGGCTCGACCCGCCCGGGGAACGGACCTCGCGTACCGGAGAAAACCGGCGCGGCACGTGGGCCGGCACGGACGGCGACAGGGGCGGACATCGGGCCGCGCGGACCGACATGATCGACAAACTCGGCCTTTGGGCCGAACCGCCCATCGACCGAACGGCGTAATCGGGTGGTTCGTCCGATCACGCCCACCCGTTGGTCGACGGATCGCCCGACGCAGGAATGCACCAGGATGGCGGGTACGTTTCCCGAATCGGGTGGCGTCCATCGCGTCGCCATCCGAACAGGCACATTCCAGGGAGGTCCGCACCGGTGCTCGACCCACACGAGCTCTATCAGCTCACCGACGATCTGCCCGACCTCGGGCAACCGGTCCTGGTCCAGGCCCTGACCGGGTTCGTGGACGCCGGCAACGCCAGCCGGCTGGCCCGCGAGCAGTTGCTCACCTCGCTCGAGGGCCGGCCGATCGCCACCTTCGACGTGGACCAGCTCTTCGACTACCGCTCCCGGCGACCGGTCATGACCTTCGTCGAGGACCACTGGGAGAGCTTCGACGCCCCCAAGCTGGAGCTGCACCTCCTGCACGACGACGACGAGACACCCTTCCTGCTGCTCACCGGCCCCGAGCCGGACCTGCAGTGGGAGCGGTTCACCGCCGCCGTGGCGGGGCTCGCCGCCCGCCTGGACGTCCGGCTCACCGTCGGGCTCAACTCGATCCCGATGGCGGTGCCCCACACCCGGCCGACAGGCGTCACCGCCCACGCCACCCGTCCGGAGCTGATCAGCGGGTACGAGCCCTGGCTGCAACGGGTCCAGGTGCCCGGCAGCGTCGGTCACCTGCTGGAGTTCCGCCTCGGCGAGCAGGGCCGCGACGCGCTCGGGTTCGCCGCGCACGTGCCGCACTACGTGGCGCAGACCGAGTACCCGGCCGCCGCCGAGGTGCTGCTGAGCGCGGTGTCCCGCAGCACGGGGCTGCTGCTGCCCGGCGACGGCCTGCGCTCGGCAGCCGAGGTGGTCCGGGTGGAGATCGACAGGCAGGTCGCCCAGACCGAGGACGCCGCCGCCCTGGTCCAGGCCCTGGAGGAGCAGTACGACGCGTTCGCCAGGGGCCGCGGCGAGCGGAACCTGCTCGCCCCCGACGCCGGTCCGCTGCCCACCGCCGACGAGCTCGGCGCGGAGCTGGAACGGTTCCTGGCCGAACAGACCCGTCCCGGCGACACCCCGGGCAGCTGACCCGGCGACAGGGGCGCGGATGCGGCAGGGTGGAGGCATGCGCCTGGCTACCTGGAACGTGAACTCGGTGAAGGCCCGGCTGCCCCGGCTGTTGGAGTGGCTGGCCGGCACCGGGCCCGACGTCGTCTGCCTGCAGGAGACGAAGTGCCCGGACGGCGCCTTCCCGGTGGCCGAGGTGGGCGAGCTGGGCTACTCCGTTGCCAGCCACAGCGACGGCCGCTGGAACGGGGTGGCGGTCCTGTCACGGGTCGGCCTGGACGACGTCCGCGTCGGGTTCGCGGGTGAGCCGGGCTTCCCCGCGCCGGAGGCCCGCGCGATCTCCGCCACCTGCGCCGGGCTGCGGGTCTGGTCGGTGTACGTGCCCAACGGCCGGACGCCTGACGACCCGCACTACGCGTACAAGCTGGCCTGGTTCGCGGCGCTGCGCGACGCGCTGGAAGCCGAGCTGGCCGGCGGCCTGCCGCTGGCCGTCTGCGGCGACTTCAACGTCGCCCCGACCGACGCGGACGTCTGGGACCCGGCTGTCTTCACCCACTCCACGCACGTCACCCCGGCGGAACGGGCAGCCCTGGCCGCGCTGCGCGACCTCGGGCTCGCCGACGTGGTGCCCACCCCGATGAAGGGGCCACACCCGTTCACCTACTGGGACTACCGGGCCGGGATGTTCCACCAGAACAAGGGCATGCGGATCGACCTGGTGTACGCCTCCGCGCCGTTCACCCGGGCGGTCCGCTCGGCGTACGTGGACCGGGAGGCCCGCAAGGGCAAGGGCCCCTCCGATCACGCCCCGATCGTCATCGACGCGGACCTCGTCCCGACGGTCGAGGGGTTCTGAGCCGGCCGTCGCTGCGTTCTGAGCCGGCCGTCGCTGGCTAGGGTGGACAGATGGCAGTCGTGAAGATCAACGCAATCGACGTTCCGCCGGACGCCGGCGCCGAGCTGGAGAAGCGGTTCGCTGCGCGGGCCGGCGCGGTGGAGAACTCCCCCGGCTTCCTCGGCTTCGAACTGCTCCGGCCGGTGGCCGGCGAGACCCGCTACTTCGTCTACACGAGGTGGGAGAGCGAGGAGGCGTACCAGGCCTGGGCCTCCGGCCCGTCGCGCGAGGCCCACGCCGCCGCCCCCGGCGACAAGCCCCGCCCGCCGGTCTCCACCGGAGCGAGCCTGCTGGAGTTCGAGGTGGCGCTCCAGGTGCCCCAGCCCTAGCGGGCCCCGCGGCGCCGCCAGCCCGCGAGGCGTCCGACCCACTCCGTTGCACGGAAACCGGGGTGTCCGAGGCTGTGGGACACCCCGGCTCCAAGGATCTCGTGTCGATCAAGCGATCGCGGCACTCCAGACACCTGGACCGAACCCCGGCGAGTGCCAGATCACGCTGATAGCGTCGTCCTGTGCCGACGCGTAGCGGCTGTCTGGCCATCCATCACCGGTGTCGTGCCCCGGCAAGAGGTTGACACCGGCAATCCATCCAGTCGCGGGGGATCTCGACCGTGTTCGACGGGTTCGAGGAATTCGACATCACCACGTCCGGCACGACTATCCACGGTCGCCGGGGCGGCAGCGGGCCGCCCGTACTGCTCCTGCACGGCATTCCCGAGACACACCTCATGTGGCACCGGGTGGCGCCCCGGCTCGCCGAGCACTTCACAGTCGTCGCCACCGACCTGCGGGGTTGGGGTGACAGCGGCACACCGCCGAGCACCGCCGACCACGAGCCGTACGGCATGCGCGCCATCGCCCGCGACCAGGTCGAGGTGATGCGCAGCCTGGGTCACGACCGGTTCCACCTGGTCGGCCACGACCGTGGCGCCCGCTGCGCGTACCGTCTCGCGCTCGACGCGCCGGACGTCGTGACCCGGCTGGCCGTCATGGACGTCGTGCCCATCGGGGACGTCTACGACCGCGCCGACCAGGCGTTCAGCCTCTCCTACTGGGTCTGGTCCTTCCTGGCGGCGCCCGCGCCGGTGCCCGAGCGGTTCATCGCCGCCGCGCCCGAGGTGCTCGTCGACTTCATGCTCGACACCTGGCCGACGGTGCAGGACGCGTTCCCGGCCGAGGTCCGGGCGGCGTACGTCACGCAGTTCCGCGATCCGGCCACCGTCCACGCGATCTGCGAGGAGTTCCGCGCGGCGGCGACGCTTGACTACCAGCAGGACGAGGCGGACCGTGGCAGCCGGAAGATCGCCTGCCCGCTGCTGTTCCTCTGGAGCCAGGAGGGTCAGGTCGCGAAGCTCTACGACGACCCGATCGCGATCTGGCGGCAGTGGGCCGACGACGTCCGTGGCGCGCCCGTCCCGGTCGGGCACTTCATTCCGGAAGAGGCCCCCGACGAGACCACCCACCACCTGCTGGACTTTCTGCGCTGACGGCGGCCCGCACTGGTTGATCCACTCGGGTTCGGCGGAACCGGGGTGTCCGGCGCAGTCTGATGCCGCGACTTCACTGATCCCGAGTCGATCAACCACCGGCGGGCGAGCGGACTCGGCTCAGGGTTTGCGCGACGACCGGAGGGTGGCGAAGGCGATCACGTTGTCGGCGTAGCCGGTGCGGCCGCCGATGAACTGGCCGCCGCAGGTGATCAGGCGCAGCCCGGCGGGGCCGTCGTGGCCGTAGATCCGCTCGGCGGGCAGCCGGTCCTTCGGAAAGTGCTCGACGGTGTCGACAGTGAAGACCACCGTCGACCGGTCCGCCCGAGCCACCTCGATCAGGTCCCCGGGCTTGAGTTTGCCCAGGTCGTAGAAGACCGACGGGCCACTCTTGGTGTCCACGTGCCCGACGATGACCGCCGGGCCGGGCTCGCCGGGTGTGGGCCCGCGGTCGTACCAGCCGGTCTCGTTGTGCCGTTCCAGCGGCGGTACGGCGATCGAGCCGTCCCGCGCCTGCCCGACGGGCGCCACCGGCGCCTCCACTTTGATCGCCGGGACGGTGAGCCGCACCGGGCGACTGGCCGACAGCCCGACCGTCTCGCTGCGGGCCGGGCGGTCACCGCCGGCCGGGGCCCAGTCGAACGGGCCGACCGAGCGGCCCAGCCCCGCCCCGGTAGCGAAGACCCCCAGCAGCACCAGCACCACGGCCAGCGGCACGGACCAGGGGCTACGGCCGGATGGACGGCTGCGCCGAGGAGCGACGGCGGTCGCCGGACGGGCCGCCACCGACGGTCGGTCGGCCCCCGATGGTCCGTCGTTGTCGGCCGGGCGGGCGTCGTCAACCGGGCGGGCGTCGTCCGGCGACCACCGGCCGTGTGGCGGGCGGGCACCCGTGGGCGGGCGGGAGCCGGCGGGCGGTGGAGTGGGGCGGAAGATCTCCATGGCGGGCTCAGCGGCGCGTGACGCCATGGACGGCACGTGGCCGACGCAGGGCCATCACGGCGAGGATCAGCCCGGTGATGGTCAGTGCCGCACCGCCGGGCAGCAGCAACTTGCCCGTCGTCCCCCCGGCACCGCCACCGAAGCCGGTGGCCGGGCCTCGGCTGGGCTGGGCCGGCACCTTCTTGACCACCTGGAGCATCGTCGACGCGGTCTCGCCGTCGCGGCACTCCAACTTGACCCGGTAGTTGCCGGGGCGGGTGCGCTCGCGCACCATCGGCGCGGCCGTGAGCACGCCCCGCTGCGGTTGCACGCCGACGGCGCCGAAGGCGTCGGAGACGACTGTGGCGCCCACCGAGTTGTCCCGACAGCTGGCCCGGATGCCGACCAGGTAGCCGGGCTGCACGGTGCTGGGGCTCACCTCGACGAAGACGTCAAGCGCGGGAGCGGGCTGGGGTGCGGTGCCGCCGGGCTGGGTCTCGGGCTGACCTCCGGGCACCGGCGCGACGAGCACGAGCGGGCGGGCGACGGGCGCGAGAACAGCAGGTGCGGCGTGTGCGGGGGTGGCGGCCAGCAGGGGGCCGGCGAGCACTGTCACCACCGACAGGGTCACGCCGCCGCGGGTCACTGCCACGATGCCCCCTCTCGACGCCGTAGGACCGCGCCGGGCAGCGGACCGCCCGGCCTGCCGTACCAGATCGATCCTCTCATTCCCGGTCGCACATCACATCCGATCCGCCGACGACGTCGCGTACGCTCGGGTCGCTGTGACCATCACCGACCCTGACCCCGCCGCCGTCCCGCCCGCAGGCCGGCCGATCCGCACCTTCCACCCCCGCCGGGGCCGGATGAGCGGCCGCCAGACCGACGCGCTGGAGCGGCTCTGGTCCTCCTACGGCCGGGACGTGTCGACCGAACCGGTCGACCTGGCCGCCCTGTTCGGTCGCCGGGCCCCCGTGGTGCTGGAGATCGGCTCGGGCATGGGCGACAGCACCGCCGCGATGGCCGCCGCGGACCCGGATCGAGATTATCTGGCGGTCGAGGTGCACACGCCGGGAATCGCGAACCTGCTCGACCTGGTGGACCGCGCTGGCCTCGGCAACGTGCGGGTGGCCCAGGGCGACGCGTTGGAGCTGGTCAGCGGCCTGTCGGAGGGCGTCCTGGACGCCGTACACATCTTCTTTCCCGACCCCTGGCCGAAGTCCCGCCACCACAAGCGGCGGATCATCCAGCCGGCGCACGTGGCGCTGCTGCGCTCCCGACTGACCCCCGGCGGGACGCTGCACTGCGCGACCGACTGGGCCGAGTACGCCGAGGCGATGCGGGAGACCCTGGACGCGGACCCGGGGCTGGTCGACGCGTACGGCGGCTTCGCGCCCCGTCCGGCGCACCGCCCGGTGACGAAGTTCGAGCGCCGGGCGATCACCGCCGGGCGGCCGGTCGCCGACCTGATCTACCGCCGACGGTGACGAGCCGGCCCGGACGGGTGCCCGGCGGAGGCCGGGTTGGCGCGCGGGGGCATGATCCAGGCACCATGGACGGGATATGACGCTCACCGCCGCGCTGCCGACAAGCGCCGACCCCGACACCCTCTTCGACGCGTTCGCCGGCTGGGCGAAGGAGCGCGGCCTCGACCTCTACCCCCATCAGGAGGAGGCGGTCATCGAGATCGTCTCCGGCGCCAACCTGATCATGAACACGCCCACCGGCTCGGGTAAGAGCCTGGTGGCGATCGCCGCGCACTTCGCCGCCCTCGCGGACAGCCGGACGACCTTCTACACCGCGCCGATCAAGGCCCTGGTGTCGGAGAAGTTCTTCGCGCTCTGCGAGGTCTTCGGCGCCGAGAACGTCGGCATGCTCACCGGCGACGCCAGCGTCAACGCCGATGCCCCGATCATCTGCTGCACCGCGGAGATCCTGGCCAACCTCGCCCTGCGCGAGGGCGCCAAGGCCGACGTCGGCCAAGTGATCATGGACGAGTTCCACTTCTACGCCGAGCCGGACCGGGGCTGGGCGTGGCAGGTGCCGATCATCGAGCTGCCGCAGGCCCAGTTCGTCCTGATGTCCGCCACCCTGGGGGACACCACCCGGTTCGTCGACGACCTGACCCGACGCACCGGGCGGCCGACCGCCGTCGTGCGCTCGGCGGAGCGTCCGGTCCCGCTCATCTTCTCGTACGCCATGACGCCGCTGCACGAGACCCTCGAGGAGCTGCTGGAGACCAAGCAGGCCCCGGTGTACGTCGTGCACTTCACCCAGGCCGCCGCGCTCGAACGCGCCCAGGCGCTGATGAGCGTGAACGTCTGCACCCGCGCCGAGAAGGACATGATCGCCCAGGCGATCGGCGGCTTCCGGTTCACCTCGGGCTTCGGCAAGACGCTGTCCCGGCTGGTCCGCCACGGCATCGGCGTGCACCACGCCGGCATGCTGCCCAAGTACCGCCGCCTCGTGGAGACCCTCGCCCAGGCCGGCCTGCTCAAGGTCATCTGCGGCACCGACACCCTCGGCGTCGGCATCAACGTGCCGATCCGCACCGTGCTGTTCACCGGCCTGTCCAAGTACGACGGGGTCCGTACCCGGCTGCTCAAGAACCGGGAGTTCCACCAGATCGCCGGGCGGGCCGGTCGAGCCGGGTACGACACCATCGGTCGGGTCGTGGTGCAGGCCCCCGAGCACGTCATCGACAACGAGAAGGCCCTCGCCAAGGCCGGCGACGACCCGAAGAAGCGGCGCAAGGTGGTCCGCAAGAAGCCGCCGGAGGGCTCGATCGGCTGGGGGCAACCCACCTTCGACAGGCTCGTCGACGCCGAGCCCGAGCCGCTGACCTCCAGCTTCCAGGTCAGCCACTCGATGCTGCTCAACGTCATCGGCCGGCCCGGGGACGCGTTCACCGCCATGCGGCACCTGCTCACCGACAACCACGAGGAGCCGGCCGCCCAGCGCCGGCACATCCGCCGGGCCATCGCCATCTACCGGGCGCTGCGGGCCGGCGGCGTGGTCGAGGAACTGCCCGAGCCGGACGAGACCGGTCGGCGGATCCGGCTCACCGTCGACCTCCAGCTCGACTTCGCGCTCAACCAGCCGCTCTCCCCCCTGGCCCTGGCCACCATCGAGCTGCTCGACGCCGAGTCCCCGTCGTACGCGCTCGACGTGCTGAGCGTGGTCGAGTCGATCCTCGACGACCCCCGGCAGATCCTGTCCGCGCAGCAGTTCAAGGCGCGCGGCGAGGCGGTCGCCGCCATGAAGGCCGAGGGCATCGAGTACGAGGCCCGCCTCGAACTGCTCGACGAGGTGACCCACCCGAAGCCCCTCGCGGAGCTGCTGGAGGCCGCGTACGAGATGTACCGGCAGGGCCACCCGTGGGTCGCCGACCACCAGCTCTCCCCCAAGGCCGTCGTCCGCGACATGTACGAGCGGGCCATGACCTTCACCGAGTACGTGCAGTTCTACGGGCTGACCCGCTCGGAGGGCCTGGTCCTGCGCTACCTGGCCGACGCGTACAAGACACTGCGCCAGACCGTGCCCGAGGACGCCAAGACCGAGGAGCTGATCGACCTCATCGAGTGGCTCGGCGAGCTGGTCCGCCAGGTCGACTCCAGCCTCATCGACGAGTGGGAGCGGCTGCGCAACCCGTCCGACGTGGCCGAGGTGGCCCAGGCGCACGCCTCCCTCACCGACCGGCCACCGGCGGTGACCCGCAACGCGCGGGCGTTCCGGGTGCTGGTGCGCAACGCGCTGTTCCGCCGCGTCGAGCTGGCCGCGCTGCGCCGCTGGGACCTGCTCGCCGAGTTGGACGCCGAGGACGGCTGGGACTACGACGCGTGGGCCGACGCCCTGGCGCCGTACTTCGAGGAGTACGACTCGATCGGCGTCGGGCCGGACGCCCGAGGGCCGGCACTGCTCATGATCGAGCAGGGCCGGGAGCGGTGGACCGTCCGGCAGAGCTTCGACGACCCCAACGGCGACCACGACTGGGGCATCAGCGCCGAGATCGACCTGGTGGCCTCCGACGAGGTCGGTGCGGCGGTCGTCCGGATCACCGACGTCGGCCAGCTCTAGCAGCCGTCTCGACAGGGGGCCTTCCGCACGCCGGGAGGCCCCCTTTGTCGCGTCTTCCGCACAGTCGTTTTCACTGGGCGATGTCAGAGGTGTCGATTAGAATGTATGTACTAATCGAGTTCCTGACCTGCAGGATTACGACTAGGGAGGACGCCCGTGACCGCTCCCGCCTCCACGCCGCTCACCCCGTACGCCACGCTGCTCGGCTTCACCCGCTACGTCGACCGCAACGGCCCCACCAAGGCGACATTCGTGGGTGGTCTGCGCAAGCAGCGCGCCAGCCGCTCCGGCTTCAATCCACACGGCCAGTTCGTCAAGGCCCTCAAGGCAGACATCGCCTTCCACACCGGCGGCACCCACCTGACCGGGGTGGTCGACATCGTCAAGCCACGCTGGCGTCCGCTCTACCAGGCACTGGTGCCCGGCGCCACGGCCTGGCTGCACTCCCTCGGCGATCCGGCCGCCGTCGACCTCGCCCAGACCCGCGACGCCCTGGCCATGCTGGGTGACCTACCCGTCAAGATCAACCCCCATTTCGGCGTACGTCACGCCGACGGCCACGCCGACGCGGTCCGACTGCACTTCGACGAGACCCCACCGAGCGAGGAGTCGGTGCTCGCCACCCTGCACCTGATGGCTCGACACATGGACGCGGTCCTCCCGCACGCCGATCCCGTGCTGGTCGACATCCGTCGCGGCCAGGCCCATCGCATGCCCACCGACGCCAAGCCCGAGCAGATCGAACGCTGGCTGGCCGGCGAGGCCGCCGCCTTCCGCGCCATCTGGTCCACCGCCGCCTGACCGCCGCAGCCCGTCCGGGTCCAGCCAGCGACCCGGACGGGCGTCTCGGCACAGCCCGTCGCCGTCGCTGCCCCCGCGTTCGCCGCGGTGGCAGCGACGGGCGCTTCGGCCATCCACGACAGCACGACAGCACTGCGGCCCGCCGGGCCGGTCGACCCCGGGCCGGTCGACCCCGGGCCGGTCGTCAGAGCCTGGCGTCAGCGCCGGTCGTCGTGCGGCGTGATCTCGTCGGCGTCGACGACGATCGACCGGCCGTCGTCGAAGATGACAAGCACCCGGTCGTCCGGCATGGCCTGCGCCGTGCCGACCTGCCCGTCGCTCGTGCGGACCAGAGACCGTCGCAGCTCCGACGAAGCCGGCGGGTGGTCCTCGAAAACCGCGGGAGTGGCGCTTGTCGCCGCCGCGGCGCCGGTCGCCGCGAAGCCGCTGATCCGCATGATGCTCCGCCCAGCGAACGACACGTACAGGGCCGGGTCGGCGGGATTCGAGACGCAGTCGAAGTAGCAGTTGGCGGGCCGGCCACGGACTGCGCCCGTGTCGAGCAGGCGAGTCCACACCACGCCGTCGGTGGTCATGAACGCCCCGGCGAGTCCGACGGCGAAGCGACGCCCCGGGTTGACGGGGTCGAACTGCATGTCGCTGAGGATGGAGCCGTAGTGGTCGCCCTGACCGTCCGCGTCCTCGTCACGGTCGGCGCCGATGCGGCCGCCGCAGGTGAGCATCTGCTCCAGGCCGGCGTCGACACGCCAGGTGACACCGCCGTCGTCCGAGCGCATGACGTGCTCGCGGTCCAACAGGTACAGCAGGTTGGGCCGGTACGGGTCGACGAAGAACCGGCGAGCCTGCCCGGCGCCCCCACCGGGCACCAACTGCTGCCACGCGGGCATCCCGTCGGTCCACTTCCAGAGCCGACGCGCGTCGTCGCCGCCGACGACGAACACCGTGCCGCTGTGCCCCCCGGCCGCCTGGACGATGCCGACATTCGGGTCGGGCAGGAACGGCCCCTGTTGTTCGAACGGCCCACCCTCGCCAGCGCCGAAGTTGGGAATGACGAACAGCGGGCGCGGCGGGAAGGTGCCGTCGCCCCTGTTGACAGCGATGAGGACGCCCGCGTCGCCGAAACCGACGATGTCGGCGTGACCGGCGCTTGTCACGTCGGCAACGAACCGCGGGTGCTGCTCGACTCGCCAGTCGGAGTCGTAGCCGAAGTCGGGGACGGCGGGAACGGGGGTGAAGGCGAACGTGCCGTCGCCGTTGCCGAGTGCGGTGTAGACGCCGGCGTTGCCGAACGCGACGATGTCCGCGCCACGGCCGTCGGTCAGGTTCGCCAGGGTCCGTACGTGCTTCTCGACCCGCCACCCAGAGTCATAACCCAGATCCGCCAACACGAACCGCGGCCCCGCGAACGTGCCATCACCGTTGTTCAACGCGACCCACACACCGTCGTCACCGAACGCCACGATGTCCGCGCAGCCATCACCGGTCAGATCCGCCAACACCCGAACATGCTTCTCCACCCGCCAACCACCGGCGTCATACCCAAAGTCGGGAATGACCGGCACCGGAGTGAACGCGAACGTACCGTCGCCCCGGTTCAGAGCCACATACACGCCGTCGTCGCCGAACGCCACGATGTCGGCACAACCATCACCGGTCAGATCCGCCAACACCCGAACATGCTTCTCCACCCGCCAACCAGATTCGTAACCCAGATCCGCCAACACGAACTGCGCCGCACCGAACGTGCCGTCCCCGTGGTTGAGCGCGACGGAGACGCCGTCGTCACCGAAACCGACGATGTCGGCACAGCCGTCACCGGTCAGGTCCACCGCGAACCGGAGGTGCTTCTCGACCCGCCAACTGCCCGCATCGTGACCGAAGTCGGTGACCACGGGCACCGGCGTGAAGCTGAAGGTGCCGTCGGAGTTGCTCAGCGCCACGTAGACGCCCGCGTTGCCGAAGGCGACAATATCGGCGCCACCGGAGTTGGTCAGATCGGCGAGCAGCCGTGGGTGCTTCTCGACCCGCCAGCCGGAGTCGTAACCCAGGTCCGCCAGGACGAACCGCGGGTCGGCGAACGAGCCGCGGGACGTGCTCAACGCCGTCCACACGCCCGCGTCGCCGAAGCCGACGACGTCCGCGTGACCTTCTCCCGTGACGTCCGCGAGTAGGCGGAGGTGCCTGTCCACCCGCCAGCCGCCGGGGGTGTCCCAGTCCGTGCGCTTCGTGACGGCGCGGAGGTTGCGGGCGCGCAGGAGCACGGCCAGGTTGTTGGGGAGCGTCCCCAGGTCCCGGGACGAGAAGTTGCCGAAGAAGCGGATGAAGACCTGGTCGTCGGGCTGCGGGGCGTCACCCGGCAGGTCGTGCACGATGGGGCGGTAGCCGCGGATGACGAACCCGCTCGTCGCATTCCAGATCGTCGAACCGGGGCGCAGGGATGGCCCCGGAATCATCTGCCGTCGCGTCCTGCTGGTGATGTCCGGCAGCTCGCCCGGTGCGGCGCCGTAGACGGCCAGGGTCTGGCCCGTTCCCCCGGTGGCGAACCGGCCCTCGGTATCCCAGCGCGGCGTGAAGACCAGCATCGAGGACGGCCGCAGCGGATCGGCGAAGGAGCAGTCGTTGTCGCCGCCGCCGTAGTCCTGCGGCCGCCACGTCCGTCCGCCGTCGGCTGAGGCGAAGCCGTCGTTGTCGCCGGTGTTGAGCGAGATGACCGGGCCACGACCCGGTATCGCCACGCCGGCGATGTTCACGACGGAGAGGGCGCTGATGCTGCCCGCGGCGTGGAAGGTCCGACCGCCGTCGGTACTGCGGAAGATGCCCCCGTCGCTTGCCATCCAGACGGTGCCGGAGGTCGACACGTACGACCCGCCCTGAAACGTTGCCGCGAAGTCGGGCGACAGGAAGATCCCGTGCAGGTCGACATGGGCGTGTTGACCGTCGTCGAGTTCGTGCCAGTCCGCCGCGGACGCGGGATCGAGCGGGGCCGCGAAGACCTTCGCGCGTTGCGGGCCGTAGAACAGCACCTCGCCGTGGCCGGGTTGGGTGGCGGCGACGAAGACGTTACCGCTGAACTGTTTCTGTTTTTCCAGGTCGGGCAGCGGCACCGGGGTCCACCGCGACGCGTTCGTCTGGCTGAAC
This sequence comes from Micromonospora sp. NPDC049275, assembly GCF_043197115.1. NCBI lineage: Bacteria > Bacillati > Actinomycetota > Actinomycetes > Micromonosporales > Micromonosporaceae > Micromonospora > Micromonospora sp. NPDC049275. The sequence continues at coordinate 163,841 of NZ_JBICSN010000006.1, forward strand.
TGCGTGTAGTCGCCACGCCACAGCTCGGGCGGGACCAGGTTGGCGTCGGCAGTCGCGAAGACCTCCAGAGGCGAGCGGGGTGAGACCACCATGACCCGCTCGTTCGGCGCGTTCGCGATCCCCGTCGCGCCGCCGATGGTTGCCGGGACCGGCCCGACGTCGGGGACCCAGGTCAGGCCGGCGTCGGCGGAGACGAAGACCCTTCGGTTGGCGAGCGCGTACACGATCGGGGGTTGGAGAGCGCCCGGAGGCGTGGCGGCGACCGCGACGTGGTTGACCTGTTGGAAGCCGCCGCCTGGCCTGGGCATGACGTCGGTGAAGGTGGCGCCGCCGTCGGTGCTGACCGCGAGGGAGCTGCCGCCCGCGGCGTAGACCAGATTCGCGGTGCCCGGCGCCCAGACGAGCTGACCGGCGCCGGGCAGCCGCGCCTGGCCGGCGGAGCGGGGGAACCCGTGTACGAGTGTCCAGTTCGCCCCCCGGTCGCTCGAACGCCACACGCCGGCATCCTGGGACTCGCGGTCGCACTGCGCCAGGGCGAGCACGACCGCCCCGGCCCCGAAGTTGGGTAGCACGAGCCGCGGTGGCGCGAAGGAGGTCCCGCTGGCGAGGCTGACGTAGACGCCGGCCTCGCCGAAGCCGACGATGTCGGCGTGGCCGTCGCCTGTCACGTCGACGAGGAACCGGGGATGCTTGTCCACCCGCCAGCCCGAGTCGTAGCCGAAGTCGCGCACCACCAACTGCGACGGCTGGAAGGTGCCGTCCCCGTTGTTGCGGGCGAGGTGGACACCCGCGTTGCCGAAGCCGACGACGTCCGCGTGACCGACTGTGGTCACGTCGCCCACGAGGCGCGGGTGCCGTGGGATGCGCCAGCCACCCGCGTTGTGGCCGAACTCGGCGAGGGCGGGTGTGGGCGTGAACGTGAACGTGCCATCGCCGTTGCCGAGTGCGACGTAGACCCCGTCGTTGCCGAACGCGACGATGTCCGCGCCACGGCCGTCGGTCAGGTTCGCCAGGGTCCGTACGTGCTTCTCGACCCGCCACCCAGAGTCGTAACCCAGATCCGCCAACACGAACCGCGGCCCCGCGAACGTGCCATCACCGTTGTTCAACGCGACCCACACACCGTCGTCGCCGAACGCCACGATGTCCGCGCAGCCATCACCGGTCAGATCCGCCAACACCCGAACATGCTTCTCCACCCGCCAACCACCGGCGTCATACCCAAAGTCGGGAATGACCGGCACCGGAGTGAACGCGAACGTGCCATCGCCCCGGTTCAGAGCCACATACACGCCGTCGTCGCCGAACGCCACGATGTCGGCACAACCATCACCGGTCAGATCCGCCAACACCCGAACGTGCTTCTCCACCCGCCAACCAGACTCGTAACCCAGATCCGCCAACACGAACTGCGCCGCACCGAACGTGCCGTCCCCGTTGTTGAGCGCGACCCAGACACCCGCGTCACCGAAACCGACGATGTCGGCGCAGCCGTCATTTGTCAGGTCGGCCACGAAGCGCGGGTGCCTGTCCACCTGCCAACCGCCGGCCTGCGTCCCGAAGTCCGCCGACAACAGGCGCGGCGCGGCGAACGTACCGTCTGATCTGCTCGTCGCGGTCCACACGCCGGTGTCCCCGAACCCGACGATGCCGGCGCCGGGGTCCGCGGAGATCTCGCCCAGCAGGCGCGGATTGCGCTCGACCGCCCAGCGCGCCGAGTCCGGCGCGACGGCGACCGACGTCACGCAGTAGCCGCCCATCGCGCCCGGCACGCCGAACTGGCCCGCACCTGGCTGCGGCCGCTCGACCTGCGACCACGACTCCCCGCCGTCCTCGGAGACCCAGAGGTTGCTCGAGAAGGAGCCGGCGAACACCAACTGACCGTCATCGGAGCTGTCGAGGGAGAGCATCCGCCCCGTCGTGAACTGGCCCGACTTACGGTTCGGCGTGTTGGACCGGGTCGGGCTCACATCGCTGATCGTTGACACAACGGCCCTCCCGGGTGAGTCCCTACTGCGCGAGTGCCGTCCGCCGCCACTCGAAGCGGGCGGACACGGCGAACACCGCGGACAGGACGAACAGCCCCGCCACCATCAGCCACTCGACCGTGCCGTCGTGGTTGTCGGGCTCGAACCCGAACGCCTCGAGCCAGTCCTTCCAGAGGAGGGTCAACACGAACAGCACCGCGAAGAGCGCCGCTGATGCGACCTCGACCCAGAAGCGGGTCCGAATCGTGCGCCGTGGAGGATTCACGTCCCGCTCCTCGCCGTGAGAACCATGAGGTTCGATTGATGCAGCGTAGGCCGATCCACGGTTCGTGGACGTCCGGTAGGCGACAGCCCACGCGATGATGCGCCATCAGCAAGCCCGGACGCAGGAGCGCAAAGAGAAGGAGTGGCTGTCCGACACGGACAGCCACTCCTGTGCGGTGTACGCCGAGATCAGCCGGCGAGATACTTCGCGAGGTCGTCGAGGATCTTGTTGGCGGCGCCGACGCCGATGCCTGTCATCCAGACCTCGTCGGAGACCGGGTACGCCTTGCCGGCCTTGACCGCTCCCAAGCCCTTCCAGAGGGTGCCGCCGGCCACCTTGGCCTGCTCGGCGGCGGCCTTGTCGCCGTACGCGGTCACGAAGATGACGTCGCCGTCGACCTCGTTGATCCGCTCGGGGCTGACCAGGTCGAAGCGCTTGTCCTCCTTGTTGGCGAGCATCTGCCGCTCGGGGCGGCCGAGGCCGGTGTCGCCGATGACGATGCCGGAGAAGGAGTCCGGGCCGTACACCCGGATGTTGCCCGGCAGGAACCGCACGATCGACACCTTGCGGGCGGCGGGATCGCCGAGCGTCGCGCCGAAGTCCTTGGCCCGCTTCTCGTACGCGCCGAGGAGGTCCTTGGCCTGCTGCTCCCGGCCGAGCGCCTTGCCGTCGAGGAGGAAGTTGTCCTTCCAGGTGATGCCCACCTTGTCGGTGAACACGGTGGGCGCGATGGCGGCCAGCTCGTCGTAGAACTTCTCCTGGCGGAACTTGCTGCCGAGGATGAGGTCCGGCTTGAGGGCGTTGATCGCCTCCAGGTCGGGCTCGGCGAGCACGCCGACCTCCTTGATGCCGGCGAGCTTGTCCGCACCGAAGTACGTCGGCCAGCTCTTCGCCTCGCCTGCGGTGGCGGCGCCGACCGGTGTGATGCCCAGCGAGAGCGCCGTGTCGATCTTGTCGGTGTCGAGCACGACGACGCGCTTGGGCTCGGCCGGGACCTTTGTGGTGCCCATGGCGTGGGTGATCTCCCGGGTTTCCCCGGTGGTGGAGCCGGCGACCGGGTCGCTCTCACCGCAGGCGGTGAGGCCGGCCCCGAGGGCGACGGCCGCGGCGAGAGCGGCGACGAGACGACGCATCAGAGTCCTTTCGAGGGGTGCGTGCCGGCGAGCGGGTTGGCCGCGTCGCCGGTGGCGGGTCGGGCGTCCGGCACGGACGCCGTCGACGAGTCGGGGTCGCTCGCGCCGGCGGACGCGGCAGCGGCGCTGCCCGCAACACCCGGCGAGGTGGCCGGGCCGCCCGACGCGGCAGCGGGTGGGACGGAGGTGCCACCGGTGTGCGCGGGCACCACCAGCGGCGCTCCGGTCACCGGGCAGGGAACGACGACGCAGGCCAGCCCGAAGACGTCCCGGACCAGGTCGGCGGTGAGGATCTCCCGGGGTGGCCCGGCGGCCACCACCGCGCCGGCGCGCATCGCGATCAGGTGGTCGGCGTAGCGGGCGGCCTGGTTGAGGTCGTGCAGCACGGCGACCACTGTGCGGCCGCGCTCGACGCGCAGCCGGTGCAGGAGGTCCAGCACCTCCACCTGGTGGGCCAGGTCGAGGAAGGTGGTCGGCTCGTCCAGCAGCAGGGCGTCGGTGTCCTGGGCCAGGGTCATGGCGATCCACACGCGTTGCCGCTGGCCGCCGGAGAGGCTGTCCACCGGCCGGTCGGCCAGGTCGGTCACGTCGGCCAGGGCCATCGCCTCGTCCACCGCCGCGCCGTCGTCGGACGACCACTGCCGCCACCACCGCTGGTACGGCTGCCGGCCGCGCCCGACCAGGTCGGCCACGGTGACGCCCTCGGGCACCAGCGGGCTCTGCGGCAGGACGCCGAGCCGGCGGGCCACGTCGCGGGTGGGCAGGTCGCGGATGGCGGTGCCGTCCAGCAGGACCGTGCCGCGTCGCGGGGTGAGCAGCCGGGCCATCGTGCGCAGCAGTGTGGACTTGCCGCAGGCGTTGGGCCCGACGATGACTGTGAACGCGTCGGTCGGCAGGTCCAGGGTGAGCCCGTCGAGCACGGTCCTCTCGTCGTAGCCGACGACCAGGTCCCGGGTGGAGAGCATCACACGACTCCTTGCAGGCGTCACGACGACTGCCGCCGTCCACGTAGCAACAGGAAGATCAGGTACGGGCCGCCGATCGCGGCGGTCAGCACACCGGCCGGCAGTTGGATGGGTGCGAACAGTCGCCTGCCGACCAGGTCGGCCAGCACCAGCAGCAGCGCGCCGAGCAGCGCCGCGCAGACCAGCGGGGGCCGTTCGGCGCGGACCAGCCGGCGGGCCAGTTGCGGCGCGACAAGCGCCACGAAGTCGACGGCGCCGACCTGGGCGGTGACCATCGCGGCGACGAGTACGCCGGTGCCGGCGAGCCCGATTCGGCGGGCCACCGGGCGCAGCCCGACGCCGCGTGCGGTGTCGTCGTCCAGGGCGGTGCTGTTCAGGGCCCAGCCGGCCCAGGCCAGCACCGGCAGCAGCACGAGCAGGGTGCCGGCGATCCAGGCGGCCTCGGTCCAGCCCTTGCCCGCGAGGGTGCCGATCAGCCAGATCTGCGCCCGCAGGCCGTCGATCGGGTCGGCGGTGAGCATGACCACCTCGGTGAGCGCCCGGAAGGCGAACGCGACAGCCACGCCGGCGAGGACGAACCGCTGCGCGGCAAGGCCGTGCCGGGCGCCGACGGCGAACAGCAGCAACGCCGCCAGCAGACCGCCGACCAGCGCGCTGGGCGCCACCAGCACCGCCGCCGCACCGCTGGTCAGGGCCACTGTCGCGGCGAGGCCGGCGCCCTGGGTGACGCCGATGATGTCCGGGCTGGCGAGGGGGTTGCGCGCCACGCTCTGGATCAGCGTGCCGGCCACGCCGAAGGCCGCCCCGGCCACCGCGGCCAGCACGATCCGGGGCAACCGCAGATCAAAGACCACGAGGTCGTACGGGGTGCCGGCGCCGGAGAGCGCGCGCAGCACGTCGGCCGGTGCGACGTACGGGGTGCCGAGGGAGAGGCTGAGCAGCATCGCGAGCAGGAGCAGCACGGTCAGCACGGCGGCGACCAGCACCGCCCGGCGGCGGATCTGGAGGCTGACCGGGCCGACCCGCAGCAGCGACCGCCCCGGCAGGCGGGCACGGCCGACACCGGGGACCGGGCGCTGGGTTGTCGTCACGCGGTCACCACCCGGGCGCGGCGGACCAGCACGGCCAGCAGCGGCGCGCCGATCAGGGCGGTGATGATCCCGGCCGGTATCTCGCCGGGCGGGGCGACGAGCCGGCCGACGACGTCGGCGCCGAGCAGCAGCGCGGGCCCGAGCAGGGCGGAGACGGCGAGGGTCCAGCGGTGGTCCGCACCGACCAGGGCACGGGCCAGGTGCGGCACGGCCAGCCCGACGAAGGCGACCGGCCCGGCGGCGGCCACGGCGGCGCCGGTCAGCAGCACCGCGGCGAGGCCACCGCCGAGGCGGACCAGGCCGATGCGGTGGCCCAGGCCGCGGGCCACGTCGTCGCCGAGCGCCAGCGCGTCCAGGCCCCGGGCCACCATGGCCGCCAGGAGCAGCCCGACGAGGACGAACGGCAGCACCTGGGCGGTGACGCCGAGGTCCCGGCCGGCCAACCCGCCGACCACCCAGAAGCGGTACTCCTCGAAGGTGCGGGCGTCGATGCTGAGCAGCGCGTACACCCCGGAGGCGAGGCTGGCGTCGAGCGCCGCGCCGACAAGCGCGAGGGTGACCGGGCTCGCGCCCTCGCGGGCGCGGCTGGCGACGGCGAAGACCAGCAGGCCGGCGATCAGCGCGCCGGCGATGCCGAACCAGACGTAACCGGCGAGCGTGCCGACGCCGAAGACGGAGATGGCGAGCACCACGCCGAACGACGCGCCGGCGCTGATGCCGAGGATGCGGGGCTCGGCGAGGGGGTTGCGGGTGAGCGCCTGGAACAGCACTCCGGCCACGGCGAGCGCGAGCCCGACGGCGAGGCCGAGCGCGGTACGCGGCATGCGCAGTTCCCGGACGATCGTGCTCGCGTCGCTGCCGTCCGGCGCGACGAGGGCGTGCCAGACCGCGCCGACGCCCAGTTGCCGACTGCCCAACGCGAAGCTCGCCAGCACGGCCAGCAGCAGCACCAGCGCGGCCCCGACGGTGACGGCCACGCGTCGGCCGGTACGGGTACCGGACCGCTTGCGGGCCGACGTCGGCCGGGCGACGAGGGTGGTCACGAGTCTCCTGCACGTTCGAGCTTAGGTTCGCCTAACCTTAGCCGACCTGCGGAAAGTGACCTAACCGGCGTCTGTCGATCCCGACCCGGACGCCTCCGGCACGCCTGCCGCGCCACCGTCCCCGCTGGTCGCGCCATCCCCGGCGGCCGCACCGCCGCCCGGCAGCACGATGAGTGGCCGCATCATCTCGTTGTCCTCGTGCTCCAGAAGGTGGCAGTGCCAGGCGTAGCGGCCCGGCAGGTCGAAGCGTGCCTTGATCCGGGTCACCTCCCAGGGGTACGCGAGCACCGTGTCCAGCCACCCCCGCTCCCCCGGATCCGGCCGCGCCCGGCCCGAATGCCCGCGGCCGAGCACCTCGAACTGGGCCTGGTGCAGGTGGATCGGATGGACGAGTCGGGTGAAGTTGCGGATCTCCCACACCTCGGTGGCCCCCAGGGTGGGCTGCTCGGTCGCCGGATCACTCCAGCGCATCGGCCGACCCCTGCCACGTTCGTCGAGGGTGCCGAGCAGCATCGTCATCGACCCCGACGGACCGGACATCCGCTCGTTGAGCGACAACCGCCGGACCCGGTCGGCGGCTGGCAGCCGAGGACGTGCCGGCAGCCGCAGTTGCTCCGGCGGCACGCTCGGGTCCGGGCCGGTCGCCTCGGTGACCACGAAGCGCAGCACCTGCCCGGTGGTCCGCGGGTCGGCCGGCGGGAAGTCCACCCCGGGACGGCCACCGCGGTACGCCCAGTCGGGCCCCTCGTTGACGAGGTACAGCTCGGTGCCGGCGGGCACGTCGGTGAAGTCGACGATGACGTCGACCCGCTGGGCGGGGCCGAGGCCCACGCGTTCGTGTGCCACCGGCTCGGGCAGGAAGCCGCCGTCGCTGCCGATCTGCCAGACCGGCAGCACCGGGCGGGCCGGCCGCGTCGTGGCATGGGCGGCCACGCTCAGCAGCAGAAAGCGGTTGTTGGAGGCGTTGAGCAGGCGGAACCGGTAGCGGCGGCGCTGCACGGTAAGGCTGGGCCAGGTGCGGCCGTTGACGACGATTGTCGAGCCGACGCCGGGCGACGAGTGCCCGCTCGGGTAGAGCAGCTCGCCGTCGGCGGTGAAGCTCCGGTCCTGGATCATCAGCGGAATGTCGTGGTACCGGGCGTCCGGCGCGTCGTCGTGCGCCGGCCCGGGGCCGGGCAGCACCCCGTCCGGCAGGTCGCCGGCACCGCCGAGCAGGTAGAACCCGGCCGGTCCGGCGTAGACGTTCTGGCTGGTGACCCCCAACGTGTGGTCGTGGTACCAGAGGGTCGCGGGCGCCTGGTCGTTGGCGTACTCGAAGGTGGCCGAGCCCGGCGCCCAGCGCAGGCTGCAACGCTCGGCGAAGCGGGACCGGAACTCGTCGTACGCGCTGCCGCAGACGGCGAAGTCGGACGGCAGGTCCCGGGCGACCGGCAGGTACCACGCCTCGGAATGTCCGTCGCTCTCCTGCGTGCTGTGCCCACCGTGCAGGTGCACCACCTGGGGCACCGGCCCGCGGTATCCGAGCCGGTCGCGGTGGCCGTGCTGGTCTCGACCCGCGTTTCCACCGCCCGGGTTGGCCCAGTGCAGGGTGGGGTCCACCGGCAGCAGATGCGGCAGGAAGTCACCCCGGCGGTCGACGAGCTGGTTGATCCAGGTCACGCGCACCGGGTGGTCCACCCGCGCCACGATGGTGGGCGCCGGGTAGCCGAAGCTGCCGGGGTGGGTGGTGGAGCCGTAACCCCACACCGTCGTACGCGGCCAGGACGGCGGCAGGATCTGCTGGCGGAACTGGCGCACCGCGATCACGTACGTGTCCCGCTCCGGACCGGTCGAGACCGCCGGCATGGCCGGTGGGATGTGCAACGGCGCGACGTACTTCGGGATGTCGGCGGCATCCAGCGGCACCGGCCCGGCGAGCGCGTGGCCCGTGGCCGTGGAGCCCCCCGGGACCAGCACCGCGGCCCCGCCGGCGGCACCTGCGGCGAGCAACCCTCGTCTGGTGACCATGCCACACCTCCCCTTCGCGTTGGATCCTCGATAAGAGAATGAGTTTCGCGGACGGGTGCAAGTGCGACAGAACGCCGATGACACCCGTAAGAGGAACATTCCGCTTCACTCCGGCCATAGGGTGGAAGCATGCGATTCGACAGGCACACGGTCGTCCTCCTGGTCCGGCCGTCGGATCCGCCGGACCTGCCACCGGAGGCGTTCGACCGGGTGCAGAGCGCCCACCTGGCCCATCAGGCGGGGTTCGTGGAGCAGGGGCTGGTGCTGGCGGCCGGGCCGCTGCTGGACGCCGACGACGACCAGCTGCGGGGGTTCGTCGTGTTCTCCATCTCCCCCGAGGAGGTACGCGGGCTCTACGCCGACGACCCGGCCGTCCGCGCCGGCCTGCTCGTCGCACGAGTGACGAGTTGGATGGTGCCGGAGGGCACCGTGCGGTTCGAGAGCGTGCCGATGCCCCGGTCGATGCTGGAGGCGGCCGCGGGCGACTGAGGCCAGCCCGCGCAGGCCCTCGACGGTCAGCCGCGCCGGCCCTCGGCGGTCAGCCGCGCCGGCCCTCGATCGCGACCACCCGCAGGTCGTCCGCCGCACCGACGATCACCCGCAGCGACGGGAAGTAGGCAGCGAGCACCTGGCCGCAGCTGTCGCACGGCGCGACCACCTCGCGGCCCCGGTCGGTGACCGTGACGATCGTCTCCAGCTCGGTCACGCCCTGCGTGGCGGCGGCGCCGATCACGACCAGTTCCGCGCAGGTGTCCCCGCTGTCGTGCCGGACGTTCACACCGGAGAACACCCGACCGTCGGCCGTCCGGGCGGCCGACGCGACGGTGTGGCGCTGGCTGCGGCACCGCAGTTTGGCGACCGCCGTGGCGGCCTGCACCAACGCCCGGTCGGTGTCCCGCAGCTCCATCCCGGCCCCCCAGCGCTCGACGTCGGCCGCAACTCTAGACCGCCGTCCGAGCGTCGACGGACCCCTCGCGCGGGTAACCCAGGGGCGGTCCGCCGCCGCGCTGCCTATCCTTGGGCACGACATGCAGAATCCAGCCGCCTCCGCCGCGACCGATCCCGTCCGCGAGTTGCACCGCCGCCTCACTCCCCTGATGTTCCGCGACCAACGCCGGCTTCAGCGGCGCCTCGACGGTGCCCGCAAGCTGCGCGACCCGCAGCGCCGGGAGGCGGCGCTGACCGAGATCAGCACCGAGCTGGCCCGGGCCGAGCAACGGCTGGCCGCCCGGCGGGCGGCGGTGCCGGTGATCACGTATCCGGCCGGGTTGCCGGTCAGCGACCGCAAGGACGACATCGCCGCCGCCATCCGTGATCACCAGGTGGTGATCGTGGCCGGCGAGACCGGCTCCGGCAAGACCACCCAGATCCCCAAGATCTGCCTTGAGCTGGGGCGCGGCGTGCACGGTCTGATCGGGCACACCCAGCCCCGGCGGTTGGCCGCCCGGACGGTGGCCGACCGCATCGCCGACGAGCTGGGCAGCGAGCTGGGTGACGTGGTCGGCTACAAGGTGCGCTTCACCGACCAGGTCAGCGAGCGCAGCCTGGTGAAGCTGATGACCGACGGCATCCTGCTGGCCGAGTTGCAGACGGATCGGATGCTGCGCCAGTACGACACGTTGATCATCGACGAGGCGCACGAGCGCAGCCTCAACATCGACTTCATCCTCGGGTACCTGCGCGAGCTGCTGCCCCGCCGACCCGACCTCAAGGTGATCATCACCTCGGCGACCATCGAGACCGACAGGTTCGCCCGGCACTTCGCCGGGCCACCAACGGCCGACGAGCCGCAGGGCGTGCCCGCGCCGGTGGTCGAGGTCTCCGGGCGTACGTATCCGGTGGAGGTGCGCTACCGGCCGCTGGTCGAGCTCGCCGAGGGCGAGGAGGACGGCGACGCCGACGAGGAGAACGTCCGCGACCAGGTCCAGGCGATCGGCGACGCCGTCGAGGAGCTGGCCGCCGAGGGCCCCGGCGACATCCTCGTCTTCCTCAGCGGCGAACGGGAGATCCGCGACACCGCCGACGCGCTGGGAAAGCTGGTGCAGTCCAAGCGCTCGCTGCTCGGCACCGAGATCCTGCCGCTGTACGCGCGGCTGTCCAGCGCCGAGCAGCACCGGGTGTTCGCCGCGCACTCCTCGCGTCGGGTGGTGCTCGCCACCAACGTCGCGGAGACCTCACTGACTGTGCCCGGCATCAAGTACGTGGTGGACCCGGGCACCGCCCGGATCTCCCGCTACTCCAGCCGGCTCAAGGTGCAGCGGCTGCCGATCGAGCCGGTCTCCCAGGCGTCGGCCAACCAGCGCAAGGGCCGCTGTGGGCGTACCTCGGACGGCATCTGCATCCGCCTCTACGACGAGCAGGACTTCCTGTCCCGGCCCGAGTTCACCGACCCGGAGATCCTGCGCACCAACCTGGCGTCGGTCATCCTCCAGATGACCGCGATCGGGCTCGGCGACCTGGCCGCGTTCCCGTTCATCGACCCGCCGGACAAGCGCAACATCACCGATGGCGTCAACCTGCTGCACGAGCTTGGCGCATTGGACCCGACCGAGGCCGATCCGGCCAAGCGGCTCACCGCGCTGGGCCGTCGGCTGGCCCAGCTGCCTGTCGACCCGCGCCTGGCCCGGATGGTGGTCGAGGGCGAACGCAACGGCTGCGCCACCGAGGTGCTGGTGATCGCCGCCGCGCTCTCCATCCAGGACCCGCGGGAGCGGCCGGCGGAGAAGCAGGCCCAGGCCGACCAGGCGCACGCCCGGTTCGCCGACAAGGAGTCGGACTTCGTCGCGTACCTCAACCTGTGGCGCTACCTGCGCGAACAGCAGCGGGAGCTGTCGTCGGGCGCGTTCCGCCGGATGTGCAAGGCGGAGTACCTGAACTACCTGCGGATCCGCGAGTGGCAGGACATCGTCAGCCAGTTGCGCCAGGTGCTGCGTACCCCGCAGCAGGAGGGCGACCGGCGGGGTGGGCGACCGGCGCGCGACACCGCTGACGACGCGGACGCCGGCCGGGGTGCGAACCGGCGCGGCGGCGCGGACCTGCCGGAGGAGATCGACACCCCGAAGGTGCACCAGTCGCTGCTGCCGGGCCTGCTCTCGCACATCGGCCTGAAGGACGCCCAGAAACACGAATACCTGGGCGCGCGGGGCGCGAAGTTCGCGGTCTTCCCCGGGTCGGCGTTGTTCAAGAAGCCACCGCGCTGGGTGATGGCCGCCGAGCTGGTGGAGACCTCCCGGCTGTGGGGCCGCATCGCCGGCCGGGTCGAACCGGAGTGGGTCGAGCCCCTCGCGCAGCACCTGGTCAAGCGCAGCTACAGCGAGCCGCACTGGGAGAAGAAGCAGGCCGCGGTCATGGCCTACGAGAAGGTCACCCTGTACGGCATCCCGCTTGTCACCTCCCGCAAGGTCAACTTCGGGCGGATCGACCCGGCGCTGAGCCGGGAGCTGTTCATCAGGCACGCCCTCGTCGAGGGTGACTGGCAGACCCACCACCAGTTCTGGGCGGACAACAAGCGGCTGCTCGCCGAGATCGAGGAGCTGGAGAGCCGGGCTCGACGCCGGGACATCCTGGTCGACGACGAGACGATCTTCAGCTTCTACGACCAGCGGATCCCCGCCGACGTCTCGTCCGGGCGGCACTTCGACAGCTGGTGGAAGAAGACCCGCCGGGACCAGCCCGACCTGCTCACCTTCACCCGCGAGGTGCTTGTCAACGACGGTCGGCCCGGGGTGGACGAGGACGACTACCCGGACGAGTGGCAGGCCGACGGGGTGAGTCTGCCGCTGACCTACCGCTTCGAGCCGGGCACACCGGACGACGGCGTCACGGTGGACATCCCGCTGCCGCTGCTGAACCAGGTGCCGGCGGAGAGCTTCGAGTGGCAGGTCCCGGGGCTGCGCGAGGAGACGGTGATCGCGCTTATCCGCTCGCTGCCCAAGGCGATCCGCCGCAACTTCGTGCCCGTACCGGACTACGCCCGCGCCGCGCTCGCCGCGATCACCCCGGGCGAGGAGTCGCTGCTGGATGCGCTCACCCGCCAACTGCGGCGGATGACAGGCGTCACCGTGCCCCGCGACGCCTGGGAGCCGGCCAAGCTGCCCACCCACCTGCGGGTGACCTTCCGGGTGCTCGGCGACGACGAGAAGCCTGTCGCCGAGGGCAAGGACCTGCCGGCCCTGCAACGTCAACTCCGCCAGGAGGTACGCCAGGTGGTGGCGGCCGCCGCGCCGGAGATCGCCCGTACCGGGCTGCGGGAGTGGAGCGTCGGCACGCTGCCGCGGACCATCGAGCAGGTGCGCGCCGGCTACGCGGTGACCGCGTACCCGGCGCTCGTCGACGAGGGCGCCACGGTCGGGGTGAAGGTGTTCGACTCCCCCGCCGAGGCGGAGGCGGCGCACTGGGCCGGCACTCGCCGGCTGCTACGGCTCACCGTCCCGTCCCCGGCGCGGTTCCTGCAGGGCCGGCTCAGCAACGAGGCGAAGCTGGCGCTGAGCCGCAACCCGCACGGCGGTGTGCAGGAGCTGATCGAGGACGCGGCCGGCGCGGCCATCGACCGGCTGATCGGCGACGCCGGTGGGCCGGCGTGGGACGCCGACGGGTTCGCGGCGCTGCGGGAGAAGGTCCGTGCCGACCTGGTCGACACGGTGGTCGAGGTGATGGACCGGGTCCGCCGGGTCCTCGCCGCCGCGTACGCCGTGGAGCAGCGCCTCGGCGCGACCCGCAACCTCGCCGTGGTGGCCGCGCTGGCCGACATCCGCAAGCAGCTCGCCGGGCTGGTGCACGCCGGTTTCGTCACCGAGACCGGGTACGCCCGCCTGCCCGACCTGCTGCGCTACCTGAGCGCCATCGAGCGCCGGCTGGAACGGCTGGGCGGCAACCCGCAGCGCGACCGCCAGCAGCAGGACCGGATCGCCGCGGTGCAGAAGGAGTACGACGACCTGCTCGCCGCGCTGCCGCCGGCTCGCCGGCAGGCGACCGCCGTGCGGCAGATCCGCTGGATGATCGAGGAGTTGCGGGTGAACGTCTTCGCCCAGGCGCTGGGCACCCCGTACCCCGTCTCCGAACAGCGGATCTACCGGGCGATGGACGACGCGGAGGGCCGCTGAGCTGGGCCGGGCGGGCCGGGGCCGGGCCGGCCGTCAGCGCGCCTGCACGGAGAGCCCCCGGCTCGCCGGGACGCCGCGCACCGAGCTGGTCAGCGGGCCGCCGCGGGACTCCGCGGCGGTGGGCGTCCACCAGGCTCGGTTCTCCCGGTACCAGTGGAAGACCTCGCTCAGTCCCTCCGCGAACCGGATCTGCGGCTCGAAGCCCAGCTCCTCGGAGATCTTGCGGTAGTCCAGCGAGTACCGCTGGTCCTGCACCTTGCGGTCGGGCACGTGCCGGACCCGTTCCCAGCCGGCGCCGGCCAGCCGCAGGATCCGCTCGGTGAGCGCCCGGTTGGTCAGCTCGACGTCGCCGCCGATGTTGTAGACCTCGCCGGCGCGGCCCTTCGCCAGGACCAGCGCGATGGCCCGACAGTGGTCGTCGACGTGCAGCCACTCGCGCACCGCGCTGCCGTCACCGTGCAGGGTGATGTCCTGGCCGGTGAGGAGGCTGGTGACGAAGCGGGGAATCACCTTCTCCACGTGCTGGTACGGCCCGTAGTTGTTGGCGCAGCGCGTGATGGAGACGTCCACGTCGTACGTGCGCCAGTAGGAGCGGACGATGTGGTCACTGGCCGCCTTGGACGCCGCGTACGGGGAGTTGGGCTCGAGCACGCAGGTCTCGTTCCAGGAGCCCTCGCTGATCGAGCCGTACACCTCGTCGGTGGAGACGTGCACGACCCGGCCGACGCCACTGCGCGCGCAGGCGGCGAGCAGCAGGTGCGAGCCCATCACGTTGGTCTCGAAGAACGGCGCGGGGTCGTCGATGGACCTGTCGACGTGCGACTCGGCGGCGAAGTGCACCACCGCGTCGTGGCCGGGAACCACGTCGGCGAGCAACTGCCTGTCGCAGATGTCCCCGCGGACGAAGGTCAGGCGGGGATGCGCGGCCGGCAGGTTGGCCCGATCACTGGCGTACGTCAGCTTGTCGAGCACCGTGACGTCGCAGTGCTCGAACCCGGGGTAACCGCCAGCGAGCAGACTGCGCGCGAAGTGCGAACCGATGAAGCCGGCGCCTCCGGTGACCAGGATCCTCATGTGTGGCCCTCCTGCCCGGCGTCAAGCGCCCACCGGCGAGCTCTGCTGCGTTGAATGGGGCTTTTGCCCGCGCAAGAACCCACCTTAGGTGACCGCGTTGACCACCGACGGTGATATTCCGACCTTGAGTGCAATTTGCCCCATCGGGTCGATTACCGGGCCCGATCAGCGGGGATCGACCCCCGGCGGGAGGTCGTCGTTGTCGATCGCGGACTGGACGTAGTCGAGCAGGATCCGCCGCAGCTCGCGGCCGGCGTGCGTCGGCACCACGTCCCGCCGACGGGCCACGGCGATGGTCCGGCGCACCCCGGGCGGCGCCAGCGGCGTGATGTGCACCCCGGGCCTGCGGGCCAGCACGATGCCGGGCACCAGCGCGACGCCGAGCCCCGCCTCGACGAAGCTGAGCACCGCGTCCATCTCGCCGCCGTCCACCGCGAAGGTGGGTTCGAAGCCCGCCTCGCGGCACGCCTGGATGGTGGCGTCACGCAGGTCGTAGCCCTCCCGGAACATCACCATCGGCTGGTCGCGCAGGTCGGTGATGTGCAACTCTCCGGTGGCCGAGGCGGTCGGCACCTCCCCCACCGAGGCGACGACCAGGCTCTCGCGCAGGATCGGATCGACGCGCAGCCCGGGGTCCGCGCCCCCGGCCGGCATGATGATCAGGGCCAGGTCGAGATCTCCGCGGAGCAGGTTCCGGACGAGATCCTGGGAGCCGCCCTCCTCGACGCGGAGGTCGACGGTGGGGTGCGCGTCGCGGAACCGGCGCAGCACCGGCGGGGCGAGCGAGGTGGCCAGGCTCGGGGTCGCACCGAGCCGGACGCGCCCCCGCCGGAGCCCGACCAGCTCCTGCACCTCCCGCGTCGCGGTCTCGACGTCGGCGAGGATCCGGGTCGCCAGCGGAAGCAGCACCTCGCCGGCCGCCGTGAGGGCGATGTTGCCCCTTACCCGCTCGAACAGCGGGGCCCCGAGGTCGGCCTCCAGCGCGTGAATTTGCTTACTCAGCGACGGCTGCGTGATGCCCACGATGTCGGCGGCTTGGGTGAAATGTCGTACTTCGGCCACCGCAACGAAGTACCGGAGCTGATGGAGCTGCATCTACATAGCCTACGGCTATCAACACTGCGAGTTTGATGCATTGGACGACTGATCGAAGTGCTCCTAGCGTCGGTCTCGTGGTAATCACGAAAACTCGGTCGCCCATCCGCTCGAACGTCGGCCTCAAGGCCGTCATGGCGGTGACGGGCATCCTGCTGGTGCTGTTCCTCATCGTGCACATGCTGGGGAACCTGAAGATCTTCACGGGGGAGACCTCGTTCGACCACTACGCGCACTGGCTGCGCGACATCGGCACGCCGCTGCTGCCCCACACCTGGTACCTCTGGATCCAGCGCACCGTGCTCACCGTCGCCGTGGTGGCCCACATCGTCGCCGCCACCGTGCTGGCCCGACGCGCACGCGCCGCCCGCCCGGTCAAGTACGCCCACCGCAAGAAGGTCCGGGGCAGCTACGCGGCCCGCACCATGCGCTGGGGTGGCGTGATCATCCTGCTCTTCGTGATCTACCACATCCTGGACCTGACCACCGGTCACCTGAACCCGCAGGGCGACGCCAGCAACCCGTACGGAAACGTCGTCGCCGACTTCGCGCCGGAGCGCTGGTACGTCACGCTCTTCTACACCCTGGCGATCGTCACGGTGGGCTTCCACCTGCGCCACGGCGCCTTCAGCGCGTTCCGCAGCCTCGGCCAGCAGACACCCCGGGGCGAGCGCCGGGCGCGCGCCGGCGCCCTCGTCCTCGCCGTGGGGCTCTGCGCCGGATACCTGGTGGTCCCGTTCGCCGTTCTCACCGGATTGGTGTCCTGACATGGAACTCTTCACCGAGGGCGACCCGATCGCCGACACGAAGGCTCCCGCCGGCCCGGTCGAGAAGCGCTGGGAGACCCGCCGCTTCGAGGCCAAGCTGGTCAACCCGGCCAACCGCCGCAAGATGACGGTGATCGTGGTCGGCACCGGCCTGGCCGGCGGTTCGGCCGCGGCGACGCTTGCCGAGCAGGGCTACCACGTCAAGTCCTACTGCTACCAGGACAGCCCGCGCCGCGCGCACTCCATCGCGGCACAGGGCGGCATCAACGCGGCGAAGAACTACCGCAACGACGGCGACTCGGTGCACCGGCTGTTCTACGACACCGTCAAGGGCGGCGACTTCCGCTCCCGCGAGTCGAACGTGCACCGCCTCGCCGAGGTGTCGGTGAACATCATCGACCAGTGTGTCGCCCAGGGCGTGCCGTTCGCCCGCGAGTACGGCGGCCTGCTGGACACCCGCTCCTTCGGTGGCGCCCAGGTGCAGCGCACCTTCTACGCCCGGGGCCAGACGGGTCAGCAGCTGCTGCTCGGCGCGTACCAGGCCCTGGAGCGGCAGATCGGCCTGGGCAACGTGGAGATGAACGCCCGGCACGAGATGCTGGAACTGGTCATCGTCGACGGCAAGGCCCGCGGCATCGTCGTCCGGGACCTGGTCACCGGCGAGATCACCACCGAGATGGCCGATGCGGTCGTGCTCGCCTCCGGCGGCTACGGCAACGTCTTCTACCTCTCCACGAACGCCAAGGGCTGCAACGTCACCGCCACCTGGCGGGCGCACCGCAAGGGCGCGTACTTCGCCAACCCCTGCTACACGCAGATCCACCCCACCTGCATCCCGGTCTCCGGCGACCACCAGTCCAAGCTGACCCTGATGAGCGAGTCGCTGCGCAACGACGGCCGGGTCTGGGTGCCGAAGACCAAGGGCGACGACCGCAACCCGCGCGACATCCCGGAGGACGAGCGGGACTACTACCTGGAGCGGATCTACCCCTCCTTCGGCAACCTGGTCCCCCGCGACATCGCCTCCCGCGCCGCGAAGAACGTCTGCGACGAGGGCCGGGGCGTCGGGCCGACCAAGCTCGGCGTCTACCTCGACTTCGCCGACGCGATCGACCGGCTCGGCCGCAAGGCCATCGAAGCCAAGTACGGCAACCTCTTCGAGATGTACGAGCGCATCACCGGCGAGGACCCGTACGAGGTGCCGATGCGCATCTACCCCGCCGTGCACTACACGATGGGCGGCCTCTGGGTCGACTACGACCTCCAGTCCAGCATCCCCGGCCTGTTCGTGATCGGCGAGGCGAACTTCTCCGACCACGGCGCGAACCGGCTCGGCGCCTCGGCGCTGATGCAGGGCCTGGCCGACGGCTACTTCGTGCTGCCCACCACGATCGCCAACTACCTGGCGGCGGGCGGTCTGGAGAAGGTCGACGCCAGCCACCCGGCGGCGGTCGAGGCACGTACCGACGTCGAGGACCGCATCCAGCGGCTGCTGGCGGTGAACGGCGACCGGACCGTGGACTCGTTCCACCGCGAGCTGGGCCAGATCATGTGGGAGCACTGCGGCATGGAGCGCAGCGAGGCCGGGCTGCGCAAGGCCATCGACGAGATCCGTGCCCTGCGCGAGCAGTTCTGGCAGCGGGTCAAGGTGTCCGGCACCGGCGAGGAGCTCAACCAGTCCCTGGAGAAGGCCGGCCGGGTGGCCGACTTCTTCGAGCTGGCCGAGCTGATGTGCGTCGACGCCCTGCACCGCGAGGAGTCCTGCGGCGGCCACTTCCGGGCCGAACACCAGACCCCCGACGGCGAGGCGCAGCGCGACGACGACCGGTTCGCGTACGTGGCGGCCTGGGAGTTCACCGCGACCGGTGAGCCCTCGGTGCTGCACAAGGAAGACCTGAAGTTCGAATACGTCCACCCCACGCAGCGGAGCTACAAGTGAACCTGACCCTGCGCATCTGGCGCCAGAGGGGCCCCGAGGACAAGGGTCGGATGGTGACCTATCCGGTCGACGACGTCTCCCCGGACATGTCGTTCCTGGAGATGCTCGACGTACTCAACGAGCGGTTGATCCTCGCCGGCGAGGACCCGGTGGCGTTCGACCACGACTGCCGTGAGGGCATCTGCGGCATGTGCGGCCTGATGATCAACGGGGACGCGCACGGCCCGCAGCGCGGCACCACCGCGTGCCAGCTGCACATGCGGCAGTTCACCGACGGCGAGACGATCGACATCGAGCCGTGGCGGGCCAGCGCCTTCCCGGTCATCAAGGACCTCGTGGTCAACCGGGGCGCCTTCGACACGATCATCGCGGCCGGTGGCTACATCACCGCGCCGACCGGCAGCGCGCCCGAGGCGCACTCCACCCCGGTCGCCAAGGCCAACGCGGACGCCGCCTTCGAGTCGGCCGCCTGCATCGGCTGCGGCGCCTGCGTGGCGGCCTGCCCGAACGGCTCCGGCATGCTCTTCACCGCCGCCAAGCTCACCCAGCTCTCGCTGCTGCCGCAGGGCCAGCCGGAGCGCTACACCCGGGTGATCGGCATGGTCGACGCGCACGACGAGGCCGGCTTCGGCGGCTGCACGAACGCCGGCGAGTGCACGGTGGCCTGCCCGAAGGGCATCCCGCTGAACACCATCGGCCGCCTCAACCGCGACTACCTCGCGGCCACCACGAAGGGCGCCGGCAACACCCCAGGCGCCTGACACCACCGCTTCATCCAGACCGCCGTAACCCGCGCCCCGGGTCACGGCGGTCTGGTCTTCGGCCGCCGTTGATCCACGGCCGCCGTGGCGGCTTGATCAATGGCCGCCGTGGCGGGTTGATCCACTCGGGTTCCAGGAAATCGGCCTGTCGTCACGGCTGGGATACCGCGACTTCAAGGAAGACGAGTCGATCAAAGCGAATGCGCCCACGGACAGGGCCAGCCACGGGCTGGGGGCGACCGTGCCCGGCGGAGGGATCAAGCCTGACCGCCCGGAGCCGGGGACGGTCGCCCCCAGCCCTCACCGCAACCACCGACAAGACCGAGCAAGCGACAACCCCGGGACCGGGGCAAGCGACAATCCCGAGGCCACCGGGCCGACCCGCCAGGCCCAGACCACCAAGCCCGGACGCCATCGGAGCGGAGTCGGTTCAACTGCTCCTTCCCGGGTAGCAAGTCAGGCAGGACCGAGGGAGGGTAGCCAGACATGAAGGCGTTGACCTGGCAGGGCAAGCGGGACGTACGGGTGGAGGAGGTGCCGGATCCCCGGATCGAGGCGCCGACCGACGCGATCGTCAAGATCACGTCGACGGCGATCTGCGGCTCGGATCTGCACCTGTACGAGGTGTTGGGGCCGTACCTGAAGCCCGGCGACGTCCTCGGCCACGAGCCGATGGGCATCGTCGAGGAGGTCGGGTCGGAGGTTACCGGGCTCAAGCCCGGCGACCGGGTGGTGGTGCCGTTCAACATCTCGTGCGGCAGTTGCTGGATGTGCCGCCATCAGCTCTACGCCCAGTGTGAGACGACCCAGGTGACAAGCGAGGGCAAGGGCGCGTCGCTGTTCGGCTACACCTCGCTCTACGGTTCAGTGCCGGGCGGCCAGGCCGAGTACCTGCGCGTGCCGCAGGCCCACTTCGGACCGATCAAGATTCCCGAGACCGGCGCCGACGAGCGGTACCTCTACCTCTCCGACATCCTGCCCACCGCCTGGCAGGCCGTGAAGTACGCGGACACGCCGCCCGGTGGCACCCTGGCCGTCTTCGGGCTGGGCCCGGTCGGTCAGTTCTGCGCCCGGATCGGCCGCCACCTCGGCGCCGGGCGGGTGATCGGGCTGGACCTGGTGCCCGAGCGGCTGGAGTTGGCCCGGCGGCACGGCATCGAGGTGCTCGACGTCCGCGAGCTGTCGGACGTGCCGGGCGCGCTCATCGACCTGGTCGACGGGCGTGGCCCGGACGCCGTCATCGACGCGGTGGGCATGGAGGCGCACGGCTCGCCGGGCGGCAAACTGGCACACGCGGCTGTCGGGCTTCTGCCGGACAAGCTGGCCCGGACGATGACCGACAAGGCGGCCATGGACCGACTCTCGGTCCTGCATGCCGCGGTGAAGGCGGTCCGGCGCGGCGGCACCGTGTCGATCTCCGGCGTCTACGGCGGCGAGTTGGACCCGATGCCGCTGATGGAGATGTTCGACCGAGGCATCCAGTTGCGCATGGGGCAGTGTCACGTGCGCCGGTGGACGGACGAGATTCTGCCGCTGCTCTCCGGCGACGACGACCCCCTGGGCGTGGAGGACCTGCGCACCCACCGCCTGCCGCTGAGCGAGGCGCCGCGGGCGTACGACATGTTCCAGAAGAAGGAGGACGGCTGCATCAAGGTCGTGCTCGCACCTTGAGTGCGACGAGGGTGGTGGTGGTCGTCGGCGCGACCAGCGGGATCGGCCGGGCGACGGCCCGGGCGTTCGCCGAGCGCGGCGACCGCCTGGTGCTCGCGGCCCGCGCGCCGCAGACCCTCGCCGAGGTACGCGAGGAGTGCGCGGGCGTCGAGGTGTTGACAGTGCCGACGGACGTCACCGAACCGGGCGCGTTGGAGGCGCTGGCGGAGGCCGCGATCGAACGGTTCGGCCGCGTCGACGTCTGGGTGCACACGGCGGCGGTGATGGCCTACGGACGCTTCGACGAGTTGCCGGAGCGGGTGTTCGACCAGGTGGTACGGACCGATCTGCTGGCCGCGGCCGGCGCGGCCCGGGTGGCGCTGCGGCACTTCCGGGCCACCGGCGCCGGCACCCTGATCCTCACCGGATCGGTGCTCGGGCACATCACCGCCCCGTACATGAGCGCCTACGTGACCAGCAAGTGGGGGTTGCAGGGGTTGGCCCGCACGCTGCAGCAGGAGTTGCGCGACAGCCCGGACATCCGGTTGTGCCTGGTCAACCCGGGCAGTGTGGACACTCCGGTGTATCAGCAGGCGGCCAACTACCTCGGCCGGATCGGCCGTCCCCCACCTCCGGTCGCCGGCTCGCAGCGGGTGGCCCGGGCCATCGTCGACTGCGTGGACCGGCCCCGCCGGGAGGTGTCGGTGGGCCGGCTGAACGTGGTGCTGCGGGCCGGCTTCACAGTGCTGCCGGGCGTCTACGACGTGCTTGTCGGGCCGTTGATGCGGCTGGCCGGCCTGAGCGGTCGGTCGGTCGCGGCGCACGACGGCACGGTGTTCGCTCCGAATCCGGCCGGTGAGGCGGTCCGCGGCGGCCACCTGCCCGACCTGCGGCAGCTCGTGTCCGGACCGGTCGGGGCGGTGGGCGCCGCGCTGCGTCGACGGCTCGGCTGAACCCGTTCGGGACTGTTCGGGACAGCGGGAGGCCACTGTGGATCGATCAACTCGCCTAGGGTGGTGGGCCGGCAAGCGCTCCGGCGCCCCACGACGGGAGAGACGATTGACCATCCGACTGAACCGCAGGACGGCACTCGGGCTGGGGACAGTGGCCACCGCCGGCACAGTGCTCGGCGCGGCCACCCCGGCCAGCGCCGCGGAGAACATCGAGGCGATCCCGACCACCCCGGCCCGGGCCGCCCGGCGGGTCGCCGACGTCTTCGACAGGTACAGCACCGAGGCCGGCGGCAACTGGCAGGTGTACGTCAGCGTGGCCGACCCGGCGGGCCCGCCGGTCGTCGCGGTCGCGGCCGACGCGGACCGACGGATCGAGGCGTACAGCGTCAACAAGATCGCGGTGGCCACGGCGGTGCTGGACAAGGTCGACCGAGGTCTGCTGACGCTGGACCAGCGGGTCGACGTGACCGCCGCGATCGTCGTGCCGGGCGGCGACGGCATCTTCAGCCTGGACGGCGCGTACCCGAGCAGCGTGACCCTCGGGCACGTGCTTGCCAACCTGCTGACCGTCTCCGACGACACGGCGGTGCGGCTGTGCGGGCTCGTCGCACCGGCCGCCGAGATCAACTCGATCCTGGTCGCGAAGGGTTTCCCGAACACCCAGGTCGAACCGGTGGCCAATCCGAACCGGTTCTTCCTCGGCACCAGCACCCCGCGGGAGACGCACGACCTGCTGCGCGCCCTGGTCGCCGGCACGCTGCTCTCGCCGGCATCGACGACGCACCTGCTCGGGCTGCTGCGCTCCCCGGTGGCTTTCACCGACGGCATCCGGCGCACCATGTCCTCGGACGAACGGGCCCGCATCGCCACCAAGGCCGGCTGGTTCGCCGACGCCCGGCACGAGGCCGGGGTGATCTTCGACCGGTCCGGTGCTGCGGTGCTGACGTACGCGCTGTTCGCCGACGGGCAGGCCGACCCGGACAACTTCGGCGCGACCCACCCGGCGGTGCAGGCCCGAGCCGCCATGGGTCCGAAGTTCCTGGCGGCGGTGGACCGGATCGCGGGCGCGGGCAAGACGTTCCGGGCGCCCACCCGGCGGCCCAGCAACGGCGGCTGACACCGCTCACGGGCCGGTCGTCGGGTGACGGCCGGCCCGGTGCGGGCCACCGCCGGGGCGGGAACCGCCACGGGGAACTACCGTGTAGTGCGGGACACGGCGGAGGGACGGCGATGGCGGCAGCGAAACGCACGGAAGGGCAACGGTCGCTCGGGCGACGGATGCGGGGAACGGCGGCGCTGGCAGCGCTGGCCGGCCTGGCCTGGGTGGCCCGGGACGTGCCGGCGGCGCTCGGCGGCCGGCTCGCCGGCGCCCGCGCCGAGCGGGCTGCCCGCTCGCCGCAGTTCCGCGACGGCACCTTCCACAACCAGGCCGACACCCGCACGATGGCCGCCGAGCCGGGTCGCAACCTGGTCCGCGAGCTGATCTTCGGCAAGCAGAAGCGGCGTCCCACCGCACCCGTGCCGCTGCTGCGCCCCAGCGCGCCGCCCGCCGCCGACAGCGCCGACGAGCTGAACATCATCTGGTACGGCCACGCCTCCGCGCTCATCGAGATCGAAGGTCGGCGGGTGCTGCTCGACCCGGTGTGGAGTGACCGCTGTTCCCCCTCCGGCCTGGTGGGCCCGCGGCGACTGCACGAGCCTCCGGTACGCCTGGACGAGCTTCCGCCGTTGGACGCCATCCTGATCTCGCACGACCACTACGACCACCTGGACATGCCCACCGTGCGGGCGCTGGTGGCCGGGCAGTCGGCGCCGTTCCTGGTGCCGCTCGGCGTGGGCGCGCACCTGGACCACTGGGGTGTGCCCGCCGACCGGATCATCGAACTGGACTGGTCCGAGTGCCACCGGGTCGGCGGGCTGGAGATCACCGCGACCGCCGCCCAGCACTTCTCCGGCCGAGGGCTGCGCCGCGACGGCACGCTCTGGAGTTCCTGGGTGGTCGCCGGGGCCCGACGCAAGGTCTTCTACACGGGCGACTCCGGCTACTTCCCCGGGTACGCGGCGATCGGCGCCGAACACGGGCCGTTCGACGTGACGCTGATGCAGATCGGCGCGTACGACCGGGCGTGGCCGACCATCCACATGTTCCCGGAGGAGGCGGTCGACGCCCACGTCGACCTGCGCGGCGGGCTGTTCATCCCGGTGCACTGGGCGACGTTCAACCTGGCGCTGCACGACTGGTCCGAACCGGTGAACCGGCTCTGGGCGGAGGCCAAGGCCCGCGACGTCCGGCTCGCCGTGCCCCGCCCCGGCGAGCGGGTGGTTGTCGACGAGCCGCCCGCGGTCGACGGCTGGTGGCAGTCCGTCGCCTGAGTCGGGTCAGAGCACGAGTCGGGTCAGAGCACGAAGGCGTCGGTCCACAGGGCGCCGGAGCGCCCGGACAGCGCATCCAGCATGGCCACCGCCTGCCCGTCGGTGAGCTGCGCCACGAAGTCCACGATGGCGCGGCCCCGGGCACGGCCGATCCGGTGCGGCGTACGCGGGTGCAGCTCCGCCTCGGCCAGCTCGACGAGGTCGTGCAGCCGGCGCGGCAGCCGGGACTCCTCCTCCGGGTCGAGCAGCCACTCCCACAGGGCCTCCACCAGGGTGCCCAGCAGCCGGGCCTGACCACGCTGGTGCAGGGCCAGGTCGGGGCGAGCCAGCACGAACCGGTGGTGGACGAACTTGAGCACCTGCACCTCGTGCCACTGGGCGCAGCCGAGCAGCACGTACCCGGAGCGCACCGACGGCTGGTCGGTCACCGTTATCGCCTCCACGAAGCGGGTGGACCAGCGGGCGGAGAACCGCGACACGTACTGCTCCGCCTCGATCGAACCGTCGAACGGCATCGCCAGCAGCCCGTCCACCAGCTCCTCGCGGACGTGCTCGACGGCGGCGGCGAACGCGTCGTCGTCGGCGATCCAGGCGTCCTTGCGGTGCAGCTGGCGGCGCAGCCGCTCGATCGCCGCGCCGGGCCGCCGAGCCGCCGTGGCCAGCGCCGCGTCGGTGATCGCCCGGAAGTGCCCGCTCTCGCGCTGCCAGGCCATCAGCTCGGCCGACACCGCACCCTGTTGGAGCACCCCGACCCGGTAGAAGTCCTCCACGTCGTGGATGGCGTACGCGATGTCGTCGGCGGTGTCCATCACGGACGCCTCCACGGTCTGCTGCCAGTCCGGAATGCGGCCGGCGAACGGCTCCCGGGCCTGCCGCAGGTCGTCGAGCTCGGTCCGGTACGCCCCGAACTTCAACGAGCCGCTCTCCGGGTCGTCCGGCGGCGGGGTGGCGCCGCGCGGCGGGGGATCCATGGTGCGGGGGTGCGGGTCGGGGTAGTCCAGCCGCGTCCACGGGTACTTCAGCATCGCCGCGCGCACCGCGGCGGTCAGGTCCAGCCCGGTGGTGGCCGCGCCCCGGATCTCGGTGCTCGTGACGATCCGGTACGACTGCGCGTTGCCCTCGAACCCGTCGGCGAGGCCGAGGCGTTGGCGGGCGAGCCGGTCGAGCACCCGCTCGCCCAGGTGCCCGAACGGCGGGTGACCGAGGTCGTGGGCGAGCGCCGCGGCCTCCACCACGTCGGGGTCGCAGCCGCCGAGCTTGTCCAGCAGGCCGCGCCACCGGTCGTCGGCAGTCAGGCGCTCGGCGATGGCCCGGGCCACCTGGGCGACCTTCAGGCTGTGGGTGAGCCGGTTGTGCACCAACAGCCCGGAACCGACCGGGCTGATCACCTGGGTGACCCCGCCGAGGCGGGCGAAGAACGGCGAGCCGACGATCCGGTCCCGGTCGGCGCGGAACGGGTTGGCCGTCAGGTCGCCGAGGGCGCGGGCGCTGCCGCCGAAGAGCCGCCGGGCGCGCGGCTCCGCAGGTGATTCCATGATCGCCACGCTAGCGCAGGCCCGCGGGGACCGCGGTCGGTCACCCCGGCCGGGCGCGGCGACAAGCGTCGGGGTGGCCCGGCAGAATGCAGGCGGTACCCACTCCCGAAGGCGGATCGAGATCGTGACCCAGTCTGTTCATCAGCGGATCGCCGACGAGCTCGGCGTGGCCGAGCGTCAGGTGCGGGCGGCCGTGGAGCTGCTCGACGGCGGCGCCACCGTGCCGTTCATCGCCCGCTACCGCAAGGAGGCCACCGGCCTGCTCGACGACACCCAGCTGCGCACCCTGGAGGAGCGACTGCGCTACCTGCGGGAGCTGGACGAGCGGCGGGCCGCCGTACTGGAGTCGATCCGCGGCCAGGGCAAGCTGGACGAGGCCCTGGAAGCGCAGATCATGGCCGCCGACTCGAAGTCGCGGCTGGAGGACATCTACCTGCCGTACAAGCCGAAGCGGCGGACCCGAGCGCAGATCGCCCGAGAGGCCGGGCTGGCGCCGCTGGCCGAGACGCTGCTGGCCGACCCCAGCCGGGATCCGAAGGTCACGGCAGCCGAGTTCGTCGACGCGGAGAAGGGCGTCGCCGACGTCGCCGCCGCGCTGGAGGGCGCGCGGGCGATCCTCATCGAGACCTTCGCCGAGGACGCCGACCTGATCGGCACGCTGCGCGAGCAGATGTGGTCGCGGGGCCGGCTGGCTTCCCGGGTACGCGAGGGTCAGGAGGCGGCCGGCGCCAAGTTCTCCGACTACTTCGACTTCTCCGAGCCGTACCCGAGGCTTCCCTCGCACCGGATTCTGGCGATGTTCCGGGGCGAGAAGGAGGGCGTGCTCGACCTGACCATGGAGTCGGAGGAGGCCGGCGAGGCGGATGCCGTGCCGACCGGTCCGAGCCGGTACGAGGCGGTCATCGCCGGCCGGTTCGGGGTCTCCGACGCGGGCCGTCCGGCCGACCGCTGGCTGGTCGACACGGTCCGCTGGGCGTGGCGTACCCGGATCCTCATCCACCTCGGCGCGGACCTGCGGATGCGGCTGTGGCAGGCGGCGGAGGAGGAGGCCGTCCGGGTCTTCGCCACCAACCTGCGGGACCTGCTGCTGGCCGCGCCGGCCGGCACCCGGCCCACCATGGGCCTGGACCCGGGCCTGCGCACCGGCGTGAAGGTGGCAGTGGTGGACGCCACCGGCAAGGTGCTCGCCACCGACACCATCTACCCGCACGAGCCCCGCCGGCAGTGGGACGCGTCGGTCGAGACCCTCGCCCGACTGGCCGGGGCGCACGGCGTGGAGCTGATCGCGATCGGCAACGGCACCGCCTCCCGCGAGACCGACAAGCTCGCCGGTGACCTGATCGCCCGGCACCCGCAGCTCAACCTGACCAAGGTGATGGTCTCCGAGGCCGGCGCATCGGTCTACTCGGCGTCCGCGTACGCCTCGCAGGAGCTGCCGGGGATGGACGTGTCGCTGCGCGGCGCGGTCTCCATCGCCCGCCGCCTCCAGGACCCCCTCGCGGAGCTGGTCAAGATCGACCCACGCTCGATCGGCGTCGGTCAGTACCAGCACGACCTGTCCGAGGTGAAGCTCTCCCGGTCGCTGGACGCGGTAGTCGAAGACTGCGTCAACGCGGTCGGGGTGGACGTCAACACCGCCTCCGCGCCGCTGCTGACCCGGGTCTCCGGAATCGGCGCCGGACTGGCCGAGAACATCGTGCTGCACCGGGACGCCAACGGGCCGTTCCGCTCCCGGACCGAGCTGAAGAAGGTGGCCCGGCTCGGGCCGAAGGCGTTCGAGCAGTGCGCCGGCTTCCTGCGCATCCCCGGCGGGGACGACCCGCTGGACTCCTCCAGCGTGCACCCCGAGGCGTACCCGGTGGTGCGGCGCATCCTCGCCAGCACCGGCCAGGACCTGCGCGCGGTGATCGGTAAGAGCGCGATCCTGCGGGGACTGCGGGCCACCGACTTCGTCGACGACCGGTTCGGCCTGCCCACCGTCACCGACATCCTCGCCGAACTGGAGAAGCCGGGCCGCGACCCTCGGCCGGAGTTCCGCACCGCCACCTTCGTCGAGGGGGTGGAGAAGATCGGTGACCTGACGCCCGGGATGGTGCTGGAGGGTGTGGTCACCAACGTGGCCGCGTTCGGCGCGTTCGTCGACGTCGGGGTGCACCAGGACGGTCTGGTGCACGTGTCGGCGATGTCCCGGACGTTCGTCAAGGACCCCCGCGAGGTGGTCAAGTCCGGCGACGTGGTCAAGGTCCGGGTGCTCGACGTGGACGTACCCCGTAAGCGGATCTCCCTGACCCTGCGCCTGGAGGACGAGCCGGCCGCCGGCGGTGGCGGTCGGACGAGCCAGGAGGGTCGAGGCGGCCCGGCGCAGCGCGGACCACAGGACGGCCGAGGCGGGTCCGGCGGACGCGGCGGCCAGGACGGCCGAGGCGGGTCCGGCGGACGCGGCGGCCAGAGCGGTTCGGGTGGCAAGGGCGGGTCCGGCGGACGCGGCGGGCAGGGTGGACGAGGCGGGCAGCAGCGCCAGGGCGCATCGGCGCCGGCCAACGACGCGATGGCCGAGGCCCTGCGCCGCGCCGGACTGGCCTGATCCGCCGACCTCGCGCGGCGTCGTGTAAATCTTGGACAGTTTCCGTTCCGCACGAACGGAAACTGTCCAAGATCTGGCGCCGAGCGGCGCGGCGCGGAAGCGCGGCGCGGAAGCGCGGCGCGGAAGCGCGGCGCGGAAGCGCGGCGCGGAAGCGCGGCGCGGAAGCGCGGCGCGGAAGCGCGGTGGCCGGGAATCGGCTCGCGCGGGGGTGGGCGCCGGAGTGATGATCTCGCGGTGAGGATGCATGCCGACCAGGTGGACGTGCCCGTGGACGTGGTCGCCGCGCTGGTGGCCGCGCAGTTTCCCCGCTGGCGGGGTCTGCCCGTCCGCCCGGTCTCCTCGGCCGGGACGGTGCACGCCCTGTTCCGGGTCGGGGCGGAGGTCGTGCTGCGGTTTCCGCTGCGCCCCGGGGCCGATCCCGACCTGCGCGCGGAATTGGCGCGGGAGCAGGAGTACGCAGTGCTGCTCGCCGCGCACCTGCCGGTCGCGGTGCCCGAGCCGCTCGGCCTGGGTGAGCCGGGCGACGGGTATCCCGGGCCGTGGGCGGCGTATCGCTGGATTCCCGGTGCGACGGCGCAGCTCGACCGGGTCGGCGATCCGGACGAGTTCGCCAGTGACCTGGCCGCCGTCGTGGTCGCCCTGCGCGGCATCGACACCGGCGGGCGGTCCTGGCCGGGAACCGGCCGGGGCGGACCGCTCGCCGACCAGGACGCGGACGTGCGGGCAGCCCTGGCCGTCAGCGGCGAACTGACCGACACCGCCGCGCTGGCCGAGGTGTGGGACCGGTGCCGGGACGTCCGCCGCGACGGCCCCGACGTGTGGATCCACGCCGACCTGATGCCGGGCAACCTGCTGGTCCGCGACGGTCGACTGGTGGCGGTCATCGACCTCGGCACGGTCGGAGTGGGCGATCCGGCGGTGGACCTGATGCCGGCGTGGAACCTGCTCGACGCGGGGTCGCGGGAGACGTACCGGCGGGCGTTGGGCGTGGACGACGCCACCTGGGAGCGGGGGCGCGGGTGGGCCCTGGTGCAGGCGATCAACGCGCTGCACTACTACGTCGAGACGAATCCGGGAATGGCGGGCATCGCCCGGCACACCCTGCGGGCCGTCCTGGGCTGAGTCGCGTCGCGTACCGTCGGCTCGTGGGTGAGGGCGACGACCGCGAGTGGCGGGAGCGGCAGCAGCGGGCGGTGCGGGCGCACGCCGACGCGGAGGCGCGGCGGCGGGCCGCCGAGCAGGCGCAGGCGGCGGAGTTGGTGGCCTGGTTCGTGGCCGAGGCGACCCGGCGGGGTCTGCCCACCACGCGGCTGGTCGCCCGGGGCTACGACGGACGCGGTCGCTACCGGACCCGGTTGACCGGCTGGTACGTCGACCGGGCCGGGACCCGAGCGGTGGACACGGCCGGTCGGTTCCATCTGCTGACCGTGCCGGGCGGTCTGCGGGCCCGGTTGTTCGGCGTCGACCCGCAGCCCAGCCCGGCGCCGCTTGTCGTCGGGGCCGGCGGACGCGACGGCGAGTCGATCCCGCTGCGGACGCTGCTCACCCGGTTGCTGGACGGGACCGACGAGCCAGGTTCCACCACCAGAGCTGCTGCACCAGAAGCGTGAGCAGCCCGGCCACGACGATCGCGCACAGGTTGATCACCAACTGGAGGGCCGAACCGCCGGCCTCGCCCCACACGCCGTAGGCGGCGGCGACCGCCACGTTCGCCGCGGCGGGCACGGTGGTCACCGAGATCAGCACCCCGACCAGGCTGCCCGACTTCTTCGAGGTCAACGAGAGCATGCCGGCGACCCCGGCGAGCAGGCCGACGACCCAGGACAGCGCGTCCGGTCGCCAGATGAAGTCGGTGAGGGGCCGCTTGGCGAGCAGCATCTCCTCGCTCACCAGACCGGCTGCGGTAAGCGCCCAGGTGCTCAGCACGGTCGCCACCATGGCCGCCAGGAACCCCACAGTCAGGGCCTGCACCGATCGGCCGATCACCGACAGTCGGCGGCGCAGCAGCGCCACGCAGAGCGCGGCGAGGGGGCCGAACTCCGGCCCGACCACCATCGCCCCGACGATGAGGATCGGCTGGTCCAGCAGCACACCGATGCCCGCGATCATGGTGGCCACCACGATCAGCACCAGGTAGGTGCCGGACAGCTCGGTCTGCTCACCGGTCTTCGCGGCGATCTCGTCCCAGACCACCGCGTCCGCGCCGCTGCCCGGCGCCCGCTCCGCCGCGCGGTCGGCCGCCGCGGAGATGGTCAGCTCGACGTCGTCGGCGGCGATGCCGCCGCTGGTGTCCACCCCGATGCGCTGGAGCCCGTGCAGCACCCCGTCGGCGCTCTCCCGTACCACGTCGCAGAGGACGAGGTCGCCCTCCGGCTGCCGCGCCACACCGGGCAGCACGGCCAGGTGGGTCACCCCCGCGTTCGCGGACAGCAGGTCGACGACCTCGTCAGACCGATCGGCCGGGACGATCACCCTCAGGTGCAGCACTCGTTCTCCCTGGTGTGGACGTACCGCGGCGGGCAGCACTCTACCGGCCGCGCCGTGGCCGTCGGAACGCGAAGACCGATCGGGTGGAAACGGCGCAGGATCGGCGAAACCACCCATCCACCGCTATAGCGGCTGCTACAACCATTGTGGTCTATCAGCACCTTTGATCGGAGGCGCCGTCCGTGGATCTCATCCACCACCGTCCGCCCGAGGCGCGCGTTGGCGGCCCGGCCGTCACCGACCCGGTCTTCCTCTCCCCGCCGGACGTCGGCGAACTGGAGGAGTCCTACCTGCTGCGCGCCTTCCGCGCCGGCCGCTTCGACCCCGAGGGCCCGGAGTTGGGCGCGTTCGAGCGGGAGGTCGCCGGGCGGGTCGGCGTCGGGCACGCGCTGGGGCTCTCCTCCGGCACCGCCGCGCTGCACCTGGCGCTGCTCACTGTCGGCGCCGGACCCGGTTCCGTGGTGGTCGTGCCCACCCTGACGTTCGCCGCCACCGCCAACGCGGTCACCTACACGGGCGCCGAACCGGTCTTCGTCGACTGTGACGCGGCCACCGGCAACCTCGACGTCGACCTGCTCTCCGACCTGCTCGGACGACTCGCCGAGGCCGGCCGGCGGGTCGCCGCCGTGCTGAGCGTGGACATCAACGGTCGGTGCGCCGACTACGACAGGCTGCTGCCGCTCTGCGCCTCGACAGGCGTACCCGTCGTCGAGGACGCGGCGCAGGCCCTCGGCTCCACCTACCGGGGCCGCCACGCCGGCACCCTCGGCCGGGTGGGGATCTACTCGTTCAGCCACAACAAGGTGATGACCACCTCGGCCGGCGGGATGCTCGTCTCCGACGACCCCGCCCTGGTGGCCCGGGCCCGCCACCTCGCCACCCAGGCGCGCGAGCCGGTGCCGCACTACGAACACCGCGACGTCGGCTACAACTACCGGCTCAGCACGCTGCTGGCCGCCCTCGGCCGGGCGCAGCTCAGCCGGCTGGACGCGATGATCGCCCGACGGCGGGCGCTGCGGGACCGGTACGCCCACCTCTTCGCCGCCGTGCCGGGCACCCGGATCCTCGGCGCCGACGACCCCGGCTCCAACTGCTGGCTGACCTCAGTGGTGGTCGAGCCCGAACGTGCCGGCTGGCAGGCCGGCCACCTGGCCGAGCACCTGGTCGCCCACGGCGTGGAGAGCCGCCCCATGTGGAAACCGATGCACCGCCAACCGGTGTACGCCGACCAACCGGCCGCCCTGACCGGGGTAGCCGACCGCCTCTTCGCCACCAGCCTCTCCCTGCCCAGCGGCTCCGCGCTCACCGACGACCAGGTCGACCGGGTGTTCGCGACGATCAGCGAGTTTCTCCAGGAGCGCCGATGACGAGCGGACCCCGCCCCTACGACGCCCTCAAGCGGGCGCTGGACGTCCTCCTGGCCGCCACCGGTCTGCTGCTGGCAGCCCCGGTGCTCACCGCCGTGGCGCTGGCCGTGCTTGTCACCATGGGCCGGCCGGTGCTGTTCCGGCAGGCCCGGCCGGGTCGGCACGGCCGATTGTTCCACCTGGTCAAGTTCCGCTCGATGACCGTCGGCGGCGAGGACAGCGCGCCGGCCAACGACGGCGAGCGGCTCACCCCGTTCGGCAGGTGGCTGCGGACCACGAGCCTGGACGAGCTGCCCCAACTGTGGAACGTGCTGCGCGGCGAGATGAGCCTGGTCGGGCCGCGTCCGCTGCTGCCGGCGTACCTGACCCGGTACACGCCCGAACAGCTTCGCCGCCACGACGTCCGACCCGGCATCACAGGCCTCCAGCAGGTCTACGGGCGCAACGCGTTGAGCTGGGAGGAACGGTTCGCGCTCGACGTGCGTTACGTGCGGCACCGCTCGCTCGCGCTGGACCTGCGCATCCTGCTCCGCACGGTACGGATCGTGCTGCTCCGCGAGGGCATCACGGCGCCGGGCGTGGCCACCGCCCGCGAGTACCTCGGCCCGTCCGGACTCGCCACCGCCGGCACCGGTCACGCTCCGACGACGAGTCACCGGTGAGCCTGGACATCGTCGTCGTCGGCTGCGGCGGCCACGGCCGGGAGGTGCTGGGCATCGTCCGCGCCGTCAACGCGGCCGCCGGCGGGGAGCCGGTCTGGCGGGTCCGTGGCTTCGTCGACGACCGGCCCAGCGAGGTCAACCTGAAGCGGGTGCAGCGGCTGGAGGTGCCCTACCTGGGCGGTACGGCTCGTCTCGCCGACCAGCCCGCCGGCACGTACCTGGCGTTGGGCATCGGGGACCCGGCCTCCCGGCGGGCGGTGGACCTGCGGGTGGCCGCCCACGGGCTGCCCGCGGCGGTGCTGATCCACCCGGACGCGACGGTCGGCCCGGACGCCGTCTACGGCGAGGGCCTCATCGCGTTTCCCGGCGCCCGGGTCACCACGAACGTCACGCTCGGGCGGCACGTGCACCTCAACCAGAACAGTGCCGTGGCGCACGACTGCGAGGTCGGCGACCACGTGTCGGTAAACCCGCTCGGCGCGGTCTCCGGCGACTGCCGGCTGGGCGACGGCGTGATGATCGGGGCGGGCGCTGTGGTGTTGCAGGGGTTGCGGGTCGGCGCCGACGCCACAGTCGGCGCGGGCGCCTGCGTGGTCCGGGACGTACCGGCCGGCGTCGTCGTCAAGGGAGTCCCGGCCCGGTGAGCGCGAACGGCGCCTCCGGCGGCCCGCGCGTGGGCCACCCGCACGGTGCGCGCCGGCTACGGATCGCGGTGCTGGTCAAGACCAACGCGGGCGGGACCTGGCTGCTCCCCCAGGTCGACGAGTTGCGCCACCGCGGCCACGAGGTGACTGTCGTGCTGCCCGCGGGCGCCGGCCGGCTGACCGACGAGTTGGAGCGCCGCGGAGTCGAGGTGCTGCCGTCGCCGTACGACTTCACACTGGGATGGTCCGCGCCGGTCGGGCTGCTGCGGCTGCGGTCGCTGCTGCGCCGGCTGCGCTCCGACGTGGTGCAGTACCACCTGATCGCCTCGGCGTACGCGGTACGGCTGGCCACGCTGGGCCTCCCGGTACGCCGGGTGCACATGGTGGCCGGCCCGGCATACCTGGAGTCGAGCCTGATTCGTTCGGTGGAGCGGATGCTGTGGCGGCTCGACGACGTGGTGGTGTGCGGCTGCCGGTACGCCTCCACCCGGTACGGGGAGCTGGGCTGCCCGCCGCAGCGGCGACCTGTCGCCGTGTACGGGGTGGACACCGACGCGTTCAGCCCAGACGCCACCGGCCCGGACCAGCGGGCGAAGCTCCGCGCCGAGCTGGGCATCGACCAGTCCGCATTCCTGGCGGTGCTGGTCAGCTACGTCTACCCGCCCAAGCGCCTGGTCCACTCCGGTCGCGGGGTGAAGGGGCACGATGTACTCCTGACGGCCTGGCGGACGTTTCGCCGTCGACACCCGGACGCGCATCTGCTGCTGGTCGGGGGCGGTTGGACGGCGGCCGGGGAGAGCTACCGGCGGCAGCTCGGCGATCGCTTCGGTGTCACCGACGATCCGGCGGTGACCTGGGTGGAGTCCGTCCCGGACGTCCGACCCTGTTACGCCGCGGCCGACGTCAGCGTCTCCCCGTCGCTCTGCGACGGACCGGGGGCCGCGGTGGAGGCCGGCTCGATGGGCGTACCGAGCATCGTCAGCGGGGCCGGCGGCCTGCCGGAGGCGGTCACCGACCGCTCCGGATGGGTCGTTCCGCCAGCCGACCCGGCGGCTCTGGTGGACGCGCTCGACGCGGCGTACCGCGCCTGGGCCGGCGGCACGTTGCGGCTGCGCGGCCGGTTGGCCCGTCGGCACGTGCTGGCGTCCTTCGACGACCTGCGGGCCGCGGCGGAGGTGGCCGACATCGTGGAGGACGTGGCGGCACGACGGCGCTGACCCACGACGGCGCTGACCCACGACGGCGGGCGGCCGGTGGCCGGTCCCGCCGGACCACCGACCGCCCCCGCGTGTCAGTGCCGGATGCCGGCCCAGTCGTGGTGGCGGCGCACGGTGGAGAGGATGAAGTCGACCACCCGCCGGGAGGTGTCGGGCACCTGGTAGTCGACCGGGCAGGGCACGCCCTGGGCGGCGACCTGCGCCACCGTCACCTCGACCGCCTCGACGACTCCCTGCGGGTCCAGGCCGGTCATGATGATGCCGCCGGCGTCGAGCGCTTCCGGGCGTTCGATCGACTCCCGCAGGGTCACCGCGGGGAAGCCGAGGATCGCCGCCTCCTCGCTGATCGTCCCGCTGTCCGACAGCGTGCAGTACGCCTTCGTCTGCAGGTGTACGTAGTCGAGCAGGCCGAACGGGTCGTGGAAGGCGATGCCGTCCAGGGCTGTGGCGTCCGGGGCGAGCGCCTCCAGGCGCTTGCGGGTGCGGGGGTGGGTGGAGACCAGCACCGGGAAACCCCACCGGTCACGAACGGCCACGAGGCAGTCGAGCAGCCGCTGGAGCCGGTCGGGCCGGTCCACGTTCTCCTCGCGGTGTGCGCTGACCAGGAAGTACCGGCCACTGTCGAGTTCCAGCTGACGCAGGATCGTCGAGCCGGCGATCGGCGCCCGGTAGTGCTCCAGGACCTCCCGCATCGGCGAGCCGGTGTGCAGGATCCGGCGCGGGTGCAGACCCTCGGCGAGCAGATTGCGCCGGGCGTGTTCGGTGTAGACGAGATTGAAGTCGGCCACGTGGTCGACCAGCCGGCGGTTGGTCTCCTCCGGCACGTTGAGGTCGAAGCAGCGGTTGCCGGCCTCCATGTGGTAGACCGGCACCCGCATCCGACGGGCCATCAGGGCGGCGATGCAGCTGTTGGTGTCGCCGAGCACGAGCAGGGCGTCCGGCCGCACCTCGGCGATCGCCGCCTCCATGCCGACAAGCACCCCGCCGAGCACCCGGCCCAGCGAGGACGTGTCGACGCGCAGGAACCGGTCGGGTTCGCGCAGGCGCAGCTCGGAGAAGAACACGTCGGAGAGGCTGCTGTCCCAGTTCTGCCCGGTGTGCACCAGCACGTGGTCGACTGTCTCGTCGAGTCGGACGAGCACCCGGGACAGTCTGATGATCTCCGGGCGGGTGCCGACGACTGTCATCACGCGGGTCATGGGGTCTCCCTTGGCCTGTCGCTCACCGGACGCCGGCTGGCACGCGGTGCTCGCCGCCGACCGGCTCCGGCCAGGTGTCCGGTCGCTGCGGGTCGAACAGCTCGTTGGTCCAGAAGAGGGTGAGCAACTCGTCCGGGCCGGTGTTGGTGATGTTGTGCGCCCACATGGTCGGCATGTCGATGACGACCGGTTCGTCGCCGCTGACCGGGAACCGGAGGACGTCGGTGTCGCCGACGCGGCGCAGGCTGATCTCCGCGCTGCCACGCAGCACCACGAACCGCTCCACCTTGGCCAGGTGGAAGTGCTCACCGCGGGTGACACCGGGGAGGGTCGTCGAGCAGAACGTCTGCCCCGCTCCCCCGTGGGTCTTCACCGTCTCGACAAGCGTGCCGCGGGCGTCGGCCCGGCTGGGCAGGACGAGCGGATAGTGCGCCGGGAAGCAGTGCGACCGGTACGTGTTGAACAGCCGTACGTCGTGCCTGTCTCGCAGCGGCGGGATCTCGCCGGTGCGGTAGATGCCGGCGTACGAGGTGAGCTGGTCGGCGAGGTCGCGGACCCCGATGCGCAGCGCCGGCATTCCCGGGTCCCAGGAGCCGCCCGCCGCCACCCCGGCCAGTCGGGCCGCCGCGTCGGTGACGTGCACCAGGTCCATCTCCCGGTCGGCGTGCACCTCGGGCCGTCCGCCCTCGGCGAGCACCCGGCAGAAGGTGGCGACCGCCGAGTTGTACCAGGGCCGGCCGTGTTCGCCGTACAGGTTGGGCAGCAGCACGTCGTCCAGGGCCACGCCGGTTTCGGCGAGGATGCCGGCGGCGGTGGCCTTGGCGTCGCCGTACGGGGTGCCGTTGCCGGCCTGGACCGAGTTGGCGAAGACCACTCCGGCCGGCGGTTCCGGGCAGGCTCGCAGGCCGGCGGCGAGTTGGGCGGCGAGCTGCACGTTGCCGGCCGCCACGTCGGCGGGCTCGCCGCGGTTGACTCCGGCCAGGTGCAGCACCCGGTCCACCCCGGCGATCCTGCGGGCGACAGTCGCCGGGTCGGCCAGGTCGGCGCGGGTGAGCACGGTCGGCTCGGGCCAGCCGAGCGCGTGCAACAGGACGCGCACGTGCCAGCCGAGAAAACCGCCGCCGCCGGTGACGGCGAGCCTCAGCACGCCAACACCGGGTCACGCAGCGCCAGCTCCGCCCGGACCTCCGGCAGCGCCCGGAGCAACTCCACCACCTCGGGTACGCCGAGCCGGGTGGCGTTGGCCGAGTTGAAGTCCTCGCGGGGGGTGTCGCCCAGGTCGCCCTCGGAGACGTAGAGCGCGTAGTTGAGGTCCCGGGCGTCCAGCGGCACCCGGAAGAAGTCGCCGAAGTCCTCGGCCTGGGCCAACTCCTCGCGACTCGCCAGGGTCTCGTGCCACTTCTCGCTGTGCCGTACGCCGATCACGTCCAGCTTGAACGGCACGTCGAAGAGCTGACAGACCGCCTCGGCGAGGTCGCTGATGGTGCAGGCGGCGGCCTTGCGGATGAACACGTCGCCGGGGCGGGCGTGGTGGAACGCGTGCTCGACCAGGTCGACCGAGTCGGCCAGCGACATGAGGAAGCGGGTCATGGCGGGTTCGGTGACGGTGGGCGCGCGGCCGGCCTTGATCTGCTCGATGAACAGCGGGATCACCGAGCCGCGGGAGTACATCACGTTGCCGTACCGGACGCAGGAGACGGTGGTGGCGCTGTTCGGGTTGTTCCGGGCGTACGCCTGGGCGACCTTCTCCATCAGCGCCTTGCTCATGCCCATGGCGTTCACCGGGTAGACGGCCTTGTCGGTGCTGAGGACGACCACCGAGCTGACCCCGTTGTACGCGGCGGCCTCGACCACGTTGCCACTGCCGAGGATATTGGTGCGTACCGCTTCGAGGGGGAAGAACTCGCAGGAGGGCACCTGCTTGAGCGCCGCCGCGTGGAAGACGAAGTCGACGCCCCGGGTGGCGCGCACCACTGTGTCGACGTCGCGGACGTCGCCGATGTGGTAGCGCACCCGCTCGTCGCCTATCGACCGGCGCATGGCGTCCTGCTTGGCCTCGTCCCGACTGAGGATCCGCACCTCGGCGACGTCACGGTCGAGCAGCCGCCGGGCCATGGTCTGTCCAAAGGATCCGGTCCCACCGGTGATCAGCACCCGGCGACCCGCGGTCGTCACGCTCATTGGTTCTCCCGTTCGTCGTCCGACGGGCGGCTTCCACCCGCCACCCCCGGGCGGAGCACGACGCGCCACGTTCCGGGGCACCGGCCTCCGGCGGCCAGGTTCGACTCCGCGACGGATTCGGCATCCGGGTCAACGAATGCTCGGAGGAGCAGATACGCGTTCGGTAGCAAAGGGGGTTCAATTACCCATCAGAGCCCTAAAGACCATACGCTTATGCGGTGAATTGACCTCTTCGCGGCCCGTTACCTGATAGAAACGGTCCCGTGCCGCTCCCCGGCCCCGGCCGGCGCGGACCGTTCCCGGGTCCGCCGCTACGAGGGGTCGCACCCGGTCGTTCCAGAGAAGGAGTCCCATGCCGCGCGGTCACCTCTCCGGCCCGATGCGGGACCCCGAGCCGGAGCGTGACCGATGACCGCGGCACCGCCGGAGACCGGGCCCGCCACCGGCCCCCGCTACCGCACCGCCACCGAACCGCTGGTGCCGGCCATCGGCCGACGCCGCCGAGCGGCGGATGCCCGCCCCGCATCCCCACCGGCCCCACCTGCCGGCAGCCTGCCCGCCGTCCTGACCCTGTGCGTGGTCGCCTTCCTGGCGGCCCGCCCGCCGTGGTGGTCGTTCAACTACGGCGCGATCCTCGCGGTGCTCGCGATCGTGCTGACCGGCCGACTGCCCAGGCTGCGCCCGCTCGACGTCGCCGCGCTGCTCACCGGCTGCTGGGCCGCCGCCAGCCTGCTCTGGAGCAGCCGGACCGACCTCACCGGCCCCGCCGCCTACCGCTACATCTCGGTGGGCGTGCTGTTCGTGGCCTGCCGGCACGTCGTGCGGGGACGGCGGGACCTGCTGCTGGTCGGCTGGACGTTCCTCGGCGGATGCGCGGTGGTCGCCGTCGAGGTGGCCACCGGCGCCCGGTCCCAGGGGCAGGTGCTGCTCTTCGCCGAGCGGTACGGCATCGCCGGCAAGGAGGTGAACGTCACCGCGTACACCCTGGCCGCCGGGGTGGTGCTGGCCCTGGTGCTCGCCGCGGCCGGCGCGCACCGGCC
This sequence comes from Micromonospora sp. NPDC049275, assembly GCF_043197115.1. Taxonomy (NCBI): domain Bacteria; kingdom Bacillati; phylum Actinomycetota; class Actinomycetes; order Micromonosporales; family Micromonosporaceae; genus Micromonospora; species Micromonospora sp. NPDC049275. Next base: position 202,963 of record NZ_JBICSN010000006.1, read on the forward strand.
GCTGCTGCGCCTCGCCCCGCTGGCGTTGATCGTCCTACTCGGGTACGCCGTGCTGCTCACCGGATCGCGGGGCGCCGCCATCGGCGTCCTGCTCGGTCTCGTCGTCGCGCTCGCCACCCGGATCGCGCCCCGACTGACAGCGGTCACCGTCGCCGGCCTCGCCGCCGCGCTTGTCGCGCTGGTGCCGTTCGGGCTGGCGCCGAAGGCCGAGCTGCTCTGGCTCGACGGCCTGTACGGACGGCCCACCGGCGACATCTCCGGCCGCCTGTCGATCTGGCCGTACGCGCTGTCGACCTGGTCCGAGTCGCCGCTGGCCGGCTCCGGGGCGGGCGTGTTCATCGGCACCAACCCGTTCGAGATCGGACCGCACAACCTGCTCCTCACCGTCGGCAACGATCTGGGTCTGGTGGGCGTCGCGCTCTACTTCGCGACGATGGCCGGGGCGCTCGTCGGCACCGCCCGCACGGGCCGGGCCGGGCTCCTGACCGCCTGCGCGTGCGTCGGGATCATGCTGCCGATCTGGCTGACCGGCCAGTGGGAGACGTCGCTCGCCTTCTGGCTGGTGCTCGCGCTTGTCACAGTCCTGCCGGGGATCTGGGGCCCGCGACGTCACACGGGCATCGCCGCGCGACACGCCCGCAGCCGTCGCCGACGCCCGAGCACGGTCGCGCCGACCGTCACGGTCCGCGGGCGGACGGTGACGACCAGCCGGTAGCGCCGCCGGCGGGACGGGTCCTCAACCGACGTCCGACCCCTCCAACGCGGCAGCCCGCCCGGGTCGGGGCACCACCGCCGCGCCAGCCGGTCGACCCGCCGCCTCCCGCAGCACCTGGGCGAAGCGGGCCGCCACCCGGTCGGTGCGGTGATGACGCTCCGCGTACGCCAGCCCTCGCCGGCCCAGACGAGCCCGCAACTCCGCGTCGGCGCAGAGCGGGCCGAGCGCGGCGGCGAGGGCAGCCGGGTCGTCGTGGCCGACCACCGCACCGGCGTCGGCCGTCGCCAGGTGCGCCATCGACGCCACCTCGGCCGGGCCGAACCCGAGTACGGGACGGCCGGCCGCGAGGTACTGCGGGATCTTGGTGGAGAGCGAGTAGCGGGTGTACCTGCGGTGCTCGGCGGCGAACGACTCGACGTGCACCAGCACATCGGCCCGGCGCAGCACCCCGGAGACCTCCCCGCTGGCCAGCGACCGGCCCAGGTGGACGGCTGGCATCCCGGCGAACGCGCCACCGTAGCGGCCGACGTCGGCGGCCGGGGCGTGCACGGTCAACCGCGCCGGTATGCCCCGGGCGGCCAGCTCGCCCACGGCCGCACCGACCTGGCGCAGCGACCGCCACCGGTCCAGGTGCAGCCCACCGACGTAGACCAGCTCGACAGGGGTCCCCGCCGGCCGATCCGGCGCGGGCCGGTGGGGATCGGCGAAGTCGGCGGCGTCGACACAGTTGCCGAAGGCGGCGAACGGCAGCCGGTAGCGGCGTGCGAACTCCCGCGCCATCGCCTCGCTGATCCCCATCCCGTACGAGGAGTGCCGCAGAACGTCGCGGAACCCGGCGCGGACGGCGAGCCGGGGCAGACCCAGCACCTGGCCACCGGTGTACAGCGTCGTGGGCCAGTCGTCCATGAAGTGCGGAACCAGCGGCACCCGGCACTCCTGCGCCGCGGCGACCGCGAGGCGCATCATCCGGATGCTGCCCAGCGTCGTGTAGACCACGTCCGGCCGTTGGTCACGAAGCCAGCGACGGACGTCCGGGGGTACGCGGACCGGGCTGAGGTCGACGAAGGCCCGCAGCTGGGTACGCAGGTGGATGCGCAGCGCACCCGGCGCCGGGTTCCGGGCCACGGCGACCGATCCACCTGCCGGGCTGGGCGCACCCACCACGCCGACCGGGCCCTTCAGGACGGCCCGCAGCGGCCGGCGGACGCGTTCCCACTGCCGGAACAGGTGATACTCCACCGGCGCGTTGCGCGGCGCGAACCGCGCGAACGTGCCGACGATTTCCGGGCCCGGGGGGCGATCCTCGGCGTACAGCTGCGCGAGCCGGTCCGCCGGCCAGCCGGTGAACAGGTTCGACAGGGTGATGCCGGTGCCGGTGGAGCGGTCGAACACGGCCGCGCTCACCACGAGCACGCGGGGATAGTCGTCAGCGCGCACTGTCCACCAGTTCCTCCTCGACGGCCGGGCCGCGGTGGCGCCGCAGCGTCCGGCGATATCCGTACAGCGCCGCCGGCGCGACGGTGAGCGCGTAGCCGACGGCGCCCACCCAGGGCACGGCCGCAACGCCGAGCCGGTCGGCGGCGAACCACTTGCCGAGCACCGACAGCACCAGGAACGCTCCCCAACCGCACAACTGCGGGACGAGGACGCCTCCGGCGTTCTGCACCATGAACCGGGGCGAGAGCGCCGACTGCAACAGCCACCAGACGCCCAGGCCGGCGAGCAGCCACCGGTCGCCGCCCATCGGCACCGGCAGCCAGGCGGCGAACAGCCGGTCGCCGACGGCCACGAGTGCCACCGCGGGCAGGCCGGCGGCGAGCACGGACAGCACCGTCATCCGCCGGGTGGTACGCCGCACCCAGTCCACCTGCCCCTGGGCCAGGGCCTCGCCGTTGGCCGGCCAGAGCGGCACGTTTACCAGGACGACGAGCTGACCGAGCTGGGACAGCAACTTGGCCGGCACCACGTAGCCGGCCACCGCGGAGAGGCCGAGCGCATGCGCGATGATCAGCGTGTCGGCGTTGGTGGCGAACGAGATGACCACGGTGAGCACGAAGAACAGCCCGCTGAGCCGGGTCAGCTCCACGGCGGTGTCGAGCCGCACGGCGCGGGGCGCCGGTCGGATCCGCGGCTCCTGCCGGCCGAAGAACCACAGCGTGTTGAGCAGATTGACGAGCAGCGGCGTGGCGACCGAGACGGCCACCACCAGGATCGGCGACCAGCCGGCCCGGACCACGCCGAGCACCGCGCCGAGCGCGGCCAGGCTGCCGGTGGTCTGCCAGACGTTGCTCCGGCCGACCTGCTGGTAGGCGTACTGGACCCGGGCGATCAGGCTGAGCGGGACGTTCAGCGCGAACGCGGTGAGACAGATCAGCGAGATCATCCGGGTCTGCTCCGGGGTGACCTGACCTGTCACGTTGAACAGCGCCGACCACGGCACCGCGCCGGAGCAGGTCCAGAGCAGACCGGTGAGGACGAGCGCGAGCACCGACAGGGTCAGGTACGCGCTGGAGATGTAGCGGCGGGCCTGGACGGTGTCGCCGTGGGCGTAGCAGGGGGCCAGCTTGGTCATCAGCCCGCTGCCCAGCCCCAGATCGGCGAAGGCCGCCATGCCGGCCAGCGCGGCGACAGCCATCCACAGGCCGTACAGGTCGTTGCCGAAGTAGGGCAGCGTCACCGGCACCAGCACGATCGGCACGACGAGCCCGGCCAACCGGCTCAGCAGCGCGGTGGCCACGCCGGAGAGCAGCCGGCGACCACGGTCGGGGCGGCGGCGGTGTGCGCCAGGTTTACGGGTGTGCCGGGTCCGCTCGGCGACCCCGGACGACATCGGCGTCCCTACTGATCCGCGAGGACGTGATCGGACATCCAGGCCACCGTGCGTTCGAGGCCGGTGCGCAGCGGCACCGGCCGCACCGCGGGAAACAGCGTCCGCAGGCGGGCGCAGTCGGCCTGGGAGTCCCGCACGTCGCCCGTTCGTGGCGGCTCGTGCACCACCGACAACGGCCGACCCACAATGTCCTCCAGCTCGGCGACGAGGTCGAGCAGCGACACCCGCACGCCGAAGGCCAGGTTGACCACGTCCGTGGTGGACACGCGGCGCACGATGGCGTCGACGATCACCGAGGTGACGCTGCCGACGAAGGTGAAGTCGCGGGTCTGCCGGCCGTCGCCGTGCACCCGCAGCGGCTCACCGGCGAGCGCGGCGGTGACGAAGCGCGGCAGCACCGCGGCGTACGCGTGGTGGGCGGCCTGCCGTGGGCCGAAGACGTTGAAGAAGCGGAACGGCAGCACCGGCAGGCCGTAGCAGGCCGCGTAGGCGACCGCGTACGCCTCGGCGGCCAGCTTGGACACCGCGTACGGCGAGACCGGTATGGGCCGCAGCCCCTCCTGCCGGGGCAGTACCGGATTGGTGCCGTAGACCGACGACGACGACGAGAGGATCAGCTGGCCCACGTCGTGGCGACGGGCCGCCTCCAGCACCATCAGGGTCCCGGTGGCGTTGGCGTGGTGGCTGGGCAGCGGCCGGTCGATGGAGCGCGGCACCGACCCGAGGGCGGCCAGGTGCACGACGCTGGACGCGCCCGCGAACGCCTCGTCGAGCAGATCCGGGTCGAGCACGGTGCCCCGGTGCAGCCGGATCGGCTGATCGTCCAGGTTGTCGAGCAGGCCGGTGGAGAGGTCGTCCACGACCACGATCTCGGTCACCTGTGGGGTCTCGGCGAGCGCCCGCACCAGGTTGGCGCCGATGAAGCCGGCGCCCCCGGTCACCACTACTCTCAACGATCTCCCCGTTTCGGCTCGGCTGGCGAGCCGCCCGGCGGCGCGATGCCCGCCCGGCGGCACGGTGGCGGTGACCGCGACGGCCCACCAGTGTGACAACGAGCCCTGTTCCCGCAAGTCACGCAAAACGGACCTCGTGTCGCGTGTCCTTCGTCGCCGTCCGGCCGTTGTGTGCCCCGGGTGGCCTTGTCGACGGGAGAGCCGGGGCATGCGAATCGGACTGATCAGTCAGTGGTATCCGCCGGAGAGCACGTTCGTGCCCGGTCAACTGGCCACGGAGCTGGCCCGACGCGGCCACGACGTCCGGGTGCTGACCACCTTTCCGAGCCTGCCGCTGGGGCGTACCTATCCCGGCTGGCGGCAGCGGTGGAACCATCGGGCCTCCGACCGGGGGGTGACCGTGCGCCGGGTGCCGGCGTACCCGAGTCACGACCGGTCCGGGCTTCGCCGGGCGGCGAGCTATCTCTCGTTCGCGGCCACCAGCACCGTGGCCGCCCCGCGACACCTGTGCGGCGTCGACGCGCTGTACGTCTACCACCCGCCGCCCACCTCGTACGCCGCCGCCGGCCTGCTGCGCCTGCTGCGGGGCGTACCGACAGTCCTGCACGTGCAGGACCTGTGGCCGGAGTCGGTGACGACGTCCGGGATGGCGCCGGCCGGGATGGCCGGCCGGGCGCTGGACCGCCTGCTCGCCGCCAGCATGCGCCGGATCTACCACTCCTGCGCGGGCATCGCGGTGATCGCGCCAGCGATGGCGGAGCAGGTGGTCGAGCGGGGCGTGGACCCGGGTGCGGTGCGTACCGTGTTCAACTGGACCGACGAGGCGCTGTTCCGGCCGGTGCCCGGCACCGACGCGGCCCGCCGAGCGATCGGCCACCGCGGCAGGACCACCGTGATGTTCGCCGGCAACCTGGGCCTGTTGCAGGGCGTCGACGTGGCGATCCGCGCGGCGGCGGCCGTACCGGACGCGGTGGACCTGGTCTTCGTCGGTACCGGGCTGGGCGCGGAACAGGCCCGGCAGCTCGCCGACGAGCTGGGCGCGGACAACGTCCGGTTCCTCGGCCGCCGTCCGGCCGCCGAGATGGCCGAGCTGTACGCCGCCGCCGACTACCAGTTGGTCATGCTGCGTGATCTGCCGTGGCTGCGCGGGACGGTTCCGTCGAAGTTGCAGGCCGCGCTGGCCTGCGGTGCGCCGGTGCTGATGTCGGCCGACGGCGACGCCGCCAGTCTGGTCAGCGCCGGCGGGGCCGGTCTGGTCTGCCCGCCGGACGACTGGCGGGCGCTTGCCGACCAGTTCGTCGCCGCGGCCGAGGTGCCGCGCGAGCAGCGGGCGGTGATGGGCCGTCGGGGTCGCCAGCTCTACCTGGATCGGATGTCGTTGCGGGTCGGCGTGGACCAGATCGAGGATCTGCTCGGCAAGGCCGCCGCCAGCGGGCGGGGCTGACCCCGCTGACGTCCGAGCCGTTCGGTCGGACCTCGGGGGCCGTGCAGCCGGAGAGGCGAGCGCATCCCGAGCGTCACGGCGAGCGGCTGTCCGCCGCGACGACCCGATCACCCGTCGACGCCCGATGAGCAGTCAGTCCGGCCGCTGCGGGAGCGTCGCACCGACGACGGCCGGGGCGCCACGCTGCTCGGTCAGGCCGGTCTGCCCGGTCAACCCGGCGAGGAAGTCGCGCATCCGGCGACCCTGGGCGGCCGGTTCGCGGGTCTCCCGCACGAAACGGGCCCCGCCCGCGCCCAGCGCCCGCGCCTGCGCCACCGGCAGGTCCAACACCCGGCCGATCGCCGCGCGCAGACCGTCGGCGGTGTCCGACTCCGCATACGACAGCCAGGGCGCGTAGTCGGGTGGTATGCCGGGCAGTCGGGTGCTCACCACCGGCACACCCGCGGCGAGATACTCGATGATCTTGGACGGGAACGACCAGCGGACGAAGTCCTGGTCCACTGGGCGGGGATTCACCAGCACGGCGGCGCGGCCGAGCCGGGGCAGCAGCTCCGCCCGGGGCAGCAGCTCGGGTGGCACGACGCGCCGGTCCACGGCCGCCTGTTCGCGCAGCCACCCGGCCAACTCGCCCCGCCCGTACAGGCACAGCCGCAGGTCGTCCCCGGGCAGGCCGCGGAACGCCTCGACGAGCCGATCGACGCCGTAGGCGCGGCTGAGCCCGCCGGCGTAGACGATGTCCCGGGTGGACCCGGCGCTCGCGGGCCGGTCGTCGGCGGCCGGATCGACCCCGCAGATGCCCTCCATCACCAGGCGTGGACGGCCGGGGGCGAAGTCGTCGGCGAGCGCGGGGGTCAGGGCGATCACCCCGGAACAGCGGGCGAGGGCGGCCCGGACCAGCGCGACGTCGAGCCCGCGCAGCAGCCGGACCAGGCGACCGTCGGTGGGGAGCGCGACCCCGGGCGGGTCGGTGAGCACCGGCACGACCCGGACGCCGCGCCGCCGCGCCCGCAGCACGCCGAACCACAGGAAGGGCGAGTGCACCCCGTGCACCAGCAGCACCTCGGTGTCCCGGTCGCGCAGCGCCCGGCCCCCGGTGCGCCAGGCGGCCACGAAGCGGGTCAGGTGTTTGAGACCGAGCAGGTTGACGAACGCCAGCAGGTGACCGTCCACGTCGTCCTGCCGGAAGTGGCCGGCCCGGAAGCGGACCTGCCGGTTGCCGGGCCAGCCGGACACCGGCGCCGCCGAGAGCAGGTGCACCGGACAGTCGGCGGCCCGCAGGGCGTGGACCAGACCCCAGGCGAAGGTGTGGGTCTGCGTGGGCATGATGGTGTCGCGGGCGATGATCTCGGCGAGCACGTCGTCGGGCACTGTGAAGCCCAGGAACGTGACGCGCGGGCCGCCCGGCGGCGTCACGCCCGTTCCCCGAGCACCCGCTGGTAGACGCGGTCCAGAGCGCCAAGCATGACGTCGAGGCTGTAGCCCTCGGCGACCACCTTGCGACCCAACTCCCCCAGGTGCCCGCGCTCGCCGGGGTCGTCGAGCAGCGGGGCCAGCGCGGCGGCGAGCGCGTCCGGGTCGCCCGGTGGCACCAGCCGGCCACCGCCGGAGCGCAGCACCTCCACGTTGCCGCCCACCGCCGACGCGACCACCGGCAGCCCGTGCGCCATCGCCTCCAACAACGCGTTGGAGAGGTTCTCGTGCAGGGTCGGGAAGACGAAGAGGTCCGCCGCGGCGAGCAGGTCTGGCACGTCGAGCCGGTTGCCGAGCAGGCGTACCTCGACCTCGCCGGCGTGGGCCAGCGCGGCGGACACCCCGTCGCGGTCGGGCCCGTCGCCGGCGACCAGCAGCACCCGACGCGCGGCCGACGGCTGCCTGCCGGCGGTGGTCGGTGGCAGGCGCCGCAGCGCGTCGGCGAGGACGCCGAAGCCCTTCTCCCAGGTCAACCGGGACACCGCGATCATTGCCACGTCGTCGGGCCGCAGCCCCAGGTCGGCGCGCACGCGCTGGCGGGCGGCGCGCGGGTGCGCCGGCAGCGGAACCCCGTTGGGGATCACCCCGACGAGTTTCGGGCCCAGGCCGCGTAGGAAGTCGCGGCCGGCGGCGTACTCGCAGACCACGCCGACGTGGCTGGCCAGCCGCAGCGTCGCGGGCTCGGCCCCGTGCACGAGCGCGCGGCGCTTCCAGGCGGGACCGGGCTGACGCAGGTCGCGTACGGTCCCGTGCACGGTGACCAGGACACGGGGACAGCCGGCGAGCCGGGCGGCGAGGACGCCGTGGAAACCCTCGTTCTGCAGCCCTCGCACGTGCACCACTGCAGGTCGCACCCGGCGCAGCAGGCCCACCCATTCCCGCAGCAGCGACACGTTCAGGCCGCCGTTGCCCGCGTGCTGGTGCATCCGGACGAACTCGTACCGTTCGGCGAGGGGCGAGGAGAGCACCCGCTGCACGGCGGTCAGCGGACCGTTGGCGCCCGGGGTTCCGGCCGAGTGCTGCACGACCACCGGCCGCGTCACGGCTCGACTCCGCGCGACGACGAACGGCATCGGTGCTCGGGCGCGGTGCGACGCTGCATGACCTCTCATTCCGACGGCGGCTCGGCAGCGGACCTCATCGGCCCGCTCACCGCACATGTACGGCAACTGCGACGCGCCGTGCGAGGTGACGGCACGCGGAGCACGGGGCTTTGCCTAGACTAAAGGGTTATAACGACCAATTGGCCTGAGCTCTCCCAAGGGGGACGACAGTGGGCGAGCCCACCACCATCGCGGGACCCGTCCGCGCATCGCGGCCGGCCTCGACGCCGCATGTGCTGGCGCTTGCCGCCTACCGGTTTCCGCACGGTGACGCCCTGTCCAACCGTCTGCTGCACCTCGCCCGGTCCGCCACCCCGGTCGGCGGCGTGACAGTGGTGGTCAACGACTGGCCACAGGACGGATCACGCCCGCCGGTCGCCCCCCACCTGCCGCCCGGCGTACGGCTGATCGAGCTGCACCGTCGCGTGGTCGGCGGCGGGGTGCCGGGCCGCTGGCTGCACCGGCGCCTGTGGCCCCTGCGGGTGCTGGCCGCGCTGCGTGGCGCGGGCATCCGCCCGAACGACCTGGCCGGCGTCTACCTCCCTGCCGGCCTGTTCACCCTGACCACCTGGGTGGTGCTCCGTGCGGCGGTGCGCTGCCCCGTGACCGTCGACGTCCTGGAGCGACACGACCGGGCACAGTTCCCCCGGGGGTGGCTGACGCCGTACTTCATCCGCCATCGGTGGACATCCTTTCTGGCCGGACGACTGGCGGACCGGATCATCGCCATCTCGGAGACGCTGGAGCGACGCTTCGTCGACAGCGGTCGCCCGACACTCGTGGTGCCGCCGCAGGTGGACTGCGCCGACTACACCGACCCCGCGCCGCCCCCGCTCGCCGGTGGACTGCGGCTCCTCTACGCCGGATCGGCAGGCGCGAAGGACCAGTTGGCCGTGGTGCTGGAGGGCCTCCGTCGCCTCGCGCCCGACGACCGGAGCCGGGTGCGCCTGGTGATCGCGGGAATTAGCCGGGAGCAGGCGGGCCGCCTCTCCGACCTGGACGACGCCGGACTCCGCGACCTCGACGACCAGGTGAGCTTCCTCGGCTGGGTCCCTCGTGACGAGATCCTCGCCGAGTTGCGCCGGGCGCACTTCTCGGTCCTGGTCCGGCCCCCGGCCGGGTACGCGCAGGCGGGCTTCCCGTCCAAGGTGCCGGAGAGTCTGGCCGCCGGCTGCCCGGTGCTGCTCAACCACACAAGTGACCTGCGGCGCTACGTCGTGGACGGCCGGGAGGGGATCGTGCTGGCCGGCTGCGGGGCGGATGACGTCCGGCGCGGAATCGAGCGGGCGCTGCGGCTCGACGACATGGCCTGGGCGGCGATGAGCCGCGCGGCCCGCGAGCAGGCCCACTGTTTCGACTACCGGGCCTGGACGCCCGTGGTCAGCGACTTCGTCACCGGCGCCGGGTTCGGGGCGGGCGTCGGCAGGTCGGCCAGAGCCGCCAGCTCGGTGGTGGACAGTCGGCGGTCCACCGGGTAGAGCTGCCGCTCGTGGGCCCGGATGGTCGCCACCGGCCAGCGCAGGCGGATCACCCGGGCCGGGTTGCCGGCGGCCACCGCGTACGGCGGCACCGAGCGCGTGACGACCGCGCCTGCGCCGATGACCGCGCCCCGGCCGATGGTCACGCCGTGCAGGATCACCGCCCGGGTGCCCACCCAGACGTCGTCGCCGATTGACACACCCCGGTCCTGGGTGTCGTCGCCGGGTACCTTGTCGACCGCGATCATCGGCACGCCTACCTGGTCGATGCGGTGGTTGCCGCCCCGGATGGTCACCTCGGGACCGAACATGACGTTGTCGCCGATCCGGATCCTGGACCGGGCCGCCATCAGGATGGGCCGGTAGCCGAGATCCACGTTGTGCCCGACCTCGATCGTCTCGCAGGTGTAGACCCCGTCGGGGTCGACTGTGAAGTTGTCGCCCCGAGCAGCGAACCGCCGGGCCAGAGCGAGACCTCGGACGGCACGGCGGGCCCGGGAGGTCGTGCGCAGGAGGCGGTCCAACGCCCCGATCACCGGGCCGAGAAGGGCGCCCGGCCGCCCCGCCGCCACCCGCATCAGACGCCCGCCCGGCCGGCGCCAGCCTGTTCCGGGACCCCGTAGATCCGGCGGATCACGGCGGCCTTCTCGGCCGCCGGCAGGTGACCACAGCCCAGCGACCGGGCCCGCAACCGCTCGAGATAGTCGTCCACGGTACGGATGACGCGGGCCGGCACCCCGGCCGCGACGCTGTTGTCCGGGATGTCGCGGGTCACCACCGAGCCGGCGCCGATGACGCACCGGTTGCCGATCGTCACACCGGCAAGGATGGTCGTGCGTACGCCGAGGTAGACGTCGTCACCGACGCGGATCGGCGCCGTCCACTCCAGGTCGGGCACCTCCTTGCGGAGGATCAGCGTGCCGCCGTCGTGGGTGATGAACTGGACGCCGGCCGTGACATAGACGTTGTCGCCGAGCGAGACGAGCCACGGCTCGGAGCCGAACATCGCCCGGTCGATGCCGTAGAACCGGACCCGCCCCCGCAGGTCGACGCCGAGGGACCGGGCGAAGCCCTCCGGATCCCGTGCGGCGGCCAGACGGTCGCGCAGTGCCACCCGTACGCCCCGCAGCACACCGAGCATTCGGACCTCGATTCCTGGGTTCCACCGGTCAACTGCGCATCCACGGTAAAGCAGACAACACGACCGATCAGGAAATATCCTTAAAGCCGCCGATTTATCTATGCGATCTGAATTTATTACACATCTTCAATGACCAGCGTCCGATTTGTCGCCACGCCGGGCCACACACCACCGCGCCCGGACCGCCGCAGGCAGAGAGCCCGAGATGACCAGAATCCTGATCCTGACCGACTACCGGGGCACGTTCTACTCCACGGCGCGCACGCGGCACGGTCTGTGCACCATGGACATCGCGAAGATCACCGCGTACCTCACCCGCGCCGGCCTCGACCCCGAGGTGATCCGATTCGCCGACCTGGACCTGAGCGAGGATCTGCGGGGGGTGCCGGTGCTCTACACCTCGTCCGAGGACCGCGGGCTGCACTACAAGAGCTGGATCGAGGATCTGGTGCTGGCCCTGGAGACCGCCGGAGCGCGGGTCATCCCGGGCTACCGCTACCTGCGCGCCCACCACAACAAGGTGATGATGGAGGCTCTGCGCGGGCGGCTCTTCCCCGAGGACGCCCGCCTCCTGGGCACCCGCACCTTCGGCACCTACGAGGAACTCGCGGCGACGGAGCTGGACGGTCCGTGGCCCAAGGTGCTCAAGTCGGCGTACGGCGCCGGCTCGCAGTTCGTGGCCCGCGCCGCGGACCGGCGCGAGCTGCTGCGCACCGCCCGCACCCTCAGCGACACCTCGGACCGGGGCGAAGCCGTTCGCGAACACGGCCGACGACTGCTGCGTCGCGACCACCATCCTCGCTCCCTGCACCGGCAGAAGTTCCTGGTGCAGGCGCTGATCCCGGGGCTGGCCGGAGACTTCAAGGTGCTCCGGATGGGCGCGCGCTACTACACGCTGTACCGCCGCAACCGACCCGGCGACTTCCGCGCCAGCGGCAGCGGCGACTTCGACTTCCAGGACCTGGCGGGTGTCGACCGCGACGGGCTGCTCGACTACGCGGAGCGGGTCTCCGACACTCTCGGCACCCCACTCGCCTCGTTGGACATCGGCCACGACGGTGAGCGCTTCCACCTGATCGAGTTCCAGTGCCTGCACTTCGGGACGGTCACTGCCGAGGAGTCGACCGGCTACCACCTCCGGGTGGGTGACACCTGGCAGCACGTCGAGGAGGAGTGCGACATCGAGGCGGTGTTCTGCGAGGCGATCGTGGGGCATCTGCGGCAGGTCGTGCCGGCACCACCACGGCTGCCACACGAGGCGGCCACCGTGACACCCCGCTCCCGGCGCGCGTCCGGCCGGTAACGCCGCGACGACGCCCAGCCATCCACGGCGCCAGAGGCCAGTCTCGCCGGTGCGACACCACGAACCCCCTGGCCGTGTCCAACGCGAGGGTTTGGGGGTTTATCAGGCGGATGTCGACCGACTGCGAAGATTTGCGGTTTCTGTGCCCCCGGGTCCCGCCCGACGTCGACACGCACTGCCCACCGTCGCGGAGGTCGGAACATGCCGGTGCCTGGTCGTCTCGCGGACGTGGCCGATTCCCCGCCGCGCCCGCACCCGGGCGACACCGTGTACCTGTCGCCGCCCGACATCGGGCCGCTGGAGGAGTCGTACCTGATCGCCGCACTGCGCTCGGGCTGGGTGGCACCGGTCGGCCCGGACCTGGCGGCGTTCGAACACGACGTCGCGACCCGGGTCGGCACCGGCGGGGCCGTCGCCGTGAACTCCGGAACGGCGGCTCTGCACCTGGCCCTGCTCGGTGTGGGAGTCGGCCCCGCCGACGTGGTCATCGTGCCCACCCTCACCTTCGTCGCCACCGCGAACGCGGCCCGGTACATCGGCGCGCGTCCGGTCTTCGTCGACTGCGATCCGCGTACCGGCAATGTGGACGTCGACCTCGTCGCCGACCTGATCCGACGGTTGCGGGCGCGCGGTGAGCGGATCGGCGCGATGGTCGGAGTGGACATGTTCGGCAGCTGCGCCGACTACAGCGCCCTGCTCCCTTTGTGCGTGGAAACCGGCGTGCCCCTCGTGGAGGATGCCGCCGAGGCCCTCGGCGCCAGCCACGGCGGGCGGCCCGCCGGCTCCTTCGGTCGCGTCGGCGTGCTGTCGTTCAACGGCAACAAGATCATGACCACCTCCGGTGGTGGAATGCTGGTGTCCGACGACGCCGTGCTGCTGGCCCGCGCTCGGCACCTCGCCACCCAGGCCCGCGAGCCGGCGCGGCACTACGAGCACCACGAGACCGGCTACAACTACCGACTCAGCAACCTGCTCGCGGCACTCGGACGCGCCCAGCTCCGCCGGCTGGACCAGATGATCGCCCGACGCCGTCACCTGCGCGACAGGTACGCCAAGCTCTTCGCCCCGGTGCCCGGCGTGCGGCTGGTCGGAGCCGAGGACGTCGAGTCCAACTGCTGGCTGACGGTCATCGCCGTCGAGCCCCAGCGGTGCGGCTGGCGGGCCGACGACCTCGCGATCCACCTGGCGGAACGGAACATCGAGACCCGGCCGGTGTGGAAGCCGATGCACCTGCAGCCGATGCACGCGGGCGCGGACAGCCTGCTCACCGGCGCGGCCGAGCGCCTCTTCACCGACGGGCTCACCCTGCCCAGCGGGAGCGCCCTCACCGAACCACAGATCGCCCGGGTGTTCACGGCGATCGACGAGTTCCTGAGCGCCCGGAGAGGCCCGTCCCCGTCGTGAAACACCAGGCCTGACCTGGTCCACCACGGGGGGTCGGCCCTCGACGGGTGGCCGATCAGGTGACGGAGGACCGGCGTACCGGCTCGCGGAGGTCGGCAGTAGCCGGATATTCCGCCGTCCAGCGGCAAAGGCACCAGAAATCCAGAGAATGACTGTAACGAGGACATAGGCCGCACATCGCCCCCGACCGAGCGGCGGAAGCTGGCGGGGGACGGACAGGAAGCGAGCACATGCCGCAGGAAACAGAGCACACGGAACGCGTGGACCGGCGGACGCGACGGGCCAGGGCACGCCGCGCCACCGCGGCCCTCCTCGCCACCGACACCACCGCCTGGGTCTGCGGTTTCGTCGCGGCGGTGTGGACCCGATTCGAGTTCCACTTCCCGCCCGGTCAACCGACCCGGGCCGCGGCGATAGGCGTGCTCGCGGCCGTCGTGCACCTGGGAGTCGCGTCCGTGCGACGCCTCCACTCCGGACGGCACCCACTGGGCAGCCTGCAGGAAGCCCAGGGCGTCGCAGGTAGCGCCGTCCTGGCGGCCGCCATCGTGCTGCTCGGCCTGCTCCCCTCCGGCGAGCGACCGGTGCCGGCGAGCACCCCACTGGTCGGCGGCGCACTCGCCCTACTCTTGATGCTCGGCGCCCGGTTCGCGTACCGCCATCGTCGGGACCTCTCGATGCGACCGGACGTCCGGTCGTCGACGCCGGTGCTGTTGTTCGGGATGGGCGACGCCGGGCAGGAACTGCTGCGAGCCATGCTCGGCGATCCACGGGGGCGCTACCTGCCGGTGGGCGCCCTCGACGACGATCCCGACAAGCGCGACCTGCGCATCCGAGGGGTCCGGGTGCTCGGCGGGCGGCACGACGTGCCCTCGGCGCTGCGGCGCACCGGGGCGGGTGCGGTCATCTTCTCGGTGGCCAACGCCGACGCCGCGCTGATCCGCGAGATCCGGGAGGCCGCCCTCGCCGCCGGCGCGGTGTTCAAGGTGCTGCCCCCCGTGCGGGACCTGGTCGACCACCGGATCACCGTCACCGACGTGCGGGACGTACAGATCGGCGACCTGCTCGGCCGCCACCAGGTCGTCGGTGACCTGCCGCTGCGCACGAACAGCCTGACCGGACGCCGGATCCTGGTCACCGGCGCCGGCGGGTCGATCGGCTCGGAACTCTGCCGTCAGGTGCTGAAGGCCGACCCTGGTGAGCTGATGATGCTGGACCGGGACGAGTCGGCCCTGCACGGTCTGCAGATGTCGCTCGCCGGACGGGCGCTGCTGGACGGTCCCGAGCTGATCCTCGCCGACCTGCGTGACGACGAGGGGATCCGACGGATCATCCGCGAGCGTCGCCCGGAGATCATCCTGCACGCGGCGGCGCTCAAGCACCTGACCCTGTTGCAGCGGCACCCCGGCGAGGCGGTGAAGACGAACATCTGGGGCACCCTCTCGGTGCTGGACGCCTGCCGGGACGTGGCCAAGTTCGTCAACATCTCCACCGAC
This sequence comes from Micromonospora sp. NPDC049275, assembly GCF_043197115.1. NCBI lineage: Bacteria > Bacillati > Actinomycetota > Actinomycetes > Micromonosporales > Micromonosporaceae > Micromonospora > Micromonospora sp. NPDC049275. The sequence goes on from NZ_JBICSN010000006.1 coordinate 218,297, forward strand.
AAGGCCGCCAACCCGATAAGCGTGCTCGGATACTCGAAGCGGATCACCGAGCAACTGACCGCGCACGCGGCGTCCCGGTTCCCGGGCACGTTCCTCAGCGTCCGGTTCGGCAACGTGTTGAGCAGTCGCGGCTCGGTGGTGACGGCGTTCCAGCGGCAGATCGAGGACTCCCTGCCGATGACAGTCACCCACCCCGAGGTCACCCGCTACCTGATGACCGTCCAGGAGGCCGTCCACCTCGTCCTGCAGGCCGCCGAGATCGGCCGGGACGGGGAGGCGCTGGTGCTGGACATGGGCGCGCCCGTCCGCATCGCCGACCTGGCCCGGCAGATGGCCGAGCAGGCGTCCAGTCAGGTGCCGATCGTCTACACCGGCCTGCGCCCCGGAGAGAAGCTGCACGAGGATCTGTTCGGCGCCGGTGAGGCCGACACCCGGCCGCTGCACCCGCTGGTGTCCCACGTGGGGGTGCCGGCGCTCGACCCGAGCGAGGTGAGCGGCCTCGATCCGTACGACGACGAGGCGAAGCTCATCGAGCACCTCGCGCTGCTCTGCGCCCGGCCGGTCGGCCCGACGGTGGACGGCCCGGTGGGCGTACCCCTGCAGTCGCGGTGATCCACCCCGCACCCAAAGGCCCTCGCCGGCAGTTATGCCGGTGAGGAAGCCCAGCGTGAGGCCGCGCGGCGGCATCCGCATCGCCAGGCGCGTCCCTCCGCCGCGGATCGATTGGACCGAAGGATTGCCGGCCCCCGACAGCAGCTTCGAGCGACAGCCGGACGCCGTGGCAGCGGGGCCCGGTCCGACCGTCCAGACGGTCGAGCCGCCCGCGCCGGCCGCCCCCGCTCCCCCGAGCCGGCGTCGCGGTCGTCGGCTGCTGTCCTGGATCGCCACCGCGGCGCTCAGTCGAGCGGTGAGCGCCGTCGTGCCGCTCTTCCTCCTCCCCGTCACCCTGTCGTATCTCGGCACCGACCTGTACGGCCTCTGGGCGGCGGTCCTGGCCGTCACCGGGATGGTCGCCTTCGCCGACCTGGGTGTCGGCCTCGGCCTCATGACCAGGCTGGCGCCCTGCCGGGTGGACGGTGACTGGGCGACGGCCCGGCGCTACGTCTCCAGCGCCTACGCGGCGGTCTGCGGTGTGGCGCTTCCGACGTGTGGCCTGCTGTGGCTGGTCGGCGGGTTCGTGCCGTGGCCGGCGCTGTTCAACGCCACCGGGGCGGCGGCCGACGACGCGCACCTCGTCGCCCTGGTCTGCCTGACGGCCTTCCTGCTGAACATCCCGCTGTCGCTTGTCGCCCGGGTGCAGTACGCGTACCAGCAGGTGGCCGTCAGCAACATCTGGCAGGCGGCCGCGAGCGCGCTCTCGTTGCCGCTGGCGCTCGGCGCGGTGTTCGCGAAGCTGCCCCCCATCGCGGTCATCGCCAGCATCGCCATCTCCCCGTTGCTGGTCAACATCGCCAACACGGTGTGGACGTTCGGCTGGCGGCTGCCCCGTCTGGCGCCGCGCCCGAGGTTCGTCGACGGCCGGGGCATTCGTGACCTGTTCGGCCTGGGCGGCCTGTTCTTCCTGGTGACACTGGTGATGGTCCTGGCGGACAACGCCGACCCCCTGCTCATCGCGCACGTGCTGGGGCTGGCGAGCGTCACCGCGTACGCGGTGCCGGCCCGGCTGTTCACCCAGCTCGGCGCGCTCGTGACGCTCGTCAACCAGCCGCTGTGGCCGATGCACGGCGAAGCCCTGGCGCGCGGCGACCTCGACTGGGTCCGCCGGACCGTGCGGCGCATGACAGTCGTTTCCACGCTCGTCGCGGTGGTGCCGTCGACCCTCCTGGTGGTGTTCGGCGAGGCGTTCTTCGCCGCCTGGCTACCCATCCCGATCGGGAACCGGACCCTCCTGCTGGGCCTCGCCTGCTGGTGGATCGTGCTGGCCGCGATCTCCCCGCGCTTCATGGTGCAGAACGCGGCCGGGGTCGTACGCCCCCAACTGTGGGGCTACCTGCTGTACCTGCCGCTCTCCGTGCTCGGGAAGCTGCTCGGCCTGCACTGGCTGGGCGTCTGGGCCGCGCCGTACATCGCCGTCGTCATCTACAGCCTGACCGTCGTCCCGGCCGCCATCTACGGCTACCGGCGCGCACTGACCCCGCGGACCACATGAGAGAGGTGGACGTACCGATGCTTGTGGACGATGAATTCCCCCGGGTGCTGGTGGTGAGCCACACGCCCTTCAGCCGCGTCAGCGGTACCGCCATGACCCTGTCGAATCTCTTCTCCGGCTGGCCCAGGGACCGCCTCGGGCAGGTGTACACCGGTAACATCACGCCGTCGACGGAGGTGTGCGAGAACTACTTCCACTTCCCACCACGGGACCACTACCTGCCCGTCCAGTACTACTCGATGCGGATGCTGGGGTGGAACGGCCACACCCCGCTGCAACAGAGCAGGCCGATCGCCGCCGTCCACGCGGCGGCGGAGAACCGTCCCACGGTGGCCAGGGTCTACGCGCAACTGCGCGCGAGCGCCGACCTCAGCCCGATCCGTGTCCCCCCGGCGCTGATCCGGTGGATGCGGGACTTCCGTCCCGACGTCGTCTACTCCATGCTCGGCAGCGTCCGGCTCACGAGGATCACCGCCCTCGCGGCGCGCACCTGCGACGTGCCGGTGGTGCCGCACTTCACCGACGACTGGCCGGCGACGCTGCACGCCAACGGCGAGCTGTTCGGTCGGGCCACCCGCAGCGTCCAGGAGACGACGGCACGGCTGATCCGCCTGGCGCCACTCGGCATGGTGATCAGCCAGCCGATGGCCGACGAGTACGCCCGACGGTACGGGATCCCGTTCAGCCCCTTCGTGAACTGCGTCGACGAGAACTTCTTCGCCGCGCCCCGCACCGACGTCGACGGGCAGCGCGGCGTCGAGCTGGTCTACGTCGGCGCCCTGCACCTCAACCGGTGGGAGTCGCTGCGCGACATCGGCGCCGCGCTTGACGACGTCGCGCAGGCCGGCCCGTCCGTCCGACTGACCATCCACGCCCCGGAGAGGGACCTCGCCCAGTACGGACGGCACTTCGCCGACCTGCGGCGGGTACGGCTGGGGCCGTCGCTGACAAGCGAGGAGGTGCCCGCGGCGCTGCGGTCGGCGGACGTCCTCGTGCACATCGAGTCCTTCGACGAGGAGATCCGCCGCTACACCCGTTACTCGGTCTCGACGAAGATCCCCCAGTACCTCGCCTCGGGGCGTCCCATCCTCGGCTACGGTCCCGCCGAGGTGGCGTCGATGGACCACATCCGGCAGGCAGGCGCCGGAGTGATCGTCGGGACGAACGACAGAGCCAGCCTGGTGCGCGACCTCGCGACCCTCTGCGGCGACGCGGGGCTGCGGGAGCGGCTGGCCCGCAACGGGGTCGAGTTCGCCCGGCAGGAACATGCCCGGGAGAACGTGGCCGCACGGTTCGCCGCCACGTTGCGCGCGGCCGCGCGAGCCGCCTCCGGCACCCCCGACGCTGCCCGCGACCACCTGACCACGAGGCGCGGCGGGGTGCGGCGATGAGACGTACCCGATGGGTCGCCTGTGTGGGTCCGTTCCTGTTCCCGTGGGGCGAGGCGGGATCGCGGCGGGTGCACGGCCTGGTGGCGTCGTTGGCCGCCGCCGGCTACGACGTGGTGGTGGCCGGCGGGGGGCCGGAGCCGCGTGTCCGCACGCCGCTGCCCGGCGTCGACGGCCCGGGTTCGGTGTCGCACATCGGCCTGGCGGAGCGGCCACCGCCGACGGCCGGGCCGGTGGGCAGCTCGATCCAGACGCTTGTGCGCTGGGGTCAACGGACGGTCCGCTGGCTCGACGCCCAGCCGACCAGACCGTCGCACGTGTTGGTGCACGGCGGTCAGGCCCAGTACATGTTCCACCTCCAGAGGTGGTGCCGACGGCACCGCGTGCCGCTGATCGTCGACGTCGTGGACTGGTTCAACGGCCGGCACGTACGCGGCGGCTACCTCGGCCCGCTGCACGTGAGCATGAAACTGGCTCTGCACCACTACTACCCGCGCTGCGACGGCGTCATCGTGATCAGCTCCTACCTTGAGGACCACTACCGCCGTACCGGTCGCCCGCTGCTGCGGGTGCCGCCCACCCTGGACGTGAAGGGCCTGACGCTTGACGCCCGGCAGACAGCGGCGGGCGGATCGTCCCCCCTCACGCTCGCGTACGCGGGCAATCCGCACGGGAACAAGAAGGATCTCCTGGGCACCGTCATCGAGGCGGTGGGTCGTGTCCAGCGCGACGGCGCGCGCGTCGAGCTGCGCATCTACGGCCCGACAGTCGACGAGGTACGCGGTCTCGTCGAGGGCCGAGCGTTGCCCGAGGGCGTACGGTGCCTGGGTCGACTGCCGCAGGCGGAGGTGGCGGGCGCCCTGCAGGCGGCGGACTTCACAGTCCTCGTCCGTCGCCCGGACCGGGCCACGAACGCGGGCTTCTCGACGAAGTTCTGCGAGAGTCTGGCCAGCGGCACCCCGGTGATCGCCAACCTCACCAGCGACATGGGCAGGTATCTACGCCCCGACCTGGAGGGCCTGGTGTGCCGGGACCACACGCTGGCGGGGGTCACCGAGGCGTTTCGCGCCGCCGCCCGGCTGAGCGACGCGCAGCGGAGCCTGATGCGCCAGGCGGCACGCAGCCAGGCGCTCGAATCGTTCGACTACCGGGCGTACGCGGAGTCTCTCGGCCGGTTCTTCCGACGCTGGGACTGACGCCCGTCGGCGGGCGACTGCAGCGCGGAGAGCACGAGGAGCGTGGCCATCCCGACGATGGACTCCGGCGCCATGCCGAGCTGGTTGTTCGCCGGCACGTAGACGATGAGGATGCAGAGCTGCGCGAAGATCAGCGTCGGGACCACCCGTCGGGTGGACACCGCCGCGCGCCACGAGCCGGCGAAGAGCCATCCGACCAGTCCCATGAACAACGCCGCGCCCGGGAAGGTGAGGTCGGAGGCGAGCCAGGGATAGATGGTGGCCCAGTACATGCGCGCGGGCCACCCCTTCTCGTGCTGGGTGCGGTCGGGGTACGTCGGGTGTTCGGTCAGGTCCACTCCGAAGGACTGCTCGGCGAAGAGCGCGGCGGACGGCGCGCTACCGAGACCGTGCGACCACTCGAAGGGCACCTGGAGGTTGTAGGACAGTCCGAGGTAGCCGTGCGTCGGGTAGCCGATCATGGCAGCGAGACCCACGGCCGCCGGCTCACCCATGGCGCGCTCCACCTCGGGATTCACCCGCACCACCTCACCTGTGGTGCCGAACTCCGTCGCCCGCGTCGCGTGGCTGAAAGCCATGTAGGTGGCCAGGAGCACGAACGCTCCGCCGAGCAGCATGAGCGCCCGGCGACGCCGCGAGCGGGCCCGCCGCCGGTGCCGGGTCGACGCACGGGCGATCAGCATCCCCGCCGCCAGCATGATGACGACGTCGCCGAGGCCCTTCATGGTGCCGATGAAGAGGTAGAACGCCAGGTGCATGGTCGTACCGACGATGCCGGCGAGTCGCAACCAGCCGGGCAGACTCGACCAGTGCACCACCAGCAGCGGTACGAGGGCCACGCTGAGAATGCCGAGCGGGAGCAGCACTGTCATCCACGGGCCCGTGCTCGCGACGCCCTGTTGGTAGACGTCGAACTTGTTCACGTAGCCGGTGGCGGGCGCCTCGATGCTCGCCCACACGCTCTGCGGGCCGGTGGCGCCGAACTGGACCAACCGCGTCAGGCTGACGATCACGTAGTAGACGGCGCTGGCCAGGACCAGCCGACGTACCTGCCGGATGCGGTCGGTGGAGTGCGATACGACAGCCACCACCGGGACGCGACGCGCCATCTGCGCCACGTATCCACAGGCGAAGAGCGCGGTCGCGGCGAGCACGAAGACGCAGAGCCGGTCGGGGTTCTCGACCTGACGGGCCAGCCTCGTCAACCAGAACGCGCCGAACGTGCCGAGCATCCACGTCAGGGCCAGCACCAACGGCAGCCACGTCACCGTGCGAGGTCGCGGCGTCGCGGGGTCCGGCAGGGAGGGCCGGTGTCCACGGCGGTCGGCAGGCGGCGATGGCGAGAGCAGCCGACCGTCGACGCTTCCGACGGGCGGGCGGTGTCGGCCACGACTGATGCCGTCGAGGGCTGTCACCGAGGCCCGCTCCCGGCCGAACGTCCGACCCTGGGTGGTCGCGAGTCGACCCGGACAGGATTCCGAGTTTGCACTCGCCGACCCTCCACTCGTACGGGTGTCAGTAGTCACTGAACGAGCAAACGACCGTGCACGTACCGGGGTGATGGCCCGCCGCGGTGGGAGGTGGCGCCTTCGGCCATCGGACGGATGCTCGGGCGTCGGTCCCGCCCGGCGGAGGGGTCGTCCGTCGACCCGGATCGCGTCCCGCGTCGGCCGGTGACCTGGACCGGGAGCATCGACAGCAGGGCGAGTACCAGCCACGGCCCCCGCTCGAACTCCCACACTCCGGTCAGCCAGATCGGAAATCCGCCCACCAGGAACAGCCCGGCGACACGGAGTCCGACCGGACACTGCGCCGCCCGCCTGGCGAGCACCGAGCCGAACAGGGCGGCGACGCCCAGCAACCCCACCAGGCCCAGGTCAACGGCGACGGCGAGGACGGCGTTGTGCGGCCGGATTCCCAGCGTGTTCCCGATCTCGAAGATTCCCGCGCCGTCGCCGAACCAGAGGGCGTCCCACCAGTAGGACGACGCGTACCGCCACAGCTCGATGCGACTCAGCACGTCACCTGTCGCGGCCGACCCGATGACGCCGTCCGCCCAGCTCAGGGCGCTCTGACCCAGACCGAGCGGCACCGTCACCAGCAGCGTGGGCACCACCGCCGCCGCGGCCACCCACATCGCGCGTGGATTGAGCTCGCTGAGCAGCGCGTACACCACGATGAGCAGCAGGGCGACCAGGGCTCCCTTGGTCCGGTTCAGAAAGACACCGGACGCCAGCACCGGCAACGCGGCGATCAGCCCGATGGTGACGAGCCGAGGTTGACCGCGAATTTTCAGCAGGCCCAGTGCCAGGAGGAACGCGGTGACGCTGGAGTAGGCCGTGAAGTTGATGTTGGTGCCCTCGATGCCGAAGCGCACCGCCATGTCCCACGCGCTGGCCTGCCCGCCGGCTCCGCGCGCCTCGATGATCAGGCCCCAAGCGGCGATCACGCATCCGACGATGTACGAACCCCCGACCGCCAGCAGGTGCCTCGGCGTCGTGACGACGTGGCGGACCGCGACGAAGAGAAGACAGGCCGAGGTGTACGCGAGGGCCACGCTCCGCGTCTGTGCGACATCGCTGGACCAGACGACCGTCAGCTGCGCCCAGCACGCCACCGCGACAGCCAGCACATCGGGCAGCCGGGGGCGGGGAACCCGGCAGCGGAGAAGGATCGCGGCGGCCGAGGCCTCCAGGACGACAAGCCAGGCGTTCGCCGACGACGCCTGGAAGGCCGCGACGCACAGCAGCCCGACGGCGACGGTCGTCATCCGTGTCCGCCAGCCCGCCCGTCCGCTTCCGGCCACGGTCACCGCGGCCGCGCCTCGGGGCACGCTGCCGACGTCGGCTCGGGGCACGCTGCCGACGCCGGCTCGGGGCACGCTGCCGACGCCGGCTCGGGGCACGCTGCCGACGCCGGCTCGGGGCACGCTGCCGACGCCGGCTCGGGGCGGCGCCGGCGAGGGGGATCCGAGCCCCGTCCGGGTTTGCGATGTCACGACCACTCCTTCTCGTCACTGAAACGGCACCGGCGACGTTGGACAGACGACAGGCACGCCACGCCGCAACGGCTCCTCGCGCGACCCGATATTGTGCTTAATGCCCGATTTGTACGGCAATTGCAGCTTCCCCGACACGCCAGCGCGATCGGGAGCAAATGCGCGAATTGCCACCAACGTCCTGATACCGTCGCTCGCTCACCGCTGCGAGCTGCCCACGCTCAGCATCGCGAGGGGTCCGCGCTCACGCAGACAGTGCTCGCCTCCGTCGTCCGCCCCGAGGGGAAGCTGATGGCCAGACCCGATCTCCGTGCGGTCGCCGTGGACCTGCGCGCCCTTGGCCTGTCGGCGCCGCTGCGCGCGGCGTACGAGGCGTCCAAGCGCGGCGGATTCCACGCCGTCCTGTTCCAGGGTCGGGCCCCCCGGCACCGTCCGGCCACCCTGGTGCCACTGGGCAGCACTACGCCGCTCAGTGACGAGGCGGGGCAACGCTGCCTGGATGACGCCGGCCGCGTCCTGCGCGAAGGGCTTCGGGTCTTCGGCGCCCGGGTGGCGACAGGCGTGTCGGCGCCGTGGAGCACCGACCCGCTGAGCGGGCGGCAGTGGCCGGCGGACGTGCCGTGGTGGCGCGTCGACATCCGTTCCGGGGCACGCCTGTCCGACGTGAAGCACACCTGGGAGGCGGGCCGCCACCGCGACCTGGTCGTCCTGGCCCGCGCGGCCCGCCTCGACCCGGCCGGCCCCTGGCACGACGGCCTCGGCGGCCTGCTGCGGGCCTGGTGCGAGCAGTCGCCACCCGAGCGGGGAGTGAACTGGTACTCCAGCCTCGAGCTGGCGCTGCGCGCGGTCGCCTGGAACCAGATCCTGGCGCTGGCCGGCGACCGGCTGCCCCGCGACGTGGTGGCCGCCATGGAACGGCACCTGCTGGCCAGCGCACGACACCTGCTGGTCGAGCTGCCCTACACGGTGAGCAGCATGCGCAACAACCACATGCTCGGTGACGCACTCGGGTTGATCCTGCTGTCGCGCATGTTCCCCACCGCGGCGCGCGCCCGCTGGTGGGCGCGTACCGGCGAGCGGATGTTCGCCACGCAGCAGCGCCGGCACTTCGGGCCGGACGGCCGCATGATCGAGGACTCGCTGTCGTACCACCGCTTCGTTCTGGAGATGCTCGTCGTACGACTGCTGCTCGGCGGCGCGCCGGCCGGCGTGCGCCAGGACCTGCGCGCGGCCAGCCTGCACCTCGCCCGACTCGGTGTCTTCGACGGGGAGGTCCCGCAGTACGGCGACTGGGACGAGGGGCGGGTGCTCGCGTCCTCCGGCGACCCGCTCGACGTGGCCGGCTCGGCCGCGCTCGGGCTGGCGCTGTGCGGGGAACGGCTGCCGGCGCGGTGGTTCGCCGACTTCGACGAACTCGCCTGGTACGCGCCCGCGAGCGCCCGGGATCAGGCCACCGCGGCGGCGTACCGGCCGGCCGGGCGCGGCGCGACGACCTCGGGAGGCACCGCGCTGATCGAGCGGGGGCCGTGGCGGGTGTGGTTCAAGGTGGACGGCGGCCCGTCGCACGGCCACGCCGACCTGACCTCGGTCTGGGTAACCCACAACGGCCGGTGGCTGATCGCCGATCCGGGCACGGGCACCTACAACGGTCCGTTGGAGGTCCGCAACGGACTGCGCACCTCCGCCGCCCACCCGGTGCGCCGCCCGGACGGGCAGGACCAGCTGATTCCGCACCGCGCGTTCCGCTGGCTCGCCACCGGTCGTGGTCACCTGGGACAGCCACTCGTCCGGCCGGATCGCACCATCGCGTTCGGGTGGCACGACGCGTACGCGCGCGGCGAGCACCCGGTACGCGTCGGCCGCGCCGTGGTGGTGGCCGACGCGTACGTGGCCATCGTCGAGTTCGCCGACCCGCCGGGGGCGGCCGGCACCTGGTCGCTCACGATCCCCCTGCACCCCGACGTCGCGGTGGAGAACGACGCGCTCGTCACCGGCGACACCAAGCTCGACCTGTTCGGGTTGGACGGGTACGAGGCGGTACGCGGACGGTCGACGCCGTTCGCGGGTTGGCACAGCCGGACGTACGGGCGCTGGGAGCCGGCGACCTGGCTCACGACCGAGACCCCTGCCGACACCGTCGCCTGGGGGCTGGGCACCGTGCCCGGGCCACGGCCCGACGCGACAACCCTCGACGGTCTCCGCTACGAGGTGGCCTGGACCGACGGGGGCGCCACCCTGACCGTCACCCACCTCGCCTCCGGGGACGTCCAGCACGTGGGAGCACCGCTATGACACGACGCAGGGTCCTGGTCCTCAACCACTTCGCCGTGCCTCCGGGCCACCCGGGCGGCACCCGGCACGTCGAGCTGTTCAGCCGCCTGCCCGGCTGGACGCACGTGATCATCGCGAGCCGCCGCAACATGATCACCGGTCGGCCGCAACGCCCGGAGCCGGGATTCCACCCGGTCGCCGTGACGCCGTACCGGGGCAATGGCGTGGGCCGGGTGCTCAACTGGGCCAGCTACGGGGTGACGGCCACTCTCGCCGGCCTGCGGCAGCCCCGACCCGACGTGGTGTACGCGTCGTCGCCACACCTGCTGGCCGGCCTGTCGGGCTGCGTCGTGGCGGCCCTGCGGCGTACGCCGTTCGTCCTGGAGGTCCGGGACCTGTGGCCCCGGGTGCTCGTCGAGATGGGGACGCTGTCGGAGACGTCGACGGCGTACCGGGCGCTGGAACGCCTGGAGCGTCTCCTGTACCGACGCGCCGACCGGGTGGTGATCCTGGCGGCGGGCGTGCGGCAGGCGATCGAGAGCAAGGGCGTACCGCCCGAGCGGATCGTGTTCATCCCCAACGCGGCAGACCCGGACGACTTCGTCCCCAGTGATGACCGCGACGAGCTGCGGCGACGGTACGGGTTCACCCGCCGGACGGCCGTCTACGCGGGAGCGCACGGCCCGGCCAACGGGCTGGACCTGCTCCTGAGCGCCGCTCGGGCGGTGCCCGAGATCGACGTCGTGCTCGTGGGATCGGGCGTCGAGAAGGCACGCCTGCGGGCGGCGGCGCGCGACATCCCCACCGTGCGGTTCCTCGACCCGGTGCCGAAGACCGAGATCCCCGATCTCCTGCACGCGGCCGACGTCGGCGTGCACGTGCTCGCGGACGTCGAACTGTTCCGCGCCGGGGTCAGCCCCAACAAGGTGTTCGACTACATGGCCGCCGGCCTGCCGATCGTCACCAACAGTCCGGGAATCGTCGGCGACCTCGTCCTGGGCGCGGACGCCGGGTCGGTGACCCCGCCGGGGCACCTCGCCCACGGCCTCGCCCAGATGGTGCAGGCGAGCCCGGACGAGTTGGCGAAGATGGGCGCGGCGGGCCGGCGCTGGATACGGGACAACCAGTCGCGGACGGCGATGTCGGGCGCCCTCGGCCGCCTGCTCGCCACGCTCGTCCACGACGACGACGCGGCGCGCTGACCCGCCCGGGTCAGCGCCGGCCGTGCCGCGTCACGAGGTGATCCCGGCGCTCTCCGCGTCGAGCTGCGTGGGGAGTCGCGCCTCGGGCTCCTGGACGATGCCGGCCAGCGCGGCGATCGCGGACAGCGCCGCCTCCGTCGTACCGATCGACGCCTCGAACCCGCGCTGGTGCGGCGCGTTCCCGGCGATCACCGCCCGCACGTGGGCCAGCTGCTCCTGGTGTCCCTTGCCGCCGGGCGCCCGCTTGACCTCCCGGCCGTCGACCTCCAGGCGTCGGAAGTCGTCGATCAGCACGGTGTGGCCACGGCCGAGGATCTCCAGTCGTTCCTTCGGCGTGCGCCGGTGCCCCCCTGTGGAGTACGTGATCGTCGCCGTGGAGCCGTCGGGGTATCCGAGCAGGACGCTCACGTCCTCCTCCAGGCCCGGTTCGCCGCGTCCGCTGCCGTACGCGTGCACGACCCGGGGCTGCTCGCCGACCAGCCACGACGCGAGGTCCACGAAGTGGCACACCTCGCCGCGGACACGGCCGCCCTGGCGGCGGTCGTGATACCAGTGCGCGGCGGGCAACTGCCCGGCGTTGACCCGGTAGGCCACGCTGATCGGCCCGGACCCGGCACTCAGGACCTTTCGGGTGTACGCCACCATCGGCGCGTGTCGCCTGTTGAACCCGACGAACAGGTGGCCCGGGTTGCGGTCGTACGCGGCCAGCACCCCGTCGAGCTCGTCCCGCGTCAGCGCGAGCGGCTTCTCCACGAAGACGTGCTTACCGGCGTCGAGCGCCCGCACCGCCAACTCGGCGTGGGAATCGTGGCGGCTGAGGACGAACACCACGTCCACGTCGTCGCGGAGGAGCAGGTCCTCGACCGTCGGCGCCACGACGGCGATGCCGTTGCGCTCCGCGGCGTGACGTGCCGACAGCCCCTTGGCTGACGTGATGGCGACGAGATCGTCGCCCCAGCCGGCCGCCTTGAGCGCGGGCAGGAAGGTCGCCTTGGCGTACGTGCCGGCCCCGATCAGCCCCGCCCGGGGTGCCGCCGACCGCCGGCGTGGCCGGATCGTGGCCGGGCGGGCGGCCGGCTGCGCGGGCGCCGAGTAGGTGAGCTGCACCGCGAGCGAGCGCGGGTCCGACGCCAGCACCTCGTACGCCGACGTCGCTTGCTCCACGTCGAAGACGTGGGTCACCATGTCGTCGACCGCGACCCGGCCGCTGGCCACCAGGTCGAGGTAGGTCTCCACGTTGCGCCGCGCCGTCCAGCGCACGTGGCCGATCGGATAGTCGACGCCCCACTCCTCGTACGCACGGTCGTAGCGGCCGGGGCCGTAGCTGCGGGCGAAGCGCAGGTCCAGCTCGCGCTCGTAGAAGCGCCTCCGGTCGAGGTCCAGGCCGACGTCACCGACCACTACCAGCCGGGCCCGGTCGCGGGCGATCTCCGCGCTGCGGGCGACCGGCTCCGACGAGGCGGTCGCCGCCGTGATCAGGACCGCGTCGACGCCACGGCCACGGGTGGCCTCCATGACCTGCTCGGTGGTCGCCGCGCCGGCCTCGACCAGCCCGAGCGCGCCCGCGCCGCTGGCCAGCTCGGCAGTCCACAGGCGTAGGTCGATGCCGACGACGGTGAGCCCGGAGGCGAGTGCCAGTCGTACCGTCAGTTGCCCGACCAGGCCGAGGCCGACGACCGCTACCGCGCCGCCCACGCTCACGTCGGCCTGCCGCAGCCCCTGCAGAGCGATCGCCGCCACCGCGCCGAAGGCGGCGGCCTGGTCCGACACCGCGTCCGGGACGGGCACCGCGAGCAGGCCCGGCACCGCCTGGTACTCGGCGTGCCCCGCCGACGCCGTGGCCACCCGCATCCCGGGGCGCAACCCGTCGGTGGCCGCGCCGGCGGTGACGACGACGCCGGCCGCGCTGTACCCCAGCGGCATGTCCTCGTCGAGCCGGCTGCGCACCGCGGCCAGGGTCGAGCGGACTCCCCCGGTGCGCGACCGGTTGACGACCTGGCGGACGAGATCCGGCCGGGCGCGGGCCTTGCGCAGCAGGCTCGCCGAGGCCAACTCCCGTACGGCGCGCTCGGTGCCCGCGGAGAGCAGGGACCTGCGCGTGGCGACGAGCACCTCGGTCGCGCCGGGCTCCGGTTGCGGAACCTCCACGACTCGCAACTCGCCGCCGGACACGGATTGGACGATCTGCTTCACGCGGTCTTCCTGCCTTCGGAAATAAGAGTCAGTCGACACTGCACAGAGAGCAAAGGTATCAAATTGGATAACTTGTACCATTGGTACGACGCCGCTGATTCACGCCGAATTATGAGGAGATCCATGCCAGCCGACGCCGTTCTGCACGTCGCGGGCGCACGCCCCAACTTCCCCAAGGCGGCACCGGTGATCCGCGCGCTGGACCGGCACGGCGTGCGGCAGCGTCTGGTCCACACCGGACAGCACTACGACGACCGGATGTCCGAGGTCTTCTTCCGACAGCTACGGCTCCCCGAGCCGGACCTCAACCTCGGGGTGGGCTCGGGCAGCCACGCGAGCCAGACCGCCGCGGTCATGACCGGCCTGGAAGAGCTGATGGTCGCCGACCGCCCGGCGCTCACAGTCGTGTACGGCGACGTCAACTCCGCGCTCGCCGCCGCCCTCGTCGCGGCGAAGCTGGGCATCCCCGTCGCCCACGTGGAGGCGGGACTGCGCAGCTTCGACAGGTCCATGCCCGAGGAGATCAACCGGGTCGTCGTCGACCACGTGTCCGACCTGCTGTTCGCCACCAGCCCCGACGCCCTGGCACACCTGGAGACCGAGGGCATCGCGGCGGAGAAGGTCCACCTGGTCGGCAATCCGATGATCGACACGCTGCTGGCCAACCTCGACCGCTTCGACGTCGCCGGCATCCGTGCCGCGCTCGCGCTCCCCGAGCGCTACGTCGTCGCGACGCTGCACCGGCCGGGCAACGTCGACGACGCGGCGGACGCCGTCGACCTGGTGAAGGCGATGCACGCCGTCGCCGACCACCTGCCCGTCGTCCTGCCGCTGCACCCGCGCGGCAGGCGTCACCTCGAGAACGCCGGCCTGCTCTCGCATCGTGCGATGCGGGTCATCGAGCCGCTGGGGTACCTCGAGTTCGTCAGCCTGGTACGCGGCGCGGCGGTCGTCGTCACCGACTCCGGAGGCGTACAGGAGGAGACGACGATGCTCGGCGTGCCCTGCCTGACCTTGCGGCCCAACACGGAACGCCCGATCACGATCACGCACGGCACCAACCGCCTCGTCACCCGCTCGACGCTCGCCGAGGCGGTGGCGAACACCCTCGCGACCGGTCGGCCCGCCGTACGGGCCACGCCGCCGCTGTGGGACGGCGCGGCCGGGGAACGGATCGCGCGGATCATCGTGGCGGCGCTGCGGTAGCCGACCCCGCCGGTCCGTGGACAGCCCGCGTCCCTTCACCGGTACGCCGGACGCGTCCGACACCTGTGTGGTGAGCTGTACGGGTGGCGGGGCTGGGACTGATACTGCACCCCACCCGGGATGTCACCGAGGTGGTCGGGATCATCGAACGGTGGGCGACGCGCAACCACAAGTCGCTCTTCGTGCGCGCGGAGGACAAGCACCGAGTGCCGACCAGCGTCGAGCCCGTGCCGGAGAAGGACGTGGCAGTCCGCGCCGACGCGTTGATCAGCATCGGCGGCGACGGCACCATGCTGGGCGCGCTGCGCTCGGCCGTCCTCGACCCGAAGCCGGTGCTCGGCGTCCACCTGGGCCGGCTCGGTTTCCTCGTCGAGATCGAGCCGCCGGCGCTGCCCGAGGCGCTGAGCCGGCTGCTGTCGAAGGACTTCACCATCGAGTCACACGCCTGCCTGGCCTGCGACGTGTGCGGCGACGACGTGGTGGCGTTCAACGACATCGCCCTGGTTCGGCGGCCCGGCTCAGGCTTCGTCACCGCCACCCTGGCCGTCGACGGCCAGCAGTACGGCTACTACCGCGCCGACGCCGTGGTGGTGAGCACGCCGATCGGCTCCACGGCGTACAGCTATGCCGCCGGCGGTCCGTTGATCTCCCCGGCGGCGGACGCGGTGGTCGTCACCCCGTCGGCGCCGATGGCCGGCATCTCCCGCTCGGTGGTGCTCTCCGGGGACGAGAAGATCCGGCTGGAGTTGGAGCCCCACTCGTCGGCCGTGGTGGTGGAGATGGACGGGCTGGTGTTCCGGGATGCGGCGGACGAGGGCGCGGTGGAGATCAGCTACCGGCGCAACGCCGGCCTGGTGGTCCGCTTCGACCCGCTGCGCTACCAGGAACGCAACCAGCTGAAGATGAGCCTCCTCGACCTGCCCTTCCTCCCCGAACAGCTCAAGGCACTACTCCCCAAAGAACTACAAAACCCCAACGAACAAGAAATCCCCCCACGCTGCTAACCCCCACCCCCACCCCACCCCACCCCCGCGTTGATCATGAAGTTATTGCCGCCCGCCTCGGCGTGTCGTGGCAATAACTTCATGATCAACGCGGAAGTCGGTGGGTGGGGTGGGGGTGGGGGTTAGGCCTGGGTCAGGGCCTGGTCTACCAGGGATTTGGCTTCCTGCTGGATCTGCTTGAGGTGGTCGGGGCCCTGGAAGGACTCGGCGTAGATCTTGTAGACGTCTTCCGTGCCCGAGGGCCTTGCGGCGAACCAGCCGGACTTGGTGCTCACCTTGAGACCGCCGATCGGGGCGTCGTTGCCGGGGGCGGTGGTAAGGGTCGCGGTGATCGGCTCACCCCCCAGCTCGGTGGCGGTGACCTGGTCCGGGGAGAGCTTGGCGAGCACGGCCTTCTGCTCCCGGGTGGCCGGGGCGTCGATCCGGGCGTACGCGGGCGCACCGAACCGCTCGGCCAGCTCCGCCCAGTGCTCGCTCGGGCTGCGCCCGGTGGTGGCCAGGATCTCCGAGGCGAGCAGGCAGAGCAGGATGCCGTCCTTGTCGGTGGTCCAGGTGGAGCCGTCGCGGCGCAGGAACGACGCCCCGGCGCTCTCCTCACCGCCGAAGCCGACCGACCCGTCGAGCAGACCGGGCACGAACCACTTGAAGCCGACCGGCACCTCCAGCAGCGGTCGGCCCAGGTCGGCGGCCACCCGGTCGATCATCGAGGAGGAGACCAGGGTCTTGCCGACGGCGGCGGCCGGACCCCAGTCGGCGCGGGTGCGGAACAGGTGCCCGATCGCCACCGCCAGGTAGTGGTTGGGGTTCATGAGGCCGGCGTCGGGGGTGACGATGCCGTGCCGGTCGGCGTCGGCGTCGTTGCCCGTGGAGATCTGGTAGTCGGCGCGGGCGGCGATCAGGGAGGCCATCGCGTTCGGCGACGAGCAGTCCATCCGGATCTTGCCGTCGCCGTCGAGCGTCATGAACCGCCAGGTCGGGTCGACAGTCGGGTTGACCACCGTCAGGTCCAGCCGGTGCCGCTCGGCGATCTCCCCCCAGTACGCCACGCTGGCCCCGCCGAGCGGGTCGGCGCCGATCCGGATACCGGCGTCACGGATGGCGTCGATGTCGATCGCCGCCGGCAGGTCGTCGACGTAGTGCGCGAGGAAGTCGTACTCCCCTGTCGTGTCGGCGGCCCGGGCCCGCGCGTAGGTGATCCGGCGGACCTCCTTGAGCCCGGCGGCGAGGATCGTGTTGGCCCGGTCCTGGATCCACCGGGTGACGTCGGTGTCGGCGGGCCCGCCGTTTGTGGGGTTGTACTTGAAGCCGCCGTCGTCGGGCGGGTTGTGCGACGGGGTGATGACGATGCCGTCGGCGAGCCCGCTGGTGCGGCCCCGGTTGTGGGTGAGGATGGCGTGCGACAGCGCCGGGGTGGGGGTGTAGCCGTCGCGGCTGTCGACGAGCACGGTGACCCCGTTGGCGGCGAGCACCTCCAGCGCGTCCACGGCGGCCGGCGCGGAGAGCGCGTGCGTGTCGCGGGCGAGGAACAGCGGGCCGTCGAGGCCCTGCTCCCGCCGGTAGTCGCAGAGCGCCTGGGTAACCGCGAGGATGTGGTCGGAGTTGAACGCGTTGCGCAGGCTGGAGCCCCGGTGGCCGGAGGTGCCGAAGGAGACCTGCTGCGCCGGGTCCGCGGGGTCCGGATGCTCGGCGTAGTAGGCGGTCACCAGGCGCGGCACGTCGACCAGGTCGGCGGGCTCGGCGGGCTGGCCGGCACGGGGATGGGTCACGGGGTTCTACCTCCTTGATAGTGCGACGGTCACGGCTCGACCTTCTGGCCCTTGCCGATCACCACGATGCCGTTGTCGGAGACGGTGTAGCGCTGCCGGTCCTTCTCCAGGTCGACGCCGATCTCGGTGCCCTCGGGGACGAACACGTTCTTGTCCAGGATGGCCCGGCGGACCACGGCGTGCCGGCCGATCTCGACACCCTCCATCAGCACCGAGCCCTCGACATGCGCCCAGGAGTGCACACGCACCTTCGGCGACACGATCGAGTTCTCCACGAGCGAGCCGGAGATCACCACACCCGGAGAGACCATCGAGCCGACCGCGCGGCCGACCCGCTCCCCCCACTGGTGGACGAACTTCGCCGGCGGCCACGGCGGCTGCTCGGTGTAGATCGGCCAGTCGAAGTTGTAGAGGTTGAAGACGGGGTGCACGTTGATCAGATCCATGTGCGCGTCGTAGAACGAGTCGAGCGTCCCCACGTCGCGCCAGTAGCCGCGGTCCCGGTCGGTGCTGCCCGGCACCTCGTTGTCGCGGAAGTCGTAGACGTTCGCCTCGCCCCGCTCGACGAGCATCGGGATGATGCTGCCGCCCATGTCGTGCTTGCTGGACTTGTCCGCCGCGTCACGCTCGACCGCTTCGCAGAGAGCGCGGGTGGTGAAGACGTAGTTGCCCATCGAGGCGTAGATCTCGTCGGGGGCGTCGGGAAGGCCGACCGCGTCGGTGGGCTTCTCGCGGAACGCACGGATCTTGCGGCCGTCCTCGCCGACCTCGATGACACCGAACTGGTCGGCCATCGACAGCGGCTGGCGGATGCCGGCGACGGTCACCGCGGCGCCGGAGGCGATGTGATCCTCCACCATCTGCCGGGGATCCATCCGGTAGATGTGGTCGGCGCCGAAGACGATCACGTAGTCGGGCTGCTCGTCGTTGATGAGGTTGAAGCTCTGGTAGATGGCGTCGGCCGATCCGGCGAACCACCACGGGCCGCGACGCTGCTGCGCCGGCACCGGTGTGACGTAGTTGCCGAGCAGCGTGGACATCCGCCAGGTCTTGGTGATGTGTCGGTCGAGGGAGTGGGACTTGTACTGGGTCAACACGACGATCTTGAGATAGCCGGCGTTGGCCAGGTTGGAGAGGACGAAGTCGACCATGCGGTACATCCCGCCGAACGGGACGGCCGGCTTGGCCCGGTCCGTGGTGAGTGGCATCAGGCGCTTGCCCTCCCCACCCGCCAGGACGATCGCGAGCACCTTGGCAGCCATGCCCAGACGCTATCCACCCGCGTCGGACTTCACCACTCGTACGGGGACTCTTCTGCACTAGGGTGCGGGGTCATGACGGAACCCACCCCGCTGCGCGTCGATCTGCTCACCCGCGAGTACCCGCCGGAGGTCTACGGAGGCGCGGGCGTGCACGTCGAGTACCTGGCCCGGGAGTTGCGCCACCTCACCGACGTCCGCGTGCACTGCTTCGGCCTGCCGCGCACCGAGCCGGGCGTCACGGCGTACACCGAACCACCCGGCCTGACCGGCGCGAACGCCGCGCTGCGGACGATGGGTGTGGATCTGGAGATGGCCGCCGGCGCCGCCGGCGCCGACGTGGTGCACAGCCACACGTGGTACGCGAACCTGGCCGGGCACACCGCGAAGCTGCTGCACGGGGTGCCGCACGTGCTGACCGCGCACAGCCTGGAGCCGCTGCGGCCGTGGAAGGCCGAGCAGCTCGGCGGCGGTTACACGCTCTCCTCGTGGATCGAGCGCACCGCGATGGAGGCCGCCGACGCGGTGATCGCGGTCAGTGGGGGCATGCGCAACGACGTGCTCACCGCGTACCCGCAGATCGACCCGGACCGGGTCCGGGTGGTCTACAACGGCATCGACACCACGCAGTACGCGCCGGACTCCGGCACCGACGTGCTGGACCGGCTCGGCATCGACCCGGCGCTGCCCAGCGTGGTGTACGTGGGAAGGATCACTCGACAGAAGGGCCTGCCCTACCTGCTGCGGGCGGCCCGGGAGCTGCCGGCGGACACCCAGCTCGTGCTGCTCGCCGGAGCGCCGGACACCCCGGAGATCGCCGCCGAGGTCCAGGAGCTGGTTGCCGAGCTGCGGGCCAACCGCTCCGGCGTGGTCTGGGTGGCCGAGATGCTGCCCAAGCCCGAGGTGATCCAGGTGCTCACCCACGCCACCGTCTTCGTCTGCCCGTCGGTGTACGAGCCGATGGGCATCGTCAACCTGGAGGCGATGGCCTGCGAGACGGCAGTCGTGGCGACCGCCACCGGCGGCATCCCCGAGGTGGTGGCCGACGGTGAGACGGGCCTGCTGGTCCCCATCGAGCAGGCCACCGACGGCTCCGGCACCCCGCTGGCCCCGGAGCGGTTCGTGGCCGACCTGGCGGCGGCGGTCAACACGCTGCTCGCCGACCCGACGCGCACCGAACGGTTCGGCCTGGCCGGCCGCCGACGCGCCGTGGAGCACTTCTCCTGGGACGCGGTCGCCCGCCAGACCCTCGACGTGTACCGCTCGGTCGCCGCGCGCTGAGGGAGACGAGCACGATGCGGTACGACGAACTCGAAGCGGCCGTTCTCGCGCTCATCGTCGCGGCCGGCGAGGATGAGCTGCGCGCCTTCGGCCTCGACACCGTCACCCGGCTGGTCCGCGCGGACCTGCTGGAGACGGCGGCGGACGACGAGCTGACCGAGGACGCGTGGGCGGCGTTGACAAGCGCCCGGGAGAACATCCGGACGGCCGGCGCCGGCGAACTGCGCGCACTGCTGGTGCGGATCGACGAGGGAATCCGCGCGGACGACGACCTGGACCAGGGGCTCCTGATCGTCATCACCGCGCTGGAGCACTGGACCACCTACCTGGAGGAGAACGAGCGCGGAGAGCTGCACGAACTGGCCATCCGCTCCGTCGAGGAGGTCGACTTCGAGGTCTCGGCCGACCTCGACGACGTCCTCGCCAGCGCGGAGATGGCCGCCGAGTACGCGCGCATCGAACGCCTGCTCACGGTCTAGCTCTCTGGGGCCGCCTGAGCTCTCGGGCCGGCGTTCCGGTTGGCTCTCCGGCCGACGTGCCCGTCGCGTCCAGGGGTCGCCTCAGACCGCCGTTCCCGGAGGGGACTTGAGCAACGACGTCGCCTCGGCGGAATAACCACCATGCCCGTGGCAAAGCGCGCTGGCCGCGATGCGGATGAGGTCGATGTTCACCCCGGCGGCGCCGGCCGGGCCACCCCGGGCCACCGGCCTAGATCAACACGGGTTCCAGGAAACCGGTGCATCCCAGCCGCGTCGATACCGCAGTTTCCTGGAACCCGTTCCGGCCACGCCGGGAGGCCAGCCACTCAGGCGGACCCGGTGGTCTGCGTGAGTGGCTTCGGCCGCACACCACGAAAGCGGGCGTTCCACCGTGGTTACCCCGCGTGATGCCGCCCACCCGCACAGGGCCAAGATCCGCACAACTTCGGGGGAGTTGCTGCGTCGACGACGTTGCGAGGCAGCAACTCCCCCCGAAAGTGCGCGGATCTTCACTCGCGGCCCGGCCGTGGAGACTGACAGACGTGCTTGGCCGCGCGCGAAGGGATCTCGCACAGTAGGTTGGCGGGGTGACTGGACGGTTCCCGATCGAAGACGTCTCCCCTGTCGTCTCGTGCGGGCGGTACCCGGCCAAGGCGGTGGTCGACGAACCGGTTCCGGTGTCGGCCCGCGCCTACCGGGAGGGGCACGACGCGCTCGGCTGCAACGTGGTCTGGATGGGTCCGGACGGCGTCACCAGGCCGTTCACCCGGATGCGCCCCGGCGAGCCCGGCCAGGACCGCTGGCACGCCACGATTCGCCCGGACGCCGTCGGCTCCTGGACCTTCTCCGTCGAGGCGTTCCAGGACCCGTACCTGACGTGGCAGAACGCGGTCACCAAGAAGATCGCCGCCGGGCAGGGTCCGGTCGATCTCGCCAACGACCTGGCCGAGGGCGCGCGGGTGCTGGCCGCCGCGCGGGACCTCGTGCCGACCGCCGACCGGGCCCGCGTCGCCGCCGCGCTCACCGCGCTCGTCGACACCGACCTTCCGTTGCCGCAGCGGGTGGACCCCGCGCTGGCCCTGGCCGACCTGCTCTGGGAGCACCCGGTGCGGGAGCTGGTGACCGTCGGTGACACGTACACCATCTGGGTTGACCGCAAGCGGGCGCTCTTCTCGGCCTGGTACGAGTTCTTCCCGCGCTCCGAAGGAGCGGCGGGCGGTCGGTCGGGCACCTTCGCCACGGCCACCGAGCGGCTGCCGGGTGTGGCGGCGATGGGCTTCGACGTGCTCTACCTGCCGCCGATCCACCCGATCGGCCGGATCAACCGCAAGGGCCGCAACAACGCGCTCACCGCCGGGCCGACCGACGTGGGCTCGCCGTGGGCGATCGGCGCCGCCGAGGGCGGCCACGACACGATCCACCCCGACCTGGGTACGCCTGCCGACTTCCGGGCCTTCATCGAGGCGGCGGCGGCGCAGGGCCTGGAGGTGGCGATGGACCTGGCGTTGCAGTGCGCGCCGGACCACCCCTGGGTCACCGAGCACCCGGAATGGTTCACCACCCGCGCCGACGGCAGCATCGCGTACGCGGAGAACCCGCCGAAGAAGTACCAGGACATCTACCCGGTCAACTTCGACAACGACCCGGAGGGCATCCGGGCCGAGGTGCTGCGGGTGGTGCTGCACTGGGTGGGCGAGGGCATCCGGATCTTCCGGGTGGACAACCCGCACACCAAGCCGTTCGACTTCTGGCACTGGCTGATCGCCGAGGTCAAGACCGTCGACCCGGACGTGCTGTTCCTGGCCGAGGCGTTCACCCGGCCGGCCATCATGCACGGGCTCGGCAAGATCGGCTTCACGCAGTCGTACACCTACTTCACCTGGCGCACGACGGCCGCGCAGATGCGGGAGTACTGCGAGGAGCTGGTCGCGTCGGCCGACCACATGCGGCCGAACTTCTGGCCGAACACACCGGACATCCTGCACGAGTCGTTGCAGCACGGTGGTCCGCCGATGTTCAAGATCCGGGCGGTGCTGGCGGCGCTGCTCTCCCCCTCCTGGGGCCTGTACGCGGGCTTCGAGCTGTTCGAGCACGTGGCCCGGCCGGGCGCGGAGGAGTACCTGGACAACGAGAAGTACGAGCTGCGCCCCCGCGACTGGACCGCGGCCGAGGCGCAGGGCCGCTCGCTGGCGCCCTTCCTGGCCACCCTCAACCGGGTACGCCGCGACAACCCGGCCCTGCACCAGCTCCGCAACCTGCGCTTCCACGAGATCGACAACCCGGCGCTGCTGTGCTGGTCGAAGCACGACCCGGACACCGGCAACACCGTCATCGTGATCTGCTCGTTCGACCCACGTGTGGTGCAGTGGGGCAATACGACGCTGGACATGCCGGAGCTCGGGTTCGACTGGCACGAGCGGTTCACCGTGTACGACGAGCTGACCGGCACCAGCTACGACTGGGGGCAGCGCAACGCGGTGCGGCTCGACCCGTACCTGCAACCGGCGCACGTG
Organism: Micromonospora sp. NPDC049275; assembly: GCF_043197115.1. NCBI lineage: Bacteria > Bacillati > Actinomycetota > Actinomycetes > Micromonosporales > Micromonosporaceae > Micromonospora > Micromonospora sp. NPDC049275. The sequence goes on from NZ_JBICSN010000006.1 coordinate 241,202, forward strand.
CTTACCGTCCGCCGCCCGGTCGCGCAGCACTCCGCTCCGGAGCCCGCCGGCGTCGAACCGGCGGACCTGACCGTCACCGACGTTCCGGACGAGCTCTCCGGCGGCACCGCGCCGACGACGCCGGCACCGACGGCTGTCACCGACCCGACTGCCATCGCCGAGCGGGCGGCCAACGCCGACCCGACGGCCAACGCCGACCCGACAGCCAACACCGACCCGACAGCCGGCTCCGAGCCGGCGGTGGCTCCGCGCCCGGCGGCGGCCCGCCCGTCCGACGCCCGCCCCGCGGTGGCCCGCCCGTTCGACCCGCGTTCCGTGGCGGCCCGCGCGTCCGCTGCCCGCTCGGCGAAGGCCCGCTCGGCGGCGCCCCGCCCGTCTGCCGCGCCCCGCCCGTCCGCCTCCGCACCGACCGAAGCCGCCCCGAAGGACGACCGATGGACCAGCTGATCACCGGCGTGACGCACGACCCGCACGCGCTGCTCGGCGCGCACCCCGCCGACGGCTCGACGACGATCCGCACGATGCGCCGAGGCGCGGGCGACGTCGTGCTGCTCGTGGGCGACGAGCGGCACCCGATGAAGCGGGTGCACGACCTGGGCGTCTTCGAGGCGCAGGTCGAGGGGACCGTGCTCGACTACCGGGTGGAGGTCGACGGCGTCGTCCACGACGACCCGTACCGCTATCCGCCCACGCTCGGCGAGCTCGACCTGCACCTGATCGGCGAGGGCCGGCACGAGCGGCTGTGGGACGCGCTCGGGGCCCGGGTCTTCGACGAGGGCGTGGCGTTCAGCGTCTGGGCGCCCAGCGCGCGCGGGGTCCGGGTGATCGGTGACTTCACCGGCTGGGGTCCGGACGACGGCTGGCCGATGCGGTCGCTCGGCTCCAGCGGCGTGTGGGAGCTGTTCGTCCCGAACGCCCGGGTCGGCGCCCGCTACAAGTACCGGGTGCTCGGCGCCGACGGGCAGTGGCGGGACAAGGCCGACCCCCTGGCGGCGTACGCCGAGGTGCCGCCCGCCACCGCCTCGGTGGTGCACCACTCGACGTACCGGTGGAACGACGAGGACTGGCTGGCCCGGCGGGCCGAGCGTAAGCCGCACCAGGAGCCGATGAGCGTGTACGAGGTGCACCTCGGCTCGTGGCGGCCCGGCCTGGGTTACCGGGAGCTGGCCGAGCAGCTCACCGCGTACGTCACCGAACTGGGCTTCACGCACGTGGAGTTCCTGCCGGTGATGGAGCACCCGTTCGGCGGCTCCTGGGGCTACCAGGTGACCGGCTACTACGCGCCGACGTCCCGCTTCGGTGACCCGGACGAGTTCCGCCACCTCGTGGACGCCCTGCACGCCGCCGGCATCGGCGTGATCCTGGACTGGGTGCCCGCGCACTTCCCCAAGGACGAGTGGGCCCTGGCCCGCTTCGACGGCACCCCGCTCTACGAGCACGCCGACCCGCGCCGGGGCGAACACCCCGACTGGGGTACGTACGTGTTCGACTACGGCCGCAGCGAGGTGCGCAACTTCCTGGTCGCCAACGCGCTCTACTGGTGCGACCAGTTCCACGTCGACGGGCTGCGGGTCGACGCGGTCGCCTCGATGCTCTACCTGGACTACTCCCGCGAGCACGGGCAGTGGGCACCGAACAAGTACGGCGGTCGGGAGAACCTGGAGGCCATCGCGTTCATGCAGGAGGTGAACGCGACGGTCTACAAGCACCACGCCGGCGTCGTGATGATCGCCGAGGAGTCCACCGCCTGGCCGGGCGTCACCGCCCCCACCGCCGAGGGCGGGCTGGGCTTCGGGTTCAAGTGGAACATGGGCTGGATGCACGACACCCTGCTCTACACCTCGAAGGACCCGATCTACCGCCAGCACCACCACCACCAGCTCACGTTCTCCCTGGCGTACGCGTGGAGCGAGAACTACGTGCTGCCGATCAGCCACGACGAGGTCGTGCACGGCAAGGGCTCGCTGGCCGGCAAGATGCCCGGCGACACCTGGCAGCGGCTGGCGAACGTCCGCGCGCTGCTCGCGTACATGTGGGCGCACCCGGGCAAGCAACTGCTGTTCATGGGCTCCGAACTGGCCGACGACCGGGAGTGGAGCGAGGAGCGCGGCCTCGACTGGTACCTGCTGCACGACCCGGCTCGCGCCGGCGTCCAGCGGCTCGTCGGTGACATCAACCGCGTCTACCGGGCCACGCCGGCGCTGTGGTCGCAGGACACCGAGCCGGCCGGGTTCCGGTGGATCGCCGGGGACGACGTCGCCAACAACACCGTGTCGTTCGTCCGGATCGCCCCGGACGGCTCGACGCTCGTGTGCGTGGCGAACTTCTCCGCGTCGCCGCTGCACGACTACCGGATCGGGTTGCCGGCCGGCGGGACGTGGACCGAGGTGCTCAACACCGACGCCCACCACTACGGCGGGTCGGGGGTGGGCAACCTGGGCGCGGTGCACGCCGAGGACGTGCCGTGGCACGGGCTGGTGGCCTCGGCGGCACTCCAGGTGCCACCGCTGGGCGTCGTCTGGCTGCGGCAGGGCTGACTGTCGCCGCCAGCCTCTTGATCACTTGATGCTGAGCAGTCGTCGGGAGTTGCCCCCTGGGCCTGGACACTCAGCGGTTCGGGGGACGATATCGCAGCACCTTGGAGAGGCAGGGCTTACGGCGGATCGGCGCAGACCTGTACTAGCGTTGACGCCGTGAGCAATCGTGCTGCGAGGTACGAACCGATGACGATCGCACACCTGGGCGTCCTGCTCGTCGGAGGCGACGACACCAGGCGGTGGCGTCTGGTGGCGGAGTTCCTGGAGGAGTACGGCTGGGAAGCACCCGAGCATCGCGCCGACCTGCTGATCCAGGAGCCAGCCCCAACCGGTGACGATCATTGGGATGTCTTCCTCGCGGCATTGGCGGAGTACCTCTCCGCCCGCGACGGGCGCGGCGCACCCTCGTGGGTCGAGACGCGGTCGCTACGGCAGTTTTGGTTCCCCTTCAACACTCGCGCCGCCCGCGTCGACGCCGTGGTGCACGCGCCCGCGGCATTCCGGCGCCGTGGGGTGTTCATCTCTCCGCAGGAGTTGAAGGTCGCGTGAGCGCCGATGACCCGCTGCTGGACCGAACTGCCATAGAGGACGCCTTTCGCAGGCTCGGTGACCGGCTGGCAAAGCGGGGTGTGGTCGCCGACCTGTATATCTTCGGCGGGGCTGCCATGGCGTTGGCCTACGACGCCCGCCGGGCGACGCGGGACATAGACGCCGTTTTTCAGCCGCACGGTATCGTCCTCGACGAAGCGCGGGCCGTCGCGGATGAGCTGGGGCTGCCGCAGTGGTGGCTGAACGAACAGGCGAGCGTGTACGTCGCCATTGGCGGGGACCCGGAGGCACCACGAGTCTTCGATCATCCTGGCCTGCGGGTCTCGGCGGCGTCCCCGGAGCATCTACTTGCCATGAAGGTTCTCGCGGCACGACGCCGAGACGCCGAGGACATCCGCTTCCTCGTGGAGCACCTCGGGCTGAACAACCCCGAAGAGGTCCTCGGCCTTTGTGCCGAGATCTTCCCGGACGAAGAGGTCCCCGGCCGGGCGAGGCTTGTTCTTGAAGACGTGTTCGATGGCCGGTAGCCCGGCAGGGGCAGTCGGTCAGACCAGCCCGGCGTCGCGCAGCAGTTGCCCCAGGCGGGTGCCGTCGGGCGTGGAGAGCCACTTCTGCCCCACCGGACCCGAGGACGGCCGGCCGAGGCGGGCAGGCTACCGGCCCGCACCGACTGGGTCGGGGCCGGTCGGCGGGTCGCCACCCCGGCGATGTTTCCCGGGTCGGCGGCGGCTCATCGGCTCCGATCTGGTCGACGACCGGAAGTGGAGCGAGAACGCGGCCTCGACTGGCGTGGCACGGAATGGTGGCGTCCACGGCTCTGCAGGTGCCCCCGCTGGTGCCGTCTGGCTCCGGCGTTCTTAGGTCAGCGCGAACGCGATGAGAGCAGCCACCACCAGGATCGCCGCAATGACGTTGAACACCATGACGGTGGAATAACCGGTCGAGGTTTGCTTCCCCGGTTCACCAAGGGAACCTCGAGCGAAGGTCACTGTCGGCGCCATGTACTCCAGCGCCAGGTTTTGCCCGTTGTCAATGGTGAAGTTGCGACGGGCCCGGCCGGCACGCCGAGGGACCGCGTAGGGCACCCAGACATCGAGCCGGTGGTCACCAGGCGTGACCGGAATCCGATGGGCGCCCCAGCCGGTCGACTTGACATCAACACCGTCGAGCTGAATTCGAGGCTTGGCGGCTTGGTAGAGGAAAGTGCCTGCCGGGTGGCGCAACGTCACTGTCAGCATGCTCTGGTCGGACGGTCGTCCCACATTTTCCTCCTGGTGGGCTGAGAGCGGATCCTGCCCGACCGCGCTGACGGTCAGGCAGGATCCGCTCGCAAACAACTGCGTTACGGGTTACCGCCGCGGAAGCGACAATACCGAGGTGCGCCAAGGGCCGCTCGGGTCAAGTAAACCAGGGCCACCACACCGCTGCCGACTGCAACCAGCAAGCCCAACTTACTGATGAGCAGCACGCCGACCTCGAGCCACCCGTTGGTAGGTCTGCCGTAGGTGCAGTCGGTGAGGCCACTTTCGTCGCGGCAACCCTCGCGAAGTTCAAGCGGCCTGCCCTGGTCCTCTGGAGTAACGACGGAACTCTCGATCCGGGCCTTCCGGGCTGCGCCGTCCATTGCCGTCACCGTCGCGTCGCACTCCCACCAATAACCGAAGCCCCTCGAACTGATCGGACCAACCCGCTGGCAACCGTCAACGACAACAATCACCGGGTGTTCTCCTGGCCCGTGAAAAACCGCGCCGGTGCCTGGGAAAAGGCTGGCCACGGTCATTCCAGTGAGAAAGCTCACAATTCCGGCCAAGGCAAGCAGAGCAGCGACTCCGACGCAGCGTAGGCGATACCCGGCTGGACCCAAGCTCTCCCAGAGCCGCATCTCACGGTCCCGGATGTCAGGGTTCATGGGGCCGAAGCCGGGTTTCGCCTGACTCACGAAAACCAACCGCCAACATTTCCGCCGCCCCCGTTGATGTAGTTCTGGGGCTGGAATGGGTTGTAGTTCGCAACATCATTGAGACTGCCCGGCATAAGCCCCGCCACCATTCCCCCACCGATGGCCTCGGGCGAATAGCTGGCGTTGATGACATCCCTCGTGATGTTGTATGCGGTGCCTCTGACACCTGACCTGCTGATCTCTCTGCCAATGTCCGACACTGAGGATTTGACGAAGGTGTCGAGATTGTTCATTGGGCTACCGCCGATGCGCTTGCTCAACGCCGCTGGTAGCCCCCGGCCAAACGCCTCCATAGTATCGATTTGACCCCAAGCCGTTTTCATGCCGGCCCCTCCAGCCTTGAAGAAGCCACCGGCACCGGCACCGAGCACGCCGCCCGCAGCACCGAACAGGGCCCCCTGCGCGGTGTAGTTGACCAAGCCAAGGCCACACATTGACTGATCTCCACCCTCACACTTCAGAGCTCCGGCGGTCAGGTTCGTCACCGCCCCACCGAGCGCGCCACACGCTATCGCGCCGGCACCACCGGTGACGACCGTGCAGGTGACCCCAACGACCACACCCGCAACCGCTCCCGTTATATCGGCGTGGTCGACAGCCCAGTTACACATGGTGCTGAGGAAGCCGCCGCCGCACCGCTGCGGCTTCGGCTGCGGCTTCGGCTTCGGGGCCTGCCGCGGTGGGGGAACGTACGTCCCGCGCTTCAACTTGGTGCTTCCCAGCTTGTTCTTCTTGCCATAGGCCACGTTGCTGGTCGAGCCACATCCGCCCGGACAGCCCTTTTTGACGTCGTAGCCATAGCAGTCGAAGTACTTGCAGTCGTCAGGGATCAAGCCGGTGGGGTCGCTGGATGTCACCGGGGTGTTGTTGGCGTAGGAGTAGCCGTTCCACTGCTGCGGCTGGGCTGCATCCAGTAGGGGGTCTGCCGAAAGAAAACGGCCGAGCGTGGGGTCGTAGGAGCGGGCGCCGACGGTGGTGAGCCCGGTCGGACTCATCGGTTTGTTGAGGAAGCCGTGGTTGTCAGGGGCCGTAACGGCGGCACCTCGGGGTGCGCCGTAGGGGGTGTACTGCCGCCATGTGGGGTTCTGGGCGGTGCTGTCGAGGTAGAGGGATGGGGTGCCCTGGTGGTCGGCGATGGCGAAGGAGTACGCCGTGCCGCTGCCGGTACGAATGCAGCTACCGCCGCCGGGTAGGGCGTAGTAGCGGCTGCCGCCGACGACGCTGGTGCTGGTGTTGAGGGTGAGCTGTTGTCCCGGAAGGTAGAGAGTGTTCTTGCCGGGTTCCCTCTGAAGCAGCAAGGCACCGTCGGCGTCGTAGATGAAGGAGTTGGTCCCGCTGGTGCCGCCGGTGACCGTGCCGAGTTTGCCGGCGTCGTCCCAGGTGAGGGTCTGGTTGCCCTGGGCGGCGTTGCGGCCGGTGGTGTTGCCGGCGTTGTCGTAGGTGTACGACGTGGTGCCAGTGGTTCCGCCGGTCGTGGTGGTGGAGGTCAGGGTGTGCGGCTTGTTCTGACCGTTGCCGTTGTAGGCGTAGGTGGTCTTGGTGTCGTTGCCGCCGGTCAGATTGTGTTCGGTCTGCTGGGTGCGGTTGCCGATCAGGTCGATCTGCCAGCTGGTCCAGTAGGCGCTACCCGCGCCGATGGTGTTGCCCACCATGGACTTGTTGGTGTCGGTGGGCGTGGCGGCGCAGGCGTCGGTGCCCGTCCAGGCTTCGGTGAGCCGGGCCAGGCCGTCGTAGCCGTAGCACTGCGTCTCCGCCGGGGTCGTGGCACCCAACCGCTTGCTGATCTTGCGGGTGATGTTCCCGGCCAGGTCGTACCTGTACTCCTGCTCGTCCACGTTCGTCGGCGTGCCGGTGGCGCGCGTGACGAGCTGGTTCGTCAGCCGGCTGGTGTGCGGGTCGTAGGTGTTGGTCACGTAGGCCACGTTGGTGCCCGCGCCGAGGGTCTGCTGGTCGACCCGGCCGTAGGCGTCGTAGCTGACCCCGTTGGTGTAGTTGGCCAACCCACCGAGCACGGTGGGCAGGTCCAGGATTGGCGAGTAGCCGTGGATCACCGTCTCCGAGGGCAGGCTGCCCTTGGCCGGGTAGGTGTCCGTCAGCGGCAGGCCCAGCACCGAGGTGTAGGTGTGCCCGAACACGTACGCCCCGCCGAGGGCACCCTCGCTGTCGGGGACGGTGACGGTGACTCCGAGCGAGCTACCGAAGACGTTGAACGCCTTCTGCTGCGTGACATACGCCTGCCCGCCGCGATAGGCGGTGGTGGTGGTCAGCTTCCCGAGCGCGTTGGTGACTCCGGCGACGTTGTTGCTGTTGTCGTACACCCACGCCGCCCGCTGGTTCGCCGACGACTGGTTCGCCACCGTGGACGCGTACTCGCCGGTCTTGCGGTCGAGCGCGTCGTAGGTGAACGACAGGGTCTTGCCGCGCCCGTCGGTGGACTGTTCGAGGTTGCCATTGGCGTCGTAGCTCATGCTGCTGGCGCCGGCATCCGGGTCGGACTTCGCCACGACCTGGCCGAGCAGGTTGTACGTCGAGGTCCACACGTTGTTGCTGGCGTCGGTGAGCGTCGACTGGTTGCCGTGCTCGTCGTAGCCGTACTTGCTGACCGTCGCCGTACCGCCGGTTACGGTGAACGTGCCGGTGAACGTGTCCGACGGAGCGGTCACCGTCGGACGGGCGCTGTACTCCTGCAACTCCTTCTTCCGACCGAGCAGGTCGGTGAGGGTGGCGGAGACGACCCCACCGGTTGGCGGCACGACGGTCGTGCGGTCACCGGCATGCACGGTGGTCGTCGTCGAGACGGTCACACCGTTCTTGGCCGCCGTCACGATGACCGCGCGGCCCAGGCCGTCATAGGTGGTGAACGTCTGGTTCGGCACCTGCTTGCTCAGGTCCGCCGCCGACACCGGCGTGCTGATTGTCGGCAACGACCCGTCGTCCCACCAGCCGTTGTACGACGCGCGGGTCCACCCGTGCGTGTCGTAGAACGTGTCCGTGATCATCCGGCCACCCGCTGGGGTGATCGACTGGGTCTGCCGCGTGCGCAGCAAGGCGTCGTAGATGGTGACGGACTTTTGATAGCCGTTGGAGTTGTTCAGGGTTTCCGCGGTAGTGGCGGACACCCCGGTCTTCGACACCGTGTAGCCGAACTTGTGGTTCGCGCCGACGCTGGTGGCGCGCGAGTTCAGCCACACCGACGTCGCTCGGCCTAGCGCGTCGTACTGCTGGGTGGTGACGATGCTGTTGGCATCGGTGCTGACCAGCGGGATGCCGCGTTTCGTGTCGAGCGTGACGGAGCCACCGTGCTCGGCGGGGTTGGTGGTGGACGTGGCAGTTACCAGCTTGACGGCGTTCATCGTGTAGCCGGTGGCGGTCTTGTTGCCCTTGGCGTCGTACGAGTCGGTGACCCGGCCGTAGCTGTCGTAGGTCGAACGCCCGGTGGTCTGCCAGACGTACGCGCCGGAGGCGTAGTCCTTCGCGGTCTGCGTAACGGTCACATCACCCTTTGACGGCGCCGCCACCTGCGGGAACGTCGTGGAGAAGTCCACCACGTCGTAGAAACTGCGCTCGGCCTTCACCACCTGCGCGGGTCGGTTGACCGTGCCCGGCGCGGTGAGGGTGTTGACGCTGCCCGGCACCGACGCCGGGCTGCCCTGGGTGAAGCCGCCGCAGGCCACCGACACGGTCTCGGTCTGGCTGACCAGCCCGGCGAGGTTCTTGCCGGTGTTCACCGGCGCGTAGGTGTAGGTGGTGCACTGGTTGTACGCCGCGTCGACCGGCACCGTGTAGGTGTAGCTGTTCTTCAGTTCGCCGAACGTGGCGCTGGCGATGTTCGCGTCGTAGCTGCTGTCGGAGGCGGTGGTACGCCAGGTCACCGAGCCGCTGCTGGTCACGGCCTGGCGGGTGTACGTCTTGACCGGTGCCACCCATTGCGCCGTCAACGCCGACAAGCCGGTTCTGCTGCGCGTGGCGGTCGCCCCGGACACCCAGTAGGAGGTGATGGTGGAGGAGTCGACGCGACCGTTCTCGCCGAGGTACTGGGTGGTTTCCAGCTCCTTGCCGGCGAGTTCGTCGACGTCCTCGTGGTTGCCGCCGACCGAGTCGGTCAGGTTCACCACGGTGCTGTTGTTGTTCTTGGACATGCCGCGGTAGTAGACGGTCTCGGCCTGGGTGCGGCGATCGTTGACGCCGTCGCCGGTGAACGTCTGGACCTTGCCGTAGCCGCGGAACTGGCCGTAGCTGCGGTACTTGGTCTTGACGACCTCGTTCTCGTCGTAGTGCCAGGCCGCGCCGTTGAGGTACTTGTAGCTGGTCGACAGGGCCGCCGCGCCACCGGTCGGGTCGGTGGACGTGACCCGGGTGACGGCGTACTTGTTGAACCAGTCCTTGGTCGGGTTCACGTACCCGTCCGGGGTCCAGTAGACCGGGTAGCAGGACTTCGTGTTCGCCGCCGGGTCGGTGGTGACCGGGGCGGTGCAGGGCACCGGCAGTTCGTAGGAAGGCGAGATCACCGAACCGGTCTCGGTGGTGATCGTGGCGATGCGCTGCCGGTAGAACGACGGCAGTCCACCGGTGATGTCGACCCGGTTGGGCAGCTTGATTCCTGTGAACGACACCGACGGCAACGTGATCGCCGCCGTGGAGCCGCCGGCGCTCGTGTCGTGGCCGGTGCGCGCGATCGAGGTCAGCCACAACGTCGGCGACGTGCCGTCACCGGTGGCCGGCATGCTGTGCGAGAGGGCGTAGGAGTCAACCTTCTCGTACTGGCTGGTGGCCATGTTGTACTGCTGCGCCTCGATCGAGGTCAGGCGCCGCGTGGAGAAGAACGCCGGGCTCCAGTCGTCACAGTCGGTTCCCGAGGCGCAGATCAGGTCGAACGGCACGTCCGGCCAGTTCGCCTTGTTCGCCGAGTTCAGCGGCTGGCACGTCCCGGACAGGCAGCGGTCACCGGTGTTGAAGACCACCCGGTCCGGCACCGTGCCGTACGCGCCGCCGTCCGTGAAGCCGTAGTCGATGCGCGCCAGGTTGCTGTCGCGGATGTAGGACACGTCCGTGGCGCCCTTGTTGCGGCCGTAGTAGTTGGTGTCCTGGTCGTAGTAGTAGGCCATCGCGTTGCCGTGGGTGTCGGTGACGTAGTCCAGGTTCCACCGGTACGCCATCGTGCACACCGACGACGAGAACCCCGCCGAGTTGTAGCACGGGTCGCCCGAGTGCGGGGAGTACACCGGGGTGTGATCCACCGACTTCGTCTCCGCCTTGCCCGAGGCCCACCCCGGCAGCCGGTTACGACCGAACTCGTAACTCGTGCCGTCGCGCAGCGTCACCCGCCAGTAGTCGGTGTTGTACGTCCCCGAACCGTTGTTGGCGTTCTCGACGTGGGTGACGACCTCGCCGTTGTCCGACTCCGGCTTCCACACCTTCTTCGTCGCATCCCACACCAGCGCCGTCGACGAACCGTTCAACGACAGCGTCAGCAGCGGTCCGTCGTAGCAGCGGTCCGGTGTCTTCACCGGTGACGCGCTGCCGCCCGGCTCGTCCATGCACGAGGCGAAGGTCTGCTCCACGAACGAGCGCGGCGTCGACCAGCCGTCACCCACCCACGACGCCTGCGCGTTCGTCGACGCCGTCTGCCCGTCCACGCTGCCCGAGTCGTACGACAAGGCCACCGTCGGCACGAGGTCCGACGCCGCCGGCGGCACGGTCACCGGATAGGAGTACGTGAACGAACCCGTGCTACCACCGCCGGTCCAGGAACCCGACGGCTTCAGATCCGTGGCCGCGTACGTGCCGCCCTTGCCGCCCTCCTCGCCGGCCGCTGCCACCGCCGCCAGCACGGTCATGCCACCCGTCGCCCGGGCCTGCGCGTCCGCCGCCAACGGCACCTCGGCCGACACAGTCCGGGCCGCCGCGTCATTCATCGACACCAGGGGGGTCGCCGTCCGACACTCGCTCACCGTCGGCGTCGTCACCGCACAGGCCGGCAACCGCACCAGCCGCAGCCGCGACCCGTAGTTACCGCCGAACGCCTCGGCGAACCCCGCATAGTCCACTCCGACCCGCACCGAGCCCGAGGACACGTCCGGAGAAACCGACAGCAGTACGCCGTCCACCCCGGCCGCCTCAGCGGCGCGACGGTCGGCGACCTTCACCTTCAGGCCGCGCGGACCGGCCCGGCCGGCCTTCTCGGCCACCGGCTGCACCCAAACCGGCATGCCCGCCACACGTGTCTTCGTCGGCGTCGCCGCCCGCGCCCCAGCCGAGACGGCCGCCAGGTCGACCTCCGCCGACGCGGCCTTCGGCCACACCGTCCGCGTCGGCTTGTACGTCGACTTCGCGTCGTCCGGGGGCGTCACGAACTTCGTCGGCAACGGCTTCACACCCTTGACCGACTGCCCCGGCGACGTCGCCGGTGCCTTCGCGATCTCCGGGCCCTTCGGCTTCGCCACCGCAGGCGAACCCGACAACAGGCTGGCTGCGACCGCTGCGGCCGCGACAACCGCGACCAGCCGTCTTGGACGTTTGAGCACGCGGGATCCCCCGTGGACGGCCATGCTGACCTCAACTCTGTGCAGTGAAATGAGAGGCCACGCAGAGTGATCGATCATGCACCCCCGTGGCGCGAACAATGTTTCATGTTCAACCACCCCAAGAGGTCACGAACGGATAACGATGATCAGCTCCCGATGCCATCAAAACCGTCTCACTGAGTGCTAAAAGGACAGCAGTAAGTGACCAGAGACGTTTCTCGGAGGCCGGCGCGACTGCTTCACTGTGGCCGCTCGACCGGATGCGTCCATGCGTTCACGTCACTCACGGGGAGTACCTCACATGATCACCAGACGGCTGCGCCTACGCGCTGTCGCATCGGGTGCGGTGGCCGCTGTCGCCATCGCCGCGGCCACGGTCCCGCTCGCCGCACCGGCCACCGCTGCCGCTCCTGCGACGCCGAAACCGGCCGCTGTCCCGGCCGGACCGCTCGGAGTGGACGCGGCGCTGGCTCAGGCGAAGCGGACCGGCAAGCAGGTCGAGGCCACCGCCGCCGGCACCTCGACGCAGACCCTGAACGCGCTACCCGACGGTCAACTCCTGCTCAGCCAGAGCGTCATGCCCAACCGCAAACGCGTCGGCGACACGTGGAAGCAGCTCGACCCCACCCTGGTCCGGCGGGCCGACGGCGCCATCACGGCGACCACGACGACGCATGACATCACGCTGTCCGGTGGTGGGAGCGGGCCGATGGCACACCTGGTCAGCGGCGACCGATCGCTCACCCTGACCGCCCCCGTCGCCCTGCCCGTGCCTACTCTCGCCGGGCCGACCGCGACGTACTCCAACGTCCTGCCCGGTGTGGACCTGACCGCAACCGTCAACGCCCAAGGCGGCTTCTCGCACGTCTTCGTGGTCAAGGATGCCAAAGCCGCGGCGAACCCGAAGCTGGCCAACCTCGAACTGGCCACCACCGCCACGGGCTTCACCCTCGACGCCGACGCAGCCGGAAACATCAGCGGCCAGGACCGCGCAGGCGATGCGGTCATCACCGCACCCGCACCCACCATGTGGGACTCCTCCGCGAGCACCACCAACGCACCGACCACCCGCAGCGGCGCCGCATCCACGACCGCGGCACCCGGCCGGGCCGCGCGCACCGCGCCGATCAAGGTCGCCATCGCCCACGGCAAACTCGGCCTCACACCCGACCGCACACTGCTCACCGATGCCGCGACCGTCTACCCGGTCTACATCGACCCGAGCTTCAACTGGAGCGCTAGCGGCCCGCGGATGTCCGGCTGGGCCAGCATCTCCTACCAGCACCAGTCGACCAACTACTGGAACAACACCCCCGACCTGATCGGCCGGATGCAGGTCGGCAACTCCGGCGAGCAGCGCTCCCAGACCCTGATCAATTTCCCAGTGCCGTACGGCACCCTCGCGGGCGCGGAGATCGACGACGCCACGTTCAAGATCACTAACACCCGGTCCTGGAATTGTGACAACAAGACGGTCAACGTCTACGCGCCGGCCGCCACGCTGACCAAGTCAAACGCCAGGTGGGACGACTGGGAAGACCAGAGCAACGGTCCCCTCGCAGCGTCCAAGAGCTTCGCCTACGGCTACAGCGGGTGCGCCGCAGCAGGCGTGTCCTTCGACATCACCAGCCAGATCAAGACCGACGTCGCCAACAAGCGAGCCACCCGCACCCTGCGCATGATCGCCGCCAACGAGGCCAGCGACACCCGAAGCTGGAAAGAATTCCTGGAAACCAGCCCGACGCTGGAGATCCGCTACAACCACAAGCCGAACACCCCCACCGGAATGACCACCTCGCCGAAGACCGCCTGCGCGGGTGGCAGCATCGTCGGCGACGCCTCCGTCTCCCTCTACGCCCCGGTCTCCGACCGCAACGGCGGCACCCTCGGCGTCTCCTTCAAGCTCTGGAAGACCGCGGACACCAACCAGGCCGCGCTCGCCGCCTCCAACCCGAGCCTGCTGACGTACCCCTCCGGCTCCACCGGGGTTCTCGTCGTACCGTTGACCACCCTCCGGACCGCAGCCGCCGGCGCCATCACCAGCTTCTCTTGGAAGGTCCAGGCGACCGACTTCCGGACGCCCAGCGACTGGTCGGCGACCTGCACCTTCAAATTTGACCCCACTCGTCCGGGTCAGCCGTCAGTGAGCGACGCGCCCGCGGGGGCCACCGTCGGCCAGCCGGCCACCTTAACCATCACGAAGTCCGAGGGCAGCAGCGGCACCACGCCGAGCGGGTACGTCTCCCAGCTCAACGGCGGTCCGCCGGTCGACATCCCCGCCGACTCGACGGGTGCCGCCACCTTGACGGTGTCACCGACGCGGTTCACCAACACGCTGACCGTCACCAGCGTTTCCGCCGGTGGCAACTTCGGCGACAGCACCAGCATGGTCTTCAACGCGGCTCCCGCCGCCACTGCGCTGGACGGCGACATGACCGGCGACGATGTCGCGGACCTGCTCACCGTCGGCAAGGCGAACAATCTGCCCTCCGGGCTGTGGCTCGCCACCGGCAGGAACGGGACCGGCGTAGAACGGATCACGGCGAACATCGGAGCTCGGGGCAACGGGGTCACCGGCAACGAGGACTCGTCCGACTTCGACGGCGGTCAGGCGATCTCCGGGCACTTCTTCGGAGCCGGGTTCCAGGACGTCCTCGTGTATTACACGTCGGGTGTCAACGCCGGCAACGGAACCGTCCTGCGCGGCAGTGGTGACGGTTCGGTCATCCAGCCGTACAACAACCAGGTAAGCGTCTCCGGTGAACTGCTGGTCGACGGCAACGGCAACGCCCCGCTGCAGTTGGCCAACGCTGGCGATTCCCGAGGCACCGGATCCACCATCCCGGACCTGATCGGCACCAGCGGCGACGCGACGAACGGGTACTTCCTCAACTACTACCCCATGGCCTTCGCGGCCGGCCTCTACTACTACGGCGGCAGCACCACGACGCTGACCCCGGCCGGCGGCGTGGACTGGAACAACTGGACCATCGCCACCGCCCAGGTCAGCGGCGGCACCGCGATGTTCCTCTGGAACAGCAGCACCGGGGCGCTGTACCTCTGGAAGAACCTCGCCTACAACCAGGACACCAACCAGCTCACCTACACGCCGTACACGCTCTCGACCAACTGGAACCGCGGCGCGACGCTGAGCCTGCGGGCCGCCGACATCAACATCGACGGCACCCCCGACCTCTGGACCATCGGTACCGGCGGGGTCGCCACGACCTGGTTGGTCACCGGGATGTCCGCAGGTGCTGGCAGCGTCACCGGGCAGCCGGCCCAGAGCCTCATCACGTCCAATCACGCCTGGCCGCTCGCCGACGCCGAGAGCGGCCCCGTGACGGGGGCCGACGTCGCGAAGGACGCTGTCGGCGCCCTGCACGCCACTGGTTCCGGGAACAGCATGTGGACGGCCGGTGATCTCTTCGACCGGGCTGCCCTGTTCGACGGTACGACCAACAGCGCGCTCGCCACGCCCGGGCCGGCGGTGACCACCAACGCCGACTTCACGGTCTCCGTATGGGCCAAGCCGACCGCCGCCGGCGGCACC
The DNA here is from genome assembly GCF_043197115.1 of Micromonospora sp. NPDC049275. Classification (NCBI taxonomy): domain Bacteria; kingdom Bacillati; phylum Actinomycetota; class Actinomycetes; order Micromonosporales; family Micromonosporaceae; genus Micromonospora; species Micromonospora sp. NPDC049275. The sequence continues at coordinate 256,325 of NZ_JBICSN010000006.1, forward strand.
GTCTTCTCCCAGGACGCGACGAACACGGCCGGCATCAGAGTCTGGATCGACGCTTCGGACAGAAGTTGGCGGGTCGCAATGTCGCAGAGCGACGTCGCCAACCCGGTCTGGGATGTCGCCACCGCCGGCGCGAACAGTGCCCGACTGGGCGTCTGGACCAGGGTGACGGTCAGCTACGAGAAGGCCAACGGTCGTCTCGGCCTCTACCTCGGCGCATTGAACAAGGGGGTGGTGACTCACTCCGGCAGCTGGAACGCCGCCGGCCCGTTCCGGATGGGCGCGCACCGGACGTCGGCCGCCGGGCACGGCGGCTGGTTCACGGGTCAGCTCAGTGAGTTGCTCGCCTGGAACGCGGTGGTGAGCCCGGTCCAGCCGGTTCCCGCCGGCCCGCGCCGGGACTTCAGCGGAGACGGTTACCCGGACGTCATGGCGCGGTATACGCCCAACAGCGACATCTTTCTCTACCAGGGCAACGGCGCTGGGACCTTCCAGTCCGGCTCGACGACCGTCGGCGCGGCCTGGTCCGCATTTGACACCATCTTCTCGCCGGGCGACTTCAACGGCGACGGCATCACCGACGTGATCGCCCGGCACGCGACCAACAAGGACCTCTACCTCTACCGAGGCAGCGGCACCGGCAGGTTCCTCTCCGGTTCCACCATCATCGACGAAAACTGGGCCGCCTTCGACACGATCTTCTCGCCGGGCGACTTCGACGGCGACGGTAAGACCGACGTGATCGCGCGCAATGCCACCAGCAAGGACCTCTACCTCTACCGGGGCAACGGCACCGGGGGCTTCATCTCCGGTTCCACCATCATCGGCGACAACTGGGCCGCCTTCGACACGATCTTCTCGTCGGGCGACTTCGACGGGGACGGAAAGACTGACGTAATGGCCCGGCACGCGACCAACAAGGACATCTACCTCTACCGCGGCAACGGCACCGGCAGGTTCCACCCCGGCTCGACCGTCATCGGCGACAATTGGGCCGCCCTCGACCGGATCTTTTCGGTCGGAGACTTCAACATGGACGGCAACACCGACGTCATCGCTCGCCACGCGACGACCAAGAATCTCCACCTCTACCAGGGCAACGGGGTAGGACGGTTCAAGTCCGGCTACACCGTCATCGGTGCCAACTGGTCGGCCTTCAACACGATTTTCTGATCGCGAATGGTCCGGTCCGGGCGGTGAGCCCGGGCCGGACCGGCCAGATTTTTTCCACCTCGGCCATGCGCGAATCTGCACGCTTCTCTCACTCGCAGTGAGCGCCTCGGCAAATCCCGGGGCGAAAGCGATGTTGCATGTTCAACCGCCTGGAAAGGTCACGGATCCGTGACGAAGTCCTCGATCTGCGCCCTGAAGCATCTCAGTGAGTTGCAAATGGACCCGTCGTGTTGCTGGGAAGGCATCCCTCAGGCCGGCGTGACTGCTTCACCATGGCCGTCGATCGGACGCGTCTGCCGCGTTCGCGGCACATCACTCAAGGGGAGTTTCTGCTTATGATCACCAGACGGCTGCGCCTACGCGCTGTCGCATCGGGTGCGGTGGCCGCTGTGGCCATCGCCACGGCCACGGTCCCGCTCACCGCACCGGCGGTCGCCGGTGCCGCCCAGCCGAAACCGGCCGCTGTCCCGGCCGGACCGCTCGGGGTGGACGCGGCGCTGGCTCAGGCGAAGCGGACCGGCAAAAAGGTCGAGGCCACCGCCGCCGGCACCTCCACGCAGACCCTGAACGCGCTACCCGACGGCCAGCTCCTGCTCAGCCAGAGCGTCATGCCCAACCGCAAACGCGTCGGCGACACCTGGAAGCAGCTCGACCCCACCCTGACCCGGCGGGCCGACGGCGCCATCACACCGACCACCACCACCCACGACATCACCCTGTCCGGCGGCGGCACCGGACCGATGGCACACCTGGTCAGCGGAGACCGGACGCTCACCCTCACCGCCCCCGTCGCCCTGCCCGCCCCGACGCTCGCCGGGCCGACCGCGACCTACGCCGACGTCCTACCCGGCGTGGACCTGACCGTCACCGTCAACGCCCAAGGCGGCTTCTCCCACGTCTTCGTGGTCAAGAACGCCACGGCCGCGAAGAACCCGAAGCTGACCACCCTGGAACTGGCCACCACCGCCAAGGGCTTCACCCTCAACGCCGACACCGCCGGCAACATCAGCGGCCGAGACCGCACCGGCGACGCGGTCATCACCGCACCCGCACCAACCATGTGGGACTCCTCCGCGAGCACCGCCAGCGCACCGACCACCCGCAGCGGCGCCGCATCCACGACCACGGCACCCGGCCGGGCCGCTCGCACCGCCGCCATCGGAGTTTCCATCACCCCTGGCAAACTCGGTCTCAAGCCGGACCGCACACTGCTCACCGATGCGGCGACCGTCTACCCGGTCTACATCGACCCCAGCTTCAACTGGAGCATCAGCGGCCCGCGGATGTCCGGCTGGGCCAGCGTCTCCTACCAGCACCAGTCGACCAACTACTGGAACAACACCCCGGACCCGATCGGCCGCATGCAGGTCGGTAACTCCGGCGAACAACGCTCCCAGACTCTGATCAACTTCCCGGTGCCCTACAGCACCCTCGCCGGCGCGGAAATCGACGACGCCACCTTCAAAATCACCAACACCCGGTCCTGGAACTGCGACAACAAGACCGTCAACATCTACGCCCCGTCCACCACGCTGGCAAAGTCGAACGCCACCTGGGACTACTGGGAAAACCAGAGCAAGAGCCCTCTCGCCGCGTCGAAGAGCTTCGCCTACGGCTACAGCGGCTGCGCCGCAACAGGCGTCTCCTTCGACATCACCAACCAGATCAAAACCGACGTCGCCAACAAACGAGCCACCCGCACCCTGTGGATGGTCGCCGCCAACGACGCCAGTGACCCGAAAAGCTGGAAAGAGTTCCTCGAAACCAGCCCCACGCTCGAGATCCGCTACAACCACAAGCCCAACAAGCCGACCGGAATGACCACCTCACCGAAGACCGCCTGCGCGGGTGGCAGCATCGTCGGCGACGCCTCCGTCTCCCTCTACGCCCCGGTCTCCGACCGCAACGGCGGCACCCTCGGCGTCTCCTTCAAGCTCTGGAAGACCAGCGACGCCACGCAGACCGCCCTGGCATCGTCCAACCCGAACCTGCTCACCTACTCATCCGGCTCCACCGGCGTGCTGATCGTGCCGTTGACCACCCTGCGCAGCGCAGCCGCCGGCGCCATCACCACCTTCTCGTGGAAGGTCCAGGCCACCGACTTCCGGACGCCCAGCGACTGGTCGGCCACCTGCACCTTCACCTTCGACCCCACCCGTCCCGGTCACCCGTCAGTAAGCGACGCACCCACGGGGGCCACCATCGGCCAGCCGGCCACCTTCACCATCACCAAATCCGAAGGCAGCAACGGCACCACACCGAGCGGGTACGTCTCCCAACTCAACGGCGGCCCGCCGGTCGACATCCCCGCCGACGCCACGGGCACCGCCACCTTCACGGTGTCACCAACACGCTTCACCAACACGCTCACCGTCACCAGCGTCTCCGCCGGCGGCAACTTCGGCGACAGCGCCACCAAAGTCTTCAACGCCGCTCCCGCCGCCACCGCACTCGACGGCGACATGACCGGCGACGACGTCGCCGACCTGCTCACCGTCGGCAAGGCAAACACCCTGCCCTCCGGCCTCTGGCTCGCCACCGGCAGAAACGGAACCGGCGTAGACCCCATCACAGCGAACATCGGAGCCCGCGGCAACGGAACCACCGGCAACGAAGACCCGTCCGACTTCGACGGCGGCCAAGCGATCTCCGGCCACTTCTTCGGAGCCGGATTCCAGGACGTCCTCGTCTACTACACCTCAGGCGTCAACGCCGGCAACGGCATCGTCCTGCGCGGCAGCGGCGACGGCTCCGTCATCCAGCCCTACAACAACCAAGCAAGCATCTCCGGCGACCTACTACTCGACGCCAACGGCAACGCCCCACTACAACTAGCCAACGCCGGCGACTCCCGAACCACCGGATCCACCTTCCCCGACCTGATCGGCACCAGCGGCGACGCCACCAACGGCTACTCCCTCAACTACTACCCCACGAACCCCGGAGCCGGCCTCTACTACTACCCAAGCAGCACCACCGCGCTGACCCCGACCGGCGGCATGGACTGGAACAACTGGACCATCACCACCACCCAACTCACCAACGGCACCGCCATGTTCCTCTGGAACCACAGCACCGGCGCCCTACACCTCTGGACAAACCTCGCCTACAACCAGGACACCCAACAACTCACCTACACGCCCTACACCCTCTCGACCAACTGGAACCGCGGCGCAACCCTCAACCTGCGCGCCGCCGACATCAACACCGACGGCACCCCCGACCTCTGGACCATCGGCACCGACGGGATCGCCACGACCTGGCTGGTCACCGCAATGTCCGCAAACACCGGCACCATCACCACACAACCAGCCCAGACCCTCATCACCGCCGACCACGCCTGGCAACTCAACGACGCGGAGACCGGCGCGGTGGGCACCGCCCTCGACACCGTCGGCACCCTCCACGCGACCGGCAACACCGGTGTCAGCTGGAGCACCGGGGACATGTTCGACCCGGACGCCGTCTTCAATGGCGCCAGTGGCACCCTTACCACCCCGACGTCGGCGGTGAACACCAGCACCGACTTCACCGTCTCCGCCTGGATCAAGCCCGCTGTCCTCGGCGGCACCGTCGTTTCCCAGAACGGGACCAACACCGCCGGCTTCAAGCTCTACACCGAGGCCGGCGACAAGTCCTGGCGCTTTGCCATGCCGCGTACCGACACCGGTACACCGACGTACGACACGGCGAGCGCCGGTGCCAACACCGCGCGGGCGGGCGTGTGGACGCAGGTCACGGTCAACTTCCAGAAGTCCTTGAACCTGATGACCATCTACGTCAACGGGGCGAACGTCGGGCGGGTCAGCCACAACACCGTCTTCAACGCCACCGGCGGGCTGCGGATCGGTAGCCACAAGACTGCCGCCACCACCTACGGCGGCTGGTTCAATGGCGAACTGGCTTTCGTCCAGACCTGGAATGAGGCCTGGAGCGTCGCGCCCGCGCCGAAGGCGCGCTATGCCAACATCGTCGCCACCAAGACGGACGGAACGCTCTGGTACTACCAGAACACCGGCGTCATCTCCCAGCCGTACGGCTACGGCAGCCTGATCGGCAGCGACTGGAACGGCTTCGACCGGGTGATGACCGGTGACATCAGCGGCGATACCTACCCCGACATCGTCGCCACCAAGCCGGACGGCACGCTCTGGTACTACGGCAACAACGGCAGCCTCAACCCGGGCCAGCCCTACGGTTACGGCCGGGTCGTCGGCGAGGGCTGGGACGATCTGCCGAAAACCATGGTCGGCGACATCAACGGCGACGGCTACGGCGACATCATCAGCCTGCGGAACGACGGCAACCTGATCTGGCACCACAACCGGTGGGCGACCGACTCGACCAACCCGTTCTACGGTAGCGGTCTCACGATCGGCACCAGTTGGACCGTGTTCAACCGGATCATGGCCGGCGACATCAACGGCGACGGGTACGCCGACATGATCGCCACCAAGTCGGACGGGACGCTCTGGTACTACCCGAACAACTACGTCAACAGCCCGAACTGGCCTTTCACCACACCGGTCCAGATAGGCGCGGGTTTCGGCACGTTCAACCGGATCCTGCCGGGCGACGTGAGCGGTGACGGCTACGTCGATCTGGTGGCCACCAAGTCCGACGGAACCCTCTGGTACTACGGCAACGACATCAATACCAACAGCAACGGCAAGCCGTACGTGCACGGACGCCTGATCGGCACCGGCTGGACCGCGTACAACCGGATCTTCTGATCCGTACAGGTGGAGGGGCCGTTCGTGGCGCAAGCCGTGACCGGCCCCTCCCGCGTGGATCGCCGATGACGACGTCGCCGTCTCGTTCGTCCGGATCACCCCGGGCGACTCGATCCTGACATGCACGGTGGGCCACGCAGAGTTATCCATCACGCACCCTCTGGCGCGAACACTGTTTCGTGCACAAGACCGCGAAAGATCACGGAATCACAACGAAGATCAGCCGCCGATGCCATCAAACCCATCTCAGTAAGTTCTAAAAGGACAGCATTCTGTGAGCGGAGGCGTTCCCGGCAGGCCGGCGCGACTGCTTCAATGTGGCCGCCAATCCGACGTGTCAGCGCGATCGCGTCTGAGCGTTCGCGGCACATCACTCACGGGGAGTTTCTGCTTATGATCACCAGACGGCTGCGCCTACGCGCTGTCGCATCGGGTGCGGTGGCCGCTGTCGCCATCGCCACGGCCACCGTCCCGCTCGCCACACCGGCCACCGCCGCCGCTCCTGCGACGCCGAAACCCGCCGCTGTCCCAGCCGGGCCACTCGGGATCGACGCGGCCCTCGCCCACGCCAAGCGGACCGGCAAGCAGGTCGAGGCCACCGCCGCCGGCACCTCGACCGAGACCCTCACCGCCCGCCCGGACGGGCGGCTCCTGCTCAGCCAAAGCGCCATGCCGAGCCGCAAGCGCGTCGGCGACGCCTGGAAGCAGTTGGACCCCACCCTGGTCCGGCGAGCCGACGGCGCCGTCACGCCGACCACCACCACGCACGACATCACGCTGTCCGGCGGTGGCACCGGGCCGATGGCACACCTGGTCAGCGGGGACCGCTCACTCACCCTGACCGCCCCCGTCGCCCTGCCGGCCCCCACGCTCGCCGGGCCGACGGCGACCTACGCCGACGTACTGCCCGGCGTGGACCTCACCGCCACCGTCAACGCCCAGGGCGGGTTCTCCCACGTCTTCGTGGTCAAGAACGCAACGGCAGCGAAGAACCCGAAGCTGGCCACCCTCGAGCTGGCCACCGCCGCCAAGGGCTTCACCCTCGACGCGGACGCGGCCGGCAACATCAGCGGGCAGGACCGCACCGGCGACGCGGTCATCACCGCACCCGCGCCGATCATGTGGGACTCCTCGGCGGGGACCTCCAGTGGGCCGACCGCTCGCAGCGGCGCCGCATCCACGACCGCGGCTCCCGGCCGCGCCGCTCGTACCGCCGCCATCGGGGTGGCCATCGCCCCCGGCAAGCTCGGTCTCAAGCCCGACCGCAAGCTCCTCACCGATGCCGCGACCATCTACCCCGTCTACATCGACCCCAGCTTCAACTGGAGCGCCAGCGGCCCGCGGATGTCCGGCTGGGCCAGCATCTCCTACCAGCACCAGTCGACCAACTACTGGAACAACACCCCGGACCCGATCGGCCGGATGCAGGTCGGCAACTCCGGCGAGCAACGTTCGAACACGCTGATCAACTTTCCGGTGCCCTACAGCGCCTTGAAGGGTGCCGAGATCAGCTCGGCCACCTTCAAGATCACCAACACCCGCTCGTGGTCCTGCAACCCGAAGCGCGTCAACGTGTACGCCCCGGACACCGTGCTCACCAAATCCAACGCCACCTGGAACTACTGGGAGACGCAGAGCAACACCCGGCTGGCGGCGTACGGGAGCTTCGCCCACGGCTACAGCGGCTGCGCCGCCGCCGGGGTCGCCTTCGACATCACCAGCCAGATCACGACGGACCTCGCGAACAACCGCACGGCCGCCCGCACCCTGCGGCTGGTCGGCGACAACGAGGGCAGCGACGCCCAGAGCTGGAAGGAGTTCCTGGAGACCAGCCCCACGCTGGAGATCCTCTACAACCACAAGCCGAACAAGCCGACCGGGTTGACCACCTCACCACGGACCGCCTGCACCGGGTCGATGATCGGGGACAACCCGGTCTACCTCTACGCCCCGGTGTCCGACCCCAACGGCGGCACCCTCGGGGTGAGCTTCAAGCTGTGGAAGACGTCCGACGCCGCGCAGACCGCCCTGGCGTCGTCCAACCCGAACCTGCTCACGTACTCGTCCGGCAGTACCGGCGTGCTGATCGTGCCGGCAGCCACGTTGCGCGCCGCTGCCGGGGGCGCGGCCACCAACTTCTCCTGGAAGGTCCAGGCGACCGACTTCCGGACGCCCAGCGACTGGTCGGCGACCTGCAACTTCACGTTCGATCCCACCCGGACCGGCGCGCCGGACATCAGTCAGCCGCAGGGGCAGCCGCAGATCGGTGAAGAGATCAGCTTCGCCATCACGCCGCCGAGCACCGGCACCCAGCCGGCCAGCTACAGCTACCAGCTCAACGGCCTGCCCCCGGTCAGCGTCGCCGCCTCCGCCGGTGCCGCCACGGTGGTCGTGAGCCCGACCCGGTTCACCAACACGCTCGCGGTGACGAGCCTGTCGACCGGCGGGAACTTCGGCGAGACCGCCACCGTCACCTTCAACGCGAACCCCGCCGCCACGGCGGCCGACGCGGACCTCACCGGTGACGGCGTCGCCGACCTGTTGACCATCGGCGCCCGCAACGGACTGCCGTCCGGCCTCTGGCTCGGCACGGGCATGAACAGCGGCGCGGTACGCACCACGGTCAACGACCTCGGAGCCCGCGGTAACGGCGTCACCGGCAACGAGGACCCGTCCGACTTCAACGGTGGCCAGGCGATCTCCGGTCACTTCTTCGGCTCCGGCCTGCAGGACGTCCTCGTCTACTACACCTCGGGCACCAACGCCGGCAACGGCATCGTCCTGCGCGGCAGCGGCGACGGCTCGGTCATCCAGCCGTACAACAACCAGGTAAGCGTCTCCGGCGAACTACTTCTCGACGGCAACGGCAACGCCCCACTACAACTGGCCAACGCCGGCGACTCCCGAGCCACCGGAAGCACCATCCCGGACCTGATCGGCACCAGCGGCGACGCCACCAACGGTTACTTCCTCAACTACTACCCCATGGCCTTCGCCGCCGGCCTCTACTACTACGGCGGCAGCACCACGACCCTGACCCCGACCGGCGGCGTGGACTGGAACAACTGGACCATCACCACCGCCCAGCTCACCAGCGGCACCGCCATGTTCCTCTGGAACAGCAGCACCGGCGCCCTGTACCTCTGGAAGAACCTCGCCTACAACCAGGACACCAACCAGCTCACCTACACGCCGTACACGCTCTCGACCAACTGGAACCGCGGCGCGACGCTGAGCCTGCGGGCCGCCGACGCCAACTCCGACGGCACCCCCGACCTGTGGACCGTCGGCGGCAACGGCCTGACCACGGCCTACCTGGTGAGCGGGCTCGGCACCACGCCGACCATCGCCATCCAGCAGGCGCAGGGCCTGGTCACCGCCAAGCACACCTGGCCGCTCAACGGCGGCGCGGCCGGAGAGACCGCGGCGACCGCTGTCGACATCTCCGGCGGCAGCACCCTCACCGGCACCGGCAACGCGAAATGGCACGAGGGTGACCTCTTCAGCCCGGACCTGCGCCTCAACAGCGATGCCACCGGCACTGGGGTGGACGCCAGCGGCACCGGCAGCCTGGTCAGCGCCGCCAGTCCCGTTCTGATCGACACCACCAAGTCGTTCAGCGTCGCCGCCTGGGTGAAGCCCACCACCGCCGGCAAGATCATCCTCTCCGAGGAGGGGGCACGATCCGCCCGCTTCATCCTCTGGCAGGAGCAGAGCGACAACACCTGGCGGTTCGGGATGGCCCGCTCCGACGGCGACGCCTGGTCGTACGACCAGGCCAAGAGCGCGCCCAACGCCCAGCTCGGCGTGTGGACGCACCTGGTGGCGACCTACAACGCGACCACGAGCACGATGGCCCTGTACGTCAACAACAACCTGGCCGGCACCGCGCAGCACGCTGCCGCCGTGTCCTGGCCGAGCACCGGGCGCTTCGTGATCGGCCACTACCGCTACCAGGGCGCGCCGAGCTCGTACTACTCCGGCCAGATCAGCAACGTGCAGCACTGGGACCGAAGCTTGAACCCGGCCGAGGCCACCGCACCGGGCAACTACGCCCAGCAGGTCATCGCGCCCAACATTCGCGACGTCACCGGCGACGGCCGGACCGACATGCTCATCATGCAGAGCAACGGTGACGTGCTGCTGCGCCGCGGGACGAACCTGGACGGCACGCTGACGTTCGACGCCGGCATCGTGGTGTGCGGCAAGTGCGGCGGCTACGACTCCTTCAACATCGCCGACGCCAACAACGACGGCAAGGTCGACCTGTTCATGCGCCAGAAGAGCACCGGCGACATGTACGTCTACCCGAACACCGTCGCCACCGGAGACCCGGTCTGGACCACCCGCCAACTGGTCTGTGGCGGCTGCTTCAACTTCGGCGTATCCGATCTCGGCGACGTCAACCGGGACGGCAAGACCGACCTCTTCATCCGGGAGAACAGCACCGGCGACATGTACGCGTACCTGGGCAACGGCCCCACCGGCGGCGCGATCACCTGGAGCAACCGGATCCTGCTCTGTGGCTCCTGCGGCGGGTACGACAACGTGAGCGTCGAGGACGCGACCAATGACGGCAAGGTCGACCTGATCATGCGCAACAGCGGCACCGGCGACATGTGGGTCTACCCGAACACAGCAGCCAGCGGAACCCCCACCTGGGCCCCCCGCATCCTGGTCTGCGGCATCTGCCGTGACTTCGACATGAGTGGTCTCGGCGACGTCACCAACGACGGAAAGGTCGACCTGGTGGTCCGGCGCCGGAGCAACGGCACCATGACCCTCTACCCGGGCAACGGCGCCCCCGGCACCGTCGCCTGGGCTGCGCCCTCGCTGATGTAGTCGACGCACCGAACCCCCGGGCACCCACGCGCGTCGTGGTGCCCGGGGGTTTCGCGTATCTGCGAGTCAGACCAGGCCGGCGTCGCGCAGCAGCATCCACAGGCCGGCGCCGTCCGGGGCGGACAGCCACTTCTGCCCCACCGGCCCCGACGACGGCCGGCCCGCAGGGGCAGGCAGGCTACCGGCCAGGACCGACTGCGTCGGGGACAGCCGGCGGATCGCCACCCCGGCGACGTTCTCCGGGTGGGCGGCCGCAAACTCCCGGTAGATCTCCTGGTCGTGCTGGCCGTCGTCGCCGACCAGCAGCCAGCGCACGTCGGGGAACTCCTTCGCCAGCCGGGCCAGGGTGGAGCGCTTGTGCTCCATGCCGCTGCGGAACCACCTGTCGGCGGTCGGACCCCAGTCGGTGAGCAGCAGCGGCCCGGCCGGGTAGAGGTGCCGGGACAGGAACCGCGTCAACGTCGGCGCGACGTTCCACGCGCCGGTGGAGAGGTAGAAGACCGGGGCGCCGGGGTGGGCGGTGACCAGCCGTTCGTAGAGCACCGCCATGCCGGGCACTGCGGCGCGGGCGTGCTCGTCGAGGACGAACGTGTTCCACGCGGCGAGCAGCGGCCGGGGCAGCGCCGTCACCATCACCGTGTCGTCGATGTCGGAGAGGATGCCGAACTTGACGTCCGGGTCGAGGATGCGTACGGGCGCGTCGACCGGCTCGGCGTCGGGCACGCTGAGTCGGACGGTACCCCACCCGGGCGGCAGGTCGGCCTCGACGAGCATGTCGACGAAGCCGCTGCGATCGGCGCGGGCCTCGTGCCGCACTCCGCCGGCCTCGATCTGCACGGTCACGTGCTTGGCGGGCAGCGTGGTGAAGCTGCGCCAGCCCCGGACCTTCTCCAGCCGACCCCGCTGGCGGGTGTCCGGACGACCCAGCAACACCCGGCACATCACCCGCACCCAACCCGGACGGCCGTACCCGGTGTAGGCCACGATGTTCATCCGCCAGCCGGTGCGCCGCAACCGACGCTCCACGAGCTGGTGCACGGCGTCCTCGATCCGCGCGGCCCGGTGCAGGTTCGGCACGGCCAGCTGGCCGGCGGGTGTGGGTGGCACGCGCCAACCCTGCCACACGTCGCCGGTCACGGCCACGCGAGCCGGCCTGGCCGAAGCAGACCAGCCGGGCCGAACCAGACCAGCCGGGCCGAAGCAGACCAGCCGGGCCGAAGCAGACCAGCCGGGCCGAACCAGCCGGGCCGGGCCAGCCGGGCCGGACCAGCCGATCGACCACGGCCGCCGGGCCAGACGTGAAACACTCCGTTCGGGACGACGACGGGGGCGTGGTCGTGTCGCATCCAGAGCAGCACCGCGGGCCGTGGCGTCCGCGACTCGACCGGCCGGCGCTCGTCGCGCTCCTGGTCGGGCTGGTCGGTGTCGGGTACCGGCTGATCCTCACGCTGTACACCGTGCCGGTGTCGAACAGCGACGAGGCGACCTTCGGGCTGGCCGCTCTGCACATCGGGCAGGGCCGCGAACGCCCCGTCTTCCTGTACGGCCAGCACTACATGGGCATGCTGGAGTCGTACCTGGCCGCGCCGCTGCTCGCGGTGGCCGGGCCGAGCTGGCCGGTGCTGCGGCTGCCGATGCTCGCGTTGTACGCGGTCTTCCTCTACCTCGTGTACCGGCTCACCCGCCGGCTCTACACGCCGTGGTTCGCCGTCCTCGTCGTCGGCCTGCTGGCGCTGGGGCCGGAGCGGGTGGTGCGCGACCAGCTCACAGTTGTCGGCGGCCGGCCGGAGGTGAAGCCGGCGGTGCTGCTGATGCTGCTGATCACCGTGGGGCTGGCCGCCGGGACGGTCCGGCACCGGCGACTGGCCGTCGCGCTGTTCGGGCTCCTGGTCGGGCTGGCCGCCTGGTCGGACTGGCTGATCCTGCCGTACCTGGCGGTGGCCGGGCTGGCCCTGGTGTGGGCGGTGCGGCGGGAGCTTCTCGGCTGGTCGGGGCTGCTGCTGGTGGCGGGCTTCGTGGCCGGGGTGGCACCGATGATCGTCGACAACCTGCGGGCCGGGCCGGGTGAGGACTCGCTGACGGTGTTCCGGGAGGTCAGCACCAAGGCCGGCCCGTCGCCGCAGTGGTCGGACCGGATCTCCGGCGGCCTGTTGGAGGGGGTGCCACTGGCACACGGGCTCTGCCCGGTCGACGGGTGCGGCCGGTGGCAACAGTGGTTCGGGCTGCTCTATCCGGTGCTGCTGGTGGCCGCCGCCGTGCTCGCGCTCCTCGCCTACCGCCGGGCCGCCCGCATGACGAGCGGCACGCAGGCCGCCGCCACGCCGCCCGGCACGCGGGGCGAGACCACGCTGCGGGGCGCGCGGGTCGGGCCGGTGGTGCAGCTCGCGCTTGTCGTCGGCGCGGCGTTGACCCTGCTGTCGTACGTGCGCAGCCCGCTCGCCGCGACCAGTCCGCTGGACAACGCCCGCTACCTGTCGGTGCTGCAACTGTCGCTGCCGGCGGTGCTCTGGCCGCTCTGGGTGGCGGCTCTCGCCTGCTGGCGGGGCACGGTGGGCGCGCTCGGCCGGCTGGCCGGCGCGCTGGCCACCGCCGTGCTGGCGGCGCTGACCGCGACGACGCTTGTGATGACCGTGCTCTTCGCGAGCACCGGCACCGCCGCGTCGCGGACCGAGGAACGCCAGGCCCGGGAGTTGGCCGCCGCGTTACGCGCCAACGGCCCCCACGAGGTGTACGGGGACTACTGGACCTGCAACCGGCTGACCTTCAACACCGACGAGTCGGTGGTCTGCGCGGTGCTCGACGGGGATCTGTCCCCCGGGCAGAACCGCTACCGGCCCTACTGGCGGCAGGTCGGGCGGGCAGCCCGGCCGGGCTACGTGGTGGAGGTCGACTCACCGATGGACCGGCGGCTGCGCCGGCTGCTCGGCGACCGGCCCGACGCCGCAGCGGTACGCGAGGTCGGCGGCTATCGCGTGTACCACCCCGACACACCGGTGCGGCCCTGGCGGTAGCGGCGGGTCGTACGCTGGCCGGGCCGCCGTTCCACCCGCCCGAGGAGACCCGATGCTCATCCTGCTGCCGCCCTCGGAGGGGAAGGCCGACGCCGGCACCGGACGGCGGTGGACCCCGGACAAGCTCTCCCTGCCGGAGCTGAACCCGGCCCGCGAGCGGGTGCTCGACGCGCTCGTGACCCTCAGCGCCGGCCCCGACGAGGAGGTCGCCCGTGCCGCGCTCGGCCTCAGCGAAGGCCAGCGCGGTGAGCTGCGCCGCAACGCCCGGCTGCGCGCGGCGGCAACCGCCCCGGCCGAACGGCTCTACACGGGCGTGCTCTACGAAGCGCTGGAGCTGGCCACCCTGCCGTCGGCCGCACAGCGGGCGGCCCGCCGGTCGATCCTCATCAGCTCCGGACTGTGGGGGGCGGTCCGTCTCGCCGACCGGATCCCCCCGTACCGCTGCCCGATCGGCGCGCGCCTGCCGGGCGTCGGGGCGCTGTCGGCGTACTGGCGAAAGGAGCTGGAGCCGGTCCTGGCCGGCGCGGCGGGTCGGGGGCCGGTGCTGGACCTGCGCTCCGGCGCGTACGCCGCCACCTGGACTCCGCGCGGGGAGCTGGCCGAGCGGACGGTGACCGTGCGGGTGCTGCACGAGCGGGAGGTCGACGGCGTACCGGTCCGCTCGGTCGTGAGCCACTTCAACAAGGCGACCAAGGGACGGCTGGTTCGTGACCTGCTGATCGTCGGCGCTCGGCCGCGTACCGCCGCGGAGCTGATCGGGACGCTGCGGGAGCTGAAGCACACAGTCGTGGAGGAGCCCGTGGCCGCCGGCCGGGTCCGGCAGGTGGACCTGGTCGTGACCGACCTGTAGCGGCGCGGCAGCCGCAAGATTTCCTCAAGGCTGGGCGGAATGCGTTCCGCAACGGGCGCGTGGGGGCCACGGTAGGGGAACCCAGACTCCGACAAGGGAGCCTTCAGTTGGCCCGCGATCCCGCCCTGCTCGACCGGCCCCATTCGCCGGCGACGCCTCCCCCGCTGGACTGGCTGACCCTGGGCGACGCTTTCGAGGCCGCCTGCCTGCTGCGCTGCACGGCACCGCCGACCGGCGCCCGCTCGGCCGCCGCACTGCCGTCGCACGCGCCGGGTGTCGAGTTCAACCGGGAGGACGCCGCGCAGCGGATGCGGCAGCTGCTCGCCCGCCTCGACATCCCGGTCACCCAGGAATTGACAGTCGGCGGTCTGCGCCGCCGCTACGAGCTGCACCGACTCTGGGTGCCGCCGGAGCACCGGGGGGCGTACGCCCGGATGGTGGATGCCGGGTGGTGGCAGGGGCGTCGGGAGCTGCTGGGCGGTCCCGTGCCGGGTGCCTCACCGGCCCGCCGCCGGTGGACGTCCCGGCTCGCGGCGGCGGCGTGGCGGTCGGCGCTCCTGGCCGGCGGGCGGCACGTGCGGCGGCACATCCTCGGCGTACGCCTCACCGACCGGGAGTTGGCCGCCGTGCTGATCCGCAGCGCGGCCGTGCTCGACGTGCCGGCCGTGCTCCGCCCGGGCACCGGCTGTTTCCTGGTCAGCGTGGCCGACGGGCCGGACCGGGAGCGCATCCTGCGCAGCGCGTCGATGGAGCCGGCCCGGGGCGTGGCGGCGGGGCCGGCCCACCGTCCGGCCTGCTGACCGGCACCCCTCGGCGGCACCGACCGGTACGGGCTTGCGCCGATGCGCCGTAGCGCGCACAGTGCACCGCGTGAGTCGTACCTCCTCGGGTCGCGCCGGTCCACGCCGAGCGGGAGCGGCGGCGCTGGTGCTGGTCGTGGCACTCGCCGCCGCCGGTTGCCGGGACGACCCGGCCGAGCCGATGGCGATCCGGATCGCCACCGGCAGCCCCACCGCCGTCTACTACGCGTTCGGGCAGTCCCTCGCCACCATCCTCAACCGGGAGCTGCCTGGTGTACGGGCCAGCGTGGTGATCACCGCCGCCTCGGCGGAGAACGTCCGCCTGGTCGGTTCCGGAGCAGCCGAGCTGGGCTTCACCCAGGCCGACGTGCTGCCCAGCAGCCCGGCGCTGAACCCGTCGGTGGACGCGGTGGCCCGGGTGTACGACGACCAACTGCACCTGGTCACCACCGACGGCGGCCCGGTCCGCACGGTCGGCGACCTGCGTGGCCGGCGGGTCTCCGTGGGCGCGGCCGGCTCGGGCACCGAGATCACCGCCACCCGGCTGCTGGAGGTGGCCCGGCTCGGCGGCGACACGGTACGCCGGGAACGGCTCGGCCTGGACGACTCGGTGCAGGCTCTGCGCACGGGGCACATCGACGCGTTCTTCTTCTCCGGCGGTCTGCCCGTGCGGGGCATCGAGGAGCTGGCCGGGCGCAGCGCGACCCGCATCGTGGACCTGGGTGAGTGGACGGAGCCGCTGCGCGCCCGCTACGGCCAGGTCTACGTCTCCCGCGACATTCCCCGTTCGGTGTACGGCATGAACCCGGTGACCACTGTCGCCGACCCGAACTACCTGATCGTGCGGGCCAACCTGCCGGAGCCGCTGGTGCGGGAGGTGACCCGGCTGCTGATGGAGCGCCGGGCCGAGCTGGGCGCGGCGCATCCGGCGGCGGGGCGGATGAGCCCTCGCTCGGCGATCGCCACCGCGCCGCTGCCGCTGCACCCCGGGGCCGCCGCCTGGTACCGGGCCGCCAAGCCCTGACGGTCGACGGGCGGGCCACCCGGCCCGCTCGGCCCACTACCGCGTCGGGGCGGGCCGCCTGTCGACGGCGGTGTCCTCGTCCGCCGGCTCCCCCGCCGGCCCGGTCTCGGGGGCCGGCTCGGGCTCCGGTGAGGGCTCCGGAAACCACAGGCCGGCGACCAGCCCGCGCGGCGTGGCGGGCCACATGGTGAGCCGCCCGTCGGAGGCGTCCACCAGCACAGCGGCGATGGTCAGGCCGAGCCCGGCGCCGTCGACGTTCTGCGCGTCCGGCGCCCGCCAGAACCGCTCGGTGGCCTGGCCGAGCTGACTCTCCGTCATCCCCGGGCCGGTGTCGCGCACCTCCAGGACCACCCCACCGTCGCGGCGGGTCACGGTCACCGTCACCGCCCCGCCCGCCCCACTGAACTTCACCGCGTTGTCGATGAGCGCGTCCAACGCCTGGTCGACGGCTGTCGGTACGGTCCGCGCGTACGCCGGGGCGTCGCTCGTGGCCAGCCGCAGCGACACCGACCGGTGCCGGGCCAACGGCGCCCACGCGGACACCCGGGACGCGGCCACGGCGGCGGCGTCCACGGTGACGCGCTCGTTCTCCTCCCGTTCGGCGCGGGCCAGGGTCAGCAGCGCGTCGAGCACCAGCGCCAACCTGTCGGTCTCCTCCAGCGCCAGCCGGTGCTCGGACCGCCCGTCCTCGTCGGTGAGGCTGGGCCCCAGCTCCTCCACCCGCAGGCGCAGCGCCGTGAGCGGGTTGCGCAGCTGGTGGCTGGCGTGCGCCACGAACGCGCGCTGCCGGTCCATCACGTCGGAGACCACGTCGGCCATGTGGTTGAAGCTGGCCGCGAGCCGGCGCAGCTCCGGCGGACCGAGCCGGTGCTGCACGCGCGCCCCCCGATCACCCTCGGCGATCTCGTGGGTGACCGCGTCCAGCTCGGTCACCGGGCGCAGCACCCAGCCGGCCAGCCAGAACGCGGTGAGCACGCAGGCCAGCACGACGAGCAGGCCGGCCAGGGTGAGTAGCAGCCACCAGGTGCCCACCGCCCGACGGATCTCGTCGGCCGGCGTCACGATCACCACCGCGCCGAGGACCTCACCGCCGTCGTTGATGGGCACCGCCACCACCACCGGCCCGGCCGACCAGGGCCAGACCGACTCGGGCGCACTTGCCTGCTGCCCGGACAACGCGACGTCCAGCACCATGGCGGTGCCGGTGGACTGCCAGCTCGCCGAGTCGACGACGATGTCCCGGTCCCGGTCGACGACCGCCGCGCCGATCCCGTACAGCTCGTCGTAGCTGCGCAGCTCCGCCCCGATCGGGCCGGGCCCGCCGCCGCGCAGCGCCGGCCCGGCGAGCGAGGCGAACCGGGTGGCGTCGGCGAGCCGGTCGGCGCGTACCCGCTCGGTCTCCCGGCTGGCCAGGGTGACGGCGAGCGGGCTCTCCAACGCGATGAGGACGAGCACCATCAGCAGCAGGTAACTGATCACCAGTCGACGGCGCACGGCAGCCCCTCACGCATCGCGCAACCGGTAGCCGACCCCGCGGACGGTCTCCACCAGGCGCGCGTCGCCCAGCTTGCCGCGCAACGACCCGACGTGCACCTCGACGGTGTGCCGATCGGCCCAGGTGGTGCCCCAGGCGTCGAGCAGGATGCGGTCGCGGGGCACCGCCACCCCCGGCTGGCGGGCCAGCGACAGCAAAACGTCGAACTCCTTGCGGGTAAGCGTGACCGCGCGCCCCGCCACCGTCACCGTGCGGGCGGCCACGTCGATGCGTACCGCCCCCGCCTCGATCAGGTGCCGCTCGGGCGCCGCGTTCGCGGCCCGCCGCAGCACGGCCTCGATCCGGGCCTGCAGCTCGACCATCGAGAACGGTTTGACCACGTAGTCGTCCGCGCCGAGGCGCAGCCCGAGCACCCGGTCGCGTTCCTCACCCCGCGCGGTCACCGCGATGATGCCGAGCTGGCTGCTGCGTCGACGCAGCTCCCGACACACGTCGGTGCCGTCCCCGTCGGGCAGGGTCAGATCGAGCAGCACCAGGTCGCAGGGGGCGGCCGAGAGGGCCGCCGCGACGGTGGCCGCGTGCTCGACCTCGTAGCCGCGGCGGGTCAGGGCGGAGGAGAGCGCGGCGGCCACGCGGCGGTCGTCCTCCACCAGCAGGATCCGCACCGTGCCCCCATCCGTCGCAGCCGTCCTGCGAATGGTGGCAGAAGGGCGCCGCGAGCGGGAGGCCGCCTCCGGTCGGGTCGGCTACAGACCGAAGACGTCGTCGGCGACCGCGTCGCGGACGCCGTCGGCGAAGCCCCGGAAGCCCGGGTCGTCGTGGCGGGCCGGCACGCTCGTGACGTTGACGCCGCTGGCCTGGGTGACGGCGTCGACCAGGGGCGGATAGTCGATCTCGGCGTCGTCGAAGGCGTCGTCGTCCGCCTCGGCCAGGTTGATCACATGCTGTACGTCGTCGGACGGGGTGTCCGGGTCCTCGGCCCACTCGCCGCCGGCCCGGTAGCACTCGTCGTACAACCCGCGCTGGGTGTCGGTCCAGTCGTCGTCGTAGCTCGCCATCGTCCATCCCTCCACGGCCGCTCCACCTGAGCATGCCGGGCCGCGACCGAGGTCGGCGGCGGTACGGCCGAAACGCCCACCGGGCCGACGTAGGCTGCGGAGATGATCTACAAGCTGCTGCCGACGACCGAGTGGGACGACGCCCGGGCCGCCGGCACCTTCACCGGCTCCGCGGTGGACCGGCAGGACGGTTTCATCCACCTCTCCGCCGGCGACCAGGTGGTGGAGACCGCTCGCCGGCACTTCACCGGCGTCACGGGCCTCACCCTGCTCAGCGTCGAGGAGGAGCGACTGGGCGACGCGCTGCACTGGGAGCCGTCCCGCGGCGGGCAACTCTTTCCGCACCTGTACGGGCCGCTGCCGGTCGCGGCGGTGGCGGCGGCGCAGGCGTTGCCGGTGGACACCCCGGCCGCCGAGGCGGTGGCGGCGCTGCTCGGCTGAGCGGTCGATATGCTACGCCGAGTCCCGCGCCCCGACGGCACGCTCCGTGCCCGGGGCAGCGTGGCAGCCCCGATCCGCGCGACCGGTGCCAAGTTCCCGGCCCGAGCCGGCGCGGGTCACCGACGGCGCTCTGCGCCCTGCGACACATGCGAGTTGAAGGATGACTGACAGCACCTCACCGGCCCCCTCGGTCTTCGTCCACCCCACCGCCGACGTCGAGGACGGCGCCCAGGTCGGCGACGGCACCAAGGTCTGGCACCTGGCCCACATCCGATCATCGGCCCAGGTGGGCGCGGGCTGCGTGATCGGGCGCAACGTGTATGTCGACGCCACCGTGACGGTCGGCGACCGCGTGAAGATCCAGAACAACGTCTCCGTCTACCAGGGCGTGACCATCGAGGACGAGGTCTTCGTCGGCCCGTGCGCGGTCTTCACCAACGACTTTCGGCCGCGGGCGCAGAATCCGGACTGGACCATCACGCCGACCCTGGTCCGGCGAGGCGCCTCCATCGGCGCGAACGCGACCCTGGTCTGCGGCATCGAGGTCGGCGAGTACGCGATGATCGCCGCCGGCTCGGTGGTGACGAAGGACGTGCAGCCGTACCAGCTGGTCGCCGGCAACCCGGCCCGGCCGAAGGGCTGGGTCGACGCCAAGGGCGAGGTCATCTCCCGGGACGTGGAGAACCCGCCGCAGCAGGGCTGAAAAGGCGCGGCGGGGGCGGTCGTCGTCGACGACCACCCCCGCCGGGAGCGCATCCGGAGTCAGCCGCCGATGACCACTCGGCGGACGCCCGCCCAGCGCGCCGGGTCGGTGACCCGACGGCCGTCGACAAGCACCGTCACGCCAGGCAGGTCGCCCGGGGCGAGGTTGCGGTACTCGGCGTGATCCGCCTGGATGACGGCTGCGCCGATCGGCTGGCCGTCGTAGCCGGGCAGCCCGTGCGCGGCCAGCTCGTCGTTGGTGTACATCGGGTCGGAGACGTACGGCGTGGCACCGCGCTTGCGCAGCGCCTCGACGGTCGGGAAGACCCCGGAGAACGCGGTCTCCTTGACGCCGCCCCGGTAGGCGGCACCGAGCACCAGCACGCCCACACCGGACAGGTCACCGTACGCGGCGGCGAGCAGGTCGACGGCGTAGTCGGGCATGGCCGCGTTGGCCTCCCGGGCCGAGCGCACCACGGTGGCCGCCGGGTCGTTCCAGAGGTACATCCGCGGGTAGATCGGGATGCAGTGGCCGCCGACGGCGATGCCCGGTGAATGGATGTGGCTGTACGGCTGGGTGTTGCATGCCTCGATGACCTTGGTGACGTCGACGCCGACGGTGTCGGCGAAACGGGCGAACTGGTTGGCCAGCCCGATGTTGACGTCCCGGTAGGTCGTCTCGGCCAGCTTGGCCAGCTCCGACGCCTCCGCCGACCCGAGGTCCCACACGCCGTTGGGCTGGGACAGTTCCGGCCGCTCGTCGAAGTCGAGCACCGCCTCGTAGAACCGGACACCGTGCGCGGCCGACGCCTCGTCGACGCCACCGACGAGCTTGGGGTAGCGACGCAGGTCGGCGAAGACCCGACCGGTCAGCACCCGCTCCGGGCTGAACACGAGGTGGAAGTCCTTGCCGACGGTGAGGCCCGAGCCCTCCTCCAGCATGGGCGCCCAGCGGCTGCGGGTGGTGCCGACCGGCAGGGTGGTCTCGTAGCTGACCAGGGTGCCCGGCTTGAGCCCACGGGCGATCGCCCGGGTCGCGTCGTCCATCCAGCCGAAGTCCGGCACACCCTCGCCATCGACGAAGAGCGGCACGACCACGACGACGGCCTCGGACTCGGCGACCGCGGCGGCGGTGTCGGTGGTGGCCGACAACAGCCCGGCGGCGACCGCCTCCTTGAGCTTGACGTCCAGGTCGGTCTCACCGGGGAACGGGACCACCCCGTCGTTGACCAGGCTGACAACCCGCTCGGAGACGTCGGCACCGAGCACTCGATGCCCCTTCGCGGCGAACTGCACGGCCAGCGGCAGCCCGATCTTTCCGAGTGCGACGACGGAGATGTTCATGGCTACTACTTTCCTCCTAGTGGGAGCCTGCGTCGCAGGCGGGCCATCAGCCGGCGCGGCGTCACAGGTGCTACGGCGATGACGAGCTGGCCCTTGTGATTCGTGGTGCTGGTGAACAGGTACAGCCGGGAGCCGTGACGCACCACGGTCCGCAGCGGCGCCGATTGCCGAGGACCGCGCAACGCCGCCGACCCGGTGGCCCCGAAGGCGCTCACCTGAGCCTGGACGACCCGCAGCTCGCCGCCGGGGGCGATGGCGGCCAGCACCCGCTTCAACGGTATCCGGGACCGGACGGTCGTCCCCGTGGCGTCCGCCTCGACCGCGAGGGTAGCGCCCGCCAAGTCCCCGGCGGACAGCTGGATCCCGGAGGTGACCGTCGGGAGGTCCGGGCGAGGGCTTCGCGCGGTCACGACCAGCGCCGGCGCGCCGGTCCGGCCGCCCTCGTAGGCGGCAGAGACGGTGTCGAACCGGGCCAGCCAGTCGGGGACCGTGTCGGTGATCTCGAACCAGGGGTCCGGGATGCCCAGCCGGGGTTCACGGAAGCCGGGGTAGCCGGCGTACCAGCGGTCGCCGTCCACCACTGCGGGCGGGATGCCCTGCTGCGCGTCCTGCCGGATCACCGCGAGCAGGTCGTCGAGGTCGCCGTAACGGGCTGCGGCGAGACGGACCCGGGATTCGATGGGCAGCCGGTCCCGGATGTCGTCGGTGAGGTACTCCTGGGCCAGCTTCCGCACCCCGACCCGCACGCCGTCCTGGGTGTCCCGGTTGAGCCGCAGGAAGTCGTTCTCCAGGAGTTTGGCGACCTCCAGGGTGAAGTGCCGCAGTAGCACCGCGTCGCGACGCTTGCCCGGCTCCACCAGCCGCGCCACGAAGTGGACGAGCTCCTCGGCGCAGCGCAGCCGCTCCAGGTGCCGGCTCTTGTAGGTGATGTTACGGGCATTCAGCCGGCGCACCGCGTAGTAGTAGTCGTAGTCGGCGAGCACGGAGATCCGCCGGGCGTGCACGCACGCCTCGATCGTGAACGGCTGGTCGCTGCCGACCGGCATGTCCTCCGGGTAGCGCAGCCCGTGCCGCTCGATCAGCTCACGGCGGAACAGCTTGGTGTTCGACAGCGACCAGGGAAGCGCGGAGTCGAAGAGGTCGACGTCCGGCTCCGTGCTTTCGAAGATCGCCTGGTGGATGTAGCGACTGTTGACTCCGACGGTGCGGCCGAGCACGACGTCCGATTCCCACCGGTCGGCGGCGGCCACCAACCGCTCCAGCGCCTCCGGGCCCAGGTAGTCGTCGGCACCGATGAAGAAGACGTACCGCCCGGTGGCGTGCTCCAGACCCCGGTTGCTCGGTGCTGCCGGCCCACCGGAGTTCGGCTGGTGGATGACCTTGACGGTGCCGGGGTAGAGACGGGCGAAACGGTCGAGCTCGCGTCCGCTGCCGTCGGTGGAGCCATCGTCCACCGCGACGACCTCCAGCCGGTCCCGACCGATCGTCTGCTCAATCAGCGACGTCAGGCAACGGGTCAGGTACGGCATGGTGTTGTAGACGGCGGTGACGACTGTCACGTCCGGTGGGGTCACGTGCCGGCTCCCACCGACGACTGGATCTCGCTCGCGAGACCGCGACCGCCGGCGGTGGGTCGCGGCCGGTCCGGCAGCAGCCGCCGGTACACCCCGTCCATCACCTCGGCCTGGGCCTCCCAGGTCCAGCTCTCCAGCAGTCCGGGACGGTCGTAGGCGGCCCGGTAGCGCGCGGGATCGGCGAGCACCTCCCGCACGGCGCGAACGTAGTCCGTCACGTCCTCGGCCCGGAACACCTCGCCCTGCCCCGTCGAGCGGACCGTGCCGGCCATCGTCTTCACGTCGCTGACCACCAGGGGCAGCCGGGCATGCGAGTACTCGAAGAACTTGGTGATCAGCGCGATCTCGTGGTTGGGCCAGTGGTGGATCGGGATCACCCCGGCGTCCGCCGCCGACAGGAACGACACCACCTGCCAGTGCGCCACGTACGGCAGCGTGTGCACCCGGTCGGCGACACCGAGTCGCGCCGCCCGGGCGAGCACGCCCGTCACGTACGGGCCGGTCGGCTTGTTCACGACCAGCGCCACGTGCACGTCGGGCAACTGCGGCAGGGCGTCGACCATGATGTCGAGACCACGCTGCCGGGCCGCCGCCCCGCTGTAGACGAGCAGCGGCACGTCGGGGCCGACGCCGCAGAGCGCCCGCAGGTCCGGTACGGGAGCGTCCGGGTCCAGTGCCCCGTGGTCGGCGGCCGGCGCGTTGAGCACCACGTCCGGCGCCCGGGACAGCCCGTGCTCGCGTTGCAGCAGCTCGGCCAGCCCGTCCGAGACGGTCATCACCGCGTCGGCGTAGCGGGCGTACTCCCGCTCGTGGGCCTTGTGGGCCGGCAGCCAACGCGCGTTGTCCTGCCACGGCTTGAGCCCGGGCAGGAACTCGTGGGCATCCCAGACCAGCTTGATCTCGCGTCCCTCGACGGCAGCGCGGATCTTGGCGCGGGCGCCGACACCGAGCATCCGGAAGTCGTTCGCGTGGATCAGGTCCGGCCGCAGCTCATCGATGACCGGTCCGTACGCCAGTTCGTAGTCCCACAGGCCGGGCTCCAGTCGTCGCCACGCGCCGTCGCCCTTCGCCGCCTGCCAGAACAGGGTGTAGGCGCGGTCCCACGGGTTGCGGAACTTCCGCCGGGTGCGGGCCCGGGTGAGCTGCCAGTAGCGGAACGAGACCCACTTGCGGGTCACCTGGGCGACGATCCGCTCCGCGGCCAGGGCCCGGCGGCGCAGCGCGAGGCGGGGGGCGGCGGGATCGGCCAGCTTGAGCTGAGCCGCCCGGACCGCGAGGTCGGCCTGCCACGCCTTGACGGCCTGGGCGCGGTGCGGGGCGATGCCGCTCGGCGGGTACGCCAACGGCCAGCGCAGCCAGGCCCGACGGAACTCGTGCCGACGCCGCGCGAGCGGGTCGGGCATGGCCAGCAGACGCACCTCGGCCCGACCGAGCTGCCAGGTCTGGGGCACCCCGACCGGCGAACGGCCGAGCAGCACGACGTCCCAGCCGGCCTCGGCCGCCGAACGCGCCGCCTTCTGCACCCGGGAGTCACCGTTGACGCCGTTGTCGACAAGCATGACAACCCGTCCACGAGAACCCGGCGCAGCGGGCGCACCATCGAGCTCCATCTTTCGCCTCTCTAGCCTTGCCGGTCTCGTGCCCGGAAAGCCCGGGCGAGTTTACGGTAACGTCCGGCCGATACTCTCCCGGAGCGACCCGGTGTCGCGGCGTCGACCGGTCGTTCGGTCCGCTGCCTGTCGCTCAGCGCGAGCCGCTCGGCAGGAGTGCCGCGGCCGGGCCGGCTGGTTCCGGTCGGCGCTGCCCGCACAGCCGGGCGTAGACGCCGTCCAGCACCTCCGCCTGCCGCTCCCAGGTCCACTGGTCCAACAGACCCGGCCGGTCGTACGCGGCCACGTAGCGCCCGGGGTCGCCGAGCACCGCGCGGACGGCCCGGACGAACTCGTCCACGTCCTGTGCCCGGAACACCTCGCCCTGCCCGGTCGAGCGGACCGTCTCCGCCATCGTCTTCACGTCACTCACCACGATCGGCAGGCGGGCGTGCGAGTACTCGAAGAACTTGTTGCTGAGCGCGATCTCGTGGTTGGGCAGGTGGTGCAGCGGGCTGATGGCGGCGTCCGCGGCCGACAGGAACGCGGCCACCTGGTGGTGGGCGACGTACGGCAGCGTGTGCACCCGGTCGGCGACACCCAGCTCCGCGGCGCGGGCGAGCAGCTTGGCGATCGACGGCGTGCTGGTCTTCCCCGGCGGCAGGGAGACCAGTGCCAGATGCACCCCGGACAGCTTCGGCAGCGCCTCCACGGCCACGTCGACGCCGCGTACCGGGGCCACCGCACCCGAGTAGGCAAGCAACGGCACATCCGGGCCGATACCGCAGCGGGCACGCAGGTCCGGCGCCGGCGCGGCGTCGGCCGGGGCGGGGCCGACGTTCGGCGCGTTCAGCACCACGGCCGGTCGTTCCCGCAGTCGATGCTCCCGCTGGAGCAGGTCGGCCAGGGCCTCCGAGACGGTGACCACGGCGTCTGCGACCGGCGCGTACTCCCGCTCGTGGGCGCACTGGGCGCGCAACCACCGGCCCTTGCTCAATCCCGGGTTGAGCCCCGGCAGGAACTCGTGCGCGTCCCAGACCAGCTTGACCGGCCGGCCGGCGGCGCGGGCCCGCAGGGTGGCCCGGGCGCCGACGCCGAGCATCTTGTAGTCGTTGGCGTGGATGAGGTCCGGGCGCAACTCGTCGATCACCGGGCCGAAGGCCAGCTCCCAGTCCCACAGCGCGGGTTCCAGCCGGCGCCACGCACGGTCGCCCCGGACCGCCTCCCAGAACCGGGTGTACGCCCGGTCGAGGGGTCCGGCGAGCTTCCGGCGCGCCTGCTGCCCCCGGCTGAGCTGCCAGTAGCGGAACGACACCCAGCGGGACACCGTCTGCGCGGCCAGGTGCTCCGCCCTCAGCGCGGTCCGCCGCCAGCCGGGAGCCGGGTGGCCGGCACGGGCGGCGAGGGTCAGCTCCGCCTCGCGCAGCCGCAGGTCCGTACGCCAGGCCTTGACCGCCTGTGCACGGTGCGGGGCGATGCCGTTCGGCGGGTACGACAGCACACCGCGTCGCCACACCCGGCGGAACTCGTGCCGACGGCGGCGCAGCAGGTCGGGCACGGTGAGCAGGCGAACCTCCGCGCCACCCAGCTGCCACGTGCGCGGAAGGCCGTCGGGAGCCTTGCCCAGCAGGATGACCTCCCAGCCGGCGTCGGCGGCCGAGCGGGCCGCCTTCTGGACCCGGGAGTCGCCGTGGACCCCGTTGTCGACAAGCATGACCACCCGGCCACGGGAGGTTGGTGCCCCGGCGGTGTCCTCGCGTCCCATGCTGTCTTCTTCTGCCTTTCGCCTGAAATCCGCCGCTCGGCGCGACCACGCCGATCCTGCCGGGCGTCGCCCTTCCGGCCAAGGGATCCTGCCGAGGTTACGGGAGTAGATCAGGACATCGAGTCGGGTACCGCCCACTCGGGCGGCCCGGACGGCGTCACCTCTGGCTCCCGCTCAGTTCAAGTTATCCCACAGGCCCTGGAGCAGGACCGCCTGCGCCACCGAGAGGATGACGAGCCCGGCCACCAGCGCGCCCGCCGGGAGCCGAGAGCGTCGGCTCCACCGGTCGACCATCACCCCGGCCGTTGCGGCCAGCAGCGGGTAGAGGAACGCCCAGGTCCGCTCCACCTCGCCGGGGCGCAGCTTGGTGTACACGGTGGGCAGGGCGGCCCAGCCGACCATCAGCAGGACCAGGATCAGGGGCAGGACCGGCCGGCGGGCGTCCGGAACGGCCCAGAACAACCCGGCAATCCCCAGCGCGGCCAGCGGCAGCCCGGCATAGATCAGCCAGGCCGACGGGCTGCCGACAATCCAGTACGGGTCGTACGGGCGCCCGGCGCCGGGCGAGGAACGGTACGAGGCGAGCACGTCGAAGCCGCCCAGCACCCTGGCCAGCACCAGGACGAGCGCTCCGCCAGCCAGCGCCGCGCCGAGCAGCCGGGCCGCGCGCTGCAGGCTGCCGCTCTGCACCAGCACCGCCAGCGTCGCTGCCAGGGCCACGAAGGAGGTGGCGAACGTCAGCAGCGTCCCCAGCCCCAGTACCGCGCCGGCCGCCGCGGCGACCAGCGCCGACCGTCGGTGGATGGCAAGCACGAACAGCGCGACAGCGGCGCTCATCACCAACGCGAACGTCATGTCGAGGCTGCTGTAGGCCAGCATGAGGGGTCCCGGCGCGGCCACGAACAGCGCCGCCGCGATGCGCCCGGCGCGCTCACCACCCAGCGTCCGTCCGATCGCCCACGCGCATGCCGCCGCCGCGAGCGCCAGGGCCGCCAGCACGGTGGCGATCCGCAGCGTGTGCGCGCTACCGAAGAGGCGGAAGAGCAGGTAGAGGAAGACGAGCGTCCCGGGGGGATGGGTGCGGGAGTTGTACGAGTGCAGGGCCGTGGTCATCCGGGGGTGCCGCTCAATGAACTCGCGGACTCCCAGCTCGTCGAGGAAGTGCAGGTCAGACGTGTAGTAGGGCGACTTTGGCCCGGTCGAGAGGCCGCGGATCAGGTCGTGCGGATCTCCTCGGACCAGGCCGACGGCCAGGGCGGTGAGCACTCCGCAGCCGATCAGCGCGCCGAGCGCCAGCCAGGTCGGGATCCGCCGCGACGAGGTGACCAGCCAGGCCGTCCCGGCGAGCAGCACCGCGGCCGGCAGGACAGTCAACGACAGCCGATCCCAGGTGGGTGCCCAGATGCCGTAGACGGGCGGGTGGGTGAACACCCCAAACGTGATAGGCGACCGGTGCAGGCCGTAGGCGAGCACGGCAAGCAGCGCGGCGGCGGTGCCGAGCAGCGCGAGGATCGGCCGGAACCCCGGGAGCGGGGCGGACGGCGGGGTGGGCTCGTCGACGGCGGGCGCCACCGCCGTCCTGGCGGCCCCGCTGGTCTCCTCCGCTGCGCCTGTCGGCAGTTGCGCCACGTCGTCTCTTCCCGTCCGCTCGACGCTCCGTATCAGGTGCCGGTTGGGCAGCCACGGCGACGCACACCATAGTCGACCGGAGAGCGCGACGCGGGACCCCGGCGGGTCGACAGCGCGTTCGAATGGCTTCCGGGACCGTCTCTGGTTAGCATCCGGCCGGTGAGCAGCCCCACCCAATCTCAGACCGGTCAGTCCGAGCCACCCGCCGAGCCGCTCCCGGCGCAGGCGGCGGAGGCGACGGCGAGCGGAAATCCGCCGGTCGGCCGGCCACCTCGCCGGTACGGCCTCGACGTGCTGCGGCTCCTCGCCATCTGCGGTGTCGTGGCCATCCACGTGTTCGGCACGTACGTGGCGAACGACGACCGTCGGGGCAGCCGCAACTGGTGGCTCGCCACAGCCGTGGACATCGGCGCGATCTGGACCGTGCCCGTGTTCGTCATGATCAGTGGAGCGTTGGTGCTCGCGCCCCGGCTGCACCAGGCAGGCCCCGCCGCCTTCTACCGCCGCCGCTTCGCCCGGGTCCTCCCGGCGCTGGTCGCCTGGCACCTGATCTACCTGTTCGGGGTGCGGATGCTGCTGCGTGGGGAGGAACTGACCGGGAAGGGTCTCACCCTGCTCCTGATCGACGGGAAGCTCTACACCGCCCTCTACTTCCTCTGGTTGATCGCCGGGCTCTACCTCGTCGCCCCGGTGCTGGCGGCGTTCCTCGCCGCCGGCGGTCAGCGCCGCGCGTACGGCACCGCGGCGGTCGCCCTCGGCTGGACGTTGGCCGCGTTCATCGTCAGTGGGATCGCCGGCCTGATCGGCGTGAGCCGCCCGATCCACCTCGGCGCGTGGACGATGTGGTGGCCCTACGTCGGCTACTTCCTCGCCGGATGGGCGTTGCGGAACACCCGGCTGCGGGGCTGGCAGCTACCGGTGGCCGCGCTGGTCGCGTTGGCCCTGCTCGCCGAGGCGGTCTGGCGCTGGGGGGCCAAGCCGGACCTCCCCGTCCTCCAGGCCCTGCTGCCGGTCAGCTACGTCGGCGCAACGGTGGCGCTCGCCGCCATCTGCCTCTTCCTGGTCGCCCTGAGCCTCGGCGACCGGTGGCGACCGAGCGAGCGGACCGGACGGCTGATCGTCGACCTCTCGAACGCCTCCTTCGGGGTGTTCCTGGTGCACCTGCTGCTACTGGCCCTGATCCAGGCCGCTTTCCCCCAGCTCCCGGTGGGCGAGTCGCTCCTGACGACCGCGGCGACCTTTGCCGTGGTGATCGTCGGCTCCTTCGCGGTCTCCCTGGGGGCGGCCCGGGTGCCGTACCTGCGCGCGATCTTCTGAGCGCCGCGCCGGCGGGTGATGCCGCGCGCCCCGGGCAGCCGCTGCCGCGTCGCCGGAGGTCGCCGGTCGGCGACCCCCGGAGGGGGCTACCGACGACGGATTCGGCACAACTCGCACCGGCCCCGCCTGGGTCGTCCGTTCCGACTGACCCTGCGTGACGTATGGTCCTACGGCGAAGGCTCCCGGGCTTCGGCGGACACCAACGGTCGGCGCCCGACCGCCGGACGGCATCCGCCGCCTACCGTGTCGAGACGTGCAGGAGAGATGTTTCAGTGAAGGTCGTCAGCGTTGTCGGGGCTCGTCCTCAACTGGTCAAGTTGGCGCCGATCGCGGCCGCTTTCGCCGGCACCGGGCACGAACACGTGATCGTGCACACCGGCCAGCACTACGACGCCGACCTTTCGGACGTCTTCTTCACCGGCCTGGGCATCCCCGACCCGGATGTGCACCTGGGCATCGGCTCCGGCAGCCACGGCCTGCAGACCGGCGGGGTCCTGGCCGCGATCGACCCCGTGCTGGCCGAGCAGCAGCCGGACTGGGTGCTGGTCTACGGCGACACCAACTCGACGCTTGCCGGCGCGCTCTCCGCGGTGAAGCAGCACATCAAGGTGGCCCATCTGGAAGCCGGTCTGCGGTCGTTCAACCGCCGCATGCCCGAGGAGCACAACCGGGTACTCACCGACCACGCCGCCGATCTGCTGCTCGCGCCGACCGAGGAGGCCCTCCGCCACCTGACCCGCGAGGGTCTCGCCGAGCGCTCGGTGCTCAGCGGTGACGTCATGGTGGATGTCTGCCTGCGGGTACGGGACGCCGTCCAGCGCGGCGAGCACGCCCGTCCCGCGCTGCCGGACGGCATCGACTTCGACCAGCCGTACCTGGTCGCCACCCTGCACCGCCCGGACAACACCGACGACCCTGCCCGACTGGCCGCACTCATCGCCGCCCTGGCCGATCTGCCGGTGCCGGTGGCGCTGCTCGCCCACCCGCGGCTGGTGGCCCGCGCCGCGGAGCAGGGGCTGAAGCTCAACCAGGGCGCCGTGCACGTCGGCCGCCCGCTCGGCTACGGCGGCCTCGTCGCCGCCGTCCTCGGCTCGGTCGGGGTGGTCACCGACTCGGGTGGCCTGCAGAAGGAGGCGTACCTGCTCGGGCGCCCGTGCACGACGTTGCGCCCGGAGACCGAATGGGTGGAGACCATCAACGGCGACTGGAACCGGCTCATCCCGGATCCGGACGCGTTGGGCCGCCCGGCCTGGATCGAGGCCGCCACCCGCCCGGTGCCGAGCACCGAGCGCGGCACCCCGTACGGCGACGGCCACGCGGCCGAGCGTGTCGTCGAGATCCTCGCAGAGCGGCTCGGCTGACCAGCGCACCAGGTGCTACGGCACGGTCGGCCCACCGTCGATGACTCGGCACCCGGATCCGTCGCTGGTAGCGACGGATCCGCTGCCGCGACTCAGGGAGGAACAACTCGAGTGACGGCACCTTTCCGCAGTCGCGTCGCTATCGTCACGCCCTGGTATCCCAGCACCCAGCGGCCGTTCCTCGGCGCGTTCGTCAAGGCAATGGTCGAGGCCACCGCGCCTGGCGAGGACATGACAGTCCTGCACTGCGATGAGTGGGCGGGCCGGTTCGGCCCGGCCGAGGAGGCGGAGATCCTCCGTGCCCACCACGCGCTGCTCCCCCGTACGCTGCGGCCCCGACCGACCGTGGGCGGCGCGGCGCTGCTGCACCTGCCGGTGCCGCTGGCGGTCGGGTTGTCCTACGCCACCATCGCCCGCCGGCACGAGGAGACTCTGCGGGCGGCGCTCGGGGGCCGGCCGATCGACAGCGAGGTCGTACACGCCCACGTCGGATTGCCCGGCGGCTGGGCGGCGCTGCGCAACGCCCGCCCCGACGCCCGCGTGTTCGTCACCGAGCACGCCACCTTCCTCGACGCGGTGCTCGAGCAACCCGAGGCTCGCGCCATGTACGACGAACTGCTGCGCCGCTGCGCGGGGGTGTTCGCGGTGGGCGGCGCGGTGCGTGACCCGCTGGTCGCGGCCTTCCCGGAGCACGCCGACAAGGTTCGGTTCATCCCCAACCCGGTCTCCTTCGCCACCACCCGGGACACCCCGGTGACGGAGCTGCGGCGCTGGTTGTTCGTCGGCGGGCTGATCCCCCGCAAAGGTGTGCTACGGCTGCTCGAGGCCTTCGCGCTGTGCCGGGCGGAGGACCGGTCGTTGACCCTGACCTTCGTGGGCGAGGGCCCGTTGCAGGGCCGACTTACCGAGCGGGCCGCCGAGCTCGGCCTGTCGGAGGCGCTCCGGTTCACCGGGGCGGTGCCGCCCGAGACGGCGCTGCGCCTGATGCGCGAGCACGACGTGCTGGTGCACCCGAGCCAGTTCGAGACGTTCGGAATGACAGTGGTGGAAGCGTCCGCGGCCGGTATGCCCGTGCTGGTGACCCGTTGCGGCGGCCCCGAGGAGAGCCTGGCCGGCATCGAGGACGCGGCGGGTGAGCTGGTCGACGTCGCCGACGACGGCGAGTCCCTGGCCGCCGGGTATCGGCGGCTCCGGGACCGGTTCACCGCGGGGATGGCGCTCGACCGGGCCCGACGAGAACTGACCGACCGCTACGGCTACGAAGCCGTGGCGCTGGCGCACCAGCGGGCGTGGTTCGGCGAAACAGTCCCGGCCGCAACGGCGGATCAGGAGAGGGCCGATGGCTGAGTCGCAGGTGATCTTCCTGGCCCTGGGCGGCAACCGGGCCCGGGTCGTCGCCGAGGAATCGGGTCGGGTGGTCGCCTGCGGTGGATCGGCGACCGTCGTGGTCGACGAACTGGCCGCCTGGCGGGCCCAGCGCTTCGCACCGGGGGTACGGGTGGTTGAGCTGGCGCGGCTGCGCCGCCGGCACCTGCCGGTGGCGGCCGAGCAGCTCCTGGTGCACCGGGCACCCCGGGCAGCGCTGCGGGCGATCGGGCGGGGGCCGCTCGCCAAATGGTCGCGGCGGGCCGGCCCGGCCTACGAGCGCCGGATCGCCGACCGCTTTCACCGCCGGGTCTTCCTCCCGGTCTACCAGCGACTCTGGGGCGACGTGAGTTATCGCCTGATGCGCCGGTTCGTGATCCGCGCCAGCGGGTACGACCTGCTGGTGGTCGGGGACCCGGCGTCCATCCCGGTCGCCGCGCGGCTCGCCGAGGAACGGCACCGCATCAAGAACATCGCGTACGGCCTCGAATCCGCCCAGGGCGGCGCGGCACAGCCAGCGTGACGACGCCGAGACACCTCGTAGAGAATGGCGCATGATGAACAGACGCAGCAGGCGAGGGCCTCGCGTGCTCTACCTGTCCTTCTACTTCCCTCCGTCGCGGGCCAGCGGCGTGTACCGCGCGCGGGCGACAGCGAACCACCTGGCGGCGCAGGGTTGGGACGTCACAGTGCTCGCCGCGCCGTTGAAGTTTCTGCACGAGGCGATCGGCTCGGTCGACGAGAAGCTGGCCGAGACGGTCGACGAGCGGATCCGGGTCGAGCGGCCCCGGCTGAACCACTTCATCTGGGAACGCGACGTACGCCGCTTCAGCCGGTTCCGGCAGGCCATGCCGGTGACCTCTCGCTACATCTACGACCTCGGCCAGCGGCTCTTCCCCGAGCACTACGCGTCGTGGGGCTGGGCCTCGGTGCGCAAGGCGCTGCGAATGCACGCCAGGGCCCCGTTCGACGTGGTGTTGGCTACCGGCAACCCGTTCGCCTCGTTCGCCGCGGCGTGGTTGATCCACAAGTTCACCCGGTTGCCCTACGTGGTGGACTACCGCGACTCGTGGACGTTGGATCTCTTCGCCGACGAGCCGGCCTTCACCGATGAGCATCCGGTGTGGGCGTGGGAGCGGCGGGTGCTCCGCGACGCCGGCCACTCGGTCTTCGTCAACGAGGCGCTGCGCGGCTGGCACGCCGAGCGGTATCCCGAGGCGGCTGACCGCATGATGGTCGTCGCGAACGGCTGGGATCCGGAGCTCCTGCCGGTCGCCGAGATGCCCCCGCCGCCATCGGCAGGGGCGACGCGTGCGCCGCTGAGCTTCTCGTACCTGGGTACGGTCACCCACGCGCAGCCGGTGGAGGAGCTGGTCGAGGCTTGGGGGTTGGCACGCCGGCACCCCGACCTGGCCGACGCCAACCTGAACATCTTCGGCCACCTGGGCTTCTTCCGCGGCAGCGACGTGCAGCTCCTCGAGCGTCTCGGTCTGGACCCGGCGGCGAACAAGGTGGACGACCCGGTGTCCGGGGTGCGCTACCGCGGGCCGGTGGCGAAGACCGACGTGGCAAGCGCGTACGCCGAGAGCGACGTGCTGGTCTTCCTTGCCGGCGGCGCCCGCTACGTCACCTCCGGCAAGATCTTCGAGTACATGGCCAGTGGCCGGCCGATCGTCTCGGTGCACGCGCCCGGCATTGCCGCCACGGAGGTGCTGCGCGGTTACCCGCTCTGGTTCAACGCAGACAGCCTGGAGCCGGAACGCATCGCGGAGACGATGATCGCCGCCGCGAAACTGGCCCGCGATCTCACCCCGCAGGCTCGGGCGGCGGCGATGGCGTATGCCCAGACGTACACCCGCGAGCGGATGCTGGCCCCGCTGGAGGCGGAGCTGCGGGCGCTGGCCGGGGCGCCGCGGCCCACACCACAGCCGGAGGAGGTGCCCGCGTGAAGATGCAGGACGACCAGGTCGAGGGCACCGAGACGGTGGTGACAGCCGTTGACGAGGAGCACCTCCACGACGCGGCGGCCGGCCGGCCGAAGCGGATCGTCATCCTGTCGCTGATCCACCGACCGTCGCTGCGGCTGACGAACTACGTGCAGAGCCTCGTCGGGCGCGGCGACGACGTCCACGTTCTGGTCTCCCGGTTGGAGCACTGGGAGGAGGCCGCGCTGGAGCACCCGCCGCACCTGCACCCGCTGGACCGTCCCGAGGAGCAGCTACCGGTCCGCCGGGCGGAGCGGCTGCTGGTGTTCCGGGTGCCTCGAGCGGTCAGCAAGGCCGCGGGTCGGCTGGCCCAGCGGCGGTGGGGCCGGCCGTTGCGCCGCCCGGCGGACGTGCTGTCGCGGGCGCAGGCAAAGGTCTCCGGGGCTGTCCACAAGCGACTCTTCATGCCGCCCTACCGGGCGTTCCGCCCCCGGCTGCTGGCCACGCAGTTTGACGCGGCGCTGCGCGCGGTCGACCTGGACACCGTGGACCTGGTGGTCGCGTCGGACGTCTACACGGTCACGCTTGCCGCACGTGTGGCCCGCCAGTATCCGGACCTGCGCGTCACGACCGGTCTGGAACTCTAGGCAGTCGACAGACGAAGGGGCGGCCCGCGGTGACGCGGGCCGCCCCTTCGGCCGTACGGGTGGGGCGGGCGGCCGCCCCACCGTCAGCTGAGGAAGTCCTCGAAGACGCTGGCGGTGCGCCGGCCGTCGTGGAACTCCCGGGCGTACTCGACCGATGCCGCGCCGATCTGCGCCGCCCGCTCCCGGTCCTCGATCAGCGACTCGATCGCCTTGCGCAGCGAGCCGGGGGTGGCGTTGACGATCGGCGGGTGGGCGCCGAACCGGGCGTGCATCTCCTCGTTGAGGAACGCCACGACGGGCCGGCCGGCAGCCATGGCCTCGACGGCGAAGGTGCCGTACGCGCCGGTGGCGAACTGGTCGAGCACAATGTCGGCGGTGCGGACGAGTTCCCGCATCTCCTCCCATGGCACGCCCTCGATCAGCTTCAGCTCGATCGCCTGCTCGTCGTGCAGCTCGGTGAGGACGGGCAGGATCCGGTCCGTGCCCTTGGTCCAGCGGGCCGATGGCGCGTGCAGAACCACCGGCCGGCGGCGCTGCATGACCGGGTGATCGCTGGCCCAGCTCGCCACGTCGACCACCTGGGGTGCCCAGGCTGCCCCGGGCAGGTCCTCCAGGAGGTCCGGAGTGGTGACGAAGAGCGGCAGGCCGCTCTCTTCGGCGACCCGACGGTTGCGCTCGGCGCGACGGGTCAGTCGCTCCGCCACACCTTCGGGCGCGTCCCGGAACAGTGAGAACTCGTGCCGTTCCAGGTGCCGACCCGGATGCCGAATCTCGCTGCCGTGCGCGAGCAGCGCCACCTTGATCTTGGCCTGGAGCAGTGCCGGCAGATCGCCCTCGATGTTGTCACCGTTGAGGTACCCGAAGACCGGCAGGAAGGCGTCCACGAGGAGGTGGGTCAAGCGCGGGACGATCCGCTGGACCTGCTCCAGCTGGAAGTCGAGCTGGTTGATCCGATTGAGGTCGAGGTAGACGTCGGCCGGGAAGACGAACGTGTCCGGCCCCTTGCGCATCACGACCTCGGCCGAGACGTCGGGGTTGTCCCGGCAGATGGCCTGCGCGAAGGCCGCCGCCTGGCCGGCGTAGTTGGCCGGGCCCAGGCCGAGCCGGATGCGGGTCTCGCCCAGCGGACGCCAGGCGTCCAGCGGCCGGTCGGCCGAGGTGTCGACAGGCTTGGGAGCGGCGTGCTCCTCCACCGTCCACGGCACCTCCGGCCGCGGCTGCCGGGGGGCGACCGGGGCGACCTCGCGGTAGAGCCTCATCAGCCCGGCGACCTGCTCCTCCCAGGACAGCTCGGTGAGGATGTCCTCCGTGATGTGCGCCTTCAGCTCGTCGCGCCGGGCGTACCCGCGGCGCACCGCCTCGACGAAGCTCGGCTGGTCGTCGGAGACGAAGACCTCGCCCACGTCGTGCGTCGAGACGTACGCGCCGAGGGTCTTGACGTCACTGGCGATCACCGGCAGCCGGCCGTGCAGGTACTCGGCCAGCTTGGTCGGCAGGGAGAGCTCGTAGTTCAGCGTCCGCTTGGAACAGATCAGCCCCAGGTCGGCGGTGGAGAGGTAGTCCGGAACGGCGTGCTGCGGCACGTAGGGCACCACGTGGATCCGGTCGCGGACGCCGATCTCCTCGGCGCGGTTGAGCAGGAACTCCAGTTCGGGGCTTGTCCGCCCGGAGACGATCGCCAGGTGGAACTCGGTCAGCTCGGCCAGCGAGTTGACCGCGGTGCCCAGCCCACGCTCCGCGGAGAGCCACCCGGAGTAGACCAGCAGCGGCACCTCGGGACCGACGCCGCTCGCCGCCCGCACCGACGGCGGGACGGCCTGCGTGCCGACCGACTCGCGAATCGGGGTGTTGCGGACCACCGGCGGGGTGATGGGCAACTTGTAGTCGGCCCGCAGCCGCTCGGCGATCTCCGGCGAGACGGTGACCACCGCGTCGGCGCGACGGATGAACTCCTTCTCCACGCCGGGGAACGCGGTGGACATTTCGGGCTTGGGCCAGTCGACGCCCGGGACGTACTCGTGGGCGTCGTAGATCCAGGCGACCTTCTCGCCACGCGCCCGCATGCGGGCGACGGTGAGCGCCGCCGTGTTGATCATCGTGATGTCGTTGGCGTGGATCAGGTCCGGCTTCAGTTCCTCGATGAACGGCCCGAAGGCCAGGTCGAGGTCGAGCAGTTGGGGCCAGTCCCGCCGCCAGTTGCCGGTCGGCTTCGGCTTCAGCGCCTGGGCCTGCTCCCAGCCGAAGGCGCGCTCCCGGAACTTGTGCGCAGCCCTGCGGACCCGCACCATGGCGCCCAGCGCCCGGCTCGGCGGCAGACCGATCAGCCGACGGGTGCCGGACTGGCTGCCGTCGCCGCGCAGCCAGCCGATCTCGGCGGTCGCCTGCCGAACCCAGGCCTGGTGGATCGCCCGGCGGCGGGCCATTGCCTGTTTGTCACTGATGCCGAACTGGGTGATCTTGCGACGCAGCGGATGGCCGGTCAGCTCCTGGCGCATGTGCGAGCGCACCGGGATCCGGACCACGTCGATCGGGCCCATCCGGGTTCGCCGGATCTTGGTGCCACCGGCACCGATCAGGGTGACGTCCCACCCGTCCCGGGCCGCCGCGATGGCGATCTTCTGGACGCGCGAGTCGCCGGTGATGCCGTTGGCTACGATGACCGCGAGCCGAGGCCGACGAGCGGGCGGTGCCATGCACGGTCCCTTCGTTGAAGAGGATCGAATCTGCTGTCCGGGGCGCACAGGGCACCGCGCCGGTCGGTCGAGGTGGCGGTGATGCCACCGTCCTGTCAGGACAGGAGGGCGGCGTCCGCCGGGGCGGCCGCGTCGCGACTGCCCACCGAGATGGTGGAGCCGTCGGCGGCGGAGGCGAGCAGCGCGGCCGCGACCTGCACGGTCCGCAGCCCCTGCCGAAGGGTGACGATGTCGCTGTCCTTGCCCTCGACCGCGTCCCGGAAGCGCTCGTGCTCCACCAGCAGCGGCTCGCGCTTCGGGATGGCGTAGCGGACCATGTCGCCCTCGGCGACGCCGCGGAACGCCCGCAGCGCCTCCCACTCGGTGTCGATGGCGGCGTTGGCGTAGAAGGTCAGGTCGGCGGTGAGGGTGTCTGCCACGAAGCAGCCCCGGTCACCGGTGATGACCGTCGACCGTTCCTTGAGCGGGCTCAGCCAGTTGACCAGGTGGTTGACCATCGTGCCGTCGGCGAGCTGACCGACCACGGCGACCATGTCCTCGTGCAGCCGGCCGCTGCGCGAGACCGTCCGGGCCGACACCGAGGTGTATTCCTGACCGGTGACCCAGCTGGTCAGATCGATGTCGTGGGTCGCGAGGTCCATGACCACGCCGACGTCGGCGATCCGGTGCGGGAACGGGCCCTGGCGGCGGGTGACGACCTGGAAGACCTCACCGAGTTCGCCGGCCTCCAGGCGGGTGCGCAGGTTCTGCAGGGCCGGGTTGTACCGCTCGATGTGGCCGACGCCAGCCACCAGGCCGGCGGACTCGAACGCCTCGACGAGACGGGTCGCTGCCTGCACCGACTGGGCGAGCGGCTTCTCGATCAGCGCGGATACGCCGTTGGCGGCCAGTTCCACGCCGATCTGCTCGTGCAGCGCGGTCGGGCAGGCCACCACGGCGTAGTCGATGCCGAGCGCGAGCAGGTCGCTCAGCTCGGGCACCACCGGTGCGCGCAGGGTGCCTGTGGTGTCACCGGCCGGGTCGACGATACCGACCAGCTCGACGCCGTCCAGGCCGGAGAGGACCCGGGCGTGGTTGCGCCCCATCGCGCCCAGGCCGATCAGGCCGGCGCGCAGCTTACGTCCCTGGGTGGCGCTCATCGGGCACCCCCGGCGAGGTTGGCGGCCTCGGCGATCCGGTCCAGATCGGCAGGCGACAGCGACGGGTGGATCGGCAGCGAGATGACCTCGGCGGCGGCCCGCTCGGTCTCCGGCAGCTCCCACGGACCGGGCTGGCCGTCCTCGTTGAGGTACGGCTTGAGCCGGTGGATCGGGGTCGGGTAGTAGACGGCGTTGCCGATGCCCAGCTCGGTGAGGCGCCGCTGGGCGGCGTCGCGGTTACCGCTCTGCACCCGCACGGTGTACTGGTGGTAGACGTGACGCGCGTTGTCGGCCACCGGCGGGGTGACCATCCCGGTGATCTTGGAGTCGAGGAACTTGGCGTTCGCCCGCCGCTGCTCGGTCCACTCGGGGAGCTGACGCAGCTGCACCCGGCCGATCGCCGCGGCCACGTCGGTCATCCGCATGTTGGCGCCGACGATCTCGTTGGCGTACCGCTGCTCCATGCCCTGGTTGCGCAGCAGCCGCAGGGTCCGGGCCAGCTCGGGGTCGGCGGTGGTGACCATGCCGCCCTCGAGCGAGTGCATGTTCTTGGTCGGGTAGAAGCTGAAGCATCCGGCGGTGCCGATGGCGCCGACCGGCCGTCCGTTCACCGCGGCGTCGTGGGCCTGGGCGGCGTCCTCGACGACGGCGAGGGAGTGCTGCTCGGCGATGGCCATGATCCGGTCCATCGCGGCCGGGTGCCCGTAGAGGTGCACCGGCATGATTGCCACGGTGCGCGGCGTGATCGCCGCGGCGACCGCCTCCGGGTCGATGCAGAAGCTGCCCGGCTCGATGTCCACGAAGACCGGCACGGCGCCGACCAGCCGAACGGCGTTCGCGCTGGCCGCGAAGGAGAACGAGGGCACGATGATCTCGTCGCCGGGGCCGAAGCCGAGCGCCATCAGGGTCAGCTGAAGAGCCGACGTCCCGGAGTTCACCGCGACGCAGTGCCGCCCGGCGACGAGCTCTCCGAACTCCTCCTCGAACGCCTTGACCTCCGGACCCTGCACGACCAGGCCACTGCGCAGCACGCGCACAGCCGCCTCGATCTCGGCCTCGCCGATTACCGGACGGGCGGGGGGGATGAATTCCGCGTTCAGCCCAGACATGGGCTTCCTCCTCGGGACAGGGGGTTCGTTCGGGACGCGATGCTAGCCGGTCCGGTTGACACCGAAGCGGGCGGTACCGACGGGGTCATGGATGAATCGGATCGACGCCCGGGGTCATGGGGGTTGGTTGGAAGCCCGGCTCTGACCGGACAGTCGGTTGGCATGCTACCTCCAGAGCAGTGGCGACCATGGTTGCCAG
Organism: Micromonospora sp. NPDC049275; assembly: GCF_043197115.1. Lineage (NCBI taxonomy): Bacteria > Bacillati > Actinomycetota > Actinomycetes > Micromonosporales > Micromonosporaceae > Micromonospora > Micromonospora sp. NPDC049275. Next base: position 296,107 of record NZ_JBICSN010000006.1, read on the forward strand.
TCGTGGCAGATCGTCCGCGGACAACGGCGCGCGGGAGACGGCGAGTCGCCAGTACAGAGGCCCGACGATCAGGTCGACCGCCAGGTCGAGATCGGTGTCCGGACCCAACTGTCCGCGCTCGATGGCACGGCCGACCAGTTGGCCGGCGATGTCGCGCTGGTTCGTCCGCAGCACCTGTTCGAGCGTCTGCGCCATCTGTGGATTACGGGCGGCCTCGGCCAGCAGGTCAGGAATGATTTGTGCGGCCAGCGGGTGCCGCAGCGCCCTGGCCATGATCATGAAGAGGATCTCCAGGTCACCTCGGAGATCGCCGGTGTCCGGCAAGGGCAGGCGCTGCCCCGCCGCGGCGGAGACGATCTCGAGGACCAACTGCGGCTTGGAACTCCACCGCCGATAGATCGCCGTCTTGCTGACACCGGCCCGCCGGGCGACCGCCTCGATGGAGAGCCGTCCGTAACCGACCGCCGCGAGCTCCTGCATCAGCGCACGGCGGATGGCCGTGGTGATCTCACCACGGAGCACCGCCGCGCCCGCCGGGGCGCGCCTCTTCTCGGTCGTCACGTGGGACAATGTACCGCAGCGACGGTACGGTTGCGTCCCGACGTGTGGTCCACTACCTTCCACGCAACGACGAAGCGACGCGCCGCGTGCGGGCCGCGCTCTGCCGTCGAGCACCCACAACAAGATCGGAGCGCCTTCACATGTCCAACACGGCGGTGGCCGACGCCGATTCGGGACTCACCGGGGCGCAACTCGCCGCCCGGCACGGCCTGAGCGTCGCCGGAGCGAGACCCGGACTGGGCCTCTACACGCGGCAACTGTGGTCCTATCGGCACTTCATCACGGCGTACGCCAACGCCAAACTCGTGTCGGCGTTCAGTCAGGCGCGACTGGGCCAGTTGTGGCAGGTGCTGACCCCGCTGACAAACGCGGCGGTCTACTACTTCATCTTCGGCGTGATCCTCAGCACCAAGGCCTCGGTGCCGAACTTCATCGCCTACCTCTGCGTGGGGTTGTTCGTCTTCAACTTCACCCAGTCCGTGGCGCTCGGCGGCACCCAGGCGATCACCGGCAACCTCGGGCTCATCCGGGCGCTGCACTTCCCGCGGGCCAGCCTGCCGATCGCGGTCACCATCACCCAGTTCCAGAACCTGGTCACCGCGATGATCGTCCTGGTGGGGATCGTGCTGGTCACCGGCGAGCCGATCACGCTGGAGTGGCTGCTGGTGGTGCCGGCGATGCTGCTCCAGGCGATCTTCAACATCGGCGTGGCACTGTTCCTCGCCCGGCTCGGCTCGAAGCTGAGCGACATGAAGCAGATCATGCCGTTCGTCATGCGGACCTGGATGTACGGCTCCGGGGTGCTCTACAGCGTGAAGGTGTTCGAGCAGAACCTGCCGGCGGCGCTGGCCACCCTCGTGCAGTTCAACCCACTGCTGATCTACATCGAGCTGGTCCGGCACGCGCTGCTGGAGAACGCGCCGCTGACCTCGTCGGCGCCGCGGCTCTGGTTGCTGGCGGTCGCCTGGGCGGCCGTGGTCAGTATTAGCGGATATGTTTACTTCTGGCGCGGAGAACAGGAGTACGGTCGTGGCTGAGCAGCTCAACGTACCGGCGGACGCGGCCACCACGGCTGTCGGCGAGCGGATCCCCACGGTGATCGTGGACGACGCCCACCTCATCTACCGGGTCTACGGTGCCGGGTCGGGCAACGCCGGCTCCCCCGTCGCCGCGCTGCGGCGCATCATCTCCCGGCAGCCGCAACGGCCGACGCTGCGTGAGGTGCACGCGGTCAAGGGCGTCAGCTTCACCGCGTACCGGGGCGAGGCGGTCGGGCTGATCGGCAGCAACGGCTCCGGCAAGTCGACCCTGCTGCGCGCCATCGCCGGGCTGATGCCGGTCAACCGAGGCCGGATCTTCACCCAGGGCCAGCCGTCCCTGCTGGGGGTGAACGCTGCCCTGCTCGGCGACCTTTCCGGCGAGCGCAACGTCGCCCTCGGCTGTCTGGCGATGGGGATGAGCCCCGAGCAGGTCCGCAAGATGACCCCGCAGATCCTCTCCTTCTCCGGGATCAACGAGCGCGACGACTTCGCCTCCCTACCGATGCGGACGTACTCCTCGGGCATGCAGGCCCGGCTGCGCTTCTCGATCTCGGCGGCCAAGAAGCACGACGTGCTGCTGATCGACGAGGCGCTGGCGACCGGCGACACCCGGTTCCGGCGTCGCAGCGAGCAGCGGATCCGGGAGCTGCGCGCGGACGCCGGTACGGTGTTCCTCGTCAGCCACTCGATCAGCTCGATCCGGGACACCTGCGAGCGGTCGATCTGGCTGGAGTCGGGGCAGATCCGGATGGACGGCACCACCGACGAGGTGACCAAGGCCTACGAGGACTACATGTCCAGCAGGTGACGCATCCCGGGCTCCCGCCGCGACGGTGGTGGGAGCCCGGGACCGGCGTCGGCAGCTCGCAGCACCAGCGGATCAGTGAGGATCGGCAATGACCCACCAGCAGGCCCCCGTCCCGGACGCCGCGGCGGCAGCTCCGCCGGCGTCCTGGCTACCCGGCCGGACGGTGGCGGTGGTGCTGGCCGGCGGCACCGGCGAACGACTCGGGCTCGGCATCCCCAAGCAGCTTTTGAAGATCGCCGGCAAGCCGATCATCGAGCACACCCTCGCCGTCTTCGAGGCCGCCCCCGAGATCGACGAGATCATCGTGATGATGGCCGCCAGCCACCTCGCCGACGCCCAGCGGATCGTGGCGCAGGCCGGGTTCCGCAAGGTGAAGAAGGTGATCGAGGGCGGTGACACCCGCAACGCGACCACCCGGCTCGCCCTGGCCGCGATCGGTGACGGCGACGTCAACATCCTCTTCCACGACGCGGTACGCCCGCTGGTCAGCGCCCGGATCGTGCGGGAGTGCGTGAACGCCCTCTGGACGTACTCCGCGGTCGACGTGGCCATCCCGTCGGCGGACACGATCATCCAGGTCGACGAGAACGACTGCATCACTGACATTCCGGTCCGCTCCTCGCTGCGCCGCGGTCAGACCCCGCAGGCGTTCCGCTCCAGCACCATCCGCGAGGCGTACCGGATCGCCGAGGGCGACCCGAACTTCGCCGCCACCGACGACTGCGGCGTGGTGCTGCGCTACCTGCCCGGCACGCCGATCAAGGTGATCGACGGTTCGGACGAGAACATCAAGGTCACCCACCCGGTCGACGTGCACCTGGCGGACAAACTCTTCCAGCTCGCCGCGGCGCAGGCGCCCCGGCTGACCGACCACCGCAGCTACCGCGAGGAGCTGACCGGCCGCACCATCGTCGTGTTCGGCGGCAGCTACGGCATCGGCCACGAGCTGACCGAGCTGGCCCTTCGCTACGGCGCCCAGGTCTTCCCGTTCAGCCGTTCCACCACCGGCACCCACGTGGAGCGGGCCGGGGACGTCGAGACCGCGCTGAAGACCGCCTTCGAGGCCACCGGCCGGATCGACCACGTGGTGGTGACCGCCGGCATCCTGGAGAGGGGCGCCCTCGCCGAGATGGACGAGGAGACGATGGACCGGCTGCTCCAGGTCAACTTCGTCGGCCCGGTGACCATCGCCCGCCAGGCCCTTCCGTATCTCCAGCAGACCAAGGGCCAGCTGCTGCTCTACACGTCCAGCTCCTACACCCGGGGGCGGGCCCGCTACGCGCTCTACTCGGCCACCAAGGCCGCCCTGGTCAACCTCACCCAGGCGCTCGCCGACGAATGGGCCGACGTCGGCGTACGCGTCAACTGCATCAACCCGGAGCGGACCGCCACCCCGATGCGGACGCGGGCCTTCGGCGAGGAGCCGGAGCACACCCTGCTCGCCGCGGAGGCCGTCGCCCAGTCGTCGCTGGACGTGCTGATCTCGGAACTCACCGGGCAGGTCATCGACGTACGCCGGGCGCCGGGCGAAGCGGCGCGGACCGTGCCGGCCCAGACACCGCGGCTGGCCGACGAGATCAATGCCGCCTCGGCGACCGTCGGCTGACGGCCGAACACTGCTGACCGGGACGATGGTGAACGGAGCGACATGCGTGGTGACCTGGTCCGGAAACTGATCGCACGGTGCCTGAGCATCGGGCTGGCCGTGCTGGCCTTCCTGGTCGTGGCGCTGACCGGGGCGACCGGTTGGGGGCTGGCGCTGGCCGTGGCCGCCCTCGTCGCCACCGCCGCTGAGCGACGGATCCGCCAGGACGCGGACACCGCCGCCGAGACGACACTGATCGCCGCCGCCGTCCTGGTCGGCTACGCCCGACGGCTGGACGGCGGGTTCGACCCCGCGCTGGCCGCCGCCGCGCTGGTGCTGCTCGGGCTGGTGCTGCTGGTGGGCCCGCTGCGGGACGCCGGCAACCTGGAGATCCGGGCGGCCAACCTGCCGGTGCGGTCCTGGACGGCGCCGGTCGCCACGCACCTCGGCGACGCGCTGCTCGTGCTTCTCGCCGTGGTGGCGCTGGCCGCCGCGGCGACCATGCCGGCCCTGGTCGCCCTCGCGGCGGGCCTGCTGGTCGGCGCCGGCGCCGGCACGATCGCGCTGAGTCTCGCCCGGCGCCGGTTCCGGCCACCGGCCGGCGGCGGGGCGGTGGGCCGGGCGCTGCGCCGGCACCAGCCGGAGTTCCTGCTCTACTTCTCCGCGCCTCCCGGCTCGGAGTACCAGGTCACCATGTGGCTGCCGTACCTGAAGCGGATCGGCCGGCCGTTCATGGTCGTGCTGAGGGAACCCGAGTTCCTGGCCCCGATCGCCGCAGCCACCGATGCGCCAGTGGTCTACTGCCCCACCCTGAGGGCGATGGACGAGGTGCTGGTGCCGAGCCTGCGGGCGGCGTTCTACGTCAACCACGGTGCGAAGAACAGCCACTGCATCCGCTTCACCCAGCTCACCCACGTCCAGCTGCACCACGGCGACAGCGACAAGGCGCCGAGCGCCAACCCGGTGTCGGGAATCTTCGACCGGATCTTCGTGGCCGGCCCGGCGGCAATCGAGCGGTACGCCCGGGCCGGGGTGCAGATCCCGGCGGAGAAGTTCGTGATAGTGGGCCGCCCGCAGGTCGAGTCGATCACCGTACGCCCGGAGCCCCTGGCTGCCGACTCACCCCGCACGGTGCTCTACACCCCGACCTGGACGGGACATCACGCGGACGCGGACTACTGCTCGCTGCCGGTGGCCGAACCGATGCTGCGCAAGCTGCTCGACCGGGGCGTGACGGTCATCCTGCGCGCCCACCCGTACACCACGCAGAACCCGGCATCGGCGCGGCAGCTGGGTCGGCTGACCGAGCTGCTCGCGGCGGACCGGGCGCGGACCGGCCGGCCGCACGTCTGGGGCGCCGCCGCCCGCGGCCTGAGCCTGGTGGATAGCGTGAACCGCTCCGACGCGCTGATCTCCGACGTCTCCGGGGTGATCTCGGACTACCTCTACTCCGGCAAGCCCTTCGCGGTGACCGACATGGGCGGCGAGGGTGACCGGTTCACCGAGCGGTTCCCGCTGGCCGGCGCGGGCTACGTGCTGCACCGGGACATGACGAACCTGGACGATGTGCTGGGCCGGCTGCTCGGCACCGATCCGATGGCGCCGGGGCGCTGGGCGACCCGGCGGCGCTACCTCGGTGACTTCCCGGCCGAGTCGTACGCCGACGCGTTCCTGGACGCTGCCAGGCGCGAGCTGGAGCCGGACTGGAGCCCGCCGCCCCCCGGGCGGCCGGTCGAGCCGGACCTGGAGCGGGTCTCCCCCACCACCTGAGCCCCCGGCCACCGCGTCCGCTTCATCCAGCTCACCCACGCCGGTACGGGTCGAGCAGCGCCAGCACGGCCGCCGGGTCCTCGACGTGTGCGTTGTGGCCGAGACCGGGCAGCGTGGCGACCGGTACGCCGTACGCCTTGAGCTGCTCGTCGGTGACCATCGGGTCGTGTTCCCCGCGGGCCAGCACCACCGGCACGTCGGTCGCCGCCAGCAACGGGGCCAGGTCGGGCTCGCCGACGCCGAAGGCTGTCGGGTCCATGGCGAGGCGCCACCGGCCGTCGACCTGACGCAACCCGGCGTCCACCACCGGATGATCCGGCGGGACCAGGCCGACCAACCCGGAGACGCGCAGATAGCGGCGGGCCGCCTCGGTGCGGCTGGCGAACCAGCTCACCGGGCGTGCGGCGAGCTCAGCGGCGCGGGCCAGCTCAGCGGGTGACCAGAGCGCCTTGATGCCGAGCCCGACCACCGCGTCCACAGGTGTCCCGGCGGCGCGGGCGGCCAGCGCCAGGCCGACCACCCCGCCCAGCGAGTGCCCGAGCACGACGAGCCGGTCGTCGGCGGCGAGGCCGTGGGCGATTCGGCCGGCGAAACCAGCAAAGGAGTAGGACGGCAGCGGGGCCGACCAGCCGTGGCCGGCGAGATCCGGTGCGAGCCACCGCCCCGGCCAGTGCTGCTCCAGCAACGGCGCCCACGGCAGCCAGACGTCTCCGGTCGCCCCCATACCGTGCAGCAGCAGCAGGACCGGCAGGCGACCGGTGCGGCCACCCGATTCATCCACCACGGCCGCAGTCTGCCACGGTTCGCGGCCGGGTACGAGACTCGTCGATGGCGGCGCGTACCGGAATGAGGCCGCGGGCGCCGGCCCCTTGTGGGGGACGACGCCCGCGGCGGTCTACGTGCCTGGGTCAGGCGGAGTAGCCCCGGGTGGCAATCCAGTTGGCGAGGTCGATCGTGGTGATCCAGTAGGACGGGTCGGCCGGGTTCGCCGAGTCGGCGATCCGCACGGTCCGGCCGTTGTCCTTGTAGCCCACGACGGCGATGTAGTGCCCGCCGCCGTAGGAGTGCCAGCCGCCGTCGGTGTCGGTGGCGTCGCCGACGACGTTGGCCACCACGCCCCGGCCGTCGGTGATGGCCTTGACCACGTCGGCCTGGAGCCGGTCCATCTGGGCCGGGCTGGGCGCGCCGGCAAACATCCGGGTCTGGTACGGGGAGCCCTTCACCTCGGCGTTGAGTGCTCGGGTGGTGTCCTCGGCCGAGTTGGTGCCCATCTCGGTGGTGCCCAGCTCGGCACCGAGTTCCTCCTGGGTGCGGTCGATGCCGGTGGCGCTGAGCGCGTTGCGGGTGGCTGCGGGGCCGCAGTTGTAGTACGTGTTCTGCGCCTCGTAGTCGTAGTCGAGCACCTTGGTCGCGGGCGGCTTCGGTGACTGCCGCTTACGGGTCAGATCCGGGTTGGCGCTGGCCTTGGCGGCGGGCGACGCGGCGCTGGTGGCCGGGGCGGCGGTCGTCGGCGCGGCACTGGGGGACGCGTCGCGCGCGTCGCCGAGGGAAACGGCTGTGTCACTGCGCATCTCGGCGACAGTGGTAGCGGTGCGGTGGCTGGCCGGCGCGTCGTCGGCGCCGGTGAGCAGGGCGCCGGTGGCCGTGGCGATCACGAGGGCCGCGGCGGAGGTGGCGACGATCTGGTACGGGCGCTCGGTCGCCAGGCGACGGAGCTGACGCTGCATGGTGTGCTTCACGGGGTCCTCCACGGATCGGGGGAGAGCGGCACACCACGGGCCGGACCGGCATCCGGGCAGGCGCCAGCGCGCGGACAGTGGTCCGCGGATGGTGAACCGCTCAGGGGAACACCCGGCGGGGCCGGGCGGGAAAGGCGATGACCCGGGGGTCAGCTCACCGTCACTGGACGGATGAGCGGGGGCACCGCTGCGCCGTGGAGGCGTGGGAACAACCGAGGGGTGGAAAGGTGCTGCACGGGTTTGGAACTCCTTCCGACACCGCCTACCGGGTTAGCTGACGGATTCGGGCGGGAAGATCGCCCTACCGCAGGCCGTGGCTCGCGGATTCACCCCAGACTTACTGATGGGTCCCCGGTTCGTTAAGCACGATTGAGCGGGTCGGCGCGGCGTCGCCTGTTGCGATCGGTTACCGCACCGGACGGGACGACACTACTGGCCTGTTCGCGGCCTGCCAAGCCAGGTTCACCTGCGTAAACCCGATTCGGTGCGACAATTTCTGCGCGTACTGCCGATGATGTGACTCGATGGGACAACCGGTTACGGCGACGCCGACGGGCGACAACCGGACAGGCTGCCGATAATGCGGCCACAATCACGGGAAAGATCGAGCCGAACGCGTCGGACGCCCGATTTTCGAATGGCGTGACCGGGCTCACGTAACGGATCGGGCTCAACCCGCGCGAGCCGGGCGCCACCGTGCCACGAGGGCGGGACGGGACGCCCCACTCGCCGCGCGTCGGGCGGTTGCCGGGCTGGGCCGCAGCCGCGCCGTTGCCGCGTACGCCTCCTCGGCAAGGGTGCGCGCCGACTCGGCGGCCAGTTCCGCGTCCCGCCAGGCGGCCCGCTCCTCGGTGGCGGCGGCCCGGTAGTCGGCCAGTCGCGCGTCCCGGATCGCCCGGCTGAGCAGCACCTCCTGCTCGACCGGGTGCCGCCGGGAATCCCAGCCGCGCCGGTGGGCGAGCACGTCACCGAGCTGCGCCATGGTCAGATCGCCCCGCCAGTACGCCGCCATCGCCGCACGGTGCAGGTAGCGCTCCCGGGAGGCGTACTCGGCGGGCGTCCGGGGGGTGTGCGGGGTGGGCAGCGCACCAGAACCCGCGAAGCGGCGGGCGGCGGCGTCCGCCTCGTCGTACGCCACCCAGGCCCGCTCCACCCGTTCCTGAGCGGTCACCCAGGCATCGCGTCGCCGCCGTGCCGTCTTGGCGGCGCCGGTCGCGGCGACTGTCACCTCCTCGGCATACCGGTGCAGGTCGTCGGCTTCGGCCGCGGCCACCTCGCGGGCGGTCGGCGCGGCCGGGACCGGGTCGTCCGCGCGGCGGTCCCGCTCGGGACGGGCGACCAGCACGGCGAGTACGCCCAGCGCCAGCAGGAACAGGGTCGACCAGATGGCAGCGGCCTGCGGCACATCGGTCATGAACTGGTAGAAGGCGGCAGTCTCCATGGTCGGCTCCTCGCGGAGAGAGCAAAGCGATGGGAAGCCCCGCCGCGACCTGGCCACGGCGGGCCACGGATCGGCGGGGTGCGGAGGTGGATCGACAGGGCGCGACGACGGGACGCATGGCCCGGTGACTCAGCGCCGGGGCGGACCCCGGGGAGCCCAGCCGCGCGAAGCGTCGACGAGAGGCCGCCGGTCGGACCCGGCCGCGGACACCGGCAGCACGCCGGTCGCGATGGCGCACTGGCCACCGGGCGGTGCCGGTTGCGCGTCGACCGACCCGGCCGGGATGAACTCCTCGGCGGCACCCACACGGACCGCCGAGGCCGGGTGCACGGCAGCCTCAGGCACGGCGCTCAGCGGCGGCACGGCGCTCAGCGGCGGCACGGCGCTCAGCGGCGGCACGGCGCTCAGCGGCGGCACGGCGCTCAGCGGCGGCACGGCGCTCAGCGGCGGCACG
>NZ_JBICSN010000006.1:305602-412207 GCF_043197115.1 Micromonospora sp. NPDC049275
CGGCGCTCAGGGGAGGCACGGCGGCCGAGGCGGGGCTCGCGCCCAGCGCCAGGGTCGCGACCGCGGCGAGGCTGGTCAGCACCCGCGTAGCCCAGCGCGCCACCCACCACAGCGGACAGGTGAGCGCGACCGGAAGCACGTAACCAACGCTACTGCCGCGCCGGCCCTGACGCATCGGCCACGGGCGTGTCGGCGCACGCCGCGCCGACTCTGCTGACCAGGGTGGAGGGTGTCAGCGCGAGTCGACGTACGGTGATCGGCTGTCGGGCTGGTCGGTCCCGCCGGGCCCGGCCTGAGTCCCGACAGCATCGGGGTTGTGGGCATCGTCCCCGGCGGCCCGGGGCCCGGCCGTGCGTGGTCTGGGCACCGGCGGGCGGGCCGTACGACGCGGCGCGAGTCGGCGCATCATCGGCGTCTCGACGAAGCGGTGCAGCAACCCGGCGAGGACCAGGTTCGCGAGCAGGAAACCGAGCACCGCGACGGGGCCACGCCAGCCCTGGAAGCCGGTCCCCCAGTCACCGCTGAAGCGCAGCACGCTCGTCATCACCAGCACATGCACCAGGTAGAAGGCGAAGGAGACCTCGCCGAGCCAGACCAGCGGCCGAGACCGCCACGGGGAACGCCTACCCCGGACGTCCGCGTCCGCGGCGGCAGTGATCACCAGCAGGTACGCCACCGCGAGCAGCGTGGTCCACAGCTCGGCCCGAATCCACTCTGCCGCCGCAACCCAGGTGGCCAGGAAGATCACGCTGGCTGCGGTCAGCCCCGGGCCCCGCCAGAGGCCACGGCGCAGCAGCTCGGCCGCCACCGCGCCCAACCAGAACTCCAGCGACCGTACCGGCGGGAAGACCTGGGTGAACCACCACCGGCTCGCCTCCGGCACCAACTGCTGGGCCGGCCAGAGCGCGAGGATCAGCAGCGGCAGCACGACGATCAGCACCCAGAGCAGCTTCGGCCGGGCCCGGCGCAGCAGCGGCAACGCCAGCGGCAGACACAGGTAGAAGAAGAACTCGCAGGAGAGCGACCAGCTCACGGTGTTGATGCTGTAGAACCAGCCCGGCCGGGGGTCCCAGGCCTGCAGCAGCAGCAGGTTCTCCAGCGCGGCCGCTGGCAGGACCGCGTCGGCGAACCACCAGGCGACCAGCAACGCCGCCCCCCACAGCACCAGATGGTTCGGGTAGATCTTGGCAACTCGTCGCCGCCAGAAGGTACGCCGGGACTCGCCCGCGCGGGCCGACCAGACCAGCACGAAACCGCTCAGGATGAAGAAGAACTGCACCCCGGACAGGCCGAGGGTGAACAGCACGTCGACCACGGCCTTGTAGTCCGGCTCGGCGATGATCCGCATCGTCCCGACGTGGAAGCCGAAGACCAGCAACGCGGCGATCCAGCGCAGCCCGGTCAGCGAGGGCAGCCGGGCCGGCGCGGGGGTGGGCCGGGAAGCCGTCGCCGCGGCGTCGGTCGTCATGCCGGGATCCCGAGGCTCGGCAGGGTCACCAGCACGTGCGTGTCCTCCTCGGTGCGACATCGGACGGCGACGCCCGCGACGGCCCAGCAGCGGCCGTACCCGGGGTACCCTACCCGGGGCACTCCTGGGTGAACCGGACGCGTTCCACCCCTCCAGCGCGGAACGGGTAGGGACGGGCTGCCCTGATGGCGGACCAGACCTTCGGTGGACGTTGACTCTTCGGCGGCACCGACGCGGCCCCGGTGCTCACCCGCGGGCTGCTGTCCAGCGGTCCCGCCCACGGCTCGTTGCCGTCACTGATGACCGAGGCCGACCTGGTGGTCAGCGCCACCGGCACCTCCACCTGGGAACTCTGCTGCCTCGGCGCACCCGCGGCGCTGGTCTGCGTGGTCGACAACCAACGCGAGTCGTACACCCGGGTGGTTCGGCACGGCGTGGCCACCGGCCTCGGCGAGCTGCCGGAGCTGACCGTCGCCGGGCTGCCCGGACGGGCCGCCCCTGCGGCGCTGGCCGCGCCGGCCTGGTCCACACTCGACCGGCGGGGCCGGGCGCGCGTCGTGGACGCGGTGTTCGACGCCGTACGGCCAGTCGCCGTCAGCGACTGACGGGCATCCTCCGGGCTCTCCCCCGCCTACCATGCGCTGACAGCGCGAACGTGAGACGGGGAGCGACACTTGATCCATGCGATTGTCTTCGACGTCGGCGGAACCATTCTCGACGAGTCCCGCGAGTTCGCGAGCTGGGCGGACTGGTTCGACGTTCCACGGCACACGCTCTCGGCGGTCCTCGGAGCAGTGATCGCCCGCGGCCTGGACTGGCAGGAGACGTTCCGGGCCTTCCGGCCCGATTTCGACCTCGCGGTCGAGCTGGAACGCCGAGCCGCCGCCGGCAAACCGGAGTGGTTCGGCGAAGAGGACCTCTACCCCGATGCGCGTGGGTGCCTGGCCGCCCTCAAGGAGCAGGGCCTGTTCGTGGGGCTGGCCGGCAACCAACCAGCCCACGCCGAAGCACTCCTGCACGCCCTCGACCTTCCCGTGGACATGATCGGCACGTCGACCGGTTGGGGCGTGGCGAAACCGTCACCGGCCTTCTTCGAACGCGTCACCCACGGCGCCGGCGGCGACCCGTCGTCGATCCTGTACGTCGGCGACCGGCCCGACAACGACGTACGCCCGGCCGCGGAGGCGGGCATGAAGACCTGCCTGATCCGACGCGGCCCCTGGGGACACATCCTCGACCTGCCGGCCGTGGCCGAGCGGTGCCTGTTCCGCATCGACTCGCTGGACGACCTTCCGGCTCTGGTGGCGAAGCACAACGCGACAGCCACGGGGACGGCGGCAAGCGGCTAGCACGGGTGTACTAAAGTGCTGCTAGGGTGGCCTCATGACGCCTGCCGCCTACCAGCCGTCGATGCTCGACCTGACGGACGCGGAGCCGACCCTGGGGCCACTGCCCGGCCAGATCCGGCGGCATCACCTGAGCCGGGGCGCCTGGGTCGACCACCTCCCCGGCTGGGTGCACGGTTCCGATGCGGTCCTCGACACCCTGCTCACCGGGGTGCCCTGGCGGGCCGAGCGGCGCACCATGTACGACAGCGAGGTCGACGTGCCCCGCCTGCTCTGCTGGTACGGCGGCGATCGGGACCTGCCGCACCCCGTGCTCACCGCGGCACGAGCCGAGCTGACCCGGCACTACGCCCCCGAGTTGGGTGAGCCGTTCGTCACCGCCGGGATGTGCCTCTACCGCTCCGGCCGGGACAGCGTCGCCTGGCACGGTGACACCATCGGCCGTTCCGCGCACAGCGACACCATTGTCGCGATCGTCTCGTTCGGGTCGCCCCGGCCGCTGCTGCTGCGCCCGCGCGGAGGTGGTGGCGACAGCCTGCGTTTCCCGGTGGGCCACGGCGACCTCATCGTGATGGGCGGCTCCTGCCAACGCACCTGGGAACACGCCATCCCCAAGACCACCCGCCCGGTAGGCCCAAGGGTGAGCGTCCAGTTCCGCCCCATCAACGTCGCCTAACCCACCCCCACCCCCACCCCCACCCCCACCCCACCCCCGCCCCGCCCCGCCCTCTCCCAGGTTGATCATGAAGTTATTGCCACCGACATCGGCGTGTCGCGGCAATAACTTCATGATCGACGAGCGCGGGTGGTTCGGGGGTTGGGGGGTGGGGGTTGGGGTTGGGGGTGGGGGTTGGGGTTGGGGTTTGGGGTTGGTTAGTCGCGTTCGATCAGGTGGCCTACGACCGTTGGGCCGAGCATGACCGCGAAGCCGCTGCCGTCGCGGCGGGGGTCCGCTGCCGGTAGCTCCACCGGTTCGCCGGTGCCGGTCGCGCCGACCGGGCGCGGCCCGACCCAGGCGACCGCCACGTCCGTCTCGTCCTTGAGGAAGCGGTGCGCTCGCACACCGCCGGTCGCCCGGCCCTTCGCCGGGTACGCCTTGAACGGTGTCACCTTGACCGTCGCCCCGGTGGACGTCACGACCATCGGCTCGCCGTGCCCCGGATCGTCGGTACGCACCGCGCCGAAGAAGACCACCCGAGCCCCGGCCGGCAGGTTGATGCCGGCCATCCCGCCGCCCTTGAGCCCCTGCGGGCGCACCAACCCGGCGGCGAAGCGCAGCAGCGACGCCTCGGAGGTCACAAAGGTAAGCGTCTCGGCACCGTCGCTCAGCCAGGTCGCGCCGACCACCTCGTCGCCGTCGCGCAGGCCGATCACCTCGAACTCGTCGGACCGCACCGGCCACTCCGGCGCGCAGATCTTCACCACGCCCTGGCGGGTGCCCAGCGCCAGCCCGGGTGACGTGTCCGCCGCACCGCCCAGCGGGGCCAGGCCGACCACGGTCTCCCCCGCCTCCAGCGGCACCAGCTCGGCTGCGGACATGCCGCCGCGCAGCGACACCGTGCCGGCCTGCTCGGGCAGGACCGGCAGCGGCAGGACGTCGATCTTGAAGGCGCGACCCGCGCTGGTGATCAGCAGCACCCGACCACGGGCGGTGGAGTGCACGATCGCGCGTACGGTGTCGTGCTTGACCCGGCCGTTGCGCCGACGCCCCTCGGCGCTCTCCTCCGACTCGGCCGCGGTGCGGGCGACAAGCCCGGTCGCGGAGAGGATGACCTGGCACGGGTCGTCGGCGACCTCCAGCGGCCCGGCCGGCACGGACGCGGCGAGCACCTCCTTGAGGTCGCCGTCGACGAGCGTCGTCCGCCGTTCGCTGCCGAACTGCTTGACCACTGCGGCCAGCTCGTCGGAGACCAGCTTCTTGAGCACCCGCTCGTCGTCGAGGATCGTGGACAGCTCGGTGATCTCGGCGCGCAGCCGCTCCTGCTCGGCCTCCAGCTCGATCCGGTCGAACTTGGTCAACCGGCGCAGCGGAGTGTCCAGGATGTAGGTGGCCTGGATGTCGGAGAGGCCGAACTGGCTCATCAGCCCGTCCTTGGCCGCCTGCGCGTCGTCACTGCCCCGGATCAGGCGCACCACGCGGTCGATGTCCAGCAGTGCGATCAGCAGACCGTCGACCAGGTGCAGCCGCTCCTGACGCTTGCGTCGGCGGAACGAGCTGCGTCGGGTGATCACCTCGTACCGGTGCGCCAGGAAGACCTCCAGCAGCGCCTTCAACCCGAGGGTACGGGGCTGCCCGTCGACAAGCACCAGGTTGTTGACGCCGAAGGACTGCTCCAGCGGAGTCAACCGGTAGAGGTCGGCCAACAGCGCCTGCGGGTTGACTCCCACCTTGCACTCGACGACCAGGCGGGTGCCGCTCTCCCGGTCGGTGAGGTCCTTGACGTCCGCGATGCCGGTCAGCCGCTTGGTCTTGGTGACCTCGTTGGTGATCGCCGCGATGACCTTCTCCGCGCCGACGCCGTAGGGCAACTCGACGACTGTGATCGCCTGGCGGCCCCGGCTGCCCTCGATCGGGCCGATCTCCACCTTGCCGCGCATCCGGACGACGCCGCGCCCCGTCTCGTACGCGCGGCGCACCTCGTCCAGGCCGAGCAGCACCCCGCCGGTGGGCAGGTCGGGGCCGGGGACGAACTCCATGAGCCGGTCCAGAGTGGCGTCCGGGTGGTTGATCAGCCAGCGGGCCGCGGAGACGACCTCGGCGAGGTTGTGCGGGATCATGTTGGTGGCCATCCCGACCGCGATCCCGGACGCGCCGTTGACCAGCAGGTTGGGGAAGGCCGCCGGCAGCACCGTCGGTTGGGTCAGCGACCCGTCGTAGTTGGGCTCGACGTCGACCGTGTCCTCGCCCAGCTCACCGACGAGCAGCATGGCCTCGCGCGACATCCGTGCCTCGGTGTAGCGGCTGGCCGCCGGGCCATCGTCTGGAGATCCGAAGTTGCCGTGCCCGTCGATGAGGGGCACGTTGAGCGAGAAGTCCTGCGCGAGGCGGACCATGGCGTCGTAGATCGCCGTGTCGCCGTGCGGATGGTACTTGCCCATCGTATCCCCGACAATTCGGGCAGACTTCACATGCCCACGATCGGGGCGGTAGCCCTGTTCGTACATGGACCAGAGGATGCGGCGGTGCACGGGCTTGAGGCCGTCGCGCGCGTCCGGCAGCGCACGGGAGTGGATGACCGAGAACGCGTACTCCAGGTAGGAGTCGGAAACCTCGGTGACCAGCGGGTTGTCGAAGACCCGCGCGCCGGCCTGGTCGAACGAGGAGAGGTCGACCTTG
This sequence comes from Micromonospora sp. NPDC049275, assembly GCF_043197115.1. Lineage (NCBI taxonomy): Bacteria > Bacillati > Actinomycetota > Actinomycetes > Micromonosporales > Micromonosporaceae > Micromonospora > Micromonospora sp. NPDC049275. The sequence continues at coordinate 311,754 of NZ_JBICSN010000006.1, forward strand.
TTTTCCTTACGGCGTGCCATGACTCAGCTTTCCCCTCGAACGGCAGCGGTGCTCATGCGTCGATCGCATCGCGGTCGACGCGGTCGGCCGAGTCGATCAGCCAGTTGCGGCGCGGCTCGACCTTCTCGCCCATCAGCAGTTCGAGGATGCGCTCGGCGGCGTCCACGTCGTCGAGGGTGATCCGGCGGACGGCCCGGGTGGCGGGGTTCATCGTGGTGTCCCACAGTTCGTCGGCGTCCATCTCACCGAGACCCTTGAAACGCGGGATGGGCGTGACGATCTGCTTGCCGGCCTTCTCCAGCTTGCGGACCGTCGTCTCCATCTCGGCCTGGGTGTAGGTGTAGACCGTCTGCGGGTTGCGCCCCCTGGTGGTGATCTTGTGCAGGGGCGGCATGGCGGCGTAGAGCCGACCGGCCTCGATCAGCGGACGCATGTACCTGGCGAAGAGGGTGATCAGCAACGTACGGATGTGCGCGCCGTCCACGTCGGCGTCGGCCATGATCAGCACTCGGCCGTAGCGCAGCGCGGCGAGGTCGAACGTCCGCCCCGAGCCGGCCCCGAGCACCTGGACGATGGCGGCGCACTCGGCATTGTCCAGAACCTGCTGGAGGTTGGCCTTCTGCACGTTGAGGATCTTGCCGCGGATCGGCAGCAGCGCCTGGTATTCCGAGGAGCGGGCCATTCTGCTCGTGCCGAGGGCGCTGTCGCCCTCCACGATGAACAGCTCGCTGCGGTCGATGCCCGTCGCCCGGCAGTCGACAAGCTTCGGCGGCATGGACGCGCCCTCCAGGGCGGTCTTGCGCCGGGCGGCGTCCTTCTGTTGCTTCTGGGTGAGCCGCACCCGCGCCGCGTCGACGATCTTCTGCAGGACGACACGCGCCTCGGCCTTGGTGCGCCGGTCCTCCAGCCACGCCTTGACGTGCGCGTCGACAAGGGTCTGGAGCACCTTGGTGATGCCCGTGGTGGACAGCTCGTCCTTGGTCTGCGAGGTGAACTGCGGTTCGGGGATCCGCACGTGCACCACGGCCGTCATCCCCTCCAGGACGTCGTCCAGGGTGGGCGGCTCCTCCTTGGCCTTGAGCAGGCCGCGGGTGTTGCGGACGGCGTCGGCGAGGGTGCGGACGAGGGCCCGCTCGAAGCCCTTGCGGTGGGTGCCGCCGTGGGCGTTGCGGATGGTGTTGGTGAAACACTCGACGGTGCGGTCGTAGCCGGTGCCCCACCGGAACGCCACCTCGACCTCGGCGCGCCGCTGCACGTTGGACTGCATGACGCCGTTGGCGTCGGCGGCGTTCTCCCGGTATGTCCCCTCGCCGTTGACCAGCAGCATGCCGGAGACCGGCCGGTCGCCGGCCGGCGCGAGGAACTCGACCATGTCGCTGAGCCCGTTGGGGTAGTGGAACCGCTCCTCGGCGGGGGTCTCGCCGGTGAGGTCGCGCAGCAGGTACGTCACGCCGGGGACCAGGAACGCGGTGTTGCGCAGCTTCATCCGGACGGCGTCGACGTCGAGCGCCGCGCCGGTCTCGAAGTAGCGGGCGTCGTGCCACCAGCGGATCGAGGTGCCGGTGCGCTGGCCACGCTTCATCGCGCCGCTCACCTGGAGGCCGGGGCCGGCGGTGAAGGGCGCGTCCGGCCCGTCGCCGTCGAAGATCCCCGGGACGCCGTGCCGGAACGACATCGCGTGGACCTTGCCGGCCCGGCGGACGGTCACGTCGAAGCGGCGGGACAGCGCGTTCACCGCCGACGCGCCGACGCCGTGCAGGCCACCGGAGGTCTTGTAGCCGGAGCCGCCGAACTTGCCGCCGGCGTGCAGCCGGGTCAGCACCAGCTCGACGCCGGAGATGCCGGACTTGGCGTGCACGTCGGTGGGGATGCCGCGGCCGTCGTCGTCGACCTGCACCGAGCCGTCGGCGTGCAGGATCACCTCGACGGTGGTGGCGTGACCGGCCACACCCTCGTCGGTGGAGTTGTCGAGGATCTCGTTGACGAGGTGACCCACGCCACGGCTGTCGGTGGAACCGATGTACATGCCGGGCCGCTTGCGGACGGCGTCCAGCCCCTCAAGGTGGGTGAGGTCATCGGCCCCGTACAGGGTGTCAGGCTCTGCGGTCAACTGGTCGTACTCCCCGGTCTCGGCGGTGTGCTGCCCGTCACCGGCGATGTCAGCCGGCGTGGCGCGCCGCAGCGAGCCTAGCCCGAGGCTGAGACAACTCCCGGAGGACCTACGCGAACCGCCGCGCGTCAGTCGCCGGACGTGAGCCACCAGACAGTCGGGCAGTGATCACGGGACCACGCTACGGAATCTCCGCCGGTACCCTGAGCGGTGATCGCGGCTGGTTGGCGCGGGGCGGCGCCGGGCTCGCGCCGGTCCGGGTCCAGATCCAGGACCACGAGCTCGGGGGTACGCCGCTGGTGGCCCGCGCCGGACGATCCGCGGGCGGCCGAGCGGCGGGAGGCGACCGGGATGGACGAGACGACACGTGACGCCCCCGGGCGGGCCCTCGGCACGCGGGCACGGCGTTGGCTGCTGGTGGGCACCCTGCTGGCAGGGCTGCTCACGGCGGTGGCGCTCGTCGCGGCGGCGGCTCCCGCCGAGCGGACGTTCACCGAGCTGTCGGGCGCGGTCCAGAGCCTGATGTCGGTCGTGACGCCGCTCTTCGGCGTCCTGCTGGTGCGCGATCTGCGTCGGGCGCCCGCCACTGTCGGCGTGCTCCCCACGGCGCTGGCGGTGGTGTTGCCGGCCGCTGTGATCGGCGTGGTCGGCGTGCTGGTCTGCGCCGCGACGCTGGCCCTCGCACCGACCACTGTCGCCGACGAGCCGTGGCGGCACGCCGGAACGGTCGCGGTGGGCAGCGTGTTGATGCAGATCCTCGCCGGCCTGGTGGGCACCGGGCTGGGTCTGCTGTTGCGGTCGCCGACGAGCGCGTTCGCGGCCACGATCGTCCTGCCGCTGGGGGTGCTCGGGTTGTTGGAGGTCGTTCAGGCGGGCGCGGCCCAGCCGTGGCTCACTCCGCTCGGCAGTGCGCGCAATCTGCTCTCCGGGGAGATGAGCCTGCTGCGGTGGGTGCAGTGGTTCTGTGTCCTGCTGATCTGGGGTGTCGGCCTGAACGCGGTCGGCGCGGCCGTGTGGCGGCGCCGCCAGCGGCCCGGCCGACAGGTCGGCGCGGCAGCCGACGGGGTGGCGTGACCGGGGGCGTCTGACGCCGTCCACAGTGGCTCGTGGCACGGGCCTGTCGCGTGCGGCGATCCGCTCGGCCGGTTCGTGGCCGAGGTGCCGGCAGCGGTCGGACCGTGGACACCGATGCGCAGGCCGGGGGGCCGAGAGCGAGGATCCGGTCGGCGGCGGGCGTGGGCAGTGGTCGCTGCCAGGTGAACACCGAGTGGTCTGCCGACGCATTCGTGTCTTTCGCCGAACGAGTCTGTTACAGGCCATTGACGCCCGTTGCACAAGGGTGATCTGATCGCGCTCTCAGAGAATCTTTCATCTTTCGATGGTTGGGAGCCCCATGCCCAGGTTCCGCCGTACCGCGCTCGCCGCGGCACTCACGATCGTCACGGCAGCGCTGTCGACCGCCGTCGCGCTGCCCGCCCCCGCGACCGCCGCGCTGCCCACCGCCGCCGTGGCGCTCGGCGACAGCTTCATCAGTGGCGAGGGCGCCGGGGCGTACACCCCGGTGGTCGACGCCAACGGGGTCAGCCAGGGCTTCCCCGGCTGGAGCGCGCCGAACAACAACGCCTTCTTCTGCCACCGGTCGGCGAACGCCTCGCTCAACCAGGCGAACCTGCCGGGCATCCAGAACCGGTTCAACCTGGCCTGCTCCGGCGGCCAGCCGCGCGACATCGCCACCGCCTCGGCGGCGCGGGAGAAGGGCCGTACGGTGGCCGCCCAGCTCGACCAGCTGCGCGCCGTCGCGCAGACCCAGGACATCGACCTGGTGCTGATCGGCCTGGGATCCAACAACAGCTCGTTCACCTTCGGCAGCGTGGCAGAGACGTGCGCCAACCGGTTCATCGCCGACGCCTGGACGGGCTGGTGGGAGTTCTGGGCGTACCTGAACGGGCCGGTGGAGCAGAAGCCGTGCAGCGACGCCGACCTGGCCACCGCCGCGCAGCTCAGCGCCGCGACCGCGGAGACCACCGCCGCCGTACGCCAGATCCTGACCACCCTCGACCAGGTGGACGCGGACGGCCAGCACCGGGTGGTGTTCCAGGACTACACCAACCCGCTGCCGCTGGACCTGAACCCGGCGTACCACGAGGAGGACGGCCGGGACGACACCCGGGACAAGTTCCGTGACCTCGGCGCCGAGCGGTACGCGGCCGGCTGCCCGATCCACCGGGCCAGCCTCGCCCCCGGGCACCGCTTCTCGCAGGGCCTGGGCGGCATCGTGAAGTCCACCCGGGACACCCTGGCCGCCGAGTTCCCCGCCGACGACCTGGTCTACCTCAACGTGCAGCGGGCCTTCGACGGCGCGCGGCTGTGCGAGTCGACGTCCAGCCCGACCGGCGCGCTGGCCACCCCCATCCGGCTGCAGGACGGCGCGACCGGCACCTTCGTGACCAGCCTCGCCGGCAAGGACAAGATCGCCATTCAGCGGATCGCCAACACCTGCGTCAGCTACTTCCAGACCTGCCAGGAGTCGTGGCACCCGAACGCCACCGGCCACCAGGTGCTCGGTCGGTGCCTCGCCGGCGCCGCCGTCACCGCCGCACGCGCGGTGTCGTGCGTCCGCGCCGGCGACGGGTCGATCTCCGTCTCCTGACCGGTCGCGCCACCGGAGGCCCCGCCACCCGGCGGGGCCTCCGTCGCGTCCGGGTCGCCGCCCCGCCCAGCCGCACCGGCTGCTCGGGGCGGCCCGTCCGGCTCACTCCTCCTGGTCCAGCGGAACCAGCTCGTCGTCGCGTTCCACCTGGATCTGTGCGTGATCCTTGCGCGGCGCGACCTCCGCGGTGTTCCGGTGCGGATCGTTGTCCGGGTGCATGAGCACCGCGTCGGTCTTGGGGGTCTTCTCGCGGACCTCGTCCGGCTGCGACATGCCGTTCCCCTCTCCGTCGACGTCGCAGGGGGTCTACCCGCCACCGCGCTGACGACTCCCCCGACGGCGATTGCGGGCCGCGACGCGCGGATGTCCCGGTCGTGGCGGTGCGGCGGGGATTCGGCCGGCAGGCGACGGGGTTAGCCGCTCGGGCGGCGGGTAAGCCGCATCGCCCGACACGGCGGAAGGGGATCACATGTCCGAACGACACACCGCACTGCGCTCGATGCACGATCTGGGTCTGGCGGCCTGGTTCGGCGGCTCCCTCATGGGTGCCTTCGGCGTCAACGGCGCAGCGGCGAAAATCAACGACTCGACCCAGCGGCTGCCGGTCGCCTCGGCCGGATGGTCGAGGTGGACCCCGGTCAACGCGGCCGCGATCGGCGCGCACCTGGCCGGGGCGGTCGGCGAACTGGTCACGGAGAGCCCACGGGTGGCGGCCCAGCGCGGAGTCGGCCGGGCCAGCGCCCTCAAGACGGCGCTGACGATCGGCGCGCTCGCGGTCACCGGCTACAGCCGGTTGGTCGGCATGCGGCTGGAGAAGGCGGGTGGCCCGCCGGTGAACGGCGCCACCGAGCCCAACCACCAGACGCCGGCCAGCGTCGCCTCGTCACAGCGGCAGATGAAGCTGCTCCAGTGGGCGATTCCGGCGCTGACCGGATCGCTTGTCGTGGTCACCGCGTACATGGGTGAGCAGCAGAAGCCCGGTCAGGTGTTGCGCGGGATCCTCAGCCGTACCGGCGGGATGCGCAACGCCCCGATGGGCATCGCGAAGATGGGCATGGGCATGGGCGTCGGCAAGCGGCAGATGGCCATGGCCGGACGCTGAGCGTCGGGCCGGTCGGCGGCCCGCCGGACCGTCGACGACGGGACACGGCCGACCCTGCCCGCCCGCCACGCGACACGGCGTGCCGAGCGGGCAGGACCGGCCCGGGGACGTGGCAATCCGTCCGTCGGTAGCGGCGGACCGACGAGCGAGGTGGCCATGACGGCACACGAGGGACGCAGCAGTGGCGGCGGCGACCGGCCGGAACCGGAGGCGGTCAACCCGTGGGGCACCGCTGACGGTTTCGACGCCGACGCGCCCTGGGGCGCCGACGACGACTCGCCGATGGACGAGGGTAGCGAGGAGACGGCGGTACCCGAGGGGCGGCGCGGTGAACGGCGCGCGGGTGCCCCGGCCGGCCCGAGCGGTCCGGCCGGTAGGCACGGCTTCGGTTCTGTCGAGCCCACCCGGACCACGATGGCCGGACCCGGCGCGCCACCGGACCCGGCGCCCAGCGGTCGAAGCTTCCCCGACGACGCGGACGTGACCGAGCTGAGCCAGGACGCGCTGCGCACCCGGGGTCGCCGTTCCTGATCGACCGCGCTGCCCGCGTGCCCTGCCCGACGAGGGCACACGCGGGTAGCGGGCCGTCAGCCGCCCGAAGTGGCCCGCGCCGAGACGGCCTGATCGTCCGCCGCTCGGCGCGGCCCGGCCGGCACCCGCGGCTCGGCGAGCATCGTCTCGGCGAGCACCTGCGCCAACCGGGTGGCGTCGCGCTGGGCCTGCCCGGCGCAGCAGTTGTTGAACAGCACGTGCAGGTCGTCGACGTCCGCGGCCAGCGCCGCCAGGCGCGCGGCCCAGTCGCGCAGCTCCGACTCGTCGTACGCGTAGCGGAACTTGTCCTGCTTGTCGCCGTCGCGCCACGCGTCGCTGTGACCGTGGAAGCGGACGATCGCCGGCTCCGCCGTCCGGGTCAGGATCGGCGGCACCGATGACGGATGCCCCTGCGGCATGTCGACGCAGACCAGTGAGAGGTCGTGCGCGCCCAGCAGCTCCAGGGTCGTGGCCGCGGCGGCCCCGTCGAACCAGGACCCGTGCCGCAGCTCCACCGCGACCCGCCACGGCCGGCACCGCTGCGCCAGCTCGACGATCCGGCGTTCGGCGGCAGCCCCGCGCGCCAGCCAGGGCGGGAACTGCAACAGCACCGCGCCCAGCTTGCCGGCGGCCGCGATCGGGTCCAGCGCCGCCCGGAAACGGGCCCACAGCTCGTCGTACGCCTGCTCGGGCAGATCGCGACGGCGGACCCGGCTCGGGCCGGAGGCCGGTCGCAGGTCCCGGGGCAGCGCGGCCACCGGCGTCGGATGACCGGTGAAGAGGCTGAACGCCTTGACGTCGAAGGTGAAGTCGTCAGGCGTCGCGTCGACCCAGCCGTGCGTGGTCTCCGGCACCGGAACGGCGTAGTAGGACGTGTCCACCTCGACCAGCGGGAAGCGGCCGGCGTAGAAAGCCAACCTGCCGGCCGGCGTGTTGGCCGAGCGCGGATACCAGCCGGAGCGCAGCAACGTCTGGTCCGCCCAGGACGACGTGCCCACCTTGATCACACCCATGTCGTTCAGTGGACAGTCCCGCGCACCGATCGGCAACCGCTGGAGGCCGGCGCTCTCGTCGTGTCCGCCCCGAAGTGTCGGTGCCCGGTCCTAGGCTGACGCTCGACCGGACCTCGACGGAAGGGCACCACCATGACCAGCACCGCGCAGCTCACCGGGGAACGCGCCGACCTGCTGCAGACGCTGCGCCGGCACCGGGGCTTCCTCCTGCAGACCGTCGACGGGCTGACCGACGAGCAGGCCGCGGCGCGCAGCACGGTGAGCGAGCTCTGCCCCGGCGGGCTGATCAAGCACGTCGCCGGCACCGAGGAGCGGTGGATGCTCTTCGCCGTGGGCGGCGCGGAGGCGATGCAGCGCGAGGAGATCGACTGGGTCGGTCAGTTCCGGATGGCGCCGGGCGAGACCCTGGCCGGCCTCGTCGAGCGGTTCCGCGCGGTGGCCGACCACACCGACGAGTTGATCGCCACCCTCGATCTGGACGCGGCCCACCCGCTGCCGCAGGCGCCGTGGTTCGAGCCGGGTGCGAGCTGGACTGTCCGCCGGGTGCTGCTGCACCTCATCGCCGAGACGTCCCAGCACGCGGGGCACGCAGACATCCTGCGCGAGGCGATCGACGGGTCGAAGACCATGGGCTGAGCCCCGGCCGCCTCTCCGGCGCGTCGCCTCGTGCTGTCACCGCCCCTCTCCACGCCGCGCGGATGTGACATCGCCCGAGGGGTCGGCGCTGAGGGACACGAGATGAACGCGGACCGGATGGACCAGGAAACCGCCGAACGGCTGCTCGGCGGTTTCCCCGTCGACCCGTCCACAGGCACGCGTCCGGTCGTGCTGCTCCTGACGGCGGTGCGCGCCGCGCCGCGCCCCGACGAACTGGCCGGCCTGGGCCCCGCGGTGCAGGGCTTCCGCCGCGCCCAGGCGCACCGCCGGCGCCCTCCCCCGGCCCACCGGTCCGCACCCCCCGATCAGGCCTCGGGCGGTACGACAAACCGGAGCGACGGCCACTGACTCACGATCGTCGTCGACCCGCCGGGCGGGTGGAGCGATCACCGGCGTACGCGTCGGTGTGCCCCCAACGACCGGGGATGTCGAGCAGCTCCACACCGCCGAAGCCGGGAGGCAGGGCGGGGTTCACCAGCAGGTCCTCGCCCGTGGGTCGCAGACCCAACAGGGTGCCCAGCAACATCAGCAGCGCGCCGGAGGACCACGACTGGGGCCGACCGGCCGAGGGCAACTGGACCGGATACTTCGTCAGGCTCCGCTCGTAGCCGGCGATCAGCTCCGGCACCGCCCCGCCCAGCGTCTGCGCCATGTCGAAGATGCCGGCCGCGATCCGGGCCGCGTGCGCGTCGAAACGGTAGTGCCGCAGACCGGCCGCGATCAGGGCGTTGTCCGACGGCCACACCGCACCCAGGTGCGAACCCACCGGGTTGTACGGGCGCTGCCCGGTGGCGAACGTCCGCACGCCCCAGCCGTTGAACAGCTGCGGACCGAGCAGGTGCTCGGCGACCGCCTCGGCGCGATCGTCCGTGACGATCCCGCTCCACAGCAGGTGCCCGATGTTGGACGCCAGCGCGTCGACCGGCTCGCCGTACGGGTCCAGCGCCAACGCGTAGTACTCGCGGTGCGGCAGCCAGAAGTCCCTGTTGAACCGCTCCTTGAGCGCCACCGCCTCCCGATCGAGCCGGTCGGCGTACTCGGGTTCACCCCAGAACTCGCGGGCCAGCCGGGCGCCGCGCCGCTTCGCGTCGTACGCGTAGCCCTGCAACTCGCAGGTGGCGCGGGGAAACGCGGGCAGCCGCCCGTGCGCGTCGACGATCGCGTCCGGGGAGTCCTTCCAGGACTGGTTCACCGCGCCGTGGCGCTCGTTGCGGCGCTGGTAGCGCAGGTAGCCGTCACCGGTCAGGTCGCCGTACTCGTCGATCCAGTCCAGCGCCAGCCGGGCCGGGTGGCGCAGCTCGCGAACCAGGTCCGCGTCGCCTGACCACCGCTCGTACTCGTCGAGCAGGACCACGAACAGCGGGGTGGTGTCGGCGGCGCCGTAGTACAGCGCGTTCGGCCGCTCGCCGAAGGCGGCCAACTCGCCGTAGCGCAGCTGGACCAGGATCTTGCCCGGCTCCTCGTCGTGGTCGTCGTCGAGCTGGCCACCCTGCAACAGCGCCAGCATCCGCAGCGTCGCGCGGGCCAGTTCGGGAGTGAACGCCAGGCTCTGCACACAGGCGACGATGGCGTCCCGCCCGCACATTCCCATCGCCCACGGCAGGCCGCCGACCGGCACCCGGTCGGTGTACGCGAGCGGTTGGTACCGCAGCGCCGCCAGGGCGGCCAGAGCGCCCTGGTACGTCTCCTCCAGGCCGTCCCGCTCGGCCACCAGCTGCGGGGCCCGGCTCAGCCACGCGGTCAGGTCGTCGCCCATTCCGTCCCGCACGTTCTGCTGGTGTGACTCCAGGTCGGCACGCATGTCCCGGTCACCCTCGCCCTGCATCGTCATGCTGACGTGCAGGGTGGTCTCCCACGTCCCCTCGGCCGGAACCCGGATCCGGAACGTCAGCCCCTCCCCGTCGACCTCGGCGGGGGCGGTGCTGCGCACGGTGGTGACGCGGCCGAACCGCTCCCGCTCGTAGCGCAGCACGAGTGCCGCGCGGTGGGTGTCGGTCGTGACGTGGACGTTGCGCGGTCGGAGCTGCGCGACGTCGGCGATCTCCGCGATGTCGGTGAAGTCGGCGCCCACCTCCATCCGCACCGTGAAGTCGGCGGGCTTCGCCGAGTGGTTGAGCACTGTGATCTGCTCGTGCAGGCAGTCGTGCACCGAGCGGTGCCGGATGATCGACACGTCGGCGTCCACGTAGTGGCTGGCCGCGCCCGGCACCAGGAAGAACCGGGTCTCGAAGTACGTCATGTCGTCCCGGGAGAGGGCGTTGAGGCGTTCCCCGTCGACGCTGAGCACCCACCGGGACAGGAATCGGGTGTCGAACGAGAAGAGACCGACAGGCGCCTGTGGGTCGACCTCCATGTCGCCCTGGGCGTCGCTGATCGCGAACACGTTACCGGCGATCACATGCACCTGCTCCTGCCTCATCGCGACCGCTCCTGTTCCGCCAGGGCCGCCCGGCCCAGCGCACGAGGATGCCGGGCGCCGGGCGGGCCGGGGAAGATCCGCCGCAGCAGCATCAGCAGCGCCATGTCGCCGCGCAGGGTCAGCTCGTTGCGCAGCAGCGCCTCGGCGAGGTGCAGCTGGCCGGTGGCGAGCTGGTCGAAGACCGCCCGGTCGGCGCGGACCAGCAGGTCGGCGTCGTCGGCCGACCGGGTCGCCCGCACCTGCTGATCGGCGATGGTCAGGTACCAGTGCTCGGTGCAGCCGTCGCCGCGCATGTCCAGGCGCAGCGTCCCGGCGGTCGTCGGGGGCAGGTCGGGGCGCCGGCCCGGGTCGAGGTCCTGCAGGAACCGCGCCGCCGTCGTGCCCATCAGGTCACCTCCCGCATCCCGACAGGATCACCCGGCTCGGGGTGAGCGGGACTCACCCGTTCCGGATGAGCCGGGGGACCCGGGTCAGTCGGCGTCGACGAGGCCGCGCACGTAGGCGGCCTGCCCGGCATGTTGCAGGTCGTCGTCGGCGATGCTGACCAGCCGCACGCCGAGGGTGACCGGCGGGTCCCACGACTCGTCGACGACGCGGTCCAGGTCCGCCTGTCGCAGCCCGGCCAGGAACGATCCGGTACGCGCCGCGACCGCCGCGTAGTAGTCGATCAGCGCCTGCGCGCTCTCCGGCCGCACCTGGGCGACCTGGGCGGGCGTGTGGCCGTAGCCCGTGTTGTCCGGATCGGCGGTGAGCCCGAACCGCCCCGCCCAGTCCCCGCTCACCCAGACCTGCTCGGTGTCGAGCAGGTCGGCGACGTGATGGTCCTGGACGCGGGTCAGGTGCCAGACCAGCCACCCGACCGGGTTGGCGCCCTCGGCGGGCGCCCAGCGCAACTGCTCCGGGGTGAGGCCGTCGACCGCCGCGCGGACGAGGTCGGGCAGCCGGTCGTACGTCTCGGTCAGCAGGTCACTCACGTCCACGGGGCACGCCTCCTGGTCTGTTTCGGATCACGGTACCGCCGGACACGGACGGCCAAACCTCGGCCGCTACGGTGATCACGTGGTCGCGGCGCTGGAGCTGTATCTGGACCCGGATGCCACCCGACGGATCCGGGTGCTGTGGGACGCGCTGGAGGCCGAGGGCGTGCAGAGCATGCGCTCGCTGCTGGAACAGCGGCACCGTCCGCACGTCTCGCTCGCGGTGGCGCCCCGCTTCGATCCCGAGCAGGTCGCCGAGGCGCTGCGCGGAACAGTCGTGGCAGCCCCGCTGCGGCTCGACTTCCAGCACGTCGGTCAGTTCGTCGGACGGGTGCTCTGGCTCGGTCCGGCGCCCACACCGGAGCTGCTGGCCCACCACCGGATGGTGCACGGCCGGCTCGCCGCCGGCGGCGTCACCCTGGCCGGGCACTACCAGCCGGGGCGCTGGGTGCCGCACTGCACGCTGTCCATGCGGGTGCCGAACACGCTGATGGCCGCGGCGGTGCGCCGCTGCCTGGAGGTGCTGCCGCTGTCGGCGACAGTGGTCGGCGCGGCGCTCACCGACCACGCCCGCGGCATCGCCCACCCGCTGCCCTAGCCACCGCCGGGCCCTCGGTCGCGGACGCGCCCATGGCCGACGTGCCCCCTAGCCGACGTGCCCCTGGCCGACGTGCCTCCGGTCGCTGGCGCGACGCCGGGCGGTGACAGTGGCCGCCAGCGCGGCGGCGAGCGTGACAGATGCCCCGGCGACAAGCAACAGGCGTGGACCGAGCGGGGCGAGCACCCCGGCCAGCCCGGTGCCGAGCGAGGCGGCGGCCACCTTCAGCGCCGCCGTGGACACGAACACCCGTGCCCGTACGGCGTCCGGCGCGTACGCCGACCGGGCGGCCAGGGTAGCCGCGAAGAGTGGCGCGGTCGCCGCCCCGGCCAGCGCGAACGCGACGACCCCTACCGGGAAGCCGGGCACTGCCGCGCAGAGCGCGACCGCCACCGCGCCGAGCGCCGCCCACCGGAACGTCAGCCGCTCCGGCTCGCCGGTCAGCGGGAACGCCGTGACCACGAGAGCGGCGACGAGGTTTCCGCCCCCGTAGGCGGCGGCGAGCACCGCACCGGAGGCCGCCTCCCGGCCGAGGTCCGCCGCCAGCATGACGGCGAGCACCGAGATCGCTCCACCGGTGAGCGCGCCGACCATGGTGACCCCGGTGACCCGGCGCAGCGGCCCGGGCCCGAGCAGCACCCGCAGGCCGCCACGCGCGGCGGGCACGGTCCGCGCCGGCCCGTGCCGTCCGGACACCCGCGCCGGCAGTGTGCCCACCAGGACCGCCGCGACCACTGTGGCGGCGGCCAACCCGAGCAGGGACATCCGGGGTCCGGCCACGGCGGCGAGCACTGCCACGAGAGCCGGGCCGGCGCTGCCGCCCACCCCGTACGTCACCGCGTCCCAGCCCTGACCCCGGCGCTGCGACCGCTCGTCCGGGGCGAGGAGCGCGGCCAGCCGGCTGCTCAGGCCGCCCGTCAGCAGCGGCCCGCAGGCCCCGGCCACGATCAGCAGCGCGGCAGGCACACCGACCGGCACCCGGCCGAGCAGCAGCGCGGCCAGCGCGACGGCTCCGGCGTACGTGGCGAAGGCGGCGGCCAGCAGGCCCCGCCCGTCCCGTGCCCGGTCCAGCGGACGGGCGAGCAACGGCCCCAGCAGATGCGGTGCGGTCAGGCAGGTGGCCAGGAACCCGCCCAGCAGCGCCGGACGACTGGCCCCGACCTCCGGCAGGGTGGCCAACAGGACCACCCCCACCGCGGCACCGGCGTCCGCACCCCGGGCGAGCGTCGCCGCGACGAGGTAGTGCGGCAACGCCAGGCGTCCGGGAACGGCGGGTGCGGCCGTGTCGAGAGCTTCACTCACCCGTGCCTCGCTACCCAGTCGACAGGCCCGAGGCACCATCGAGGCGAAATGTCCGGTTTGGCGGGCGACAGTCGGGAAACCGAAAACAGGGGGTGCGGATGCGGCCGGGCGTGGGATGGTTCGACGTGGATGCCGTACCGGTGGCGACCCAACGCGAGCGGGTCGCCCGGCCGGGGGCGCGGGCGCACACCGCGCCGCCCGCGGCGGCTTCGACGAGGAGAGGCAGGGCCCATGCAGGCTCAGCGCAGGCCACCGCGCACGGAGCGGAGCCAGACCAACCACGACCGGACCGGCGGCGGGATGACCGGAGCGGCCACCCCCCTGACCATCTGGGCCGCCGCCGTGCTGCTCGGCCGCATCGCCGCGGGCGACGACGACAGCGAGGACGAACGGCACATCCTGCGCGGCATCGAGTGACAGTCGCGCCACGCTTTCAGAGCCAGCCGCGCCGCTTGAAGACCAGGTAGAGGGTGCCGCAGACCAGCAGCATCAGCAGCAGCGCGAAAAGGTAGCCGAAGCGCCAGTTCAGCTCCGGCATGTGGACGAAGTTCATCCCGTACACGGTGCCGATGAGCGTCGGGGCGAACAGGATCGCGGCCCACGAGGAAACCTTCTTCAGCTCCTCGTTCTGCGCGTAGCTGGCAGCGGTCAGGCTGCGCATCTCCTCGTTCTGCTGCTGCGAGACGAGGGTCGCGTTGACGGTGAGGATGTTCTGCAGCAGGTGCCGGAAGCCGTCCACGCGCTCCACCACCTGGGTGAGGTGGTCGGTCACGTCGCGCAGGTAGCGGCGCAGCTCCTCGTCGGTGCCGTAGCTGCCGGCGCCGCTGGCCAAGGCGTCGAGGATGCCGAGCAGTGGGCGGGCGGCCCGCTGGAACTCGATGACCTCCCGGCTGAGCCCGTAGATGCGCCGGCTGGCGTTCGGGTCGCCGCCGAAGACCTGGGTCTCGATCTCGTCGATGTCGTTCTCCAGCCCGGCGACCACCGGCGCGTACCCGTCGACGACCTGGTCGAGGATCGCGTACAGGACCGCCTCGGGCCCCCGGGCGAGCATCGGCGCGTCGGCCTCCATCCGCCGCCGCACCGCGGCCAGGTCGGGGACCTCGCCGTGGCGGACCGTCACCACGAAGCCTGGCCCGATGAACAGGTGCAGTTCGGAGAACTCGACCTCCTCCCGCAGATCGTCGTAGCGGGCGGCACGCAGCACCACGAAGAGCGTGTGCCCGTACCGCTCCAGCTTCGGTCGCTGGTGGGCGTTGATCGCGTCCTCCACCGCCAGGTCGTGCAGGCGGAACTCGCGCGCCAGCGAGGAGATCTGGTCGATGTCGGGTCGGTACAACCCGATCCAGGCCATCGCGTCGTCCTGCTCCTGCAGGCAGGAGTACGTCTCACCGAGGCCGGCCGGCGAGGCGAACCGGTGTCCCCGGATGTAGACGGCACTGTCCACCATGCCCCCGGCGGGTGGTGGCGGCTCCGGCGGTGGCGGCACGCCGACGTGGGTCTCATGCTCGTCGAGCTGACGGCCGAAGCCACCACCCGGACGGAAGCGACGGCCGCCGACCATGACCCGCTCCCTTCCGGTGACATCCCCCTCCGGCGGCCTCCCGGCCCTGCCAGACGGCTCGGCGCGGGGGCGCCGGAGGCGCTGCATCCCCCCTGCCCGCGGGCCGAAACCCTCCGACACGCCCGCCTCGCCCACCCGCGACGGGCGGGTTCGGCGTACCCGGGACGGGCGCGTGAGGCCGGGCGGATACTCGCGGTGACCATGGGCGGAGGACGGGGGAAGCGCCGGTGCAGGGCAACAGGCGCGCCGGGCGGCTGCGCGGTTGGCTGCTCGACGGCGGTACGGAGCAGGCCGCGCGGCATCCCGGCCCACACGGCCGCCCGCCGGCGGATCGGCACCAGCCGTGGTGGAAGGTGATGTGCCTGACCGGTGTCGACTACTTCTCGACGCTGGGCTACCAGCCGGGCATCGCGGCGCTGGCCGCCGGGGCGCTGTCGCCGGTGGCGACGCTGGTGCTGGTGCTGGTGACGCTGCTGGGCGCGCTGCCGGTGTACCGGCGGGTGGCGGTGGAGAGCCCGCACGGTGAGGGCTCGATCGCGATGCTCGTACGCCTGCTGAGTTACTGGCCGGGCAAGCTGTTCGTGCTGGTGCTGCTCGGTTTCGCGGCCACCGACTTCATCATCACCATCACCCTCTCGGCGGCGGACGCGACAGCCCACATCGACGAGAACCCGTTCTGGCCGAGCGGTCTCAAGGGACACGAGGTGGCCCTCACACTGCTGCTGGTGGCACTGCTGGGCGCGGTTTTCCTCAAGGGATTCGGCGAGGCCATCGGGATCGCGGTCGTCCTGGTCGCGGTCTACCTGGCGTTGAACGCGGTGGTGATCGCCGACGCGCTGTGGCGGGTGGTGACCCACCCGAGCGCGGTCGGGGACTGGACCACCGCGCTGCGCACCGGGCACGGCGATCCCCTGCTGGTGGTCGGGCTGTCCCTGCTGGTGTTCCCGAAGCTGGCGTTGGGCCTGTCCGGTTTCGAGACCGGGGTGGCGGTGATGCCGCACATCCGGGGGGATCGCCAGGACTCGGAGGACCGGCCGTTGGGCCGGATCCGGGGCGCGCGGCGGTTGCTCACCACCGCCGCGGCGACGATGAGCGTCTTCCTGATCACCAGCAGTGTGACCACCACCGTGCTGATCCCGCCGGAGGCGTTCCAGCCCGGCGGTCCGGCGAACGGCCGGGCGCTGGCCTACCTGGCGCACCAGCACCTCGGTGGGGTGTTCGGCACCGTCTACGACCTGTCCACGATCGCGATCCTGTGGTTCGCGGGGGCGTCGGCGATGGCCGGGTTGCTCAATCTCGTACCCCGGTATCTGCCGCGCTACGGCATGGCGCCTGCCTGGGCGCGGGCGGTCCGGCCGCTGGTGCTGGTCTTCACCGCGGTGGCGTTCCTGATCACCGTGGTCTTCTCGGCGAGCGTGGACGCGCAGGGCGGCGCGTACGCCACAGGGGTTCTGGTGTTGATCACCTCGGCGGCGACGGCCGTGACCCTCGCGGCGCGGCGACGGCGGCAGCGGGGGCGGACGTGGGCGTTCGGCGCCATCGCGCTGATCTTCGTCTACACCACGGTGGCGAACGTCGTGGAACGCCCCGACGGCGTCAAGATCGCCGCCTGTTTCATCGGCGGGATGATCCTGGTGTCCGTGCTGTCCCGGATCATGCGGGCCTACGAGCTGCGGGTCGACCACGTCGAGCTGGACCCGGTCGCCGCCCGGATGATCGACGAACGCGCCACCCGTCGGATCCGCCTCATCGCACACGAGCCGCAGCGCCGCGACCCCGCCGAGTACCGCGCCAAGCTGGCCCAGACCATGGCGGACAACGACTTCCCCGACGACGGCGACGTCATCTTCGTCGAGGTGCACATCACCGACCCGTCGGACTTCGAGACCGACCTGCTGGTGCGCGGCAGCGTGGCGCACGACAGCTACCCGGTGCTCAGCCTGACCGGCTCCTCGGTGCCCACCGCGCTCGCCGCCCTGCTGCTGGAGATCCGCGAACGGAGCCGGCGACGCCCGCACATCTACTTCGAGTGGAGCGAGGGTGGCCCGGGTCGCAACATCCTTCGCTACCTGGCGTTCGGGCAGGGCGCCATCGCCTCGGTCACCCGGGAGATCCTGCGTCGCCAGGAGCCCGACCCGCGCCGCCGGCCGCACGTGCACGCCGGTTGACCTGCGGGTCGAACCGTCGCCCGGCCGTGAGCGTGGTCATAACGGCTGGACGGTCCACCGGTCGGAGCTGCTAGCCTCGGCGCAGGTCATGAGTGCCAGCGCGAAGCCCCGGCTCGCTGGCCGGCAACCCTCCTCCGCGGTGGGGTGCCCCGGGTGAAGACCAGGCACCGGCACGACGTCGGCGCAAGCGTGGCCTGGCACCCAGGTCAGCACCAGACCCGGGAGACCGTATGCGCAGCCTCAGCCCCACCCCACCGGCCGGTCGGCTCACGCCGACCCTGACCCGGCGACGGCACGTGGACCTGATGCGAATGTGCAGCGCGGTGTGTACCGCCGCCTGACGCGCTAGCCCTCCCTCTCCCCTCCCCGGGCGCACCGCGCCCACCCACCCCGCTGTCGATCATGAAGGTGTTGCCCGCCCGACCGGCGTGTCGGGGCAACAACTTCATGATCGTCCGGGTCGACGCACCCTTTTGGAGACACCCGTGCGATTTTCTTCTGGCTTGAGCCGCTTCGTTGCCCTGGGCGCGGGCGCCGTTTTGGTGGCCGGCGGGTTGGCCGCCTGCGGTGGCGGCGACTCGTCCGGCGCCGCCGGCAACCCGTACGGCCTGGCGCAGGCGGGCGTGCTGCGCGCCGGCACGCTCACCGACGCCCCGCCGAACGTGTACCTCAAGGATGGCAAGTTCACCGGCTTCGACAACGACCTGCTGACCGCGGTCGCCGGCAAGCTCGGCCTCACTGTCGAGTTCGTCGGCACCGACTTCTCCGCGCTGCTCTCCCAGGTCAACAACCACAAGTTCGATGTGGGCAGCTCCTCGATCACCATCACCGAGGCGCGCAAGAAGACGGTCGACTTCGGCAACGGGTACGACTTCGGCTACTTCGGGCTGGACGTGCCGGCGGGTTCGCCGATCACCGGGTTCGACCAGCTCGCCGGCAAGCGCGTCGTGGTGGTGCAGGGCACCGTCCAGGACGACTACGCCACCGGCAAGCAGCTCGACCCGGTGCGGGTGCCCGACTACAACGGCGCGATCAACCAGCTCAAGGCGGGCACCGCCGACGCGTGGATCGCCCCGGCGGAGATCGGCGAGAAGTCGGCAGCCGACAGCAGCGGCAAGATCACCGTGGCGGCCAAGCAGCTCAGCCCGGCGCCGACCGCGTACGCCGTGGCCAAGGGCAGCGACAAGCTGCGCGAGGCGCTGAACAAGGGCCTCGACGAGGTCATCGCCGACGGCACCTGGAGCCGGTTGCAGGCCCAGTACTACCCGGGCCGGCCGATCCCGGCGGACTTCAGGCCGGGCAGCGGCACGGTGTCGGCGCCGTCGGCGTCGGCTGTGCCGTCGGCGTCGGCCGCTTCCTGAACCGGTGACGAGCGAGCAGGGCGGTAGGAGAGGCCACCGATGGATCCGTTGAGCACCCTGTGGGAGACCTTCTTCGACGCCGACGCGATGCGCGAGGCGCTGCCCGAGATGCTTACCGTCGGGCTGCCCAACACGCTGATCCTGGCGGTCTCCGCCGCCCTGCTCGGCACGGTGTTCGGCCTGCTGCTGGCCGTGGCCGGCATCTCCCGCAGTCGGTGGCTGCGCTGGCCGGCCCGCGTCTACACCGACGTGTTCCGGGGGCTGCCGGCCGCGGCGACGATCCTGCTGATCGGCGTCGGGCTGGCACCCTTCGGCATGCGGGTCTGGGGGCCGGACCCGTACCCCCTGGGCATCCTCGCGCTGTCGCTGATCGCGGCGGCGTACATCGGGGAGATCTTCCGCTCCGGCATCCAGTCGGTGGAGGCCGCCCAGTTGGAGGGTGCGCGGGCCCTCGGCTTCTCCTGGGCCGAGGCGATGCGGCTGGTGATCATCCCGCAGGGCGTCCGGCGGGTGCTGCCCGCCTGGGTAAACCAGCTCATCGCGCTGATCAAGGACTCCAGCCTGGTCTACTTCCTCGGCCTGGTGGCCAGCCAGCGGGAACTGTTCCGCATCGGGCAGGACTACGCGGCCACCACCGGCAACGAGTCCGCGTTGCTGCTGGCGGGACTGTTCTACCTGGCGTTGACCGTCCCGCTGACGCACGTCGTGAACGCAATCGACAGACGGCTGCGCCATGGCCGGCCGGCCACCGCTGCCGACGACGAGGACGACGACACTCCGGCGCTGGCCGGCGCACCGGAAGGAGATCGGAGATGACCACCCTCGCGACCACCACCTCGGTGAGCCTCCAGGCACGCGACGTCCACCTCGCCTTCGGGCCGAACCGCGTGCTGCGCGGCGTCGATCTCACCGTGGCGCGCGGCGCGACCGCCTGCGTCATCGGGCCGTCCGGGTCGGGCAAGTCCACTCTGCTGCGTACGCTCAACCGGCTCATCGAGCCCGACCGGGGTGACGTGCTGCTGGACGGACGCAGCGTTCTGCGCGACGACCCGGACGCGCTGCGCCAGCGGGTCGGCATGGTCTTCCAGCAGTTCAACCTCTTTCCGCACATGAGCGTGCTGCGCAACGTCACCCTGGCGCTGCGTCGGCTGCGCAAGCTCGGCGAGGACGAGGCGACGGCGATCGCCCGCGCCCAGTTGGAGCTGGTGGGGCTCGCCAACAAGGCCGACGCCCGGCCGGCGCAGCTCTCCGGTGGTCAGCAGCAGCGGGTGGCGATCGCCCGGGCGCTGGCGTTGCGGCCCGAGGTGATGCTCTTCGACGAGGCCACCTCGGCGCTCGACCCGGAGCTCGTCAAGGGGGTGCTCGGGGTGATGGCCGACCTGTCCACCGCCGGAATGACGATGGTGGTGGTCACCCACGAGATGGGCTTCGCCCGGCACGTCGCCGACACCGTCGCCTTCATGGACCGGGGTGTGGTGCTGGAGGCCGGCCCGCCGGACCGGATCTTCGAGAGGGCTGAGCATCCCCGGCTCCGCCGCTTCCTCGCCCAGGTGCTCTGAGACGGACGCTCAGCCCGCCTGGCGGCGCAGGTGCCCGGCGAACGCCTTCAGGTCGCCGAGCAGCTCCAGGATGGCGTTCCGGTACGCGACCGACGCCCACAGGTGCAGCTCCTCGTCGTCCAGCCCGCCGAACGCCAGCGACAGCGCCTTGCGCCGGCGCCTGTCGAGCACCTTGTGCGGGCGGGCGAGCAGGCCGCCCTCGCGGCGCAGCGCCTGGACGTAGGCGGTTACCGCCTCCTGGTAGTGCTGCCCGGCGACCCGTTCCAGCAGGGTGAACTCGAAGACGTTCAAGGCCGCCTCGGAGTCCCAGTACGCGCTGTCACGCACCGGCGCGCTCGCCACGTGCCGGCCCATGGCGTGCCGGGCCTCGTAGAGCAGCAGCACCCCCCGACCGGTGGTGCTCAGCGGCCGGCGGGGCGTCGGCAGGCGCAGCGTACGCACCGGCGACGCGGCGGTCAGGTCCACCGCGCCGGCGTACGTCGGCATGCGGTGCGTTCCCGAGGCCGGCTCGGGCAGCAGGCAGGCCCGCTCCTGGTAGGGCAGCGGGCCGGCACCGTGGGGCGCGGCGCGGACCGCTGCGGCGTGCAGCTCGGTCAGGGGCCGGTCGTCCGGGGCCCGGCCCGGCGGCAGGGTGAGCACGAGACCGTTGACGCCGGGCACAGGCACGCCCAGCACGCAAGATTTGCGCAGGAACGCCCAGGTCGCCGCCGCCTCGCGGATGCCGCTCGCCACCGCCTGCGCGTCGGCCCGCCAGTCCTGGGCGATCCGCAGCCGCTGCTGGAGGTCGGCGGTCGCGGCGCCGTCGTGCGGGTACAGCTCACGGACGGCCCGGGGCAGGGACCCGAGGCGCAGCTCCAGCGGGTCGCCGGTGGGCGCGGGCACAGCGTGGCGGGGACAGTCGGCGGCGGAGTGCGGGTCACCGTCGACCGCGTGGCAATCCCCCAGCCAGCTCGCGCCGGGCGGACCGGCCGGCCGCGCGAACGCCAGGTGGGGCAGCCGGCCGGTGCGCAGCACCGTCTCGTACTGCGGTCGGGCGCGCCCGGCACGCAGCCCGTCCAGCGGCAGCATCGGCGCCAACGCCAGCACCCCCGCGAGGACGACGCAGTGCGGGCAGGCGTCGCGCACCCGGTAGTGGCGGCGATGGTCCACGCCAGGCTGCTCCCACTGGACACCGACGACCGCGTCGTCGGATGCCATCAGGTAGAGGAACTCGGTGGCGGCGCGCTCCCGGGTGACCGCGACCAGCTCGTCGAGGAACTCGCCCTCGGTGACCACCCGGGGGTCGGCCTCGCTCGCTCCGGTGGCCATGGGCATCCCCTCGCGAACCGAACACATCGACGGACGCCGAACCGCCTCTCACCGTACCCGCCGACGACGTGGCCGAACGTCCCGTACGGCGTGCGGCGGTGTCACCAATCCGTCAGGCGCGACCGGACCGGTCACGGGGACGGTCACTCGTTCGGTCCCCGCCCCAGAAGCCGGATCTCCTCGTTGTCCAGGGCGGCCTGGAGCTCCTGGAGCACCAGGTCGTCGATCTCCCGGTTGTCGCGCAGCCGGGTCAGCTCCCGCCGCTTGTGGGCGAGGACGCCGAGGCGCAGTCGGCGGTCCAGCCGGCGTTCCTCGGCGGTACGCCCACCGCTTTCGTTGAAGTCCTCCAGGTGCCGCTGGTACTCGGCCCGCAACCGACGGACCGTCTCCCCCTCGACGCCGACCTCGGCGGCGACGCGGGGCAGCGCGTCCAAACCGGCCTGGGTGGCACGCTGGCGGGCATGCCGGGTCTCGTCGACGCGTTCGGGGTCGCCGGTCAGCCCCGCCCAGCGCACCACGAGCGGCAGGGTGGTGCCCTGCACCAGCATGATCAGGACGATCACCAGCGCGGTGACGAAGATGATCAGATCGCGTTCGGTCACCGGTGTGCCGGTGGCGGTCATCGTCGGGACGGCCAGCGCGGCGGCGAGCGACACGGCGCCCCGGAAACCGGACCAGCCGGCCACGGTCCCCACCCGCCAGTCGGACGCCGACGGGTCCTGGTCGAGCATCCGGCGACGCAGCAGCTTCGCCGACTCCGCCGTCAGGTAGACGAACAGCAGCCGGGTGGCGACGACGACCGGGGTGACCACCAGCACGATCGCCAGGGCCCGACCCGGCGAGGTGCTGGAGATACCCTTCACCGCCCGGGGGATCTGCGTGCCGAGCAGAACGAACAGCCCACCGTTGATCAGGAACGTGGACAGGTCCCAGAACGCGTACGCCAGCACCCGGGACCGGGCGCGGATCACCCGTGGACCGGCGTAGGCCAGCACCAGGCCGGCGACCACGACGGCCAGCACACCGCTGGCGTGCACCGCGTCGGCGAGCAGGAACGCGGCGAACGGCGTCAGCACGCTCAGCGCCCCCTCCCGCAGCGGGTCGTCGAGCCGCTTGCGGATGAGCACCACGACGGCGCCCACCAGTAGCCCGGCGACGATTCCACCGATGCTGGCGCCGACGAACTCCTCACCGATGCCCAGCAGCCCCGGCTTGTCGCTGTGGGTGAGCAGACCCACGGCCACCGCGAAGATCACCAGGGCGCTGCCGTCGTTGATCAGACTCTCCGCGTGCAGGGTGGTGAGCAGCTTCCGGGGCAGGCGCTTGGCCAGGCCGGTGACCGCAGCGGCGTCGGTCGGCGCGAGGACCGCCCCGAGCACCCAGGCAGCCGCCGGGTTCACGCCGAACGCCTGCGCGGTCAGCGACACCGTCACCATGGTGAGCACCACGAGCACCACGGCGAGGAGCCCGATCACCGGCAGGTTGGCCCGGATCTCGCGCAGGCTGATGGTGAGGCTCTCCCGGTAGAGGATCGCGGGCAGGAAGATCAGCAGTACCAGCTCCGGCTCCAGGGTCACCTCGGACAGCGGCGGCACCAGCCCGAGCAGCACCCCGAACCCGATGAGCAGCACCGGCGGCGCGACCCGGTACCGGCCGCCGAGGGTGGTGCCGACCAGGACGGTGACGCCCAGCACCACGATCAGGACGAGCACCTCCACGGCGTACCCCCTCGATCCCCGGCCGACGACGGACGCCGGTGGTTCCATCTGACCGCACCCCGGTTGCCGGTTCCAGGGGAACTGGCAAGTCGCCCGGCACGGGACGCCCCGAGTGGGCTCAGGTCGGGTCGTCGGCGCGAGCGCGCCCGGTGAGCAGGCGGGCGGTACGGCGGTGCTCGGCGGCCTCCTCGTCGCGGCCCAGAGCGGCGGCCAGGTCGGCGAGGTGCCCGGCCACCGGGCCGACGGTGAGCACCCCGCTGCCGGCGGCCAGCTCGTCCGCGGCCGGTCGGAGCGCGGCTGCGACGCGCTCCATGGTGGCCCTGTCGTCGACGGCGAGGGCGGCCCGCGCGGTGAGGCACAGTCGCACCTCCCGCAGCAGGTCGTGCGGCCCGTCCGGGAGCGCCCGCAGTGCCGCTCGGGCGGCGGGCCGGTCGCCGTCGACGGCGAGCAGCAGCGGGCGGACCCACGGCTCGTGGGGACCCCAGTCCAGCCGCGCCCAGCCCTCGTCGTCCGGCCCGGAAATCGGCCGGTCGTCGTGGGCCGACCGATCGTCGACCGCTTCGGCCAGGCGCAGGCCGAGCAGCGCGAGCGGTAGCAGTCCGTGAGCCAGACCCGGCATGGCGTCGGCGGGGAGGCCTTGCGCGGCTGCCCGGTACGCGCTCGCCGCCGCCTCCCGGTCGCCGTCCAACGCCCGGCGCAGCGCGGCGTACCAGCCGGTGAAGACCCCCACCAGCGGTAACTCGTACCGCCGTGCGAGGCGGTCGGCGGCGCGGGCGTGAACATCGGCGCCGGCCCGGTCGGCTCGCGCGCAGCACGACTGCACTCCGATGAGGTGACCCAGCACCTCGAAGGTCACCAACTGGCGTGCGGCGGCCAGGTCGACAAGCTCCGCGCCGATCCGGGCCCGCTCGGCGGCCAGCCCGACGCGGTGGAAGGCGTGCATGAAGCGCGCGTTCAGCGCGAAGGCCAGCAACCCGGGGTCGGCGACGGTCCGGGCGATCCGCTCGGCCTCGGCGGCGGCCCGGCGGCCACGGTCGTCGGAAGTGCCGCGCAGCTCCAGCGCTAGCGTGCTCAGCAGCCGGCTGCGCTGCGCCGAGCCGGTCGGCCCGAGGCCGGTCAGGGCCTGCTCGGCGGCGCGGACGATCCGCTCGGAGAGCACGTCGTCGTCGTTGCGGGTCCAGATCGCTGGCACGTCGAAGCCGGCCAGCACCTCCGCCGTCAGCCGGGGGTCACCGACCGCCTCGGCGTCGGCGATGGCCTCGGCGCGGTACCCGCGCGCCTGCGCCAACCGGCCCGTCACCGCCAGAGCGCGCCCCAGACCGAGGACCGCGCTCAACCGCTCACGCCGCTCCGTCCCCCCGGCCCGGTCGTACGCGTCGACGACCTGTGCCCACAGCCGGGCCGCCTCGTGCGGGTTGCCGTCGCGTTCGGCATGTTCCGCGGCGGTACGTGCGTAGCCCGCGGCCCGGAGGGCGGCAGCCGACCCACCGGCGCGCAGCAGGTGGTGGGCCACCGTGGCGGGGTCGACGGGCTGACGCCGCTGCAACACCTCGGCCACGCCGGCGTGCCAGGCCGCGCGCCGCGCCGCGGACAGATCCGCGTAGAGCGTGTCGCGGACCAGGATGTGGGTGAACCGCAGTCGCCCGTCGGCTTCCGCCTCGGTCAGGAACCCGGCCTGCAACGCGCGGTCCACGGCGTCCAGCAGCGCCGCCGGGTCGCCGGTCAGCGCGCCGAGCACGTCGGGGTCGACGTCCCGGCCCAGCACCGCCGCCTGCCGCAGCACGGTACGGGTCGGCGCGGGCAGTTGCGCGAGTCGGTGCCGGATGACGTCGCGCACCCCGGGCGGCACCGCCGCCAGCGCCGCGTCGCCCGCGCCGGCGTACAGCTGGACCAGCTCCCGGACGAAGAACGGGTTGCCGCCGCTGCGGTGGTGGATCAGCCCGACGGTGGGCGGGTCCAGCTCCGTTCCGGCGAGGGCCCGGGTCAGCTCGCCTGTCGCCTCGGGAGACAGGCCGCCGAGATAGACGCGCACCGGTTCGAGCCCGGCGGCGCGGGCCAGGGCGGCGGTCAGCTCCGGGCTGATCTCGGTGGCCCGGTAGGTGCCCAGGACCAGCACCGGCCCGGTGGCCTGCTGCGGCCCGGTGAGCAGGGCGGTGAGCAGGTCCAGTGTGTCGCCGTCGGCGCGGTGCAGGTCGTCCAGCACCAGCAGGAGGGGCGTCCGGTCGGCGACGGCGGAGACCAACGACGCCACCGCGCGGTGCCGACGGAACCGGGCCACGGCGGGATCGGCCGCGCCGCTGGAACCGGCCGTCCCGCCACCGCCCACCGGCCCGCCGAACCCGGCAGGCTCACCCGGCCCGCCAGCCTCACCCGACCCCGGAGGCTCACCCGACCCGGAGAGCTCAGCCGACGCTGCCAGCCAAAAGCCCGACGCTGCCGGGACGCCCGACCCCGCTGGCTCGGTGAGCGTGTCGGTGATCTGGGTCCACGGCCAGGCGGGTGGGGCACCCTCGTACTCGGGGCTGCGGCCCCAGGCCGTGGTCCAGCCCTCGGCGGCGAGCTGCCGGGTCAGCGCCTCGGCCAGGGCGGTCTTGCCGGCGCCCGGATCCCCACTGAGCAGGGCGAGCGTGGGCCGGCCGGAGCCGGTGACGGCCTGGCCGGCCTGCCGCAGCCTCTCCAGCTCCGCGTCCCGCCCGACGAACGGCCGCTCCGCCTCCCGCCCGACGAACGGCCGCTCCGCCTCCCGCCCGAGGACCGGTCGTTGCGGCGAGGGTCCCGTCGCGCCGTCCCGAAGGGGTCCGCCACCGTCCGGGACGGTCACGGCGGGGGTGGGGGTCAGGTGTGGCGCCTGGGCCAGGATGTCGGCCTCCAGCCGACGCAGCTCGGGCCCCGGGTCCAGACCCAGCTCCGCCACCAGGACGTCGCGGGCCTCGCGCAGCGCTGCCAGCGCCTCGCCCTGCCGGCCGGAGCGGTACCGGGCCAGCGCGAGCAGTCGCCAGGCGTCCTCCCGCAGCGGATGGCTGGCGAGGTGGGCGGGCAGGTCGGCGGCGGCCTCGTCCGGACGGCCCAGCGCGAGCAGCGCCTCGGCACGCCGCTCGACGGCGAGCATCCGCGACTCGTCCAGGCGGTTGATCTCCGCGACGGCCCAGAGGGCGCCCGCGCAGTCCGCGTACGCGGGCCCGCGCCAGAGCCCGAGCGCCTCGTCCAGCACCGTCAGGGCCGACGCGGGCAGCTCCCCGGTCAGCAGCCGTCCCGCCTCGCCGACGGCGGCCTCGAAGCGGTAGGCGTCCACCGTGCCCGGGGCGGCGCGCAGCGCGTACCCCGAGGGCTCGGTGACCAGGAGGCGCGGTGGCTGCCGGGGCGGCCGGTCGGGCTCCAACGCCCGGCGCAGGTCGGCGACGAAGGTGCGGATCGCGCCCACCGCGCCGTCCGGCGGGACCTCCCACAGGTCGTCGACGAGGCGTTCCACGGGCACCACCCGGCCGTGGGCGATCAACAACCGGGCCAGCACCAGGCGCTGCCGGTGGCCCCGCAGCGGGACCGGACCGCCCGCGGTGGTGGCGGTCACCGGCCCGAGCACGCCGAACGTCACCTCCACCGGTGGTGTCGGTTGCCTGGTCATGGCACCAATCTAGGCGGCCGCGCCGGCCCGTACTGATTCGGCGCTGACCGTCCGCTGATCACCCCCGGGCAGCCTCGGTGACGTACGACGGCGACGGGCGCTCCGCCCGCCGACCCCGCTCACCAGGAAGGTTTCCCGTGCAGCCGAGGATCAACGGATTCGACTACCAGCGCGTCACAGTCGCCGACGGCGTGACGCTCACCGCCGCCGTGGGTGGTTCCGGGCCACCGATCGTGCTGTTGCACGGGTTCCCGCAGACCCACCTGATGTGGCGGCACGTAGCGGCCGATCTGGCCGCCGACCACACGGTCATCTGCCCCGACCTGCGGGGCTACGGTGACAGCGACAAGCCCGTGGACAGCGACGGCACGGCGTACGCCAAGCGGACCATGGCCGCCGACGTCGTGGCGCTGGCCGGCGCGCTCGGCCACGGTCGCTTCGCCCTTGCCGGACACGACCGGGGCGCCCTGGTCGCGTTCCGCGCCGGCCTCGACCACCCGGCGGCGATCAGCCGGCTCGCCCTGCTCGACGTGCTGCCCACGCTGGACATGTGGGACGTGCTGCACGGCGTCGACGCCGCGGTCGCCTTCCACCTGTACCTCATGGCGCAACCGCCGGGCCTGCCCGAGAAGATGATCGGCGCCAGCCCCGACGCGTTCTTCGGCCACTTCCTCGACGTCTGGACCCGCGACGAGGACGCGCTGCCGCCCGAGGCGCGTGCCGCGTACCTGCGCGCGTCCCGGAACGCGGTCACCTCGATCGTGGCCGACTACCGGGCGTCCGCAGGCATCGACGTCGTCCACGACACTGCCGACCGGACGGCGGGCAACCGGCTGCGGATGCCGGTGACGGTGCTCCAGCAGGACTGGGGCGCGGCGCTCGGCTACGACGCGGCGGCGGTGTGGCGGGCCTGGGCCCCGGACCTGGAGCACCAGACGGTCACCTGCGGCCACTTCATGGCGGAGGAGGCGCCGGCAGTGGTCGTCCGGGCGCTGCGCGACCTGCTGCTGCGCTGATACGCGAGCGGCTCTGACCTGCGGAAATACGACGTTGCGTCGGGTGGACGGAACCTGGTCGCCGGTGCTACACAAGCAGATACCGGCAGCCAACGGCGGCGAGTCGCCCATCGCCTCGACCATCGACCGTCCACACGCCACCGGCGAATCTGATCGTGCGCGCGAGCTGACACGACATCGGCCCGGAGGCGAGCCGGCGCTCATGGTCCGATCAAGGAGTCGCCGTGGGACATCTCCGCCCCCGGGCCAAGAACCAACCCTTCGAGGTTGCCGCACTGGTCACGACGCCCATCTGTGGGTTCCTCCTGCTCGTGCTCGACGTCCGATCACCGTCGGTCCAACTGTCCATGCCGGAACCCCTCCAGCTCGGCTGGGAGGTAGCCCTGATCGTGGTCGGCGTGGGTGGGCTGTCGGGCATCCTGTGGCCCGGCCGGCTCTCCACCGGCCTCGGTATCGAGTTCGCCTCCGTCCTGGTGCTCGGCACCATCACCGGCATGTACGCGGTGGCGCTGGTGGCGGT
This sequence comes from Micromonospora sp. NPDC049275, assembly GCF_043197115.1. Taxonomy (NCBI): domain Bacteria; kingdom Bacillati; phylum Actinomycetota; class Actinomycetes; order Micromonosporales; family Micromonosporaceae; genus Micromonospora; species Micromonospora sp. NPDC049275. Next base: position 339,946 of record NZ_JBICSN010000006.1, read on the forward strand.
GGCCGGCGCACAGGGCCTCGTCGCGGCGTCGTTGATCAGCGCGGTGCCACTGGGCGCCTTCTGGCGGGCCGCCCAGGTCGCCGCCGACCTGCGCTGTCTGGCCTACGACCACCAGTGCGCGACGCACCGACGGGTCGTGGGAGGTGTCACGTGATCTCGGCACCGACACCCGAAGCACCGCAGTGGGTCCAGGTGCTGCTCAGCCTGCTCGGCATCCTCGGTGGGACGACAGGCCTGGCCGCCATCGCCACGGTCGTGTCGCAGCGCGGCAAGTTCAAGGCCGACGCCGCCGACACGTTGACGGAGGCCGCGCTGACGCTCGTGCAGCCCCTGCAGATGCGGATCACCGAGTTGGAGAGCCAGGCGGTGACCTCGCGATCCGAGCTGGGGCTGCTGCGCGAGCAGGTCAACCAGTTGCAGTTCGTCGTCCGGGTGCTGACCCGCACGCTGGACAGGTGGCGTACGGCGGTGCACGCCCCCGACGCCACCCTGCGCAAGATCCGGGCGGTGGTCGCGGAGTCCGAGCGGCTGTCCGAGGACCGGTGACGGGCCCCGCCAACGGCTCATCCGCCATCCGGGGAGCGCAGCCGGCCGACGAGGTCGCGGACGGCCGCCCGGAACGCGGGGTCGGACTCGCCCGGGTGGTGTCCGCGCACCGGTGGCGGTCGACGCTCCCCGGGTGACGGCAGCAGGGCCGTGGGATCGCGCAGCCGCCGGTCCACGCGGCCGGCCGGATCGGCCTCCTCCGGCGGCGGATCGCCGGGCCGGTGCGCCGCGAAGATCCAACCGCCGACCGGGTCGGTGTCCCGCCAGAGGTTGAGCCACCGCCATTCGACCCGCTCCCCCACCTCGCGCAGCACCGTCTCGTCGAGGTACGCCGGAAAGAGCCGGGCGTAGAGGCGGTCCAGCGGGGAACCGTAGGTGAGCAGCGCGACCCGCCGGCGCACGGTCGGCGGCAGCCGCAGCACCGCGAGGGCCAGCAACGCCGACCCGTGACTGTGCCCGCACAGCAGCACCCCGGCGTGCCGCTCGGTCAGGCGACCGATCCGGTCGGCCAGCTCCGGCACCGCCCGGTCGGCGTAGCTCGGGGGCGCGAACGGGTGGGCGGCCCGGGGCCAGAAGGTGCCCAGGTCCCAGAGGATCCCGACGTGCCGGCGGAACCACGCCGTCCGGTAGGCGAACAGACCTCCCAACACCAACGCGAGGAGCACCGCGGCGAGGAGGTAGGTGCCCCCCGCGAGCCCCATCCCGACCGCACCGGCCGGCAGCCGGAGATAGTGCCGCGCCAGCTCGTCCGGCTCGTGCCCGAACTGCCCGAGCAGACTCGTGGCCAGCCCGACCACCGCCAGAGACGCGTACGTGGCCGCCAGCAGGCCCACCCACTCGGTGAACCGCGCCCGGGCCACCGCCTTGGTGACCCGCCGCAACCGTCCGGTCGCCTCCGGCGGCGGCGCGGGAAAGTCGCGGGCGACGATCGCCTCCGCCGCCCCGCGACGGCGACGCCGGGACAGGAGGGTCATCGCCCCGCACAGCAGCACCGCCACGGCCACGTGCAGGAAGAAGGCCAGCAGCGTCCAGCGGTACGGCAGCGGCGGCCCTCCGTCGCTGCGGTAGCCACCGAGCAGCACCCCCGCCTGGTAGACCAGACCGGCGGAGAACGCACCGGTCAGGCCGACCGCGATGGCCGCGATCAGCGCCGCGCCCAGCCCTCGGGGCAGCGCGGACCGACCGCGGTGCCACAGCACCACGCCGCTGAGCACCACCAGCAGCACCATCTGGCCGAGCAGGGCGCCGCCGGCGATCCCGTCGTAGCCGGGGAGCCCGGCCGAGGACGGCCAGCCGCGCTCGTCGCGCGCGACGACCACCAGGGTCGCCACCGTCAGACCCGCCGCCACCACGCCCGTCGCGCGGGCGGTCACCGTGGCGGTGCGGGCGGTCGCTGCCCGGTCGATCAGCCCCGGGGCGGCGAGCAGACCGACGCCTGCCACCAGGACCGCCACGCTGAGCGTCAGCAGCAGCGTCGTCCCGGGCGTCGCGCCGCCGCCGCGACGGGCCGTGAGGAGCAGAACGTCGAGGACGGCGAGCGCGGCGGCGACGTGGATCGCCCGCAGCCGCACCACAAGCGGCTCCACCGCCCACAATGGGTTGCCGGCCGGGCGGGAGCGGCGGGTGCCGAGCAGCCGCAGGCCCCCGACGGCAACGATCGGCAGCAGCGCCGACACGGCCAGCCGCTGCCCGACAGGTCTGTCGTCCAGCCCGGCCACGGTGTCGAAGGGCGCGCGACAGGCTGCCGCGCCGAGACACCGCCAGGCGAGCAGGTCGAGGGCGACCCCGGCCATGGACACCACGTACACCACCGTGAGGTTGAGCGCGAGGAGCCGGCACAGCACGGTGACCCCGGCGGCGCCGCTGCCGGTGGGCCGCATCCACACCGCCGCGTTGCTGAGCATGAACGGCAGCAGGAGGACCATGGCGAGCGTCCGGGCCACAGTGCCCGCGGGCAGGTCACCCCAGCGGTACGCCTCGAGCGTCACCCCGTCCGGATCGGTGCCGTCCGACCCGTCGCGGCGGTGGAAGCCTCCCCGGGCGTCGCCCGCGACCTGCCGTACCCGCTCCGCGCCCAGGATGACCGAGGGTCGCGCCCCCGACACGCCGTGCACCCGCAACTCCACCACGTCGTCGCAGCGCGGTTGGTCGCCGTGGCGCGACGCTGCCTGCGGCATCGGGGCAGCTACGCGAGGAGGTCCGACGCCACGGTCCAGAGCCGCTCGGCGTTGCCCGGATCGACCGCGTACGCCGCGACGCCGGTGTAGTCGGCGGGCCGCTCCGTCCTCACCGGCGCCTCGGCGCAGTCCTCGAAGTAGCGACCGCCCACGCCGTCCAGGAGGGGGGACGCGGCGAGCAGCACCGAGGTGGCAGCGCCCTGCTGCGGTGTCTTCTGCCGCTCCTTCGGGGTACGCAGCCCGCCGGTGTGCTTCTGCAGACCGGTGGCGATCGCGCCGGGGTTCAGCGCGTTGGTGTGGATGCCCTCGCCGGACCAGCGGCGGTTCGCCTCGACGGCCAGCAACGCCTCGGCGCTCTTGGACTGCCCGTACGCCAGCAGCGGATCGTACGGGCGGAACGCGAAGTGCAGGTCGTCGAAGACCACGGGCGAGAAGAGGTTGCCGCTGGAGCTCACCGACACCACCCGGGCGCCACCGGCCGCGGCGAGCGCGTCGTGCAGGCCGACGGTCAGCGCGAAGTGCCCCATGAAGTTGGTGGCGAACTGCATCTCCCAGCCCTCGGCGGTGCGCTCCAGCTCGGGCAGCGCCATGATCCCGGCGTTGTTGACCAGGATGTGCAGCGGCTGGTCCCAGCCGGCGACGAATCGGCGTACCGAATCCTGGTCGGCCAGGTCCAGCTCGCGGGCCGTGACCCGGTCCGCGCCGATGCTGGCCGCGATGTCGGCGGCGGCCTGCTCACCCGCGCTGACCCGGCGTACCCCGAGCACCACCTCGGCCCCGGCGGCGGCCAGCGAGCGGGCGGTCTCGACGCCGATGCCTGCGGCGCCTCCGGTGATGACGGCCCGCTTGCCGCTCAGGTCGACTCCGGCGAGGACCTCGTCGGCGGTCGAGGCGAAGCCGAATGGCGTCGTGATTCGCTCAGTCATCTCTGCCCCTTGTCTCGAACACGCTTCCTGCCAAACACTGTCACCCGGCCACCGCCGGTTATCCGGGTTCCTGGTTTTCCTGGTAGTGGCAGGACCAGGCTGGGCGGGCCGGGCGGGCTCCTACGATGGGCGGGTGAGCACGGCCGGCCCGCTGGGCGAATTCCTGCGCGCCCGGCGCGACCTGGTCGGTCCGTCCGACGTCGGGCTGCCGGCACACGGCCGACGGCGGGTGCCCGGCCTGCGGCGCGAGGAGCTGGCCCTGCTGGCCGGCATCAGCGCCGACTACTACCTGCGGCTGGAGCAGGGCCGTGACCGGCACCCGTCGGCGCAGGTGCTCGACGCGCTGGCCCGGGCGCTGCTGCTCGACGCGGAGGCCACGGCGCACCTGCGTCGCCTCGGCGGTCAGGCGCCCGCCGGCCGGCCGGTACGACGCCCGGAGCGGGTGCCGGTGGGCATCCGACAGTTGGTCGGTTCGTGGTCGCGGACACCCGCGTTCGTGCACGGGCGGCACCTGGACGTGCTCTTCGCCAACCCGATGGCGACCGCGCTGGCGCCGATCTACCGGCTCGGGGTGAACCTGCTGCGCGCGGTCTTCCTGGACCCGCGCGTGCCGGCGCTCTACCCGGCCTCCGAGGCGGTCGCGGCCACCGCGGTGGCCGGCCTGCGGGCCCAGGTCGGCGTCGAGGTGGACGATCCCCGGCTCACCGAGCTGGTCGAGGAGTTGGCCGCCGGCAGCGAGCGGTTCCGGCGGTTGTGGGCCCGGCACGACGTCGCCGCCCGCGCGGGCGGTGGGCTACGGGTCTTCCGGCATCCGGTCGTGGGCGAGCTGGAGCTGCGCTACGAGAAGCTCACGATCAACGGGACGAGTCAGTCACTTGTCGTCTACCACGCCGAGCCGGACAGCCCGTCCGACCGCGCGCTCGCCCGGCTTGGTGCAGTCGTTTCAGCGCCCGACGCGAACAAAAACCACTAAATTCTCTTGTATAAGCCTATGGAGTGGCCGCCCGTTCGGCGACCACCACCGAGATGCCGTCGAGGACGCGTTGCAGGCCGAACTCAAAGGCGTACTCCGGGCCGTACGCTGCGCCGTGCTGCTGGCCCGCCGCCGTGCCGACGCGGGACGCGGTCGGGTACCTGTCGGCCGTCAGGAACGTCTCCAGCCAGGGCGCGTGCGACTGCCACCACTGGCCGTCGGTCATGCCGGTCTCCCGCTCCAGGTCGACCACCTCGGACGCGGCGCGCGCGGAACTCTTCACGTGCCCGAGGACGAGCGTGAGCACCGCGTCCATCTCGACGTCGGTGAGCCCGATGTCGGCGACCGCGCCGAGTTCGTGGTCGTACTTGGCGACCAGGTGCGGGCCGAGCACCGGGCGGGTCGTCTCGGCCCGCAGCATCCAGCGGTGGCGCTGGTAGAGCGCCAGGTTGTCGCGGGCGATCCGCTCCAGCCGGGCCCGCCAGTCACCCTCGACGGCGGAACGCGGCATCTCGCCGTACGCGGTGTCGATCATGACGTCGACGAGTTCGGCCTTGCCCGGCACGTACGTGTAGACGGACATGGTGCCGACACCCAACGCCTCACCGACCCGGCGCATGGTCAACGCGTCGAGGCCCTCGGCGTCGGCGATGTCGATCGCGGCGCGGACGATCCGGTCGACGCTGAGCCCCTGCCCGGCGCTGCGGCTGGTCGGTTCCCGGGTGCGCCAGAGGATGGCCAGGCTGCGGGCCGGATCCGCTGTCGCCTTGCGCTCACTCGCCATGGTGCGGCCATCCTAGCAACGCGGTCGTACGTCGTACGTCGGCCGCCGGGCCGGCCTGGTCACACCTCCTCGCGGTCGTCGGACAGCGCCGGCCCGGCGGCGGCCGGCACCAGGTGGCGTACCTGCGTTTCGCCGTCGGTCAGCTCCCGCGCCCGCGCCTCGGCCTCCCGGTCCTCACCCGTCAGCCGGCCGCCGTGCTGGCGCAGGTGCTCGTCCCAGGACGGCACCAGGTACACCTCGACGAACCGGTCCGTCGTCTCGGCCGGCCGGAACAGCCCCCAGCGCATCGCGCCGGTGCGCTGCCGGGCGCCGCGCACCACGTCCATGGCCGCCAGGAACGGTCCCGTCCGCTCCGGCCGGACCGTGTACTGCACCGTCACCAGCACCGGTCCGACCCCCGGGTCCGGCTCGTGCGCCAGGTGCAGTTGCGGCCAGTAGGCCGACGGTTCCCGGTTCACGGTGCGCAGGTCCGGCAGCGGCCAGATCCGGCTCGTCACGGTCCCGACGAACATCAACGCCGCCGCCGCGAGGTAGGCGAGGACCAGCCCGCCCATGTCGGCCACCAGACCCCACCCGAAGGCGCCGACGGCCTGCCCGCCGGCGAAACACACCTGGTAGACGGCCAGCCCCCGGGCCCGTACCCAGCTCGGCAGGAAGAGCTGCATCTCGGCGTTGACGTTGGCCAGCACCGTCACCCAGGCCATCCCGGCCGGCAGCAGGGCGAGCAGCACCAGCGGCACCACCCGTACGGTGCCCAGCACCGCCAGCGCGACGGTGAACAGCGCACCGGCGATGAGCAGGAGTTGGTTGGCCGACAGCCGGGTCCGGATCACGGCCAGCAGCACGCCACCCACGATGGCGCCCACCCCGAGGGCGGCCAGCAGCAGCCCGTACCCGCCGGAGCCCAGCCCGAGCCGCCGGGCCGCCACCAACGGCAGCAGCGCCCACAGCGCGCTGGCCGGGATCACGAAGACCAACGCGCGGCGCAGCAGCCGGCGCACGATCGGCGAGTGGCGTACGTAGCGGCTGCCGGCGCGCAGCGCGGCGGTGAACCGCTCGGGCACCTCGACGGCGCGAGCGGTGCTCGGCCGCCAGCGCCACAGCGCGAACGCGAAGATGGCGAACGCGACCGCGTTGAGGCCGAAGACCGGGGCGACGCCGGTCCGGGCGATCAGCACGCCGGCCACCGCGGGCCCCACCGCCCGCGCGACGTTCACGCTTATCGAGCCGAGCGCGGACGCCGACCGCAACTGCTCCTGCGGTACCAGCTCCGGGATCACCGCCGACCAGGCCGGCAGGGTGAGCGCCTGCCCGACCCCGAACGCGAAGGTGAGGGTGAGCAGCAGGGCCGGCGGCATCCGGTCGGTCAGGGTGAGCAGGGTCAACGCCACCGCCACGGCGACCAGGAACACCTGCACGGCGATCAGCAGATGCCGGCGGTCGAAGCTGTCGGCCAGGACCCCGGCGGGCAGCGCCAGCAGCAGGACCGGCAGCAGGCTGGCGGTCTGCACCAGCGCGACGAGCGTGGAGGCGTTGGAGTGGTGGATCAGCAGCCACTGCGCGCCGACGGTCTGCATCCAGGTGCCGACGTTGGCAGCCAGGAGGGCCAGCCAGAGATTGCGGTAGACGGCGCCGCGCAGGGGTGCCCACGCGGAGGCCGGACGGTCCTCCGCTCCGGCTGCCGCCGTCACCACCGCCCGTCCGCGCGCAGCACGCGCTCACCGGAGACGTACAGGTCGTCGGGTTGCAGCAGCAGCAGCCGGACGACCTCGGTGGCGACCTGTTCGGGCAGGGCGTACACCTCGTCGAGGAACTCGGCGCCGACGCGTTCCTGCAGGCGGGTCGGCATCGGCCCCGGATGCAGCTGCATCACCTTGACCCGGTTGCTGTGCTGGGCCTGGGCCAGCGACTCGACGAGGCTGCTGCCGTAGCTCTTGGTCGCCCGGTAGATCGGGATGCCGGGTCGGGGGGCCGCCAGCGCCATGGCGCCGATGTACACCACGTTCCCGTAGCCCTGCCGGTGCAGCTGCTCCAGCGCCTCCCGCAGCAGGTACGTCGTACCCAGGACGTTGATCTCGACGGCCCGCCGAATGTGTTCCACGGACAGGTCGCCGAGGTCGCCGCCCGCCCACATCGACGCGCACGCCGCCACCCCGTCGACGGTGCCGTAGCGCCCCACCACCTCGGCGAACGCGTCCCGGACCTGCTCGTAGGAGGAGACGTCACAGACCGCGCCGCCGCACCCCAGTTCATCGGTAGTCGCGGCGACCTCGGCCGGCTCGTTGCCGAACACCACGACCTGGTGCTCGTCGACAAGCAGTCGGGCCACCGCGAGACCCAGCCCGCTGGTCCCGCCCACCACAACGAAGGTTCTGGCACCCATGTCACTCCAGCCGCCGCCACCAGGTCACGCGGAACGCGTGACGGCGCGTTCTTCCCGTTTCCGGACCCCGCACACCCGCCCCGGCCGGTAGTGCTGGGCATACCCCGGAAAGGGGATCTGGACGGCTGGGGCGGCTTCCGGCCGGCGATTAGCGTCTGCGGCATGACCTCGGAACACCCTTCCCACCTGGCCGCGTCGCTGCGCCGCCGCGACTGGCTGATCTCCGCCTGGCCGTGGCGTGCGCTGGCCTACCTGGTCAGCACCGTGCCGATCGCCAGCGTGCTCACCGTCGGGCTGCTCGTCATCGGCGCGCCCCTGCTGCCCGTCCTCAGCACGCTCCGCCGGGAGGGCCGACCGCCGAGCATCGCGCTGATGCTGTTCCTGATTACCGGCAGCATCATCCTGGTGGGGTTGGCTCCGATCCTGAGCTTCGTGGTGGGCGCCGTCGAGCGGTGGCGGATCCGGCTCGTCGACAACCGTCCGCTGCCCTCGTCGCCGTGGCCGGGCCTGGCCGCCCGCTACCGCAGCGCCGCTACCTGGCGGGAGGTCGCGTACCTGTTCTGGCTGGGCGGTTTCGTGCCCGTCGCGTACTGGGTGTTCCTGGTGCTGGTGCTGCTCGACGTCGGGATGGTCACCAGCCCCTGGCTGGCCGGGAACAGCGAACCGGTAGTGATCTGGCGGCCGATCGAGAGCACCGGCGAAGCCGTCCCGTACGCGATCGTGGGAGTGCTGCTCCTCCCGGTGCTCTGCTACGGGGTGGGGCTGCTCGCCGCCGGGCAGGCCGCCATCGCCCGGTGGGCGCTGACCTCGCCTGTCGACGCGGCCGCGCTGCGCGAGGTCGCCCGGTCCCGCACCCGGCTCGTCGGGGCGTACGAGGCGGAACGGCGCCGCATCGAGCGGGACCTGCACGACGGCGCACAGCCCCGGCTGACCAGCCTCACCCTCCAGCTCGGCCTGGCTCGGCTGGACGTGCCCGAGGACTCCCCCGCCGCCCGGCCCCTCGCCGTGGCGCACGACCAGGCGCGCGGGCTGATGGTGATGTTGCGGCAGTTGGTGCACGGTATCCGGCCGCAGAGCCTCACCGACCTCGGTCTCGCCGGTGCGGTACGCGAGCTGGCCGACGCCGCTCCCGTCGCGGTCACCGCGCACGCCGACATCGACGGGGAACTGCCGGAGATCGTCGAGACCACCGCGTACTTCGTGGTGTCCGAGGCGTTGAGCAACGTGGCCCGGCACGCCGCGGCGACACGCGCCGAGGTGCGCCTGTCCCGGGTCGGCGGCGACCTCGTGGTCGAGGTGTCCGACGACGGGCGCGGCGGCGCCGACCCGGCCCAGGGCACCGGCCTGACCGGTCTCGCCGACCGGGTCGCCGCCGCCGACGGACGGCTGTTGCTGTCCAGCCCGCCCGGCGGGCCTACCCTGGTCCGGGTGGAGCTGCCATGTCGCCGCTGACCCGGGTGGTGCTCGCCGAGGACGAGGTGCTGCTGCGCGAGGGCCTGGTCGCGCTGCTGACCCGCTTCGACTTCACCGTGTGCGCCGCCGTCGGCTCCGCGCCGGAACTGCTGGACGCGGCCCGCACACACCAACCCGATCTGGTGCTGACGGACATCCGGATGCCCCCCGGTCGGCGCGACGACGGGCTGCGCGCGGCCGTCGCGCTGCGCGCCGAGCGGCCCGGCCTGCCGGTGGTGGTCCTGAGTCAGTTCGTGCAGACGGGGTACGCGGCGGCGCTGCTGGACAGCGGCGACGGCCAGCGGGTCGGCTACCTGCTCAAGGACCGGGTGGCCGAGGTGACCGAGTTCGTCGACACGCTGCGCCGGGTCACCGGCGGCGGCACCGCCATCGACCCGGACGTGGTGCGGCAACTGCTGCACCGCCCCCGCGACCCGCTCGCCGCGCTCTCCGCCCGGGAACGCGAGGTGCTGGCGCTGCTGGCCGAGGGCCGCTCCAACGCCTCGATCGCCGCCCGGCTGCACGTCACCGAGGCCGCCGTCGGCAAGCACGTCGGCAACATCCTGCTGAAGCTCGACCTGCCACCCAGCGACGACACCAACCGTCGGGTACTCGCCGTACTCACCTATCTGCGCGCCGACCCGGTGGGCTGACCAGCGCCGGGCCCGGTCCGGGCCCGGCGGCGCGCGGCGTAGATTCGAGCACCGGCACCGCCGCCGGTCCAGGGCGCGGGCCAGGAGACGGGAGTACGGCATGGCGGAGGCGCTGCGGGTTGGTCTGCTGGGGTACGGGCTGGCGGGTCGGGTGTTCCACGCGCCGCTGATCGCCGCGACACCCGGGCTTCGGCTGGACGCCATCGTGACCCGCGATCCGCAGCGGCGCGAGCAGGCGCACCAGCACTTCCCCGACGCCCGCCTGGTCGACGACGCCGACGAGCTGTGGCGTACCCCGGAAGCTCTGGACCTGGTGGTGGTCGCGACGCCGAACCGGCAGCACGTGCCGATGGCGCGGGCGGCGCTCGCTGCCGGCCTGCCGGTCGTCGTCGACAAGCCCCTGGCCCCCACCGCCGCCGACGCCCGGGCGCTGGTCGAGGAGGCCGACCGCCTCCGAGTGCCGCTGACGGTGTTCCAGAACCGCCGCTGGGACGGCGACTTCCTGACCGCTCGCGGGCTCGTGGAGCGGGGCGAGCTGGGTCGGGTGCTGCGCTTCGAGTCCCGGTTCGAGCGGTTCCGCCCGGCGATCAAGCCGGGCTGGCGCGAGCTCGCCGGGCCGGAGGAGGCCGGCGGGGCCCTGTTCGACCTGGGCGCGCACCTCATCGACCAGGCCGTGCAGCTCTTCGGCACGGTCGAGCGGGTCTACGCCGAGGTGGACCGCCGCCGCGCGGGCGCCGAGGTCGACGACGACGCGTTCGTGGCGTTGACCCACGCCAACGGCGTGCACTCACACCTGTGGATGGGTGCGGTGACCGCTCAGCTCGGGCCGCGGCTGCGGGTGTTGGGCGACCGGGCCGGCTACACGACGTACGGGCTGGACGTGCAGGAGGCGGCGCTGCACGACGGCGGCCGCCCGGACCAGCCCGGCTGGGGCGAGGTGCCGCCGGAGCGGTACGGCCTGCTCGGCGTCGACGGTGACCTGCGGCCGGTGCCGACCGTGCCCGGGGCGTACCAGAGCTTCTACGCCCAGGTGGCGGCGGCGCTGCGCGACGGCACGCCGATGCCGGTGGACCCGCGCGACTCGGCCGCCACTGTCGAGCTGATCGAGCTGGCGCACCGGTCGGCGGCCGAGGGTGTGGTGCTGCCGGTCCCGACCGCCTGATCCGGGGGATACGACTCCTGGACGCCACCGCGGGGGTGGACACGACGACCGCACCACTGTCGCAGGACCAGTTCGAGGAAGCGATGGCGGCAGCGGCCCGAGCGCAACTGGCAGTGGTCAATGCCATGCGCCGATCTGTCGGACGGAATCAGGGGCCGCTGTCGACCTGGGTGGGTGGCGCGAACGGCCGCCCGGCGCCTTGGCAGACCCAGCAGGCCTGACCTGCTCCAACCGTCGTCGCCGGTGTCGTGATCGGCGGGACACGCCCTGGCCGCCGGGGTCCTTTGTGGTGCCCGAAAACCGGTGGAGTGGCGCCGCTCTGCGCCGTTACCGTGCTGCCGAACCTGTCGTCTAGGCGAGGACGTTCCGTTGTACACCCTGTGAGACCTCCCGAGCGCTGATCCGCGCGTCGCGCCTGTGCGCCGCGCTCCTTTTGCTGCGGACTTCTCACTGAAACCGGTGTACCTCTGTGCTCATCAACTGGGCCGTCGTGCCCACCCGCCTGCCCATAATCCGCCGCCGATGCCACGTGTGCGCGTCCGCACACTTCCGGCCGAGCGGCAGATTCCGCGTCAACGCCAACCACAAGCTCATCGACATCTGGCTCCTCGCGCTCTGTACCGGGTGCGGGGACACGGTGAAGCTCGAGGTCCTGGAGCGGACGACAGTGCGCTCCATCCCAGCCGAGCTGCTCGACCGGCTGCACGACAACGACAGTCGCCTGATCGCCGAGCTGCTCCAGGATCCGATCGTGCAGCGTCGCAATCGATTCGTCCTGGACTGGGACGACGCCTGGCGTCTCGACACCTTCGGATCCGATCACCTGGACCGCGACATCGTCGAGGTCGCGGTCCGCTTCGCGGCGCGCATCCCCGTCCGGCCCGCACGACTGATCGCAGCGGGTTTCGGCCTGTCCCGGGCCGAGGTCGACAGGATGACTGAGGAGGGGAAGCTCGTGTCGACAGTGCGCCTGAGCGGCAGGCTGTCCGGCGACTTCACCTTCACGCTCAAGCGCTGAGCCTCCTCGGAATCACGGGCCTGTCCGGCGTTGTCTCGCCGGGCAGGCCCAATGGCGCGTCCTGCCGATCTTGGTAGCCGAACGGCCCGGCCGTAAGGTGCTCGTCATGATCGAGGAGGCGGCATGCCGTTGACGAATCCGTGGCTGGCCGGGCCCACGCCGGCTGGACGCCTCGATCGCGAACGGCTCGAAGAGCGCATTCTCCACCTGCTGTCGTCGCAGAACATGTGCGTGCTCGCGACCACGGGTCCGGACGGGCCGATTGCCACCCCGGTGCGGTACTACTCGCTCGACTTCACAGTGCTGTTCACTGCCGCGCCCCGTTCGCCGAAGATGCGCAACATCGCTGCCGATCCACGGGTGTCCGTCGGGATCTTCGCGCCGCTGGTCGGGCTGGCCAGCAGCCGCGGGGCCCAGTTGTTCGGCGCGGCCCGGGTACTCGACCCGGGGCATCCCGACCGTGCGCACTACTGGGAGGCGTTCCGATGGGAGAACGAACACGCCGAGCGGGGGCGGCCGCTGTCCGAGCCACCCGAGGACACCCTGGTCGTCGTTGAGGCCGAGCGGATCGTCTACACGGAGCACTGGCTGCGACGTGAGGGGTTGGCACCCCGCCAGTTCTGGCGTCGCTGAGGATGCCTGCAGCGGCCGGTCACGCAAGCCAACTGATGGCGGCGATCAGGCCTGGTGCAGGGGTGGGCACCCTAGTCGGTGTCCTGCTCGGAAGGGGCGTCGTCCGGCGTCCGGGCGTCGTCGTCGGTCAACGCGTCGTCCGACGGGGTGGCGAGGTCGGCGAGCCGGCGCTCGGCCTCCCGAATTTCCTCGGCGAGCCTGGGGTTCTCCTCGTCGGGAGCCTGCGACATGGGCGACCTCCATCGGGCGCGGACCACCCCCGCGTACCCAGCCTGCCGTGGGGAACACGGGGATGCGCGGACCAGCCCTTGATCAGGTGATGAGAAACAGGTCCAGGAGTCCTCTCCGACCTACTTTTCATCACATGATCAAGCGGACCCGCCAGCCGGTCATGCCGATCGACGAAGGCCCGTGTCCTTGGCGTTCGCGGCTGACGTCGCCTCGGTCATGCTGCAGAAGCGGTGACCTACGAGCGAGCTGTCGCCAGGCGTCGGGGGGGACGTGCCGCGTGGCGGAAGATGAACACCGGGCGGGCCGGGGCGCACTGGGCGGGGAGCCCAGGAGCGTTGCCGGCCCGGCCCGGTGCCGGATCAGCGCTGCTTCAGCTCGCGCCAGGATGGGTGGGTGCCGCGCCAGGCGTCGGCGAGGATGGCCGCCGAGGCCCGGCTTGGGCACTGCTGCACCCGCTCACGACCCGACGCCCCACCGATCTGGGCGCGGACCTCCCAACCCTGCCCGTCAGTACGGATGTACACGTCCCGGCGCCCGCGCGGGGTCGTGTCACCGTTCCACCAGTGTTCCTCCACCTTCATTCGCCGACCGTAACGCAATTTTCGTGCTGGGGGTACGGCGCAGGTGAGCATGAACCGGCGTGATAGCCACAATTCCGACACAGTTCCACCTGTGCGGGCGACGGGGAGGAACCGCATCGGCGATTCCTCCCCGTCCTGAGCGATGAATCAGGTGGCCGTCACATACCGCTGAGCACGCCCGCCAGGGTGTTGGCCAGCTTGTCCTGCCCGGAGGGGCTGGGATGCGGCGACCCTCCCTCCGCGGTGACCTGAATGTCACCCGGAGTGAACGGCGGCGGGAACGCCACCCGCACCGCCGGGTCGAACGGGACACCGAGCTGGATGGCCCAGTTGAGATCGTTGATCACACCCCGCACGGTGCCCACCCAGAGCGGGTCGATGAGCGGTTGCAGCGTCGACACCGGCGCCGCGGGCACGTAGGACTGCAGGCCGGTCGGCAGCAGCGACTTGAGCTTGACCCAGCCGTACTGGCCGACGTCGAGGTTCGCCGGGGTGATGTCGTAGTACAGCATCCACACGACCTTGTCCGCACCGGCGGCCAGCAACGAGTTGACGATCGCTGTGGCGTCGGCGGTGATGCCTGCGTACTGGGCCGGACCGGTGTAGCGCGGCACCCCGATGTTGATGTAGTAGTCCTCACCGACCGGCAGATCCAGCCAGAAGTTGCAACCGCCGCCGTTGGTGACGATGCCGGCCTTGCCGCCCACGGCGGCCCACTCGAAGCGGAACACGCCGTACGGGTCCAGGGCCTCCGCCGCGAACTCGAGCCCGCGACACATGCTCAGCCGGGTCAGGACGGTGTTCCAGTTGGTGTTGTTCACCCCGCCGGTGGTGGCGTGGTACGCGTTGTGCCCGTCCGCCTTGGCCTTGGCGATGCGAGCGGTGGCGAGGCCGAGCGGGCTGGCCACCCGACCCCAGCCGTTGCCGCACGCGTCGGGGCCGGCGCGACCGGCGATGATGTCGCCGGTGCCGTACCCGGTGCGCGCGTAGTTGTCGTAGTCGACGATGCTGCCGTCCATGTCGAAGTAGCGCCGGCCGTAGCTGTAGACGCCGTTGTTGCCCGGCATGCCACGGTTGTCGGACGAGGTCATCGGGCAACCGGGGCCCACTCCGAAGCCGAACTGGTGGTGCGACGAGCTGATCGAGTCCCCGGTCAGGGTCAGGACCGTGTCGTCGGAGACGGTCTGCACCTCACGACAGCGGATGCGGTCCTTGTTCGCGTCCACAAGGGTGGGGTTGCCGCTCACGTTCGGACAGCCGGTCGGCGGCGGGGGTGGCGGCGAACCTGGTCCGCCGGTGGGGCCGGTGGGTGGGTCGGTCGGGTTGGTCGGGTCACCGGTGGGCGACGACGAGCCGCTGGGCGAGGCACTGCCCGAGGGGGACGAGCTGCCCGACGGCGACGCGCTCCCCGAGGGGGACGAGCTCCCGGAGGGCGACGCGCTGCCCGACGGCGAGGAACTACCCGACGGGGACGCGCTGCCCGACGGCGAGGAACTACCCGAGGGTGACGCACTGCCCGACGGCGACGCGCTCCCCGACGGCGACGAGCTCCCCGACGGCGATGCACTGCCCGAGGGGGACGAACTGCCGGACGGAGACGCGCTGCCCGACGGGGACGCGCTCCCGGAGGGGGATGCGCTGCCCGAGGGGCAGGCCGATCCGGTGGGCGACGCCGACGCGGAGGGCGAACCGCTGGGCGATGTCGTCGAGGTGGGTGCGGTCGCGGTCGCGGCGGGAGCCCGCTGCGCCACCGGCTCAGCCGTAACCGGCGGCCGGGTCTGCCGCGTCGGTGTCGCCGACGTCGAGGCCGACGGCGAACCCGTCGGGCAGTCGGCGGCGGCCGCCGCGTTCCGGGTACGGATCTGGGCGAGCCGCGCCTCGACCTCCACCGGAAGTTTGCCGCCCGGCTTGACGCACGGATCGAGCAGCCAGGTCGTGCCCTCCAGCTCACGGGTGCAGGGCGGCGCGTCGTACGACACCGCGGCGGGTGTGGCGCTCACCGGGGTGGTCGAGGCGCCGCCGGCGGCCGGGGCGACAACCGCGGTGACCGTGGCCACCGCGACCGCCATCCCCGCGGCGAACAGAACATTGTGGACGTGGAACGACCTGGTGGGTCGCCGTCCTGGCGGTCCGCTTGGATCCAGTTGGCTCATGCCGTCCTCCAGGGACTGAGTGCACCGGTAGGTGTTACCGCACGGTAGGGAGGCGCGCGGTAACCCGGTAGATCAGTCGCCCTTACCTACTGTCGAGGCTGGATCGCTCGCGGTGACCTGTCCCCCGTACGTCCGGCCGGTCCTGGCCGAGCACCACGGCGAGTTCCCTGCGGTTGCGGACGCCCAGTTTGGTGAAGACGCGGGCCAGGTTGTTGTTGACGGTGTTGACCGACAACCCCAGCCGGTCGGCGATGCTGCGGCTGGACAGCGCCACCGCGAGCAGCGCGACGTCCCGCTCGCGGCGGGTGAGCGTCGCCTGCTCCGCGCCCTCAGCGGCCGCGGCCAGCAGTGGTGTGCGTACGCCCTGACAGGCCTGGGCCAGCGTCGCGGCCCGCTGCGCCACCGCCAGGCGGGGTCGACCACGGCGGGCGTACGCCCGGGCGGCGGCGCCCAGCGCCTCGGCGGCGAGCAGGGTGTGGCCGCGGGCGACGAGGTCGTCCACGACCGCCTCCAGGGTCGGCCCGTCGTCGCGGACCAGCCCGTCGGCCGCGTGGGCGAGGGTCGACGCCAACCCGCCGAGCAGGTCGGCGAGGGCGGTCAGCCGGTCCCGCACCGGCTCCGGAGCGCCCAGCCGCGCGCACTCGTAGAGCGCCACCGCCTCGATGGTCGGCTGCTCGCTGCCCCGGGCCAGGTCGGCGGCGTGGCGGGCGGTGCGGATCGCCGCGGTGAGGTCCCCCTCGGCCACCTGCACCCAGGCGCGGTTCAGCTCCACCCACGGGTGGAAGATCCGGTTCGCGGTCCGCTCCCGGGCGTCCGCCGCGGCGAGCCAGCGGCGGGCGCCGGGCACGTCACCGGCCAGGGCGCGGACGCCGGCCAGCTCGGCCCAGTACGTCCGCACCAGGTGGTACTGGTCGTTCTCCTCCACCAGGGCGACGGCCTCGCGCAGGTCGGCCTCGGCGCCGTCGAGCCGCCCCTGCGACTTGGCGATGATCCCCCGGAACCCGGCCCACACGGCGACCATCCCCCGCGCGTCGCTGGCCACCGCCGCGCGGTAACCCTCGTCGGCCAGCTCGACGGCCCCGGCCAGCTCGCCGGCCGCGTACCGGGCGTAGCAGAGCCCCAACCCGACCTGCGCCTCGTTCCACGGCAGGTGCTCCGGCTCGGCGGCGAGCACCGTCCGGCCCCGCTGGGCCAGCTCCGCGGCGAGGTCGAGCCGACCGAGCATCCCAGCGGCCGAGGCGGCGCCCATGGTCGCCCAACTGGCCGCGCGTACGCCGGTGTCGGCCCGGGCGAGCACGGCCTGGCCCACCGTCAGCGCCGCCTCACACCGGCCGTCGTAGAACAGCACCCACGACCGGGTGGCCTCGGCCAGGTCGTGACCGGGCGAGCCCGCCGGCACCATCCGCAACGTCTCATGCGCCTCGTCGATCCGGTCCAGGCCCCAGTAGAGCAGCCCGGCCCGGGTGATCGCCCACATGGCGAGGCGTTTGCTGCCCGGCGGTGGCGCCGGCGGCAGCATGTCGAACGCCTCCTGGCTGCGTGCCTGGAACTGCAGCACCCGGGCCAGCAGCCACTGCGCCTCCCAGCCCTGCCCGGCGTCGTACGCCGTGCGGGCCAACCGCTCGGCGAGGTCGATGTCGAACCGGTCGATGGCCTGCCGCGCGGCGGCCAGCGCGATGCCGGGATGCCGGATGCTGCCCGAGCGCAGCTGCCACACGCCGGCGACAAGCGCGTCGTCGCGACGGCGCAGCGGCATGCTCGCCAGTACGTCCGCAAGCTGCCCGAACACGGTCCGGGACCGGCTGGCGGGCATGCTGGCGCGCAGCGCCTCGCCGTAGAGCGGATGGGCCATGCGCAGCGCCATCCGCGCGCCGGAGCGCTCCGCGACCACCATGCCGCTGCGTTCGGCGGCCTCGATGGCCGCCGGGTCGACGAACCGTTCCAGCAGGGCGAGGGAGAGCGGCTCACCGCACGCGACCACCTCCAGGACCTGACGGGCGGCCGGTTCCAGGGCGCGCTGCCGGGCACTGACCAGCTCGGCCAGCCGAGGGCTGCCCGACGCGGTGCCGCGCCAGCGCCAGACACCCCGCGACTCCCGCAGCCCGCCGGTGTCCAGCGCGTCGGCAAGCAGTTCCCGCAGCAGCAGCGGATTGCCGTCGGCGAGCTGGCGCAGCCGACGACGGCTGAGGGCGTCGAGCGGGCCGGGCGCGGCCTCGTCGAGCAGGTGGTCCACGGCGGTGGTGGGCAGGGGACGCACCTCCAGTCGCCGGCCGGAGCCGGTCCACAGCGAGGTGAGCGCGTCGGAGAGGGGTTCGCCCGCGCGGACCGTCGCGACCGCCACCGCCAGGCCGTGCACGGCGAGCTGGTGCAGCAGCCCGGCCGACGGCTCGTCGAGCAGGTGCGCGTCGTCGATACCGATCATGACCGGGCGGCCGGCGCTGCGGCGGGCGAAGTCGCGCTCCACTGTGACGACCAGGCTCACCGGGTCGGCGCGCGGTCGACTGGGCGCGGGGATGAGGTGGGAGACCGCGCCGAACGGGATGGAGCGGGCCGCGCCGGTGGCGGAGACCCAGTGGCACTCCACGCCGTCCTCGGCGGCCCTCGCCAGCGCCTCGCGCAGCAGCCGCGTCTTGCCCACCCCGGCGTCGCCGACCAGCACCAGGCCGGGCGCCCGCGCGGACACGACGTCCTCGATGGTCTTCAGCTCGTCGTCGCGGCCGACGAGTGTCCATTCGCCACGTCCCGACATGCCGACCCTCACCTCGCCCTCGGGGCAGCCCTGCCGTCCACCCTATGGGCTGTGCCGGCACTTCCGCTCGACAGCTGTCGATGGCCGGCGGGGCCTACCGGAGGCGGTCGTCGCTCACCCCTGGGCGGTGAGCAGGTAGTCGTCCGCCTCCGGGCTCCACCGCAGGTCGACAGCTCCGCTGGTGGCGGCGGCCTTGCAGAACTGCAGGAAGCTGCGGTAGCCGAGCTTCTTCTCGCTGAAGTCGGGGCGAGCCCGGCGCATCTGGTTCTTCAAACCGGAGAGCGCGACCGGGTTGCCGGCGCTGCCGAGGTCGCCCACCACACCCCGGAGCAGGCCGAAGGCGACCTCCCGGTCGCCGTGCTCGGGCAGGGACACCTCGGGGTCGCCCTTCGCGGGCCCCTCGGCCAGGTCGATCACGTGTTGCTCGGCGAGGTGGCGCAGCAGCTCGCCGAAGGTACGGAAGCCGTAGTCGGACTCGCTGAACGTGGGGTCCTTGCGCAGCAGGGTGCGCTTGAGGCGGGAGGCGGTCACCTCGCCGCTCGCGCTGCCCTGCAACCCGGCCACCGTCTGGGCCACCTGCACGGCGAGGGCGTCCACGTCCCGGCCGGGCTCCTCACCCACCGGCCGGCCCTCGGCCTCGGCCTCCTGCTCGTGCTCCCGCTGCTGCTCCGGCTCGGGCTGGCGCTGATCCGGGCTGGTCTGCCGCGCCGGACGACCGCGGCGGCTGCGGGTGGGCGGGATGTCCACACCCTCCAGCCGGTCGTAGTAGAGGAACTCGTCGCACGCCGGGGGCAGCAGCGCCGACGTGGACCCCTCGACGCCGACACCGATGACCCGCTTGTTCAGCTCGCGGAGCTTGTGGACCAGGGGCGTGAAGTCGCTGTCGCCGCTGCAGATGACGAAGGTGGAGATGTAGTCGCGCTCGAACGCCAGCTCGATCGCGTCCACTGCCATCTTGATGTCGGCCGCGTTCTTGCGGGACGCTCCCATGCGCTGGGGGATCTCGATGAGCTCGACGTGCGACCGGGTGAGCATCCGGCGGTCCTCGTCGAAGTACGACCAGTCGGCGTACGCCCGGCGCACCACGACCCGCCCCCGCTCGGCGAGCGCGTCGGCGATCGGCCGGAAGTCGAAGGCCCCGCCGCCACGGTGGTCGCGGGCTCCCAACGCCAGGTTCTCGTAGTCGAGGAAAAGGGCGATCCGGTCTTCTTGATCCACGCGGCCCAGCGTACGCCGGGCGTGGGCCGTCGGGGCGCAGGCGACGCTCGACACCTCAACTCGCCATTCGTCCATTTCTTGCGATCTTACAGTCGTCTCTTTTCGGTGTTCGATTGTTGTCTTGCAACACACTGTCCAGTGCTGCATCATGCAGATCAATGTCGGGCGTCGGGGGCGCCGGGCGGACCTCCACCACCATCCACCCAGGAGGGTCACCGATGTTTCGCAGCATCCTGCCGCCACGGGGACGCCCGGGCCGGCCGGCCACCGCGGCGGTCGCGCTCGCGACCGGTCTCGCCGTGCTGGTCGCCGCGCCCGCCGTCGCCGTCGCCGGTCCGTCCGACACCGCGCGGCCGGTCGTCACCCGCGCCGCCCTCGACCCGGCGCTGGTCGCCGGGCGCGGCGCCGACGTCGACTTCCTCGAACAGGAGGCCGAGAACGCGCGGACCACCGGCGAGGTCATCGGCCCCGACCGGTCCGCCTACACGCTGCCCGGCGAGGCGTCCGGCCGTCGGGCCGTCCGGCTCACCCCCGGCGAGTACGTCGAGTTCGTCCTGCCCAGCGCGGCCAACGGGATCACCGTGCGGTACAGCATCCCGGACGCGCCCACCGGAGGCGGCACCACCGCGCCGCTGCGGGTGGCCGTCAACGGCACGCACCTTCGCACCATGACGCTCACCTCGCAGTACTCGTGGCTCTACAACCAGTACCCGTTCACCAACGACCCGCAGGCCGGGCTGCTGCACCCGGACTGGTGGATCACCGAGTGCCAGTGCGTGCCGTCGGCCACGACGCCGTCCCCGAGCATCGACAAGCCGTTCCGGCCCACCCACTTCTACGACGAGCAGCGGCTGCTGCTCGGGCGCACCTACCGGGCCGGTGACAGGATCCGGCTCACCGCGCCGGCCGGTAGCGCCGCCGCGTGGACGGTCATCGACCTGCTCGACTCCGAACTGGTCGCACCGCCGCACGTACGGCTGCTCGCGGCGAACGTGCTGGCGTTCGGCGCCGACCCCACCGGCCGGCGGGACTCCGCCGACGCCCTGGACCGGGCCATCGCCTTCGCCCGGCGTACCCATTTGAAGGTCTACGTTCCGCCGGGCATCTACCAGGTCAACAGGCACATCAGCGTCGACGACGTGACCATCGAGGGCGCCGGCAACTGGTACACGATCTTCAAGGGCCGCGAGGTGGCCCTGCCGACACCCGCCCCGGACGGCTCGGTGCACACAGGCGTCGGCTTCTACGGCCGCGACGCCGCGGACGGTGGCAGCCGTAACGTGCACCTCTCCGGCTTCGCCATCGAGGGCGACGTGCGCGAGCGCATCGACACCGACCAGGTCAACGCGATCGGCGGGGCGCTCAGCGACTCCACCATCGACGGGCTGCACCTGCGGCACACCAAGGCGGGCCTGTGGTTCGACGGGCCGATGCGCAACGTCCGCGTCACCAACACCATCGTCGTCGACCAGATCGCCGACGCGCTCAACTTCCACACCGGCGTGACCGACTCCCTCGTCGCGCACACCTTCGTCCGCAACACAGGTGACGACGGCCTGGCCATGTGGTCGGAGAAGACGGCGAACGCGCGCAACACGTTCGACCACAACACCGTGCAGTCACCGACCCTGGCGAACGGCATCGCCATCTACGGCGGCACCGACACCACCGTCTCGCACAACCTCGTCGCCGATCCGGTCCGCGAGGGCAGCGGCCTGCACGCCGGCGCCCGCTTCGGCGCGGAGCCCTTCGCCGGGTACCTGCGGTTCACCGGCAACACCACCGCCCGCGCCGGCACGTACGACCTGAACTGGAACATCGGGCTCGGCGCCATCTGGATGTTCGCGCTGGACCGCAGCATCGAAGCGAGCGTCGAGGTGACCGGCGACGCGTACCTGGACAGCACCTACAACGCGATCATGCTGGTCAGCGACTGGCCGGTGAAGGACCTCTACTCGATCACCAACGTGCGCTTCCGTGACGTCCGGGTCGACGGCACCGGCACCTCGGTGCTCAGCGCCCGCGCCGCCGGGTCGGCCTCGTTCGCCAACGTGGACGCCCGCAACGTGGGAGCGGTGGGCGTCAACAACTGCGGATCGTTCCACTTCACCCCGGCCGGGTCGGAGTTCACACTTACCGACCTGGGCGGCAACGACGGCGGCTGGCTCGCCCCGTGGCTGCTGCCCAACACCCTCACCTGCGACGACCGACCGCCGGTGGCACCGCCACCGCCTCCGGCCCAGTGGTGAACGCGGTGGGCGGCCCGACCGATCGGGCCGCCCACCGTCGTCACCGCCTCCGGACGTACGCCAGCGGCAGGGGCGTCGGCTGCCCGTCCCAGGCGCCGCTCAGGGTGGCGCCGCGGGCCCCGACCTCCCCGGCGACCGGCCGGCGGACCACGACCAGCTCCACCGCGTCGGTGACGATGACCGTGTCGACCTCGTCGACGACCTGCCGGACGGCGTCGACCGCCGGCACGGCCCCGCCGTCGCCGCTGACCTCGATCGTCACCGTCGGCGGTCGCACCTCGCGCCGGCCGTCGACCTCGAAGTACTGCTCCGCCTGACCGGGGCCGGCCAGGACGGCGTGGGTCAGGGCCGCCGCGTACACCGGGTCGGCGCAGGCGTCGTACACCCAGCGGCGGCCGAGCGCCGAGTGTTCGGTCGTGCCGACCAGCCACTCGTCGGCGTCGGCGAGGGGCGCGGCGCGGTAGGTCAACGGAACCTGGTGGACCGGCCCGTCGGGGGCGGCGACAAGGATGGTCTCGATGCCGACCTCGCCGGCCGGGTCGTCGAAGCGGTACGCGCCCCGGCTCACCACCTCGACGCCGGCCGGCCCCTGCCACCACTGTCGGTCGGGCAGCCAGGTCGTCAGCAGTTCGAGCTTCGTGGGGCGCAGCGTCGCCCGGTGCAGCAGTGCCATACCGAGGAGCCTAGTCAGAGCCCCGCGCAGGGGTTGCCGCCCACCGTGCAGCCCTCCGGCTCCCGCGCCTTCGGCCGGCTGTCACGGACGTCGAACCGGATCGTCCGCGACCCGCCGGCCGGCACCGCCAGGCCGCTGAAGGTGATGGCCTGCCCGTCCCGTCGCCAGTCCGCTCCCTCGACGTCGTCGACGCTGCTGCCCTCGGCGAGAGTCACCACCACGACCCACTGCTCGGCGGGCGCGCGGCCGGGGTTGTCGACCACCACCTCCCCCGTGTAGCCGAACAGTCGGCTGGAGTCGGTGTCGTAGCGCGCCACAAGCGGCGGCGGTGGTGGCGGCACCGCCCCGGTGGGCGTACGCGACGGCTTCGCCGACGGGGTGCGGCTCGGACGGGCGGTGGTCGGCGTGACACTGCGCGACGGCCGCGTCGATTGTGTCCCCTTCGGCTGCGCGGTCGGCGCGGCGCCCGCCATGGTCGGCACCGATGTCGTCGGGGACGGGGACGGCGCGGCGGCGGGCTCCGACTCGCCGGGCAGCGTCAGCCACGCCACCACCGCTGCCACGAGCACGGCCCCGGCCAGCCCGGCGACCGCCGCACCGCGGCGACGCCGGGCCCGCGCCGGGCCGGACGCACCGATCACCGGCAGCTCGGTCGTCATCCCCGCCTCGCCGCGCCGCAGGTCGACCTGCTGGAACGCGAGCCAGTCGAGAATGGCCGGCAGGCGTACGGTAAGCGCCTGCCGGAGCTGCTGCTCACGGGGCTCGTGCTGCTCCTCCGACCAGGAGCCGTGCGTCGGCACCTCCCGCACGGTCAGCCGGCTGCCCTGCTTGGTGGCGATGACGGCACAGGTCAGCTCGGTGAGCCGACCGGCCTCGTCGCAGCGCAGCGACAGCAGCTCAGGCACCTGCCGCTCGGTCACCTCGACCTCGACGTCGGCATCGAAGCCGGGCAGGCCGGCCGTGTGCAGCAGCAGCCGGTCCGGCACTCCCTCCACCATGTCCGCCTCGGCGAACCAGCGGCCGAGCAGCTCCCGATCCGTCAGCGCGAGCCAGACCCGGTCGGGCGGGTGGGACAGGTCGACGTGCGCGCCGATCTCGATCACGGCGAGACTCTAACGGGTACCGCATCCGGCTCGTTCCGCCCGCCCGGACCGACGACCGGTGGCCTGGTCAGCCCCAGCGGGTCGCCCGCTGCGCCGCCGCCGCCAGCGCGACCCGGGCGTCGGCGCTGACCTCGACGACCAGCTCGGCCGCCGGCAGCTCCCGGGCGAGGCTGTGCGCCTGACCGGCCCACAGATTGGCTACCGAGGCGTCGCCGTCCCGGCGGGCGGCGGCGAGCAGCGGGCGGGTCAGGTGCAGCACCTGCGGGTAGCCGGCCGGCGCCGCCGCATCGTGGGCACGCAGAAAGTCGTTGACCACGCCACGTGCCCGCTTGCCGGTGAACGCCCGGGTCAACGCCGTCGGCGCGGCACTGGCCACCGCCGCCCGGTGCAGGGGTGAGCTGCCCGCCTCCGGGCAGCGCAGGAACATGGTGCCGAGTTGGGCGGCCTGCGCCCCGGCGGCCAGCACCGCCGCCAGGGCGGGGCCGTCGGCGATGCCGCCGGCGGCCACCAACGGCCTGTCACACCGCGCGGCGGCCAACCGGAGCAGCGGCAACACCGCGTAGTCGTCGTCGTCCGGGACCCCGCCCCGGTGCCCACCGGCCTCGGTGCCCTGCACCACGACGGCGTCCACACCCAGGTCGGCGGCGGCCGTGACGCCGGCCGGGCCGGTGACCGTGGCCCACACCTCGGTGCCGCGCCCGCGCAGGGCTGCCACCGCGGCCCGGTCGGGCAGCCCGAACGCGAAGGACACCACCGGGACCGGGTCCGCGAGAAGCGCGGCCAGCTTCTCCGGGTACGCGTCGTCGCCGCCCACCGGCTCGCCCAACCGCACGCCGAGGCGGTCGGCCTGCGGGGCGAGCCGCCGCGCGTACGCCCCGACGGCCGCCTCGTCGACAGTCCCGTCCCCGGGCAGGAAGACGTTGACGCCGAACGGCCGGTCGGTACGCGCGCGCACCTCGGCGATGTCGGCGACCAGCCGCGCGGTGTCGATCATGCCGGCGGCCAGGAACCCGAGCCCGCCGACGGCGGAGACGGCCGACACGAGGGCAGGGGTGGACGGGCCACCCGCCATCGGGGCGGCGATGATCGGATGGCGCAGCTCGGACAGTACGGACATCCGCCCATCCTGCCGCACCGCGCCGATCCCCCGGCGGTCAGCGCCGGTCGGTGTGCCGCCGCCACAGCACTCCGGCCACGGCGACGAGAGCCAGCAGCGTCCCCGCGCCGGCGGCCAACGGCCAGGCCCGACCGCCACCGATGCCGGCTGCCTGTGCCGCTGGGCGGGCCGCCGTGGTAGACGGCGGGGGCGCCGTGGTGGGCTCCGCCGGATGCGGGGAGGCGGCAGTCGTCGCCGCGACGGGATACCGCAGGATCGTCGGGCGGCTGCCGGCCGGTTGGTCGGCGGACTCGGAGACGGTGAGCAGGGACCGGCCGTCGCGACTGTAGGTGATCGACTCGCCCTGTGGCTCGTCGGGCAGCGGCGTGACCCGTGGGGTGCCGCCGGTCAGCGCGGCGACCACGTCGCCGCCGCTCACGTCGTACTCGAACGCGTCGGCGTAGCTGCGCAGCACCACCCGGTGGCCGTCCGGGTCGTTCGCCGCGCCGGTGACGACGCCCCGCCCGAGGAACGAGAACGGGTTGCTGGTGGTGGTGGAGGGGAGGACCACCTTGCCGAGCGAGGTCAGCGGTGTCGTGGCCCCCTGCTTCAGCGCGGTGGCCGGCGCGTAGAGGACGACGGTGCCGCTGCCGCCCTTCGTGACGATCAACGGTTGGCCGGCCGCGTCGAGCAACAGCGCCTCGGCGTCGTGCGGATTGTCCGGGTACGTCATCCGGTACAGCACTGGCCGGTCCGTCCCGGGCGCGAGCCGCCACAGCGCGATGGTCTCCCGGTTGCGGTCGTTGTCACCGGTGTCGGCCACCCAGATGGTGCCGTCCCGGCCGAGGGCCAGATCCTCGGTGTCGCGCGGCCGGGAGGGGTAGCTGACCGTCCGCGTCACCGCGCAGCGTCGGTCCAGGAAGAAGATCCGGAGGCGGGCCTCGTCGTCGGCGCCGTCGTTGACCACGACGTACCCGTCGTCGGTGGCGACCATCCCGGAGATCTCGGTGAGCCGGCCGTCGCGGACCTGACACACGGGTGCCCCCGCCGACGCCGCGGCGCCCGCCGCGCGGGCCGGTGACGGCAGCGCGGCGAGCGGCACCGCACCGGCGACGAGAGCGGCGAGCGTCGCTGCCGCGCGGGCGCGCCGCTCCCCGGTCACCCAGCCGCGTACCCGCATCGTCCGCCTCCTCGCCGCGACCGTGGCCCGGCCGTCCCGCCCATCCTG
The DNA here is from genome assembly GCF_043197115.1 of Micromonospora sp. NPDC049275. Lineage (NCBI taxonomy): Bacteria > Bacillati > Actinomycetota > Actinomycetes > Micromonosporales > Micromonosporaceae > Micromonospora > Micromonospora sp. NPDC049275. Next base: position 365,934 of record NZ_JBICSN010000006.1, read on the forward strand.
GCCGATCGCGACCGGCGGCGGCGACCATCCACGCGGACCGGCCGTCATCCGCGCCGCCGCCGGATCTGTCGTACCCGTGGTCCATGATCGTGTCGTCGTAGCGGCGCCGGCACCGGCCGGCGCGCGCACCACCCTGAATTCTTGTCGATCTGGGAGGCCGTGACGTGACGAACGCCGACGGAGCCGGCTGGCGGCGGCGCAGCGTGGTGGCGGTGGTGCCGCCCGCCCGCCCGCGCAAGCTGGCCAAGGTGCCCTTCGTCGAGCTGGCCGACGGGCGGTTGCAGGGCGTGGTCTCCAGCGGATCGGACGTGGAGCGGGTCTACGTCTCGTCGGTCACCGCCGGCACACACGCCTACCAGTGCAGCACCAACAACAACCGGCCCTGCGGCGGCCTGCGCGGCATGCCGTGCAAGCACCTGCACGCGCTCGCCGACGAGGCAGTCCTCCAGTACGGGGTCGACCGGGTGGCCCGCTACCTGCGGGTCGACATCGGCGACGGGCTGGCCGACGGCAGCGAGCTGCTGGCCCGACTCGACGGCCAGCCCGAGCCGGCCTCGGCGGCTGTGGTGTTCAGTCGCTTCCTGCGCCACCTCTCCTACCTGGAGCTGCCCGTCAGCACCGTCGTGCTCCCCGAGCTGCACTGGTTCCCGGCCACCGGGGCAGGTCGCTGATGCGCGGCGCACAGGTCGCGCGCCTGCGTGCGGTCCCGGCCGGCCTGAGCGACGCTCTCGACGTGGTCGCCGGCTTCGACGATGCCCTCACCGACGGCTTCGGCCGGATCGGCGACCGCGGCGCCGCGGCTCTCGCCGGGCTCGCCGACGCGCTGGCCGGCACCCCACTGGCTGGCCCGGTGACCGCCGCCGTCGACGCGGTCACCGCCGGGTCGATCGCCCCGGAGCACCTCGCCGCGCTCGCCGGGGCGCGCTCGGCGCTGCTCGGCGCGGCACACGACGCCCTGCTCGGGCAGCTCGACGAGGCGTTGGGTCGCACCCGGTCGCAGTGGACGACGCCGACCACCCGGCCCGGCGAGGCAGCGCCCGCGCTCGCCGGCGCACGGGCGTGGTGGCACGAGGTGGCGGTCACCGGTTGGCGTGGCGTCGACCACGAGGTGCTCTCCGCCGCCGCCGGGGTGGTCGAGGCAAGCCTGGCCGTGCCGGAGCTGCGCCGGATCGCGGTGCTGCTCGACGGGCTCGCCGCGGAGCTGCGGGCCTGTGTGCCCGTCGCCACCATGGCGGAGGTGCCGGCCCGCCGCTGGGCCGACCTGTGGGCCCGTGGCCTCCTGCTCACCGAGGGCACGCCGGCGACCGACACCGACGGCACACCGTCGATGGTCTCCGGCCGGCTGTTGCCGCTCGGTGTGGACGTGCACAGTCACGACACCGCCGTGCAGGTTCAGGTGCACGCCGTCCTGGAACCGGCGGACGGCGGTCCGGCACTGCTGGTCCGCACGGCGGTCTCCGCCGCGAAGGTCGACACGATCGTCGGTCCGGCGGTCTGGCGGCTGCTGTCGGCACACCCGCTGCTGCTCACCGCGCTGGCCGAGCGGCGGGCGCTGACCGTGACCGATCTGCCGCTGCGCGGTGGCGACCTGGGCTGGGTGGACGACCGGGTCCAGCTCGACGAGCCCGCCGACCCGTTCGCCACCGCCCGGGTGTTGTTGCCCGCCGCGAGCGCCGCAGCGACCGACCCGCTCGACCGGCACCCGACGGGCATCGCCGAGCCGGTCCTCGTCGAGGGCGCCGCGATCCGCGACGAGGACGGCACCCTCGCCGTCGAGGTGGACGGCGAACGGGTCGCGCTGGCCGTCGACCGACTGCCGGCCGCCGGCCCGCTGACCGCCGATCTGGTCGCCGCCGCGTCGGCCTGCCTGGGCCTCCTGCGCTGGGACGACGACCGCTGGCTGCTCCAGCCGTTGGCGGTGCGGGCAGGCGTGAAGCGGCGGACGGTGCAGGCGCACAACGGCGACTGGGCGTGCGGCGTCACCGATCCGAAGGTCGCCAAGGAGGAGGCCCGGGCGGGCGACGCCGTGGCCGTACTGCGCGAGCGCGCGGGCCGGTTGCTGCGCCGATGACCGCGCCGATCCCCACCGGCGGGTACGCCGACGCCAACCGCCGTCAGGTCCTCTACTGGCGGCTGCTGTCCCGCCTCTTCGACCGCGACGAGCAGCCCGGCCTGGAGTCGGCGAGCGTGGCGGTGGTCGACGACCTCGGGCTGCCCGCCGCCCTGTTGGACCCGTCGGTCTCGGTGGACACCGTCGTGCAGCGCTTCCCGGCGCTCACGGCGGAGCTACGCGGCCTGCTCACCTCCGCCGAAACCCAGCCGCCCGACGCCGGGCCGGAGGGCGACGAATCGCACGAGGCCGGGCCGAGCGTCGCCGTGCGGGATGGCGATGGGCCGGAGGGCGACCCGGCGGGCGACGGCTCGGCCTATCGGCCGGGGGCGGCCGAGGTGCGCCGGGCGGCGCTGGTGTCGAAGGTGCTGCTGAACGTGTTCGCCACCGGCTCCGGTCCGGTCAGCGCCACCCAGCTGGCCTGCTGGCAGTCCGACGCCGGCTGGTTCGAGCAGGCCCTCGGCTGCGAGCCCGGTGAGCTCCGCCGCCAGCGCGGCGAGCTGGGCGGCGCCCTCGCCGGGCTGGAAGGTGACCTGGTCCGGCGGATGCACCTGCGGGAGGTGCTCGCCGACCCCGCGCTGGCCAGCCAGTTGACGCCGAGCATGTCGCTGATCGAGCAGCTGCTGCGCGACAAGGCCAACCTGTCCGGGGTGGCGCTGGCCAACGCGAAGGCACTGATCCGGCGCTTCGTCGACGAGGTCGCCGAGGTGCTCAGGACGCAGGTGCAACAGACAAGCGTCGGCGCGCTGGACCGGTCGGTGCCGCCCAAGCGGGTGTTCCGCAACCTGGACCTCGACCGGACCATCTGGCAGAACCTGACCAACTGGAGCCCGGACGACGAGCGGCTCTACGTCGACAGGCTCTACTACCGGCACACCGCACGGCGTACGACGCCGTCAAGGCTCATCGTCGTGGTCGACCAGTCCGGCTCGATGGTCGACGCGATGGTCAACTGCACGATCCTCGCCTCGATCTTCGCCGGGCTGCCGAAGGTCGACGTGCACCTCGTCGCGTACGACACCCGGGCACTGGACCTCACCCCGTGGGTGCACGACCCGTTCGAGGTGCTGCTACGGACCCAGTTGGGCGGCGGCACCGACGGCACGGCGGCGCTGACGCTGGCCCGGCCCAAGATCGCCGAGCCGAAGAACACGGTGCTGGTGTGGATCTCCGATTTCTACGAGGTCAACCACCAGGCGGTCTTCGACGGGCTCCAGGCCGTGCACCGCTCCGGCGTCAAGGTGATCCCGGTCGGCTCGGTCAGCAGCTCCGGGCAGCAGAGCGTCAACCCCTGGTTCCGGCAGCGTTTGAAGGACCAGGGCACCCCGGTCATCTCCGGTCACATCCGCAAGCTCGTCGTCGAGCTGAAGAACTTCCTCACCTAGGAGAGCAACCCCTCATGTCCGAGATGCTGCGCGCCCCCGCCGAGGTCACGTACGCCGACGAGCTGGATTTCCTGGAGTCGGTCGACACCGGCCCGAAGCCGTTCTCGTGGCGACTGAGCCCGCGCATGGTCCGGCTGTTCGTCCTCGGCTCGGAGCGGGCCGACGGCCTGTCCCGGGAGATCCCGCAGAAGTGGTTCGGCGACCGCAGCTTCGTCGAACGGGCCATCGTCACCCTTGCCTCGGACCGGGGCCTGTTGCTGATCGGCGATCCCGGCACCGGCAAGAGCTGGCTGGCCGAGCTGCTGGCCGCCGCGATCTGCCGCAACTCGACACTTGTCGTGCAGGGCACCGCGGGCACGACTGAGGACCACATCAAGTACTCGTGGAACGTCTCCATGGTGATCGCCAAGGGTCAGTCCCGCGAGTCGATGATCCCGTCGCCGATCATGACGGCGATGGAGCGTGGCGTCGTCGGGCGTTTCGAGGAGCTGACCCGCTCCACAAGCGATGTGCAGGACGCGCTGATCTCGATCCTGTCCGAGAAGTACGTCGCCATCCCCGAGCTGGACCAGGACAACATCGTCTTCGCCCAACCCGGTTTCTCGATCATCGCGACCGCGAACAGCCGGGACCGGGGCGTCAACGACCTGTCCTCGGCTCTCAAGCGGCGGTTCAACTTCGTGCGGATTCCGGTGGTGACAAACAAGCGCAGCGAGGCGGAGATCGTCCGGTTCCGCACCGAGGAGCTGCTGCGTCGGCACCAGATCGAGCTGGACGTGCCGCCCACCCTCCTGGACATCCTGTTGCAGAGCTTCGCCGACCTGCGCGCCGGCGCCGCCGCCGCGACAAGCGACGACGAGAAATTGGAGTCGGCGCTGTCCACCGCCGAACAGATCGGTGTGCTGGAGGACGCGATCCTGCACAGCCAGTTCTTCGGCGACCAAACGCTGCGCGCGGCGACGCTCGCCGGCTCACTTGTCGGTTCGCTGGCCCGGCGCAGCCCGGAGGACCTGGCGATTCTCAACAAGTACCTGCACGGCGTGGTGGAGCCTCGGGCCCGCAAGGACGACGACGGGTGGGCGGGCTTCCTCGACGGCGGTCGTCAGGCGATCGCGTCCCTGTCGTGACCGTGTCCACCGTCGCCGGCCCGTTCGGCGCGCTCCGCGGGCAGCTGACCGACGCGGCGGCCGCGTTCACGGGCTCCGCCGACGCGCTCGGCGCGATCCTCGCCGGCATCGTCGACGACGTCGACCGGGCGCTCGGCGAGCGACTGGAGATCTTCCCGGTCTGCCACCACTCGCCGGCGTCCGCGCTGGCCATGGTGCGCCGGCTGCGGGCCAAGCAGCCCCGGGTGATCTACCTGGAGCTGTGCGAAGATCTCCAGCCACTGCTCGGCGAGCTGCGCAACTGCCGTCTGCCCGTCGCGGTGCAGGCGTTCGCGTCGGAGCTGTCCGGCTTTCCGGCCGACTGGGGGCCGCTCAGTGTCGTCGCGCCGGTCACCGAGGCGTCGGCGGAGTACCAGGCCATCGCGTACGCGCTGGAGACTCCCGGTGTGGAGCTGGTGCTGGTGGACCGCTCCACCGACCACGTCTTCCAGTGGTCACCGCGTCACCAGCAGACCGACGGGAGCGGCGCGGCCGGGCCGGCCGACGGAAGCGGCGCGGCCGGGCCGGCTGCCACCGGCGAGGAGTCCGGGCTGCACGGCGACGCCGTCGGGGTGGAGATCGGCGACCTGCGTCCCGGGTTCGCGGAGTTGGAGGCGTACCTGCTGCACCACGGCAAGGTGCGGCACTGGTCGGAATGGTGGGACCAGTACGTGGAACGGCCGCTGGCCGACGCCGACCACGACACCTACCGGCAGGTGATGGTGCTGATCGGCAGCCTGTTCCGGCGGCTGCGCCCGACCGGTGAGGATCGGCTGGACCGCGACGAGGACCGCGAGCGGTACATGTGGACGCGGATGCGTCAGCACCTCGCCACCTCCGGCGTCGATCCGGCCGACTGCCTCTACGTCTGCGGCGCGTTCCACGCCGCCAGCCGGGTCGAGCAGTTCGGTCTGGACTCCACAGCGGCCGACTTCGAGATCACGCCGCGCACCGACACCCGCTGGCGGTACGGGCTGATCCCGTCCAGCCACTCCGCGATCGAGGCCCAGTTCGGGCTGGCGCCGGGCTCGGTGTCGATCGCGGCGGCGACCTGGACGAAGGCGGTGAGCAGACACGGGCTGTCCCCGTACCGGCTGGACGGCCAGCGCACCGCGACCAGCCGGGGGCGGCGGGGCCGGACCACCACGGCGCCCTCCCCCGCCGGGCCGGTCAGCGACCGGCTCACCGGCTTCCTCGCCGCGGCGCCCGACCTGGACGGCCTGGACGAGGCGGAGCTGCGCGGCTGGTGCGTGGACATCGTCCGGCTGGCCCGGCGCAACGGATACCTGGCCAGCACCGCCGACGCGATCGCCGTCTTCGAGACCTCGGTCCTGCTGGCCGGCCTTCGCAACCGTGCCCGACCCACCCCGTACGACTTCGCCGACGCGGCGGTCACCTGTATCGAGAAGGACGTGGTGCCCGGCCGGCGCGACGTCCGGCGGCTCTGCGAGATCCTGCTGGGCGGCGACCGGATCGGTCAGGTCGGCTACGACGCGCTGCCGCCGCTGGCCCGTGACGTGCTCGATCGGCTCCAGCCACTCGGCCTGGCCCTGGAGAAGCGGACGGTGCAGCGAGCGCTGCTGGATCTGGCCGCCCAGCCGGAGCTGGGCCGCTGCTCGGACCTGCTGTGGATCCTGCGGCACCTGCTGCCACCGGCCGCGGTCCGCCCGATCATGGGCGAGCGGCGGCTCGGGCACCGCTCGGTCCAGGAGAGCTGGGACCTGGCGCTCGGCCGCCACCAGCGGGCGCTGATCGAGCTGGGCTACGAGGGCGTGACAGTCGAGCAGGTCCTGGAGCAGCGACTGCGGCGGGCGGTACGCGGCCCCGACGCCACCGCCTCGGGCGCGCTGGCCGCGGTCGAGGACGCCATCCGGCTGCTCGACAGTCCCCGCCTGGTCGACGAGTTGGGGGCGCGTGCGGTGGACCTGCTCGCCGCCGAGCGCACCGTCGACGACGCCCCGGACGTGCTGCGCCGCATCCGGCGCCTGCTGGCCCACTACCGGGCCACCGCGCCGACCCTTCCGCCCTGGTGCGCGGCGTTCGTGACCACCGGGTACGCGCACTACTGCACCCTGCTGCCGACCGCCATCGCCGCCGAGGAGACGGGGGTCCGGCAGGTCGGGGCGATGCTCGGCTTCCTGTTCTCCATGGAGGGTCTGGCGCTGTCGCTGGGCTGCGACAGGTCCCAGTTGGAGTTGGCCGTCGGGCAGTCCCACCCGACGGCGCCGGCGAAGGTCGCCCTGCTCTGGGCCGGCCAACACCAGCTCGGCCTGCTGCCGCTGGCCGACCTGCGGGCCCGGTGTGCCGAGCTGCTGGCCAACCCGCTGGTGGTCCCGGCCTTCCCGCAGTATCTGGCCGGGTTCGTGCACGCGCTGGAACCGGTGCCCACGCTGGCGCCGTTCGTCGTCGAGACGATGTCCACGGCCTTCGCCCGGCTACCCGACCCGGTGCTGCTGCCGTGGCTGCCGACCCTGATCACGACACTGCGGGACCAGGGGCCGGAGCTCGTCCCGCTGCTGATCCGTGAGGCGGGGCGCACCTTCCCGGAGGCGCTTCCGGAGCTGGATTCCTGGGTGCCGCCGTGGGTCGCGTCCCCGCCTCGGCCGGGGGCGGGCGACAAGCGCGTCGTCGCCGCGCCACGACGGCGGGTGGGCGTCCTCCTCGCCGCGCATCCGGAGGCGGTCGACGCGATCGCCGCACTGCTCGGACACGACGGCGGGTGGCTTCCGGTCACCGACGCCCCGGCCGACCCGGGCGGCGTGGCCGACCCGGGCGACGTGGCCGACCCGGGCGGTGTGGCCGCGCTGTTGGCGACGCATCCCGACACGCTCGAGGCGATCGCCGCGCGGGTGGTGGGCCAGGCGTGAGCGCGACGACCGCGGGTAGGCAGCGGCCCGGCGGCATGTCGACACCCGCCGGGCAGGAGGCCTTCGATGAGCACATACCAGGATGATCAGGGCGACCCGTTCCCTCCTCCGGAGGCGGACGCCGCCGAGCAGCGGCAGGACGCGTTCGACGTCGGTCCGCCGGACCGGATGTCGGGCGACGTCGACCCGGAGGCGTCCGAGGCCGACCTGGCCGAGCAGGGCGCCCTGCCGGCGGGCACGCTCGAGGAGGTCACGTCGCTGCCGGCCGACGCCAACCCGGCGGACGCCCTCGAGCAGCGTCAGGAAATCCCCACACGCGACGAGGGCCGCCGCACCTGAGCGCGCCGGGGGGGGGCCCCCCCCGCCCCCCCCCGCGGGGGGGGGGGGGGCGGGGCCCCCCCCGCCCCCCCCCCGCCCCCCCCCCCCCCCCCCCCCGCCCCCCCCCCCCCCCCCCCCCCCCCCCCCCCCCCCGGCGGGTGGATCGCGTCCGGGCCGACCGGCTCAGCCGGCAGCGCCGACCAGCCCGCTCAGCCGGCAGCGCCGACCAACCGGCTCAGCCGGTGACGACCTGCCACAGCAGGAACGCGTTGAGCGCGACGACGAGGACGGCCACCAGGGCCGCTGCGGCGGTGGTGAGCGGGTGGTTGACGAGGTTGCCCATGAGGTCGCGGCGGCGGGTGAAGGCGACCACCGGGATCAGCGCGAACGGGATGCCGAAGCTGAGGATGACCTGCGACAGCACCAGTGCTCGGGTGGGGTCGAGGCCGATGGCGAGCACGGCCAGCGCGGGCGCGAGGGTGACCAGCCGACGTAGCAGCAGCGGGACCCGACGGCGCAGGAATCCCTGCATGATCACTTCGCCGGCGTAGGTGCCGACGCTTGTGGAGGCGAGCCCGGAGACCAGCAGGGCAACCGCGAACCCGAACGCGGCGGCGGTGCCGATGCTCTGACCGAGGCCGGCGTGCACCCCCTCCAGGCTGTCGGCGCCCACCGGGCCGCCGCCCCGGAAGCTGGCCGCGGCGATCAGCAGCATGGCGAGGTTTACCGCGCCGGCCGCCGTCAGGGCCAGCAGCACGTCGGTGCGCTGGCCGCGGAAGAGGGTACGGCGCTCGGCGTCGTCAGTCGCGGGGATGCGGTCACGGGTCAGCGCGGAGTGTACGTAGATGACGTGCGGCATGACCGTGGCGCCGAGGATCCCTGCGGCCAGCAGCACGCTGTCGGTGCCCTGGAGCCGGGGTACCAGGCCGGCCATCGCGGAGCCCGGATCGGAGCCTGCGGCGAGCAGGTTGGCCGCGAAGGCCAGGACTATGACGCCGAGCAGCACGGCGATGGCGATCTCGAACGCGCGGAACCCGCGCGAGCGCAAGGCGAGCACGACGAACGCGGCGCCGCCGATGATGAGCCCGCCGGGCAGCAGTGGAGTGCCGAAGAGGAGGTACAGGGCCACCGCGCCACCGATCACCTCGGCCAGGTCGGTGGCCATCGCGACGAGTTCGGCCTGCACCCACATCAGCCGGTTCACCGGGCGGGGCAGGCGCTCGCGGCACAGCTCGGGCAGGCTGCGGCCGGTGGCCAGGCCCAGCTTGGCGGTGAGGGTCTGCACCAGCATGGCCATCAGGTTGGCCACGACCACTACCCAGACGAGCAGGTAGCCGTAGCGGGCGCCGGCGGCCGAGTTGGTGGCGAAGTTGCCCGGGTCGACGTACGCGACGGCCGCGACGAACGCCGGGCCGAGCAGGATCAGCCGCCCGCGTACGCGGCCCCGGGCGCGGGCGACCTGCAGCGGCGTCGCCGTCGGCGTCGTGAGTTCGTTGGTGACCATCGAGCACCTTCCCCTCGCAGGGATCGCGTGCCTGTGTCCTTCCCGGGCGGTTGACCCGTCGGTGCCAATCCCTGGCCCGGGGGTGCCAGGGCGGACAGCCGCTTGACAGCGGACGCGCTCCGCACCAAGCTGTCTATTAGTCCTACTGTCGTAGGACAACAGGAAGGATCATCACGAGTGATCGAGTTCGTGCTGGACAGCCGGTCGAAGGTGAACACCTACATGCAGCTCGTGCAGCAGGTGAAGCAGGCGCTGCGGGTCGGCCTGCTCGCACCCGGCGACCAGCTGCCGAAGGTCCGGGACGTCGCCCAGTCACTGGCGATCAACCCGAACACGGTGCTCAAGGCGTACCGGGAGCTGGAGATCGAGGGTCTGGTCGGCGGCCGACCGGGGGTGGGCACGTTCGTGCAGCGCACCCTGGCCGGCGCGTCCCTGCCCAACCAGGCCGAGCTGCGCGACGACCTCGTGGCGTGGCTGCACCGGGCGCAGGCCGCCGGCCTCACGGCCGAGGACGTCGTCGCCCTGGTGGAGACCACGCTGCGCGCCACCCTCACCGACGACACCCCACAGAAGGAGCCCGCGTGAGCGGGCGAGCGCAGCGAGCACGCGGCGCGACGAGAGGACAGAGGATGGACATGGTCTTGGAGGCCGACCGGCTGGGCAAGCGGTACGGCAGGACGTGGGCGCTACGGGACTGTTCGCTGCACCTGCCTGCGGGCCGCATCGCCGCGCTGGTCGGGCCCAACGGCGCCGGCAAGAGCACACTGCTGCACCTGGCCGTCGGGCTGCTCAAGCCCGACGAGGGCGCGGTGCGGGTGTTCGGCAGGTCGCCGTACGGCGACACGGAAGGGCTGGCCGACATCGGGTTCGTCGCCCAGGACACCCCGCTCTACCGGGACTTCACCGCCGCCGAGCTGGTCGTCGCCGGCGGCAAGCTGAACAGGCGGTGGGACGCCACGCTGGCCCGGACCCGGCTGGCGCAGCTCGGCATTCCGCCCGACAAGCCCGTCGGCAAGCTGTCCGGCGGGCAGCGGGCCCAGGTGGCGCTCGCTCTGGCACTGGCCAAGCAACCCCGACTGCTGCTGCTCGACGAGCCGGTGGCCAGCCTCGATCCGCTGGCCCGACGGGAGTTCCTCCAGTCGCTGATGGGCAGCGTCGCGGACTCCGGGACCACAGTCCTGCTCTCCTCGCACCTGCTGGCCGACCTGGAGCGCGTCTGCGACTACCTGATCGTGCTCAACGCCGCCCAGGTGCAGCTCACCGGCTCGGTCGACGACCTGGTGGCGGCCCACCGCCAGCTCGTCGGTCCACGGCACGACGGCGCTCCGATCGGCGGCGTCGCGCACGTCGTCCGGGCCAGCCACACCGACCGGCAGTCCACGCTGCTGGTCCGCACCGACGGGCCGGTCTCCGACCCCGCCTGGGCGGTACGCGACGTCAGCCTGGAGGACATCGTCCTGGCCTACCTGGCCGACGGCGTCACGCAGACCAGTCACAGCGAGTGGGGAGTGGCGGCATGATCTGGCTGACCTGGCGGCAACACCGCAAGCTGGCGTTCTACACCCTCCTGGGGTTGGCGGTGCTCGCCGCCGTGCTGGTGCCGATCGGCCTGTCGATGCGGCACACCTTCGCCGACCTCGGGCTGGCGGAGTGCTTACGCCCGTCCGCCCTCGACGAGGCCGCCGCGCGGACCTGCGACATGAGCCTCAGCCGTTTCAGCGACAGGTACGACAGCCTGAACCTGGTGGCGGTGCTGCTGATCACGCTGCCGGTGCTGGTCGGCCTGTTCTGGGGCGCACCGCTCGTCGCTCGCGAGGTGGAGCAGGGCACGCACCGGTTCGTCTGGACCCAGGGCGTCGGCCGCACCCACTGGGCCCTGGTGAAGTTCGGGCTGGTCGGCGGGGCCGTCGTCCTCCTCGCGGCAGGCTACGGACTGGGTGTGTCGTGGTGGGTCGACCCACTCACCAAGGCCGCGCACGAGGGCCGACTCGGCGTGATCGTCTTCGATCTGCAGGGCATCGTGCCGATCGGCTACACCCTCTTCGCCGTGGCGCTCGGCATCTTCGCCGGCACCATCTTCAAGCGGATGCTGCCCGCCATGGGCATCACCCTGGCCGGGTTCATCGGCGTACGGGCAGCGGTGGAGATGCTGGCCCGACCGCACTACCAGCCCGCCCGCACCCAGACCTTCCCGATCGAGGGACCCGGGATACCGGAGGGAGACCGGGGCAACTGGGTTCTCGCCGTGGGAATCCGCAACCCCGACGGAACGATGGCGGCGGAGAACACCAGGATCCAGTGTGCGCCGGGTGGCAAGGGGCCGGAAGGTCGGGTCTGCGGCGCCGAGCTGGGTCTCAAGCCGGGCGCGTACAACTGGGAGCTGTACCAGCCGGCGGACCGGTTCTGGCTGTTCCAGTGGATCGAGACGGGCATCTTCGTCGCCCTGGCCGTGCTCCTGCTCTACCTCGCCATCCGCCGGGTGCGTCGGATCGCGTAGCCGACGACTGGTGATCGCCGGAGCCACGGGGGCCCCGGCGATCACCAGTCAGCGCACGCCCTCGGCGGCCTCAGCGGCCCAGTCGTCGGTACCGGGTGACCGAGAGCGGCAGGAAGATCCCCACCAGCACGATCGGCCAGACCACCGCCAGCCACGGGTAGTGCTGCGCCGCCCACGACTCACCGGTCCAGCCGGGGTTGCCGAACAGTTCCCGGGCGGCACCGACGGTCGCCGACAACGGGTTCCACGCAGCCACCGCACCGAGCCAGGCGGGCATGGTGGACGGTGCGACGAACGCGTTGGACAGGAAGCCCAGCGGAAACTCCAGGGTCTGTACGGCGACCACGGCCGTCTGACCCCGGGTGACCAGGCCGAGGAAGATGCCGACCCAGACCAGTGCGAACCGCAACAGCAGGATCAGGCCCACGGCGCCCAGGGTGGCACCGGCGCCGCCGTGTGACCGCCAACCGATCGCGAGACCGGTGAGCAGCAGCACCGCGAGGGTGACCAGGGCGAACAGCATGTCGGCCACCGCACGGGCGACAAGCGGGGCCAGCGGCGAGACGGGCATCGACCGGAGCCGGTCGGTCACCCCACGGTCCAGGTCCTCGGCGACGGCGGTCGTGGTCAGGCTGATGCCGAACACCATCGTCATCACGAAGATGCCGGGCATCAGGAACTCGCGGTAGCTGCCGCCGCCGGGCACCTGCAACGCGCCGCCGAACAGGTACGCGAACATCAGCACGATCAGGATGTTGAAGCCGAGCGAGGCGATCAGCGGCCCGGGATCGCGGCGCCAACGCGCGAGGCCGCGCCAGGTCAGCGTGCTGCTGTCGGCCAGAAGGGTGGGACGCCCGGGCGTCAGGTCCACCGGCGGGAGCGCCGCGACGGTCGGGGCGCTCATGCGGCGGCCCCCTCGGCGACCGGCGCCCCGTGGCCGGTCAGGTGCAGGAACACCTCGTCCAGCGTGGGACGGCGAAGCGCGACGTCGGCGATCGGGATCCGCGCGGCGTCGAGCGCCCGCAGCACCTCGACGAGCGCGCCGGGCTGGTGCCCGACCTGGACGCTCACCGACCGTCGGTCCGGGTCGACCGTCGGGTCCGCACCGGCCACCTGACGCACCTGGGCGACGGCGGCGGCGATGTCGGCGGGATCCGCGACGACCATGTCGATGCGGTCACCGCCGAGCCGGTCCTTGAGGTCGTCCGGAGTGCCCTCGGCGATCACCCGGCCGGCGTCGACGACCGAGATCCGGTCGGCCAACTGGTCGGCCTCGTCCAGGTGCTGAGTGGTGAGCAGGACTGTGGTGCCGGCGCGCGCCAACTCCCGGACGGACTCCCACACCTCGTTGCGGCCGCGCGGGTCCAGCCCCGTCGTCGGCTCGTCGAGGAAGAGCACCGCGGGGGCCAGGATCATCCCGGCGGCCAGGTCGAGCCGCCTGCGCATGCCCCCGGAGTACGACGTGACCGGCTGCCCGCCCGCCTCGACGAGGCCGAACCGCTCCATCAGCTCGTCCGCCCGTCGTCGGGCCCGGTGGCGGCCCAAATGGAACAGTCCACCGAAGAGGACCAGGTTCTGCCGGCCGCTGAGCGCCTCGTCCAACGCGGGGTGCTGCCCCACCAGCCCGATGCGGTAGCGCACCTGGTCGGGCTGGCGGGTCACGTCGAACCCGGCGACCTCGGCCCGACCCCCGTCCGGACGGAGCAGGGTGGACAGGATCCGCACCGAGGTGGTCTTGCCCGCACCGTTCGGGCCGAGCAGGCCACACACCTCGCCCGGGCGCACCCGCAGATCGAAGCCGTTGAGCGCGTCCCGGTCCCGGTAGCGCTTGCGCAGCCCTTCCGCCACTATCGCGTCACCACTCGTCATGCCGCCCTCCCTCTCCGCCATCAGCCCACTGCTGTCGTACATTGTACGGCAGCATGTACGGCAATGGCCGTCCTCGATCGGGCGGGCCCAACCGACGGATTCAGGGGGCGGTGCTATCGGGGCGAGGCGTGCAGACCGGCAACCCCGAGCAGGGGGACCAACGCGACGAAGAAGACCAGACCGCGCGGAGGCCGGGGTTGAGCCGGGGACCACCCCACGGCTACGCCGGCTCGGCAGCCCCCGGCTGGCCCACGACGCCGACGTTGAGCGGATCGGCCAGGAGTTTGTCGAACGCCAGCTCGGCGGCGCCGATCAGGACGGCGTCGCGGCCGAGCGCCGCCGCGCGCAGCCGGAGGTGCTCGCGGGAGGCGGGCAGCGGCATGGCGTCCAGCCGCCGCCGTACCGTGTCCACGCCGGCGATGAAGATGTCGCGCAGCGAGCCACCGAACACCACGGCGTCGGGATTGACCACGTTTACCAGGTTGGCGACGCCGAAGCCGAGCCAGTCGGCGACCTGCTCGACGGCCCGCAGGGCGGTCGGATCGCCGTCCGCCGCCGCGCGCAGCACCTCGGTCACGGCGGCGCGGTCGTCGGGGTCGCGGCCGGCGTGCCGCAGGAGCGCGGCCTCACCGATCTCGGTCTCCCAGCAGCCACGTGAGCCGCAGCCGCACGGCAGCCCGTTCGGGTTGACGACCATGTGGCCGACCTTGCCGCTGTGGCCCCGGTGCCCGATCATCAATCGGCCGCCGACGACGATGCCGGCGCTGATGCCCAGGTCGCCGTGCAGGTAAATGAGGTCGTCGATGCCCGGGGCGACGCCCCGGATGTGCTCGGCCAGGCCCGCGATGTCGGCGAGGTCGCCGGCCACGAAACCCGGCCCGGCGGTCAGTTCGGCATCGAGTGCCACGCTGAGGCCCTCGTCGACGCCGACGATCCGGAGCGTGCCGTCCGCGTCGCGGGTGGTGTCGGTGACGGCCACCGCTCCCCCGACCAGCAGCGCGTCGGAGGCGACGCCGCGCTCCATGTCGCGGACCAGGTCGGCGAGCGGGCCGACGGCGTCGACCGCCGACATGCCTCCGGGCCGGGCGGCCTCGCGCCTGTCGAGGATGCGACCGCCGAGGCCGACCCGGGCCGCCCGCAGCCGGTCCGCGTCGATGCTGAGCGCGTGTGCGTAGACCCGGTCGGAGCGGGGGCTGACCACGAGGGAGGGGCGGCCGGCCCGCCGAGCGGTGGTCGGCGCCTCCTCGGTGACGAGGCCGCTGGCGGTCAGGTCGGCGGCGAGTGCGCCGATGGTGCTGCGGTTGAGGCCGAGGCGGCTGGTCAGCTCGGCCCGTGACGTCGGCCCGTGCAGGTGCACGTAGCGCAGCACGGCGCCGAGGTTCTGCCGTCGGATCTCCTCCTGGCTCGCGCCGGGGACCGGGGGCAGCGGGGAGTCGGGGTTACGGCCGGCGCCGGCTGGCCTGGACCGTACGGGTGTCTCCACGGTCAGACCTCCTTCCGGATCGGTGCCGGGTGGGCGGGGCGGCGCGGACGACGATGGGTCCCGGAAGAGGAGATCCGGGACCCATCGGCGTTGCTGCCTACCGCGCGGTGATTACTTGGTGAGCGGCGCGAGCTTCGGGTCGTTCGCGTACGCCTCGGCCGCGTTCGCCTTGGTGACGGCGACCGGCGGGAGCAGGAACGTGTCCACGACCTTGCTGCCGTTGTTGTAGGACTTGGTGTCGTTCACCTGCGGGGCGTTACCGGCCTGGAGAGCCTTGACCATGTTGATGGTCTCCTTCACCAGGTTGCGGGTGTCCTTGTTGATCGTCATGTACTGCTCGCCCTTGACGATCGACTTGACCGACTCCACCTCGGAGTCCTGGCCGGTGACGACCGGGATCTGCTTGCCAGCGCCCTTGACCGAGGTCAGGATGGCGCGGGCCAGGGTGTCGTTCGGGGAGAGGACGCCGTCGAGCGGCTTGGTGCCGTAGGTCGAGGTCAGCAGCTGGTCCATGCGGGCCTGCGCACCCTCGGCCTTCCAGCCCTGGATGGCAGTCTGCTTGACGTCCTTCTGACCCGAGGCGACGACGACGTTGCCCTTGTCGATCTCCGGCTTGAGCACGCTCATCGCGCCGTCGAAGAAGACACCGGCGTTGTTGTCGTCCGGCGAGCCGGAGAAGAGCTCGATGTTGTACGGGCCGTTCGGCTTCTTGGCCTTCATGCCGTCCAGCAGGGCCTGGCCCTGGAGCTGGCCGACCTTGAAGTTGTCGAACGCGACGTAGTAGTCGAGGTCCGGCGTGTTCTTGATGAGCCGGTCGTACGCGATGACCTTCACGCCGGCCTGGTGGGCCGCCGCGACCTGGGTCGACAGCTGCGCGGCGTCGGTCGCGCCGATGACGATGACCTTGGCGCCCTTGGTCACCATGGCGGTGATCTGGGCCTGCTGGTCGGCGACAGTGGTCGACGCGCCGGCGTACTGCACGTCACCCTGGAAGCCGGCCTCCTTGAGGCCGTTGGTGAACAGGTCACCGGCGAGGACCCAGTTCTCGGAGGTCTTGGCCGGCAGGGCCACGCCGATCAGCGAGTTGGCCGCGAAGCCCTTGGCGTCGCCGCCCTTGGCGTCGGAGTCACCGTCACGGCCGGAGCCGCAACCGGCGAGGGCCAGCATGGCGGCGGCGCCGACAGCGACCACCGACGTGCCGAAGAATTTACGCATGGTGAGGACTTGCCTTTCTGGATGTGTAACGGGGTGGTGAGGGTCGGTGACCGTCAGCTGGACACCGCTGCCTTGGCGGGCTCGCGCTCCGCGTCCGGCGGGGAGGCGGGTGGAACGGAGTCCTCGCGGCGGAACGGCCGCATCAGGCTCCCGATGATGGAGAAGCGCCCCTGGCTCTTGTTGTAGACGTCGACCGCGACGGCCAGCAGCAGGACCAGGCCCTTGATGATCTGGACCTTGTCGGTGCCCACGCCCTCGAGCTGGAGGCCGTTGTTGAGCACGGCCATGACGAGACCACCGACGATCGACCCGCTGATGGTGCCGATACCGCCGGCGACTGCCGCGCCACCGATGAAGACCGCGGCGATGGCGTCCAACTCCCAGCCGTTGCCGTCCTGCGGGCCGGAGGCCGCCGAACGGGCCACGAAGATCATGCCGGCCAGCGCGGCCAGGACGGACATGTTCATCATGACGAAGAAGTTGACCCGCTTGAGCTTCACGCCGGACAGCTCGGCCGCCCGGGAGTTGCCACCCACCGCGTAGATGTGTCGGCCACCGGCCGTGTTGCGGGTGTAGAAGGAGTACGCGATCACCAGGACCAGCAGGATGATGCCGGAGATCGGGAAGCTGGTGCCGACGCGACCGCTGGCGAAGCGCAGGGTGGCGAAGGCGATGACCCCGACCATGATGGCCATCCGCAGGATCGAGACCCACATGGGCGCCGGGTCGGCGTCCATGGCCCGACGGGTCTTACGGGCCTGGAGCTCGCGCCACACCACCGCCACCGCGGCGGCCAGGCCGAGCAGCAGCGTCGCGTTGTTGTAGCCGGTGTCCGGGCCGAACTCGGGCAGGAACCCGGAGCCGATGTCCCGGAAGCCCTCCGGCACCGGGATGCTCTGCGCGTTGCCGATGAACTGGTTGCCACCGCGGAACAGCAGCATGCCGGCCAGGGTGACGATGAACGCCGGCACCCCGATGTAGGCCACCCAGAACCCCTGCCAGGCGCCGATCACCGCGCCGATGGCGAGACCGAACACGATGGCGGCGGGCCACGGCAGGTCCCACTCGGTCATCGACTTGGCGACCAGGATGCCGGTGAAGGCCGCGACCGAGCCGACCGACAGGTCGATGTGCCCGGCGACGATCACCATGAGCATGCCGATGGCCAGGATCAGGATGTACGAGTTCTGCTGGAACAGCGCGATCAGGTTGTCCGAGCGCAGCGTCAGCCCGTTGGTCCAGATCTGGAAGATCAG
The DNA here is from genome assembly GCF_043197115.1 of Micromonospora sp. NPDC049275. Lineage (NCBI taxonomy): Bacteria > Bacillati > Actinomycetota > Actinomycetes > Micromonosporales > Micromonosporaceae > Micromonospora > Micromonospora sp. NPDC049275. The sequence goes on from NZ_JBICSN010000006.1 coordinate 383,583, forward strand.
GACGATCGCCACCAGGGTGAAGATCATCCCGAACTGGCGCGCGTTGGAGGTCGTACCTCCAAACAGATTCTTCTGAAGGTCCTTGATACGGCTCATCGGGAGGCCAACTTCTTCGTCGAGGTCATCTGCTTCATGAGGTTTTCCGGGGTGGCGTCGGCCCGGGCGATCTCGCCCGTGATGGCGCCTTCGAACACGGTGTAGATGCGGTCGCAGAGCCCGATCAGCTCAGGCAGCTCCGAGGAGATGACGACGACGCCCTTCCCCTGGTCGGCGAGCCGCTGGATGATGCCGTAGATCTCGTACTTGGCACCCACGTCGATGCCGCGCGTCGGCTCGTCGAGGATCAGCAGGTCCGGGTCGGTGAACATCCACTTCGCCAGCACGACCTTCTGCTGGTTGCCGCCGGAGAGCTTGGAGACGCCCTCGTCGACAGTCGGGGCCTTGGTCCGCAACTCCTTGCGGTACGCCTCGGCCGCCTGGTACTCCTCGACCTCGTTCAGGACGCCACGGTGCCGGATCTTGGACAGCTTGGCGGCCACCGTCGACGTCTTGATGTCGTCGAGCAGGTTGAGGCCGATCGCCTTGCGGTCCTCGCTGACGTACGCGAGCCCGTTGTCGATCGCATCCGCGACCGACTTCAGGACGATCTCCTTGCCGTCCTTGATGATCGTGCCCGACTCGTACACCCCGTAGGAGCGGCCGAAGACGCTCATCGCGAGTTCCGTGCGGCCCGCGCCCATCAGACCGGCGAAGCCGACGATCTCGCCGCGGCGCACCACGAAGCTCTCGTTCTTGCAGACCTGGCGGTCGGCCGAGATCGGGTGCCGGACGTTCCAGTTGCGGACCTCGAAGAAGACGTCACCGATCTTCGGGGTGTGGTCCGGGAACCGACTGCTCAGTTCACGGCCGACCATCCCCCGCACGATCCGGTCCTCGTCGACCCCGTCCGCCTTGACGTCGAGGGTCTCCACCGTCCGGCCGTCGCGCAGGATGGTGATCTGGTCGGCGATCGCCTCGATCTCGTTCAGCTTGTGCGAGATCATGATCGAGGTGATGCCGCGGGAGCGGAAGCCGCGCAGCAGGTCCAGCAGGTGCTTGGAGTCCGCCTCGTTCAGCGCGGCCGTCGGCTCGTCCAGGATCAGCAGCTTCACGTCCTTGGCGAACGCCTTGGCGATCTCCACGAGCTGCTGCTTGCCGACACCGATGTCCTTGATCAGGGTGTCCGGGTCCTCCTGGAGACCGACCCGGGCCATCAGGTCGAGCGCCATCCGGTTCGCGGCCTTCCAGTCGATCGCGCCCCGCTTGCGCGGCTCGTTGCCGAGGAAGATGTTCTCGGCGATCGACATGCCCGGGATGAGCGCCAACTCCTGGTGGATGATCACGATTCCGGCGTTCTCACTGGCCCGGATGTCGGAGAACTTGCTCTCCGACCCCTGGTAGATGATCTGGCCGTCGTAGCTTCCGTACGGGTAGACCCCGCTGAGGACCTTCATCAGCGTGGACTTGCCCGCACCGTTCTCGCCGCAGATGGCATGGATCTCGCCGGCGCGAACCACCAGGTTGACGTCGGAGAGGGCCTTGACTCCGGGGAACTCCTTGGTGATGGAGCGCATCTCAAGGAGGGTGGGCACGTCGTTCATCGCTCGTTCCACCTCGCCAACGTCATCGTTGCCTCCGGAAGGTTGAACCTTCACTTGGTTTTGTTGTTGACGGCAACGTATTGCGGTGAGCAGGCCATCCGCAAGGCGAGGGACTGTTGAAAATGTAACAATCCGGCAATATAGACGAAGCAGAGTATTCGCCCGTCACGGCCGCCCCCGCAGCCCCTCCTGGCACCATGGCCTGTCGGTGGCAACGTTGTCAAATGCGCTGCCGCACCATGATCAGCTTTGGTCGCTGCCATCAGGCCCACCACCAGGGATGATCCGGCGCGGCCCGACGACGGCAAGCCTACCCGCGAGTACGAAACTATCGGCAAGTCTTGATCAAGCGACACCGCCGGCACTGCGCCGAGGGCACGACGACCACCCTCGGCTACGGGTGTGACCCGCGCCTCTTTCCGGCGGCAGGATCGACGGCGGTCATCGGGTCGCGCCCGCCACCAGCGAACGGCTCGACGGCTGAACGCCCCTTAAGTGTGGATCGGGCCCCAAAGAGCACTGTGCGCCGGCCTCTCAGCTCGGGCGCAGCACCGCCTTGATCACCCCGTTCTCCCGGCGGTCGAAACTGCGATACAACTCCGGCGCGTCGGCGAGGGTGCCGTGGTGGGTCACGATCACGCTGGGCCGGGCGCGACCGGCCACGACCAGGTCCCGCAGCAGCACTGTGTAGCGGCGGTCGTGCGTACGGCCGAACCGGACCGCGACGCCCTTGCCGAACAACGTCCCCCACGGCGCGACCAGATCCTCGCGGGCGCTCGCGCCGGGCCGGGGGTGCAGGTCCTTGTCCGGGTAGACGCCGGCGACCCCGATCGAGCCGGCCGGGTTGACCAGTCGGGCCGCGTCGGCGATGACCTGGTCCGGGCGCTCCTGGTCGGGGCGCTCGCGGTCGCGCGCCTGGAACCCGACCGCGTCGATGACCCGGTCGATCCCGCCCAGCTTCTCCTCGCCGAGAGGCAGGCCGGCACGCGCGCGGTCGGCACGGATCTGCTCGACCGGATCGCCGAGGCGGAAGTCGACAGGAACCGCCCCGATCTCGCCGGCCTTGTCGAGCCGGGCGTCGACGCCGTCGACGCAGTAGACGACCCGCGCGCCCCGCAGCAGCGCCGCGTACGCCCCGAGCAGGCCGATGGTCCCGGCCCCGAACACCGCCACGGTGTCGCCGGCCTCCACTCCGGCGAGGGTGGCCGCGGCGTGCCAACCGGTGACGAACGCGTCGGCGAGCAGCACGAAGTCGTCCTCGTACGCGTCACCCGGCTCCCCCGGCACGGGCACGCAGTTCGCGTCGGCCCACGGCACGCGCAGCAGGTCGGCCTGGGCGCCCCGGTACGGGCCCATCCCGGCGTAGCCGTACGCGGCGCCCGGCCCCTCGGCCCGCGCCCGCAGGCAGGCGGCCGAGAGACCGCGGGCGCACATCACGCAGGTGCCGCAGAACAGGTGCGTGGGGATCACCACGCGGGTGCCCGGACGCACGGTCTGCACCGCCGAGCCGACCTCCTGCACCACGCCCAGCGGTTCGTGACCGAGCACCAGCCCGGGGTCGGCGCCGGTGCGCCCGTCGTACATGTGCAGGTCGGTGCCGCACAGCGCGGTGGAGGTGACCCGCACGAGCGCGTCGGTCGGGGCCTCCAGCGTCGCGTCGGGCACCTCCCGCACCGCGACGGTCCGGACGCCCCCGTAGACGACGGCTCTCATCCCGACTCCCCTTCCGGTGGTGGGAGTGTCGGCTTCCCCCCGCCGGGTGGTTCATGCCGGTGTCGGCCGCCCGACGGCCCGGTCAGCCCATCGAGCGGACCCGGTCGGCCTCGATGACGAGGACGATCCGCACCTGGTCGCGACCGCCGAACCACGGGTACGGCCCGCCGAGGTAGCGCTGCGCCAACCGCTCGATGTGCGCGGCGGCGCCCTCGGTGCGTCTGTCGACCACCCGACCCCGCACCTCGTGGTAGCGGCCCGGCTTGTCCGGATCGGAGATCGCCACGGCGACCCGGGGATCCCGGCGGACGTTGCGCGTCTTCTGGTGGGTCTCCACCGTGTTGATCAGGACGTGCGTGCCGTCGGTGTCCACCCACGTCTGGGTGAGCTGCGGCGAGCCGTCCGGCATCAAGGTCGTCACGTAGCAGGTGCTCGGCGCCCGCAGCAGCGCGAGCAGGTCATCGGGCAGGTTCACGTGCCAGTCCTTCTTCGATGGCGTCCAACCCCGCGCTGGTCGCCCGGCAACGGTCGCACGTCGTGATCGGGGGGTCGGGCGGCGCCCCCGCTCCGACGTAGCATCGGCGAGGCACGATGTCAGGCGCACCAATGTCACCGACCGGATCGGGCACCTTGGACATGACGACCGAGCAGACCGCCGCACCATCGCGTACCGGCGTCGCCATCGTGGCCGACGGCGTGGGCCAGAGTGTCCGAGGTGGACGCCGCATCCTGGACGACATCTCGCTGACCGTCGCGCCGGGCGAGCTGGTCGCGATCATCGGGGTCAGCGGCGCCGGCAAGACCACCCTGCTGGAGACGCTGGCCGGGGTCCGCCGACCGGCGGCGGGCACCGTGGCGTACGACGGCAGCGCCGCGCCCCACGCGGTCGGCTTCGTCCCGCAGGACGACATCATCCACCACGAGCTACCGCTGGCCCGCACCCTGCGCTACGCGGCCCGGCTGCGGCTGCCCTCCGGAACCGGCGCGGCCGAGGCGTCCCGTCGGGTCGCCCAGGTCCTCGCCGACCTACGGCTCACCGAACGGGCCGACGTGCCGGTGGGCCGCCTCAGCGGCGGCGAGCGCAAACGCGCCAGCATCGCCGTCGAGCTACTGACCCGACCCGGCGTGTTCTTCCTCGACGAGCCCACCTCGGGGCTGGACCCGGCGATCGCCGTGGACCTGCTCCGGGTGCTGCGCACCCTCGCCGACGCCGGGACCACAGTCGTGCTCACCACCCACCAGGTCACCGACGTCGACCGTTGCGACCGCGTCGTCGTGCTGACCCGCCAGGGCCGGTTGGCGTACGTCGGCACGCCCGCCGCCGCCCGGGAGTTCTTCGGCCTGCGCTCCCTCGCCGAGGTGCACCTGCGGCTCGACGAGGAGTCCGACCCGGCCGGGTGGCCCGAGCGCTTCGCCGCGTACCGCCATGCGGAACCGACCGTCACCGACGTCGACCCTGCCCCGGCCGGCCCGTCCTCCGCCGCTCGCCCCCGCCCGGACGGGAATGCTCCGGGCCCGGCCGACGGTCGGGGCGGGACTGCGCGGCGGGTCGGTCGGTTGCGTCAGTGGCTGGTTCTCGCCGGGCGCAACGCCGAGATCGTCGCCCGCAACCGGCTCACGCTGGCGATCCTGCTCGGCTCGCCGCTCATGGTGCTCGGCATGTTCGCGCTGCTGTTCCGCCCCGGCGCCTTCGACCCGGCCGACCCCCGCCCGACCGTCACCGTGATGATCCTGTTCTGGATCGCGTTCGGCGGCTTCTTCTTCGGTTTGACCTACGGGCTGCTCCAGATCTGCACGGAGTTGCCGATCCTGCGTCGGGAGCGGCTGGCGGGTGTCCGGCTGCTCCCGTACCTGCTGGCGAAGGTCGCGGTGCTGCTGCCGCTGCTCGCACTGGTGGACCTCGCGCTGCTCGGGGTGCTGCGCGGCATGGACCGGCTGCCACCTGTCGACGGCGGCGACTTCGCCGCCCTGTACGCGACCCTGCTGCTCTCCTCGGCGGCCGCGCTCGCGCTCGGCCTGCTCTGCTCGGCGGCCGTCTCCGACGCCGCTCAGGCGACGCTGATGCTGCCGATGCTGTGCTTCCCGCAGGTGCTGTTCGTCGGGGCGATCCTGCCGGTGCCGGCCATGGCGGCCGGCGGCCGGTGGCTCAGCTACGCGATGTCGAACAGGTGGGCGTTCGAGGGGTTGGGGCACACCGCCGGGGTGGAGCGGCTGTGGCGCGACGGCGGCTCGCCGCTCGGGCCGCCGCTGCTGCAGACGTACGGCGACAGCTTCTCCCGGCCGGTCTGGGTCGACTGGCTGGTGCTCGGCGGGTTCGTGCTGCTCTTCCTCGCCGCGACCTGGGTGGTGCTGGCGCGGCGGGAGGCCCGCCGTGCGTCCTGAGCAGACCCCTGCGGCACTGCCCGGGTACGCCGATACCGCCCGGATCGACGAGCTGCGGGCCACCGAGTACCGGCACCTCGACCGGCACGGCCAGGTCTACCTCGACTACGCAGGCAGCGGCGTGACCGCGCAGGCTCAGGTGCGGGCGCACCACGACCGACTGCTGGCGAGCCTCTACGGCAACCCGCACTCGGAGAGCCCCCCAAGCGCGGCGGCCGGGTCGCTGGTGGAGTCGACCCGGCGGGCGGTGCTCGACTTCTTCCACGCCGACCCGGCCGAGTACGCGGTGGTCTTCACCCCTAACGCAAGCGGCGCCTGTCGACTGGTCGGCGAGGCGTACGACTTCGGCCAGGGCCTGTCGTTCGCGCTGACCTGGGACAACCACAACTCGGTGAACGGCATCCGGGAGTACGCCCGGGCGGCCGGCGCCCCGGTGCGGTACGTGCCGCTGAGCGGGCCGGAGCTGCGGGTCGCCGAGTCCGACCTGGTCACGGTGCTCGACGCCGGGCGGCGGGGGCCCTCCGGTCACCGTGGCCTGTTCGCGTACCCGGCGCAGAGCAACTTCTCCGGCGTGCAGCACCCGCTGGACTGGGTCGAGCTGGCCCACCGGAACGGCTACGACGTGCTGCTGGACGCCGCCGCGTTCGCCGCGACGAACCGGCTGGATCTGCGGTCCGTCCGGCCCGAGTTCGTCTGCCTGAGCTGGTACAAGCTCTTCGGCTACCCGACCGGCATCGGCGCGCTGCTGGCCCGCCGCGACGCGCTGGCCCGGCTGCGCCGGCCGTGGTTCTCCGGCGGCACCATCCGCGCGGTGAGCGTGCAGGGCGACTGGCACCGCTCGATGGACGACGAGTCGGCCTTCGAGGACGGCACGCTCAACTTCCTGAGCATCCCGGACGTGGAGTTCGGGCTGCGGTGGCTCGACTCGATAGGCGTGGACCTCGTGCACACCCGGGTCGGTCTGCTCACCGAGTGGCTGTTGGGCCGTCTGACCGCGCTGCGGCACCGCACCGGCGAACCGTTGGTGCGGGTGTACGGGCCGACGACGGGCGTGGCTCGGGGCGGCACCGTGACGTTCAACCTCCTGCGCCCGGACGGCTCCCCGGTCGACGAGCGGCTGGTCGCGCGGGAGTCCGCGGCGGCAGGCTTCTCACTGCGGACCGGCTGCTTCTGCAACCCGGGCGCCGGTGAGGGCGCGTTCGAGATCAGCGGGACCTCGTTGCGGCGCGGGCTGCTCGCCCGGGTCGACACGATCGACGACTATCTCGGCGCGCTGCGGTTGCCGACCGGCGGCGCGGTCCGGGTCTCGTTCGGCCTGGCCTCCAACGCCTCCGACGCGGAACGCTTCCTGGCCTTCGTCGAGGCGTCCTACCTCGACCGGGAGGCCAGCGCCGAACTACCGCTGCCGCCTCGGCTGCGGTGCTGACACGCCCCTGGGCAGACGGCCTGCGCCGCGCCCGCGAGCCAGGCGGCCCGCGCTGGTGGCGTACGCGTGGGCTAGACGGTCTGCGCCACCGACGCGGGGCGTTGCTTGATCTCCTCCATGAACGCGAAGCGGGCGGTCAGCTCGGCGAGCGTCAGCCCGGCCCGCCAGGCCGCGGCCACCTGGGCGACCTGGACGAGGTCCATGCAGTCGCCACGCGCCAGAACCTCCCCCGCGGACCGCAGGTCGAGCATGAAGTACCGGGCCTGCGAGCCCAGCCCGACGCAGACGACACCCTGGTCGGAGTGCAGCTCGGCGCAGGTGAACCGACTGCGCCCCTGCTCGGGGGCGGTCACCCGCCCGATGTCGAGCTGGTGGCGGGCAGCGGTCTCGATGAGTGCGGGGGCCAGGCCATCCCGCTCGACCAGGTCCGGGTAGAGGCGCACACCCAGCGCCGTCGACGCGTCGCTCATGACTGACTCCCACTTCCTTGTGACAGAGACCAGCAGCACGCAGGTTACGGGGAGGTTTCCTGCGAACCTCGTCATCCTGTCCCGCGTGGACGCTCCACGGCAATAGGAAGAGTCGATTCGACAGCTATCGAGGGATGTGTTGTGGCGGTAACGGACCGTCGCGGCATTGGAAACACTCTTGACAGAAACCCGTTAAATCGACATGCTTCGTTATAGAGAGCGCTCTCTGTCTCTCCGGCGCCGCCACCTCCGCCACCTGATCGCTGAGGAGCCTCCCGTGTTCACAACCCGTCCCGCACCGCGTCTGCGGCCCCTCGCCCTCGCCGCGGTCGCCCTCGTCACCACCCTCGCCTCCCTCACCCTTCCGGGCCAGTCCGACCGGGCCGAGGCCGCCATCGGCCCGATCACCTGGCAGGACGAGTTCAATGCCCCGGCCGGCACACCCGTCGACCAGGGCAAATGGCGCTTCGACACCGGCGGTGGCGGCTGGGGCAACAACGAGCGGCAGTACTACACCAACAGCACCAGCAACGCGGTGCACGACGGCCAGGGCAACCTCGTCATCACCGCCCGCCGGGAGAACCCGGCCAACTACCAGTGCCACTACGGTCGCTGCGAGTACACCTCGGCACGACTGCTGACGGCGGCGACCTTCACCCAGACGTACGGCCGCTTCGAGGCCCGCATCAAGATCCCGCGCGGCCAGGGCATCTGGCCGGCGTTCTGGATGCTCGGCACCGGCGGCGGGTGGCCCGACGCCGGCGAGATCGACGTCATGGAGAACATCGGCCGCGAGCCGAACACCGTCTACGGCACGGTGCACGGGCCCGGCTACTCGGGCAGCGGCGGCATCACCGGCAGCCGGAGCATCGGCGGTCCGCTCGCCGACGGCTTCCACGACTACCGCGTGGACTGGGAGCCGAACGCGATCACCTGGTACCTGGACGGGGTGCAGTACCACCGGGTCGACCCCGCCCGGCTCGGCGGCAACCGGTGGGTGTTCGACCACCCGTTCTTCATGATCCTCAACGTGGCGGTCGGCGGTAACTGGCCCGGCTATCCGGACGGGTCCACCCAGTTCCCCCAGCAGATGCTTGTCGACTACGTCCGGGTGTCGAGCTACACCTCCGGCGGCGGCGACCCGGCGCCCGGCACCACCCGGATCCGGGGGGCGCAGAGCGGGCGCTGCGTCGACATCCCGAGCGCCAACCCGGTCGAGGGCGCCAAGCTGCAGATCTGGGACTGCAACACGACCGCGGCGCAGGCGTGGACGTTCGCCTCCGACGGCACCGTCCGCGCGATGGGCAAGTGCATGGACCCGGCCTGGGCCGGCACCGCCAACGGCACCGAGGTCAACCTGGTGAGCTGCAACGGCAATCCGGCCCAGCGCTTCACCCTCAACAGCGCGGGCGACCTGGTCAATCTCAGCGCCAACAGGTGCGTGGACGTGCGGGACGCCAACCCCAACAACGGCGGCAAGCTGCACCTGTGGGACTGCCTCGGCGCGGCCAACCAGAAGTGGTCCCGCTTCTGACGGGGCCACCGCGAGCGAACGGGCCGTCCGAGACCAGCCTCGGACGGCCCGCCGTCGCGTGCGACGACCGCGCACCCCGGGGAGCCGGATTCGGCCGATGAAGTGGGCGGCCGCTTTACGACCGCTATGTTCGGTTTAATCCGGATACAGCCGTTACGGGAGTGAGCCCATGTCGCACCATCTCGACACCCCCCTCGCCGCCCAGGGCGGTCAGCTCTACATCGACGACCTGTACGTCTTCAACGGCGACCGCGCCACCGTGTTCGTCATGGACGTCAACAGCTCGGTGACCAAGGCCGACATCAAGCGCGGCTTCCACGCCGAGGCCCGCTACGAGTTCAAGATTCACTTCAACGGCTCGGACCAGGAGGAGTTGACCTACCGATTCGCCTTCGGTGAGCCGGACGGCAACGCCACGCAGACCCTGGAGCTGTACGAACTCACCGGCGCGGACGCACGTGACGACGCCGCCATGGGCACTCCCATCGCCCAGGGCAGGACCGGCGAGATGACGACGGGGCAGCGCGTCCGGATCTGGGCCGGCCGGATCACCGACCCGTTCTACATCGACCTCGACGAACTCGCCACGATCAACGGAGCGGTCAAGAACGGCGCGAAGGTGGACCGCTCGGCGTGGCGGGCCGACCAGGCCAAGAACAGCTTCGCCGGCACCACGGTCGAGTCGATCGTCCTGGAGGTCTCCCACGACGAGCCGCTGCTGCGCGAGGGCACCGAGATCGGCGTCTGGTGTCGGACCCTGCTGGCCACCGACGCGGGCGGGTGGCGGCAGATCAACCGCGCGGGCCACCCCATGATGTGGCCCGTCTTCTGGCCACACGACACCGACTTCTCCGACCCGGCGAACTTCCGGCACCCTCGTCAGGACCTTCCGGAGGACGGGGAGGAGATCGCCAAAGCGGTCGCCGGGGTCGTCGCGGCGAACGGCACCGCACCGGACCCGCAGGCGTACGGCTGGAGCGTCGCCCGGACGCTCTACCCGGACGTGCTGTCGTACACGGTCGGCACGGCCGCCAACTACGGCTTCGCGGTGCACAACGGCCGCACCATGGCCGACAACGCGCCCGAGGTGATGTTCTCCCTGATCCTCAACACCGGGACCACCTCGGGCCTCACGCCCGACGTCACGAAGGCCGCCCGCGCCGACGCGTTCCCGTACGTCGTGCCAGCCTGACCGCTCCGGGGGACTTTGGGTTTTTGCCGGTTTTATAGGTTTATGCGTAGATACGCTCTGAACCGCATCTCATGGGCGATTCAGGACGAAGGAGACTCGATGCGCAGGAAACTTCTCGCGGGCGTGGCGGGCATTGCCGCCGCTCTCGCTCTCGCCGGGCCGGCCGCAGCCGACACGACAGGCTCGACGATTGTGACCCTCACCATCGACGCCGCCGGTGGCCTGTCGATCACGGTGCCCGCGACGACGAACATCGGGCACGGTGTGGAGGGCACGAGCGTCTCCGGCCGGCTCGGCCCGGTCACGGTGCTGGACCAGCGGGGGTCGCTCACCCCCAACTGGACCGCCACGGTCGTCTCCACCGACTTCACCACCGGCGGCGGCACCTCGGGCGAGACGATCCCGAACATCAACGTCCTCTACTGGTCGGGCCCGGCGACGGCCACCGCCGGCAGTGGCACCTTCACGCCGGGTCAGCCGACCTCGGCCCAACAGGTGATCATCAACGTCCCGCAGCCGGCGATGACCCACACCGGCGGGACGGGCAACAACTTCGCCACCTGGGACCCCACGCTTGTGGTGAACGTGCCGGTCGGCACCGTGCAGGGTGTCTACACGGGGACGGTGACACATTCGGTGTTCTGAGCCGCTCGGCCGGCTGGCGCTGCTGACCTCCGTCGCCCTCGTGGCGCTCGGGGTGTCGGCGGCGCCAGCCGTTGCCGTGCGGGAACACCGACACGAGCCCGCCGACGACGCCGCTGCCATCAGCATCCGCATGCTGGACATCCCCGCGAGTCGGGTGCAGGACCCGCGCGCCCAGGTCTACATCGTGGACCATTTGACGCCGGGGATGACGATCAAGCGGCGGGTCGAGGTACGGAACACCTCCGACGAGACACAGAAGATCGAGTTCTACTCCGGCGGCGCGTCGATCGAGAACAACGCCTTCACCGTGCCCGACGGGCGTACGGGCAACGAGCTCAGTGGTTGGATTCGACTGGAGACCGCTCGGATCGAGCTGGACCCGGGCGAACGGCAGCCGGTCGGGGTCGAGATCGCCGTACCGCGCAAGGCCTCCGAGGGCGAGCGGTACGCCGCGATCTGGGCGCAGGTCACCAGCGCGAAGCAGGGCACCGGCAACGTCACCCAGATTCACCGGGTGGGCATCCGGGTCTACCTCGACATCGGCCCCGGCGGCGAGCCGCCGACGGACTTCCGCATCGACGGGCTCGCCGCCGAGCCCGGCGCCGGGGAGTTTCCCGTGGTCACCGCGCGGGTCACCAACACCGGTCGACGCGCGGTGGACATGACCGGGACCGTGACGTTGAGCAAGGCGGCGGTGCGGGCCGGTCCGTTCACGGTGACAAACGGCGTGACGATCCTGCCCGGTGACACCGGTCAGGTCCGGGTCGAGGTCGACCAGGCCCTCCCCGCGGGGACCTGGGACGTCCGGGCTCAGCTCGCCAGCGGCACAGTGGAACGCACCGCGACCGGAACGATCGTCCTGCCCGTCGCGGCGCCGATGGCCGTCTCGACATCCGCCGGACCCGGCTGGCTGCCCTACGCGGGCGGCGGGATCGCCATGCTGGCGCTGATCACCGCCGGCGGCTGGTACCTCGTGCGTCGACAGCGGACGCGGCTGGCCTGAGAGCCCGTCCTGAAGGCGACTGCCCGGCCCTTCCTCCCGGAAGCGGCCGGGCAGTGGCGTTCCCCGGACCACGGCTCGTGGCCGCGGCGTTTCCGGGCCGTGGGGATTCCGGGCCTTGGCTCCTGGCTCCCGGCGACGGGTAGAACCTAGATGACCGAGTGCGTCACGACCGCCGTGTAGTCGCCGACCACCAGCCCGGGCGGGAGCGTCACCAGCAGCGTCGGGTTCCAGGTGGCGGAGTTCGGATCGCCGGTCTGACCGGACCACCCGGCGGCCGTACGCGGCGTGTCCAACACCGCGCCGGGCTGCGGGACAAAGGTTCCGTCGCCGGTGGTGGCGAGGGCCGCCCCGGAGACGTACGTGACATTGTTGTTCGGGATGGTCTCGCCACCCGAGCCGGCGCCCGTCGTGAAGTTGGTGGTCGAGACGACGCTTACCCACCGGCCGGAGAAGGGACCCCGGTCGTCGCTCACGGTCACCGGGCCGAGCTGGCCGGAGACGCCTGTCTCATCCGTTGTGACGGTGCCGAGTGGGGTGATGGCCGGGACGCTTATGGAGAGCCCGCCGAGCGGGTTGATGATCAGGTCGACAGGTCGGGTGGCGGACTGGTTGGACGAGTCGGTCACCCGCACGGTGAACGAGAACGTCCCGGACGCGGTGGGCGTGCCGGAGAGCAGGCCGCTGACCGGGTCGAGGGTCAGCCCGGCGGGCAGGCTCCCGGCGCTTACCGACCAGGCGAAGGGGCTCGTTCCGCCGGCCACCGTGAGCTGGTACTGGTACGGGACGTACGCCTTGCCCGGCGGGGGCGGCGCGAAGGTGAGCGTCGGTTGCGGGTTGACAGTCACCGACGCGGAGGGGGCCGACTGCCCGCCGGTGCCCGCCGCGTTGATCGCGGCCACCCGGAAGGTGTACGTCGCGCCGCCGGTCAGTCCGGTGACGGTCTGGGTCGTGGCGGTCCCGGTGAAGGTCTGCGGCGTCTGCGCCACACCGCCGAGGTACGGCGTCACCGTGTAACCGGTGATCGGCGAACTGCCGTTGGTCGGAGCCGTCCAGCTCAGCGTGGCCGCGGTGGTCCCCGCGGTGGCCGAGGTGATCGTCGGGGTGCCCGGCAGGGTGTACGGAACGACCGCCGCCGAGGCCGGGCTGGCGGCCCCGGTGCCGTACGCGTTCACGGCCGCCACCCGGAAGGCGTACGACGAGCCGGCGGTCAACCCGGTCAACGTGCGGCTGGTGGTCGAGGCGTCGAAGGTGAGGGTCGGTTGGGTGACGCCGTCCCGGATGGGGGTGATCAGGTACGTCGTGATCGGGCTTCCGTTGCTCGCCGGCGCGGTCCAGCTCACGGTGGCGCTGGTGACGCCCGCGACCGCCGTGGGCGTGGCCGGCGCGGCGGGCGCGGACGCGTAGACGTAGCTGGCCGATCCCGCGGCGCCACGGGTGACGACGCTGACGGTGACCGTTGCGGCGCTGGAGCGGGCGGGCATGGAGGAGATGCCGAGGGTGCCGTCGGAGTTCACGGTGAAGCAGCCGGCGGCCGGGCCGGACGTGCACGGCAGCAGCAGCACCGACGTGCCGGCCTGCTGTTCGGCGGCCGTACCGATGGTGATCGCGGTCGCCGCGGTGAGGTCGCTTCCGCCGACGGTGACCGCGATGCCCCCGGCGATCGAACTCTGCGCCGGGGTGACGGTCACGCCGCTCGGTGCGGTGCCCGGCGCGACGGGCGTCGTGACGGAGGAGTAGCCCGGGTTGGCGTCGATCGAGGACGAGGTCGCCACCGTGGCGGTCTGGATCAGCGCCGGCGTCACTCCGGTACCGGTCACGGTCGCGACGACGGTGATCGGCGGCAGCGAGGTCCCGCCGGAAAACGGGCCGTTGCTGTTGGTGCAGGTGATCGTCTGCCCGACGGGTGCGCCGCAGACCCAGCCGGAGCCGAACGCCCCGCGCGGCACGACACCGGTGGGCACGGTCTGGGTGACGGAGATCGGCGCCGTCTCGGTGGCCCCGGCATCGACCCCTGCGGTGATCGAGTAGGTGACCGGATCGCCGGGCTGCGGGCTGAGGCCGACCGCGCTGGTCTGCGACACGTTCAGGTCCGGCACCGGGTTGAAGGTGACCGCGCGGACGTTGTCGACCTCGTGGAAGTCGGTGACCGAACCGGTCGAGCCCACCCAGCCGAAGGCGAGTTGCCGAGGAAAGCCGCTGGCGTTCAGCCAGGTCGGTGACGGGTACAGGCCCGGCGAGACGACCGGGAGGCTGCCGGCCAGGGTCCGCGCCGATCCCCCGACCGGGGTGAACCGGACCCGGTACTCGCCGGCCGGCACGGTGATCCCGGTGTCGGTCGTGTACGGGGACGAGGTGGTGTTGACGACCACCTCGACCGGTACCACAGAGGCCGGGCGGGTGGCGGCGCGCAACGTCAGCGCGGGCGACGAGGTGGTGGTGGCCGTGCTGTTGATGGCGCAGTAGCCGACACCGTTACGGCCCGGTCCACGGACCACGACCTGGCCGGGCACCCGCCCGTTGGTGGTGGAGATGTACGGCGGATTCGTGCAGCCGGAACCCTGGTAGAGGCTGTTGCTGAAGTTGCCGAACACGTCCAGGCCGACGCCCAGGTAGCCGTTGGACAGACCCACCGAGCCGCCGTTGAACGCCGCCGAGTAGCCGAGGGACCCGCCGGGCTGACCGATGACCGCCGGGGACAGCGGGTTCGCCGGATCGACGGCGGCCAGCGCGAACGCCAGGCCGTCCGCGCCCGGGTTGATGCCGCCGTACTGGTAGGTGTTGAAGGAGACGTGCAGGCCCTGCGAGGTGGGCACGCTCACCGCGCCGAACACCCCGCCCTGCCGAGTGGCGGTGGCCGGGGTGAGACGCAGCTTGCCCGCGCCCTGAGGGTCGGTGGATGTGGTGCAGCTCAGCAACGGGCCGCTTGTCGTGTTGCCGGCCGCGCTCAGGCAGGCGACGTTGGTAGCGGTGGGGGTGGGGACGCCCGGCACCGTCACGGGGCCGATGCCGTTCGCGGTGTTGTTGTGAAACGGCTGGTCGAACAGAACCGACCCGACCGCCCACGCGGGGGGCGGTGCGAGCGCGAGGGTCCCCGCGGTCACGGCGACCACCAGAACCGCTGCGCTCATGAGACGACGCCGTCGACCCCGAAACGTCATGTCCACTCCCAGCTTTCACTTCAGCCCCGAACCGGACTATATCCCCCTAAATTCCCCACCTGGGACAGACGGCGATAACGCTGGAAGTGACACACATAAGAACGGACCGACCTCCTCGGTCACGCCGAAGAGGTCGGTCGCAGGCGGTGCGGCGGTCAGCCCGCGATGTCCCGTGGGTCGCGGCTGCGCGGGTACGTGTTCTTCTCACCGATCGTGCCGTCCTGCTTCTTGATCACGTGCTCGACGCCCCGGTCGGCCGCCATCTCGCGACCCTGCGCCTGCGCGTCGGCCTTGGAGTCATGGGTGCTGCTGGCCCGGTCGTTGCCCTCCGGACGGTTCTTCCACTGCCCGTCTTCCTGGTACGTGTCGACGTCACCCTTGACCATCGCCCGCTCCTCCCCTGCGTCTGGACTGTCACCAGTGCAGTGCCCCGAGTCGTGGCGGGCAAAACCGCGGTCCTCAGGAGACGGCCGGGCAGTTGTCACTCACCCGTCGCAGGATCTGTTCGCGTTCGTCGGTGGTGATGCCCGACGGTGTACCGCCGAAGTGGGTTTCCACCTTCTCCCAGCCGCGTCGCTGCTCGTAGTGCAGGTGCGGAGCCCCCGAGTCGCCGGTGCTGCCGAGCTTCCCGATCTGGTCGCCCTGCTCGACCCGCTGACCGACCTTCACCATCGGCGGTTCGAGCATGTGCAGGTACTGCGTCTCCCACTTGCCACCGTGATCGATCTTCACCCAGTAGCCGCCGCCGCGTCCGCGCGGGCCCTCCGGATTCTCCGGCGTACGACCACCCAGCGAACCGTTGATCCCCGCCACGGTGACCGTGCCGCCGAAGGACGCGAGCACCGGCCGCCCCCACGCCTCGCCCTCGATGGGGAACAGGTCGACGTCGAAGTCGTCGTGACCGGGGTAGGTGCTGAGCTGCCACGTCTCCCCGCAGGTGACAGGCATCTGGAAGAGCGGACGGGGACCCGCGGGCCGCAGCAACGGCACGACGACCACGGCGACGCCGACAACGGCCGTCGCCGCGACGAGCGCGAGAAGGACGAGGAGTGCCGGGCGGCGGCGGATGCGGCGGTGGCTGCGGGCTCGGGAGGGGCTGCCGGTCGTCACCCGCCCGAGCATGGCAGACGCCGACAACGCCACGAGCACCTGCCGCCCACACGGCTGACATTGCAGTCGCATCGGAAAGGCGGTAGCGTGGGACGCAATGCAGTTGCATTGCGAAAGAGATCGAGGCGACGACGATGACCGACACGAGGCCGTCGACAAGAGCGACGGTGGGGCCGCTGGTGCGCCGGGCGGCCGTGGCCGAGGCCGCGATGTGGCGCAGCCTCTACGCGTGGGCGCGGCGCCGCCCCCTGCCGCTGGCGCCCGGCGACGAGGCGTTCGGCTACCTCGGCGTGGTCAAGCCGATCCTCGGCATCTTCATCGGCCTGTCGGTCGTCGAGATCCCGATCTTCGACCTGATCGTCACCCACGTGGTGCCGTGGCGACCGGCCCGCTGGATCGTGCTCGGCCTCGGCATCTGGGGTCTGCTCTGGATGGTCGGCCTCTTCGCCAGCATGACCATCCATCCCCACGTCGTCGGTGACACCGGTCTGCGGGTGCGGGTCAACTCGGGCATCGACATCTGGATCCCGTGGACCGACGTCGAGGCGCTCCGCAAGCGCCACCGCTCACTGCCCTCCAGCAGGTCCGTCCAGGTGGAGCGGGAGGGTGACCGTACGGTCCTGCACCTCTCGGTCGGCAGTCAGACGAGCGTCGACGTCCTGCTGCGCCGCCCGACGACCTTCGACCTGCCGTCGGGCCGGTCCGCGCCGATGGACGAGCTGCGGCTGTACGCCGACGACCCCGACGGCCTGCTGCACAGCGCCCGGGGCGACACCGCCCGCAGCCAGGGCCGCACGGCGGCGGGGTCTGCCGACCGCCCACTGTGAAACGATCGAGGTCATGCCCAAGAAGGTCGATCACCAGCAGCGACGCACCCTCATCGCGGACGCGTTGATGCGGGTCGCCGCGGACCAGGGCCTGGAGGCGGTCAGTCTCCGCCACGTGGCAGGCGCGGCGGGCGTGTCCGCCGGGATGGTCCAGCACTACTTCCGCACCAAGGACGAGATGATGGCGTTCGCGTTGAGCGTGGTCCGCGAGCGCAGCCAGATCCGGGTCACCGAGGCGGTGACGGGACTGGGCGAGAACCCCTCCCCCCGGCTGCTGCTGCGCACGATGATCATCGCGCTCCTGCCTCTTGACGAGCACACCCGCGACGACGGTCGGGTCGCGCTCGCCTTCCTCGCCTACACGGCGGTACGACCATCGGCCGCGCCCAGCCTGCGCGAGGACACCACGCAGCTCACCGGGTTCATCGCCAGCCTGCTGCCGGACGACCGGGGCGACGCCGCCGCCACGGGACTACTCGCGCTGATGGAGGGACTGGGCGTCTACCTGCTCGGTGGCCAGTACACCGCCGAGCAGGCGTTGGCAGCCCTGGACGCCCACCTCGACCTGCTCTTCGGCTGACGCCACACGGCTTACGGGCCGCGCCTCGACGTCCAGACGCGGCCCGTGCACCCTCTCCTCCGTTCAGCGCGCCGGTACGGTGGCGGCCCGTTCCTTGCGCCGGCGCAGTTCGTCGGCAGTCATCAGCCAGGTGGAGTTCGTCGCCCCGAGGCCGAGGAGCACCTGGTCGAAGAGGTTGCCGTCGTTGTCGTCGGTGTAGCAGAGGCTCACCTCGCCCCACGGGGACGCGGCGACGGCGAGCTGGTCCTGCCGACCGGTGGTGGTCTGGCTCAGCGCCTGGGCCGGAAGCCGGCCGCTGGAGGTGCCGTCCGGGTTGAGGCCGCGCGCCCAGACGTCCGGGTTGGCGCCGGACACCGTCCAGCCCACCACCACGTTGTCCTCGTCGTCGATGCCGACCCCGGGCGCGACGGCCCCGGTCCCGGTGGACACCTGGACCTCGCCGTGCCGGGCGACGCCGTCGGCGGTGAACGAGCGCGCCCACACGCCCCGGGTGCCTGTGTGGTCCGACTCCCACCCGACTGTGAAGTCCCCGGCGAAGGTCGTCGCGACCGACGCCCGCTGCTGCTGCCCGCCGCTCTGCGCGTTGGCCGTACGCCGGGACAGCACCACAGCGCCGGTGGACCGGGCGAGCCGGGTCAGACCGATGTTGTACGAGCCGTTGGCGTCGGCGTCCTCGTCCCAGACCACAAGCGCCTCGCCGGAGGCGGACACCGCCACGTCGGGCCGGTGGTGCGAGCCGGTCGTCTGCGAGGCCGTCACCTCGTACCCCTTGGTGGTGGGGGAGGTGAAGCCGGCGGCCTTGACGGTGGCCGGAGCGGTCCCCTGCACGTCCTCCCAGACGGCGGTGAAGCCGACGGCGGCGGTGGTGGGTGCGCCGTCGGGGTCGACCGCCACCTTCGGCCAGATCTGCTGCCCGGCGTCGCTGGTGTTGGCCTGCCCCGAGCCGAGGATCGCACCGGCCGGCGACACCACGCGGTACTGGATGTTGTAGACGCCGTTGCCGTCGCCGTCGGCGGCCCAGACGACCACGGCGTTGCCCCGGTCGTCGAGCCCCACGTCGGGGCTGATGTGCCGCCAGGCGGCTCCGCTGGTACCGCCGGTCGAGAGCTTCAGCTCGTAGCCGGGTGTGCCGTCGCGGAACAGGCGCAGGTAGATCTCGCTGTGGGTGTCGTCCTCGGGCGCGGTGCTGTCCCGGTCGTCCTCCCAGGCCACCGCGACCTGACCGTTGCGGTTCATGGCGATGGCGGGCAGGTCCTGGTCGCCGGCCGCCACGCTGTTGGCGGCCATCCAGGTGACGGCCTCGGCGGTCATGGCGGTCGGTGCCGGCGCCACGACTGTCGGAGCCAGCAGGGACGCGGCGAGCAGTGTCGTGAGTGCGGTCATGGGGGTGCTCCTTCTACCCGGCCTGCAGGCCGGGCTGGCCGTCGAGGATGACGAACGAGCGCACCGTCGATGCGGGAGCGTCGTGCTCGGTCACCGTGTTGACCGCGCGGAAGTCCGCGCGGACCTGGCTGCGACCGATCGTGGTACGGACGTAGCCGCGCCGGTCGGAGTAGAACTTCAAATGCGGGTTGGTGGCCGCGTTCGGGATGGTCGTGCTGCCGGTGCCGTTGCCGGTCGAGGTGATCGAGGTGCAGACCAGTTCGGTGCCGATCGTGGCGGACGACGGGTTGGCGTAGTCGGCCTTCAGCTCGTTGGCCCACGACCTGTGCACGTCCCCGGTGAGCACGAGCGGGTTGCGTACCCCACGCTGCTGCCAGCCGTTCTGGACGCGGCTGCGCGACGCCCGGTAGCCGTCCCAGGCGTCCATGCTCGCCGCCCCGCTCGCCTCGTACTGGCGGGCGAAGAACACCTGCTGACCGAGGATGTCCCAGGTGCCGTAGTGCTGGGCCAGGCCGTCCAGCAGCCAGGCCTCCTGGGTCGCGCCGGTCAGCGAGCGGGAGGCCAGGTCCGCGTCCGCGCAGACCTTCCAGCCGTCACCGCACGCCTGGTCGTCGCGGAACTGACGGGTGTCGAGCATGTGGAACGTGGCGAGCTGCCCCCACCGCACGCGGCGGTACAGCGGGATGCTGTTGCCGCTCGGCGCGGAGGCCGGCCGCAGCGGCATGTTCTCGTAGTAGGCCCGGTACGCGGCGGTGCGCCGGGCGGTCCACTGGGCCGCGGTCAGCGTCGGGCTGCTGTCGGCGCGGACCATGTTGGCGTAGTTGTTCTCCACCTCGTGGTCGTCCGGCACGACCAACCAGGGTGCGGCCGCGTGCGCCGCCTGCAGGTCCGGGTCGGACTTGTAGAGGGCGTACCGGCGGCGGTAGTCGGCCAGGGACACGATCTCGTTACCCACGTGCTGGCGCACGGCGGAGGTGTTGACACCGCCCTCGTAGATGTAGTCGCCGAGGTGCAGGATCAGCCCGGGGTTCTCCTCGGCCATCCGCCGGTACGCGGTGTAGTAGCCGGCCTCGTAGTTGGCGCAGGACGCGAAGGCCATGACCAGGTCGCGGCCGAAGGCGCCCGGGGCCGGAGTGGTCCGGGTGCGTCCCACCGGAGAGATCTGTCCCTGCGCCCGGAACCGGTAGTAGTAGTCGGAGTCGGCGGCGAGGCCGCCCGCGACGACGTGCACCGAGTGGGCGTCGGCGTAGCGGGCGGCCACCGAGCCGGACGCGACAAGCGACGAGAAGCGGTCGGTCGTGGACACCTGCCACTCGACAGTCACGTCCGCGTTGGCCATGCCGCCCTGCCCGTCGGCGTTCAGCGGCGAGGGCGCCAGCCGGGTCCACAGGACCACGCTGTCGGACGCCGGATCACCGGATGCCACGCCGAGTTTGAAGGGGTACGGCACGGCGGCGCGGGCACCCTGCCAGGGCGCCATCGCGGCACCGGCGGCAGTGAGTCCACTGAGGACGAAGATGCGGCGGCTCAGCCTTGTCATGGTCCGTACCTTCGGGGCCGTCGATGAACGGCAGACGCTGCGGCGCGGAAGCCGACATGACGGGACGTTGACCGCCGCAAGGCGGTCAGGTGTACCGGTCGCCGGGGCGGCGGGCCGGTCAGGTCAGCGGCGACGGCGACTCGGCGCCGGGGATCAGCAGTTTCGGCGTACCGGACCCGTCGGCGGGGACGCTGAAGACATCGGGCCGACCGTCGCTCTGGCGCAGCGTGTAGGCAAGCGTGGCGTCATCGAGCCAGGCGGCCTGGTCGTCGACGCTCGTGGTCTCCGCCGTCGCGGTGACCCGCCCGGATGCCAGGTCGAGGACCGACAGTCGCCAGCCCTTCGTCGGGTCGGCGTCGATCGCCTCCTTGAAGGCGATCCGGGTGCCGTCGGGTGACAGCGACGGGCATTCCACGTTCGTCCGCATCGTCTCGACGGTCCGGGCGGCCACGTCGCCGCGCACGAGGTAACGCCGGCCGCCGGTGGCCATGGTCGCGTAGAAGGCGTTGTCGTCGGCGGTGAAGGTGACGCCCCAGTAGTTGACGTCGGGGCTGCGGTAGCCGCGCCCGTCGCGCGTGATGGCGAACTCCTCCAGCGACGAGACGGTGGCGCCGGTGACGGTGTCGAGGATCCCGGTGCGGGTGGAGAAGCCGCTCGCCGTGTAGGAGTCGCCCCCGACGAACGTCGTCCACGAGACCATCCGGCCGGAGGCCGAGACCCGGGCCCGGTTGGGCAGCCCGGGCACGCTGAGGGACCGCTTCGGGCGCAGGGCCGCGTCGAGCACCACGACCCGGTACGACCATGCGGTCTCCGGCTTCAGGCAGACACCGGTGCCGCCGGCGGCGTACACCCGCAGGCATTCCAGACCCGAGACGGTACGCGGCCCCGCGGGGTCGGCGGTCGCGACGCTGGAGACGTACCTGTCGGTGATGGCCAGCAGGCGCGGGCCCGGCGCGAGTGTGACCGCCTGGTCCCCGGCGGCGGCGGCCGGCGGCGGGGTCCGGGTCGGCTCGGCGGCGATGGCGGCGTAGCCGGCCGCCACGCTTGCCAACAGCACCGCGCTGGCGGCCACCACGCCGAGCTTCGCCCGGGTCGACATCGCGTTCATGGGGACACCTTCCGGGGAAGCGGGCGGGACGGGACGGCCAGCAGGAGCACTGTCACGACGAGGACGCCGACGACGGCCACGGCCGCCGCCCGGACCGCCGTCTGCGGCCCCCACGCCTGCCAGGCCAGACCGAACAGGATCGACGAGACGAGGTACGCGAGCGCCTGCCCGGTCTGGACCAGCGCGATCCCGGTGGTCCGCAACCGTGGTGGCAGCACCGGTCCGGCGAGCGCGATGAGCACACCGTCGGTGGACGCGTAGAACGCGCCGTACAGCGCCAGCGTCAGCGCGAGCGCCGGCCAGCCGTGCACCGGGCCGGACAGCAGCAGGTAGGTGACGCCGAGGGCCACGTAGCCGCCGACCACCACCGGTAGCCGCCCGATCCGGTCGGCGAGCACACCGAGGGGCGCGGCGAGCACCAGGTAGGCCAGGCTGGTGCCCACCGCCAGCAGGGGGAACCACCGCAGGCCGAGGTCCTCCCGGCGTTGCAGCACCAGATAGACGAAGCCGTCGCCGATGGTGGCCAGTCCGAGCATCGTCGCGGCCGCCAGCAACCGACGGGCGGGCCGGCTGCGCAACAGGCCGAACGCCTCGCGGACGGAGATCCGGGGATCGTCCGGCCCTTCGGTCGGGTCGGTGGCCAGCCCGGTGGTCCGTGCGGCGGCCGGGTCGACTGTCGATTCGGTGGCCGGCCCGGTGGTCGGCTGCTCGCGGACGAACAGCACGAGCACGACGACGGCCAGGACGGCGAC
Organism: Micromonospora sp. NPDC049275; assembly: GCF_043197115.1. NCBI lineage: Bacteria > Bacillati > Actinomycetota > Actinomycetes > Micromonosporales > Micromonosporaceae > Micromonospora > Micromonospora sp. NPDC049275. The sequence goes on from NZ_JBICSN010000006.1 coordinate 406,046, forward strand.
GCAGAAGCTGGTGACGAACACCGCGTCGTAGGACTGCCCGACGACGAGCAGGACGGCGAACGCGGCGAGCGGCCCGAGGAACGCGCCGACGCTGTCCATGGCCCGGTGCACCCCGAACGCCCGCCCCAGGGCTTCCGGCGGGCTGGAGAGCGTGATGAGCGCGTCGCGGGGCGCGCTGCGGACACCCTTGCCGAGCCGGTCGACGGCGATGACCGCGCCGATCGCGGGCACCGACCGGCCGGCGAGCAGCAGGCCGAGCTTGGCGACCGCCGAGAGCGCGTAACCGACGCCGGCGACCAGTTTGCGCCGCCGGAACCGGTCGGCGACGAAGCCCCCGACGACCCGCAGCAGCGCGGTGGCGCCGGTGTGCACCCCGTCGAGCACGCCGAAGGCCACCGGGCTGAGTTGCAGGCCCAGCACCAGGTAGAGCGGCAGGACGGCGGCCACCATCTCGGCCGAGATGTCGGTGATCAGGCTGACCGTGCCGAGCGCGATCACGTTGCCGCTGACCAGCGCGAGCCGCCGGCGGCGTGGCCCGGGGTCGGGCGGGTCGGCGGCCGGCCGGGAGACGGTCGACAGGTACACGCGCATCTCCTCTGCGTCGGTGGCGACGGTCAGCCATCGTGACGACACGATCGGGGGCGTCACAAGGGACCGTGCGGGGCGGGCAGGCATGCGGTGGGTGAACATCGGACAAACATCGAACTGTTTCGCTGCCTGAGCGTACTGTTCACCTGGCGGCAGTCCGCCGGTTCATCGACCTTCCTACATTCCTTGCGCTTTCCACCCGCAACGAAGGGGTCCTGGATGGACATTCGAATCGCCCGCCCACCGGTCACGATCGGGACGGTAGCGGTGCTCGTCGCCGCCACCGCGGCCGTCGTTCTGACCGGCTCGGGCGCGGCCTCCGCGGCGAGCGTGACGTTCACGCCTGTCGCCGACACCTACGTCCAGAGCGACACGGCGTCCACCAACTACGGCACGTCCACGCAGGTCGTGGTCGACAACTCACCAGCGCGGCGGATGTTCCTGCGTTTCACGGTGAGCGGCGTCAGCGGCACTGTGACAAGCGCCAAGCTCCGGCTTCGCACGATCAGCGGCAACAACGGCAGCGACGCCGGTGGCACATTCCGGGCGATGGCCAACACGACCTGGTCGGAGACCGCCACCACCTGGAGCAACCAGCCGACGATCGACGGCACCACCCTCGGGTCGCTGGGCGCGGTCGCCGGCAACACCTGGTACGAGGTCGACGTCACCTCCGCCGTCACCGGCAACGGGACGTACAGCTTCGGCGCGACCTCCGCCAGCGGCGACGGCGCCTACTACGACACGCGGGAGAGCGGAGGCGATGCCCCGCAACTGGTGGTCACGACCGGCACCACGACACCGCCATCGGGCGACCCGGTCCTCGTCGGCGCCGGCGACATCGCCACCTCCGGCTCCGGTGACACCGCCACCGCCGCGCTGCTCGACGGCATCTCCGGCACCGTCTTCACCACCGGCGACAACGTGTACGACAGCGGCACCCCGTCCCAGTTCGCCAGCTACTACGAGCCCACCTGGGGCCGGCACAAGGCGCGTACCCGACCGTCACCGGGCAACCACGACTACAACACGTCCGGCGCCACCGGCTACTACACCTACTTCGGCACGTCCGCCGGCCCGAGCGGTCGCGGGTACTACTCCTACGACCTCGGCAACTGGCACATCGTGTCGCTGAACTCGAACGTCAGCATGTCGGCGGGGTCGACGCAGGAGCAGTGGCTGCGCGCGGACCTGGCGGCCAGCGGCAAGCCCTGCACTCTGGCGTACTGGCACCACCCGCTGTTCACGTCCAGCTCCAACCACGCGCCATCGACGTCGACGCGCCCGCTGTACCAGGCGCTCTACGACTACAACGCCGACGTCGTGGTCTGGGGCCACAACCACGTGTACGAGCGGTTCGGCCCGATGAACCCCGCCGGCGGTTACGACGCCAGCCGGGGGATGCGCAGCTTCGTGGCCGGCATGGGTGGCGCCGACCACTACGGCTTCGGCACCATCCAGCCCAACAGCGAGGCCCGCAACAGCTCGGCGTTCGGGGTCCTGAAGTTCACCCTGCACTCCGGCAGCTACGACTGGCAGTTCGTACCGGTCGCCGGGCAGACCTACAACGACAGCGGCACCGGCGCCTGCCACTGACCGCGTGATCCCGCCGCACCGGTAGCGGTGCGGCGGGATCATCCTCGCAGCGGCGCGCGCAACACCCCAGCACCCGCGCCACCCGCAACACCCGCGCCGGGGGTGCCCCGGTACCCGGGCAACCCCGCTTCACTGGCACGGCGGCTCGGAAGCACGGCGGCCCCGCGGCACGGCGGCACGCGGCGCTGCGGCACGGCGGCCCTGCGGCACGGCGGCACGGCGGCCCTGCGGCACGGCGGCGCGGCGGCGCTGCGGCACGGCGGCACGGCGGCGCTGCGGCACGGCGGCACGGCGGCGGCGGCGCTGCGGCGGCCCAGGGTTCGGTGCGGCTGCCTGTAGAGCTGCCCCAGATATGGACCACGCCCCATCCGGCGCGGAAGTCGTCACCCCAGTCGAGTTTGCGGACCGTGTGCAATCACCAGCGGCACAGACCCCTGCCCTCGCCAGTGGCACGACAGACCACAGGAGATGGACCACGCGCACAACACGGCTGCTCACCAACCAGATCTTGGACAGTTTCCGTTCGGCCGCCGAACGGAAACTGTCCAAGATCTGCGGCATCGACAGCCCGGCGACGCCGTCTCTCTGGGGCGGCGGGCCGGCCACGACCGCATGGCTCCGCGCGGTCGGCGAGCTACGTCCATGCGGAAGGGCGGCGTGACCGCGCGACCGTCGCCACCCGGCAGGACCACCATCAGCACGAGTGCCGCAGCCGCAAGCCTGTTACGTGCCGTGCGGGATGCCGCCCCGTACTTGGGGCAGCTCTACAGCGTTCGAGGTAGGTGGGGCCTACTCCGGCAAGGCGGTTCCGGCATCGGCGCGCGCCTCCCCCGACGACGACCCGGCGCGGGCATCGGTGGGCGCCGCAGCGCGAAGCCGACGTAGCCGGGTGGCCGAACGCCCCGCACCACCGAACGCGCCGCACCACCGAACACGCCGCACCACCGAACACGCCGCACCACCGAACGCACCGCACCACCGAACGACGTGTGCCCCTGCCCGAGACGGGGAGGGGCACACGTTCGCGTTGTTGTCGAATCAGCGGGCCGTGCCGGCGCGGCGCTTGTTGTAGACGTCGAACGCTACGGCGACGAGCAGGACAAGGCCCTTCACCACCGACTGCGTCGACTGGTCGATGCCCATCAGCTGCATGCCGTTGCTCATCACCGCCATGATCAGACCACCGACCATCGCGCCGACCACGGTGCCCACGCCACCGGTGACCGCCGCGCCGCCGATGAACGCCGCGGCGATCGCGTCCAGCTCGAACATGTTGCCGGCCGCGGGCTGCGCTCCGTTGGACCGCGACGAGTAGATGACGCCCGCCACCGCCGCGAGGAAGCCCATGTTGACGAACATCCAGAAGTTGACCGTGCGGACCTTCACACCCGACAGCGCCGCCGCCGAGAGGTTGCCGCCGATCGCGTAGACCTGGCGACCGAAGACCGTACGCCGGGTGAGCAGTCCGTAGACCAGCACCAGGACGGCCAGGATGATCAGCACGATCGGCAGCCCGCGAGCGTGCGCCAACTGCCAGGCGAAGTACATCAGCACCGCGCCCACCAGGACGACCCGGGCGACGAACAGCGGGAACGACTCGACCGGCTGCTGGTAGCGGATGCGCGCCAGGCGGGTGCGGAAGCCGCTCACCGCGTATCCGGCCACGGCGAGGGCACCGATGAGCAGCGTGAACGCGTCGAAGCCCTGGCCGCCGAGCAGCCCGTTGAGGAAGCCCGCCGCGACCTTCTGGTATTCGGCCGGGAAGGGCGACAGGGAGATGTTGTCGAGCACCTGCAGGGTGAGGCCCCGGAAGAGCAGCATGCCGGCCAGGGTCACGATGAAGGCCGGGATGCCGGCGTACGCCACCCAGAAGCCGTGCCAGGCGCCCACCGCGATACCCACGGCCAGTGCCGCCACGATGCCGATCCACCAGGGGTGACCCTGCTGGATCACCAGGACGGCGGAGACCGCGCCGGTCAGGGCGACCACCGACCCCACCGACAGGTCGATGTGCCCGCCGATGATGAGGATGACCATCCCGATCGCGAGCACCAGGATGTACGAGTACTGCAGGACGATGTTGGTGATGTTGCCGGGGCTGAGCAGCACACCGTCGGTCAGGAGCGCGAAGAGCGCGACGATGACGACCAGGGCGACGTAGATCCCGCTCTGCCGAAGGTTGTTCAACACCAGCGCCCGCAGGTCGCTCGTCCCACTGTGCAGGGCGACGGCGGGTGTGCTGTCCGGGGGCGTCGGGCGCTCCGTCGAAGGGGTTTTGATGCTGGTCATCCGACGAGCTCCTTGTCCTTGGTCATCAGCTCCATGAGGCTTTCCTGGGTCGCCTCGCCCACCGGCTTCTCGCCGGTGATCCGGCCCGCGGCGAGGGTGTAGATGCGGTCGCACATGCCGAGCAGCTCCGGCAGCTCGGACGAGATCACGATCACCGCCTTACCGGCGGCCACCAGTCGGTTGATGATCGTGTAGATCTCGTACTTGGCGCCGACGTCGATCCCCCGGGTGGGCTCGTCCAGGATCAGCACATCCGGGTCGGTGAACAGCCACTTCGACAGCACGACCTTCTGCTGGTTGCCCCCGGAGAGCTTGCCGACCACCGCCATGACGCTGGGGGTCCGGATGTTCATCTCCTTGCGGCTCGCCTCGGCAACCTTGATCTCCTCGTTGCCGTTCACCCATCCCAGGCGGGCCAGCCGATCCAGGGCCGCGGCCGAGACGTTGCGCCGGACGTCGTCGATAAGGTTGAGGCCGTACCGCTTGCGGTCCTCGGTGACGTACGCGATGCCGTTGTCGATGGCCTCCGCGACGGTACGGGCGCTGACCTCCCGCCCGTGCACGAAGAGCTTGCCGCTGATGTCGCGGCCGTACGAGCGGCCGAACACGCTCATCGCCAGCTCCGTCCGGCCGGCGCCCATCAGCCCCGCGATGCCGACGACCTCACCGGCGCGCACCGACACGCTGACGCCCTCGACGACCATCCGCTCCTGGGTCGGGTGCCGCACCGACCAGTCCTCGATCCGCAGCACCTCCTCCCCGGGCGACGAGACGCGATCGGGGTAGAAGCTCTCGATGTCACGGCCGACCATGCCCCGGATGATGCGCTGCTGACTCACGTCGTCGGCGCGCATGTCCAGGGTCTCCACCGTGCGGCCGTCGCGGATCACTGTGGTCGAGTCGGCGATCGCGGTGATCTCGTTGAGCTTGTGCGAGATCATGATGCAGGTGATGCCCTGCTCCTTGAGCTGTCGCAGCAGGCCGAGCAGGTGCGCCGAGTCGACGTCGTTCAGAGCGGCCGTCGGCTCGTCCAGGATGAGCAGGCGCACCTTCTTCGAGAGCGCCTTGGCGATCTCCACCAGCTGTTGCTTGCCGACGCCGAGCTGGATGACCGGGGTGACCGGGTTCTCGTGCAGCCCGACCGACGCCAGCAGCTCGGCGGCCTCGGCGTTGGCCTTGTTCCAGTCGATGAGCCCGCCACGGCCACGCCGCTCGTTGCCGAGGAACAGATTCTCGGCGATCGACAGGTAGGGCACCAGGGCTAGTTCCTGGTGAATGATGACGATGCCGTTGGCCTCGCTGTCCCGGATGCCCCGGAACTGCATCGGCTTGCCGTCGAAGAGGATCTCCCCGTCGTACGAGCCGGAGGGGTGGACGCCGGACAGCACCTTCATCAGGGTGGACTTGCCGGCGCCGTTCTCACCGCAGATGGCGTGGATCTCCCCCCGGCGCACCGCGAGGCTGACGTCCTCCAGCGCGGTCACCCCGGGGAAGGTCTTCGTGATGCCACGCATCTCGAGGATGGTGTCGTCCATTGTCACTGTCCTCTGTCGGGTCTGGACGCGGTCCGATCACGACGTGGGGGGGGGGGGGGGGGCCGCCCGGCCCCCCCGGGGGGGGAGGGGATTTGGGGTACCGGCGGGGCCCCCGGGCGCGCCGCGGGTCCGGGGGGGGGGAGAGGGTGGGTTT
>NZ_JBICSN010000007.1:0-327319 GCF_043197115.1 Micromonospora sp. NPDC049275
GTTCTAGCTTGGTCGCTGAACCAACTACCGGAGACCTCTTCAATTAGCGACCACCGCCACGCCCCAACATCAACGCCCTACGAAACACGGCCTAGCCGCAGAGAGCTGTACGACGTGGTCTCTGTCTGCAGTCGCGAGAAGCCGTCAAGATCGACACGAACCCGTCGGCCATGGGGAGGGTCCGGATTGAACGGCCGGCGGCGGACTCACAGGCACCGACCGTTGTCGCAGTAGGCAATTGCCGCCACAGCGGTGACTGTGGTGCACAGGCCCCGCCCGGACGGGCCATCCGAGTGAGGGATTGGGCGTGTCTTGGAGCACATGGACGCAGAGCTGACCGGCCAACCTGCGGCCTGTCGAGCATGTCAGCTACGTAACGGTGCGGATGGCGGCCAGCGGGTGGGGTTGGCCGGTGAGGGCAGCCAGCGCGGCGGCGACGGCGTGCAGATCGGCTTTGATGTAGGTGGTGGTGGCGGGTCCGCTGCTGTCGGTGTGCCCGGCGTAGGCGCGGGCGACAGCGTAGCCGAAGTGGCGTTCGACCCAGGTCAGGGTGGTGTGGCGCAGCCAATGGATGGAGATGCCTTGGACGGCGACCCACGGTAGCTGTCGGCCGATGCGTTTCCAAATCAGGTCGTAGCGCCGGTAGGTGGCGGGTTGGCCGTTGCGGTAGCGCAGCAGCGCATCGGTCGGTGCGACGGCGCCGCGGGCTCGGGCATGGTCATCCAACCGGGCGGCGAGCATCGGTGTGATGGGCTGCCAGCGTTGCGTGCCGCCCTTCTCGCGCAGCCGGATCAGCGCATGGTCGGTGTCCAGGTCGATCAGGCGCAGCGCGAGAGCCCCGCTGCGTCGGCAGGCCGTTTCGGTGTGCAGGCGCAGGATCAGGGCGTCGAGCACGATGTCGTTGCCGCCGCTGCGGGCGGCGGCGTTGATGTCGGACAGTTCGTCGGGGGTGAGGGCGCGGCGGGTGTTGGGCAGCCGGCGGGGTTTGCGGACCCGGTGGGCAGGGCTGTCCGCGATGGTCAGGTAGCCGTCGGCGATGGCGCGGTTGTAGAAGGCGCGGGCGGCGGCGATGAGGTGCTCGCCGGCGTGCCGGCCGTTTCGGGAGTTGCGGCGAGGGCGGGCGCCTGCGGCGGCCTGTCGCATGAGGGCTTCGATGTCGCTGGCCCGCACTGCGTCGATGCGCCGATCGCCGTAGGCGGCGGCCATTCGTCGCCAAGAGCTGCCGTAGGTGCGTCGGGTGCCAGGGCTCGCTGCGGCGACCACAACAGGAAGGTACTCGGCGACTGTCGGCACGGCGGGCCGGTTACTGTCGGTGAGGTCGGCGGCAGTAACGCCCAAGTGCTTGAGCAGGGCCCGGGCGGTGGCGACACGATCGGGATCCGTGGTCATGAGGGCTCTCCGAGGATGCGGGCGTGCAGGTCGGCCAGGACCGCCGCGATGGTGTTTGAGGGGTGCGCGACGATGCGGTTCTGGCGGGGCAGGGCAGCCAGAAGCACGGGTTCGCCGGGAGCGATGCCGCACAGGTGTCGGACGGCGGCCGGTAGGGGCAGCTCTTCGCGGGTCCCCACGACGTGCGCGCCTTCGGCGGCCGGGGTGATCAGGATTGCGCCGGTCACGACGTCGACGTGCAGGGTGAGGCCCGGTGTCCAGCCCAACGCCCGCAGCAGCGCACGAGCGGTGACGCGGCCGGCGGCGTCGGGGCGCGCCACGTCGAACAGCAGGCGGCCATCGCCACTGGGGGCGGCGGACGTGGGCAATGTCGGCAGCGGTGCCTGATCCGGTACCGCGACGGGCAGCGGGGTTGGCACGAGGGCCTCGACGAGCTGTTCGTCGGGCTGGCGGGGACGCGGGCGGCCGGGACTCACCTAGGCCCCCGCCAGGGCGGACACAGCGGTGTCAGCGCAGGTGGAAGCCAATCCCGGCGTCTGGGTGCACAAATGCCACGTACCGGTTCTCGTCCCCACGCGAGGGGAGTTGATCTCGCGTGGATATCCACGAGAAGTGGTGTCCGAGGGGCGATGCCCCACCGCCGATGACGCTCAGCGCCACTCTGAAGCTCAGGCAAGTCTAGCTTCGGTGGTGACTCTTCGGCGGAGCCGACCACAGTCGAGTACCGCCTCACACTGGGTGCAGCAGCAGCTGCGTCGGCAGGCGTACCGTCGGACATCTTCCGGCCTGGGTAGACACGGTTGAGATGGTGGACTGGGCGGCGGCGCGAAGGGGTCACCTGATGGCCGTGGAGACGAGGCGTCGGATTTGGGTCGAGACAGCGGTGGGTTCCTGCGCTGGGTGGAGTTGACCGATGACGGCCGGGACCGGTCCGCCTATCCGTTCACTCTGCCGGTCGTCGCCGGCCTACGGGCGGCCGGCCAGTTGACGCTGGATCCCGCCGTGACGTTCCTGGCCGGGGACAACGGCACCGGCAAGTCGACCCTGATCGAGGCGATCGCGGTAGCGGCCGGTTTCAACCCCGAGGGCGGATCCACCAACTTCCGATTCAGCACCCGAGCCACCGAATCGTCTCTTGGTGAACACCTACGTCATCACCGGCTGCCGCGACGCCCTGACCTACGTGCAACAACTCGCCCGCTCACGCGAGTTCACCTGGCAGCACATGCTGCTCAATGCACTGCACTTCATGATGCTCCGCCATGACCTCCGCAAATGGCCGGGCCGCTACCGTCCAGGAGACATCCACATCGACGAGGCGCACACCAGCCGACGCGTCTACACCGGGCCAGACGCGGACGACGTTCCGTCTCTGATCTCCGAGCTGATCGACTGGCTGGCCGACGGCGAACCGGAGACCCCGCTGCTCGTGCGGGTCTCCATGGCTCACCTGAACCTGGTCAAGATCCATCCCTGGCAGGACGGAAACGGCCGAATGTCGCGCTGCCTGCACACCCTCGTACTCGCCCGCGACGGTGTCCTCGCCCCGGAGTTCTCCTCGATCGAGGAGTGGCTCGGCGTCGGCCGAAACACCTACGCCTACTACGACGCGCTCGCTGAGGTCGGCGGCCCAACCTGGCAGCCCGACAACGACACCAGCCAATGGATCCGGTTCTGCCTGAGCGCCCACCACCAACAAGCCCAACTGGTCCGACAACGCCTCGACCAAGCCGCGCATCTCTGGGAACTGCTTGACCCTGGGTCCGACGTCACGGCCTGCCCGAGCGGGTCGTCAGCGCCCTACACCTCGCCGCCACCGGCGGCCGAGTACGCCGCACCCTCTATCAACGCGACGAGAACCTCACCGACGACCAAGCAACCCGCGACCTACGCGCCCTCGTCCGGGCGGACATGCTCGAACAACACGGCGAGACCCGAGGCAGGTTCTACCTCACCTCGCCGACACTCCGCGACCTCGCCGCCCCCGCGCTGCGCCCAAAGGAAATCATCAACCCGTACCGACGGTGAGCCGCGGGCTGGCCCCGCACCCGCAAGTCCGCGTCGGCCAGCACGCGCTGGCCGCGGGGTCCTCAAGTAGCTCCTCGGGGTAGGAGGAGGCGGGGGCTCGCCGTGGTTCAGATCTGCTGCCGTGGCCATGTCCCCAGTGCCGTCGCGGCACCGGCTGCCTGGAATGCAAACGACGCCAGTTTACCGGGCGGGAGGGGCCTTAGAGCGGAGCAGGATCGCGCCTCTCGTAGCGGGCCGCCCAGTCAGATAGAGGCAGCCGTCGAAGCAGTGCTACTGGGACGAGAGCATCCCGCGTCGTCCGGCCAATGAGGGAGTCGGTCGTCTCGTGGAGCGCCCGGAAGTAGGGATCCTGCTCGCTGTGCCACGTCCTTTGCCTTGTCTACCCGTCTTAGCTCACTCGCGTCGGCGTATCTGACCGGCATTGGTGCTGGGTGAGAACACAAGTCCCTAAGGCCCCGACGGCGTCGACACAGTCCGTGGTTGCAGGTAATCCCGCCGGCGTCGTCCTATGTCCGCTCAACATGGGCGTTGACATCGGCGGCCTTCGCGTCTGCATCGTGATGGCCCCAAGATGGCCTGCCCCCGCGTTTGAGGGTCTCTCGCGCTGGGCGCTGCGGGTGCTGACGCCCCCACTCGCCGCGCATGAGCCGCACCACGGGCGGTGCCGCCTCCGCGAGACTCGCGGAGGCGGCGCCGCCGATCGGGGGTGGTACGGATCAGCTGCGGGTGGACCAGCGCTGGTTCTGTTGCCCGTTGCAGGCCCAGAGGAGGAGCTTGGTGCCGTTGGCGGTTCCGGCGCCGCTGGCGTCGAGGCAGAGCCCGGACTGGACGCCGGTGATGGTGCCGTTGGAGTTGATGTTCCATTGTTGGTTGGTGCCGCTGTGGCAGTCCCAGATGATGGCCTGGGTGCCGTTGGTGGTGCCCTGGCCGCTGGCGTCGAGGCACTTGTTGCCCAAGACCTGCAGTTGTTTGCCGGCGGTGTGGGTCCAGCGTTGGGCGGTGTTGCCGACGCAGTCCCAGAGTTGGACCTGGGTGCCGTTGGTGGTGGTGCCGTTCGGCACGTCGACGCAGCGGTTGGACTGGCCACCGACGAGTTGGACGCCCTGTGTCGGGTTACCAATGGCCGGCGCGTACCCGGCGGCGGCGATGTTGGCCTGCACCGCGTCCTCGGTCGCCGCGGTCGGGTAGCCGGAGGTCATCACGCCCTCGTAGAAGGTGCCTCGGGCGGTGTTGCTGTTGTCGCCGCCGATGCCGAGGAGGATGGCGCCTTCCTTCTTCATCGGGTGGTAGCCGTTGGGGCGGCGTCCGTCGAAGTAGGTGGTCAGGCCGCCGGCCTGGGCGTTGCCGCCCCGGATGGCCCAGTGGTTGGGCTCGCCCTTGACGATGGCCGTCACGAAGCGGTGGTTGATGGGGGGCATGGGGTTGTATCGCGGGTTCACCCCGGAGAAGAGTCCCCACTCCATGTCCATCATGATCCAGGGGCCGTTGCCGTCCCCGTAGCCCCACACCTTGTTGTTGCCGAAGTAGATGGTCTCCATGATGCCGATGTCGTCGGCCATGGCGTTCGTCTGCGCGTTGCCGTAGTCGAAGCAGCACCCGTTGTTGTAGTGCGTGCCGTCGAGGACGGCGTACATGCCCTCGGGCTGGTCGCCGGTCGCGATGCCGTTGGTGTTGTTGTTGCGGTAGCCGGTGCCCGGAGGGATGTAGACGCCGTACGCCTTCTGGCCGCCGATCGTGATCGGCGCCGCCTTCGCGTCGGCAAGGTTGTCCGACCCGCCAGGGCCGGGGCCCGGCACGCCGCCACCCAAGGCCTGGGTGAGCCGGTTGTTGCGGCCGGACTGGTCGTAGATGATCGTGATGACGCAGTTCGTGTTAGTGCAGAACGTGTCCTGCGTGGCGGCGTCGGCGTAGCCGCCCTCGCTCAGCACGCCGATATCGCGGGTGGTGTTGTCCGACGAGCGGCGAACCTGGTAAAGCGGGCCGTTGTACGCGCCGTACAGCGCGCGGGTGGTGCTGTGCGCGGCCACGCACGGGGTGCCACCCGAGGCGTAGATGTCGCACGGTCCCGTGCCGGCGGCGCGGGCGACACCCGGCGCGTCCGAGACCACGTAGATACTGGCGCCGACAGCGAGAACCAGCATGGTCCCCGTCGCGGCGAGCAGACGACTCAGTCGTCTCTTCACATTCATCGGATCCTCTCGGCGGTGAGGTGGAGCGCGGTGGTGGCGGGTTGAGCCTGTGCTGCCGAACCGACCCGGATCGATACGGTTGGTGGCGTTCGGCGGCGGCGGTTCGAGCCTCGCTAGCGGGCCAGACCGACGTCACACGTCATACCTGTTTACATTAATGCCCGTCCATTCGTTGCGCTACCGGGCGCGGGCCGTCGCATCCGACCCGGTCGACGCCCCGCTGGCCGGGGAACTTGCTGACTCGGGGCTTGGGTTTCCGGACGGATATGCTCGGCAGGGAAGAGGGTGCGTGCCCGTTTCGGGGCAAGAATCGATTCGAGGGCGCGGCATGAACATCGGGGAGATCGCCCGCCGGGCGGGGGTGTCCCGCAGCACCGTCTCCTACGTCCTGAGCGGGAAACGGACCGTGTCGGAGGGGACATGCAGTTGGGCTTCGTCGCCAGCGTCGTCGAGGCGGCCGCCCGCCACGACCTCGACGTGCTGCTGTCCCCGTCCGGGGGCGACCACGACCGGTCGTTCGAGCCGGCCGGCGTGACGCGCCGGTCATCGAGTTCAGCGGCCTCGTTTGTGACGCGGATCGGTGGCGTTCGACCTGATCACGTTCACCGGATCGGCGGCTCGACAGGCTGCACCGAAGGCCGTGGGCGCTCTCGCTGTTCGACGGCCAGTGGGTGTGGCTGACCGGTAAGAGCCAGGGCGGTGGCGACGGCTTGGAGGTCAGCCTTGATGTAGGTGGTGGTGGCGGGTCCCTGGCGGTCGGTGTGTCCGGCGTAGGCGCGGGCCACACCGTAGCCGAAGTGGCGTTCGACCCAGGTCAGGGTGGTGTGGCGCAGCCAGTGCGCGGTGATTCCCTGGGCGGCGACCCACGGTAGCTGTCGGCCGATGCGTCTCCACATCAGGTCGTAGCGCCGATAGGTGGCGGGTTGGCCGTTGCGGTAGCGCAGCAGCGCATCGGTCGTTGCGACGGCGCCGCGGGCTCGGGCGTGATCGTTTAGTCGGCTGGCGAGCAGCGGTGTGATGGGCTGCCAGCGTTGCGTGCCGCCCTTCTCGCGCAGCCTGATGAGCGCGTGGTCGGTGTCCAGGTCGATCAGGCGCAGCGCGAGGGCGCCGCTGCGTCGGCAGGCCGTTTCGGTGTGCAGGCGCAGCAGTAGGGCGTCGAGCACGATGTCGTGGCCGCCGCTGCGAGCGGCAGCGTTGATGTCGGACAGTTCGTCGGGGGTGAGGGCGCGGCGGGTGTTGGGCAGCCGGCGAGGTTTGCGGACCCGGTGGGCAGGGCTGTCCGCGATGGTCAGGTAGCCGTCGGCGATGGCGCGGTTGTAGAAGGCGCGGGCGGCGGCGATGAGGTGCTCGCCGGCGTGCCGGCCGTGTCGGGAGTTGCGGCGAGGGCGGGCGCCTGCGGCGGCCTGTCGCATGAGGGCTTCGAGGTCGCTGGCCCGCACCGCGTCAATGCGCAACTCGCCGAGGGCTGCGGCCATTCGTCGCCAGGAGCTGCCGTCGGTGCGTCGGGTGCCCGGGCTCGCCGCCGCGACAACAGCGGGAAGTCGGCGTGATCCGTCACAAGGGCTAGCGGATGGGGCTGGCCGGTCATGGCCGACAGCGCGTTGGCCACGTCGTGAAGGTCGGCCTTGATGTCGGTGGTGGTGGAGGCTCCGGGGCTGTCGGTGTGACCGGCGTAGGCGCGGGCGATGCCGTAGCCGAAGTGCCGTTCCACCCAGGTGAGCGTGGTGTGGCGCAGCCAGTGTGTGGATACGCCGTGCACGGCGACCCACGGCAGGCGCTCGCCGAGGCGTTTCCACAGGTGGTCGTAGCGGCGGCTCGTGATCGGTTGGCCGGCACGGTCGCGCAGTAGTGGGTCGGTGAGCAGGACCGCGCCGCGGGCGCGGGCGTGCTCGTGCAGGTGTTCGGCGAGGTCGAGGGTGATCGGTTACCACCGTACGGTGGCACCTTTCTCGGTCAGGCGGACGAGTCCGTTGATGGTGTCCAGGTCGACCAGGCGCAGGGCCAGTGCGCCGCCGCAGCGGCAGGCCGTTTCGGTGCGCAGGACCAGTGCGTCGAGGACGACGTCGTTGCCGCTGGTACGAGCCTCGGCGTTGATCTCTTCCAGCTCGTTCGTGGTCAACGCTCGGCGGGTGCTGGGCAGGCGGCGGGGTTTCGCGACCCGGTGGGCAGGGCTGGCGGAGGCGTCGATCAGGCCATCGGCGATGGCCCGGGTGTAGAAGGCGCGGGCGGCGGCGACGACGTGCTCGCCGGCGTGCCGGCCGTTGCGGCTGTTGCGCCGCGACACCGCGCTGGCCATCATCACCTGCTTCAAAGCCTCGATGTCGCTGGCCGCGACGCCGTCCAACGGTCGGTCGGGCCAGGTAGCGGCCATTCGTTCCCAGTAGGTGCCGTACGTACGCCGTGCTCCAGGCCCGGCTGCGGCGAGAACGCGCGGCAGGTACTCCGCGACCGTGGGTAGGGCGGCCCGGGCGCTGGGGTGGGCTTGGAGGTCGGCCACGGTGACGCCCAGGTGGGCCAGGACCTGGTGTGCGGCGGCGACAGCAGACGGGTCAGCGGTCACTGTCGCCTCCTGCCAGCTGATGGTGCAGGTCGGTGAGGAGGCGGGCGACGGTGCCGACGGGATGCACGACGAGCAGGTCATGCGTGATGAAGGCGGCCAGGAGCACAGGCTGGCCGGGCTCGACCCGGCACATTTGCCGGGCGCTCGCCGGCAGGGGCAGTTCGCCTCGGCTGCCCACCTGGTACCGGTCGTCCCGCGCGGAGGTGATGACGAGCATGCCGTGGCACAGCTGGATGTCGAGGCGATGTCCCGGTGCCCAGCCCATCGCGTGCAGGAGGTGCTGGGCGCTCACCCGGCCGCAGCGAGCGGGGAGAGCCATCCACAGCAGCAGCCCCGAGGCGTCGATGATTGCCGTCGGGCAAACGCGGGCGGGTAGCGCTGGCATCGGCGTCGGGCGTGGACTCGGCCGCGCGGGCGAGGCAGCAGGGATGAGCGGACGAACGAGTTGCTCAAGGGCGCGGGTAGGTCGTGTCATGACGACACAACGTCGCGACTACCGACACACCAACGGCCTGCAGGCAGGGGCTTGGATCGGCGGCGGGCGCTTGAGACGATGAGTTGGTGTTGCTCTACGTCGATGCCACTGCCGCGTACCGCGACGACGAAAGGTGGGGCTTCCACCTGGCTAACGAGATGGCCCGACGGCTCCGGGCCTCCTTCGGCGCTGACGAGGTGACGCGGATGCTGGAACGGGCCGCGCTGTTTGCTCCTCCTGAGGGACCGCACTTCGTGTACGAGGAAAATGTGCGGCTCTTCGCGGGACGACGAGGGCGAGGTCCCCTGCATGTCGCCTGGGACACGAATCTGCTGATCGATTACTTCACGTTCGGGCATCAGCTCTGGACGGGCGACAGCGTCGTTGGTCTTGTGTCTGGCGAGGATTACGCGACAGACCTGGAATCACTACAACTTGTTCTTGCTCTGTGGGCGGTTCGGGACATTCGCTTCATCATGCTCGCGGCGTCCGTCGACGACGCGAAGAAGACCCTGTCCCAGGAGCGTCGCGTGCAGCGGCTGCTCGCCTTCGAGGAGTTCACCGCCGCGCTACAACTCCTAGGCTGGGGGGAACCGGAGGAGCGCCCCTCCCGCGAAGGCCTGCTGATCCTGCCCGAGCGGGAGATGACGCGAGCCTTGACGGCTGTCCCAGCCGGGAACGACCGCCGGCTGGTGCACGATGCGCTCCAGATCGGCGCGAACGTCTTCTTGACGCGCGACCTCGGGATCCTCAAAGCCACGGACGCGTTGCGGCCGTTTGGTCTGCTCATCGCGACGCCCGCTGACCTGCTCGAGGAACTGTTCGCCTGCGGGGCTTTCCATTGCTTCCTCGGTCCGCGCTACCTGTACTGGCCGGCACCCGACCAGCAAAGGATCGGGCATCTCATCCACGCGCTCGATCCCGACAAACGGCCGTAGCGCGACCGCATCAGCGTCGACAGCCCCACCCGGGGCCGGCTGCTGTTTGGCAGGATGCCTCCGTTACCGGTACGGCGGTCCGATACACCTTCTGACGTGAGGAGATGCTGTCATGCCAGAAGGGCTAGACGGACCGAACGTCATCACGGCCGGGACGTCGCAGCTTCTCCTCGCCGTGGTCAGTGGAGGCGAGGCCGTTCACCTCGTACGCCGCACCAACCCGCCTGAAGCAGGCTGCGGTGCCCTGTCCGACGCACACTTCTACCAGGCGGACAGCGACCGGGAACTGATCAAGCGACGATACGACCTCGCCGCGCTTGAGGAACCGGTCTGGGCGCAGACGACGATGTGCGGTCGGGCCTGGTTGGTGATGGCCGGCGGTGATGGCGGACCCGTCAGCCGGTACCGGGAGCCGGCGTTCGCGCCAACGTGTCGACGGTGTCTGGCGTTGATGGACCGTCTGTTCCCGGCTCCTGCGGTCGATGAACGGATGCCGGTCGTGGCGCAACTGGTCGTCGACCTGGTGCGGCAGCACGGATACGCAGAGGTGCGAAGGGTGCCCGGCGACCAACTTTTCGCACTGCGCAAAGCCATTCGATTACTGATCAAGCAGCAGATAGGCCAGCCGTGTCGGACCTTCGTACACGACGACGTGCTGATGGTGGTATGCGAGTCACTCGGCGACCGCGAGGCTGAACAGCAGGCTGCCGTCGAAGCAGCCGAAGCAGTGCTGCTGGGGCGAGACCAACTGCCCGCAGTCCGGCCAGTGCCGGAATGGGTTGTCTCGTGGAGCGCCTGGAAGCGAGGGTGACGTACTCGTTGCGCACCTCCCCTCCCCCTTGTGCCTATGCCCGACTCGCCCGTGCTCCTCATCGTGAGCATCGAGACGCGAAGGAGGGTGACCGATACCGACGTTCAGGTCCTCAGCTCTTATGAGTCAGACGAGCCGCCGTCTAGGTGGGTAGCGTCCCGGCAGGCGACGCGCCGTTAATTTGGCTTGGTCGGCAGAGCAATTGGCCACTAGCGTCGCGGCCATGATGGGCAGGGTGTTCGATGAGCCGCGTAT
Organism: Micromonospora sp. NPDC049275; assembly: GCF_043197115.1. NCBI lineage: Bacteria > Bacillati > Actinomycetota > Actinomycetes > Micromonosporales > Micromonosporaceae > Micromonospora > Micromonospora sp. NPDC049275. The sequence continues at coordinate 10,646 of NZ_JBICSN010000007.1, forward strand.
GACTCGAGAGCGTGGAATCAGCCCGGCGGAACCGACGGTGAATTGGTTCTTGGAGTGCACCCGGCCGCAGGCCGCACAGGGGCGGCGCATCATCAACGAGATGTACTCGCGGTTCCCCGACCGGGATGGGCGGCTGCACGCCGAACTACGGGCGCCGGACGACACGCGGCTGTACAGCGCGCTCGACGAGCTGCTCGTGCACGACCTGCTGTCTCGCTGGTACCAGGTGAGCTACGAGGAGGGCATCGGCACCCGTCCCGACTTTCGCCTCTATACCTCCGAAGGCTCGTATGTGGGGGCGGTGGAGGTCTTGACACTGACGCTGCGCGAGGACTGGACCGCGGAACAGCGCCGCCACGCCGTGCTGGTCGATGACCTGAATGCCCGTCTGACGCTGACCACTCACTCGATCATGGTGGAGATCCGCCGGTGGGACCGTGCCCCGCGGATGCGTCCGCTCGTCGCCTGGATCGACAAGACGATCTCCCAGCTGCGCGATGATCCAGCCGCGTTGCCCGTCGAGCATGGTGTGCCCGGGACGATGTACCGCAGCGCAGCCGTCGACATCGACGTCCGCTTCCTTGCGCTACCCGCCGGCTACCGCATCTGCGCCGACGACGACATCGTGGTCAATGGCGCGGCAATCGGGGGTGCTGTGGATTCCGCAGCCAGGCTACGGGAGCGGCTCGAGCAGAAGGCCGTGAAGTACGAGCTACGCGACAAGCCGTTCACGATCGTGGCTGGCATCCGTGACAGCATGTGCGACATCCGGGATGTTCACGAGGCCTTGACCGGCACGTCAGCAATCCAGATCCCGAGCGGAGCCATGATCCGTAAGGGTGACGGGTTCTTCGGCACCGGCCGGGACCGCACCGCCGGCAAGCACCAGCGGGTCTCGGCTGTCTTCTCGGTGCACGAGTGGTTCCCTGGTGGCCCCTACCGGCCGCGAATAACCCGGTTCGACAACCCCCTGGCGTCGTACGCCTTCCCCGCAGACGCGATGCCCTGCGGCGGCCACTGGGGCGTCACCGAACAGACCCAGCAACACGTCCGGGCTGACTGGCTGACGCCGGCACAGGCCATGCTGCCCGCCTGAGTCCTCCCCCGCCCTTGACGGTTTCGCCATGGCGCGTCTGTCGCGACACCGCGTCGATCTGCTTAGGGTGTGGCGCTGTCGACACCTGGCCCACATCCGACGGAGGCATTCGCGATGACCGCCCCTGACCCCACTCGCATGGTCAAATACTGCCGCGACGCGCTGCCCAGCATGCTCACTGAAGTCTGCGACGTAGACGACGACCTGGCCCACCGTATCGGCGACGACGTGTTGCAGCGAGCCGAGGCGCTGGCGGCCCTGCCGCAACGTGAGCAAGACGTGCTGATCGCACCGTTCGTCGAGGAGGTGTTCGACCACAAGCCGCTGGCGGCACCGCTGGACCTGAAGGCCAAGGTCACCCTCGTGGTGCGAAACAGCCTGCTCGAGCAGGCACACCACGACGGTCCGCTTGACGACGGGATCATCCCGGCGACGGAGTACGCGGCCGGCCCGCTGTCGCATCTGCTGGCCGCGCGCCGCCGCCAGCCCATCGCCGCTCAGGATCCGAACCCTTTCGCCGGGCTGGCCGAGCGCTATCCACGTGCGTGGGCGTGTCTGGACGCGCTGACCGACACCTTCGCCGACGGCGGCCGCGGTCCACTGCGCCTACCGTCGGCACCCATGCCCAGCCTGCCGTCCGGCAACGAGGTAGTCACGGCACCACCGTCCGACGACGACACGGTGACCGTGTTCAGCGCGATCGACCCGCGCTTCGACCAGGGCCTGGTGGACCTGCTCGCGAAGGCCGCCGATGGCAACTTTGTACTGTGCACGTCGGCGCTGAGCCGGTACTCGCGCAACAGCGAGAAGCTGCACCGCATCCTCGAATTCCTTCTCGCGCACAGGGCCACAATCCTGACCACCAACTATCTGATCCGCCACACCGACGTCTGGGTCCGCCGCGGCGCGCTCGTCAAACCAGACAGCAGCAAGCCCTTCGCCGGCGCGCTCGACACCCAGGGACTGGCCGGCACCCACCGGAAGATAGCCGAGAGCGTCGCCGCGCAGCGCGGTCTGCGCTGACTCCATCAGGCGGTCGAGCGTCGGCTTCAACGCGTCATTGATCAACTTCGGATGCCGACGTTTTCGGAGGTAATCGAAAGGGGTGCAGCTGGCCACTAATGCCTGCAAGAGCGGTGGCAACGAGCTCACGACCGACCGATGCCGCGACCAGCAGCCGATGACTCGGCCACCGCGTCGCCAAGTGCCACACCGACTGCTGCTCACGAATGGCCTTGCGCCCCTTGGACCACGGGCAAGCCGCACCAGGAAGATGCACGTCGCCAACGTGGCAGATCAAGGACACTCCTTATCGTCGGAGCTTCGCAAGTTTGCGTCCATCGCCCATGATGGACGTCGTGTCCAAACGACAGATGATCGCCTGCGCGCTCCTTCTGATGATCGTTGTCTCGCTAGTAATGATCTTTAGTGGGAGCCTCGACGGCGCGGCGGCCTGGGCAAACATCATCGCGTTACCGGTAGCGATCGTCGGCATGATCTTGACGATTCGAAGCGCCAGCGGCTCGGCATCCTCGTCTGGCGCTCAGCATCGGGACAGCTTGAGCGGTCCGGCGAAGTCGGGCAGAGCTAGCTCCGTGGTCAACCAGGTCGGGTTCAGTGGCGGGCGTCAGGCCAACGTCGCGGGTGACTACTTCGAGCGAGGCCATGATGATCGCGAGGGCAGGTAAGCGTGGTAGATCGGCAAACTGGCTTTGGTGGCGAACGTCAGGCCAACGTCAAGGGGTCCTACTACGAAGGGAACGTCGATAAGAGCACCCACACGCATCACCATCGTCACTACGAAACCAGAGCGAATGTCGACCTCAGAGAAGATGAGGCAACAGAATCTGGCTCCGGAAGTGGCGCGGCAGCAGCCGCGGGTGGTGGCGGACTGGGCGTCGTCGTCGTTCTTGCTGTCTTGGGCTACTTCATCTTCGGCGGAGATGAGCCGTTCCCTGCGACGTCAGATCCCTGGCCGGCTGAGGTGAAGCAGGAGGCCGTGGTCGCGGCTGCAGGTAGCTGGCTCGACAAATGCGCGAAGTCACCGTCTGCGACCCCCGCCAATTGCCCGCAATCCATCGTCGAGACCTCGGACGTCTCCAAGGTCCGATGGGCCTTCTACGGCAACCCTCTGGAAGCTGCGGTCATTCACTACAACGAAGCGGAGAGCCGCTTCGACATGCTCGGGACCGTCATGGTGACGGCGGACTACACCGCTTCAAAGGAGCTACGCCGCGTCGTGACGCCAGCGAAGTACTGGGCCAAGGTGAAGTGGGTCGATGGGAGACTTGACGTCCAGGAGATCAAGGAGCACTCGGCCATAGGCGACCCCGATGTAGTGAAGCAGGATCCCAAGGTGCCTTGGGAGCTGGTCGCCGCGAAGCTGAGCGACGCTTTCACACGATGCGTGCGAGACGCCAAGTCGGCTATGCCGGCTGGATGCCCCGAATGGAGTCCGCCGTCGGGCGCCGAGAAGGTCAAGTGGTCTTCCACGGGTGATCCACTTTTGACCGCGCGTGCCACCTTCGATCCGAAGTTTGCGATCTACCGCGTCAAGGGCACGTACGAGCTGGCCGTCCGCTACACCTGGCTCGGAACCACGAAGACCGACACCCGGAATCCCACCTATGAGGCTTGGATCGCTCCAACAGCGGCAGGGCCTGTCGTGCTCCAGATCAAGGACGCGACCACCGTCTAGGTCTGATCATCATCTTAGGGCGCTCTCACCTACGGCCAGTGGGTGTGGCTGACCGGTGAAGGCTGCCAGGGCGGTAGCGACAGCGTGCAGGTCGGCCTTGATATAGGTGGTGGTGGCGGGTCCTCGGCGGTCCGTGTGTCCGGCGTAGGCGCGGGCCACACCGTAGCCGAAGTGGCGTTCGACCCAGGTCAGGGTGGTGTGGCGCAGCCAATGCGCGGTGATTCCCTGGGCGGCGACCCACGGTGGCTGTCGGCCGATGCGTCTCCACAGCAGGTCGTAGCGCCGATAGGTGGCGGGTTGGCCGTTGCGGTAGCGCAGCAGCGCATCGGTCGGTGCGACGGCGCCGCGGGCTCGGGCGTGATCGTTTAGTCGGCTGGCGAGCATCGGTGTGATGGGCTGCCAGCGTTGCGTGCCGCCCTTCTCGCGCAGCCGGATGAGCGCGTGGTCGGTGTCCAGGTCGGTCAGGCGCAGCGCGAGGGCGCCGCCGCGTCGACAGGCCGTTTCGGTGTGCAGGCGCAGCAGTAGGGCGTCGAGCACGATGTCGTGGCCGCCGCTGCGGGCGGCCGCGTTGATATCGGACAGTTCATCGGGAGTGAGGGCACGGCGGGTGTTAGGCAGCCGGCGGGGTTTGCGGATCCGGTGGGCCGGGCTGTCCACGGCGGTGAGGTAGCCGTCGGCGATGGCCCGGTTGTAGAAGGCGCGGGCGGCGGCGATGAGATGCTCGCCGGCGTGCCGGCCGTGTCGGGAGTTGCGGCGAGGGCGGGCGCCTGCGGCGGCCTGTCGCATGAGGGCTTCGAGGTCGCTGGCCCGCACCGCGTCAATGCGCAAATCGCCGTAGGCGGCGTCCATTCGTCTCCAGGAGCTGCCGTAGGTGCTTCGGGTGCCAGGGCTCGCTGCCGCGACAACAGCGGGAAGGTACTCGGCGACTGTCGGCACGGCGGGCCGGTTACTGCCGGTGAGGTCGGCGGCGGTGAGGCCGAGATGCTCGAGCATCGCTCGGGCGGTGGCGACACGATCGGAATCCGTGGGCATGAGGGCTCTGCGAGGATGCGGGCGTGCAGTTCGGCCAGGACCGCGGTGATGGTGTTTGAGGGGTGCACGACAACGCGGTTGCGGCGGGGCAGGGCAGCTAGGAGGACGGGTTCGCCGGGGGCGATGCCGCATAGGTGTCGGGCGGCGGCCGGAAGGGGCAGCTCCTCGCGGGTGCCCACGGCGTGCGCGCCTTCGGCGGCCGGGGTGATCAGGATGGCGCCGGTCACGACGTCGACGTGCAGCGTGAGGCCCGGTGTCCAGCCCAAGGCCCTCAGCAGCGCACGAGCGGTGACGCGGCCGGCGGCGTCGGGGCGGCCCACGTCGAACAGCACGCCATCACTCGTGCGGGCGGAGGGCGCGGGCAATGTCGGCAGCGGTGCCGGCTCCGGCGACGCGACCGGCAGTGGGGTGGGTATGAGCGCCTCGACGAGCTGCTCGTCGGGCCGGCGAGGGCGCGGCCTGCCGGGGCTCACCTAGGCCCCCGCCAGCACGAGGGCGAGGGTGTCAGCGCAGGTGGCGCCGGCTCCCCGGGGTCGGTGTGCACATATGAGTCGTCGCGGCTCGCGTCCCCACGCGAGAGGAAATTGATCTCGCGTGGAAATCCACGAACTGTGGTGTCCGAGGGGGGACTTGAACCCCCACGCCCTATACGGGCACTAGCACCTCAAGCTAGCGCGTCTGCCATTCCGCCACCCGGACCTGCTCGTTCAGCCTACCTTGCCGCTCAGATGATCTTTCCATCCGAGGTCGGCACGGCGAGCCGCACGGGGAGTTACTGTACACGGCACTCGTGGATCATGCACATCGCCTACCGAGCCCCCGCCGACCCGCCCTCCCGCCGCTGCTCACCCGTCACCGAAGGTCACCGAAGCGGGATCGGGCGTGGGCCCGGGTAGCGTCGGCGGCTCGGTAACGGCAGCATTGCCCTGTGTCCCATCCCTCTCCTCTGGCCGCCGTCCAGCAGCAGGCCCTCGCACTGCGCACCGCGGGCGACCTCGGCGGTGCCCGGCAGCTGCTCGCGGACGCTGTCGGGTCCGCCCGTCCGCCGTACGGCGAGGACCATCCCGAGGTGCTGCACACCGCGCACCTGCTGGCCCGCCTGCATCGCGAGGCGGACGACCCGCTTGCCGCCCGCCGGGTGCTGGAGGAGGCCTTCGCTGCGGGCGAGCGGCGCTGGGACCACTCCGCGCCGATGATGCTCGCGCTCGCCTTCGAACTGGCGGAGGTCGCCGAGGAGTTGGGCAACAGGCATGAGGCCCGCCGCAACTACACGCGCGTGGCCAGCGCCGGGCCCGCCGTGCTCGGTGAGCACCACCCGGTGGTACGCGCCGCCCGTGACTACCTCGGCAAGGCCAGCCCTGACCCAAAGCGGCCGGACGTCGGGTCGTCGACGTCCACCTCCGCTGCCCCCACGGAGAACTCTGGAGCGTTGACCGGCCCGACGCTGTCCCTGGCGACCCTTGCCGCGATGCGGCCGATGGCGGGCGACCCTTCGGCACCGGCGTCGCCCTGGGCCCCGCCGCCTCCCTCGGCCCCCACCCGTCCGGCACCGACCGCGTCTGCCCCGTCACCGGCACCGGCCACCCCCGCCCGTCCGGCGCCGACCGCGTCCGCCATGTCGCCGGGGCCAGCCACCCTCGACCGTCCGGCGCCGCCGCGCCAGCGGGCCGAGCAGCAGCCGGCGGCGTCGCCCCGGCCACCGGTCGCGCCGCCGCCTCGGGCCGCCGGCGAGCCGGCGCCCGTCCGGCAGCAGCCGCCACCCGCACCGCCGCGTCAGCGCACGGGTGATCAACCGATCCAGCCGGTCGTCAAGGCGCAGCCCTCGGCGCCGGCGGCCGCGAACCCGGCCCCGCCGGCCGCCACGCAGCCCTCCGCCGTGCCGTCGGCATCCCCACCGTCGGTTCCGGCGCCGCGGTGGGCAGACCCGACCATTCAGGTACGGCAGATCGAGCCCCTGCTGGCCGAGGAGGCCGCGCGGATCGCAGCGGCCGGACCGGGCGGACCAACCCGCACGACAGGTCGGCCGGGGCCTTCCGGGGTCATCCCGACGACTCCGGGCGCGGCGCCCACCCGCCCGGTGAGCGGGCCACCGCTGCACCACGCGGTCGGCGCGACGCCCGCCGCGCCGCAGCCGGTCTCCGCGCCGCCGACGCAAGCCGGACCAACCTCCGCACCGGCCGGGCGTCCTTCCCGTCCGGTGTCGGCCCCGCCCGATCACGGCCAACCCGTCTCCGGACCACCCGACCGGTCGCATTCTGCTTCCGTGTCACCGGCGGTCCCCACCCCGCCGGTGGCCGGACCGCCCGGCTATGGCCCGCCCGTATCCGCGCCACCCCTTCACACGTATCCCGTGTCGGGGCCACCAGCGCCGACGTTTCCGGTGTCCGGACCACCCGCCCACGGCCAGCCCATCTCCGGACCACCCGGCCACCCCTACTCCGTGTCCGGACCACCAGCGCCGACGTTCCCGGTGTCCGGACCACCCGCCCACCACTACCCCGTGTCCGGACCACCCGGTCACAGCCAGCCCGTCTCCGCGCCGCCGGTGAGCGCGCCGCCCTGGGGACTGACCGCCCCGCCCTGGACCAGCAGTGCGCCCCCGCATCCGCTGCCCACGGCTGGCGGCCACCCCCCGGATCCGAGCCGGACGGACATCGGGGAGCCCACCCCGGACGGTGAAACCACACCGCACGGTGAAACCACACCGATCGGGGAGACCACTTCGAACAGTGCGGCCATCGTGGGTGACCGGTCCGCCGCGGGCGGCGAGAGCCTGCCGATCGCCGGCTCGGCACTGTCGACCGTGCAGGGCGAGCGGTCGGGGCTCGCGTCCGCGTCGACGGAGGTGTTCCCGGCCGTCGGACCAACGCCGACCCCACCGCGGGACACGACGGCGGGGTTCGTCGCGCCTGTGACCTACCCGCCGGTCGCCCCCACGCATCCGCCCGCCGCGCAGTACCCGGCCAGTCAGCAGTACCCGGGGCAGCCCTATCAGCACAGCCACGAGGTGTACCCGGGGCAGCACTACCAGCAGGACGCCTACTCCGGTCCGTACGCCGACGAGGGTGGTTCGACGGGCCGCAACCGGGCGACGCTCATCGGTGCGGCGGTGGCGGCAGGGGTTGCCCTGGTCGCGGTCGCCGGCCTGGGTGTGGTGGTGCTGAACCGTGACGACGCGCCACCGCCGCCCGGCGCCGCCGTGACGGCGACGTCGTCGGCTGCCGGCCCCCCTCCCGGTGATCTGAAGCTCCGTGACGACGTTGCGACGATCACCCTGACCTGGACGGACCCGTCCGGTGGCGCGGTGCCGTTCATGGTCGCCGGCGGGCGGGCCGGTCTCGCGCTCGGGGTGATGGCCACCGTGGAGCCCGGGCGTACCAGCCACACGGTCAACGGGCTCAGCTCCCGGGTGGACTACTGCTTCACGGTGCTGGCGGTCTACTCCACGGACAGTTTCGCCACCTCCGGCCAGGTCTGCACGAACCGCGAACGGTCCACGCCGCCGAGCTGACCCGCAACGGTGCATGCTGCCGAGCTGACCCGCGATCGGTCCACGCCGCCCGACGGACAGAGTCGGATTCGCGATCCTCGAGTTGAGCTGGGCGTCCACTGCGCACGCTCGGTATCCACAGGGGTGACGGTGCGGGTTCCCCCGTTCCCGGTCGGGCCATATGATGGCACCCGGCTCAGGGGAGGGGTCGCCGTGAGGCGTACGCCACCTGCCACGACTCAGGGAAGGCAGCCGGCTGTGGCCAGCATCGACGACGCCGAGCGGACCGACGCCCCCCGTTCCCGGTCCCGACTGCGCGGCGGGCTGGTGACGGTCGGCACGGTCACCGCGCTGCTGGCCGCCATGGGGCTGACCGTCCTGGGGCTGGGCGCGGCGGACAACGCGGTGGCCAACTACGACGCGAGTTCCTGGCTGTGGAGCGCGGCGCGCAGCGAGCTTGCCCGGGTCAACGGGGTCACCGCGCGGGTGGACACCCGCACCGAGGTTCCGGGCGCCCGCCGACACCCGATGCAGGTCGCCCAGACCGATCGGCTGCTGATCCTGCGTGATCTGCAGACCGGGCAGATCAGCTCACTGGACCTGGCCACCCTGCAGCTCACCGCTACGACGCCGACCACACCCGGCCTGGGTGTGAGCGTCGCCCTGCACGAGGACGCGGCGTTCGTCGTCGACGCCGTGCAGGGCATCGTGCGGCAGCTCGATCCGCGGTCGTTGAGCCCCATCGGTGAGCCGGTGCGTTATCCCCCGGGCATCACCGGCGGCACGTTCGACGGCGAGGGCCGGCTCTGGATCGCGGTGCCCAGCGAGGGCACCGTCTCGGCGGTCACCGCCGCGAAGCTGCCGTCCGCGCCGGCCTCGGCGGCGCCGGCCGGGGGCGGGCTCAGCCCGGAGCGGGTCGAGACGTACGACGTGGCGGACGCCAGCCACGAGCTGGTGGTCTCCACCCTGGACGACGGGGTGGCGGTGCTCGACCGCACGGCCGGCCGGCTGGTGCGGGTGCAGCACGGTGAGGTCCGTCCGACGCCGTTGACGCTGCCCGGCCCGGCGGCGATGCCGACCCGCACCTCCGGGCCGCGGGTGCCCGTGACGGTGCCGGCGGAGCGGCGGGTGTTGGTGGTGGGTGACGCCGGTGAGGAGCGGGCGTTCACGGTGCCGGGCAGCGGCGACCGGCTGAGCCCGGCGGTGGCGTGGGCCGACCGGTTCTACTGCGCCGACGAGGCGACCGGCACCATCTACTCCTTCGACGCGGGCGGCCAGTTGGTCGACACCATCAAGGGCCGGGCGAACGGCCCGCTGGAGATGGAGGTGCGGGAGAACCACCTCTTCATCAACTCGCCCGACTCGGCGACGGCCCGCGTGGTGGACGACAAGCACCAGGTGCGCGAGGTCGACAAGTACGCCAACGACGTGCTGGGCGGTGACCCGCCGCCTGCTCCCCCGCCGCCGCCTCCGCCGAAGAAGCCCCGGGTGGGCAAGCCGAGCGCGCCGCGCAGCGTCACCGCCGCCGCCGGCAACGCCCAGGCCCGGGTGAGCTGGCGGCCTGCCGCCGCGAACGGCGCCGAGATCATCAAGTACGTGGTGCAGGGCGCCGACCAACGCCTGGAGGTGGGCGCCAACCAGCGTTCGGTGGAGGTCAAGGGGCTGACCAACGGCGAGACGTACCGTTTCGCGGTGCACGCCGTCAACGCCAAGGGTGATGGCCCGGCGCGCAGCAGCAACCCGGTGACCCCGACCGCGGCGGTGCCCGATGCGCCGACAAGCGTCACGGCGCAGGAGCGGCCGGACGGCACGGTGGTGGTGAAGTGGCCGGCCGCGAACGGGCAGGGCAACAAGATCGCCAAGTACGCGGTGACGGCCACCTCGGCGGGGACGAACGCGCCGGCCGGAGAGTCGACGAAGACCGAACTGGTGGTGCCGGCCGGTGAGCTGGAGTTCGGCACCCAGTACGCGTTCACGGTCGTGGCGGTCAACGACAAGGGTGCCGGCTCGGCGGCGTCGCCGGTCAGCAACACCGTGGTGCCGTACGCGGCGCCCGGCCGGCCGCTCGACCTGCAGGCCGGGACTGTCGCCGACCAACCGGGCGCGGTCACCGTGCAGTGGTCGCCGGCCGAGGCGAACGGGCGGCCGGTGACGAAGTACCAGGTGGACGTCGGTGGCAGGACCAGCGAGGTGACCGAGACCCGCACCACAGTCACCGGCCTGGGCAACGGCCAGAACGTCACGGTGAAGGTGAAGGCGGTGAACGAGGCCGGGGCGGGCCCGGAGGCGACCGCCACGGCCCGTACGGTCGCGGCGCCGCAGGTCACGGTCACCGGCTCGTCGTCGACGGCCACGTCGGCGACTGTCACGTTCACAGTGGATGCGGGCGGTGGCAGGGCCACCTGCTCGCTGAGCACGTCGGGTGAGCCGGCGAAGGCCGGGGCCTGCTCCAGCATCACGATGACGGGGCTGACGCCGGGCACGAAGTACACGTTCACGGTGACAGCCACCAACGCGGCCGGGAGGGGTACCGCGCAGCGGGCCGAGGACACGCTGTCGTTGTACGGCATCGCCACCTGCCGCAACGGCGCCTCAGGGCCCGAGTCGACCTACTGTGACCGGGACGTGAGCGGCCGCAACGGAAACGAGATCTTCTCGGTCACCCGGCAGGACAACGACAAGCAGGTGGGCTGGGCGAAGCCGGGCACGCGACTGCAGGCGTACTGCAAGAAGTCGGGCGAAGAGGTCTACGCCTACATCTACAACAACGACAAGCGCAGCACCTGGTGGGTGCAGGTCGACTACAAGGGAAAGAACTACATCCCGTGGGCCTGGCTCAACCTGGAGGGCGGCGACAACATCAACGTCCTGCCGACCTGCTGAACCACCAGCCGAGGAGCACCGCCGACCGTGAACATCCACGAGCCGCTCACCCAGCCGGAGGTGCAGGGTTTCGCCGCCCTGGCCGCCCGGCTGGCCGAGAACGTCAACGCGGTGGTGCTCGGCAAGCCGCAGGTGGTCCGGTTGGCGCTGACCGCGCTCTTCGCCCAGGGTCACGTGCTGCTGGAGGACGTGCCGGGGGTCGGTAAGACGACCCTGGCGCGGGCCATCGCCGCGACGGTGAAGGGTCAGTGGCGGCGCATCCAGTTCACGCCCGACCTGCTGCCGTCGGACGTGTCCGGTGTGACCATCTTCAACCAGGCGAGCAGGGACTTCGAGTTCCATCCGGGGCCGGTGTTCGCCAACATCGTGATCGCTGACGAGATCAACCGGGCGTCGCCGAAGACCCAGTCGGCGCTGCTGGAGGTGATGGAGGAGCACACGGTCACCGTGGACGGGGTGCGGCACCCGGTGCCGTCGCCGTTCCTGGTCGTCGCCACGCAGAACCCGGTGGAGATGGACGGCACCTACCGGCTGCCCGAGGCGCAGCTCGACCGTTTCCTGGTGAAGCTGTCCGTCGGCTACCCGGACGAGGCGGTCGAGGTGGAGGTGCTGCGCGGTGCGACGGTCCGCTCCCCCGAGGCGCTCGCCCCGGTCACCGACACCGCGACCGTCGGGGAGATGGTCCGGATGGCCCGCCGGGTGCACATCGCCGAGCCGCTCTACGCGTATGCGGTCCGGCTGGCCGCCGCCACCCGCACCCATCCGCAGGTACGCGTCGGGGTCAGCCCCCGGGGTGTGATCGCGTTGACGCGGGCGGCGTGCTCGTACGCGCTTATCGACGGCCGGGGCTGGATCATGCCGGAGGACCTGAAGGCGCTCGCCGAACCGGTGTTCGCGCACCGGCTGCTGCTCACCCCGGACGCGCAGGTGCGCGGGGTGACCCCTGCGGAGGTGCTGCGCCAGGCGATCGCCTCGGTCCCGGTGCCGCTGCCGTCGGGGCAGCCCGCCCCGGTGCAGGGCTGACCGGCAGCAGCGCCATGGGGATCACCGCCCGCGGAGTCGGGCTGCTCGTCGCCGCTGTCGTCCTGCTCGGCCTGGGGTTCCGTTTCGCGTACCCCGAGTTGACGCTGCTCGGTGCGGCGGCCGGCGCGGCCGTCGGCTACGCGGCGCTGACCGCGGCCTGGCGGCCCCGCCTGCTGGTCGGCCGCCGGGCGGACCCGGACCGGGTGGCGCGGGGGGAGCCGGCGAGCATGACGCTCACCGTGCGTAACGCCGGCCGGCTGCGGTCGGCGAACCTGCTGGCCGAGGACCGGTGTGGTAGCCGTGCGGTGCCGGTGCCGCTGCTGCGCCTGCGGCCGGGGCGGGACACCGAGGTCCGCTACGACGTGCCGACCGTCCGTCGGGGGGTGGTGCCGGTCGGTCCGCTGCGGGTGACCCGGCGCGACCCGCTGGGCCTGGTGGCGCTGGCCCGCCCGTACGGGGAGACGACGCCGGTCTGGGTGCACCCTCGGATCCATCCGCTGACGGCGGTGCCCACCGGTGCGGGGCGCAGCCTCGACGGCCGGGTGGACGGGGTGCCGAACGGGTCGATCACGTTCAATTCGTTGCGAGAGTACGTGGTGGGTGACGACCTGCGTCGGGTGCACTGGCGCACGAGCGCCCGGGTCGGCGAGCTGATGGTGCGCGAGAACGTGGACACCAGCCTGCCCCGCCTGGTCGTCCTCCTGGACAACCGCGCCGCCGCGCACCCGGATCGGGTGGACGGGGTGGCCGAGTCGTTCGAGTCCGCGTGCGAGGCGGCGGCGTCGGTTGTCACCGCCGCGCACCGAGCGGACCTGCCGGTGCTGATGCTGCTGGTCGGCACGGAGCTGATCGAGCGTGGGCCGGGGGACGCCGAGATGGCGCCACTGGACCGGCTCGCCGCCGCCGACCTGTCCGACGAGGCCGACGCGTTGCGCGCGGTCACCAGCCGGCTGCGCCAGGACCGGCTCGGCGACACGCTGATCTTCCTGACCGGCCCCGGTGGGCGGGACGGGTTGGGGCACGTCGGCGCGCTGCGCGGCGCGTACCCGTCGGTGGTGGTCGGGGTTTTCGGCGCGGCCGAGCCGACGCCCGCGGGCACTGCCGGCCTGGTGGTGGTCGACGCGGTGGACGGCGCGCAGTTCGCCGCCGAGTGGGACGGGGTGCGCCGGTGGTGACGGGCGTCGAACCTGACGTGGCGGCGGACCCGCGGCGGGTGCCCTCGACAGCCGGCCGCGCGACCGGGCGGGTGGTACGCCTGCTGCGGGCGGCCGTCGTGCCGCTGGCGTTGATCGCGCTCACCGGGCTCGCCGGGGTGGTGCTCGGCCGGGTGTACGCGGGCGACCTGCTGACCCGGCTGGTGCTCGGCGCGGCGGTGGGCTCGGTGCTGGTCAGCGTGGCGGCCCGACGGCTGCCGTCCTGGCTGGTCGCTCCGGTGTCGATGGCGGCGTTGGTCGGGTGGACGCTGTGGTCGCTGCGACTGGCCGCCGCCCGCGCCGACCTGCCGGGCAGCCTGCTGGAGGTGAGCGCGGACGCGGCGCGCAACGGCATTCCGCGGCTGCTCACGGCGATGATTCCGGTGGAGCCCACACCGGACACGGTGCTGGTCCCGGTGGTGGCGGCGTGGCTGGCCGGTCTGGCCGGGGCGGAGGTGGCGCTGCGCGCCGGCCGGGTGCTGCTCGGCTACCTTCCGGCCGCGGGGCTCTACGTCGCGGCCCTCTACGTGGTCGGCCCGAACGCCGAGCCTGCGATCGGGACGACTGTGGCCTTCGTAGCGGTCGCGGCGGTCGGGCTCGCCGCGCCGTCGGGTGTGCCGGCCGGCGGGGATCCGACGGTGGGTCTCGCCCCGGGGGTGCGCGCGGCGGTGCGGCTTCGGCTGGCTGCCTCGGCGGCGCTCGGCGTGGTCCTGGTGATCGGCCTGGTCGCGCTGCTCGGCCCGGTGGTCGCCGGTCAGGTCGACGGGCGGCCGGTGGACCCGCGCCGGTACGTGGAGCCACCGCAGGTGCAGACGCTCGACGAGAACCCGCTGATCCGGATCTCCGGCTGGGCGCTGCACCCGGAGCAGAAGCTCCTCGACGTGAGCACGGTGGGCGCGGCCCCGCCCGGGGGCAACACGGACGACCCGAAGGCGGCCCGCAGCGTACGGATCCGGTTGGCCGTGCTCAGCGACTATGACGGGATCACCTGGCGGGTCGGTGCGACGTACCGCAACGCGGGGCGGATCCTGCCGGCCACCGAGCCGGCCCGGGACAGCACGGTGGAGACCGTTCGGCAGGACATCACAGTGGCGGAGCTGAGCGGTCGGCTGCTCCCGGCCGTGGCGACGCCCCGCGAGGTCAGCGGGGCGCGGGTGGCGTACGACCCGGCGACGGGGACGCTGATCCGGCCGGAGGGGCTGACACCGGGACTGCGGTACACGGTGATGTCGGCCCGGGAGCGACCGGACAACAATCTGCTGGCCACCGCGAACGTGCCGGCCGGCGAGGAGGTGGCCCGGGTGCTGCGGGTCGCCGACGGGGTGCCCGACCCGCTGCGCCGGTTGGCGGCCCAACTCGCCGAGGAGAACGGCGCTCCGTACGCGCGGGCGGCGGCGATCGAGCAGTTCCTGGCCGAGCACTACCGGGTGGTGGCCGACGCGCCGAGCGGGCACGCGTACCCGAACCTGGCCTTCTTCCTCTACGGCCCGCGCAACGGCGGCGGGCAGCGGGGCACGTCGGAGCAGTTCGCGGCGGCGTTCGCGGTGCTGGGCCGGCTCTCCGGGCTGCCGACACGGGTGGTGGTGGGCTTCTCCTCCGGGGGGCAGGGGCCGGTGCGGGCCGGTGACGCGTACGCCTGGCCGGAGGTGCTCTTCGACGGGTTGGGTTGGGTGGCGTTCGACCCGCTGCCCCGCCCGGAGAACGAGCCGAGGCCTGTGGAGGAGGACTTCCGTCCGACCCCGGAGGACCCTCCGCCGTCGGAGGCGCCGGCGCCCACGGTGGAGCCGACGGCGTCGTCGGAGCCGGTGGCCGCCCCCGATGGCCCACCCGCACGAGGTGGCGTGTCCACGCCGGTGCTGGTCGCGGGCGGCAGCGGTGGTCTGCTGCTGGTGGTGGGGGCGCTGCTGCTGACCCTGTTGGCGATGCGTCGCTCCCTCACCCGCAACCGGCTGGTGCGGGGTGACCCCGGCCAGCGCATCGCCGGCGCCTGGCGGGAGGTCACCGACGCGCTGCGGCTCGCCGGTCGACCGGTCGGTGACGATCTGGCAGCGACCGAGGTGGCCGGACGGGCCCGGCAGGCCCTCGCCGACGCGCGAGCGGGCAGCAGCGGCGACGGCACGACCGGAGGCGGCGCAACCAGCAGCGGCGCAACCAGCAGCGGCGTCCCCCGAGACGAGCCGGCCACCGGCGACGGGCCGGCCGTCGACGAGTTGGCGGCCCTGCTCAATCAGGTGGGCTTCGCCCCTGGTGCCGCGACGCCGGATCAGGCGACCCGGGCCGCCGAGGTGGCCACCGCCTACGTGGCCACCCTGCGCTCCGCGCGCCCCCGGTGGCGTCGCCTGCTCTGGTCGCTCCACCCCGGTCCCCTGCGCCGAGCCCGCCGCTCTCCGCGGTGATCAGGAGCCCGGCGCCACCACCGGTGGGGCGGGGTGCTCTCGCGCCGAGGGCCGTCATCGTGCCGGTGATCGAACCAGGGCCGCCCGACGACCGTAGTCGACGGCCACGGCTATGACGAGCGGTCCCCAGGCCAGCATCGGGGCGTAGTACCGGAGCACCTCCCAGCCGGGAGGCGTATGCACCGGTTCGTCTTCTCCGACCCCGACCCAGGTGCGCTGCACGAAATGAAACCTGTGGTTCAGGACGAAGTACGCGCAGATGGCGACGAGCAACGATCCGCCGATCAGCGCGACGAGCACCACTGCGCGCGCCGGGATCCGCCGACCGCCGAGCACCGGCGACCAGCCCGGAACCCGTTGTCCCCAGCGCTGCACCAGCCCGAGTGTCAGCAGCGCCAGCCCCATCGACAGGACGGACAGAAAGACCATGTACCAGATCGTGACGGCGTCGTCGGTGAACACGAGCGACAGTCGCCACAGCGCGGACGGTAGGACGCAGAGCGGGACGGCGTAGGCGGCGCAGACGGCCCACGGTCTCGGGTCGGCAGCCCAGGCGCTGTCGACGTCGGCATGGCTCACTGTTGCTCCGATCGGTGCGGGCCGGAGCCGCGGAGGCCCCGGCGATTGTGGAGGGACCGACAGACTCACGACGACACGCCGGTGGCGGTCGTCCGCTCCTGGCCTGCTCGGGTGGTGCGGGCGTAGCCGGTGGTCGTGACGCCCAACGCGACTCCCCAGCCGAGGAACACCAGCAGCGTGGCGGCCACCGCCCACTCCCGCACCACGTCGGACCAGGGCAGTTCACCCGTCACCAGTCGACCGACGACGATCCCGGCGCTCAACACGCCGTAGGTGACAAGCGTGAGGGCCACCGCCCCGGCCGGGATCAGCGCCAGCAGCCGGGGAACCGGTCGACCGCGCAGCCCCGGCACCCAGCCCGGGAACTGCTGCCCCCACCGCTGCACCAACCCGAGTACGAGCAGGCCGGCGAGCGGCGGGACGAGCGTGATCGCCACGCCTGTCCACGTCGAGAGGCCCCGGTGGATGTCGTCCAACTCCCGCTCGGGAATGCCGAACGGAACGCCGAGCGCCCAGAGCCCGTGCGGTACGGCCCAGCCCACGACCGGCAGCGCGACGGCCGCGTACGCCCAACGGCGTACCCACCGTGGCACCGGACGGTAGCCGGCGGCCACCGGCGTACGGCGGGGACCGGAGGCGTTCGCGAGCCCGGCGAACAGGACGCCACCGGTCACCAGCGCGAGCCGGGCGCCCAGGTCACGCCAGTCCGAGGGACGCCCGGACAACGCCGCCGGCAGCTCGAAGATCAGGTGCAGCGGGAAGGCGAGGACCGTCAGCAGGGCCGCCGCGACCCAACTACTCGCCGACGCGAGGCGGCCGGAGGACCGGACGGCGTAGAGGACCACAGCCAAGAGGACGATGCCGCCTGCCACCGCACCCCATCCCGCCCAGAAGGGCAGCGACTCGACGCGGTCCGCGCCGCACCCACCCCCGGGGTCGACCAGATCGGTGCGGTCGCAGGCGGTGTACCCCCACCGGCCACCCGTGATCCAGTACAGACGCAGAGCCACCTCACCGACGAGGAAGACGACGCACGCCACCGCCCACGCTCTGGTCGGGCCGGACGCTGCGGATGGGTGACGACGGGCGGCAACAGTCATGCACCGATGATCTGCGCCGATGGACGCGCTGGTCCTCCCCCGGCGGAGGGGAAGCCGCTCCCATCGCTGGGGGATTCCCCGTTCCCACCGCCACCCGCCCGGCTCGTGCGGACGGGCGAAATGCGTTGGCGTGCCCGCGGCACGGCGATGACCATCAGCGTGTGGATCAGCATTCGAGCGACATCGTCGACTACTACACGCAGCACTACCGTGAGGACCAGCGTCTCACCGGCCGACCTCAGGCGCGTCTGGAGTGGATCCGGACGCTGGAACTCCTGCGGGACCTCCTGCCGGAGCCCGGCGCCCGCGTCCTGGATGTCGGCGGCGGCACCGGCGCGTACGCTCGCGCGCTCGTCTCCGCCGGTCACCAGGTGCGCCTCGTGGACCTGGTGCCGGGTCACGTCGCGCACGCCCGTACCGGCCAGCCGTCCATCGACGCGCAGGTCGCCGACGCGCGTGCCCTCCCGTACGCCGACGACGCGTTCGACGCCGCGCTGCTGCTGGGCCCCCTCTACCACCTGGTGCGACGCGTGGATCGGTTACGGGCCCTGCGGGAGGCCGTCCGCGTCACAGGCCCCGGTGGCCGGGTCGTGGCGGCGGTCATCTCGCGGTTCGCGGGGGCGCTGGACTTCGCGGCCACGGGCCGACTGGACGAGCGGACCCTCGCGGAGGCACGGACGCTGCTCACCGACGGCACCAACGACCCGCGGATCGGTTTCACCCACGCCTACTTCCACCGGGTCGAGGAGATCACCGACGAGTGCCGGGCCGCGGGTTTGACCGAGGTGGTCGTGCACGGGGTCGAGGGTCCGGCGTGGACGGCAGCGGAGGCGGCGATCGGCGGCGTGGCGGAGGAGAGGGTCTTCGGTGGCGCGCTGGACCTCGCCCGGGTGTACTCCAGCGAGCCGGCGCTTGTCGCGTCGAGCGCGCACCTCCTCGCCATCGGGCGCGTGCCCGCGCGGTAGCGGCGGTCAGGCGGTCAGCCGGCGGACCAGCTTGCGGAGGCCGGCCTGCCAGCCGTCCGGGTCTTCGGCGCGGCGGCGCGCGTAGTCGGCGACCTCCGGGTGCGGCAGGATCAGGAACCGCTCCTCGGCCAGCCCGGCGATGGTCGCGTCGGCGACCTGGTCGGGGGTGAGCACCGCTCCGGAGGCGGCGATCACCCGTGCGCCCAGGTGCCCCTCGGCGATTCCGTCGGCGAGCATCGGAGTGTCAACTCCCTGCGGGCAGAGGGCGCTGACCCGGATGCCCCGGTCGCGGTAGGTGACGGCGAGCCACTCGGCGAAGCCCACCGAGGCGTGCTTCGTCGCGGTGTAGGCGGCGTCGCCCACCGCGGTCAGCACCCCCGCCGCGGAGCAGGTGTGCAGCAGGTGACCACCACCGCGCGCGAGCATGCCGGGCAGCACCGCCCGGGTCGAGTAGACGTGGGCGAGCACGTTGACCCGCCAGGCGCGGTCCCAGGCCGCGTCGTCGACCTCCACTCCCCCGCCGGTGGTCACCCCCGCGTTGGCGCAGAAAAGGTCGATGCGGCCGAAGCGTCGTTCGGTGTCGTCGACGAGCGCGCGGACCTGGGCCTCGTCGGTGACGTCGAGGGCGGCGGCGTGGGCCACCGGGCCGATGCCCTCGGCCACCGCTCGGGCCGCCTCGGCGTCCAGGTCGGCGACTACCACCGCGGCCGCGCCCTCGGCGGCGAAGCGTCGCGACAGTGCCGCCCCGATGCCGCCGGCGCCGCCGGTGACCACCGCGATCCGGTCGGTGAGGTTCACGCGGACGCTCCCACGGGCTCGGTGCCCAATTGCGCGATGAGGGTCATCAGCGCGGCGACGCTGCCGGCGGTCACCTCCGGGGTGGGCAGCAGCGCGAGGACCGGCACGCCGACGCCGGCGTCGGCGTAGCGGCGGACCTGGGCTCGGCACCGCTCCGGCGAGCCGTGCAGCACCAGGGCGTCGACCACCTCGTCGGGCACGGCCGCGCTGGCGGCACGCCGGTCCCCGGCTGCCCACGCCTGCCACATGGGCGCGAGGACCTCGTCGCGGCCGAGCCAGCGATGGAACTCGGCGTATGCCGGGACGGTGAGGTAGCTGGTGATCAGCCGGCGGCCCAGCGCTCGGGCGTACGCGGCGTCCTCGGTGGGGCAGACGAAGATCCGGGCGGCGATCTCGAAGCCGGCCCGACGCTCCCCCAGCTCGGCGAGGGCCCGCGGCACGTCGTCGGCGCTGAGCCAGTTGAGGATGACCCCGTCGGCCTCCGCGCCGGCCAGCCGCAGCATGCCCGGGCGCAGCGCGGCGAGCAGGATGGGCGGCGGCACCGCCGGTGGCCGTTCGAGGGTGAACCGGCGCACGGTGAAGGTGTCGTAGACCTCGTCCACCGTCTCACCGCGCAGCGCCGCGCGCAGGAACCGCAGCACGTCACGGGTCCGCCGGAACGGCTCGTCGAACCGCACCGCGTTCCAGTCGCGGACGAGCACCGGCGAGGACGCGCCGATCCCGAGCGCGAACCGGCCCGGGGCGGCCTCGGCCAGCGCCGCCGCGCTCATCGCCAGCAGCCCGGGGCCACGGGTGAAGACCGGGGTGATGGCGGTGCCCAGCCGCAGCCGTGGCTGCCACGCCGCGGCGAGGGCCAGCGGGGTGAACGCGTCGGTCCCGGCGACCTCGGACGACCACACGTCGGTGAACCCGGCGCGATCGAGGGTCGCGTAGACCGCCTCGTGATCGGCCAGCGGGATCCCGCCCAACGGCACCGTCATGCCCCATCGATTCGTCACCGGTCGATCGTGCCCGTTGACGGGGCCCGTGAGCAAGATCCCCGAAGTGGGCAGAATGGCCGGTTTCCGGCCGCCCACCCCGGGCGAGGTGTTACGACTTCGAGGTGGACCGGAGCACCGGCGCAGGCCGCTGACCATGGGTTTCAGGGGAACGAGGCACCTGGAGCCCGTCGCCTCGGCGGCCGCGCCCGGCCGGGCCACGTTCCTGGAACTCTTCTTCGACCTGGTGTACGTCTTCGCGCTCACCCGGATCTCCACGCGCGCGTTCGAGGACCTGACCGAAGCCCCGGGGGCCGAACACGGTTGGGCGGCGGTCACCGGCGGGGGCAAGACGTTGCTGTTGCTGCTCGCGCTCTGGGCGGTCTGGCAGGGCACCGCGTGGACGACCAGCCGCTACGACCCGTACCGGCTGGCCCTGCAGGCCGTGGTGTTGATCGCGCTGGTGTGCAGCATGGTGATGGGGGTGGCGATCCCCCGGGCGTTCAGCCAGACCGCGTTGACGTTCGCGGTGGCGTACGTGGTCGCGCAGGTGTCCCGACCGCTGATCCTGGCGATCGCGCTGGGACCGCACCCGTACCGTCGGTTGAAGCTGCGCATGACGGCGGTGTTCGCCACCACCGGGGTGCTCTGGATCGTCGGGGCGCTGCTGCCCACCAACACGCAGGTGATCCTCTGGACGGTGGCCCTGCTCGTCGAGTATCTGGAGGCCCGCTGCGGCTGGCCGGTGCCGGGGCTGGGCCGGTCGACGATCTCGAAGTGGGAGATCGCCGGTGAGCACCTGGCCGAGCGGTACCAGCAGTTCTTCCTCGTCGCGCTGGGCGAGACGATCCTGGTTGCCGGCTTCGCGTACACCAGGGGGTCGGGCGAGTCGGGGCAGGTGTGGGCGATCGCGCTGGCGGTGGCCACGTCGATCATGCTGTGGCGGATCTACGTTCAGCGTGCGGGGCAGATCCTGGGCGAGGCGGTCATGGAGGCCCGTCACCCCGCCAACATCGGCCGTTCGGCGGCCGACACGCACCTGGTCATGGTGGTCGGCCTGGCCGCCACGGCGATCGGCTACGAGCTGATCATCGAGCATCCGTTGGGTCACCCCACGGGGTCGTGGCTGGTCATGGTTCTCGGTGGGCCCGCGCTGTTCCTGGCCGGCCGGGCCCGTTTCGAGTACGAGGTGTTCGGGCGGGTCTCGCCGTCGCGGTGGATCGCGATCCTGGTGCTGGCGGCCGCCGCCGTACCGCTGCTGTTCCTGCCGGGGTTGTTCGCGTCGGCCACCGGCGTGGTCGTGCTGGGCGGCGTCGCGGTCGCCGACGCCCGTCGGGCGCGCGGCGCGCCGCCGGAGGCCGCCGCGACGCCGTTCTGACCCGTCGGCGTACGCCCGGAGGCCGGTTAGTCTCGGCGGGTGACCTTCTCCCTCGTCGCGCGTTCCGCCGACGGCCGCCGCCACGGCGTCGTCGTGGCCAGCAAGTTCCTCGCCGCCGGGGCGTTGGTGCCGGCGGCGGAGGCCGAGGTCGGCGCGCTGGCCACCCAGGCGCACGTCAACCTCGCCTACCGCCCGCAGGGGCTGACGCTGCTCCGCACCGGGGTGGCCGCCGCCGACGTGGTGGCCGGGCTGGTCGCCGCCGACGCCGAGCGCGAGCACCGGCAGCTCGGTGTGGTGGGGGCCGACGGCCGGGGCGCGAGCTGGACCGGCCCGGCCTGCCACCCGTGGGCCGGTGGACGGACGGGCGACGGCTGGGCCGCGCAGGGCAACGTGCTCACCGGCCCGGAGGTCGTCGACGCGCTGGGAGACGCGTGGCTGGCCTCTGCGGCGCTGCCGTTCGCCGAGCGGCTGGTCGCCGCGCTGCGCGCCGGTGACGAGGCCGGCGGGGACCGACGCGGCCGGCAGAGCGCCGGCCTGCTGGTGGTCGAACGCGGCGGAGGGTACGGCGGCACCAGCGACGTGCTTGTCGACCTGCGGGTGGACGACCACCCCGACCCGGTCGCCGAGTTGGGTCGACTGCTGGCCGTGCACACGATGCTGTTCAGCCGACCCGATCCGGCGACCCTGCTCGACCTGAGCGGCGCGGTCGCCGACGAGGTGGCGGCGTTGCTCAGCGCGCTGGGCCACCAGGTGGGTCACGCCGGGACGGAGGCGGCGCTGATCTCCTGGGCGGGGCTGGAGAACCTGGAGGAGCGGCTGGTGCCGGGGCGGATCGACCCGGTGGTGCTCACGCACCTGCGGGGCGTCGCCCCCCACGTGCCCGCCCCGCGCCCGGCGAGCTGACCAGCCGAGGCTGGCTGGCTATCCCGGGCGACGCCGGGGCGACGCCGGGGCGACGCCGGTCAGACGCCGGGGCGACGCCGGGGCGACGCCGGTCAAGATCCGCACAGTTTCCGGGAAACTGCTGCATCCAGGGCCGGCGAAGCAGCAGTTTCCCCGAAGTTGCGCGAATCTCGGGCCGCTTGGGTCGGGCTCACGCCGCCTCGTGGGCAGTGGTGATGGCCGGCCTGGCCGGTGGCTCAGCGACCGAAGACGAGCCAGCGGAAGCCGGCGGCATCGATCGTGGTCTGCTCCGGGACGGTCAGCGGCGCCCGCCCGGTGCTCTTGCGGATCACTGTCAACCGATCCCAGCGCAACTCTGCCGGTGCCGGTCGCCCGCCGGTGAGCAGGTCGGCTATCACCGCCTCCGCCTGCGGGGTGAGCCACGGCGGTCGGTCCAGCGCGGCGGCCAGGTCCAGGCCGTGCACCCCCACCTCGACCACGCGCGTCCGCAGGAACTCGGTGAGGCTCATCGCGTCGCCGTGCCGGGTCCGGAGGACCCGCTCGGGTGGGACGTCAGCGACCGCCGCGTCGGCAGCCTGCCAGGCACGCTCGAACTCGACCGACACCGCCGCCCGTCGGACCTGCCCCGCCACCCGCCCGCCGGCACCGATCCGCGCGGCCTCGGACCGCGCGACATCCGACCGCGCGACGTCCGACCGCGCGACGTCCGACCGCGCGACATCCGACCGCGCGACATCCGACCGCGCGACATCCGACCGCGCGACATCCGACCGCGCGACATCCGACCGCGCGACATCCGACCGCGCGGCCTCGGACCGCGCAGCCTCGGACCGCGCGGCTTCGATCCGGGCGGCGTCCACCTGCGGGGTGAACTTCGCCGCGCCGAAGTAGCCGGCGGCGTCCACCTCGGCGCGCGGCGGGGCGGGTGCGGCCAGCATGTCGGCCAACCGTCCGGCGCCGGTGCGGACGTGCGCGATCAACTCCCGCACGGTCCAGGGCGGGCAGGGGGTCGGCCGGTCGAGGTCGGCGTCGTCCAGCTCGGACAGGACCTCGGTGAGCCGTCGGCACTCGGCACGAAACGCCGTACGGACCGGGTCCATCCGATGCCTCAGCCCTTGACCCGGGGCACCAGCCGGTGCACGACGGTCAGCACCAGCGCCATCACCAGCGCCATCGTGCCGGCGATGCCCGCGGCGCTGCCCGCGTACCCGACGAAGAGGGCGCGGCGGCTCAACGCCTCCGGGCCCGTCCCGCGCAGGTCCACCAGCCAGGTGAGGGCCAGGCCGGAGGCGATCAGGGCGAGCACACCGGCCAGGCCGAGCAGGATCGCGGCGAGGCGGTGCGCGTCACCGGGCGCGATCTGGGCCTGCTCCCGCTGGGTGATCAGCAGGACCAGGCCGGCCAGTGCCGCCCAGACGCCCACCACCAGGTAGGCGGCGACCGCGTCGCTGGGTCGGTGCCAACCGGCGGAGAGGGTCGCCACCCCGGCGATGGCTGCGTAACTCGCGCCGACGAAGGCGCCGACGGCCCGCACCTTGGGCGGCAGGACGAGCATCAGCGCGACCGCCACCGACGCGGCCACCGCGGTGTGCCCACTGGGGAGGCTGTTGCCCACCGCGACGCGCTCCGGGTCGAGGCCGAGGTCGGGCCGGCTCAGACCGTACTTGAGCAGTTGGGTGGAGACGTTCGCCCCGGCGATGAGCAGGGTCGCGGTGACGGCCAGGGCGATCCGCCCCCGGATGAGCGCGATGAAGCCGATCATCGCGGTGGCGGCGAGCAGGGAGACGACCGACATCGCGTTGAGGATCCGGTCCACCGGCCCGTCGATGCGATCGTGGCCGATCTGGTTGCCGGTCAGGGCGACCGTGTCGACCCACTGGCCGATCTCGGTGTGCACGGCCACCCGCCAGACGGCGAGGAAGGCGGCCGCCTGGACGAGGGCCAGTACGACCAACCAGACCGCGGTCCAACCCCGTGCCGTCGCGCGCATCCGCACACCGTAGCGGCAGGTGCCGGCCGGTCGGCCGGTGGCCCACCGGCTCCCGGCGGTTAGGTTGAGGCGGAGGCGAGGAGGTGGCGGTGGGCGGCACACCGGAGCGGGAGTCCGGCCAGGTCGAGCCCGGCCCGGACGGCACGACGACGGCCGGTCCGGACGGCGCGACGACGGCCGGTCCGGACGCCGACCGGGCGGCCCGGACCGAGTCCCTGGCGGACCTCCTGGGCGGGCGGGGTGGCGCGGTCGACGCCACCCTGCCGCCGGTGGCGTTCGCCCTGGGGTGGCTGCTCGGTGGCGAGTCGCTGTGGGCCGGGGTGGGCGCGGCGCTCGCCGTGGGCGTCGCGGTGGCCGGCGTACGGCTGCGGCGTGGTGACCGGCCGCGCTCGGTGCTGATCGGGCTGCTCGCCGTCTGCGTCGCGGCGCTGATCGCGGTGCGGACCGGCCGGGCCGAGAACTTCTTTCTCATCCAGTTGCTGTCGAACGCCGCGAGCGCGCTGGCCTGGGCCGCCAGCATCGTGGTGCGCTGGCCGCTGCTCGGGGTGCTGGTCGGTGCCGCGCTGGGCCAGCGGACGCGCTGGCGACGGGATCCGGCGCTGCTGCGGGGGTACGGCCGGGGCAGTTGGGTGTGGACGGCGACCTACCTGGTGCGGCTGGCGGTGTTCGTCCCGCTCTACCTGAGTGGGCAGGTGCTCGCGCTCGTGGTGGCCCGGGTCGCGTTGACCTGGCCGCTGGTCGCGGCGGCGCTGGCCGTGAGTTGGGTGGTGCTGCGCCGGTCGTTGCCGGCCGGGCATCCGGGGCTGCGTCACCCGGTCGTCGGCGGCCCGGACGGCCGGCCCGACGAACCGGCCGGGAAGGGGCCCCGACGGGCATAAAAGTGGAGAGGCCGCCACGGGGGGAGCGGCCTCTCCGGTGACGTACGTTACTCCGTCATCCTCATTGGTGTGATCCCGTGCCAGCCCGAATTTCTGGGCTTTTTCGCGGCAGTCTCCAGTCCGGGCGGTGGGGTGGGCCGGTCGACCCGCTGCGTTGGCCAGATGACCGGCCCACCCCGGCCTGACCGTGGGTGTCAGGCCGTCCGCCGGCCGGGTCCCATCGTTCCCCCGGACCCGGCCGAACCCCGGGGTGGGTGGGGCACTCCACCCACCCCGGGTCGCTCTCAGCCGTTCGGGAACAGGCTTCCGTAGTCGGCGTACGCCATTGCCACGTCGGCCTGCGCCCAGAAGCGGTGGTAGTTGAACGTGGGCTCAGGGCCACCGTTCAGGTACGCCTGCACCTTGGGCCAGTCCGGGTCGTTCTTGTAGAACGACCGGATGTCGAGGAAGCTCTTGCCCGCGGCGATGGCGTCGCCGTTGGGCATCTTCCCGGTCCAGCCCGGCGGGACGTAGAGGCCCTGCCCGGTGGACGCGTCGTAGGTGTCGTCGAAGCGCTTGTAGTCGCCACGCGTCTCGGTCGTGGAGACGCCCTTCGCGTCACTGGCGGCGTCGAGCGCGTCGAGGAGCCCCTTGGCGGTGGTCTTCGCCGCCGCGTTGCCCGACTTGGCGGCGTACGCGATCAGGATCCGGGCGTAGGAGGCGGCGACGCCGACGTCCTGGCCCTTGCTGATCACCTCGACGTGCAGGTTGCTGTTGGGCTGCGGGCTGGACGGGTTCCAGGTGGTCGGCTGACCGGTCCACTTCATGTCCGACGGGATCGACCAGTTGGTGCCGACGGTCGTGTTGGCGATCGCCCACGGCACCCACTTGTCCAGCAGCGCCTTGGCCTTCGCGTTGCCGGTCTGCAGGTACAGCTCGGCGATGCGCTGCATCGACCACGCCTGCATGCCGAACCACTGGTTCGACGGCGGGTCGTTGTAGACCGGGTCGACGTCGTAGAACATGCCGTAGAAGGTGCTGGTGCCCGACGGAGGCTGGGCGTAGCTGCCGTCCCAGCTGTTTGTCGCGCCGCCGGCGATGCCGCCCTCGGCGGACTGCAGCCAGGTGTAGAACTCCAGCTGCCTGTCGAAGCTCTTGGTCCAGTCGGCGACCGCGGTCGACGACTGCGGCTTGAGCTCCGGGGTGTTGGTAAGCGCCCAGGCCGCGAACGGGTTCTGGTAGCCGAAGTGGTTGTGGCTGGAGCCGATCCGCCAGGACCAGTTCTGGCTGGCGTCGTACGCGCCGCCCCAGGCGTAGTACCAGGACAGCAGGTAGTGCGCGGAGTCCCTGCCGCTGCCGGCGGGGCAGGTGCTGGCCCCGACGCAGTTGCCGATCTTCTTGAAGTACTTGTCGAACATCGCGTACCGCAGGTAGTCGCCCATCTTGGCGGCCTTGGCCACGGTGGCGGCGACGTCGGCCTGCTTGCCCTGCGCCTTGGCCCAGGTCAGCGCCCAGTACGCGGCCTGCACGGCGCGGGCGTCGGCGTCCGGGGCGTTCGTGTACTTCCACTGCTTGGCGGGAGCGCCGGTGTCCTTGACGAACAGGTCGAGGTAGCCGTACTGACCGCCGTGCTTGAAGGTGTCGCAGGACGGCTGCGGGACGGTCTCCCACACCGACTCCTGGGTGCCCCGCTGGAAGGTGTTGATGTACACCGGCTTGGTGGTGCCGTCACCGCAGTGGCCGAAGCCGTAGGTGTTGTCGACGTCCATCAGCCAGTGCATGCCGTAGATGTCGCCGGTGCCGTAGGTGGACTGGAGCTCCGAGCGGAGCGGGTCCTGGCCGACGGAGATGTTCGGGTTCAGCGCCGAGGGGTACTGGCTGGGCAGGTTGTACTCCGCGGCGTACTGCGGCGTGCCGGCGGAGCCCGCGGTGGGCTGGTCGGCGTGCGACGGGATGATGTACTTCTCCATCACCGTCCAGGCGTTGTTGAACGGCGCCCAGTTCTGGGTGACGCGGCCGTACTGGGCCTCCAGCCAGATCCAGAAGCTGAACGCCTCCGAGGTGGTCTCGTGGCCGTGGTCGGGCGCCTCGACGATCAGCGTCTCGACCGAGTGGTACGGCACACCCTCGGGGCTGAAGTAGCCCGAGTTCTTGATCTTGCCGTACTGGTCGAGGAACTTCTTGATGTAGGCGTTGTCACCGCCGGGGGTGTCGTTGTCGATCTCGGTGGCGCTGACCGCCAGGGACGCGAGACCTGTCGCGGACGCGGTGATGGTGGCGGCGCCGCCGACGGTGTCGGTGTCCTCCGCCGCGGCGACCGTGACGGTGACCCCGGTGTTCCAGTTGGTAGGCGTCAGCGTGGCGCTGGTCGGCGAGACAGTGACGTCGGTGTCCCCGCTGGGGGTGAGGGTGACCGGCACGCTGGCGCTCGGCGCGGCGCTGAGCTTGAGGTTGAAGGTGGTCGTGCCACCCTCGTTGACGCTCACCGCGGACGGCGTGGCGATAAGCGTCGGGCCGCTGGCGGCGCCGACGGTGAACGCCTTCTCGGCGACACCGATGCCGTTGGCGTTGTCGTACGCCTTGGCCTGCACGGTGTAGTTGCCGGCCGGCAGGTCCTCCTGCGTGTACGCGTACGGCGCACTGGTGTCGGTGTTGATCAGCAGGCCGTTGCGGTAGAACTCGACCTTGCTGATCGTGCCGTCCGGGTCGCTGGCGGTGGCGGTCAGCGGCACGTCGGCGGGCGCGGTGAACGGCCCGGTCGGCAGGCTGAGGGAGACCGTCGGCGGCTGGTTGGCCGGGGTGCCGTTGCAGGAGGTGCCGTTCAGGGTGAACGAGGTGGGCTTCGGGTTGCTGCCCGAGTAGGAGCCGTTGAAGCCGATGGTGGTGGAGGCCCCGGTGCCGAGGTTGCCGTTGTACGACTCGTTTGTCGCGGTGACCTCACTGCCGGTCTGACTGAACCTGGCCGACCAGCCCTGGGTGACCCGCTGGCTGCTGTTCGGGAAGGTCCACTTGAGCGTCCAGTTGTTGACCGCGTCGCCCAGGTTCTTGATGGTGACGTTGGCGGTGAAGCCGTTGTTCCAGTCATTGGTCGCGTAGACCACGTCGCAGGCGGGTGCGGCCTGCGCGGCGCCGGCGGGCAGGGTCACCCCGCCGATGACGAGCGCGGCGGCGGCGATGATCGCCACTCGGCGGCGTCGTGCCAGTTGTCTCATGTGCGCGGTGTCTCCTCGGACCAGGCCGGGGTGGTCCCCGGCGTGGCGCCTGCCCGCGGGGTGTGGTGGTACGCGGGGGATTCGAGGCGCCGGGAAGGTGGTCGCCCCGGGCCCGGCCGGGGTGCGGCGGTGCGGCCCGCGCGGGAGGGGGTCCCGCCGGCTGCGCTTGGGTGCCGTGACCGGAAGTCGTGCTGCCGGCTGCCCTCGGCGGACCCGTGCCCACGCGAACTGGCTCCTGTCGCGTTGAATCGACAGTGTGCCATGGAAGCGCTCCCACAACAAGCACACAGGGGGCAGGATCACCCAGTTGTTTCGATCTCGTTTTGGGTCTTTCACAAAGGCGTGACGGGCGTTACAGTCGCAACATCGGTCGATGGGAGCGCTTCCATCGACAAAGGTTCCAACTGGAAGATCACCGGGACCGTCCTCGTGGCGGGCCCGGGGAACCAACCCGAAGGCCGACGGCGGGCCAGCCCGGACGCCGCCGTCAGCCATCATCCCGCCACAGGGAGGGAGGTGGAACCAGAGCCACTCGCGTGGCCCGGCTCCCGCGCGACACGCACGGCAGGACCCAAATTCCGCCCGTGTGTGTGCAGTTACGGTGGGGACGGGGGTTGCCCTCCCCCGTCCCCACACTAAACCCCCGTACACGATGGGAAAAGAGGCCGACGGGACAGGCGCCAAGCGCCGCCCGGTCGGCCTCGTTCGCTGTCCGGGGCCCTCACCCGCCTCGACCCGCCATGTCCGGCCGCCGTGACGGCCGGCTCACGGGGCCGGCCGCTCCTGACCTATTCTGGGAGCGCTCCCGAATCTCGGCGGCGGCCCCGTATCCACGAGGAGAATCCATGTCGATACCTACCGGGCCCGCCGGCCCGCTGCGCTTTCCCCGCGACTTCGGCTGGGGCGCGGCCACCTCCGCCTACCAGATCGAGGGCGCCGCCAAGGAGGACGGCCGCGGCGAGTCGGTCTGGGACACCTTCAGCCGCGTCCCCGGGCGTACCCGCAACGGCGACACCGGCGACGTGGCCGCCGACCACTACCACCGGTACGCCGAAGACCTTGACCTGATGCGCGAGCTGGGTCTGCGCAGCTACCGCTTCTCCATCTCCTGGCCCCGCGTCCAGCCCGACGGCACCGGCGCGCCCAACCGGCGCGGGCTCGACTTCTACCGCCGACTCGTGGACGGCCTGCACGAGCGGGGCATCGCCCCGATGGCCACGCTGTTCCACTGGGACCTGCCGCAGGCTTTGCAGGACGCCGGTGGCTGGGAGTCACGCGACACCGCCCACCGATTCGCCGACTACGCCGACGCGGTCTTCACCGCCCTCGGCGACTCGGTGCCGGTCTGGCTCACCATCAACGAGCCCAAGACCGTCGTGCAGAACGGCTACCTCATCGGCCACCACGCACCCGGCCGGCAGGACCCGGACGCCGCCTACCTCGTCGCCCACCACCTGCAACTGGCCCACGGCCTCGCGGTCCGCGCGCTGCGCGCCGGCAACGGCACCGGCCGGATCGGCCCCGCCTTCAACCTGCACCCCTGCTACCCCACCGACAACTCTCCCGAGGCCGCCGCCGCCGCCCATCTCTACGACGGCTACGAGAACCGCCTCTACCTCGACTCGCTGCTCAAGGGCAGCTACCCGCAGGACGTGCTGGCCGACCTGGGCCCGCAGAGCCGGATGGTTCGCGGCATCCGCGACGGCGACCTGGCGGTGATCTCGTCCCCGGTCGACCTGCTGGCCGTGCAGTACTACACGCCCATCTACGTGAACGCCGACGGCAGCACCGAACACCGCTGGCCGACCTCCGAGGCCGGTTGGCAGCAGATCTACCCCGACGGGATGTACGACGTCCTGACCCGGGTCACCCGTGACTACGGCCCGATCCCGCTCACCGTCACCGAGAACGGCCTGCCCACCCCCGACACCCTGACCGCGGACGACACCGTCGACGACAGCGGCCGGATCACCTTCCTTCGCGACCACCTGGCCGCCGCGCACCGCGCCATCAGCGCCGGGGTGCCGCTGGAGAGCTTCCACGTGTGGTCGATGCTCGACAACTTCGAGTGGGACGAGGGGTACGAACAGCGCTGGGGCCTGGTCTACGTGGACTACGCCACCCAGCGTCGGGTGCTCAAGCGCAGCGCCCACTGGTACCGCTCCGTCATCGCCGAGGGCGGTTTCTGAGCGGGCCGCCCGGACGGCCGGGCCCGGACGGCTCGGCTGCGGGTGAGCCGATGACCGTCCGGGTCACGGCCGGAGCGCTCAGCGGGGAAGCGCCTGTTGCAACTCCGCCCGCAGCGCGGGGGTGAGCATCTCTCCCGCCTGCTTCGCCAGCCGGGCCATCTCGTAACCCACCACGCCGATGTCCGCGTCCCCGGCCGCCAGCGTGGCCAGGATCGACCCGTCGCGTACCTGCATGACCAGGAAGTAGCCACGGCCCATCTCGACCACCGTCTGCTTGACGATGTCGCCGTCGAACATCTGCGCCGCGCCCGCCGTGATGCTCATCAGCCCGGACGTCACCGCCGCGAGCTTGTCCGCGTGGTCGCGGGGCAGATGGTCGGAGATCGCCACCAGCAGCCCGTCGGACGAGACCACCACCGCGTGCGCCACGCCGGGCACCCGCTCGGCGAACGCGCTCACCAGCCAGCTCAGGTCACGTGCCTCCTGGCTCAACGTCGTCACTGTCGTCGTCCTCCTTCGTCGTGCCCCCACGAGGGTGGCACCGGTATCTCGGTGGTGTCCTCGGCCTCGGCCCGCCGTACCCCGCTGTAGAGCCGGGAGAGCATGCCGCCGACCGCCTCCGGGTCCAGCTCGGCGCGTGTCGGCGCCGACTCCGGCTGGGCCGGGCGGGTGACCGCGGATAGTTGCGCCATCGGCACGCGTACCGGCAGGCCCCGTTCGTTCGTGCCGGCCGTCACCGGCGTCGCGGGCGGCACGGCCGGGCCGGGGGCCGCCGGCCCGGTCGGTCCCTGCCGGGACCACCAGCCGCCGCCGTCGTCGACCGCGCCGGCGGCAGCCGGGGCCAGCACGTCCTCGGCGCGCACCGGCACGGGGCGGGTCTGGTGCGGCACGGCCGCTGCCGGCGGGCGACCGGCCACCGGCAGGTCCAGCGGCGCGGCGGCCGGCCCACGTGCGCCAGCAGAGCGGGACGCGCCCGGCATCCGTTGCGCCGCGGCGCTCCGCGCGGCACCGGCAGCCAGCATCCGGGCCGGTGCCGGTGGATCCAGCTCCACGGCGCCGGCCGGGGCCAGCAGGGCGGCCGGCACCACCAGTCGCGCGACCAGGCCGCTCTGGCCCGCGTCGAGCCGTACCCGCACGCCCAGCCGGCTCGCCAGGTGGCTGACCACGAACAGGCCCATCCGCTCGACCGCCGCGACGTCCGCGGCCGGTGGGCTGGCCAGCACGGCGTTCGCCTCGGCCAGCGCGGCGGAACTCATGCCCAGGCCGTCGTCCACGATCTCGATCAACGCGGCTGACGCCTCGGCCCGGGCGGTCACCAGCACCACCGTGTCCGGGCGGGAGAACGCGGTCGCGTTCTCCAGCAGCTCGGCCAGCATGTGCACCAGTTCCCCGACGGCGTGACCCACCACGTTGACCTCGCTGACCGCATCCAGCCGGACCCGCTGGTACTGCTCGATCTCGGCGGCGGCGGCCAGCAGCACGGTGCCGAGACCCACCGGGCGGTTCCACCGGCGGGTGGAGTCCGTGCCGGCAAGCACCAGCAGACTCTCGTCGTTACGGCGCATCCGGGCGGCCAGATGGTCGAGCTTGAACAGGTTGTCGAGCTGGTCCGGGTCGCTCTCCTCCCGCTCCAGATCATCGAGCAGCTCCAACTGGCGCTCCACAAGCACCTGGCTGCGGCGGGCGAGGTTGACGAACATCGCGTTGACGTTGCGACGCATCAACGCCTGCTCGACGGCGACGGTCACGGCGCTGCGGTGCACGGCGACGAACGCCTCCGCCAGCTCACCGATCTCGTCGAGCGAACGGACGACCGCCGGCGCCACCTCGATGCCCGGCACCCCGCCGGTGACGGTTCGCAGCCGATCCAGCGCGTCCGGCAGCTCGACCTGCGCGATGCGCAACGCCTGGCTGCGCAGCAGCCGCATCGACCGGGCGACCGACCGCCCGACCAGCAGTGAGATGAGCAGCGCGACCAGCAACACCGCCACGACACCACCGACGACCAGCAGAGTGGTCCGCAACTGGCCGCTGCTCGCGTCGTCGGCCTGGCGCACCGCGTCGTCAAGCACCCCCGCCTCGACCTGCCGCAGCAACTCCTGGCGCTGTTGGCTGGCCGACCACCACTGCTCCGAGGGCAGCACCTCGGGCGGGGCGTTCCCGACCGGCAGGCTGCGCTCCTCCAGCTCGGTGGCGACCAGGAACAGCGGGTTCACCGACGTCTCGTCGTACCGGCGGATCTGGTCGGTGGTGGCGGCCACCCGGAACGCGCCGAGGGCTGTCAACTGCTGGGCGCGCAGATCGCTGAGGACCACCCGGTCCTCCGTGCCGTACCGGCCGGCCCGAGCGGCGGCGTAGAGCTGGGCGCGGACGCGGGAGGACAGCTCCTTGACCCGGGCCATCTGCACGTAACGCAGCACCGAGTCGCTCAGCGCCGCCCGGTCCTGACCCGGCGTCGGCTCGGCGAGCAGATCCAGCAGCGCGCCCACGACCCGGTGGTAGTTGCTCAGGATGGTGTCGTTGCTGAGAACCGCCGGCGGGATCGCCGGACGGATGTCGATCACCTGGTCGTACGCCTCCTGCGCCTCGGAGAAGGCCACCCGCCAGGATGCGTCGGCGTCGGCCAGCGGCCGGGCCGCCCGACTCAGGTCGGCCATCGCCCGGTCGGAGGCCACCTGCAACGGTCGGAGAACTGTCGCGGCGGCCTGCCGGTCGCCACCGCGGCGCAGCTCGCCCAGCTCACCGGCCGAGCGATCCCGCTCCTGCTGGAGCTGGTTCACCACAGCGGTGATCTGTCGACCGATTTCGACCTGCCGGGAGAAGTCGTTGAGCGTGGTCGTCCGTCCGACCAGGGCGCTCGTCTGCACGCCCGCGAGCACCAGGAACGCCAACGACGGCACCACCAGCACGGTGGCCAGCTTGGTGCTCATCCGCCAGTCGCGCAGGCGGAACGGCGAGCGGCGTCGATGCGGAACGACGCGGACGTCGAAACGTCGCCTGCGGTGGTTCGACACCCCGCCGGTCGCCGGGTCGGGACCTGCCGCCACCCTGCCTCCTCCTCCTGCCGCGTCCACCGCGACCCGGGGAGCGCAGTCCATCCAACCAGGCTCGGTAGCGCTGTCAACGGCCCGGGCAGGGCGAAAGTTCAGGAAGGATACTGCGGGTGGGAACGTCCTGTCGTCGTCGGTAAGACCAGCTCATCCGTCCGGCCGATGTCGGCGAGCTCGGCCGCCGCACCGAAGCGGCCCAGCGCGACCAACGCGGCGCCGGTGGCGCCGATCTCCGGGTTGCGTTGGTGCGACACCGGTCGAGGCGCGAGCGCGGCGGCGAACGCCTGCCGCCACCACACCGAGGCGGCCACCGCGCCGCCACCCAGCACCACCCCTACCGGCTTGTCGACAGTGGACTCCAACACCGCGAGATCGTCGGCGACCAGCTCGCACAGCCCCTGCATCAGCCCGGCCAGGATGTCCACGGCAGTGGTGCTGAAGCTCAGGCCGCGCAGCTCACCCGTGCCGGCCGGCGCCAACCCGGGCGCCCGATCGCCACCGAAACGGGGATCGGCCGGCCGCCCGCCACCCGCCGGCACCAACGCCAGCGCCGCGTCCAGCTCGTCACCGCTGGGCAGCCGCAGCTCCCGGTCGGCCCAGGCGAACAGATTGCCGCCGCTGGAGTACGCCGCGCCGGTCACCACGTGGTCGTGATCGACCCGGTAGCGCCAGAGTCGTTCCGGCAGCCGCGGCAACGGCTCTCCGGCCGGGATCCGCTGCATCAGGCGTACGGCCGCGGAGGTGCCCACCGTGACCGCGGCCCGGCTCGGGTCGGCGCAGCCCGAACCGACGTTCGACGCTCCGCCGTCACCCACCGGCGGCGCCCACCGGGCTTCGGCCAGCTGCGGCCAGCGGCGGGCGCGGTCGGGCCGGAGCCGGCCGTGCCAGTCCAGCTCGCCCAGCGACGGAAGGTCACGCGGTCGCGCGCCGGCAAGCGTCAACGCCTCCTCGTCCCACCGCAGGCTGCTGAGGTCCAGCAGTCCGGTGCCGGAGGCCTGGGAGACCGACATAGGCGCCGCCTGCAGCAGCTCGCCCAGCACGTACTCCGGCAGGCCGACGAACCGGGCGATCGGCGTGCCGGACTGTTCCCGCAGCCAGGGCAGGCGCATCGACCAGTAGGAGCGGTGCCACCAGCAGCCGGTGCGCTGGTGGAAGCCGTCCGGGTCGGTCGGGCCGGGCGGGTCGCCGACCGGCGTGGGCCGGGTGTCCAGCCAGGTGACGACCGGGCCCAGCGGGGTGCCGTCGCGGTCCAGCGGAAGCACCGAGTGCCACTGCGCGGAGGTCGCCACCAGGTCGACGTCGTGCAGGTGCCCCGCCTCGGCCAGCTCGTCCAGACACTCGATGAGGCAGGCGAGGTAGTCGGGGCCGGACAGCGTGCCGGTGCCGTCGTCACCGATGGCGAGGTTGACCTTCCGCCGGGCGAGGGCGCCGGGCAGTGGCTGGGTCTCCCCGTCCAGCACCAGGCCGCGTACGGACGAGGTGCCCAGGTCGAGCGCGAGAATGTTCATCGCCGGTCAAGTTACCCGCTGCCGGCCGCGCGGGAACGGAGGTCCGGCCGGGCACACCGGTACGCCCGAAGGGGTCCCGAGCCGGGCCGCGGCCGCGTAAGGTGGACCGCATGCTCGCGCACCCAACCTCCTGGTGGCCCGCCGACCCGGCGGCCACCCCCCGCGCGTAGCTTCATCCACGCGGCCGCCACCGAGGCGGCCGCCGGATCTCCGGCCCGGATGGCCGCCACCGCTGGCGGCGCCCGGCCCACGGAGACCACGATGACCAGCCTGACCCACCTGACCGACCTGCTCGCCGCCATCGCCCGTGGCGAGGATCCCGGCCCGTTCGCGCTGCTGCGCCGCGAGGGCGCCGACGAGCTGGAACTGTTCACCGGCGTCGTCACCACCGTCGACCGGCTGGCGGACATCCCGCTGTCGCCCGGTGCGCCCGGGGCTCGCACGTTGGCCCTGGTGCCGTACCGGCAGATCGCCGAGCGCGGCTTCGCCTGCGTCGACGACGACGCCCCGCTGGAGTGTCTCCAGGTCCGCGAGCACCTGCGGATCCCGCTGGCCGAGGCCCTGGCCGCGCTGCCCGACCAGCCCGTCCGCACCCGCGACGCCGGGTTCGACGTCAGCGACGAGGAGTACGCGCGGATCGTGCAGCGGGTGCTCACCGAGGAGATCGGCCGCGGCGAGGGCGCGAACTTCGTCATCCACCGCGTCCTGCACGCCACCGTGCAGGACGCGCCGCTGGTGGCAGCGATGGCCGCGTTGCGCCGACTGCTGGTCGCCGAGCGCGGCGCCTACTGGACGTTCGTGGTGCACACCGACACCCGGACCCTGGTCGGCGCCAGCCCGGAACGACACGTCAGCGTCGACGACGGCCTCGTGATGATGAACCCGATCAGCGGCACCTTCCGGCCCGGCGGCGACACCCCGACCCGGGAGGCGCTGCTGCGGTTCCTCGCCGACCCGAAGGAGATCGAAGAGCTGTACATGGTGCTCGACGAGGAGCTGAAGATGATGGCCACCGTCGCCGAGCACGGCGGCCAGGTCATCGGCCCGTACCTGAAGGAGATGTCGCACCTGGCGCACACCGAGTACCTGCTCGCCGGGCGGGGCACCCGCGACGTGCGGGAGGTGCTGCGGGAGACGATGTTCGCGCCCACCGTGACGGGCAGTCCGATGGAGAACGCCTGCCGGGTGATCGCCCGGCACGAGCGCCGGGGCCGGGGCTACTACGCGGGTGTGCTGGCCCTGCTCGGTCACGACGACGCCGGCCGCCAGACGCTTGACGCGCCGATCCTGATCCGTACCGCCGAGATCTCCCCCACCGGCCGGCTGCGGGTGCCGGTCGGCGCCACCCTGGTCCGGCATTCGACGGCGGCCGGCGAGGTGGCCGAGACGCACGCCAAGGCGGCCGGGGTGCTGGCCGCGTTGGGTCTCGGCCCGGCGGCGCCCGCCGGCGACCGCGGGCCGGTCGTGCGGCTGGCCGACGACCCGGCGGTACGCGACGCGCTCGCCGCGCGGAACACGCCGCTGGCCCGGTTCTGGCTCGACCAGCGGGCGCCGGACGCGCCGGGGCTGCCCGGCTTGGTCGGTCTGCGGGCACTGATCGTGGACGCCGAGGACACCTTCACCGGCATGTTGGCGCACCAACTGGGCGCGTTGGGTCTCGCGGTCACGCTGCGGCCCTGGCACGCCGGCGGCCCGGTCGACGAGTACGACCTGGTGGTGGCCGGTCCCGGACCGGGCGACCCGGGCAGCCCGAACGACCCGAAGATGGCAGCGTTGCGGGAGCTGCTGAACGGGCTGCTCGCGACCGGCCGACCCACCCTCGCGGTCTGCCTCGGGCATCAGGTGCTGGCCGGGTTGCTGGGGCTGCCCCTGCACCGGCGGGACGCGCCCTATCAGGGGTTGCAACGGGAGGTCGACCTGTTCGGCGGGGTCCGAAGGGTCGGCTTCTACTCCTCGTTCACCGCGCGGGCCGAGACGGACCGGCTGGACACCGCGTACGGGACGGTGGAGCTGGCCCGCGACGTCCGCGACGGGTCCGTGCACGCCCTGCGCGGGCAGGGCTTCGCGGGAGTGCAGTTTCACCCGGAATCGGTGCTCAGCCCGGACGGCGTGACGGTGCTGGCCGAGCTGCTGGCCGACCTGCTGCCGGCGTCACGCCCGGCCCGGCAGGCGTAGCCGACCGGCCGAGCCCACCCGGTGTGGTCACCGCCATCTCGGGGTAGGGCTGGTGCGACCGGTGGCGCGGGCGGGCCGAGAGCCCCCGCCCTCGCCACCGGTCGCCCCCACCGGTCAGCCGCCCATGCCCTGCTTGAGCGCGGCGCCGATCAACACTGCCCGGCGGGCGGTGAGGGCGCACGCGCCCAGCGCCACCGCGTCCGGGGCGATCTCCCCGTTGTTGCTTGTGTGCGAGGCGCCGTACGGGTTGCCGGCGATGAACTGGCTGGAGTCGGTGTAGCCGGGGGGCACCACGACACCGCCCCAGTGGTAGAAGACGTTGAACAGCGAGGTCAGGGTCGTCTCCTGCCCGCCGTGCGAGGTCGCCGTCGAGGTGAAGCCCGCGTAGACCTTGTTGGCCAGCGCGCCCTGCGCCCACAGCGGCCCGGTGGTGTCGATGAACTGCTTCAGCTGGGCGGCGATCATGCCGTACCGGGTGGGCGATCCGAAGATCACCACGTCGGCCCAGGCCAGGTCGTCGATCATCGCCTCGGGCACGTCCTGGGTCTCCAGGTGGTGCGCCTGCCAACCGGAGTTGGAACGGATCGCCTCGTCCGGCGCCAGCTCCCGCACCTTGCGCAGACGCACCTCGGCGCCGGCCTCCCCGGCGGCCTCGCACACGGCCTGCGCCATCTGGTACGTGATGCCGGTGGCGCTGTAGTAGATCACCGCGACCTTGGTCTGGGCAGCCATCAGATGTGTCCCCTTCTCGTCTCGGGTCAGCTCCCGCGACTACCCCTGGGACACGGTGACAAACGACGGGCGGCGGACTTCCGGGAGTCCGGGCTCAAGTTTTCCGCAAGTTCCCGGTCGTTCCGGCCCGACCGCCCGCGCGGGCGGCGATCCTGATGCCATCCGGTGTCGGCGCGCTCCCGCGCCCCCCTGACGCCGGCCGCCTGAACGGGGGATCGCGCTCCGCCGGCAACGGCGCTGGCGTAGCGCGATCAGGGGTCGCTGGCCGCCGGCCCGCTCAGCGCACCAGCGCTGCCATCAGCCGGTCCAGCTCGGCCGCCGGGTCAGCCGTGAGGCCGGTGTGCACCGGGCTGGCCTGGATCATCGTGCTGCGGGGCGCGACAAGCCAGTGGAACCGCTCACCGAGCCGCATCCGGGTCGCCGGCCCGTCGCCGGAGCAGGTCCGGTCCAGGGAGTCGAGCACCGCGGCCACCTCCGGCAGATCGACAGCGGGCGCGAGCGCCCGAACCCGATCGGCGTCCAGGTGCGTCCGCGCGGCCAGGAAGTCGCGCTGCTGGCAGTAGAGCAGCACCCCGACGTTGATCTGCTCGCCGCGCTCGATGCGGGGCACCAGCCGGATGAGGGCGTACTCGAACGGATGCCTCACGCCACGCTCCCCGCCGGTAGCCAGTCCGTCCGGCTGGCGACCCGCCGCGACAGGTGCGCCACGTACGCCTCACGCGCCGCGTCGGCCGAGTCGAAGTCGGCGGCGGTCAGCCACTGGGCCGGTACCAGCGCCAGCACCTCCCGCAGGAGATCCGGGGTGACCCGGGGCGCCAGCTCGGCGTCGGCCTCGGCCAGCCGCGACGCGTACGGCTCCAGCACGTGATCGTCCGCGCGGTAGGCGCGGTGCACGGCGGCGTCGGCGCGCGGCCAGTTGTGGTGGAAGTACAGCGCCGCGCCGTGGTCGATGAGCCACAGCTCCCGGTGCCACACCAGCAGGTTCGGATTGCGCCAGCTCCGGTCGACGTTCTCCACGTACGCGTCGAACCAGAGCACCCGCGAGGCCAGCGTCGGGTCGACGGGGTGCGCGACCGGGTCGAAGCCGAGCGCGCCCGGGAGGAAATCCATCCCCAGGTTGGCGCCGCCGCTGTTGCGCAGCAGCTCCTGCACTTCCTGGTCGGGTTCGGCCCGCCCGATGACCGGGTCGATGTCGAGGACCACCAGTGGTGGCACCCGCAGCTCCAGCCGGCGGGCCAGCTCACCGCAGATCACCTCGGCGACCAGCGCCTTGGGCCCCTGCCCGGCGCCGGAGAACTTCGCCACGTACGTGCCGAGGTCGTCGGCCTCCACCACGCCGGGAAGCGAGCCGCCCTCGCGCAGCGGGGTGACGTAACGGATCGCGGTGACCTGGCGGAGCACGCCGCCCACCCTACTGGGCTCCCGACCGCGACCGGCGGTTGGAGCAGAGCAGAGGACTCCATGGCACGTCGGGACCACCCGCGAACGTCACCGAGCGTGAACCGACGTCGCGAGGGCTGGCCGGAGGCCGGCCGGCCCCGCACGACCCACGACGCCCCGTCAGTCGAGCTTGTCGCGCAGCTTGTCGACCTGGGTCTGGAGGCGGTCCACCGCGTTCTCGTTGTTGACGAAGGTGGTGATGCCCGCCGCGAGGCCGAGGCCGATCAGCACCGCCAGGATGCTCAGGACCAGGCCGCCGATCGACACGCCCCGGCCGGTCACCCCCGGTCGCCGGGCCATCTTGAGCCCGACGATGCCGAGAATGATCCCGATGATGCCGAGCACCAGCCCCAACCAGGCGAGGATCGCGGTCAACACACTGAACAGGCCGGCCACCCCGAAGACCAGGGCGAAGGTGGCGGCCGCGCTGGTCTTGGCGCCGGTGGACGCCCGATGGGCCCGAGAATCGGCCGGTACTCCGGCACCCCGGGCCGGCTCGCTTGCGGCAGTCATGGGACTCCCTTCCGTACGCGCGGCGCGC
Source organism: Micromonospora sp. NPDC049275 (assembly GCF_043197115.1). Classification (NCBI taxonomy): domain Bacteria; kingdom Bacillati; phylum Actinomycetota; class Actinomycetes; order Micromonosporales; family Micromonosporaceae; genus Micromonospora; species Micromonospora sp. NPDC049275. Next base: position 50,851 of record NZ_JBICSN010000007.1, read on the forward strand.
GTACTTCCGGTCGCCCGCCTTCCCGCTGCTCCGGTCGTTATGCGTAGGCGATGATGTCGGACGGGTGGCCTAGCCTGACCCGATGACCGGGGAGCTCACCGCATCCGAGGCGCTCGACCTGCGGATGACGAGCCTGCTGCTGCGCCCGCACCCGACCGTCCGGCCGGATGGTGTGGCCGATGTGGTCGAGTGGTTCGGCGCGATGCAGGCGCAGGATCTGGCGAGCGGCCTGTGGTCGCTGGGCGCCCGACTTCCGGGCTGGACCAGGTCCGACGTGCAGGCGGCGCTGGAGCGGCGCGAGGCTCTGCGCACGTGGCCGATGCGGGGCACCGTGCACCTCGTACCCCCCGCCGACACGCGCTGGATGCTGGATCTGACGGGCGTCCGCTCGCTGGCCGGCGCGGCGACCCGCCGAGCGCAGCTCGGGCTCTCCGAGGTCGACGCGGACCGGGCGCTGGACGTGCTCGGCGCCGCGCTTGCCGGTGGGGGCCGGCTGACCCGGGCGCAGTGCCTGGCGGCCCTTCGCGCGGCGGGTCTGTCGACTGACGACCAGCGTGGCTACCACCTGCTCTGGTACGCGAGTGTGCGCGGGGTGACCTGCGTGGCACCGAACGTCGGCACGGAGCAGACCTTCGCGCTGCTCGACGAGTGGGCGCCGGAGCAGCGTCGGCTTGAGCGGGACGAGGCGTTGGCAGTGCTCGCCCACCGCTACGTCCGGGGGCACGGGCCGGTCGCGGCCCGCGAGTTGGCCGGTTGGAGCGGCCTCACCCTGACCGACGCGCGGCGCGGCCTGGCCGCCGCCGGCGACCTGCTGAGCACGGTACGCGTCGAGGGCGAGCCGATGCACGTCGACGCGGCGCTGGCCGATGCGCCACGCACTCCGCCCGATGACGTGCTGGCGCTGCCCGGCTTCGACGAGTACCTGCTCGGCTACCGGGATCGCACGCTGATGCTCGACCCCGCGCACCAGGCGGCCGTGGTGCCGGGCAACAACGGCATCTTCCAGGCGACTGTGGTCCGGGCCGGCCGGGTGGTGGGTGTCTGGAAGCGCACGCTCGGCCGGACGGCCGTCACCGTGACGATCCGCCCGCTGACGACGCTCGGCGTCAAGCAACGGGGTCGGGTGGAGCAGGCCCTGGGCCGGTACGCCGATTTCGTCGGGCTGCCGGCCCGCTACGACTGGTCGGCCTGACCGCCGCTCGCCGCCGGCCGACGCGTGCCACCCGCAGGCGGCGCGGCCGCTCGGGGGCGGGCGGCGGTGAGCAGGTCGACGATCCGGGTCACCCGCTCGTCGGCGCGGATCTGCGCCACCGTCGCCGGCAGCGGCAGCCGCCAGTTCGGGTACTCGTCGACCGTGCCCGGCATGTTGGGTTGGCGCACCTCACCGAGCACGTCGTAGAGGGAGACGCCGAGCAGCCGGGTGGGGCTGGCCGCGAGGGCGGCGTGCATCGCCACCACCACGTCGTCGCCCGGTGGGGCCGGCTCGCCTGCCGCCGGCGACTCCGCGTCGGCCGGCTCGGGCAGCAACCCCTCGTCGCGCAGCATCGCCAGCAGCCGCTCGCGATCATCGGCGGCCCGGGCGCGCTCGACCGCCACGTCGGTGCCGAGCAACTTCAACTCGTCGCGGACGCGGACGTGCTCGCCGGTCAGGAAGCCCGGCGCGGTGGGCAGGTCGTGGGTGGAGATGGTGGCCAGCGCGTTACGCGGCCAGCGGGCCGGCGGCACGAAGTCGCCCTCGTCGTCCCGGGCGAACCACAGCACTGTCGAGCCGAGCATGTTGCGCCCCCGCAGACCCCGGGTCACGGCGGGTTGGACCGTGCCGAGATCCTCGCCCACCACCACCGCGCCGGCCCGGTGGGCCTCCAGCGCGAGGATGCCGAGCATCGCCTCGGCGTCGTACCGGACGTAGGTGCCCTCGGCCGCGCCGGCGCCCGGCGGCACCCACCACAGGCGCCACAGCCCCGCGACGTGGTCGACCCGGAGGCCGCCCGCGTGCCGCAGGGTCCGCCGCAGCATGTCCCGGTACGCCGCGTACCCGGTCTCGGCGAGCCGGTCCGGCCGCCACGCGGCGAGCCCCCAGTCCTGCCCGAGCTGGTTGAAGTCGTCCGGTGGGGCACCGACGCGGACCCCCTGGGCCAGGACGTCGGCGAGTTGCCAACCGTCCGCGCCGCCCGGGTCGATGCCGACGGCCAGGTCGTGCACCACGCCGACCGGCATCCCGGCCGCCCGGGCCGCCGCCGTGACGGCGTCGAGCTGCTCGTCGCACAGGTGTTGCAGCCAGGCGTGGAAGGCCACCCGGTCGGCGAGCTGCCGGCGCTGCTCGGCGACCGCCGGGGCGTCCGGGTGGTGCAGCTCCGCGGGCCAGGCACGCCAGTCGTTGCCGTGCCGCTCCGCCAACGCGCACCAGGTGGCGAAGCTGGTCAGCGCCGGGTCCGCGTTCAGGTCGACCGGCTGGGCGTACGGGTGCAGCAGCTCCAGGGCGCGCCGCTTGGCGGTCCACACCTGGTCGTAGTCGATCAGGTCGCCGCGGTCGGGGCGCAGCGCGTCCACCACCGCTCGGGTCGCCGGGTCCGCCGCGGCGTACGCGCCCGTGTCGCTCACGCGCAGGTAGAGCGGGTTGACGAAGCGCCGACTGGCCGGGGAATACGGTGAGGCTGCCACCGGATGCGCGGGCCCCACCGCGTGCAGCGGGTTGAGCAGCACCAGCCCCGCGCCTGTGGCACCGGCCCAGCCGGTGAACTCGGCGAGGTCCCCGAGGTCGCCCATGCCCCAGGAGCGTTCCGAGGTGAGAGCGTAGAGCTGGAGCATCCACCCCCAGGTGCGTGGCGGCACGGGCAGCCGACGGGGCACCACCACGAGCGTCACCTCACGCCCGGCGCAGCCCAGCCGGTGCCAGCCCAGCGGCAGGTCTCCCGGCAGCTCGCCATCGACGTCGCGGCGGCCGCCGTCCTCCAGGGTCACCACACCGGGGCCGGGCAGCGCCCGGGTCGTGCCGTGGGTGAGCACCACAGTCGCCGGCAACGCGGCCCGGTCGACAGCGCGGGCGGCGGCGAGCGCGTCGGCCACGGCGGCCGGGCTGGTGGCGTCCACGCCGAGCAGGCCGAGCACGCCCACGACGGTCTCCGGCGCGACCTCGACGCGACGGTGTCGCCAGTCCTCGTACCAGGTGGACACGCCGTGCGCCTTTGCCAGCGCGGTCAGTCGTCGGTCCATCCCGCCCCCCGCCTCACGATGCGACCCTTCGACCACCTTGCCACGACGGGCGGCACGGCGCAGGGCACGAACGGGGCCGGCGGGCGATCCGCCGGCCCCGAGCGGTGAACGCCCTCACTCGGCGAGCGCGCCGGCGGCACGGCCCTCGCGCAGGGTGAGGTTGCGGCCGTTGGTCGGGTCGAAAAGGTGGATCTTCTCCAGGTTGAACCACACCCGGCGGGACTGCCCTTCGACGACCGGCGACTCGGCCGACAACCGGGTGACCAGGTTGCCGCCCGTGCCGGCGAAGTCACCCGCGCCCGCGTCGGCCGCCAGCTCCTCCAGCTCCGCCGCGCTGGCCCGCTCCCCCTCCACGGTGAAGTAGACGTACTTGTCCGAGCCCATCGACTCGACGATCTCCACCGGGGCCTCGAACTCCAGCCCTCGGCGGCGGGTGTCCTCGTCGACCAGCTCGGCGTCCTCGAAGTGCTCGGGGCGTACGCCGAGGATCAGCTCGCGGGGCGCGTCGGCCGCCTCCAGCTCGCGGCGGATCCGATCGCCCAGCGGCACCTCGCCCAGCGCGGTACGCAGGCTGCCGTCCTGCACGGCCGCGTGCAGGAAGTTCATCGACGGCGAGCCGATGAAGCCGGCCACGAAGAGGTTGCGGGGGTGGTCGTACAGCTCCTGCGGGGGCCCGACCTGCTGGATCGCGCCACCTCGCATGATGACCACCCGGTCGCCGAGGGTCATCGCCTCGGTCTGGTCGTGGGTGACGTAGACGGTGGTGGTGCCGAGCTGTTTCTGCAACCGGGACACCACGGTCCGCATCTGCACCCGCAGCTTCGCGTCCAGGTTGGACAGCGGCTCGTCCATGAGGAACGCCTTGGGCTGGCGGACGATCGCCCGGCCCATCGCCACCCGCTGACGCTGGCCGCCGGAGAGGTTGGCCGGTTTACGGTCCAGCAGTGGCCCCAGCTCCAGCACCTTGGCCGCCTCGTCGACCTTGGCGTCGATGGTCTGCTTGTCGAGCTTCGCCAGCCGCAGCGGGAACGCCATGTTCTCCCGCACGGTCATGTTCGGGTACAGCGCGTACGACTGGAACACCATGGCGATGTCCCGGTCCCGGGGGGCCTTGTCGTTGACCCGCTGGCCGGCGATGCGCAGCTCCCCGGAGGTGATGTCCTCCAGGCCCGCGATCATGTTGAGGGTGGTGGACTTCCCGCAGCCCGACGGGCCGACCAGGATGACGAACTCGCCGTCGGCGATCTCCAGGTCGACGTCCTGCACGGCGACGGTCCCGTCCGGGAAACTCTTGCTCACCTTGTCGAGCACGATGTCAGCCATGACTACTCACCTATCCCTTGACTGCGCCGGAGGTCAGGCCGGACACGATGCGGCGCTGGAAGAAGAGGACGAACAGGATGATCGGTACGGTGATCACCACGGCGGCGGCGCAGATCGCCCCGGTGGGGTCCTCGAACTGCGAGGCGCCGGTGAAGAACGACAGCGCGGCCGGCACCGTGCGGGACCGCTCGGTGGAGGTCAGCGAGATGGCGAACAGGAAGTCGTTCCAGCAGAAGATGAAGACCAGGATCGCCGTGGTGAACAGGCCGGGGGCGGCCAGCGGCGCGATCACCCGCCGGAACGCCTGTGCCTGGGTGGCGCCGTCCATCTTCGCCGCCTTCTCCAGGTCCCAGGGGATCTGCTTGAAGAACGCCGACAGCGTGTAGATCGCCAGCGGCAGCGCGAAGGTGATGTACGGCAGGATCAGCCCCGGCCAGGTGTCGAAGATCTTGAGCTGACGCTCGATCTCGAAGAGCGGCGACACGAGTGACACCTGCGGGAACATCGCGATCAGCAGCGAGACGCCGACCAGCAGCCCCTTGCCGGGAAAGTCCAGCCGGCTGATCGCGTATGCGGCCATCGCGCCGAGCACCACCGCGATGAGAGTGGCGATCAGCGCGATGCCTATCGAGTTGATCAGCGCGCGGACGAACTGGTCGGTTTCGAAGATCGTCCGGTAGTTGTCAAGCGTCCACTCCCGGGGAAAGAACTTCCCGTCGGTGAGCGTGGCAGGCGTCTTGAACGACAGCGAGGCGATCCACAGCACCGGGACCATCGCGAAGACGATCACGAGGACGTCGAGCAGACCCCAGCGCAGCTTCGCCCGGGTGGTGGTTTCGACAGCCATGTCAGCGCCTCTCCCCGTCGTCGCTGCCGGGGGCAGCGGTGCCGAACAGCTTCACGAAGACGAAGGCGATGATCGCCACGGTGATGAAGATGAGCACCGACATCGTCGAGCCGATGCCGAGGTTGAGACCCCGGATCAGGTTGTTGTAGGCGAGCATCGACACCGAGGAGGTCTCGTTGCCGCCGGCGGTCAACACGAAGATGTTGTCGAAGACGCGGAACGCGTCAAGGGTGCGGAACAGCAGCGCGACCAGGATCGCCGGCTTCATCACCGGCAGCATCACCTTGGTGAACTTCTGCCAGCCGGTCGCCCCGTCGGTGGAGGCGGCCTTGAGCAGGTCCTCCGGCACCAGCGCCAGACCGGCCATCAGCAGCAGCGCCATGAACGGGGTGGTCTTCCAGATCTCGGCGAGCATGATGATCGCCAGTGAGCTGGCCCGCTCGGTGAGCGGCGCTCCGTCGCTGAACAGGTCGGCCAGGTAGCCGGTGCCGGGCGTCCAGGCGTACCGCCAGGAGAACGCGGCGACCACCGTGACGATCCCGTACGGGATGAGCGCCGAGGTGCGGACCAGGCCGCGGCCGACAAGCGTGCGGTGCATGATCAGCGCCAGCCCCATGCCGAGCACCAGCTCGACGGCCACGGTGACCACCGTGATCAGCGCGGTCACCCCGAACGCGGTCCACCAGAACTCGTTGGTGAGCACGGTTACGTAGTTCTCCAGCCCGATGAACTCGCGCTGGTCGGGAAAGCGCAGGTCGTAGCGCTGCAACGACAGCCAGACCGAGTAGATGATCGGGTACGCGGTCACCGCGACCATCACCAGCGCGGCGGGCGCGCAGAGCAGCCAGCCGAGCCGGCGTTCGGCCTTCTTGTTCTCACTCAGCGGCGCCTTGCGACGGCCGCCCCGCTGGGTGGGCACGGCGTTGCGTCGCTTCGTCTCCTCGACGGCGGTGTTGGCGCCGGTTGGCGTGGCGCTGATGCTCATGGCAGCACCCCCTTCGACTGGAGGGCGTCGGAGATGGCGCCGCGCAGCTCATCGGCCGTCTGCTGCGGACGGATCGCCGACGGCGGCGACAGGATCGCCGACATGACTGTGGAGATGCTCTGGTAGGCAGGGGTCAACGGACGGGTCGCCGGATCCTTCAGCTCTTCGAGGATGGTGTCCTTCATGGGGTACGCCTCGGCCATCTCCGGCTCGTCGAAGACCGCCTCGATGGTCGGTGGCACACCGTCGTTGATGGCGGAGAACTTCTGGTGCTCGGGGCTGCGCAGACACCGGGCCGCCTCGAACGACTGCTCCGGGTGCTTGGAATAGGAGCTGACCGCCAGGTTCACGCCGCCGATGGTGACCTTGCCGGGGGTGTTCCCGTCGATGCCGGGCACCCGGGCCCAGCCGACCTGCTTGGCCAGCTCCGGGTTCGCCTCCTGCAACGCCGGGTAGACGAACGGCCAGTTCACCTGGAACGCGCCCGAGCCGGACTGGAACTCCAACCGGACCGGGTCCTCGGTGGCGTTGCTGAACGACGGCGACGTAACGCCCGACGTGGCGAACGTCTTCAGTTGCTCCAGCGCCCGGACCGTGCCCTCGTCCATCACGGCCTTCTTGCCGTCGTCGGAGAGGACCTTTCCGCCGGCGCTCTCGGCCAGCGTGTTGTAGAGGACGACCAGACCCTCGTACTGGGCGCCCATGGTGAGCACCTGGTACGGCTTGCCCTGGTCCTTGAGCTGCTGGGCAGCGGCGATCATCTGGTCCCAGGTGGTCGGCGGCTGCGGCACCAGGTCCTTGCGGTACCAGAGCAGTTGCACGTTCGTGTTCTTCGGCGCGGCGTAGAGCTTGTCCTCGTAGCGGGCGGTGTCCAGCGGCCCGGCGAGGGTGCCCTGCTCAACGTCGGAGCGGTCCTGGCCGGTCCACTCGCGGATCCAGTCGGCGCTGGCGAACTCCTGGGTCCAGGTGACGTCCAGACCGAGGACGTCCATCCCGCTGTCCTCGGCGGCCAGCCGACGCACCATCTGTACGCGCTGGTCGTCGGCCTGGCGGGGCAGCACCCGGTAGACGATCTTGTATCGTCCCTGGGCCTGCGCGTTGCAGTCGTCGACCACCTTCTGCAGGTTCTGCTCCGGCGGGTAGTACAGGTTGATCGTCGGCGTACCGCCGCCACCGTCGTCGGCGCCGCACGCGGCCAGCGGCGCGACAAGCGCCAGCGCGGCGGCCGCGGCGCCGAGCCGGGCAACCGGTCGACGCCGGTGTCGAGCCGTTTCGGGGTCCGTCATCGCCCTCCCCCTCTCTTCGGCGAGAAACCGGGGAGGGGCATCCGTGCCCCGGTGCACGGCGAGACGATTCCGGGCCGATGAGCTGCGGAAACACCCCGGCCCGGATGCTCCTGGCGGCTACACTGCCCCACCCGCGAAGTCACGAAACCTGCCTGTCTCAGCGGAAATCCGGGCTGATCGACTCGGGTTCACGGAAGTCGGGCGATCGCCGCGCCGGGATGCCCCCGTTTCCAGAAAGCCGAGTCGATCAGTTCGGCCGCTCGCGCCGGGGCCAACCGTGGCAATGTCAGCCCCGGGCTCTCGCCCAGGAGAGGAAGCGCTCGGTCATCTTCGCCGGCGGGTGGTTGGGGTGGAGCTGGGTGAGCTGAGCCGTCGCCTCGTTCATCAGCGTGCCGAGATAGATCAGCAGACCAATCCGGTTGGTCCGGTACTCCGTCAGCAGGGCCAGCTTGGCCGGCTGGCAGGGCCACTGCCTGCCACAGCTCCGGCACCGCCACAGCGGGCGCATGGCGACGTGCGGGACGGGCGGACGCACCACCATCACCGCCACCGTGTTTCGTCGTGGTGGTCTGTCGGGCTCGGCACACTGACCTCCTCGGGACGTGGGAGGGGGTCGCTCCCGCAAGGGGAGACGGGAGCGACCCCGGGCAGAGCCCGCCGCCGCCTGTCCGGCCACCAGCGAGCCCGCCACCGGTGACAGTTTGCGATGACCCGACTACGGTCGATACGTGCTCGCGCCATCCGTGCAGCTCAGCGGTCCGGTCGAGCAGCCACGAAGGACACGCCGGTGCATGTTGGGCAGGGATTGGGGATTCGATGGGCAACGTCACCGACTACGTGTTGGAGGAGCTGCGGTTGTTCCGCACGACGCTCGGGCTCAGTCAGGACGACTTCGGCCGGGGCATCGGCTATTCCGGCTCACACGTCAGCTCGGTGGAGACCGGCGGGCGACCGCCCACGAAGGAGTACATGCGGGCGGTCGACGCCCACCACGAGACCGCCGGACGCTTCCAGCGCATGCTGGAGCGGTTGGGCCGACTGGACGCCGAACCGGCCTGGCTGCGCGAGTGGATCGAGTTCGAGCGCGAGGCGACGACGCTGCGCTGGTTCGAGTTGGCGTACGTGCCGGGCCTGCTCCAGACTGAGCGGTACGCCCGCGCCACGTTGGCCGGTGGCCGGTTCGACGCCGAGGACGTCGACCGCATCGTCGCCTCCCGGCTGGAGCGCCAGGCGATTCTCCAGCGCCCGCGCCCGCCGCAGCTCATCGCCGTTCTGGACGAGGCGGTGTTGCGCCGGCCGGTGCTCGACCAGCCGGGCCTCATGGTCGAACAGTGCGAGCACCTGGTGCAGTTGGCGACGGCGGAGCATGTCCAGGTGCACGTCGTGCCGGCGGATGCGGGCATGTATCTGGGCCTGGCGGGTCAGTTCATCATCGCCGAGATGCCCGACGGCGCGCGGGTGGCCCACGCGGACAACCAGCTCATCGCGCAGTTCGTCGATGCCCCGACCGACGTGGCTAAGCTGGCGAAGACGTGGGAGATCGTGCGCAGCGAGGCGCTCCCCCGCCGGCAGAGCATCGAGCTGATCGAGAGAGTGGCGAAGTCATGGACATGCTGACTCCACAGTGGCGCAAGTCGACCAGGTCCGGCGGCAACGGCGGATCCTGCGTCGAGGTCGCCGACAACATGCCGCACGTCGTGCTGGTGCGCGACACCAAGGACCGCGAGGGCGGCACCCTGCACGTCACCCCGGCGGACTGGAAGGCGTTCGTCACGTACGCCAAGCAACACTGACCGCAACCTCCTGAGATCTTGGACAGTTTCCGTCCGCGCAGAACGGAAACTGTCCAAGATCTACGCGGAAGAATCCCGCGACCACCAGGGCGGCGCTGATCGGGCATCCTGGGGGTGTGATCGCACGCTTCAAGGACCTCTGCCTGGACGCCTCGGACGCGCGCCTGCTGGGTGCCTTCTGGGCCCGGATCCTCGACGGGGAGCTGGCCGACGCCGGCGGCGACGACACCCGCGTCGACCCCCGCTCCGCACGTTCCGACGCCGAGTCCATCTGGGTGAACCGGGTGCCCGAGCCGCGGGTCGGCAAGACACGCGTACACCTGGATCTGCGGTTGGCCGGCGCGGACCCGGCGGCGTTGCTCGCAGCCGGCGCACGGCTGGTCCGCGAGCCGGCCGGTGCGGCCACCTGGTGGGTGCTTGCCGACCCTGAGGGCAACGAGTTCTGCGCTTTCCCGGCACGCGAGGGCACCGGACCGGGCCCGTTCGAGGTGGTCGTGGACTCGGTCGACCCGGTTCGCCAGGCGACCTGGTGGGCCGGCGTGGTGGGCGGCACCATCGAGCACGAGCCGAACACCTCGTCGGTGGTCGGCGCGGCCGGGTTCCCCTGGGAGCACTGGGTGTTCCACGCGGTGCCCGAGCCCAGAACGGTCAAGAACCGCATGCACTGGGACGTCGAGATGCTCAGCCCGGAGCCGGCCGCGCTGCTCGACGCGGGCGCGACGCTGGTCCGCGAGCCGATCGACGAGGCGCGGTGGTGGGTGCTTGCCGACCCGGAGGGCAACGAGTTCTGCGCCTTCGCGCCGCGCCCCACCGGGTGAACGGCCGACTACCCAGCGCGGGCGGCGTCGGCTAGCGTTTCCGTAGCGCCGCAGCCAGCGCGTTCGCCGCCGACGTCGACACGCCTCCGGCCGGCCCAGCCTGCCCGATCGGTTGGTTATCGCGGGAACGTCCCACCGCCGCTGCACCGGTTCGGCAGGATCGTCCCAATGAGGGAGGTGCCGTCGTGCAGGACACCCGCGCTCTCGCCCTGACGTTCGAGGTGAGCGGCCTGCCACCGGTCAAGACCGAAGCGTTGTCCATCTTCGCCGCCGGGCATCGGCAGGCGACGAGGGTCCGCACCCTGCTCCAGGCCGCCCTCGGCGCGGCCCAGCGCACCGGCTGGACGCCGTTGCCCGGGCCGATCGAGGTGGACCTGGTTCTGCGCTGCCCGCCCGGGCACCGTACGTCCGACGCCAGCACCCTGCTCGGCGGCGTCTGCGCGGTGCTCCAGGACAAGAAGCGGGTCTCCACCATCGGCCTGACGCACCTCGGCGTCCTGGTGGACGTCGCGCTCTACGACGACGACAGGCAGATCCGCCGCTTGTCGTACCACGAAGAGCCGGCGGAGGACTTCTCGTACCAGGTGCGGGTCGCCGCCGTGCCGACAGGCGTTTGACCGACGGCCGCGGTGGGGTATCGCGGACGCCGACGAAGGGAGCACCGATGTCGGAGCCACATGTCACGCTCGACCCACGCGGGCTCGATCCCGTGCAGCAGAAGCTGCGCGGGCCGCTGGAGGAGCAGCTGACCTCGGCTCTCCAGGCAGCCACCGACCGAATTCGGGCCGGCTACGCCGGTGAGCCGGTCGAGCTGGTGTGCCAGCGGCTGTTGGACGAGACCCGATCCGGGTTGCATCCCGACATCGCGGCAGGGTTCAACCCGGACATGGACGAGTTCTGCCGGGTGGCGATATCGATCGTCCGCGGCGGGTCCGACGAGTCGGACGCCCACCACACAGGCGACGGCCGGCACCGCGCTTAGGGCCTGTGTCATGAGGACTGGCCGGGTCAGGACCGGGTCCGCAACTACCCGGTCCTGACCCCCGGCCGTCCGACGGGGGAGCGGACAGGCCGGCACCCACCGCGCGCATGGGCGCGGCACGACGCCACGCGGCTCGGTGGGGAGGCCCGGCCGCCCTGCACTCAGCTCCACGGTGCCCACCTGCCGGACGCCGGTGCGCCCCCGGCACACCCCGAAAGGCCGCGAACGCCGGCCCAGGTTAGGCCGTTCGCGCAGGGCCGGACAAGCGTTGCCGGGCCGTCTGCGACGTGACTGATCTCAAGGGCGAAAAGCGGCATGTACGCGTAACGAGACCATGATCGTCGACGCTGTTCGGGTTCGACGGTCAGAAGTGTCGGAGCAGGTCCCGGAAGGCGGCCAGGCGCAGCACGCCACCGTCGGTCGGGTCCAACTCGTCGTTCTCCAACACCCAGGTGTTCTCGTTCGGAATGAACACCGCGTTCAGACCGGCCGCCCGCGCCGGAAGGATGTCGGACTTCGGGGAATTGCCGATCATCCACGCGTCGTCCGGTGCGAACCCGTGCTCGCGGATGAGCCACCGGTAGGTGTCGACGTTCTTCTCGGCGACGATGTGCGCGGCCCCGAAGTGGTGCAGCAGCCCGCTGGCATCCAGCTTGCGCTGCTGCTCGTCCCGATCACCCTTGGTCAGCAGCAGCAGTTCGTGCCGGCCGGCCAACTCGTCGAGCGCCTCGGCGACACCGGGCATCAGCTCCACCCGGTGCTCCACGAGCGCCAGGGCCAATCGGTCGATCTCCTGACGCTCGGCGTCGGTGGCCGGCCGTTCGCGCAAGCGCTCGAGGCACTCGGCGAGGCTGCGGAGGAAGACCTTGCTGCCGTACCCGTGCGCCACCGCGTTGGCCCGCTCGATGTCGTCGAGGATCGCCCGGGTCTCGGCCCGGTCCAGGGTGGGGTGGTCGAGCCAGGCCAGGAAGTCGTCGATCACCCGCTCGAAGACGACGTTGTTCTCCCACAGGGTGTCGTCCGCATCGAAGATCAGCACCCTCGCCTGCCGCCGTGCCGTCCCGCTGGCCGCCATCTGTCCCTCCCCCGCGCCGACGGTGCCCGAAGGCCGAGGGCCCAGAATAGGCGGGCGAAAGCCCGGGCCTTTTCGAGGAGTACGCCATGTCCACGGTGAATCGGGTTGCCGGCGCGGCGATGCTGGCGTGCGTCGGGCCGGCCAACCGCGAGCCCCTCGACTGAGCAGGATGTGCTCACGGCCACCGCAGTAGCCGTCGTGCGATCAACGCCTCCCGGTCCTCCTGCCCCTCGGGTCGCAGTCGACCACCTCGGGTGAGCATCACCACGCCGTGCAGCAGGCTCCAGCCCACCTCGGCGAGGGTGTCCGGGTCCCGGCCCTCCGCCAGCGGGGTCAGCGCCGCGCGCAGCTCGGCGAAGACCGCCCGCGGCGCGGCGGGCACGCCATCGACGCCGAGGGCCAGGTCGGGGGTCAGCGCGAGCATCGCGTCATAGACCTCGGGATTCGTGTACGCGAAGTCGAGGTACGCGGTCGCGACCGCCGGCCACACACCCTCGGGGTTGCCGACGGCCTGACTGTGCGCCAGCGCGAGAGCGGCGGCCAGGTCGGCGAAGGCGCACACCGCGACGGCGGCGAGCAACGCCTCCAGATCCGCGAAGTGCCGGTAGAGGTCGCCGACGTCGACCTCGGCCCGATCGGCCAACCGTCGGGTGGTCATCCCGGCCCAGCCCTCCGCCTCGGCCAGCTCTCGGGCGACCGTGACGATCAGGTCGCGCCGGTCCTGTTCGGTGGCCTTCTCGGCGGGTCCGGGCACGTCCACGAGCGTAGAGGCGAACACAGCGCGTGGTCGCCGGCTGACGGATTGGTGACTTGGTCGCGAGACTTCCGAAAACCCTTGCGCAATGGTCAAGAAACGTTGACCATTGCTCCCATGCCTACCGACGATCTTCCCGAGACGTTCCACGTCACCACCGACGACCAGCTCCGTGCCGTCTCCAACCTCACCCGGCACCGGATCATGGCCATGCTCCGCTTCGAGCCCGCGACGATCACGCAGATCGCCGAGCGGGTGGGCCTGGCGAAGGGGAGTTCCAGCTACCACGTACGCCTGCTGGAGCGGGCCGGCCTCATCACCGTGGTGCGGACGCGGAAGGTCCGGGGGGTCACCGAGCGGTACTACGCCATGGCCGCGCGGTCGATAGTGCTGCCGGATCCGGGTGAGGGAGGGCCGGACATGCTCATGCGGCATGCGGTGGCCGACCTGGAGGCCGCGCCGGCGCAGAGCGAGCGGCACGTACGGATGGCGCACCTGCGGCTCACCGAGGAGCAGTTCGCGGAGTTGGGGGCACGGCTACAGGCACTGGCGGACGAGTACCGGGAGCTGTCGGATCCCTCCCTGCCGGACGCGTCCCTCGTCTTCGCGCTGTTCCACCCGGCCCGCCGCCAGCAGGCCGAAGGGGGTGCCAAGTGACCTCAGACGCGCAGAAGTTGCCGACCGGGTTCGGACGACTGTGGACCGCGCAGACGGTCTCCTCGCTCGGCGACGGAGTGTCGCGTGCCGCGCTGCCGCTGCTCGCGTTGACGTTGACGCGGGACCCGATGGCGCTCGCCGTCGTCGCGGCCGCGGGGACGCTGCCGTGGCTGCTCTTCGGAGTGCTCGGCGGCGCGCTGGTGGACCGCTGGGACCGCCGTCGCACGATGTGGATCACGGACGCGGCGCGTGCGGTGCTGCTCGGGATACCCGCGGGGGCGGCCATGCTCGACGTGCTGAGCATTCCGCTGCTCGCGATCGTCGCCTTCCTGCTCGGCCTCGGCGGGCTCTTCTTCGACACGGCCGCCACGGCCTACCTGCCGGACCTGCTCGGCCGTCACCCCGCACTCCTGGAGCGCGCCAACGCCCGCCTGCGCGGCGCCCAGACCGCCATGTCCGGCTTCGCGGGGCCGCCCGCGGGCAGTGCCCTGCTCGCCCTCGGACGGTCGGTGCCACTGCTCTCCGACGCGGTGTCGTTCGCGATCTCCGCGCTGCTCGTACGGTCGCTGCCCGCCGCGCCCCGGCCCGTGCCGCAGGTCCGTGAGTCGCTGCTGCGGCAGGCGCGGGCCGGCGCGTCGTACGTCTTCCGGGATCGGCTGCTGCTCGGCCTCGCGCTGCGTCCGGCGGTCGGGAACGTCGCCTTCCTCGCCGTGGAGACCGTCCTCGCCCTGTTCGCACACGACCGCCTCGGCATCGACACCTACGGCTTCGGTCTGCTCCTCACCGCGGAGGCCACCGGCGGTCTGCTCGGGGCGGGCATCGCCTCGCAACTCGGCCGGCGACTCGGCACCGGCACCGCACTGACCTGCACAGCCGCCCTCGAAGGGCTCGCCATCCTCGGTCTGGCCGCCGCCCCGAACCCGTACGTCGCCGGTCTCGCGCTCGCCGTCTGCGGAGCGGGCATGGGCGCCACGATGGTGCTCGGCCCGTCCCTGCGGCAGACGATCGTCCCCGCCCACCTGATGGGCCGGGTCGCGTCCACGTCCCGCATGCTCGCCATGTGCGCCGCCCCGCTCGGCGCCTTCCTCGGCGGTTGGCTGGCCACCGCCTACGACGTACGCACGCCGCTCTACGCCGCCGCGGGTCTCCTCCTCGCCATGACCGCCGTAACGGCGACCATGACCAGCAACCGTCGGGTCGAGGCGGCGCTACGTGGTGCTTCCGAACGGGAGAGTCCGGCGGAGGACAGCCGCACCCACGCACTGATCTCCGCCTGATCGACGCGCCCACCCGCTCCGACGTCACGACTGCCGGAAAGGCACCAGATGTTCTACTCGACCGCACGCGTCAGCACCGACCGCCCCCGCCGCCAGCTCACGCACCTCGTCTCCCACCTGGGGCACGATGCGCCCACCGACCTCGACGAGGAGCGCTGGTCCATCAGGTTCGGTGGCGGCCACTGCCTGCTCGTGGCGTCGGCGACCCACTTCGACATGATCGTCAGAGCCGGCGACGCGGACGCCGTCGCGGCGGTGGAGGACACCATCACCCAGCACCTGCTGCGATCCGCGACCGGGGACGAGCGCCCCGTCGACTGGCGGCCCCTGGTGCGACAGGCCACGAGCGACGACGACGCCGCCCTCCTCGCGCTCGACCGAGCGGCGTGGACCGCCGGGTCGGGGCTCGCCTCCGCCGAGGGCGAGGAGCGAACGGCGTACTTCTCCGAACGGCGCAGGCCCGAGACCCACCTGGTAGCAGCCCTCGGCGACCAGATCGTCGGCGCCGTGAGCACCCACCGGACGACACCCTTTCCGGAAGCGGCTCACGTCTTCGGCCTGTGGAACCTGGTGGTGGCCGAGCAGGCCCGCCGCAGGAACATCGCCTCGGCCCTGCTCGCGGCCGCCGAACGCCGTGCCGCCGCAGAGGGCGCGAAGAAGGTCGGCCTGCGCGTCCTGGCGACCAACACCGGCGCCCTACGCCTCTACGAACGGCACGGCTACGCCGTCGAAGGCCGACACCTCGACGAGTTCCTGATCGACGGCGCCTACGTCGACGACATCAGCATGGGCAAGCGCCTGACGCCGCTCTCCTGACGGACGTCGCGGCCGACGCTCCCTGCCTCCGCGTGCCACAGCCGATCCCTCGCTCGTTGGGCGAGGAGAGCACCACGACGGGAGGGCACATGGCCGTTGGGCGGCGCCGGCCCGTGGCAGGCCGATGAGCGGGAAGCCTGGCGTACCGCTGGTGCGCGGCGAGGCCAGCCTCCAGCGGGCCACCTTCCTGGAACTCTTCCTCGACCTGGTCTTCGTCTTCGCCCTCACCCGGATCTCGGCGCGGGTGATCGTCGACTTCACCGACGGCCAGCGCGGGGTGCTCGCCGGTCTCGGGCAGGCCCTCCTGCTGTTCCTGGCCCTCTGGGCGGTCTGGTCGCTGACCGTCTGGTCGACCAGTTGGCTGGACCCGGAGGCGCCGATAGTCCAGACCGTGATCGTCCTGACGACGGTCGGCGCCATGACGATGGCCGTCGCGGTGCCCGACGCCTTCGGCGCGCGGGCCGCCCTCTTCGCCATCACCTACGTGAGCCTCCAGATCGGCCGCGTCGTCTACTTCCACGTCGCCGGGCACGGCCGACCGGATCCGCGCCAGACCCTCCGGGTCCTGCTGTGGTTCGGTGTGAGCGCGCCGCTCTGGATCGTCGGCGGGCTGGTCGACGACGGCACGGTCCGTGGGCCCCTGTGGACCGTCGCCGTCCTGGTCGACTACACCGGGCTCTACCTCGGATGGCCGACCCCCCGCATCGGCGCGCAGCGGATCGGTGGCCGGATGATCGCGGCCGAGCACCTGGCCGAGCGGTACCAGCAGTTCCTCCTCATCGCGATCGGGGAGGCGATCTTCGTGCTCGGGTTGGCGTTCAGCGGCAGCGGGTTCCACGCCGACCAGACCGGCGGCTACGTCCTGGCGCTGACGACCACCGTGCTGCTGTGGCGGATCTACTTCCACGTCGCGGGCAGGGTGCAGGACGCCGCAGTCAGCCACTCCCACAACGCTCCTCGACTCGCCACCGAGATGGCGTTCGCCCACCTGCTCATGATCGCGGGAATCGTGCTGACCGGAGTCGGCTTCGAACTGTTCATCACCGAGCCACGCGGGCACCTCCCGGCAGCCTGGCTCATCGCCATCCTCGGCGGCCCCGCGCTCTTCCTCGCCGGACGGTCGGCCCTCGAGTACCAGGTCTTCGCCCGGGTCTCCCGCTCCCGGCTGGCGGGCCTGCTGGCCCTCGGCCTGCTGGTGCCGGTGACAGTTCACCTCGAACCTCTCACCGCCGGAGCCGCCGCCGCTGTCGTCCTGGTCGCCGTCGCCGTCGGGGACGCGCGACGCTCCCGCCAGCGGCCGGCGGAGACACCCCGACCTCCGTTCTAGCTCCGCCCGCGGCTCAGCGGCCCCGACCCACCTGCGCCACCACGAGGCGAGGTTCAGGCAGCCTTCGTGACCCTGGGGCCGCCGCGGACCCGAGCCCTTAACGGAATGACCTGGACGGGATAACCTGTGATGATCGGGGTCGTGTCTGTTCCCACGCGTCAGATCCGTGCCCGCTTCTCGGCTGACACGATCACCGTCTATCAGGCGTACCCCCCGGAGATCGCGCTGCCGGCGGTGACTGCCGGCCGCTTCGTGGCCCCCTTCAAGCGGGATCGCATGACCTGGATCAAGCCGTCCTTCCTCTGGATGATGTACCGCTGCGGCTGGGCCACGAAGCCGGGGCAGGAACGCGTGCTGGCTGTGGACATCACGCGGGAGGGCTTCGAGTGGGCGCTGGAGCGAGCCTGCCTGAGTCATTTCGACCGCAGGCTGCACGCGGACAGCGCCACCTGGTCGCGACAGCTGAAGGCCAGCCCGGTGCGGGTGCAGTGGGATCCGGAACGGACTCTGCGTCTGAGCGCGCTGCCGTACCGCTCGCTTCAGGTCGGGTTGTCCGGCGAGGCTGTCGACAGGTACGTCGACGACTGGATCGTCGGAATCACCGACATCACCCCCACTGTTCACCGCATCCGCGACCTGCTCGTCGTCGACGACGAACCAGCGGCGGCGGCTCTGCTCCCCGTCGAGGGGGTCTACCCACTGCCGGCGGGGATCGGCGCCCGGGTGGACGCCAGCCAGGACGCCGCCGCCGGCGCGGAGACCTGAGCGGCAGACGATCGATCTTGTCCCGCTAACCTGGCGGCATGACGCCGGAGACCGCGCCGAGGAGACGACGGACGAAGCGCGTCCTCGTGGCCGTCTCCGTCACGGTGGGCCTGCTGTCGTGCCTGTGGGTTCTGTGGTTCCTGTCGTTGCGCGTGTTCGGCGATGAGGGAGCCCTACCCCCGAAGTCGCGACTACCCGAGGTGCCGGCCGGGGCGAGCGTCGTCGACGAAGGCACGGAATGCGCGTCCGGTGGGTGCTGGCGGCAGCTCACCCTGGCGCCCGCGGCGGGGCAGACACCGGAGGACCTGGCACGCGAGATGGGCCTCACCGAGGAGCAGAGCCTGCCTCCGACGTTGTTCGACCCCGGGTCCGTCTACGTGGGGGCCCGCGTCGCCGAGGGCAAGCTGATCGTGCACCTCGGCTACGAGTGAGAGCCCTACTCCGGGCACTCAGAGGTCGGTGAGCGTCTTGATGTCGTGTTTCTCGAGCAACGCGGGCAGCGGGTCCGCGAGGCGCCGACGACGGGGCCGCCAGATGCGTCCCACTGTGGTCGGCGAGTTCGGTCCCGGCACGTCGTAGGGACCGCCCTGGGGGTAGACCGTCAGGGTGCTCCCCCACAGCCCCGCGTCCACCCAGCCCAGGCGCACGATCTCGGCCCAGGCGTACGAGCGTCGCAGACCACCGCGACCGCGGACCAGCAGCCCCACCTCGTCGGCGAGCACCGCGTTTCGCCGGACGATGACGGCCACGATGATCGAAGCGGCGGCAGCCGCCAGGACGTTCCAGCCGAACAGGTCGAAGACCAGCCCGACAACGATCACCACGACCAGGACCGCGACGGGTATCGCGATCGCGGGCCAGGCCCGGGACTCGCCGAGGACATGCACCTCACCCACCGGCCGCACCGACTCCCCCATAGCCGTTCACGATAGTGAATGGGTCACACATTCTCGTCCCCGAGCTGGCGGGTCGCCGGCGCGTACGTCGCGTCACATCGTTTGACTTGAAGCGCTTCAAGTTGGGGACGCTTCACCCATGGCAGCGACGGCAGCGGGACGAACCGAATTTCCCCTGACCATTCAGGAGATGGCCCAGCGGTCGGGCTTCAGCGAGCCCACGCTGCGGTACTACGAGAAGATCGGCCTGCTCGGCGTGGTGCCACGTGACGACAGCAGCGGCCACCGCCGCTACGACACCCGGCTCGCCGAGCGCGTCGACGCCCTGGCCTGCCTGCGCTCGTCCGGGATGAGCGTGGCGGATATGCGCCGGTACCTGACGTTGCTCACCGAGGGCGACCGCGAGGCGGCCGCCGCGCAGCGCGACCTGTTCGCCCGGCACGCCGAACGGCTGTCCGCCGAGATCGAGCGCCTACGGGTACGCCAGGCGTACATGCGTGGCAAAGCGGACATGTGGGACGCCCGACACCGAAGTGACGCCGCCGCCGAGACCCGCGCGATCGAGCAGGTCGAGCGCGCTCTTCAGGATTTCTGAGAAACGAGGACACAAACAATGTCGAACGACGTTCAACTCCGCGCCACCGACGACGCGCTCGTGCTGGTGACCGGTGCCACCGGGCACGTCGGCGGGTACTCCGTGGCCAGACTGCTCGACGAGGGCTACCGGGTACGGGTGACAGTCCGCGCGCCGGGCCAGCAGGACGAGGTGCTCGACCGGGTCCGGCAGACCGGCACCAACCCGGACGACCGGGTCGAGTTCCGGACCGCGGCCCTCTCCGCCGACGAGGGCTGGGCCGAGGCGGCCGAGGGGGCGCGGTACGTGCTGCACCACGCATCACCCTTCCCGTTCACCCCGCCCGCGAACGACGACGAGGTGGTCCGCCCAGCCCGCGACGGAGCGCTGCGGGTCCTGCGGGCCGCCCGCGAGGCCGGGGTACGGCGTGTCGTGCTTACCTCGTCGTACGCCGCGGTGGGCTACACGGTGAAGCCCGACGGCCGGTACAGCGAGGCGGACTGGACGAACGTGGACGACGACATCCCGGCGTACCACCGGTCGAAGACGCTCGCCGAGCGGGCCGCCTGGGACTACGTCCGGGACAACGGCGGGGTCGAGCTGAGCGTGGTCAACCCGACAGGCATCTTCGGGCCGCTGCTGGGCGCGCGGATGTCCGCGTCGACCGGGCTGGTGCGGGCGTTCCTCCAGGGCGCGATGCCTGTCGTACCCCGGATGTACTTCGGGGTCGTCGACGTCCGGGACGTCGTCGACCTGCACCTACGCGCGATGCTGCATCCGGCGGCCGCCGGCGGACGGTTCATCGGTGTCGGCGGCCCCTCGATCAGCTTCCTCGACCTGGCGGGAATGCTGGCTCGGCACCTGCCCAGCCTGGCGGACCGGGTGCCGGCTCGGGAACTCACCGACGACGAGGTCCGCGAGGCCGCGAAGACCGAGCCGGCGCTACGCGACGCGGCCGCCCTGCGGGGTCAGGTGCCGGTGATCAGCAACGACAAGGCTCGCAACGTCCTCGGCTGGCGGCCACGTCCGGTGCGGACGACCATCACCGACACCGCCGACAGCCTGATCAAACTCGGCCTGATCACCGCCTGACCGTCAGCGGCGCAGGGTGAGGATCAGGTCGGCTACCAGGGCCGTCCAGCCGGTCTGGTGCCAGGCGCCCAGGCCGGCGCCGTTGTCGCCGTGGAAATACTCCGGGAACGAGATCAGGTCGCGCCAGTCCGGGTGGGTCTGGAACAACTGCGCAGCCCCATAGATCGGTCGACGACCCCAGTCGTCCTGGGTGAACAGCGAGATCAGCCGGGCGGACAGGTCGTCGGCGATCTCGTCCAGCGAGAGTTTCACGCCGGAGCGGGTCGGATACTCCACCTGCAGGTCGTCGCCGAAGAACGCCGCGTAGTCGCGCAGCGCGCTGATCAGCAGGAAGTTCGTCGGCATCCAGATCGGCCCGCGCCAGTTCGAGTTGCCACCGAACAGGCCGCTCGTCGACTCGGCCGGTTCATAGCCGACGGAGAACTCCTGCCCGCCGAGCGTTACCGAGAACGGCTTGTCCAGGTGCGCGCGGGACAGCGTCCGCAGGCCGAAGTCGGAGAGGAACTCGTCGGGGTCGAGCATCCGGGCGAGCAGCCGGACCACCTGCTCCTGGCCGACCATGGACAGCAGCCGCTGCTGGCGGCCGTCCGGGCCGAGCCGGCGGGTGCCGATCACCTGGGCGTACTCCGGGCGGTTGGTGAGGAACCAGCGCAGCCGGGCGCCCAGCTCCGGCAGCCGGTGCAGGGTCTTGGCGGTGAGGCGGGTGGTGGCGGCCAGCGGCAGCAGCCCGACCACCGAGCGGACCTTCAGCGGCACCTTGGTGCCGTCGGCGAGGCGCAGCACGTCGTAGAAGAAGGCGTCCTCGTCGTCCCACAGCCCCTGCTCGTACGCGGCGGCGGCGATGTAGAGGAAGTGCTCGAAGAACTTCGTGGCGGTGTCCACCCACGTCCGGTCGTGCTCGGCCAGCACGATGGCCATGTCGAGCAGGTTGAGGGCGTACATGGCCATCCAGCCGGTGCCGTCGGACTGCTCGAGCACACCGGCCACCGGCAGCGCCGCCGAGCGGTCGAACGGTCCGACGTTGTCCAGCCCGAGGAAGCCGCCCTCGAAGACGTTGTTGCCACCGGTGTCCTTGCGGTTGACCCACCAGGTGAAGTTGAGCAGCAGCTTGTGCATCACCCGGCCCAGGAACTCGAAGTCCCGGCCGCCGTCGATCTCGAACACCTTGAGCGCCGCCCAGGCGTGCACTGGCGGGTTCACGTCGCCGAACGCCCACTCGTACGCCGGGATCTGCCCGTTGGGGTGCAGGTACCACTCGCGCAGCAGGAGCAGGATCTGCTCCTTGGCGAAGCCCGGGTCGACCCGGGCGATGCTCACGCAGTGGAAGGCCAGGTCCCACGCCGCGTACCAGGGGTACTCCCAGGGGTCGGGCATGGAGATGACGTCGAAGCTGGTCATGTGCCACCAGGCGCTGTTGCGCCCGTGCCGACGCCCGGCCGGCGGGGGCGACGAGCCCGGGTCGCCGTCCAGCCAGCGTTTGACGTCGAAGTGGTAGAACTGCTTGCCCCACATCAGCCCGGCGATGGCCTGCCGCGCGACAAGCGCCTCGTCCGCGGTCGCGGCCTCCGGGATCACCCCGGCGAAGAAGCGGTTCGCCTCGGCCCGCCGGGCCCACACCACGGCCTCGAAGCCGTCGCGGAGGTCGGCCGGGGGTGGCGGGGCGGCGGCCGGCGGGGAGGCGGTACGGGTCAGCCGCAACCGGATCTGGCGCTGCCCGCCGGCCGGCACGTCGAGCACGTAGTGCAACGCGCCCTTGGTGCCCTCGCGGGCCGGGTTGACAGTGGGGGCGCCGTTGACCACGTGGTCGTTGATGCCGTCCTTCGGGTACGGGGAGCGGCCGGGCAGCCCCCACAGCCGTTCGGCGTTCGTGTCGTTGTCGCAGAGCAGCGGCACCGGGCCGCCGTCGCCCTCCAGCAGCAGTTGGCCGAGCACCCGGTGCTCACCCACCAGCCGGGTGCCCTCCCCGGTCAGCCGGGGGATCCGGTCGCCGCCGGGCAGCCCCCAGGCCCACGTGTTGCGGAACCACAGGGTGGGCAGCACGTGCAGGGTCGCCGCCCGGTCGCCCCGGTTGGCCACTGTCACCACGATGCACAGGTCGGTCGGTGACGCCTTGGCGTAGTCGACGGTCACCGCCCAGTACCTGTCGTCGTCGAAGATCCCGGTGTCCACCAGCTCGTACTCGGTGTCGTCCCGGCCGCGCAGCGCGTTGACCGCGACGAGTTCGTCGTACGGGAAGGCGGCCTGCGGGTAGTGGTAGCGCCAGCGCATCCAGGAGTGGGTGGGCGTGGAGTCCTCGTACCACCAGTACTCCTTGGCGTCCTCCCCGTGGTTGCCGCTGTCGCCGCCGAGGCCGAACATCCGCTCCTTGAGGATCGGGTCCCTGCCGTTCCACAGCGCCAGGGCGAAGGCGAAGGTCTGACGGTCGTCGCAGACGCCTGCCATCCCGTCTTCGTTCCAGCGGTAGGCTCTGGACCGCGCATGGTCGTGTGGGAAGTAGTCCCACGCCGTACCGTGCTCGCTGTAGTCCTCCCGTACCGTCCCCCACGCCCGTTCGGACAGATAGGGACCCCATGCGCGCCAGTCCTGCTCCCCCGAGTCGGCCTGGGCGAGCCGGAGCCGCTCAGCGTCGGGTGGCGAGGCGTCGGAGGACGAGCGGTCATTGATCACGTGCACATCTTTGACGCCGCCGCGGTGCTTGACCACAGCGGCCATTCTCGTCGTGGTGTGTTACACCTCGGCGGCGGTGGAGGAAAGTTGATCGACATTAACTTCGGCCCGCAGGTCTGCGGCGACCTGACCAGCGCGTCCAGCCGGGAGTGGCTGGTGCCCGACGGCCTCGGCGGATACGCGATGGGCACCGTCGGCGGGCTGCGGACCCGCCGCTACCACGGTCTGCTGGTGGTGCCGGGCGAAACTCCCGCCTCCCGCCAGGTGGGACTGGTGAGCCTCGACCCGACTGTCACCCTGCCGTCCGGCGCGCGGGTCCGGCTCGGCGCCCACGAGTGGTCCTCCGGCGACGTCGACCCGCGCGGCTTCGAGCTGCTGGAGCGCTTCGACCTGGTCGACGGGCTGCCCCGGTGGCGGTGGCGGATCGGCGCGGTGGTGATCGAGCGAGAGCTGGCCATGCTGCCCGGCCGCTCCTGCGTGGCGGTCGTGCACCGGCTGGTCGCCGGCGGTCCGGTCCGGCTGGAGCTGTCGGCCGCGTGCACCTGGCGCGACGCGCACGGCGAGCGGCGGGCCGACGGCCCGACGCCGCAGGTCGAGGCGGTCGCCGACGGCGCGGTGGTCGAGGGCGCGTACCGGCTCGCCGGCCCCGGCTGGACGCCGGAGGGGCAGTGGTGGCTGGGCGTGCACCACCGCGAGGAGGCCGTCCGGGGTCTGCACCCGAACGAGGACGTCTGGTACGCGGGCCGCTTCGCCGGCGAGTTGGAGCGCCCCGGCGACACGGTGTCGGTGCGGGCCTGGGCGGGTCGGCTGGACGAGGAGCCGCCGCCGGCCGCCGAGATCGTGGCGACTGCCCGGCGACGCAACCGGCAGGTGGTGGCCGCGGCGAAGCCGGCCGATGCGGTGGACGCGACGCTGGCGCTGGCAGCCGACGCGTTCGTGGTCCGTCCCGGTGGCGCGGCTGTCGACGTGGTGGCCGGGTACCCGTGGTTCGGCGCCTGGTCGCGGGACACGATGATCTCGTACGAGGGGTTGTTCCTCTGCACCGGCCGGGCCGCCGAGGGGCGTGAGCTGCTGCGGGCGTACGCGGCGACCCTGTCCGAGGGGATGCTCGCCAACACGGCCGACACCGGCCGGGTGGAGTACAACACCGTCGACGGCACGCTGTGGTTCCTGCACGCGGTGAGCCGGCACGTGACGGTCACCGGCGACACCGACCTCGGTGACGAGCTGCTGCCGGCGCTGCGCACCGTCGTCGACGCGCACGTGGCCGGCACCCGGTACGGGATCGCCGTAGACCCGGCCGACGGGCTGCTCACCCAGGGCGCCCCCGGCAGCGCGCTCACCTGGATGGACGCCCGCGTGTACGGGGTGCCGGTCACCCCGCGTACGGGCAAGCCGGTCGAGGTCAACGCGTTGTGGGTCAACGGGCTGGCCGGCCTCGCCGAGCTGACCGAGCTGGCCGGGCAGGACGCGGCCGAGCTGTGGCGGCGGCACGCGCAGGCGACCGCGTCGTTCCGGGACCGCTACCCGTCCCCGACCGGTTGGCTGCACGACGTGCTGGACGCGCCCGCGCCGGCGTACCCGCTGGGTGGGTCGGCCCTGCACGACGACGACGCGCTGCGCCCCAACCAGTTGCTGGCCTGGTCGTTGCCGTTCGCACCGTTGGAGCCGGACGAATCGACGCTGCGCCGGATCGCGACCGGGCTGCTCACCCCGCTCGGGCCGCGCAGTCTCGCCCCGGATTCTCCCGAGTTCGTGGCTCGACACCGGGGTGGCCCGGCCGAGCGGGACGGCGGCTACCACCAGGGCACGGTGTGGCCGTGGCTGCTCGGGCCGTACGTGGACGCCGCCCGGCGGGGCAAGATGTCGGTCGATGACGCATTGATCGGCATAGAGTCCCATCTGACCGAATATGGGCTAGGATCGGTAAGTGAGACGGCCGACGGCGTCGCGCCGCACTCCGCGACCGGCTGCCCGTTCCAGGCGTGGTCGGTGGCCGAGTTGCTGCGGGTGCGCCGAAAAGGCCAGTAGCGCTTTACACGACCGCAACGGCGGTGTCTCCGCTGGTTATCTCGGCCCGGGCAGGATTGGCCCCGATCCAGACGCGACGGCGACATCGACTCCGGTGTCGGTCGGCGCGCGCCCGGGGACAACTCAAAGGGGGCCGCATGTCACCCGACGCCCACGTGATCGACATCCACCCCGCTCGTCAGCTGCGGGTGCTGATGCTGTCCTGGGAATATCCGCCGGTGCTCGTCGGCGGCCTCGGCCGCCACGTGCACGCCCTCTCCGTCGCCCTCGCCGCCGCCGGCCACGACGTCACAGTCGTCACCCGCCACGCCGAGGGCGCACCCCTGGAGGAGTACGCCGACGGCGTCCGCATCCTGCGCGCACCCGAAGACCCCGTCGCCTTCCCCCTCGCCACCGGCTCCCTCCTCGCGTGGACGATGGCCTTCAACCACACCCTCACCCGCACCGCCCTGCGCGCCACCCAGGCCGGCAGCTACGACGTCATCCACGCCCACGACTGGCTCGTCGCCCACACCGCGACCACAGTCGCCGAACACCTCGACCTGCCGCTGGTCACCACCATCCACGCCACCGAGGCGGGCCGGCACCAGGGCTGGCTGCCCGAGGAGATGAACCGCACCATCCACGGCGTCGAGCACTGGCTCAGCGGGTCCTCCACCCGGGTGATCACCTGTTCGGGTTACATGCGCGACCAGGTCAGCGCGCTCTTCGACGTGCCAGCCGGGCTTGTCGACGTGGTCCCCAACGGGGTCGACGACCGGGCCTGGCGGGCCCGCCCGCGCGCTGTCGCGTCGGCCCGCGCGCGGTTCGCCGCGGACGGCCCCCTCGTCGGGTACGCGGGACGCCTGGTCTACGAGAAGGGCGTGCAGCACCTGGTGCACGCCGTGCCCCGGCTGCGCGAGCGGCACCCCGGGCTGCGCGTGGTGATCGCCGGCGACGGCCCGTACCGCCCCGAGTTGGAGGCGCAGGCCCGCCGCCTGGCGCTCGGCTCGACAGTCCGCTTCACGGGCTTCCTCGACGCCACCCAACTGCCGGCGGTGCTCGGCGCCACCGACGCGACAGTGGTCCCCAGTCTCTACGAGCCGTTCGGCATGGTGGCCCTGGAGGCGGCCGCTGCCGGGGCACCCCTCGCCGTGGCTCGCACCGGCGGCCTCGCCGAGATCGTCGAACCCGGCGTGACAGGCGTGACGTTCCCGCACAGCGACCCGGCCGCCCTCGCGGGCGCGGTCGACCAACTGCTCGGCGACGAGGTCTTCGCCCGACGGGTGGCCCGGCAGGCCCGCACCATGGTCGGCGAGCGGTACGGCTGGGCCACCATCGCGGCCCGCACCGCCGCCAGCTACGCCACCGCCCGTCGTGAGTACGGCCCGCTCCAGGCCCGCCGGGCCGCCGCCCGACTGGCCGGGGGGCGTGACCGGATCGCCATCCCGGAGGGCAATCTGCTCGCCGCCGTCGACCACGCCGCCTGCTGAGCCAGGTCGGTCGACCGATAGGTGACTTCCGATCCGCTGGTTAGGGTGTACCCCGGACAGCGGCTGAGGAGGAGCGTGCGCAGGTGCTGATCGCCGGTCGGTACCGGCTGCTCGACCTGGTGGGTCGTGGGGGCATGGGTCGGGTGTGGCGAGCCCGCGACGAGATGCTGCACCGCGAGGTCGCCGTCAAGGAGGTCGTACCGCCGAGTTGGTTGGCCGACCACGAGCGGGCCGAGCTGCGCTCGCGCACGCTGCGGGAGGCGCGCGCCGCGGCCCGGCTCAACCACCCCGCCGTGGTCCGGCTCTACGACGTCGTCCCGGTCGAGGGCAGCCCGTGGATCGTGATGGAGTACGTCCCGTCGCGCACCCTGCAGGACGTCGTCGACGCCGAGGGACCGCTGACGCCGGTCCGCGCCGCGCGGATCGGCCTGGCCCTGCTCGGCGCGCTGGAGGCCGCGCACACGGCAGGAGTGCTGCACCGCGACGTCAAACCGCAGAACGTGCTCGTCGCCCACGACGGTCGGGTGATGCTCGCCGACTTCGGGCTGGCCACCTTCGACGGCGGGGACGGAGCGATGACCCGTCCCGGGATGGTGCTCGGCTCCCCGCAGTACGTCGCCCCGGAGCGCGCCGCCGAGGGGGTGTCCACTGTCGCCGCCGACCTGTGGTCGCTCGGGGCCACCCTGCACGCCGCCGTCGAGGGCCGCTCCCCGTACGCCCGCAGCAACGCCATGGCCACGCTCAGCGCGCTGGCCGCTGGCCCACCGGACCCGGCCCCGCACGCCGGACCGCTCGCGCCGGTGCTCGCCGGGCTGCTGCGCCGCGACCCGGGTGACCGCCTCGACCACGACGGGGCCCGCCGGCTGCTCACCGCGGCCGCGACCGGCCACCCCAGCCCGCCGGTGCACCAGCCGGAAGCCGCACCCGGCGCCCCGACCCGCTCCGCAGGCTCGACCGGCTCGGGGGCGTCCGCTTCGGGGGAGCCGGCCGACCAGGACGCCACCATCGCGCTGTCCGAGCCCGGCCGGACCGCCGCCACCAAGGGCGGTGGCGCCGTTCCACCTGGAAACGCTTCGACCGGCGCCCACCCGAGCGCCGAACCGGGCGGCCGGGCCCCGACGGAGGCCACAGCCTCCACTCCACCAGCGTCGGAGCGACCGGCCGGGCGACTGGGCCGACGACCCACGGCGCGGCGGGGTGCGCTTGTCGTCACCGCGCTGCTGGTGGCCGCCGCGGCCGGCGTGGGCACCGCGCTGGCCGTCGCCGGGGACGCCCCGACCGACACCGCCGGGCGGTCCACCGCGCCATCGACGAACCGTCCCAACGACGGCGGCGGCGCGAACGGGGGCTACGGCGACGACCGGGGCGGTCCGTACGGCGGTGGCGGTCCCGGCGGCCCGTACGGCGGTGGTGGCCCCGGCCGGCCCGGCCCGCCGCCGAATGGCCGCGACGTTCCTCCGCCGCCGTTCCCGTGCGTCCATCCCGACGTCGCGGGCCCGCCGGTCTCGGCCGGATCCCCCGGTCCGGGCGAGCGGTTCCGGCCGCCGGCGGGTTGGGTCTGGCATGCCGACAGCACCGGCTTCCGGGTCTCCGTGCCGGCGACCTGGCACTACTCGCGCGAGGGCGGGGTGGTGTGCTTCCAGGACCCGGCCACCGGGCGGGCGTTGAGCGTCGCGCAGGGCGGGGCGGCCGACCCGCTCATCCGACTGCGGTCGGCCCGCGACGAGGCGGCCGGCGCCGGGGCGCTGCCGGGCTACGACGAGATCCGGCTCGCCGCGGGCGGCGGCGGCGCGGAGTGGGAGTGCCGGTGGACCGCCCCGTACGGGCCCGTGCTGCACGCCCGGCGGCAGATCCTCGCGGACCAGCGCTGGACACTGGGGTGGATCACCGACGACAGGGACTGGACGGCCGCCGGCGCGGACTGGACCGCAGTGCGAAACAGTTTCCGACCACCCCGCTGACCTGCGCCGTATGGCCCTGCTCGGCCCTCCGTCCGGCGTGGATCGAGGCCGCTCAGCGGATGAGAAAACCCACAGTGGTGGCTATCGTGTAACTCGGGGTGACCGAGGGGGAGCGGCGGTGCAGCAGTTGCTGATCGCGGGTCGGTACCGGCTACTCGACCTGGTCGGCACCGGCGGGATGGGCCGGGTGTGGCTGGCCCGTGACGAGATGCTGCACCGGGACGTGGCGGTGAAGGAGGTTGTGCCACCGGCCTGGCTGGCCGAGGCCGACCGCGCCGAGCTACGACTGCGGACGCTACGCGAGGCGCGCACGGCCGCGCGGCTCAACCACCCCAACGTCGTACGCCTCTACGACGTGGTGCACGACCGGGAGAACCCGTGGATCGTGATGGAGTATGTGGCCTCCCGGTCGGTGCAGCAGATCATCAGCGCCGAGGGCCCGCTGAGTCCACAACGTACGGCCCGGATCGGGCTGGCGGTGCTCGCCGCGTTGCGGGCGGCACACACCGCAGGCGTGCTGCACCGCGACGTGAAGCCGCACAACGTGCTGGTCGCCGACGACGGGCGGGTGGTGCTCACCGACTTCGGCCTGGCGACCTTCGACGGCGGCGACGGGGCGATGACCGGCCCGGGCCTGGTGCTCGGCTCGCCGCAGTTCGTCGCGCCGGAGCGTGCCCGCGACGGCGTGTCGGATCCGCGTACCGACCTGTGGTCGCTGGGCGCCACGCTCTACGCGACGGTCGAGGGGCAGTCCCCGTACGCCCGGTCCAGCGCGATGGCGACGCTCAGCGCGCTGGCCACGGAACCGCCGGATCCGATGCGCCGGGCCGGCCCGATGCGGCCGGTGATCACCGGTTTGTTGCAGCGCGATCCCCGGCGGCGGTTGACAGCCATCGAGGCCGAGCCGCTGCTGCGCGCCGCAGCCGCCGGTCACGACGGGCCGGCCGGGCCGGCCCGCTCCTCGGCGGTGGCGGCGGTCCGCAGCGCGGGCCGTTCCGCGCTGGCGGCCCAGGGCGGCTCGCCGGACGACGCGCCGCCACCGACCCGCCCACCGACGGCCCGCCCGCTGGTGACCCGCCCACCGGCCGACGCGCCGTCAACGGCCCGCCCGCCGGTGGCTCGCCCGGCCGGCCGACGCGGCCGGCTGATCGCGCTGGGTGGCGCGGCGACCGCCGCCGCCCTGCTCGTCGCCGGGGGTGTCACGGCGGTGCTGCTCAGCCGTCACGACGAGCGGACGCCGCCGTCCGGCGCCGGAGGTGGCGCGACCGCCTCCCGACCGGCCGCGTTCGCCTGCGCGGCGCCTCCACCGCCGACGGCCACCCCGGTGCCGTCGGTGTCACCGCCCCGCGATGCGCGGTACGGGCTGCTGGAGGGTTGGACCTGGCACGTGGATCCGACAGGCTTCCGTATCGCGGCGCCGGTGGCCTGGGCACGCTGGACCGAGGGCGCGGTGACCTGCTTCCGGGAGCCGAATGGGACCCGGGTGCTCAGC
Organism: Micromonospora sp. NPDC049275; assembly: GCF_043197115.1. Classification (NCBI taxonomy): domain Bacteria; kingdom Bacillati; phylum Actinomycetota; class Actinomycetes; order Micromonosporales; family Micromonosporaceae; genus Micromonospora; species Micromonospora sp. NPDC049275. Next base: position 80,954 of record NZ_JBICSN010000007.1, read on the forward strand.
GTCGAGGCGGGGCCGCCGCGGGTCGATCCGGTGGCGCACTGGAAGGCCGAGGAGAAGCGGCTCGTCGGCGGTGGCGCGCTGCCGGGCTACCGCAAGGTGGACATCTCGGCGCTGGACATCTTCGACGGCGGGGCCCTCTGGGAGTGCAGTTGGGAGAACGCCGCAGGTGAGCAGGTGCACAGCATCCGGCTGCTCGCCAACACCTCGGCCGGGCGCGCCTACACCGTCTCGTGGTTGACAAAAGAGTTCGACTGGCAGGTCAACGCGGCATACTTCGTGATGATCCGGCAGAGCTTCACGCCCGCCCTCTGACGATGTCCTGTGTGGACGACACGACCGGCGCCCCTGTGACACGGGCGCTGGCTACAGTGGCGTAGTTTTGGGCGCTCAAGATCCCTGGGGAGGGTGAGCCGAGATGATGGGACCGTCGCACGCGCTGTCCGGCGCGGCGGTATGGCTGGCCGGGTCCTGGGCGCTGGACCAGTTCGCCGACTACCACCAGTCGCCTCTGGCGCTGGCGGTGGGCACGGCGGTCTGCGCGGGTGGGGCGCTCTTTCCCGACCTGGACCTGTCCGGCAAGGTGACCCGCAACCAGGGTGGTGCCACCGTCGCCCGCACGTTCGGGGTCTTCTCGCTCTTCGTCGCCGAGGTGATGGAGAAGATCTCCCTCGGTGTCTACTACGCGACGAAGCTCAGCAAGGATCCGCGCCGCAACAACGGGCATCGCACGCTCACCCACACGCTTCCGTTCACGCTGCTGGTCGGGTGGGGCACCACCGCGCTCTGCGCCGCGTACGGCAAGTGGGCGGTGATCACGATCCTGTTCTTCATGTTCGGTCTGGCCCTGCGCGGGCTCTTCGACGAGTGGGCCGAGCGGGCCGGCTGGGTGATCGTGACGCTGGCGTCAGCCGGGGCGGCCTGGTTCACCTTCGCCAACCTGCCGGGCGGGCGGGGCTATCCGCTGATCGGCACGGCCGTCGGGGTGGGCTGCTTCGTGCACATCCTCGGTGACATGATCACCAGGGCGGGGGTGCCGATCCTCTGGCCGATCCCGATCCGACGCCGCATGTGGACGATGATCGGCCTGCCCAACAGCATCGCACTGCGTACCGGCAGCAAGACCGAGGTGGTCGTGCTGCGCACCGTCCTGACCGTCGTGGTGGCGCTCGCCACCGTCGGCCTGATCGCCCCGTCGGTGCTGCAGCGGTTCAACATCGACATATGACCGGCCCCGCGCAGCCGTCGCCTCCGGCCGCGGACGCGCGGGTGCCGGAGTTCTGGCGCGGGCTCGGGCTCCCCGGGCTGGCGGACGTGCACGTGCACTTCCTGCCGCCGAGGCTGCTGCGCCGCGTCTGGGAGTACTTCGACGCCGCCGGGCCGCTGGTGGGCACCGAGTGGCCGATCCGCTACCGGTGGAGCGACGCGGACCGCGTCGCCCACCTGCGCCACCTCGGGGTACGGGCGTTCAGCGCGCTGGCGTACCCCCACCGACCGGGCATGGCGGCGGACCTGAACCGCTGGACGCTGCGATTCGCCCGGGACACCCCGGGCTGTCTGCCCTCGGCCACCTTCTTCCCCGAGCCCGGTGTCGCCGCGTACGTCGACGACGCGCTGACCGGCGGTGCACGGCTGTTCAAGGTGCACGTGCAGGTCGGCGGCTTCTCCCCCACCGATCCGGCGCTGGACGAGGTGTGGGGGACGCTTGCCGACGCGGGCGTGCCGGTGGTCGTGCACGCCGGGCACGCCCCGGTGGGGACGACGCACACCGGGCCCGCCCCGTTCGCCGACCTGCTCGCCCGCCACCCCCGGCTGGCCGCCGTGGTGGCGCACCTCGGTGCCCCCGACTACCGGGCGTTCCTCGACCTCGCCGAGGCGTACGAACGGGTCCGGCTGGACACCACCATGGCGTTCACGCCGTTCTTCGACCGGTTCGTGCCCTTCCCCGCCGACGAGTTGCCCCGACTGCGCGACCTGGGCCTCGCCGGCAAGGTGCTGCTCGGCAGCGACTTCCCCAACATCCCCTACCCGTACGCCGACCAGCTGACCGGGCTCGCCCGACTGGGCCTGGGCGACGACTGGCTACGCGCGGTGTGCTGGCACAACGCCGCCACCCTGTTCGACCTCACCTGACGCGCCGCGCGGGGGTCGTGGGCAAGATCTGCGCCAGATCAGGGATGTTGCTGTCTCCCTCGGAGGCAGCAACATCGCGGAAGTTGTGCGGATCTTCGCGTGGAGTCGCGGTTGGACTTGTTCTCGACATCGGCTATTGACGTCTCCGTAACAGGTGTCCTAGCGTCTGTCGAACCGCTTCGTCGAAACGCTTCGACGATCATTCGGGGGCGATCCCGTGCTCCCGGGCCGGAGGAGGTGCGCGGTGGCCACCATGCACGACGTCGCCCGCCTCGCGGGGGTCTCGGTCAGCACGGTGTCGTACGTACTCACCGGCGCCCGGCCGATCTCGCAGGGCACCCGGGACAAGGTCCTCGCCGCGATGAAACAGCTCGACTACCAGCCCAACGCGATGGCCCGTGGGCTGGCCAGCCGCCGCAGCCGCATCCTGGGTCTGTTGATGCCGATGGACGAGCGCGGCCTCGGCGCGACCGAGACCGCGTTCGTCACCGGCGCCGCCGCGGCGGCCAGCGCCGTCGGCTACCACCTGGTGCTCTCGCCGGTCGGCGGCGGCAACCTCGGCGACCTGCGCCGGCTGGCCAGCCAGCGGATGCTCGACGGCGTCGTGCTGATGGAGGTGCAGCTCGCCGACGAGCGGGTCACCGTGCTCCAGGAGGCGGGCGTGCCGCTGGTGCTGATCGGGCGCACCGGCGACACCACCGGGCTCTCCTACGTCGACATCGACTTCGAGCAGACCGTGCGGGAGGCCGTCGCGCACCTGGTCGACCTGGGGCACCGTCGGATCGTCTACGTCAACCACTCGGCCGCCACACTGGCCAGCGGCTACGGCCCCGCGTTGCGTACCCGGGACGCCTTCGTCACGGCGATGAGCGGGCACGGCCTGGAGCCGGTCATGATCCCGGCCGAGGACAGCGCCGCCGGCGGGCGGGCGGCCCTGGCCGCCGCGTTCGCGCGGACGCCGGAGCTGACCGCCGTGCTGGCGATGAACGAGACCGCGATCTTCGGCATCCTCGGCGAGCTGACCGGCCGAGGGCTGTCGGTGCCCGACGACGTCTCGGTCGTCTCGATGGTCACCTCACCACAGGTCGCCGAGCTGGCCACCCCGGCGCTGACCGCGATGACGTCGCCCGGGTCGGCCCTGGGCCGGATCGCGATCGAGGCGCTGGTGCGCCACCTGAACGGACCCGGCAACGAGCGCCACCAGCAACTGCTGCCGTGTGCGCTGGAGATCCGGGGATCGACCGCCGAGCCACGACGGCCGGCCCTGGTCAGCGCCGAACCGTCTCCGACGAGCGGGGGCTGACCAGCCGAAACGGCCCGCCGCCGCGCGGCAACGCGACGACGGACCCAGTGAAGTACCGGGCTCGATACTCACGAGGAGGATAGCAATGCAGCGATTTCGCCGGATCGTCGCGGCGATCGCCCTGGCGGCGACCGCGACGACCACCGTGGCCGCGTGCGGCGGCGGCGAGAGCGAGGACGACAGCGGGGCCAAGACCCTCAAGCTCTGGCACTACGAGAGCGAGAACAGCGCGATGGGGGTCGGCTGGAACCGGGCGATCGAGATCTTCAAGGCCGAGCACCCGGGCGTCGAGGTGCGCTTCGAGCGCAAGGCGTTCGAGCAGATCCAGCAGAACGCCGGCATGATCATCAACTCGTCCGAGGGCCCGGACATCATGGAGTACAACAAGGGCAACGCGACGGCCGGCCTGCTGTCGTCGCAGGGTCTGCTCACCGACCTGAGCGCCGAGGCCGACAAGCGCGGCTGGGCCGGCAAGCTCAGCCCCAGCCTGCAGACCACCGCCCGGTACAGCGACAAGGGCGTGATGGGGTCGGGCAAGTGGTTCGGCGTGCCGAACTACGGCGAGTACGTCACGGTCTACTACAACAAGGACCTGTTCCAGCGCAACGGCGTCAAGGTGCCGACCAGCATGGCCGAGATGACCGCCGCGATGGACACCTTCGTCGGCAAGGGCGTCACGCCGCTGGGCATGGCCGGCGCCGAGTACCCGGCCGGGCAGCTCTTCTACCAGCTGGCGCTGTCCAGGGCCGATCGGCAGTTCGTCGACAACTACCAGCTCTACAAGAACCCTGTCGACTTCACGGCGGACCCACTGAAGTACGGCGCGGACACCTTCGCCGAGTGGGTGCGCAAGGGCTACGTGGCCAAGAACTCGGCGAGCCTCAAGGCCGAGGACATGGGCACCGCGTTCATCGCCGGCAAGACCCCGATGATCGTCTCGGGCAGCTGGTGGTACGGCCGGTTCAAGACCGAGATGAAGGCCAACTGGGACACCTTCCTCTTCCCCGGCAACACCCTCAACGCCGGCTCGTCGGGCAACATCTGGGTGGTCCCGGAGAACAGCAAGGCCAAGAGCCTGGCGTACGACTTCATCGACATCACCCTGCGTCCGGAGATCCAGGACCTGATCGGCAACAACGGTGGCGTACCGGTCGCCGCTGACGCGTCGAAGATCAGCGACCCGAAGGACCGCAAGCTGATCGAGGACTTCAACACGGTCAGCAAGTCCGACGGCCTGGCCTTCTACCCGGACTGGCCGGTGCCCGGCTACTACGACGTGCTGGTCGGTGGCTTCCAAGCCCTGATCAACGGGTCGAAGTCTCCGGACCAGGTGCTCGACACGATCGCCAAGCCGTACGCCGAGGGCGTCAAGGAGATCACCGGCAAGTGACACGGCGAGCGGCGGGCACGACAGGCACGACAGGCGTGCCCGCCCGCTCCACCGGGAAGGATCGTCCATGGCAGCCTCCGAGACCGTCGCCGCCACATCCCCGACGGCGACGACACCCACCCCGCGCGAGACCGGTCGCGCACCCCGCGGCCGCAAGGCGGCGTACTGGCTCTACCTGCTCCCCGGAGCGGTGCTGTTCGTCCTGGTCATCGGCGCTCCGCTGGTCGGCACGGTCTACCTGTCGCTGACGAAGTGGTCCGGGATCGGCGACCCCACCTTCGTGGGGTTCGACAACTACAAGCGCCTGCTGGACGACGACGTGTTCTGGGCGTCGTTCCGCAACACCGTGGCGATGATCGTCGCGATGGTGGTGGTGCCCACAGCACTCGGGTTGCTGCTCGCCTCGGTGCTGTTCGACGTCATCGGGCGTCGGTTCAAGCCGCGTACCGCCGCCGCGCTGCGGGCCGCCTTCTACCTGCCGCAGGTGCTGCCCGTGGTGGTGGCCGGCATCGTGTGGGGTTGGATCCTGCGCCCCGACGGCGCGTTCAACAGCCTGCTCGACGCGGTCGGCCTCGGCGCGCTGCGTCACGACTGGCTCGGCGACCCGGGCACGGCCCTGCCGGCCGTCATGGCGGTGATGATCTGGGTGCAGATCGGCTATCCGGTGGTGGTGTTCATGGCGGCGTTGCAGCGCGTCGACCCGGAACTGTACGAGGCCGCCGAGGTCGACGGCGCGAACTGGTTGCACCGGTTCCGGGCGATCACCCTCCCGCAGATCCGGCCCGAGACGTTCGTGGTGGCCCTGACCTGCACCATCGCGGCGCTGAAGGTGTTCGGCCCGATCTTCGCGCTGACCCGGGGCGGCCCGGAGAACGCCACGAACGTGCCGTCGTACTTCGCGTACTACACGTTCTTCAAGAAGCTCCAGGTCGGCTACGGCTCGGCGATCTCCACGGTGCTCACGCTGATCATCGTCGTGGTGGCCGGGGTCTTCATCTGGATGCAGGCGCGCAGCGAGCGCCGGGACCGGGGGTTCTGACATGGCAGTCACGCTCACGCCGGTGCCGGTGCACCGGCCGGTGCCCGACAGGCACCACCGCGGTGTCAGCCGCTGGGTCGTGCTCGTCCTGGTCACCCTCGGTGCGCTCGTCATGCTGGTGCCGTTCGCGTTCATGCTGCTCAACGCGTTCAAGTCGCCAGGCGACTACTCGTCGGGCGGCCCGCTGAGCTGGCCGACGGAGTTCTACAGCAAGGGTCTGCGGACGTACTGGACCGCTGTGAACTTCCCCCTCAAGCTGTGGAACTCGGCGCTCATCGCCGGCTCGGTGGCGGTGCTCGGCGTGGTCGTGTCCCTGCTCAACGCGTACGCCCTGGGCATCGGCCGGGTCCGCGGCCGGCTGTGGATCGTCGGGTTGTTCCTGCTGGCCAACATGCTGCCGCAGGAGGCGCTGATCTACCCGCTCTACTACGTGGCCAAGGAGGTCGGGCTCTACAACACCCGACTCGCGGTGATCATCATCTTCACGGTGATCCAGAGCGCGTTCGGCACGTACCTGCTGGCCTCGGTGCTGGGCACGTTCCCCCGTTCGCTGCTGGAGGCGGCCGCGCTCGACGGCGCCGGCAAGTGGACGGTGCTGTGGCGGGTGGTCTTTCCCAACCTGCGGCCCACCCTCGCCGTGCTGCTCATCTTCTTCTTCATCTGGACCTGGAACGAGTTCCTCATCCCGCTGGTCATGCTCATCGACAACCAGACGCAGACGATCCCGGTGGCGCTCGCGTCCCTGCAGGGTGACCGGCTGATGGACGCCCCGACGACGAACGCCGGCGCGTTGATCAGCCTGGTGCCGGCCATCCTCTTCTTCCTCATCTTCCAGCGCACTCTGGCGCGCGGCATCACGGCAGGAGCCGAGAAGTGAAGTTCACCGACGGGTACTGGCAACTGCGTCCGGGAGTCAGCGTGCTGCGCCCCGGCACGGTGGAATCGGTCGAGCCGGACGACCGCGGCTTCACCGTCTTCGCGCCGGCCGGTCAGCTCACCGGGCGTCGCGACACCCTCAACCGGCCCGTCGTCACCGCCCGGTTCTTCTCCCCCGCCCCCGGCGTCGTCGGGGTGACCATCGGTCACCACAGCGGCGGGCTGCCCCGCGAGCCGCACTTCGGGCTGAGCACCGACGACGAGCACCCGGTCACCGTCGACATCACAGGCATCACCGCGTCACTGACCACCGGCGAGCTGACCGTCCGGGTCGCGCTCATCGACGGCTGGCGGGTGGAGTTCCTGCACGGCGACCGGCTGATCACCGCGTCCACCGCGCGCAGCGTCGGCATCGTCACCGACGGCGAGGGCCGCCGGCACGTGCACGAACGGCTCGCCCTCGGCGTCGGCGAGACGGTGTACGGGCTGGGCGAGCGCTTCGGCCCGTTCGTGAAGAACGGCCAGAGCGTCGACATCTGGAACGCCGACGGCGGCACCGCCAGCGAGCAGGCGTACAAGAACGTGCCGTTCTATCTCAGCAGCGCCGGCTACGGGGTCTTCGTGGACCATCCGGAGCACGTGTCGTTCGAGGTCGGCTCGGAGGTCGTGGCGCAGAACCAGTTCAGCGTCGAGGGTCAGTCCCTGACCTACCACGTCATCGACGGGCCCACTCCGAAGGACGTGCTGTGCCGCTACACGGCGCTGACCGGCCGTCCGGCCCGGGTGCCCGCCTGGTCGTACGGGCTGTGGCTGTCCACGTCGTTCACCACGTCGTACGACGAGAAGACGGTGACCGAGTTCGTCGACGGGATGGCCGAGCGGGAGCTGCCGCTGTCGGTGTTCCACTTCGACTGCTTCTGGATGCGCCAGTTCCACTGGGTCGACTTCGTCTGGGACCCGGCGACCTTCCCCGACCCCGAGGGGATGCTGCGCCGGCTGCACGAGCGCGACCTGAAGGTGTGCGTCTGGATCAACCCGTACATCGCGCAGCGCTCGTACCTCTTCGAGGAGGGCCGCCAGGCCGGCTACCTGGTCCGCAACCCGGACGGGTCGGTCTGGCAGTGGGACATGTGGCAGGCCGGCATGGCGCTCGTCGACTTCACCAACCCGGACGCCGTCCGCTGGTTCACCGGCAAGCTCAAGGTTCTCCTGGACATGGGCGTCGACTGCTTCAAGACCGATTTCGGCGAGCGCATCCCGACCGACGTGGTCTGGCACGACGGCTCGGACCCGAAGCGGATGCACAACTACTACTCGTACCTCTACAACAAGGCCGTCTTCGAACTGCTGGAGACCGAGCGGGGCGAGGGCGAGGCGGTGGTGTTCGCCCGCTCGGCCACCACCGGCGGGCAGCAGTTTCCGGTGCACTGGGGCGGCGACTGCGAGTCGACGTTCGTCGCGATGGCCGAGTCGCTGCGCGGCGGGCTGTCCCTGGCGTCGTCCGGTTTCGGCTACTGGAGCCACGACATCGGCGGCTTCGAGGGCACCCCGGACCCGGCCGTCTTCAAGCGGTGGATCGCGTTCGGCCTGCTCTCCTCGCACTCCCGGCTGCACGGCTCCGGCTCGTACCGGGTGCCGTGGGCGTACGACGAGGAGGCCGTCGACGTGCTGCGGCACTTCAGCCGGCTCAAGCTCAGCCTGATGCCGTACCTGGCCGCCGCCGCGCAGGAGGCACACCGCGACGGCATCCCGATGATGCGCCCGATGATCGTGGAGTTCCCGGACGACCCGGCCGCGGCGCACCTGGACCGTCAGTACATGCTCGGCTCCGACGTACTTGTCGCACCGGTGCTCAGCGCCGACGGCCAGGTCACCTACTATGTGCCCGCCGGCACGTGGACACACCTGGTGACCGGCGCTCAGCTCACCGGCCCGGCCTGGGTGACCGAGAAGCACGAGTTCGACAGCCTTCCGGTGCTCGCCCGGCCGGGCGCGGTCATCCCGTTCGGGGCGCGCTCCGACCGGCCCGACTACGACTGGGCGGACGGCGTGCAACTGCGTCTCTACGCCCCGGCGGAGGGACAGCGGCAACGGGTACGGATCCCGTCGCCCGGCGACGGGCCGGGCGCGGAGTTCGAGGTGAGTTTCCGCGGCGGCGTGGCCACCGCGGAGCTGGTGACGGGCGACTCGTCGGCGTACCACTGCGTGGTCGCCGGCACGGAGGTGGCAGGACGATGACGGCACGTACCTTTCCGGAGAGTTTCCTCTGGGGTTCGGCCACGGCGGCGTACCAGATCGAGGGCGCGGCCAGCGAGGACGGGCGGGGGCCGTCCATCTGGGACACCTACAGCCACACCCCGGGGCGAACGCTGAACGGCGACACCGGTGACGTGGCCGCCGACCACTACCACCGCTGGCCGCAGGACCTCGACCACATCGCGGAGCTGGGCCTGGGCGCGTACCGCTTCTCGATCTCCTGGCCGCGGGTGCAGCCGGGCGGGTCCGGCCGGTTCAACCAGGCCGGCCTGGACTTCTACTCGCGGCTGGTCGACGGACTGCTGGAGCGCGGCGTCCGCCCGGTGGCCACCATGTACCACTGGGATCTGCCGCAGGAGCTGGAGGACGCCGGCGGGTGGCCGGTGCGGGACACGGCGCTGCGCTTCGAGGAGTACGCGTCGGGGATCGTCGCCGCACTCGGTGACCGGGTGCACACCTGGACGACGCTCAACGAGCCGTGGTGCTCGGCGTACCTGGGCTACGGCTCCGGCGTGCACGCGCCGGGGCGGACCGAGCCGGCGGCGGCGCTGGCGGCGGTGCACCACCTGAACCTGGCGCACGGCCTGGCCGGCCGGGTGGTCCGGGAGTTGGCCCCGACCGCCGAGCTGTCGGTGACGCTGAACCTGCACGTGATCCGCCCGGCGTCGGACTCGGCGGCGGACGTCGACGCGGCCCGCCGCATCGACGCGCTGGCGAACCGGGCGTTCCTCGGCCCGATGCTCACCGGGGCGTACCCGGCCGACCTGCTGGCCGACACGGCGGGGGTCACCGACTGGTCGTTCGTGCGCCAGGGCGACGAGAAGGTCGCCGCTGTTCCGCTGGACGTGCTCGGCGTCAACTACTACTCGAGCACCCTGGTGCGCGCCTGGGACGGGCACTCGGCCCGCTCGGACGCCGACGGGCACGGCGCGTCGGCACACTCGCCGTGGGTAGGCGCCGACGACGTCGACTTCCTGCCGCAGCCCGGCCCGTACACGGCGATGGGGTGGAACATCGACCCGCCGGCGCTGACCGAGCTGCTCCAGCGGCTGGGCCGGGAGTACCCGGGCCAGCCGCTGATGATCACCGAGAACGGCGCGGCCTTCGACGACGCCGTGTCGGCCGACGGCCGGATCCACGACGACCGGCGGATCGACTACCTGCGTCGGCACATCTCCGCCGTTGCCGACGCCCGCGAGCAGGGCGTGGACGTCCGGGGCTACTTCGTCTGGTCGCTGCTCGACAACTTCGAGTGGGGCTACGGCTACGACCGCCGGTTCGGGATCATCCGCGTGGACTACGACACCCAGGAACGCGTCTGGAAGGACAGCGCGCACTGGTACCGGCGGCTCGCCGCCACCGGCGAACTGGACCAGGCGCGGGACTGACCCGAGCGTCCGCGACGCGCTGGATGCGCTCGGCCTGAGCCGAGCGCATCCGGGTTGTCGATGGTCACCGCGTCAGCGGTCGTCCAGCGCCGGCCTCCCTGGACGCGATGGGAACGTCGTCGGCACCGGACCTGCGCGGTGTCACCATCCGTGGGTACCGCGTCATGGCGACACGGCGCTCCCGCCGGCAGACTCGGGGCATGGTTGAGCGGGTCACCGTTGTCGGCTTCGCGGGCGTGCAGTCTCTGGACGTCAGCGGGCCGTGGGAGGTCCTCGCCGGGGCGAACCGGTACCGGACGGTACGTGGTGACCGCCCCGCGTACGACCTGAGGCTGGCCGGAACCCAGGCCGAGGTGGTGTCCGAGAGCGGCCTGACCATGGTGGCCAGCGCGCTCGGAGAGCCCGTCCGGGCCGGCACCCTCGTCGTGCCCGGTGGCCGTTCGGCGGCCGCCACGGATGAGCACGCCGACCTCGTGGCCTGGTTGCGGCGGTGTCGCCCCACGCGGCTGTTGTCGATCTGTTCCGGCGCGTTCCTGTGCGCGCGGGCCGGACTGCTCAGCGGTCGCCGGGTGGCCACCCACTGGTCGCTGTCCGGCGATCTCGGCAGGCGTTTCCCCGACCTCACCGTCGACCACGACGCCCTCTACGTGCATGACGGGCCGGTGTGGACGTCGGGTGGCGTCACGGCCGGAATCGATCTGGCCCTGGCGGTCGTCGCGGCCGACCACGGACCACGGGTCGCCCAGCAGATCGCCCGCTGGCTCGTGATGTTTCTGCACCGGCCCGGACAACAGGGTCAGTTCGCCGGCCCGGTGTGGTTGGAACGCGCCACCGAGAAGCGGGTGGCGGCCGCGCAGCGCGTCATCGACGCCGATCCGGCCGCCCCGCACCGGGTCGACGACCTTGCCGCCGCGTACGCCATGTCGCCCCGGCACTTTCAGCGTCTCTTCGCGCGGGAGACCGGGCTCACCGTCGGGCGTTACCTCACCGAGCTACGCCTGGAGACGGCCAAACGCCTCCTGGTGCAGTCCGACCTCGCCCTCGACACGGTGGCGACCAGGGCGGGGTTCGGGTCGGCCGAGTCGCTGCGACGCGTCTTCGGTGAACGGCTCGGCACGACCCCCGGCGCATTCCGCGCACGCTTCTCGACCCTCTGACCGCAGCCACGTCGTCGACAGGAGCTTCCGGTGACCCACGTCGTCATCCCGCTGTACGAGCGCTTCACCGCGTTGGACGTCATAGGTGTCTACCAGCCGCTGGCCCTCACCCCGGGCATCGAGGTGGTCCTGGTCGCCGAGCGCCCGGGGCCCGTCCGCGACGACTGCGGGACGGTGTCCCTCGTGGCCGGGCAGGCGTTCGACGACGTGGTGGCGGCCGACGTTCTCGTCGTCCCCGGAGGACCCGGGACCATCCAGGCCCTTGCCGGGCCCCTGCCGGGCTGGATCAGGCGGATCCACGAGACGACGTCGTTCACCACGTCTGTCTGCTCCGGTTCGGTTCTCCTGGGAGCGGCCGGTCTGCTTCGGGGACGACGGGGCACCAGCCACTACCGGGTGCGGCAGGAACTGACCCGCTTCGGCGCCGAGCCGACGGACCAGCGGGTCGTCGAAGAGCTGGACGCGCGGATCGTCACCGCCGCCGGTGTGTCGAGCGGCATCGACATGGGTCTGCGACTCGTCGAGCTCCTGACGGACCGGACGACCGCGGAGGCCGTCCAACTCTGGATGGAGTACGACCCCCAACCGCCCTTCGACAGCGGCCACCCCTCTCGCGCCACCGACGAGGTGATCGCACGAGCGGCGGCGTACGAGAGCGCGGCCCGAGTGGCCACGTGACCTGTCGGGCCGGCCGGTCCCGGCCGCGTTGGCCTCAGGTTCGACCACCCGTCGCCCCCACTGATGCGGGCACCGCCCGGTCGCGGCCGAGCGGTGACCTACACCCCCACCCGCTGGGGCGGGACCGTGAGCCCGTAGAGCGCCATCAACTCCGGGGTGTCGACGCGACTGCCGTCGGCCACCGTGTCGCAGGCGATGTCGACGATCTGGTCCTTGTGCGCCAACAGGTACGGCCGGGCGCCCACGTCGGCGCTGGCCAGGGTCGCGATGCCGGGCCAGTGCCGCCGGCCGAACAGCATCGGGTAACCGCGCAGCCCGTCGTAGGTGGCGCAGACCAGCACATCCGGGTACGGCAGCGCCGCCACCCGGCGGACCGCGGCGGCGGTCAGGCCCGGCATGTCCACGGGCACCACCACCACCGCCTCGATCCCCGCGTCGTCCATGGCGGCCAGACCGGCGCGGATGGACGAGCCGACCCCGGTGCCCCACGCCTTGTTGATCACAACGGTCGCCCTGCCCAGGTCGGCGGTTTCCCGAACCTGCTCCGCGGCGGCCCCCAGCACGACCACGATCTGCTCGCAGCCCGCCTCGGTCATCGTGTCGATCATCTGGTTGACCAGGGGCTTCTCACCCTGGTGCAGCAGTGCCTCGGGCCCGCCGATGCGGCGTCCCCCGCCTGCGGCGATGATCATTCCTGCGATCCGGTTCAGCTGCGCCCCCTCAAGCACGGGACCACCCGTGACCGGGCGCCCCCTCCTACGGACACTGCAACGAGGAGGGCCGCGCACGAGTGGCGGGGCAAAAAGGAGGAATAGCGCAATCGTTACGCACCAGGCGGCCGGTCAGGCCGCGTCGGCGTAGCAGTCGACGATGGACAGATCCAGGGGGAAGCGCACCGGAGTGTCGCCGAACAGCAGGGCGGTGGCCCGCTCACCCGCGCGGCGCACCGTCGCCGCCACGGTCTCGGCCTGCTCGGCCGGACAGTGCGCCAGCACCTCGTCGTGCTGGAAGAAGACCAGCTCGGCGTCGGTGTCGGCCAGCTCGGTGCGCAGCGTGGCCAGCAGCGTCGAGGCCCACTCCGCGGCGGTGGCCTGGATGACGAAGTTGCGGGTGAAGCGCCCCCGGGACCGGGCGGCCCGCGCCCGAGGGCTCTGCCGGTCGGCCACGGCGTCCGGATCGGTCGGCCCCTCGTCGGGGTCACCGAGCCCGACCGAGCCGGGTGGGCAGGTGCGCCCCAGCCACGAACGGACCAACCCGCCCGCCTCGCCGGTGCGCGCGGCCGCCTCGACGTAGCCGAACGCCGTCGGGTAGCTGCGCTTCAACACCGCCAGCGCGGGCACCGCCGCGCCGCCGGTCTGCCCGTACATGGCGCCGAGCAGGGCCACCTTGGCACGGGGACGGTCACCGCCGAACGAGTCCCGGGCGAGCGCGGCGTAGAGGTCGCCGGCGCCGCCCGCCGCCGCCAGCCGCTCGTCCCCGGAGACCGCCGCCAGAACGCGGGGCTCCAACTGGCCGGCATCGGCGACCACCAGCCGCCAGCCCGGATCGGCCACCACCGCCCGGCGGATCACCTTGGGGATCTGCAACGCGCCACCGCCCCGGGTCGCCCAACGGCCGGAGACCACCCCGCCCGGCACGTACTCCGGCTGGAACCGACCGTCGCGCACCCACTGCTCACGCCAGGACCAGCCGTGCGCCGTCCAGATCCGGTACAGCTCCTTGTATTCCAGCAGCAGGGGCACCGCCGGATGGTCCACCCCGCGCAACACCCAGGCCCGGGTGTTGGGCAGCTCCACCCCGGCCCGGGCGAACGCCCGCAACAGCTCGGCCGGGGAGTCGGCGTGCAGCTGGCGGACGCCGAACGCCTCGGCGATCCGGGCCGCCAACTCGGCCAACCGGCGTGGCGGCCCGCCGACCGGGGACGGCTCCCCCAACAGCTCGGCGAGGATCGCGTCGTGCACCTCGGCCCGCCAGGGCAGCCCGGCGACGCCCATCTCCACCGCGATCAACGCGCCGGCGGACTCGGCGGCCACCAGCAGCCGGAACCGACCCGGGTGCTCGGTGGTGGCGACCCGGGCGAGCTGGTCGGCGTACACCCGGGCCAGTGCCTCGATGCCCGGGCCCGGCGGGCCGGGCAGCGTGTCGAAGAGCGCGCCCTGGCCGTGCCCGGGTGGCGCGGCGGCGCGCGGCGGAGGGTCGGCCGGCACCGGTGCACCGGTCAGGCGGGCCCAGGCGGCGGCCAGCGAGCGGGGCTCACCCCAGCGGCCGGCGTGCCCGAGCAACAGGGCCTCGGTCAGCTCCACGTCGTGGCAACGCTCGACACGAACCCCGGCCCGCAGCAGCGCCGGGTAGATCGCGCCCGCGGCGGCCCAGACCCACCGCGGGTGCTCGGCCGCCTCCCGCGCGGCCATCGCGGCCGCGAGGTCGCTGACGGTCTCCGTCGGGCCGACGGGTCGGCCGGCGGCGTCGAGCGGACGCAGCTCTCCCCCACCGCGTTCGCCCGCCACCACCGCCACCAGCACGAATATGATTCTGCCCTCCCCCTCCGACAGGAAAACGGGTCGGTAGGTCGGGCCGGTGCTCGATAGCGTGGTCCGGTGCCTCCCCAGATCCCGCACTCCGATCCCGGCACCCCCGACACCCGCGGTCCGATGCGATACCTGTGGTGGCTGGTCCGCTGCCAGCCGTGGCGGGTGCTGCGCGGCAGCGTGATCGGCACGGCCTGGATGGTCGGGCTCTCGGCCCGGCCCTACCTGATCTCCCGTGCCGTCGACGACGGCCTGCGCGCCCGCGACAGCCGCGCCCTGGCCCTGTGGGTCGCGGCGATCGTCGTGGCGGGGGTGGCGTTGTCGTACCTGGGCATCTCGCGACACCGCACGATGACCTTCATCCGGGAGGACGCCAAGGCCCGCTCGGCGGAGGTACTGCTGCGTCAGCTGTCCCGGGTCGGCGCGGCGCTGCAACGCCGTACCGCAGCAGGTGAGGTGGCCACCGTGGGCGGTTCCGACATCGACTGGTCGGCGCAGGTGCTGACACTGACCGGGCCGGGCGTCGGCGCGATCGTCGCGTACGGGGTCATCGCCGTGGTGCTCTGGTCGATCTCCCCGCTGCTCGCGCTCTGCGTGCTGGTGGGGATGCCGGCGGTCGGTCTGGTCGTGGGGCCGCTGCTGCGCCGGCTGGAACGCGCCGAATCCGTCTATCGTCGGCAGCAGGGCGCGCTCACCGCCCGCTCCGGCGACATCGTGGCCGGGCTGCGCGTGCTCGCCGGGGTGGGTGGCCGGGATCTGTTCGCCCGACGGTACGCGGCCCGCTCCCAGGAACTGCGCGCCGAGGGGTACCGGGTCGGCGCGGTCAACAGCTGGATCGACGCGGCGACGGTCGCCATCCCCGGGCTGTTCCTGGCCGCGGTGGTCTGGCTGACGGCGCGGATGGCGGTGAGCGGCGCCGTCACGATCGGCGAGCTGGTCGCCGTCTACGGCTATGTGGCGACCCTGATCGTGCCGGTCTGGTTTCTGCTGGAGGGCAGCCACCAGTTGATCCGGGGGCGGGTCGCCGCCCGACGCATCGCCGACCTGCTCAACGTGACCCCGGACGACGTCGGTGGCCCGGGTCGCCGGTGGCCGTCCGCCGTCCCCGAGGCGCGTCACCCGCACGCGGCGGCCGCGCCGACCGGCCCCGCCAACCTGCACGACCCGGTGACCGGGCTGACCGTACGCGCCGGCCAGCTGACCGCGGTGGCGGCCGACGACCCGGCGGCGGCCGTGGCGCTCGCCGACCGGCTGGGCCGGTACGTCGTCAGCGACACCACCTGGGGCGGCGTACCGCTGGCCCAGGTCGCCCTGGACGAGGTCCGTGCCCGGATCCTGGTCGCCGACCACGACTCGTACCTCTTCGCCGGGACGCTGCGCGACGTCCTGCGCCCCGGGGCCGACGACGAACGGCTCGGCGACGCCCTGCGGACCGCCTCGGCCGACGACATCGTCGACGCCCTCCCGGCCGGGCTGGCCACGCCGCTGGACGCCCGGGCCCGGACGCTCTCCGGCGGTCAACGCCAACGGATACGCCTGGCCCGGGCGCTGCTCGCCGAGCCGGAGGTGCTGATCCTCGTGGACCCGACGTCGGCCGTGGACGCGCACACCGAGGCACGGATCGCCGAGCGACTGTCGACCGCTCGGGCCGGCCGGACCACACTGGTGCTCGCCACGTCGCCGCTGCTGCTCGGCCGCGCCGACGTGGTGGCGCTCCTGAGCAAGGGCGGAATCACCGCCACCGGCACCCACGACGGCCTGCTCGAATACGTGCCGGCCTACCGGCACCTGGTGGCCCGGGGCAGCGCGGATCTCGACCAGGCCACCGACGCCGACGCCGAGGAGGTCTACCGGTGAGCCGGCTGCCGGTCGCCGACCGGGGCACCGTACGCCGCGCCCTGCGCGACATGATGAACCGCCATCGCCGGGCCGTCGGCGTCGTACTGGCGTTGCACAGCGCCGCCGCGCTCACCGGGCTGGCCCCACCCTGGCTGCTGGGCGTCATCATCGACCGGGTCACCGCCGGCACCGGCGTGGCCACCGTGGACCGGCTGGCACTGGCGATCACCGGCTGTGTCCTGGTCAGCGCCCTGCTCTCCCGCTACGCCCAGTACGCCGGCCACCGCTTCGGTGAACGGGCCGTCGCCGAGCTGCGCGAGCAGTTCGTCGGCCGCACGCTCGGGTTGCCCGTCTCGGTCGTCGAGCGCGCGGGCTCCGGTGACCTGGCGACCCGCAGCTCGGTCGACGTGGCGACGGTCGGCACCACGGTCCGGGACGTGGTGCCCATCATCGTCATCGCCTCGGTGCAGTTGACGTTGCTGTTCGGGGCGGTGTTCCTGCTGCATCCGCTGCTCGGGCTCGCGGCGCTGGCCGGGCTGCCGTCGATCGTGGCGGTGACCCGGTGGTATCTGCGTCGGGCCAGCTCCGCGTACCTCGCCGAGGGCGCCGCGGCTGCCGAGCTGACCGAGGCGTTGACCACCACCGCCGAGGGCGCCCGCACGGTGGAGGCGCTGCGGCTGGCCGACGACCGGATCCGACACGGCACCACCCGCGTCACCCGGCTGTGGCAGGCCCGACGGGCGACCCTCGCGCTGCGTACGGTGTTCTTCTCGGTGGTGGAGGCCAGCTATCCGCTGCCCATCGCCATGGTCCTGCTCGTCGGTGGCTACCTGCTCGCCGCCGACCGGGTCACGCTCGGCGCGGTGGTCGCCGCCGCGCTCTACCTCCAGCAGGCCATCGACCCGCTGGACCGGCTCCTGCTGTGGACGGAGCAGGCGCAGCGCGGCTTCGCGTCGTTCGCCCGGGTGCTCGGCGTCGGGCTGGTCCCACCGGAGCCGCCCGGCACCAGGGCCCCGTCGCCGGGCGAGCGGCTCGTCGTCCGCGAGGCGCGGTTCTCCTACGCCGACGGGCACGACGTGCTGCACGGCATCGACCTGGAGGTGCGGCCCGGCGAACGGCTGGCAGTCGTCGGCCCGTCGGGCGCCGGTAAGTCGACCCTGGCCCGACTGCTGGCCGGCATCGACGCGCCCCGCCGTGGCGTCGTCAGCATCGGCGGCTGCCCGGTCACCGACCTGGACCCGGCCGAACGCCGACGGCGGATCGCCCTGGTCACCCAGGAGCACCACGTCTTCATCGGCTCGGTACGCGACAACCTCGCGTTCGCCGCGCCGGACGCCTCGGACGAGCAGATGCGCGCCGCGCTGGCCACCGTGGGCGCCGACTGGTACGACGGGCTGCCCGAGGGTCTGGACACGGCGCTCGGCGACGGCGCACGGCAGCTCGGCGCGGCCGAGGCCCAGCAACTGGCGCTGGCCCGGTTGGTGCTCGCCGACCCGCACACGCTGATCCTGGACGAGGCGACCGCGGCGCTCGACCCGAGCACCGCCCGGCGGACCGAGCGGGCCCTGGCCGCCGTGCTCGTCGGGCGGACCGTCATCGCCATCGCGCACCGGCTCAACACCGCGCACGACGCCGACCGGGTGGCGGTCCTGGCCGACGGCCGGATCACCGAGATCGGCAGCCACGACGACCTGGTGGCGGCCGGCGGGGCGTACGCCGCGCTCTGGCGCTCGTGGCACGCCCACGCCGACGAGGGGCCGAGGTGAGCGCCTACTTCACCGCGCCGGAGGTGAGGCCGGCCTGGATCTGACGCTGGAAGACCGCGTACACGATGATCATCGGGAGGATGGCGATCGTCAGCGCGGCGAACAGCCCGGACCAGTCCGCCTCGTAGCCGGCGTTGACCGAGATGTCGGCGATGCCCTGGGTGAGCACCCACTTGTCCTTGGCGTTGGAGAGCAGCACCAACGGGAGCTGGTACTGCGCCCACTGCCCGATGATGTTGAAGATCGCCACGCTGATCAGACCCGGCTTCGCCATCGGCATCATCACCTGGAAGAACAGCCGGGTGTGCCCGCAACCGTCGATCATCCCGGCCTCGGCCACCGACGTCGGCAGCGTCTTGAAGAACGCGGCCAGGAAGAAGATCGTGAACGGCAGCGAGTACGCGGTGTAGACCAGGATCACGCCCTGGTAGGTGTCCAGCATGCCCAGCTGCTTCACCACGAAGAAGAGCGGCACCAGGGCCAGGAAGACCGGGAACGCCAGCCCCGAGACGAACAGGTAGTAGATCGCCCGGTTGCCCCAGAACCGGTACCGCGCCAGCACGTAGGCCGCCATCGAACCGAGCAGCATGGTGAGGAACGTGCTGCACGAGACCACGAGGACGCTGTTGAGGAAGTACCGGCCGACGTGCGCCTTGGTCCACGCCCGGCCGAAGTTCTCCCACCGCAGCTCCGCCGGGAGCGTCCACGGGCTGCTGAAGATCTCGCTGGTGTTCTTGAACGCGGCGAGGAAGGTCCAGAGGATCGGCACGATCACGATCACCGCCCACACGGCGAGCGCGACGTGTCCCAGGCCGGCGAAGAGCCGTACCTCCGAGCGGGGGTCCTTGCCGCGCCGGCCACCGGGCGCGGACGGGCTGCCGGTCTTCGGCGGTAGGGCCGCCGGCGTCGGCGGCAGCGTCGACTGCGGGTTCATCAGTACTCCACGCTTTCCCGCTTGGTGAGCCGCAGCGTCAGCGCCGCGAACGTGAGGGTGAGGAAGAACAGCGCCACGCCCATCGCCGAGGCGTAGCCGTACTTCGAGTAGACGAACGCGTTGCGGTAGATCTCCATGGCCAGGACTGTGGTGGCGCCGTCCGGGCCACCCCCGTCCACCGAGAGCACCGCCACGATGGCGAACGCGTCGAACGCCGCGATGCCCAGATACACCCACGCGACCTGGAGGGTGTCCCAGAGCAGCGGCAGGGTGACCCGGAAGAACAGCGTCACCCTGCTCGCCCCGTCCATCTCCGCGGCCTCGTAGATCTCACCCGGGATGGAGGCCATCCCGGCCGAGAAGAGCACCACGTAGAAGCCGACGGCCTGCCAGACCAGCACCGCGAGGATCGACCAGAGGGCCAGGTTCGGCTTGACCAGGAAGAGGATCGGGTCCAGGCCGAGCTTCATCAGCACGCCGTTGATCAGACCCGACTCGTTCGGCCGGTAGACCATCTGGAACAGCACCGCGATGATCGCCACCGCCAGGACCTGGGGGAAGAAGAACACCACCCGGTAGAACTTCGCCCCCCAGACCCCCTGGCGTTGACCGCCGCTGCTCTTGCCGCCCACGTTGAGCAGGAAGGCGAAGAACAACGCGATGGCGATGGTGATCAGCGGCAGGGCAAGCAGCAGTACGCCGTGGTGCTGGACCGCCTTCCAGAAGGCGCCGTCGTCGAGCAGCCTCCGGTAGTTGTCGAAGCCCACCCACTGCGGGGCGGAGAGCCCTCGCCAGTTGGTCATCGAGATCTGGAACGCCTGCGCGTACGGCCAGATCACGAATGTCACGTACAGCGCGACCGGGGCGAACAGGAACCCGATCACGAATGGATACTTGCCGTGCCGCATGACCCTAGCTCCGATCGATCAGCGCTTGAACTTGGCGACCGAGCTGTCCTTCTTGATCGCGTCGGCGCGCTTCTGGATCCGCTCCACGAAGGCGTCCGCGTTGATCCGGCCGAACATCAGCTCGTTGGTGGCGCTGCGCGCCTCCGTGTCAAGCTCCTTGTACCAGCCGTCGAAGTACAGGTTGAACACGTCCTGCCCGGCCGCCTTGAGGGCGGCCTGCGAGCTGGCCACACCGGGCGGGAAGGCGAAGCCCTCCGAGCCGGCGGTGACCACGGTCGGGGCCTTGACCACCTCGGTGAAGCCCTTCGCGCCCGCCTTGGACAGCATCTGGCGCATGTACTCCAGGCCGCCCTTGGGGTTCTTGCTCTTCGCCGAGACGAAGTAGCCCTCGCCCGCGGTGGCCCGCAGAGCCGTCGCCGGCAGCTTGTCCGACGCGGTGAGGCTCGGCACCGGCATGAGCTGGTAGTCGAAGCCGGCCGGGGTGTCCTTCTTCTGCTCGCCCTCCAGCCAGTCACCGCTGGGGTACAGGGCCACCTTGTACTGGTTCTGCCGCAGCTGCACGTCGGTGTGCTTGAGCCCCTCGAAGCTCTTGTCGCTGAACTTCGCCCCGACCTCGGCCCACGCCGTGGCCGCCTGCTTGACCGCGTCCTGCTTCCAGGCGCCGTCCTCCAGGTTGTCGATGTTCTTCAGCACCTCGACGCCACCGAGCTTGGCGGCCTGGGTGAGGATGACGTTCCACTGGTAGTACGCCGCGTTCGCCCCGGCGTACCCGTACGGGGTGATGCCCTTGGCCTTGATGGCGGTGAGCAGGGTGATGAACTCGTCCCAGGTCTTCGCCGGCGCCCAGCCGTTGTCCTTGAACAGCTTGGCCGAGTACCAGATGCCGAAGACCGTGGAGACGTAGTACAGCACGTACGGCTTGCCGTTGAACGAGCCCGCCTCGACGGTGCCCGGCACGACGGTGTCGCGGACCTTCTTGGCCGGGTCGTCGACCGACGGGGCGTCCCACAGCTCGGTGAGGTCCTGGAGCTGACCGTCGGCGACAAGCGCACCGAAGTCCATCAGCTTCTCGCCCGAGTTGTTCACGAACTCCGGCGGGTTGCCGGACGCGAACCGCGGCTGCAGGACGGTGGAGACCGCCTGCGTGGACTGGTGCTTGATCTCCGCCTTGGGGAACGCGGTCTTGTACAGCGGCTCGTGCACGTCGGTGGCGTACTTCTCGCCGTAGCCGCCGTTGAAGATGATCACCTCGATGGGCGCGTCCTCCTTGACGCCCAGCGGGTTCTTCTCGCTCTTGGTGCCGCCGGCGACCTGCTCGTTCTCCTTGTCACCGCTGCTCGTGGCGCAGGCGCTGAGCAGGCCGATGGCCGGGGTGGCGAGCATGCCCACGGCGGCGGCGCGACGCAGCACCGTGCGACGGTCGAGTGCGGCCGGGTGCTCGGGGGTAATCGACATCGTCGTCTCTCCTTGTGGAATTCGGGTCAGGCGGTGCGCCGGAGACGCCCGGCGTACCGCGACTCGAGGGCGTTGTTGTGCTCGTCCCCGCCGGGGACGTTGGCGGAGAGGTAGATAGGGGGTACCTCCCCGGCCTGGTGGAACCGTCGTACGACCTCGGCGGTCAGCAACTGCGCCAGCAGCGCCGTGGTGACCGAGGAGACCGCACAGACCGCGCCGCCGCCCTCGAGCGGCAGCAGTGCGTCACCGTACGGCGCGCCGTTGTCCAGCACGACGTCGGCGAGGTCGGCGAGCCGTTGACCGGACGGGTGCCGTGGCGCCACCCGTGCGGTGTGCTCGACCGAGGTGACCGCGATCAACGGGTGACCGCGCTCGGTGACCAGCGCCGCCAGCTCGACCACCGAGCCGTTGATGCCGGACTGGGACGCCACCACGAACACGTCACGCGGCTGGGGCGCCGCGAGCGCGTAGATCTGGTGGGCGATGGAGGGATCGCGTTCCAGCTTGGGGTCGGCGAGCACGTCACGCGGGGCGTCACCGTGCACCACCAGATCCCGTACCGAGAGCCGGTTGGTGGGGACCAGCCCCCCGGCGCGGGCGACGAGCTCGGCGGCGAACGCCTCGGAGTGCCCCGCGCCGAACGCCTGGAGCACCCCGCCGGCGCGCAGACTGTCGGCGATCAGGTCGGCGGCCCGGGTGATCCCGTCGGCCTCCGAGTCGAGCAGCCGGTCGAGCACCGGGCGGACGGCGTCCGCGTACCCCTGGGCACTGATCATGAGAGGGTTCCCTTCGCGGCCTTGTGCCCGTCGACGGCCTGCGCGGTACGGCGGAAGGCCGCGTGGGCGCGGTCGTGGGTGCGCTGGGCGACGGCGATGTAGAGCAGGTCGAGCACCACCAGTTGCGGGTGGCGGGCGGAGAGCGCGTCCGGCCGGAAGGTGGTGGCCTGGCTCGCGGTGAGCAGCACGATGTCGGCGAGCTCGGCCAGCGGTGAGCGGGGAAAGCCGGTGAGGGCGAGAGTGGTGGCGCCCCGGCTGCCCGCCTCGGCGAGCATCTCGATGGTCTCCCTGGTCTGCCCGGTGTGCGAGATGCCGAGCGCGACGTCGCCGACACCGAGCAGCGCGGCGCTGGCCAGCCCCTCGTGCACGTCGCTCCAGGCCCAGGCGGCCACGCCGATGCGGTGCAGGCTGAACTGCATCTCCTCGCCGACGAGGGCGCTGCCGCTGGCGCCGAAGATGTTCACCCGGCTGGCGCCGGCGATCGCCACGGCGGCGCGTTCCACCTCGCCGAGGTCGAGCAGCGCCGCGGTGTCGTGCATGGCCCGGGTGTCGGCGGCCATGATCTGGTCGAGGACCCGCGCGAGGGGGTCGTTCGGTTGGATCTCGCGGCCGATGTCGACGGTCCAGCCGGCCGAGCGGGCCCGACCGGTCTCGGCGGCGATGCCCAGCCGCAGGTCGGCGTACCCCTCGAAGCCCATCGCCCGGCAGAAGCGGGTGATGGTGGCCGGCGAGGTGCCGCTGCGCTCGGCCAGCTCCACGATCGTCGAGCGCGCGGCGGCCTCCGGGTCGCTGAGCACGTGCTCGGCGACCCGGCGCAGCGCGCCGGTCAGCTCGCCGAGGCTGTTGCGCACCCGGGCCAGCACGCCGTTGGAGGGCGAGTGTCGTCGGTCGGTCACGGGGGCGTCGACCATCGCGGTCCCCGCGACGGTGTCCACCTCGTGATCAACCATGGGACGCCTCACCTTTCCGAAAAGACTGTTAACTGTTAGTGGTAAAAGTTCTTACTGAACGGCCCTCCGTGTCAAGACTGTGGGCGAAGTTTTCAAACTGTTACCTGGCGCACTGGCCCTCGCGGCCGCCCGAAGTTGCCCTACGCGGCCGCGCCGACCAGCATGAACAGGCCCAGTACCGCGCAGCGCAAGGAGGCTCGTGCCGATGTCCGACACCGTCGTGGTCGGTCTCGACGTCGGGGGTACGTCCACCCGGGCGACAGCCCTGACCATCACCGGCGAACGCCTCGGCACCGGTCGGGCCGGCGGTGGCAACCCCACCAGCCACGGCGCCGAACGGGCCGCCGCCGAACTGCTGACCGCGCTACGCGCCGCGCTCGCCGACGTCGACCCGACCCGGGTGGCCGCCGGCACCATCGGGCTGGCCGGCGCCCCCCGGCTGCTCGCCGACCCCGCCGGACGGGCCGCCTTCGACCGAGCCTGGCACGACGCCGGCCTGCGCTGCCCGTACGCCGTGCACGGCGACGCCCTGGTGGCCTACGCCTCCGGCACCGCCGAGCCCGACGGGACGGTGCTCATCGCCGGCACGGGCGCGATCACCGCGCAGGTCACCGACCTGCGACTCGACCGGATCGCCGACGGCCACGGCTGGCTGCTCGGCGACACCGGGTCGGGCTTCTGGCTCGGCCGCGAGGCGGTCCGCCGGCTCCTCGCCGACCTGGACGCCGGCCACGCCCCCGGCACGCTGGGGGCGGCGGTGCTCACCGACCTGCTGGGCAGCGCCGACGTCGCTCCCCGCCCCCGCGACACAGTGGACGCCACGATCCAGGCGGTCACCCGCCGGCCGCCGATCGAGCTCGCCCGGCTGACGCCACTTGTCGTCACCGCCGCGACCGACGGCGAACCGGTCGCCACCGCCCTGATCGCGGAGGCTGCCGCCCACCTCGCCGAGAGCGTCGGCCGGATCCGTCCTGCGGGGGCGACGACGCCTGTGGTCCTCGGCGGCGGGCTGCTCACCGCGGACACCCCGCTGGCCACCGCCGTCCGCGCCGAGGTCGGCCGACGCTGGCCGTCCGCGCCCCTGCGTACCGCAGGTGACGGGGCCGCCGCCGCGGCCTGGCTCGCCGCCCGCGACCTCCCCGAGGTCACCGACCCGGCGGCCCTACACGCCCGACTCTTCCCCAACCCCTGACCCACCCGCCCGGGCGGCCGGCGTCGTGATCGGTATCGGTCAGTAGTGAGTGTGTCCTACTTGAGTTGGCCGGCGGTGAGGCCAGCCTGGACCTGCCGCTGGAAGGCCACGTAGATCGCCAGCACCGGCAGCACCGCGATGCTCAGCCCGGCGAAGAGTCGGGCGTAGTCGCCCGCGTAACCCTGACTCACCGACAGCGCGAACAGCCCTTGGGCGAGCATCCACTTGGACTCGTCGCCCTGCATCAGCACCTGCGGCAGCAGGAACTGGTTCCAGTGGCTGAGGAAGTTGAAGATCCCCACGCTGATCAGTCCCGGACGTGCCATCGGGAGCATCACCCGGAAGAACAGCCGGAAGTGACCGCAGCCGTCGACCATGGCCGCCTCCGCCACCGAGGTCGGCAGGGTCCGGAAGAAGGCGGTCAGGAAGAACACCGTGAACGGCAGCGAGTACGCCGCGTACACCAGGATCAGGCCGGTCCAGGTGCCGAAGAGGCCGGCGTTGCGGACCACGAAGAACAGCGGCACCAGTGCGAGGAACACCGGGAACATCAGGCCGCCCACGAACAGGTAGTAGAAGATCTGCCGGCCACGGAACTCATAGCGGGCGAAGACGTACGCGGCGGCGGCGCCCATCAGCATGGTGAGGCTCACCGAGCCGGTGACCACCACGAGGCTGTTGAGGAAGTACCTGCCGATGTGCGCCCCGGTCCACGCCCGCGCCCAGTTGTCCCAGCGCAGGGCCTCGGGTAGCCCCCAGGGATCGGCCAGGATCTCGCCGTTGGTCTTGAACGAGCTGAGGAACATCCACAGCAGCGGCAGGACGGTGAGCAGGCCCCAGAGCAGCAGGAAGCCGTGCGAGAGAGCGTTGGCGACGCCGAGTTCCCGGCGGACCGGGCGGTCCCGGCCGGCGACCGGCGTCGGCGCGGTGACTGTGGGCTGGTCCAGTGTGGTCACGAGTACTCGATCCGATCGCGCCGGCCGACCCGCAGCGACAGCACCGCCACCGAGAGGGTCAGGAAGAACATCACCACGCCGATCGCCGACGCGTAACCGAACTTGGTCTCGCTGCCGAAGGCGGTGTCGTACATGCGGACGCCGATCACGTCGGTGGAGAAGTTCGGCCCGCCGTTCGTCATCAGCTGGACGAGGATGAAGCCGTCCAGGGCGAAGATCGCCAGGTAGACCCAGGCGACCTGCACGGTGTCCCAGAGCAGCGGCAGGGTGATCCGCCGCAGCGTGGTGAAGCGGGACGCGCCGTCGAGCAGCACCGCCTCGTAGATCTCCTTCGGCACGGCCGACATCGCGGCGCCGAACAGGACGACGTAGAAGCCGACGTTGCTCCACACCATCACCGCCAGCACACACCAGAAGGCGGTCGCGGGGTCGCCGAGCCAGGTCGGCGCGGGCAGGCCGACGGCGTGCAGCGCGCTGGTCAGCAGCCCCTTGTTGGGGTGGTAGACCTCCTTGAACAGCAGCGCGATGATCACCACGGAGAGCACCTGGGGAAAGAAGTACACGGTGCGGTAGAACGCGCCGCCGCGTACCCCTGTCACCCCGGCGCGGCCCCGGCGCCCGCCCAGGGCGAGCATGGTGGCGAAGAAGAGCCCGAACCCGATGGTCAGCACGGGCACCAGCGCCAGCAGGATCGCGTTGTTCGTCAGCGCGTTCCAGACGTAGTCGTCGTGCCACAGGGCCCTGAAGTTCGCCAGGCCGACCGGGTTGGCGTCGGCCGAGTAGCCGAGCCAGTCGGTGGTGGAGATCTGGAACGCCTGCAGGTACGGCGAGACGACGAAGAAGACGTACAGCAGCACCGGCGGCACCAGGAACGTGACGATCAGCGGCCACTTGCCATGTCTCACGAGGGGACCCCTTCCGTTGGGTACGGCCGGTGGGGGTGGATCTCTCCCCCACCGGCCGGGCGGTCAGGCCGCTCGCTTGTACTTCTTGATCGAGCTGTCCTGGGCGATCGAGTCGGCGCCCTTCTGGCACTGCTCAAGGAACTCCGCCGGGCCGATCCGGCCGCTGAAGAACTCGCCGCACGCCGCGTCGACGAGATTGCGCTCCAGCTTGCGGTAGTAGTTGTTGTAGACCCAGTTGAAGCCGTTGGCGCCGGACGCGTCGAGCGCCTTGACCACTGTGTTGAGCCCGTACGGCAGCTCGACGCCCTCGCTCGCGCCGGCGACCACGGTGAGGCTGGCGACCTTCTTCGTGAAGTCCTGGGCGCCCTTGCGCGACAGCATGGTCCGGAAGTACTCCAGGCCACCGGCGAGGTTGCGGGCCTTCGCGGGCACCATGAACGGCTCACCGGCGGTGCCCCGGATCGCCTCGAACGGCAGCTTGTCGCCGCTGCCCAGGCTCGGGGTGGGCGCAATGGTCATGTTGAAGCCGGCCGGCGTGACGTCCTTCTGCTCACTCTCCAGCCAGGAACCGCAGGAGATGAAGGCGGCCTTGCCCTGGCACCAGGCGGTCTGCGACTGCTTGTGGTCCAGGCCGGGCGAGCCCTCCAGGATGAACTTGTCCTTGATGATCTGGTGCCACGCGTCGGCGGCGGTCCGCATCGAGTCGGACTTCCAGGCGTTCGGCTCCAGGTTGTCGATAGCGGTCGCCACCGACGGCCCGCCGAGCTTGATCGCGGTGGCGATCAGTGGCCAGCTCATGTAGCGCGGGTGCAGGCCCGCGTACGTCCAGGGGGCGATGCCGGCGGCCTTGATCTGCCGGCAGAGGGCGATGTGCTCGTCCCAGTTCTTGGCGTACGACCAGCCGCGGTCGGCGAAGAGCTTGCTGGAGTACCAGATGCCGTACGCCGTGTAGGTGTAGTTGAGCACCAGGAACTTGCCGTCGTACGAGCCGACCTCGACCGCGCCGGGCAGCAGGGTGTCGCGGACCGTCTTGCCCGGCACGTCGAGGCTCGGCGCGGCGAGCAGGTCGCCCAGGTCGGCGATGGCGTTCTGGCTGACCAGGCCGTTGAAGTCGATCTGGCCGGCGCCGGAGTTGTTGACCACGTCCGGCGGGGTGCCGTCGACGAAGCGCGGCTGGAGGGTCTTGCTGATCTCCTGGGTGGCGGAGTGCTTGATCTTCGCCTTCGGGTACTTCTCGGTGTACATGGCCTCGTGGGCCTTGGCGTACTCCTCACCGAACCCGCCGCCGAAGATCACCACTTCGAGCGGTGCGTCCTCCTTCACGCCGAGCGGGTTCTCGGCGCTCTTGGTGCCCTGGTAGGTGCCGGCATCGCCCTTGTCACCGCCACCGCCTGTCGCACAACCGGCCAACAGGCCGGCGGCGGGGGTAGCCAGCAGGCCGGCAGCGGCACTGCGCCGCAGGATGTCACGCCTGTTCATCAGGTCTCCTCGGGTCGGGTCGGGCGGATCGCCGGAAGTGGGGGAAGGTGTCCGCCGCGCGAGGCACGTCGATTCTCTTCAGTTAACGCGTTGTTGCTGAAGAATTTCTACGACAGCGAGGCCGCGACTTCAAGTCCTGAGGGTCGAACCGTTATCACCACCCCCTGCTGCGACCGTTCAGGTCGGGGTGGGGAACCTCGCTGGCCGGGGTCTCCTACCCTGGGTCCGTCCACTCTCGCCGGGGAGGCACGCGATGCGTATCGACGAGACCATCGCCGCGCTGGAACGCGTCGCCGCCCGCGAGGTGGGCCGGGGCAGCGAGGCGCTGGCCGCGCCGGCGGCCGGCGGGCTGTCGGCCGCCGCCCGGTCGCTCGCCGCCGCCGGCACGCCGGACGCCGCGGTGCTCACCGGGTTCTTCATCCCCGGCGCCGAACCGCCGGCCGCGGAGACCGACGGCCCGCTCGGCGCGGTGCAGATCGCCGCCGCGCTGCGCCTGCTCGGCGGCCGGTGCCGGCTCGTCACCGACGAGCCCTGCGCGCCGGTGGTCGAGGCCGCAGTCGCCGCCGCCGCGCCGGGCCTGCCGGTGGACGTCGCGCCACTGCGGGGGTACGAGGAGTGGGCCGCAGCCCTCCTGCCCCGCTACGGCCGGCTGACGCACCTCATCGCCTGCGAACGGGCCGGACCCGGAGTGGACGGGCGCCCCCGCAACATGCGTGGCG
Organism: Micromonospora sp. NPDC049275; assembly: GCF_043197115.1. NCBI lineage: Bacteria > Bacillati > Actinomycetota > Actinomycetes > Micromonosporales > Micromonosporaceae > Micromonospora > Micromonospora sp. NPDC049275. The sequence goes on from NZ_JBICSN010000007.1 coordinate 109,578, forward strand.
AGGACATCGGCGCGCACACCGCGCCCCTGGACCGGCTCTACCGCGCCGGGTCGGCCTTTCGGATCGGCATCGGCGACGGCGGCAACGAACTCGGCATGGGCCTCCTGCCGGCGGACCTGATCGGACGCGTGGTCGCCTCGGGCGAGCGGATCCGGTGCGTGGTGGGCGCGGACGCGCTGCTCGTCGGCGGCACCTCCAACTGGGCCGCCGCCGCCCTCGTCGGCGCGCTGTCGCTGCTGCGCCCCGAGGTGCCCGAGCTCCGGACCCTCCTGGAGCCCGCATGGTCGTACGACCTGCTGACCGCGATCGTGCGCGCGGGCGCGGTGGACGGGGTGCGCCGCCGCCCCACGCTCAGCGTCGACGGCCTCGACTGGCCCGCGTACGCCGCACCGCTCACCGAGATCGCCGAGCTGGTCGAGGCAGGCCGGTAGGGGTGGGAGGATCGGCCGCCGGCCGCAGCGGCCTCGACACGCGTCTCGGCGGGCTGGCCCCGGCGGCTCGGCGGGGGCGCAGCGGCAGGTGCAGGGCGGCGGCGACCACCGCGAAGGCCACCCAGCCGGCACCCAGCGCGACGGCCGGGGAGACGTCCTGAACGTAGTGGTACGCGGTGAGGAAACCGACAAGCGCGAGGCTGTTGCGGACGAAGTGCCCGCTGAACTCGAACAATTGACGGCGAGCCTCGACGGCGACCAGGACCCCCGAGTACGGGAACGTCACCACCATGCCGCGCAACACCGTGCCGAGCAACGCGGTGAGGATCGCCCCAACGAAGATGACCACCAACTTGAGCAGCGCGGGCAGACCGTCCGTACGCGTCCCGGCGACGGCGGCCGGGTCGTCAGCGGCTGCGGTGCGCAAGCGGGCGCGACGGCGCAGCAACAGCATGGCCGCCAGCCAGAGCACGAGAGTGGCGGCGAGGGCGACCTCGAACGGGATGTCGACGGCCAGCAGACCGGCGCTCAGCGCCACGTACACACCGATCCCCGCGCCGTCCGCCAGCAGGATCGGCCAGCGCCACCGCTGGTGGGTGACCGCCACGGTGACGAAGAAGAGGTTGAGCCCGAGCACGCCGAGCACCTGCGCGCCGCCCACCCCGTACGGGGTGCTGACCAGGGCGAGCGTCATCGGCAACGGCAGGCTGTAGACAAGCGCCCGGAGCCGGACCGAGCGGATCACGCTGACCGCCCAGACCACGACAGTCACCAGCAGGACCGCGCTCCACGTCATGGCGTCCCCGTCTCCGCCGTCAGTCCTGGAAGGTCGCGGCGTTCACGCAGACGTCGAACACGCGACCGAGACGCTCGACGTCCGCCCGGTTGACCGAGAACTGGTTCTCGCCGATCTCCCCGTGCGCGGTCATCCGGGCCTCCCAACAGCTCGACCCGTCCCAGAGTGTCAGATTGACGAGGAGCTGTGGACTGACCACACCGAAGGGCAGCAGACCCACCCGCGCCCCGGCCGCGCGTTGCCGCTGCACCAGGTCGGACAGCTCGTCGGTAAGCGTGGCGTAGACGAAGACCCGGGTGATCCGGACACCCCGCTGCAGGGCAGCGATGTTCGCCTCCCAGTAGCGCCGGCCGATCTCGCTGCGCCACCAGCTCAGCTCCCCGCTCACCCGGGGCATCACGTTTGTCAACGCGTCCAGCCGGTGCACGCAGTCGCGGGTCGCGCCGACCAGGTCCTCGTCCTCGTCGCCGCGCCGGATGATCCGCCCCTGCGCGAGCTGCTCGGCCTCCAGCCGGAACTGCTCGTAGCGCCGCTGCGCCTCCGCCGCGACCCGCGTACCGGCGTGCTGCTCGGCCGCCTCCCGCATGGCGCCGGCCAGCTCCGTGGTGGTGTGGACGAGCCACGGCGGGCCGTCCAGCAACGTCCGCAGGTGGAACCGGCGCTCCGCGCGGGCCAGCGAGTCCACCAGCAGCGAGATGGTGATGCCCATCAGGCCGGCCAGCAGCGACTCCACCCCGGAGGCGGCGTTGGTGAGGTCGAGAATGACGCTGAGGCTGATCGACAGCGTGATGCCGACCAACGCCACCGGGTCGGTGTGCGCCACCAGACGCGCGAAACCGTCGGACGCGCCGCCGCGCCCCCGCAACCGCGGACGGGGCACGTTCCGGGGCATGTCACGGGCCAACGCACGTCTCCCCTCAGCCGGTGCCGCCAGGGTAGACGCCGGCCACAATCGCCGGCCGCCCCGCCAGGCCGGGGCGGGGGCATCCGGCAGGGACGGGAACGCCCGGACGCTCTGGAGCCGACCTTCCACGCGCCCACGTCCAGGCTGGTCCTCGACGCGGCCGCCACACCCGGCGTGGAGCGTGCGACGCCGCCAGCCCGCCCGGCGTACGCCCACCTGGTCGTGCTGGGCGGCCGGGCGCACGCCTGCGTGCGACCCGGTCGCGTCACGGTGTCCGTCGTCCCGCCGTGGATTCGGCAGGTGCGGCACGCCCGGTGATCGTGGCCGGCGCGAGGCGGCGGTGTCGCGGTAGCACGATGCCGGCAGCGGTGGCCGCGAAGGCGAGCGCGGCGGAGACGCTCATCGCCGGGACGTAGCCGTCGCTGAACAGACCAGCGGTGGCGTAGCCGCCGGCCGTGGCGAACACCGCGCCGGTGAGGGCGACCCCGAACGCGCCGCCGAACTGCCGGAGGGTGCTGAAGGTGCCCGAGGCCCGGCCGATGTCCTGCGGCGCGACGCGACTGACGACCGATCTGGTGACGGCGGGAAGGGCCAGCGAGAACCCGAGGCCACCGACGGTCATCGCCACGGCGGTCGTGGCGTAGCCGATGCCCGGATCGGAGATCAGCGCGATCCATCCCATGCCGACGCCGAGCAGGAGCGTACCGAGGATGACCAGCATTCGTTCGCCGATGCGATCGGTGAGCGCGCCCGCCCGTGGCGCGATGAGGAACGGCGCGATGCCCCACGGCAACAGCCGCAAGCCGGCGTCGACCGCACCGTGGCCGAGTGCGACCTGCTGGAACTGGGCCGTGAAGAAGATCGCGCTGGTCAGCGACGCGTTTATGAAGAACACCGCGGCGTTGCCGGCGGAGAAGGCCGGTGCGCGGAACAAGCGCATCGGCAGCATCGGGGCGGGGGTTCTCAGCTCCCGGACGATGAACAGGCCGCCGAGCAGGATCCCGCCGACAAGCGTCGACAGTGTCTCGGCGCTGGTCCATTCGGCCGCGTTGCCGCGTACCAGGGCCCAGGTGACGCCCAGCGCCGACCCGGCGGCCAGGGCCAGGCCCGGAAGGTCGAGCGTGCCCCCCGGCCCGCGGGTCTCGACAATCCGGCCGAGCACCAGCGGAATCGCGACCAGCGTGATCGGAACGTTCAGCCAGAAGATCCACTGCCAGGTGAGGTTCTGGGTGACGACGCCACCCAGAACCGGCCCGGCGACCGCGGCGAGCCCGGTCACGCTGCCATAGATGCCCGTCGCCCAGCCACGCCGCTCGGGCGGGAACGCCCCGTTGAGCACGCCCAGCGCCACCGGCATGATCATCGCCGCGCCGACGCCCTGCACCACCCGCGCCGCGATCAGCGGGCCCACCTGGGTGGACAGCGCGCAGGCGGCCGAAGCCACGCCGAACAGGCCCAGCCCGATCGCGAACAGGCGACGCCGCCCGTAGCGATCGCCCAGCGCCGACCCGGTCAGCAGCAGGACCGCGAAGCTGAGCGTGTAGGCGTTGACGGTCCACTCAAGGTCTTCGAGCGACGCGCCGAGGTCCCGTTGGACGGCGGGCAGCGCGGTCGCCACCACCAGCATGTCCAGCACCACGATGAACGATGCCAGGGAGCTGAGGGCCAGGACCCACCGCTGCGCCGACGACGTCGTTGTTCCTGTCTTGTTCACGTTCTTCTCTCCAAGAGTCGACTGTCCGAGGCTCGGGTCCCGCCTCGCCCAGGGGTGGACGAGGCGGAACGGTCAGGCGGCGGGGCAGTCGTGGTATGCCTCGATGAGCCAACGGCCGGAGCGGCCGGACAGGACCCACGTGGCGATCGACCAGCGGTCGGCGCCCGGCTCGTTCTCACCGACACCGACGGTCACGCTGCGGCTGATCACGATCGCGGTGACGTCGTCGAGGAACCGCACGCCCTGCACGCGATGCACGCGCCGGGTGCCCTTGAGCTGGTCGGCGAACGCCGCCGCCATCGCGGTACGGATCACCGCCCTGCTCAGCAGGGCGACCCCGGGCAGTACCGCGGTCGCGTCGTCGGCGTAGTGGGCGACGAACGCGTCCACGTCGTTGTCCACCCAGGCGGCCGAGACGCTGTCGATCACCGCTCGCACCGCCTGCTCGGCGGTGGCCTCGCTCGTTGTGGAACTCATGGTCGTCCTCTTCTCGATCTGGGAGGCGCGGTGGGTGGCCTGGGGGCCAGGCCACCCGACCGCTCGCCGGTCACGAGTGCAGACTCAGCGGATGGATCGGACTGGTCGGCCGCCGACCGCGACGTGGGCTTCGCCACACTGAGGCCCGGACCGATCACTTTCGGGCCGACCGCAGGTCTGTACCAGGACAGGTCAGGCCGCGGACGGGTGGAGTGACGAGATGACCCAGGCAGCGCAGGGGACGTACGCGGAGGAGTTCTCCCGGCTCACCGAGCCGTTCCGCCGCGAACTCCTGGCGCACTGCTACCGCATGCTGGGCTCGACGCACGACGCCCAGGACGTCGTCCAGGAAACCTACCTGCGGGCCTGGCGCGGCTTCTCCGGTTTCGAGGGCCGATCGTCGCTGCGGGTCTGGCTGTACCGCATCGCCACCAGCGCCTGCCTCACCACACTCAAGCACCGCGGTCGACGGGTCCTGCCCTCCGGGCTGGGCCCGGCCGGCGACCCGGACCACCCGCTGGCGGTCGCCGGCCCCGACGTCGCCTGGGTCCACCCGCTGCCGGACGCGGAACTGCCCGGCACGGACCCGGCCACGATCGTCAGCACACGCAGCAGCGTCCGACTCGCCCTGGTGGCGGCTCTGCAATACCTTCCGGCCCGACAGCGAGCCGTGCTGATCCTGCGCGACGTGCTCGCCTGGCACGCCTCCGAGGTCGCCGAACTGCTCGACACCAGCACCGACGCGGTCAACAGCGCGCTCGCCCGGGCCCGCGCGCAGTTGGCTCGCACCGGCCTCACCGAGGACATGTTCGCCGAACCGGCCGATCCGGCCGACCGGATGCTGCTCGACCGGTACGCACGGGCATTCCAGAACGCCGACACGGCAGCGCTGCTACAGGTGCTGCGCGAGGACGTCACGATGGAGATGCCGCCACACCTGACCTGGTTCGCCGGACGCGACGCTGTCACTCGCTTCCTCACGACCACCGTGTTCGGCCGCATCAGCGCGATCCGTACCGTTCCGGCGACGGCCAACGGTCAGCCTGCGCTCGCCACCTTCACCCGGGGCGCCGACGGGCTCTTCCACCCCCACAGCCTCCAGGTGCTCACCACGACCCGAACGGTCGTCTCCCGGATCGTCTCCTTCCACGACGCGAGCCTCTTCGAGCCCTGCGGTCTCCCGACGTGCCTCGACGATGCCGGCCGGCCCGTCGGAGGACGGTAGTCCCGCTGGAGGTGACGCCCCTGGTCAGGCCCCGGCGGGGTAGGTCGATGCCTGGTACAGCGCCTGCATCGCCCGGATCGCCGACCGGACCTCCTGAAGGATCAGATAGGTCTCCGTCGGCTCGACCCACTGGCTGAACGCGTTGTCGAAACCCACCGTCTCCACTTCGCAGCCGTAACGAAGACCCAGGAGCCGGACAGCGTCACAGTGCTGAAACGGGACGAAGACGTCGGTTGTGACGAGCAGTAGTCGCGTCCCGACCCGCGTCTCCTGCACGAGTTCCGCCCAACCGGTCAGGGTGTCCGCGGTGTTCGCACGCTGCCCCGGCCGCATGGACGGCGCGGCCAGCACGTGCATCGGTGGCCGCGTGTCGAGATAGGTTCGCACCCACCAGGGTTGGCCGGCCTCGGTCTCACCCGACCGCTGATCGCCCCCGGCCGCCACGCCGAAGGCGTGGCGCAACGCCTCGTCGACCGCGTCGAACTCGGTCACACATTCGCCCAACCCCAACTCGCGTGCGACCCCGCCCTGACCATCGAGTACGCGGAGACTGCCGAGACCGGCGACGGAGCTTGCACCGACACCCTGGCGGAGGATCGTGGCGGCCAGGTGCGCGCGGGCCATCATCGTGCGGACACCGCCGCCAAGCACCAGAACATGGTCGTACTGCCGTCTCAGCGGCATCGACCGGCCCGCCAACCCCAGCGATCTGGCTGCGGATCGGATCTGTGCGTCGACGGTGGGCTCGAAATACTCCCCCACCGCCTGGCTACGCTCCAGGAGCCCACCCCGGTAGTCCCAACGCTTGGCCGAGATCTGCTCCAGGGCAGCCAGCCGCTCGGCGAGTGGACTGCCTGGCAGCGGCCCGTAGCCGAACTCGCGAAGCAGGGCCGCCATCGCCGGCGAATCAATCCAGGCCGCGATGTCGTCGATCAGCCGGGCGCGCCCCTCCCCGCCCGGGACGACGGCGGGCAACGGCACGGCAGGGAAGACGGCGGTCACGCGGCGATGCTTCCGGCCAGCGCGAGGTGCAGCCGCCGCATCGACAGAATCCCGGAACGAATCTCCTGGAGGTACCGGTCGGGGCTGGTGGCCTCGGCCGCCATCGGAATCGTGGCATTCGTGGGGTCGAAGCCGATAGTGTCGATCCCGCATCCGTACCGCATCGCGAGCATGCGAATCGCATCACTGTGTTGGAAGGGCACATAGATCGACGATGTGATGACGAGGATGCGGTCGGTCGACCGGAGGCTGAAGCGGCGTGCCCAGAACTCGTACGTGTCCGGGGTGTTGGCGCGGCGCGACTCGGGTTCGCTGGACGGTGCCGCCAACACGTGCACCTCGGGGCCGCCGGCAGCGCGGTACGTTCGGGTCTGCCAGGACTGGTGCGTGACAGCACCGTCGGAGGCTTCCGATCGCGCAGGCTCGTCGAGCCCGAATCCGATGCGGACGCCGACGTCCATCGCGTCCACTTCGTAGCGGCTACCGTCGAGCCCGGGAAGGGTGGTTTCGGCCTCGGTGAGGGGCCGGAAGCTGCCGAGTGCCGCCACCTCCGAAACGGCGACGATGTCGTCGCGGACCAGATGGGCCGCGTATTCGGTGCGCTGTAGGCATGCGCGGCCGAGGCCCCCCAGGACGAGCAGATGGTCGTAGGTGGAGTGCGGGGGCCGATCCGGGTGGACGAGACGCAGCGCGGTCGCCGCGGCGCGAATGAGGTCAACCCGATCCGGCCGGAAGCTCGGTGCCTTCACCTGGTCGCGTTCAACCTTGCCGTGCTTGCGAAAGTCCCAGTGCTCGTCCGAGAAGGCATCCAGCCACACCAGCAGGTCACCAACGTTTGCCGGCGGCAACGTACCGCCGTACTCGGCGACGAGCGCGCGCATTGGCTCCGAAGAGATCCAGGCGTGGATTTCCGCGGCCACCGCCTGCGGGTGGAAGTCGGGCTCACAACTCGGAAGGGCGACAGCATCGAAGCCGGCCATGCTTCTCCTTCGCCGGGACTCGTGACGAGCGGATGGGAGGAGTCACTGGGCCCCGCATCGACTCTAGACGACGGTGACGTTGGTGAGCGAGGAGCGATGCTGCGGGGTTTGCCGTTTCGCGTGGCGGTCCCGTCTCAGAACGAGCAGTTCACGAGATCGCATTCGGGGCCGAGCCGGATACCGAAATGCGCCTCGACGCCCTCCCGGATGTGCGCCGCGAACTTCATGACCTCCGATGTCGTGGCACCACCCCGATTGGTCACGGCCAGTGCGTGACGACTGGACAACGCCACCGATCCGTTCCCCCACTCGTGCCCGTATCCACGGGGGAACCCGGCATGCTCGATCAACCACGCCGCCGGCAACTTCGTACCCTTGACGTCGGGGTATCGGGGGCACTCCCGGGCACGGTCCGGCACTGTGGCGAGGACCGGGTTGATGAAGAACGAACCGACGCTCCAGGTGTCGTGATCCTGCGGGTCGAGGACCATACCCCTGCCGCGACGGAGAGCCAGTACCGCCTCGCGTACGTCGACCGGAGCGGCGGTGCCGCCGACCTCGATCCCCAGTCTCGCGGCCAGGTCCGCGTACTCGATCGGCCTCGACTGGTTGCTCCGGCGCAGGCGGTACGTCACGTCCAGCACGACCCAACGGTCGCTGTGCTTGAAGACGGACTGCCGGTGGCTGCCGAACCCGCAGCGTTCCGCGGTCCACCGCTCCCGAGCTCCGGTCTGCCGGTCGTAGACGGTCAGCGACTCGAGCACGTCCGACGTCACCGTGCCGAAGGCGCCGACGTTCTGCACGGGCGTGCCCCCGACCAGCCCGGGGATACCTGACAGGGCCTCCAACCCCGCCAGCCCTTCGTCGAGGGTGGCCTTGACGAGGTGGTCCCACTCCACTCCGGCCGCCGCGGTGACGAACTCGCGGTCGATGTCGAACTCCGAGGTCGCCATCCTGATGACCGTGCCGTCCCAGCCGACCTCACCAACCACCAGATTCGACCCGCCTCCCATCACCAGCAGGGATTCGCCGGTGTCGGTGCTCCGACGCAGAAGTTCGACCGCCTCCGGGGTGGTCTCCGGGACGAGCAGGCGGCCGATCGGACCACCGACCCGCATCGTGGTGAGATCAGCAAACGTGGTTGTCACGGTGCCAGCCTACTGATCGACGGACGGCGGGTCGGCCGTGATCACGGCGGTCCGGAGAGGACGCCCGGTCATAGTCCAGGTAGTGGTCGGAGCCGTCGTACAGCCAACTGAACCGCACGCTCGCAGATCGAGCGCTGGTCGTCGGCCGAGGTCCGACGCAGCCGCAGGCCCGCCAGGATGTTCACCGGCCACGACAAGACATCGTGTGGCTGCGCTCCGTTGACCTCGAGGAACAGCTCCACGTCATGCTCGTCCGACGTCCGCTCCAGGTACTCCTGCACCACGGCGAGGAGAGCATTCGCGAGTGCGAGTACGGCCACACTCCCGTCGCTGACGTCGACGCTGTTCCCCACTGCCGACGAGATCCGATCCTGCAACGTCTTGGCGTCCATGGCCGCGGTTCGATAAAGATCGTCGGTGGACATCGGGCTGTCGGTTTCCTCGATCACAGCTGGCACATCCCGTCGGACCAGGGCCCCGCCGCGCAATGCCACGACGTCCGGTCATAAATGATCGTGCGGCAACGGTACGGGTGCGGGTTGGCGCGTGTGGTGCTGGTCGTCCCGTCAGATCAGAACGGCAGTATTGAACCGGCACGTGCCCGTCAATGCAACAACACCGTCGGAATTCCGTCAAACGACAGCGCCAAAGCCTCCGGCACCGATTCAGCGTCACGCGCGCAGTACGGCAAGTGTCGCGTCGTCATGCCGTTTGACCCGACCACGCCCCGGTCGGGCCAGCAACCCTGAGCAGTTCATCTCATAATCTCGGACCAGATCGATGGCCGCTCGCGGCCCGGAACGCTCGACCAGGCTGAAGACATCAGTCCAGCTGATCCCGAAAAACTCGGTGAGCCGCGAAACCCCGTCGGTGCAGAGCAGCAGTCGGCGCAGCCCATCAAGGGTCACGCTGCCCGTGACCGCCTCGGCCGCGGCGGCCGGGTCGGTCGAGGCGACCCAGAAACCACCCGGCTGGTTGCGTAGTCGAGCCACCGAGTGTCGGTCGTAGGCGGGCAGGCGCTCGGTGCGGTCATCGTGGACGACGGTGACACCGGAGGCGTCCTCGTACGCCACCGACGAGTCGCACAGCACCAGGTAGTCCACCTGACCGCTCCGCTCGCGCACGATCGCGACGGTGGACGACGGGCTGTTCGGGTTCGTGAGGTCACACCGACCCTCGTGGCAATCGCGCAGCCGTCCGATCGCCTCCGCGAGGATGCCGTCCAGTGGTGCCGTGGGATGCGGCGTCAATGCCTCCACCAGGCAGGAGCCCAGCTTTCGGACCAGCCACACCGGATCGTGCACACAACCAGTTTCCAGGCCGGGCAGCTGGGTGACGCCGTCGAGGACGATTGCCAACCCGGCCGACACGATGACGTGATCCTCGTTGGGTCGGCCCGGGCCGGCCTCGGTGGCGTACGCGAAGTCCATGTCGTCCTCCCAGGACGAGTCATGGCCGCCGAAAGCGGAACACCGCCAGGGCGGCCAACGTCAACACCGCCGCGCCCGCAGCGGCCGAGAGAACGGACCAGGTCTCGGGGGCCGGCACGCCGCGCATCTGCCACCAGCCGATGCTGCTACCCAGCCATCCGAGGGCGGCACCCAGGGCCAACCCACCCACGGCAATCCAGTGGGGTCGAGGTGCCGGGACGCCGGAACGTGGCCAGCGCAGCACTGCGGCGGGGAGCACCAGTGCCAGAATTCCGAGTACGCAGACCAGCGGCGGCACCAGCGGCCCGGTCAGCGGAACCTCGTACTGGAAACTCTGGATGGCGGCCAGCGTCATCAGGAAACAGCCCACGATGGACGCCTGGACGAGAGTCAGACCCTCCTGCCGGTGGCGTTGCCGCTCGTCGATGATCGCGGTGGCCAGGCGGCCGAGCTGGTCGGCTTTGCGCCAGGTGGAGTCCACGTACGCGAGCTCGGTGTGAAGCTGCTCCACCAGCCAGACCGCGCGATCCCGGTCCCGGTCCAACGGTCCACCGGACCGATAGCGCAGATCACGACCAAGCACGGCTTCCATGTTGGTGCGGATTCCCCGTACGGTCTCCACCATCTTGCCGGCGTCGGCCGAAGCCGTCACGAGCCCGCCCCGCTCGGCCTGCACCCTGGCCAGATCCAGGGTGGCAGCCCGCAGCAGCCGCTTGGACGGATCGGCTTCGCGCACCAGATCGGCAAGCGCCTCGCACGCCCTCTCGGCCCTCCTCACCGCACCGCGCAGCTCTGGCAGGGCCGCTTCGAACACCCGCTCCTGGTGGCGGAGCTCGGCAACACACAACAGATACCGGGTCAGCGGCGGCAGGACCTGACCATCGACCAACCAGGTCAGCCGGTCCGAAGCGGGTTCGTCGGTCAGGTCGGCCAGGACGAGCTGCCGGCGTTGGCCGTACCCCTCGATTGGCGGTAGCTCCCAAAGCAGCAGCCGGTCGGCGATTCGGCAGCAGGACGTCGCCCAGGTGGATTCGTCGGGAGCCTCGGGCACCTGCCGGCGCAGCCGCCTCGCCCAGGTCGCCGGGTTTGCCACGCGTCCGGTGAACCGGCTGATCCGGCGTTGATCGGAAAGGCCCAGATAGATGGTGGCGGTGCCGAGTTCCGCGCCGCACGTTGGCGGAACGTTCGACGTCCACTGATCGCTGAGCGCCTGCCAGCCGACGCCGTCGTCATTCGGAGCGAGCAGCACGCTCACGCCGACGACGTCGTGCCGCTGGTACGCCAGCGCCTCGTACAACGCCCCGGGAGCGGCCCGCCGGCGGGCCGCGAGCACCCGCAGGCCAGTTGGATCAGAATGACGAATCTCCGGCAGATCCGTCGGGTACGACGCGATGGGTTCGCCCATGCCGAGGTGCGCCAACCCGGCCCACAACGCCCGCATCGCGTCGGTCGCCGGGTCCGCGGCCGTTGGACCCGACGAACTCTCGGCCCGCTCCGGCACGAAGAAGGTGTGAACGATGAGCGCCGGCTTACGCGGTGTCATCGACGCGCCGCTCCTGTTTGGGCACGTGACCGATCTTGCGCAGCAGTATGACGCTCAGGTCTCGCGACTGCGGCGGAGCTGGTTTTCCACTCGGCGCGGGCAACGATTCGTGCAGGCCCTTGCGTGCTCGCGCACTCACCTTCGCCAGCTCGTACAGCTCGTACAGCTCGTTCCTGCCGGTGATCAACTCATCGCTGCCGGTCCCGAGTGACTGCTCGACGAGCGTCAACGCCCGATCGAACCGGCGCCAGCCGTCATCGTCAAGCCTGCCCTCGATCACCTTCTCGACCAAGGTCGTCAAGCGTCGCCGCTCCGTTTCTTCCATGGTCATTGACCTCATCACACTGAAGTCCTCAGTCAATGGATACGGCGTATCGGCTACCTGACTCGTGGATTCCCCGAGCACCCGATTGACGTCGTATCCGGTGCCGCCCAATACTCGGCCGATGCCGAACGAAGGCGCCCTTCCCCCTGCTGTCAAACGGGTGCTCGACCGTGATGATCTGATGATGCTCGCGCGCGACGCGGAGGCGGCTGTCGACATCGTCCGGGAGGGCGTAAGGAACGAGCACGTTTTCCGGCACGAGGGCGAGCTCTTCTCCGAAGCCCTGAAGATGTACAGCGACACCGGCCGCAACGCGGCGCAGGAATCGAACTCGCGGTCCATCGTGGTGGACTCGTTGGATTGCGCCGGCGTCATCGCCCAGCTCTGCGACCTCCTCAAGGTCGACCTCACCGCACCAGTCGACGTCGACGTCACCGCGTTCCACACGCAGGCGCTCGCCATGCTCGAAGCGGCAAGCGAAACACTGGCCGGCGCGGAGATCGACCAGGACCTGTACCGGGGACGGACCGTTCGCTACCGGGCGGCCCGTGATCTGCGGATTCGCGGCAGCTACGAGGCTGCGATTTCGCTGAACGACCTGCCCGACAATGAGTTCGTCGGCAACGGCGCCGACATCTTCCGCGCTCACTTCCATTACGAGTTGGCCGCCTGCCACCTGCTCAGTGAGCAGGTGGCAGAAGTCCGCCCCGTACTCGAAGACGCTTTACGGAACGGGTTCTGGAAGGCGGTCGCGACCAGCCAATTCGTCAGCCGCCACCGCGTCGACTACGCACTCGCCCTGGCCCGCTGGGCGGTCGGCGACCGCGACGAGGCAGCCGACCTGCTGGCCAAGGCTCAACGGTATCTGCACCGGACCGGGAGAAAGGCCGCCCGGTACGACCTCGAAGACCTGTTGCTGTCGATGGCGCAGGCGGACCTGCTCATCGAGGCCGGTGCCGCCTCGTTGCCAGCGGTCAATCGTGTGGTCGACCACCTGGACCACGCCCTCCACATCATCGAGGGGATCCGCGGCCGGTGGCGGGTGATCGCCCGTTCCGCCAGCCCGCTCTCGGCCGCGATTCGTCGGGTCTACGGCGACATCGCTCGCGCCGCCTCCGGCGTGCCTGGGCGCCAGGCTGCCGAACTCGGCCTACGGGTGGCACTCTCGGCGAAGCAGTCCGGCTTCGCGGGCAGATTGCGGGCCGACCGGTCTGCGGTCGACGGCCAGTGGCGGACGTGGCGGAAAGGTCGACGCCTGCGCAGCCTGCTCGAGACGGTGGTGAAGGCCGAGACCGAGCAGCTCGGCGGGCCCACCGCCGGCGGGGAGAAGGACCTCCACGACCTTCGGTTGCGCATCGAGGAGGCAGTCTCGCCACTCCTCGCCGACGCTGTCATGCCCGCTCCGGCCACCATCGCCCGGGTGATCGACTTGGTGGGTGACCGCTACGCCCTCGACTACGTCGGTCTCCCCGACACGGTCACCGGGGAGACCTCGTGGTTCCGGACGCTCATCGAGCCCACCGGTGCGATCTCCTTCTGTCAGCTCACCGTGGGCGAGGCACTCTCGGCGTTCGTCGCGGCGATCCGACCGGCGACGGTCGACCTGGCCCGAGTCCTGGCCGGTGGCGTCGACTGGCAGGCACTTGGCGACGAACTCATCCCGCGACGGCTCCGTGACGTCCTGGCGCTCTCCGACGATCCCATCACGCTCGTGATCTCGGCACACTCGGCGCTCAGCCTGATGCCCTGGGCGGCGCTCGGGCTCGATGGGCACACCCGCCTCGTGGAGCGGGCCGTCATCACGCAGACGCCGGTGCTCACCTGCCTGTCCGGCCCCGCGACCGGCGGTGCCAGCGGGCCTGCCCTGATCCATCTGGTGCCGACGTCCCGTGCGGGTGATGACGAGCTCGACATCGGACTCGAGTCCGCGACATGGGGCATCGCCTCCCACAACGACGGGCACGCGCTGCTCAGTGAATGCGCGCTGGAGCAGGGCGCCCGACCCGTCGACCTGCCCGGCACCCTGGCCGCCGCGCTGTCGGACGAGACCGGGCAGTGGCGATACGCCCACATCGCCTCGCACGGCCAGGGCTCCGGACTCGGCCAGACGCTCGTGCTGCCCGGTGCGCCGATCAGCGCCGGCAGGGCTCTCACGCTGCGCTGGCCGCAGTCCCTGCTCATCGCGTCGTGCCACGTCGGCCGGCTGGTGAACATCGAGCATGCCGAGCCACTGAACTTCGTCATGGCGGTCCTCGCCGGCGGTGGCGAGCAGGTGGTTGCCTGTATCGACGGAGTTGGTGACTTCTCCGCCGGCGAGACCGCCGCCGACATCGTGCGCAGGAGTATGGACGGTGTCCGGCTCGAGATCGCCCTCCGCGAGGCCCAACTGGAGTGGATCAGAGGTCGCTGGCCGGACAGCTCCTGGATCCTGTTCGCCGCCTACACGCGCTGAGCGGCGGGCGGGGGTGGTGGCAGCGACACGCTCCGCCGCCACCACCCACCCGAGGGTCCCCAGACACTCCCCCGCTCGACCCGGCAAGCCGGGTCGCTTGTTGCTCAAGAGCCGCTCGGCCGGCTCCCGTCATCGTCCCCGTCGACGTAACGGTCGAGGATGGTCCACCGCAGTCGCCACTCTCGATAACCGGTCGCGTCCCTTGCCGCCTGGCAGGCGGTGACGCCCCGCAGGAACGCCGGCATCGTCGCGCTGCCGATCAGGTTCGCATTCCCCCGGATCTCCCCCTCGGCGTCCTTCTCAGCCAGCCAGGCGGACAGTTCCTCGACCGCAGTGTCGTCGAGCGGGTTGCGTTCCAGGCACTCCGCGAAGCCCAGGGTAGAGGGAAGGTCGAGGCCGGGTAGTACAAGCGCGGCGTTGAGCCTGAGCTGAGCGACCGAGCGTCGGTGGTCGATGATCAGTGGGACAGCCTTGCCGTCCTCGTCGAGGACCGGCCGCTCGATCGCCTCGTACGCCTTGACGAAGCGCCGCACCGTCGCCTCGCGCATCTCGGCCCAGCCCTCGTACTCGGATCCGGGGCTCAACCCGAGTGCCTCCATCTCGTATGTCAACGGCAGCACGTGCAGGGCCGCCCGGGCAGTCATGATGCCCGGGTTCCGGAAGGCCGTACGGAGTGCGAGCCGGTGCCGACTCACTCGCTTGACGAGGCCGTAGGCGCGCTCGATCTCGGCGGCCCGGTCGAGCGACTCCTCCCCGATCACGACGCCGAGAGACAGCTGCTGGTAGAGGAGTTCGACCCAGTGCTCCTCGTCGTCGGCGCTCCACTGCCGCTCGTGCTCCTCTTTGTCGCTCTCGTTGACCCAGCGGCCGATGACCCGCTCCGCCGCACGGCACGCGGTGCCGGTCTCGGCGAGCACCAGTTGGAGGAACACCTCCTTCAGGCCGGTCAACTCCCGTTCGCGACCGGGTGCCTGGCCGTGGCTGTCGACATAGTGCTCGTGACGCTGGCGTACCTGTTTGTGCAACAGGAACGCTTCGTTGTAACCCTGCGTAGTGTCCCGTTTCGACTGGACCAGCGCATCGGCGCGGAACGCTCCGAGAGCGCGTGGCGCGAAGTTCGGCCACGGCAGGCCTTCCGCAATGACAGTCAACTGCCGGATGAGCTGAGCCGCCGGAACATTGATCTCGGTGCCACGGTCGACACGTCGGGCCCGCCGCAGTATCTGCCAGCTCGCTTCGTAGATCATCCAGCCGAACAGCCACAGGTGTTCACGCAAATCGTCCGGCGGCTCGATCGAGTTCTCGATCGACTCATTCGAGCGGTGCTTGGCGTACCACTCGCGGTACTCCGCGACCTCCCTCTCCATCTCCTCGATGAGCGCCTCGTCGGCAACGCGGCGGTCCACGTCGGGGTCATTTCTGCGCTCGGATTGCGCGCGCAGGGCGAGGCAGATCGCTTCCAATTCATCGGGGGTCCACATGAGCGGGACGGCTCCTCTTCCGATCGGGTGGCAATGATCAAGAATGAGCTGTTCGACGCGCTTTGGGAGAGAGACTAGATTTGGGTCGCGAGTGGCCGCATCACCCGTTCAGGTCGATGAATACGAGCATTACGGCCGACCGGTGATTAGTTTTTCAAGCTCCAGGAACCCCCGGGCAGGGGCATGCCGTCCCGGTGTCGGATATCCGTTAACGGGAAATGCCGCCCCCCGATTGTTGAAGCAAAGCGATGCTGGTAACGCACCCCTTGCCGCCATCGAAGGGGTGGCGAGGGCAGAGGCGGTCAGCGCGCCGCCGTCTCCTCGATCGCCTCCAGGAACGCCTCCGAGCGATGCTCGTAGTTGCGGTACCGGCCGTAGCTGGGCGCGGCAGGCGACAACAGGACGACACCGTTGGCCGGCGTGAGCTTACGAGCCTGCCGGACCGCGGCAGTAAGGTCCTCGACGATCTCGCAACGCACTCTCGGCAGCCCGGTAAGCGTCTCGATGATCCGCGGGCCACTGTCCGGAATGCCGATGACAGTGAGGTCCCGCTCGGCCAGATGGTCACGCAGCGGGCCGTAGTCCACGCCCCGATCGTTGCCGCCCAGGATCACAGTCAACGGCCGCCCGTCGTACGCGTCGATCGCGTGCATCGCCGCGTACGGGCTGGTGGCCAGGGTGTCGTCTACGAACGTGAGGCCGGACGGGTCGGCGATCTCGGTGAGCCGGTGCGCCAGCCCCTGAAACTCGGCAACCGCCACGGCCAGGGTGTCCCTGTGGGCGACCACGTCGACGCCGAGCGCGTCGAGTACGGCCAGCGCCACGCACAGGTTGCTCTCGTTGTGCCGGCCGACCAGCGGCAGCACCGCGCGCGGGAAGAGAGGATGGTCCCCGAGGTAGAACCAGGGCATCCCGTCCGGCCCGACGTCGACGTGGGTGGTGTCGGGCAGACCTGCCCGCACCACCGGTCGGTCGCCCAACTCCGCGAGGAGTCGCGGATCGGTGCCGTTGACCACCACGGTCGCCGGATCGTGTGCGATCAGGTTGAGCTTGTCCCGGTAGTACTCCCGCTCACCGCCATGCGCGTCCAGGTGTTCGGGGAAGAGCGCGGTGACCACCGCGACATGCGGCGAGTCGGTGAGGTCGCTGCACTGGTAACTCGACAGTTCCAGCACATAGAGGTCCGCTTCGGGCAACTCCAGGGTCGGTACGCCGATGTTGCCGCCGAACAGGTTCGGCCGCTCGACCGCGTTCAGCAGGTGACTGGTGAGACTCGACGTGGTGCTCTTGCCCTTGCTACCGGTGATCCCGACGGTGCGGGCCGCGTGGTCGGCCATCCAGAGCGCGGTGCCCTGCGTGACCGGAACTCCGCGTTTGCGGAGTTCGACCATCCAGGGGTGCGTCTGCGGCACCCCCGGGGAGCGGATCACCACATCCGCCGCAACCAGCCGAGCCAGCCCGTCTTCGCCGGTCACCAGCGGCGCAGCCTGGGCGATCGGCCCTTCCCACGGCAGCGACAGGAAGTTCGTCCGGTCGTCCACGGCGACCAGGCTGGTCGGGCCGTGCGCGGCGACCGCGGTGACGGCGGCCACGCCCTCACGGCCGGTACCCCAGACGGCCACAGAGCGTCCGCGCAGGTCAGCCAGGTGCACCTAGGATCTCCTTGCTCGCAAGCGGACAGGCTCGGACTAGTATGACCTGTGCCTAACGGACAACTGCGGCGGATGGACGCCTTCACCTTCCCGTCCTACTCGATCGACTTCGCCACCGGCGAGGTGTTGTTCGACTACGCCCTGACCGGTCCGGCCGGTGAGCAACGGTTCACCGAGGTGATCACCCTCCCGCTGCCGGCCGAGCCGCCGTCGGACGAGACGGTGGCGACCCTCGGCCGGGTGCTGGAGGTGCTGCACCTCGTCGCCGGGGTCAGTTACTACAAGACCGCCGCGCCGCCCCGGCTCGTACTGCCGGCGCCGCTGGGCGCGGCCACCGTCGACTACGTCACGGCCGTCTACACCAAGGGCCTCGCGGAGTACGCGTACCGCAACCAGTTGCCGCACGTGCTCGAGTTGCGCCCAGATGTGCCCGGCGGTGCACCGGAGCCACCGCGCGTGTACGACGACTCCGACCGTCGCCCCCTCTCCGCGGTCGGCGGCGGCAAGGACTCGATCGTCAGCCTGGAGGCGCTGCGCCGCGCCGAGCTGGACCCGGTGCCGTTCTCGGTCAACCCGAACCACGTCATCGTCTCGGTCAACGAGGCGTCCGGGCTCACCCCCCTCTCGGCCCGGCGGCGCATCGACCCGGTGCTGTTCGACCTGAACGCGGCGGGCGCGCTGAACGGGCACATTCCCGTCACCGCCATCAACTCGCTGATCGCGGTCGCGACGGCGGTGCTGCACGGGCTGGGCCCGGTGGTGATGTCCAACGAGCGCTCCGCGTCCGACCCGAACCTGGTCTGGAACGGCCACGAGATCAACCACCAGTGGTCCAAGGGCGTCGAGGCCGAGGGCCTGCTGCGGGGGGCGTTGGCCGAGCACGCCGGCCTGACCGAACCGTACTTCTCGCTGCTGCGGTCGTTGTCCGAGCTGCACATCGCCCGGCTGTTCGCCGAGTTCACCAGGTACGACGACGTGGTGACGAGCTGCAACCAGGCGTTCAAACTGCGCGACGCGTCCGAGCGCTGGTGCCGGGACTGCCCGAAGTGCCGGTTCGTCTTCCTCGCGATGGCGCCGTTCATGCCCCGCGAGCGGGTCACCCACATCTTCGGCGGCGACCTGCTGGCCGACCCGGAGCAGATCCCCGGCTACCGGGAGCTGCTGGGAGTGGACGGGCACAAGCCGTTCGAGTGCGTGGGCGAGGTCGAGGAGTCGGTGGTGGCTCTCGGCCTCCTCGCCGAACAGGACCAGTGGCGCGACGCCCCGGTGATCAAGGCACTGGTCGAAGCCGTACCGGAAACGGCCTGGTCCGCAGTCGCCCATTCGGACGTCTTCACCCCCGGCGGCCCCAATCACATCCCCGAAACCTACGCGAAAGCCCTAACCGCCCTGTCCTAACCTAACCCCGCCCCGCCCGGCCCCGCCCTCGCCCCGTTGATCATGAAGTTATTACCACTCGCGTCGGCGTGTCATGACAATAACTTCATGATCAACCAACCGTGGGTTGGTGGGGCAGGCAGGCCCGTCAGGGGGTTCGGACCGCTTCCAGGGCCAGCAGGGCCACGTGCAGGGAGAGGCTTGCCTCTACCGAGTCGAGGTCCACGTCGAGGATGCGGGCGATGCGGGCCAGTCGCTCGTAGAAGGCCGGGCGGGACAGGTGGGCGGCCGCGGCGCCGGCGGACTTGTTGCGCCCCTGCTCCAGGTACGCGCGGAGGGTGTCGAGGAGCCGCTCCCGGGGGTGCTGGGCGTCGTACTGCAACAGTGGGCCGAGTTCGCGCTCCACGAAGGTCTGCAGCCGGGGCTCGTCGCGCAGCAGGTGCAGCAGCCCCGCGAGGCCCACGTGCGGCAGCCGGAAGATCGGCAGGTCCCGCCGGTCCCGCCGGGCCGCCTCGGCGACCTGCCGCGCCTCGACGAGCGACCGCCGCGCCTCGCGCAGACTGCTCACCCCGGACCCGGCGGCCACGATCACCGCGCCCGGGACACCGCCCCGGGAGCCGTCGCCGGCTGCCGCACGGCCGGTGCCGGCGTCGAGGCGTACCCGACGAAGAGCGCTGGCGAACGCGGACAGCGCGCGGTCCTCGGCGGCCGGGTCGGTCAGCGCCAGCAGTGCGCCCACCGAGTTGTCGTCGACCGCGCTGGTGAGCGCGGTCAGCTTCGCCTCCCGCAGTGCCTGGCCGACGGCCTCGGACAGGTCCCGCAGCCGGGCCTGGCCGGCCTCCGGGCCGGCCTCCCCGCCCGGGTCGTCGGCCCGCTGGCGAACCATCACGCCGACGAGGTGCCGCCGGTCCAGTGCCACTCCGAGCGCCTTGGCCCGCAGCGCCACCTCGTCGACGGGTCGGGAGTGGTCGAGGAGCGCGGTGAGCAGGGTGCGGTGGAGCTGCCGTTCCAGCCCTTCGGCGTCGCGGCGGATCAACCGGCCCAGCGCGAGGGTCGACGCGGCCCGCTCGATGAGGATGGTGAGCCGGGTCGGCGGGTCGACTGTCGGCTCGCCGGCCCGGGCGCTCGACGCATCCCCGCTGGCCGGCCAGCGCAGCAGCAGTCGCCCCCAGTCCTGCCCCCGGGCGCCGACGACAGTCACCAGCCAGCCGCTGTCCGGGTCGTACGCGGTACGCCCGGCCGGCCGGATCCGCCGCGAGTGCTGTTCCCAGCCGTCCAGCAGCAGCTCGGCGCTCTCCCCCGCCGGGTCGTACCCGAGGACCTGCCGGGACAGGTTCTCCAGCACGACGGGGCACCCGGACAACTCGGCGGCCTGCCGGATCACCTCGGACGCGTCGGCGCCCTCGACGGAGAGGTCGGTGAACCGCTGGTGGATCTCCTCGGCGGCCCGTAGCTCGGTGAGCTGCGCGTCGACGATCAGCGCGTGCACCGCCTCGGTGATCCGTACGAACGGGGTGCCCCGGCGCAGCTCGACCAGGGGCAGGCCGCGTCGCTCGGCGGCGGCGATCATCACCCGGGGTACGCCGCTGACGTAGCGGCGACCCAGCTCGACGACGAGCCCGGAGACGCCGACGTCGGCGAGGTCGCCGATGAAGGCGCGCAGTCCCGCGTCGTCGGCCGGCAGCCCGATGCCCGTGGTGAGTACCAGCTCGCCACCGCCCAGCAGGGTGGCGATGTCGGGCACCTCGGCGACGTGCACCCAGCGGACCGGTCGGTCCAGCCCGGCGTCCCCGGCCACCACGCGCGGAGTGCCGTGGCGGACGGGGTCCAGGGCGAGGACCTCACGGACGGTAGGGAACACGGCCGACACGCTACCGTCCGTGACCCCGGACCTCGACGTGCCGGGGCCGATCAGTCGACGCCGAACTCCATGGCGGCGCGGTCGAGGGCCTCGTCGGCGGCGGAGGCGACGCCCCGGGAGGCGATGGCCTCCGCGCCGCCCTCGGGCATCGCGCCGATCAACCCGGTCGAGGCTGCCTGCGCGGCGCCGATCATCCGCTGGGGCGCCGCGCCGCCGACGATTCCGAGGGACGCGTACTGCTCCAGCTTCGCCCGCGAGTCGGCGATGTCCAGGTTGCGCATGGTGAGCTGGCCGATCCGGTCGGACGGGCCGAACGCCGAGTCCTCGGTGCGCTCCATCGACAGCTTGTCCGGGTGGTAGCTGAACGCCGGGCCGGTCGTGTCCAGGATCGAGTAGTCCTCGCCCCGGCGCAGCCGCAGCGTCACCTCGCCGGTGACGGCCGTGCCGACCCAGCGCTGCAACGACTCGCGCAGCATCAGCGCCTGCGGGTCGAGCCAGCGGCCCTCGTACATCAGGCGGCCGAGGCGGCGGCCCTCGCTGTGGTAGTTGGCCAGGGTGTCCTCGTTGTGGATGGCGTTGACGAGCCGCTCGTACGCGGCGTGCAGCAGCGCCATGCCGGGGGCCTCGTAGATGCCCCGGCTCTTGGCCTCGATGATCCGGTTCTCGATCTGGTCGGACATGCCCAGGCCGTGCCGGCCGCCGATGGCGTTGGCCTCCAGCACCAGGTCGACGGGGCTGCCGAACTCCTTGCCGTTGATCGTCACCGGGCGGCCCTGGTCGAAGCCGATGGTGACGTCCTCGGTCGGGATCTCCACCGACGGGTCCCAGAAACGGACGCCCATGATCGGGCTGACCGTCTCGATGCCGGTGTCGAGGTGCTCCAGCGTCTTCGCCTCGTGCGTCGCGCCCCAGATGTTGGCGTCGGTGGAGTATGCCTTCTCGGTGCTGTCCCGGTACGGCAGGCCGCGCTCCAGCAGCCACTCCGACATCTCCTTGCGGCCACCCAGTTCGGTGACGAAGTCGGTGTCGAGCCACGGCTTGTAGATGCGCAGCATCGGGTTGGCCAGCAGGCCGTAGCGGTAGAACCGCTCGATGTCGTTGCCCTTGAAGGTCGAGCCGTCGCCCCAGATCTGGACGTCGTCGGAGATCATCGCCCGCACCAGCAGGGTCCCGGTCACCGCCCGGCCCAGCGGGGTGGTGTTGAAGTACGCCCGCCCGCCCGAGCGGATGTGGAAGGCGCCGCAGGTCAGCGCCGCCAGGCCCTCTTCGACCAGGGCGGCGCGGCAGTCGACAAGCCGGGCGACCTCGGCGCCGTAGCTGAGCGCACGGCCGGGCACCGAGCCGATGTCGGGCTCGTCGTACTGGCCGATGTCGGCGGTGTAGGCGCAGGGGACGGCGCCCTTGTCGCGCATCCACGCGACTGCGACAGAGGTGTCGAGGCCGCCGGAGAAGGCGATGCCGACACGTTCGCCGATGGGCAGGGAGGTGAGAACCTTGGACACGGGGAAGATTATTCAACAAGACGCATGGTCATGCAAGCGGATCGTCGCGACCCAGTTCCCAGAACGCCACCGCCGCCGCCGCGGCGACGTTCAACGAGTCCACGCCACGCCGCATCGGGACGACAACCCGCACGTCGCTGGCCGCCTGCGCCGCGGCGGTGAGGCCGGGGCCCTCGGCACCGAGCAGCAACGCCGCCCGCGCGCGCTGCGCCGGGGTCAACCGCTGAATGGGTACGGCGTCCGGCGCCGGCGTCATGGCGAGCACCGTGAAGCCCGCGTCCCGCACCTCGTCGAGGCCGGCGGGCCAGCGTTCGAGCTTGGCGTACGGCATCGCGAAGACCTCGCCCATGCTGACCCGGACGCTGCGCCGGTATAGCGGATCGGCGCAGGACGGCGACAGCAGCACGGCGTCGACGCCCAGCGCGGCGGCGCCCCGGAAGATCGCGCCGAGGTTCGTGTGGTTGTTGACGTCCTCCAGGATCACCACCCGGCGCGCGGCGGCGAGCACCTCGGCCGCCGTCGGCAGCGAACGGCGGTGGAACGACGCCAGCACCCCCCGGTGTACGTGGAAACCGGTGGCCCGCTGCAGCACGTCCTGGGTGGCGGCGTAGACGGGCGCGTCGCCGGTGTCCAGGTCGGCGAGCTGGTCGACGCGCTTGGCGTCGACCAGGTACGACCGGGCCGGGTAGCCGGCGCGCAGCGCTCGGCGCAGCACCAGCTCGCCCTCGGCGATGAACAGGCCGTGCGGGGGTTCCCAGCGGGTGCGCAGCTCGACGTCGGTGAGCGCGCGGTAGTCGGCGATCCGGTCGTCGTCGGGGTCGGTGATCTGGTGGACGGGCACCCGACGATTCTGCCCCGACGGCCGACCACCGCCCCGGACGCCCGCCCCGCGGGGCGTTTTGTCCGGTCGAGAAGGGGAACGACCGGTGGAGTACCGGACCCGACGGGAAGGACCAGCCAGGTGAGCGCAGACCACACGGCACCGGGCGAAGAGGGCACCCTGCCCCGACGTCCGACCGTTGCGGACCACATCGTCTCCCGCCTGGCGAGCTGGGGCGTGCGCCGCTACTTCGGCTATCCCGGCGACGGCATCAACGGCATCACCTCGGCTCTGCAACGCACCAACGAGCGCGCCCAGTTCGTCCAGGTACGGCACGAGGAGACCGCCGGCTTCGCCGCCTCCGCGCACGTCAAGTACGGCGGCGGGCCGCTGGGCTGCGCGCTGGTGACCAGCGGTCCCGGTGCCATCCACCTGCTCAACGGCCTGTACGACGCCAAACTCGACCACCAGCCGGTGGTCGCCCTGGTCGGGCACACCGCTGTCACCGCCGAGGGTGGCGGCTACTACCAGGAGGTGGACCTCCTCGCCCTCTACAAGGACGTGGCCTCGGCATTCCTGGCCCAGCTCGACCATCCGGCGCAGGTGCGTCACCTCGTCGACCGGGCGTGCCGCACGGCGCTGTCCCGGCGTACCGTCACCGCCCTGATCCTCCCGTCGGACCTGCAGGACGAGCCGGCCATCCCCGACCCGCCGCACGCGCACGGCTACTACCACACCAGCAACGTGCCGAGCAGCACGCCTACCGTGCCGCCGCAGGCCGACCTGCGCCGCGCCGCCGAGGTGCTGCGCGGCGGCGAGAAGGTGGCCATGCTTGTCGGGCAGGGCGCGCTCGGCGCCGAGGACGAGGTCCGCGAGATCGCCCACCGGCTCGGCGCCGGGGTCTCCACCGCGCTGCTCGGCTTCACAGTCGTCGACCACCGCGAGCCGTGGGTGACAGGCGCGATCGGGTTGCTCGGCACCCGGCCGAGCTGGCAGCTGATGAGCGGCTGCGACCGGCTGCTGATCGTGGGCAGCAACATGCCGTACTCGGAGTTCTACCCGCCACCCGGGCAGGCCCGCGCGGTGCAGATCGACCTGGACGGCACGCAGCTCGGACTGCGCTATCCGACCGAGGTGAACCTGACCGGCGACGCCCGTCCCACCCTCCGGGCGTTGCTGGACGAGCTGGGCCCCGGCCCGGGCCCGACCGCCTGGCGGGCGGAGATCGCCGAGGCCACCTCGGCGTGGCGACGCGCCCAGCGCGACCTGGCCGCGCAGAAAGCCGACCCGGTGAACCCGCAACTGCTGTTCACCACGCTCAGCGACCGGCTCCCCGACGACGCGATGCTCGCCGTGGACTGCGGCACCGCGACCGCCTGGTACGCCCGCCACGTGCAGGTCCGACCCGGAATGCTGGCCAGCCTGTCCGGGACGCTGCTGTCGATGGGCGGCGCCATGCCGTACGCGCTGAGCGCCAAGTTCGCCCACCCGGACCGGCCGCTGATCGCGATGATCGGCGACGGAGCCATGCAGATGAACGGCGTCAACGAGCTGATAACCGTGGCGAAGTACTGGCGCGGCTGGGCCGACCCGCGGTTCGTGGTGCTGGTGCTCAACAACAGGGACCTCGCGTTCGTCAGCTGGGAACAGCGCTCCAGCGAGGGCACGCCGATGTTCCCGGACAGCCAGCAACTGCCGGACATCGGCTACCACCGGTGGGCCGAGGTGCTCGGGCTGCACGGGGAGCTGGTCGACGCGCCCGAGCAGGTGCCCGGCGTCTGGGAGCGGGCGCTGGCCGCCGACCGGCCGGTCGTCATCAACGCGCTTGTCGACCCGGCCGAGCTGATGCTGCCGCCGCACTTCACCGTGGAGCAGGCCCGCAAGACCGCGGCGGCGGTGCTCCGCGGCGACACCGACTGGGCCGGCATCATCCGCCGTGGCCTGCCCGCGACGATCGCCAGCTACCGCCCCCGCCGCCGCAAGGGCTGACCGCGACGGTCGCGAGAGGAACCCGGCGCCTGCGGTGCCGGCAGATCGAAGGATTGCTCGAGATCAATCGCGGGTACCTGCCTGTCCGCTCACCCACGGGGGGTGGCACAAGGGAGCTGACGATGAGATCGACGACAGTCAGAGCAAGTGTGGCCGCGTTTGTGGTGGCGGCCCTGCTGAGCGGCTGCGGGGGTGGCGGTGACGACGGGAAGCCGGAGTCGACGGCACCCGCCGACAACGGTGTCGCCGCGCTCGCGCCGAACGAGGCCCTGCAGCGCGCCACGACGGCCGTGCAGAACGCCAAGTCGTACCACCTGGTGGGCGACGTCGACAACGACGGCCAGAAGATGAAGCTCGACTTCAAGGTGACCGGCAGCGACCTGGGTGGCCAGGTGTCCACGAACGAGGGCACCGTGGAGCTACTCTCCGTCGCCGGGCAGCAGTACATCCGGCCGGACGAGAAGTTCTGGGCCAAGAACGTCGGCGCCCAGGCGTCGGACGAGATCGTGAAGCTGATGGGCGACAAGTGGGCCAAGGTGTCCGCCAAGGACGACTTCTCCCAGCTGTTCGACGTCGCCAACATCGACGCACTGCTCAAGCCGGACGGCACCATGACCAAGGGCGAGGGCAAGGAGATCGACGGCGTCAAGACCATCGGCCTCGTCGACGGCGACAAGAGCGGCACGCTCTACATCGCCACCACCGGCGAGCCGTACCCGATGCGGATGGAAGGCAACCAGGACTCACCCGGTCAGATCACGTTCAGCGAGTTCGGCGCGACCTTCGACGACGTGAAGGCGCCGCCGGAGGGCCAGGTTGTCGACTTCGACCAGTTGAAGAACAAGAAGTAGACGACACGAGGCGCCTCCCCACCCTGCGGTGGGGAGGCGCCGTCGTGTCGCGGGTCAGTCCCGCCGGTCGCTGGCCGGGCTCGACAGGGCTTCCCGCGCGGTCTGGAGAATCTCCTCCGACAGGGGCGTCTGACCCGTCGCGCGGGCCAGCGTGAGCGCACCGACCATCGTGGCGAGGTCGACGAGCGCGCGCCGGCGGGCCTCGGTCCCGTCTCGGCCGGGCGCCTCCGCGAGGTCCGTCATTCGCTTGACGGTCTCCTGAAGACCCATCGCGTACGACGTGCGGAGCGGGCTGTCGGCGGATGCCCGGGCGGCGTCGGCGGCCAGCGCGGTGTTCGCACATCCCGTGCCGGGTGTGTCGCGATGCTCGGGTGACAGGTAGTGCCGCAGCAGCGCGCTCCGCGCTTCCGACCGGTCGGGTAGGTCGTCGGAGAACTGGTCGAGCAGGGCCAGGAGTTCGCCGAACGCCGTCGTGGCGGCAATGCCCAGCAACTCGTCCTTGGAGCTGAAATGCTTGTAGAAACCTCCGTGGGTCAGCCCGGCGGCACCCATGAGGTCCTGCACGCTCATGCCCGCCGCGCCGCGTTCGCGGAGCAGCCGCGAGGTGACGGCCACCACCTCCTCGCGGTGCCTCGCCGCTTCGGCACGTGACGTCCTGCCCATCGCGCTTCCTCTCTCACGTGCTCACCACTCGACTCCTCGATTATAGAGGATGGCCCTAATCCAAAACTTGCCGCGGCGGCGAACCTTCGTTAGATTATGAGCGTCATCTAAAGCTCGAGGACTTGGAGAGCCCCATGAGCACCTACCTGATCAACCACCTGCGCATCCCCGGCGGCATCCCGAACGAGGCGGGCCTGTCGTACCTGGAGCAGGTTGAGGCGACCGTGCGCCCGTACGGCGGCAAGTGGCTCGCCCAGGGCGACGTGGACGTGGTCGAGGGCACCTGGCCCGGCTCTGTCGTCCTGATGGAGTTCCCCACCCGCGCCGACGCCGAGAACTGGTACAACTCGCCCGAGTACCGGGCAATCCTGCCACTGCGGACGAACAACGCGGTCTCGGACATCATCCTGGTCGACAGCCTGGCCCCGGACTTCACCGTCGCCGGTTTCGCCCAGCAGGTGCGCGCCGCCATCTCGGCAGCCTCCGCCAACAGCTGAGGCTGGGCCCGGTCGAGTCATACTCCGAGGTCACCGCCAGGCACGGCAGTGACCTCGGAGTGACCGAGGCCGCCATCGGACCTGCGGGAAGAGCACGGCGGCCCGGCCCGAGGTGGGCCAGGCCGCCACTGCATGCGGGGTCAGCCCCGCCGGTCGAGCCAGCGTTGCAGGGCCGAACGCGGGTCCTGAGCGGGCTGCTGCTGACGCTCGGGGACGGTCGGGCGCTCCACCGGGCGGTGGGGCTCGCCTGCCAACTCCTTGCTGGGAGCGGCGAACGCCTTCTCCGGCTGCCCCTTCACCGCCGTGGCGATGACCCGGGCGACCGCGTCGATCACCTTGCTCTGCACCGCGGAGCCCACCGCGTCGGCCGGGTCGTCCGGGTTGGCGGCGATGCCGGCAACGGCCACCTGCGGGGTGAAGCCGACGAACGTCTCGGTGGCGTTCTCCTCCGAGCTACCCGTCTTACCGGCCACCGGCCGGCCGTCGAGGATGTCGTTCACGCCGGTGGCGGTGCCGCCGTTGCACTGCCCGAACGCCGACTGCTGGCCCACCGGGCACCGAGCCGCGTCGGTCGCGGCACGGGCGATATCGGGGTCGAGGACCTTCTTGCAGGACGGCTGCCCGACCGGCACCTTCGCGCCGTTCGCGTCGGTCACCGAGACCACCGGCACCGGCGTGCAGTAGGTGCCTTCGGCAGCCACCGTGGCGTACGCGTTCGCCAGGTCCAACGGAGTGGTGGCCGCCACGCCGAGAGTGAAGGAACCCCAGTTGGCGGCGTTGTTCTTGGCGAAGGAGGCGTCCGAGTCGGCGCGGAAGGTGATGCCGAGCCGCTGCGCCATCTGCACCACCTTGTCCTGGCCGACCTGCTCGGCCAGCCAGACGAAGTAGGTGTTCACGGAACGACCGAAGCCGTCCCACATCATCCGGTACCCGTCCATCCAGTCCGGGTTGGCGTTCGCCGGGCACCAGTGCCCGTCGCAACTGCCCGGCCCCTCGGCGGCGTACCGGGTGGGCAGCTTGGCGGGCGCGTCGAAGCCGGTGGAGAGGGTACGGCCCGACTCCAGCGCGGCGAGCATGGTGAACAGCTTGAACGTCGAACCCGCCTGGTACCCGTCGACACTGGCCCCGCCGGAGATCAACGGGTTGACGGTGTTCGGGTAGTTCGCCTGCCCGGCCGGGTTGTCGGCCAGGCTGTAGTGCCTGTTGACCGCCATCGCCAGCACCCGCCCGGTGCCCGGCTGCACGGCTGCGATCGGCAGTGCGCGCTTGTTGTCGTAGGAGTACACCTTGGTGGCCTGCTGTTGCGCGGTGGCCTGGACCTTCGGGTCCAGCGAGGTGACGACGGTGTAGCCGCCCGAGCGCAGGGCCTGCTCGCGCTCGGCGGTGGTGGCGCCGAAGGCCGGCTGGGTCAGCCACCACTGACGCAGATAGTCACAGAAGTAGCCCCAGTCGTCGTGGCCCTGAGCGACGGCGGTGCAGCCGTTGGGCTGCGCGGTCGGGTGCAGGGCCAGCGGCTGCGCCTTCGCCTGCGTGGCCTGCGCGGCGGTGATCGCGCCGGTGGCGACCATCGAGTCCAGCACGTACGACCGACGGGCCAGCGCCTCGTCCTTGTCGCCACCGATCGGGCTGTACGCGTCCGGGGACTGCACCAGGCCGGCGAGCAGCGCCGACTCGGCAAGGGTCAGCTTCGCCGGCGCCGTGCCGAAGTAGCGCTGGCTGGCCGCCGCGATCCCGTACGCTCCCGCGCCGAAGTAGGCGATGTTCAGGTACCGGTTGAGGATCTCGTCCTTACCGAGGCTCTTGTCCAGCGCGCCCGCGTACCGGATCTCCTGGAGCTTGCGCCCGACGGTGGGGTCGGTGGCGGCGGCGCGCTCCTCGGGCGTACGGGTGGGGTCGGTCTTGAGGACGTTGCGGACGTACTGCATGGTCAGCGTGGAGCCGCCCTGCTCGGTGCCGCCGCCCTTGACGTTGGCGACCAGCGCCCGGGCCAGGCCCCGCAGGTCCGCGCCGCCGTGGTCGTAGAACCGCCGGTCCTCGGCCGCCACGATCGCCTGCCGCATCACCGGGGCGACGTCCGCCAGCGCGACGTCGGTGCGGTTCACGTCGTAGAACGTGGTGAGCAGCGTCTTGCCGTCGTTGGCGTAGAGGTACGAGCGCTGCGGGGTGGCCGGTGTCTTCAGCGAGGCCGGCAACGCGGCGTACGACCCGATCGCGGCGCGCGCGGCGAACCCGACCAGCAGGTTGCCCGGGAGCGCGGCGACGGCCAGGGCGAGCCCTGCCAGCACGCCGGCGAGCAACACGGTGAGCAGCCGCGACAGCGGCGAGCGAGAGGCGGCCATGCTCCCCAGGATTGCCACAAAAAACGCCAACCGACCACCCCAACCCACCGAGTGTCACCAACTTCACCCGCTCATCCCCCACCCCACCCCCACCCCCACCCCCACCCCCACCCCCACCCCGCCCCCACCCCCACTCGCGTTGATCATGAAGTTATTGCCACGACACGCCGAAGCCGAGCGCAATAACTTCATGATCGACGCGGCTGAGGGGTGGGTGGGTGGGTGGGTGGGTGGGTGGGTGGGTGGGGGGTGGGGTTTAGGGGGTTGGGGTGCTCAGGCTGGCGCTGGCTGCGTCTCTGGCGGTTTCTCGGGGCATCAGGCGGCCGGAGCGGTAGCCGATGCCGATGCCGGCGATCAGCACGAAGATCGCGCCGAACGTCTGCAGCGAGCCGATCAGGGCACCTCCCAGGCCGAGCAGCGGCGCGGCGATGATCAGCATGACGCCGTCACCGAGGCTGAAGGTGCCCGAGCGGGCCACCGCCCAGCCGGTGAGGAACCAGCCCACGCTGTAGAACGTCGCGCCGAGCAGGACCAGCGACCGCGCGGTGGTGCCGAAGACCGGCGTCTGCTCCTCCAACCCGGCGAAGGGCAGCATCAGCACAGTGCCGGCGATGCTGACCAGCAGGCCGGCGGCGGCCACCCGGCGGCTGCGCGTGGCGGCCAACAGACCGGTGAGGGCCAGCAGCGCGAGCAGGCCGAGCCACACCGCGGCCACCCAGCCGATCAGGTACACGGCCCGGCCGTCGGCCGGATACGGGTCGTTGCCCACCCCGCCGTCGCTGGCCATCGCCACCGCGCCGTAAAGGATGGCGTACGCGGGCAGCAGCCACACCGCGGCCCGCGCGAACCGGCGTACCGACCAGGCCCAGCTGGCGTTCGTGGCCGGCCCGGCCGGGGTCGGCTCGCCCACGAAGGGGAGTACGCCGAACCCGCCACCGGTGCTGCGGGAGCCCAGTGGGGCGGCCGGGTCGTGCGCGCCGGGCACCGGGGCCGAGGACCACATCCGATTCGCCGGATCCTTCATGCGTCACCTCGCTCGTCCACGAGCGGTGCGGAACGCGCCGGGGCGCCCCGATTACCTGGTCACCACCCGTCCTAGGACCGATCGTGGCAGGCATCGGAGCGCCCCATGAGTGTTTCTCGCATTCAGGGCCTGCGTCGAAGCCCCTGACCGGCCGGTCGGCCGGCGTGCCGGATCAGCCGCGCTCGCGCTGGTCGGCCGGGTCCTCGGTCAGGCTGGGCGCGGTGACCGGCTCCGGAGCGGGCAGCCCCTGCGGCTTGTTGCCGCCGGTGGCCTGCGCCTCGGCGACGCGTACCTCGTCGTGGATCTGCTGGGCGGCATCCGCCGCAGCCTGCGCCGCCTCCGCGGCCTCGCGCTCCACCTGGCTCGCGTGGTCGGCAGCCTCCGGCGAGGGCAGGTCCCCCACCATCTGGCTCAGCCCGCCGAGCGCGCCACCCATGCCCTCCAGGGCCTTGGTCAACTCGGCCGGGATGATCCAGACCTTGTTGGCACTGCCCTGGGCGATCTGGGGCAGAGCCTGCAGGTACTGGTAGGCGAGCACCTTCTGGCTCGGGTTGGCCTGGTGGATCGCGTCGAAGACCGTCCGGATCGCCTTCGCCTGACCCTCGGCCTGCAGGATCCGGGCCTGCCGGTCACCGTCGGCGCGCAGCACCGCCGACTGCTTGTCACCCTCGGCGGTGAGGATCACCGACTGCTTGTGCCCCTCGGCGGTCAGGATCGCCGCGCGGCGGTCCCGCTCGGCGCGCATCTGCTTCTCCATCGAGTCGCGGATGCTGGCCGGCGGCTCGATCGCCTTGATCTCCACCCGGGTCACCTTGATGCCCCACCGACCGGTGGTCTCGTCCAGCACGCCGGAGAGGTGCCGGTTGATCTCGTCCCGGCTGGTCAACGCCCGCTCCAGGTCGAGCGAGCCGATCACGTTACGCAGCGTGGTGACGGTGAGCTGCTCGATGGCCTGCAGGAAGCTGGAGATCTCGTAGGTCGCCCGGACCGAGTCGACCACCTTGAAGTAGAGGACCGTGTCGATCGAGACCACCAGGTTGTCCGAGGTGATCACCGGCTGCGGGGGGAAGCTGACGACCTGCTCCCGCATGTCGACCTTGGTGCGTACGGCGTCGATGAACGGCACCAGCAGGTTGAGGCCGGGGTTGAGGGTGCGCTTGTACTTACCGAGCCGTTCCACCACGTCCTGGCGCTGCTGCGGCACGATCCGCACCGCCTTCGCCAGCGTTATCACGGCGATCAACGCCACCGCGATCACCAGCACACCCAATATCGTCATCCCGTTCACCCTCTCGCTTCCGGCAGCTCGCCGGCGGAAGAAACATCGTCCTGCCAGACCAGGGCGGTCGCGCCCCGGACCTT
The DNA here is from genome assembly GCF_043197115.1 of Micromonospora sp. NPDC049275. Taxonomy (NCBI): domain Bacteria; kingdom Bacillati; phylum Actinomycetota; class Actinomycetes; order Micromonosporales; family Micromonosporaceae; genus Micromonospora; species Micromonospora sp. NPDC049275. The sequence continues at coordinate 141,423 of NZ_JBICSN010000007.1, forward strand.
TATCACCCGAACCCGCTCACCGGGCTCGAAAGTCTGCGTCGTGTCGTACGGCCGGGCGGTCCACAGCTCCCCGTCGATCTTGACGAGGCCGTGGTCGGCGTCCACCCGCTCCAGCACCAGGGCCGTGGAGCCCTCGATCGCCTCCACGCCGAACGGCTGCTCGCCGCTCTCCAGCGCCGAACGGTGATGCCGCCGAATCACCGGACGCGCCACCACCAGGCTCAACGCGGACACCACCGCGAAGACCAGAGCCTGCACGGCCACCGGTGCGCCGAGAGCGGCGGCACCGGCAGCGGCGAACGCACCGAGCCCGAACATGATGAGAAAGAGCGTCGTCGTGAAGATCTCGGCGACCGCCAGCACCACACCCAAAACGATCCACACCACCGCGTCCACACCACGATCGTGACACGCAAACGCACGCGCGGCCTCCCCAGGAAGATCAGTAGGCTCATCGACGCCCTTTCCGGCCCGCCGAAACGCCACCAATCGGCTCCCAACCCGAGGAGGTCCCCCTTGACCCTGCTGCCCGAGACCGCCCGTCAGATCGACGTCCGGGTCGCGCAGGCCCAGGCCGACGGCCACGTCCCCTCGCTGGTGCTGGGCGTCGTGCGCGACGGCACGCTGGCGCACCTGGCCCTGGCCGGAGAGCATCCCCGCCCGGACGTCGATCTCCAGTACCGTCTGGGCTCGATCAGCAAGACCATGACCGCGACCCTGATCATGCAGTTGCGCGACGCCGGCCGGCTCGCCCTCGACGACCCGCTGGAGCGACACCTGCCGGGCACCGGCGTCGGCGCGCTCACCCTGCGCCAACTGCTCGCGCACGTCAGCGGCATGCAGCGTGAACCCGAGGGCGACTGGTGGGAACGCGCGGCCGGCGTGGACCTCACCACCCTGCTCGCCGGGGTCACCCCCGACAAGATCGCTTATCCGCCGCACGCCACCTACCACTACTCCAACCTGGCGTACGGACTGCTCGGCGGCGTCCTCGAACGACTCACCGGGACGCCCTGGGCCGACCTGCTCGGCGAGCGGATCCTCACCCCGCTGGGCCTGCGCCGCACCACGTACGCGGCCACCGAGCCGTTCGCCCGTGGCTACGTCGTACACCCCTGGCACGACACCCTGCGCGAGGAGCCGCGCACCGACACCGGAGCGATGGCCCCGGCCGGCCAGCTCTGGTCGACGATCGAGGATCTCGGCCGCTGGGCCGCCTTCCTGGCCGATCCCGACCCTTCGGTGCTGGCCGCCGAGACGCTCACCGAGATGTGCTCGCCCGTGGTGATCAGCGACCAGGAGTCCTGGACACACGGCCACGGACTCGGGCTCGAACTCTTCCGGGAAGGCGACCGGATCTACGTCGGACACGGCGGCTCCATGCCCGGCTACGTCGCCTCGCTCGCCGTGCACCGGCCCAGCCGCACCGCGGTCGTGGGCTTCGCCAACTCGTACGGTTTCCGCACCGGCTACCTGGGCGGGCTGAGCCGGCAACTGCTCACACTGGTGTTGGACGCCGAACCCGCCCCGGTCACCGCGTGGCGACCGACCGCCGCCCCGCCGTCCGCCGGACTCGCCGAGCTGACCGGCCGCTGGTGGTGGATGGGCACCACCATCGAGGTGTACGCGGACGCCGCCGGCGACCTGCACGCCGGACCGGTCGGCACGCCGAACCTCTTCGTCGCCGAGGGCCCGGACCGTTGGCGGGGCCGGGCCGGCGGACAGGACGGCGAGATCCTCACGGTGCGCCGCGACGAGCAGGGCCGCGCGGTCGCGCTGGACATCGCCACCTTCGTCTACTCCCGCACCCCCGACCAGGAGCCCTGAGCGCCGGCCGCGCCGACCGCCCGCACGCGCCGCACGCGCCGGCCGCGCCGCGCCGTTTGCGCCGCGCCGACCGCCCGCGTCGCCTCGCGCCGTCGGGCCCAAGATCCGCGCAACTTCCCTGATGTTGCTGCCTCGGAGCGCCTGGAGGCAACAACATCAGGGGAACTGCGCGGATCAGGCTGGTTCGGTGACGAAGTCGATGAGGCGTTCCATGGCGTTGATCAGTGGAGTCTCGACGTCGGCGAAGCTGTTCACCCGGGACAGGATGTGTCGCCACATGTCGGCCGGCTCGGCCACCCCGAGGGCCGCGCAGACCCCCTCCTTCCACGGACGCCCCGGCGGCACCACCGGCCACGCCGCGATGCCCAGCGCGGCCGGCTTGACCGCCTGCCACACGTCGACGTAGGGGTGCCCGGTCACCAGCACGTACGGCGAGGTCACCCGCGCCACGATCCGGCTCTCCTTGCTGCCCGGCACGAGATGGTCGACAAGCACACCCAGCCGCCGGGTGGGGCCGGGGCCGAAGTCGCGAACCGTGGCGTCGAGGTCGTCGATGCCGTCCAGGGGCTCCACGACCACGCCCTCGATCCGCAGGTCGTCGCCCCAGATGCGCTCGACAAGCGCGGCGTCGTGGATGCCCTCCACCCAGATCCGGCTGGCCTTGGCCACCTGGGCGCGCACATTGTCCAGCGCCACCGAACCGGACGCGGTACGCCGACGGGCCGCCGGCACCGGGGCGCGGCTCGGGCGGCGCAGTGTCACCGGCCGGCCGTCGAGCAGAAACGCCGCGGGTAGCAGCGGGAAGTTGCGCCGTTTTCCGTGTCGGTCCTCCAACACCACCGCGCCCGCCTCGAAGCCCACCACCGCTCCGCAGAACCCGGAGTCGGCGTCCTCCACCACGAGCTCCGGTTCGGCGTCCACCTCGGGGGTGACCTTCCGCCGCCGCCAGTCCCCCGCCAGCACGTCCTCGCCGTATCGCCCCGCCATGTCGATCACGCTAACCCCACGCCGCCGGCCCGTGTCATCCCGACACACCGTCACCTGCCACCGCCCAGGACGGACGAGGCAGGCACCCGAGCGCCGCCCGTCAACTGGCGGGACCCGCGCCTGAGCCGAGGCGTGCCCACGGCTGGGCAGGCGGGGAGCGGATGGGGCGAAGGGGGCAGTTCGGGGCAGGCAGGGCAGCCGGAGCGGCAGTCGAGACAGGGCCACCGATGACCACGTACCCTTTCGGCATGTCCACCCCCGCAACGGGCGCGGCCACGCTTGCGCCGCGCCGGTCGAGCCGGTTCGTTGCCTGGGTGCGCGCGTGGCGTGCCGGGCTGGTGCCGTTCGACGAGGTCGCCGACGCCATCGCCGGTGACGAGGAGCACCTCGTCGCGGACGCCCCCGGCACCTGGACCGACGTCCCGCTGGGTGCCGCGCTGCCCACCCTGGCCAAGCTCTCCCCCGACGAGATCCGTCTGGTGCTGCCCGCGCCGGGTGACCCGCGGGGTCTGCCCGGTCCCGGGGACTTCGCCGGGGCGGCGCTGGTGGCGGGCGAGGCGGTGGTGGCCGGTGGGCTGGGCCTGATCCCGCAGGTCCGCAGCCACACGTCCGGTTCGGGGGACTGTTTCGAGACGGTGCTGTGGCGGGTCTACCCGCTGCCGGCCAACGCCCCGGCGGCCTCGCTGTCGCTGCCCGGCGCCGCCGAGGCGGAGGCCGAGCTGGCTGCCGCGCTGGCCGAGACGACCGCCGCGCTGACCCGTCTCGACGTGGCCCAGTGGCGGCCCGAGTTGGCCGGAGCGCTGGCCGCGCTGCGCCGCCCGGACGGCGCCACCGACCTGCCACCGGGCTTCGACCCGCGGGCCCGCCGGCTCTTCGCCCGGGCTGCCGTGCTGGACCGGGTGCTCGCGCTGGCCGGGCACGCCGCCCCCGGTGGCGCGATCAACAACTACGAGGCCCAGCAGCGCGACGCCGCGCTGCGCCCGCTCACCACGGCCTGCCGGCAGGCACTGGTGGCCGCCTGCAACGCCCCCCTACGCCCCTGACCCACCCCCCGCCGCGCGGCGTCAGATCTCGTCGAGCAGGTCCGCCACCGAGCTGATGATCCGGGACGGGCGGTACGGGTAACGCTCCGCCTCGGTACGGCTGCTGATGCCGGTGAGCACCAGGATGGTCTCCAGCCCGGCCTCCAGGCCGCAGAGGATGTCGGTGTCCATCCGGTCGCCGATCATCGCCGTGGTCTCCGAGTGCGCGTTGATGGTGTTCAGCGCGGAGCGCATCATCATCGGGTTGGGCTTGCCGACGAAGTACGGCTCCACCCCGGTCGCCTTGGAGATCATGGCGGCGACCGACCCGGCGGCCGGTAGTGCGCCCTCCACGGACGGGCCGGTCACGTCGGGGTTGGTGCAGATGAACCGGGCCCCGTCGTTGATCAGCCGGACCGCCTTGGTGATCGCCTCGAAGCTGTAGGTGCGGGTCTCGCCGAGCACCACGTAGTCCGGGGCGAAGTCGGTGAGCACGTAGCCGACCGCGTGCAGCGCCGTGGTCAGGCCGGCCTCGCCGATGACGTACGCGGTGCCGCCCGGCCGCTGGTCGGCGAGGAACTGGCCGGTGGCCAGGGCGGACGACCAGATCGACTCCTCCGGCACGTCCAGGCCCATCCGGCTCAACCGGGCCGTCAGGTCCCTTGGTGTGTAGATCGAGTTGTTGGTCAGCACCAGGAACGGCTTGCCGGAGGCGCGCAGCCGGTTGATGAACTCCGGTGCGCCGGGAACCGGCTGGCCCTCGTGCACCAGCACACCGTCCATGTCGGTGAGCCAGCTCTGCACGGGCTTACGGTCATGCATCGGTGCTCCCAGCGGGCGTCGGGCGGCGGGTCGGTACGCAGCAAACGGTGGGGCAGGTGTCCCACATCGGCAGCTCGCCGAGCCGGCGACGTAGCTGCGCGCCGTCCGGGTCGGTCCGCTCGGTGACCAGCTCCCGGACCATCGTCACGAAGCGCGGATCGGTGCCCGGGGTGCCGGCCCGGACGAAGTCCAGACCGAGCTGCTTGGCCGTCTCCAGCGCCTCGGTGTCGAGGTCCCACACGACCTCCAGGTGGTCGGAGACGAAACCGATCGGGCTGACCACCACGCTCGTGGTGCCGCCCTGCGCGAGGGCGGCCAGGTGGTCGTTGATGTCCGGCTCCAACCACGGCACCTGTGGTGGGCCGGAGCGGCTCTGCCAGACCAGGTCGTACGCGAGGCCGGGTGCGGCGGCAGTGGCCACCAGCCGGGCGGCCTCGCGCAGTTGCGCCTCGTACCGGCCGCCGTGCGGGCCGGCGTTGGCCGCCATCGAGCTGGGGATGGAGTGGGCGGTGAACACCAGTCGGGTGGTGTCCCGCTTGGCCGGGTCGAGCTGGCCCAGCGCGGCACGGACGGCGTCGGTGTGCGGCTCGATGAAGCCGGGGTGGTCCCAGAACTGGCGGAGCTTCTCGATCACCGGGGCGTCCGGGCCGACGGCGGCGCGGGCGGCGGCGATGTCCTCCTGGTACTGCCGACAGGACGAGTAGCCGCCGTACGCGCTTGTGACGAAGGCCAGCGCCCGGGTCACCCCGTCGTCGCGCATCCGCGTCACGGTGTCGGCGAGCATTGGATCCCAGTTGCGGTTGCCCCAGTAGAGGGGCAGGTCGAGACCGTGCGCGGCGAAGTCGGCGCGGACGGCGGCCAGCAGCTCGCGGTTCTGCTGGTTGATCGGGGACACCCCGCCGAAGTGCTGGTAGTGCTCGGCGACCTCGGCCAGCCGCTCGGGCGGCACACCTCGGCCGCGGGTCACGTTCTGCAGGAACGGCATCACGTCCTCGGGCCGTTCGGGCCCGCCGAAGGACACCAGCACCACCGCGTCGTACGCCATGGGGTCATTCTTGCCCCTCGGCCGTGACGGCCCGGCGACGCCCCCTGGTCCGGACGCGTGGATCACGCGGCCGGCGGCCAGGGAGCGGCGCGGCGCGGCGTCAGGAACCGATGGCGTGGTAGCCGCCGTCGACGTGCACGATCTCGCCGGTGGTGGCCGGGAACCAGTCGGAGAGCAGCGCCAGGCAGGCCCGGGCGGCCGGCTCCTGGTCGGTGAGGCTCCAGCCCAGCGGCGCCCGCTCGGCCCAGGCCTCCTCGAACTGGTCGAAGCCGGGGATCGACTTCGCGGCGATCGTCCGCAGCGGCCCGGCGGCGACCAGGTTGCTGCGGATGCCCTGCTTGCCCAGGTGCAGGGCGAGGTAGCGGGACGCGGACTCCAGGCCGGCCTTGGCCACGCCCATCCAGTCGTAGACCGGCCACGCCTTCGTCGCGTCGAAGGTCAGGCCGACCACCGCGCCGCCTGCCGACATCAGCGGCAGCGCCGCCATGGCCAGCGACTTGTACGAGTAGGTGGAGACGTGCAGGGCGGTCGCCACGTCCTCCCAGGGCGCGTCGAGGAAACCGCCGCCCAGGCAGCTCTGCGGGGCGAAGCCGATCGAGTGCACGACCCCGTCGAGGCCGTCGACGTGCTCGCGGACCCGGTCGGCGAGGCTGGCCAGGTGCTCGGTGTTCGTCACGTCGACCTCGATCACCGGCGCGGGCTCGGGCAGCCGCTTGGCGATCCGCTCGACCAGGGAGAGCCGGCCGAAGCCGGTCAGCACGACCTGCGCGCCGTTCTCCTGGGCGAGCTTCGCCACCGAGAAGGCGATCGAAGCCTCGGTGATCACACCGGTGACGAGCAGCCGCTTACCGGCGAGCAGTCCGGACATCGCTGATTTCCTCCGTAGTCAAAAGGGTTAGTGGCCCATGCCGAGGCCGCCGTCGACCGGGATCACGGCGCCGGAGACGTACCCGGCGCTGTCCGAGGCCAGCCAGGTGACCACGGCGGCGACCTCGTCCGGGCTGGCCATCCGGCCGGCCGGAATGGACTTGAGGATCTCCGCCTTGCGGTCGCCGGAGAGGCCGGCGGTCATGTCGGTGTCGATGAAGCCGGGCGCCACCACGTTCGCGGTGATGTTGCGGCTGCCCAGCTCCCGGGTGATCGAGCGGGCGACGCCGACGAGGCCGGCCTTGCTGGCGGCGTAGTTGACCTGCCCGGCGCCGCCGGCGAGGCCGACCACCGAGGAGATGAAGATCATGCGGCCCCACTTGGCGCGGAGCATCTTGCCGGAGGCGCGCTTCGCGACCCGGAACGCGCCGGTGAGGTTGGTGTCCACCACGTCGGTGAACTGCTCCTCGGACATCCGCAGCAGCAGCGTGTCGGCGGTCATTCCGGCGTTGGCGACAAGCACCTCGACCGGCCCCAGCTCGGCCTCGACGGCGGCGAACGCGGCGTCGATGGAGGCCGCGTCGGTGACGTCGGCGCGTACGCCGAACAGCCCGTCGGGGGCGTCGCCACTGCGGTGGGTGACCGCCACCCGATCGCCCTGCTTGGCGAAGGCCTGCGCGATGGCCAGGCCGATCCCCCGGTTGCCCCCGGTCACCAGCACGGTTCGGGACACGGTTCCTCCTTGCGAATGGTCAGCACGGACGCGTCGGAGCCTAGGCGTTACCCGCAGGTAAGCGCTAACGGGCGTCGCGTCACACTGGGGTACGACACCGGAATCAACCCCTGGTGGCACGCCTCGCAACGGGGTCGGCCCGTAGCCTCCGGGTGGTGAACCGGCAACCGATCGTCATGGCGCTGCGGGCGCTGCGGCAGACCCTGTGGGGCCCCGACGCCCCGCCCGGTCGACAGCTGCTGGCCCGCTGGCCCCGGCTGGCCCCGTACGCCACCCCGGTCGGGCTGCTCGCCGCGCTCGGCCTCTTCCTGATCACACTGAACGTGGAGAGCAGCTGGGGCCTGCCCACGCCAGTCGCGCTCCTGTTCGCGGGGATGACCGTGGCGCCGCTGCTGGCGCTGCCCCGGCGTCCGCTGCTGGCCTGGCGGCTGACGGTGCTGGCCCTGCTGATCTGCACGTTCAACGCGCCAGCCAACCGGTCCTGGCCGTGGACCCCACCGCTGGTGCTCGGATCGGTCGCGGTGGTCGCGGTGGTCGTCGCGCGCGTCGACAGGCCGGTGCTGGTCTGGTTGGTGGTGATCAGCACGGTGCCGGTGCTGACCTTCGTCCACCCCGACAATCGGGTTCCGGTCCTGCTGCTGCTCGGTGCGCTGGCGATCGTCGGTGACCTGATCCGGCGCAACCGGCTGTCCCGGCGGGCGCTGGCCGCGCAGACCGAACTGAGCGAGCGGGAGCAGGAGCGCCGCGCGGTACTGGAGGAGCGCACCCGGATCGCCCGCGAGCTGCACGACGTGGTGGCGCACCACATGTCGCTGATCGCGGTGCAGGCCGAGACCGCGCCGTACCGGCTGACCGACGTGCCGGCGCCGGCAGCCGCCGAGTTCGCCGCCATCGCCGGCTCGGCCCGCGACGCGCTCACCGACATGCGGCGGCTGCTGGGGGTGCTGCGCAGCGAGGCCACCGGTCCGCAGACCGCACCACAACCCGACCTGGGCGACCTGGGCGCGATGGTGGACGTGGCCCGCCGCGCCGGGCTGCCGGTGACGCTTGACGTCGACCCGTCGATCGACGGGCGGGTGCCCGCGCCGGTCGGGCTTGCCGCGTACCGCATCGTGCAGGAGGGGCTGGCGAACGCGGCCCGGCACGCGGCCGGCGCCGCGGTGCGCGTCACCGTCCGCACCGGCCGGTCCGGTCTGGGAGTACGCGTCGAGAACTCCCCGGCCGACGCCCGACCGGCCACCGACGGCGGTCCGGGGCACGGGCTGACCGGCATGCGGGAGCGGGCCACCTCGCTGGGCGGTACGTTCACCGCCGGGCCGCTGCCCGACGGCGGTTACGCGGTGGCGGCCGAACTGCCGTACGAGGCGGAGAGCGGAGACGCATGATCAAGGTGCTGATCGCCGACGACCAGGCGATGGTCCGGCAGGGCTTCGGCGCGTTGCTGGCCGCCCAGCCGGACCTGCTCGTGGTGGGTGACGCCGCCGACGGCGCACAGGCGGTCGCCGCCACCCGCCGGCTCGACCCGGACGTGGTGCTGATGGACGTGCGGATGCCGGTCATGGACGGGCTGGAGGCCACCCGCAAGCTGCTCGGTGACCGGTCGGCGCAGCGCCCCCGGGTGCTCATCCTGACGACGTTCGACCTGGACGACTACGTGTACGAGGCGCTGCGCGCCGGGGCCAGCGGCTTCCTGCTCAAGGACGCCCCGGCGGCCGACCTGGTGCAGGCGGTGCGGGTGGTGGCGGCCGGGGACGCGCTGCTCGCCCCGGCGGTGACCCGCCGGTTGATCGCCGAGTTCGCGGCCCGCCCGGACCGGCGCCGGCCCCGCCCCACCGACCTGGCCGGACTGACGCCCCGCGAGACCGAGGTGCTGCGGTTGATCGCCCGGGGCCGCAACAACGCGGAGATCGCCGGTGACCTGGTGGTGGCCGAGCAGACCGTGAAGACGCACGTCGGGCGGATCCTCGGCAAGCTGGGGCTGCGCGACCGTGCCCAAGCCGTGGTGTTGGCGTACGAGACGGGTCTGGTCGCCGCCGGCGAGTAGTCCTCCGGAGCCACCCGGGAAACGGCTCCCCGGTGCGACGACCGCGACCCGTGCGTCCCCGCACTCTCCTCCGGACGACATATCCGGAGGGAGAACGTGATGCGACGACGAGGTGCCGCCCGTTTCGCACTGAGCGCACTGCTCGGCGTGAACCTGGTCCTGCCCAGCCGACCCGAGCCGGTCGCCGCGGCGAGGTTCGTCGAGGCGTACCCGGTCAGCGCGGCGGCGATGCGCGCGGCCGGCCCCCCGTACGCGGACTGGGCAGCCGACGGACGCCGGTTCCTGGTCTTCGACCCGCGCGGTGACGGCCGCGCGGTGGAGGTGCTCGGCGACCTGGCCGACGCGGACCGGATCGCGGTGCTGGTGCCCGGGGTGGGTAGCACCCTCGCGGACTTCGACCGCGGGTTGGGCGGGGTGGCCCGGCGGGCGCCGGCGGTGCAGGCCACGCAGCTCTACGCGCAGGTGCGGTCGACCGACCCGACGGCGCGGGTCGCGGTGCTGGCCTGGCTCGGCTACGACCCGCCCGACGGGGTGCTGTCCGCCGTCAGCGACGCCAGCGCCCGGCGTGGGGCGGCCGGGCTGGCCGGGCTGCTGCGGGAGCTGGCCGCACGCCGCCCCACCGCGACGATCACGGTGATCGGGCACAGCTACGGGGCGTTGGTGGCGGCGCTGGCGGCGACGCACGCCCCGGCGCAGGTCGCCGACGTGGTCAGTCTCGGTGGCGTCGGCGCCGGGGTGCAGCGCGCCGCCGACCTGCGCGACGGTCTGCGGTTCTGGGCTGCCGAGGCGCCGTCGGACTGGATCCGCCGGGTGCCACCGGTGCGGCTGCCCGGCCTCGGCTACGGGCGTCGCCCCGGCGATCCGGCGTTCGGCGCCCGGCCGCTGCCGGTGGACGGGGTGGCCGGGCACGACGGCTACCTGGTGGCCGGCAGCGGCACCCTGGTCGCGGTCACGGCGGTAGTGCTCGGCAGCGGCCCGGTCGAGGACGCCCGGTGAGCCGCGATCGCGCGGTCGACGCGCTGCGGGCGTACGCGATCGGTGGGGTGGTGTTCGGGCACTGGCTGGTCACCGGCCTGGTGCTGGCCGGCGACGGCGGGCTGCACCAGGCCAGCCCGCTGACCACGATGCCCGACCTGGCCCCGATGACCTGGGTGTTGCAGACGCTCGGCCTGTTCTTCTTCGCCGCCGGCTTCGGCTCAGCCCGGTCGCTGGCCCGGCACCGGGGCGGCACGGGACGCTGGCTGGCCCGCCGGTTGCGCCGGCTGCTGCTGCCCACGGTGGCGCTGCTGGGCGCCGGCGCGGCAGTCCTGCTGGCCGCCACCGTGGCGGGCGCACCCGACGACACGCTCACTGTCGGACTGCACCTGGCGGTCAGTCCGCTCTGGTTCCTGGCGCCGCTGCTGCTCCTGGTGACGGCGAGCGGCCCACTGCGCGCCGCCGTACGCCGGTGGGGCGTGGCGCGTTGCGTCGTCCCGGCGGTGGCCGTGGTGGCGGCGAGTGACGTGGCGGTGCGCCTGCTGCCGGACGGGGTGGCCGTGGCTCCGGTAAGCGTGGTGGCGGCGTGGGCCGTGCCGTACCTGCTCGGCCTGGCGTACGCCGACGGGCGGTTGGCCGGGCGGCGGGCGGCCGGCCTGCTCGCGGCCGGTGGGGGCGCGGTGCTGGCCGTGCTGCTGGCGGTGGGCTACCCGGTCAGCGCGGTCGGTGTGCCCGGGGACGGGGTGTCCAACCTGAACCCTCCGTCGCTGCTGGCGGTGGCCCTGGCCGTCACCCAGGTCGGGCTGGGTCTGCTGGCCCGGCCCGGCTGGGAACGGCTGCTGGCCCGGCCGCTGCCGAGCCGGGCGGTGACCGCGGTGAACCACAACGCGGTGCGGATCTACCTGTGGCACCAGCCGGTGCTGATCACGGTGACCGCGCTCACCGCCCGGGGTGGCCTGGCCCTGCCCGGACTGCACACCGCGCCGGACGGCCCGGGGTGGGTGCTGGCCCGGTTCTGCTGGCTGCCGCTGCTCGCCACGGTGCTTGTGACAATCGTGCGAACGGGCCGCCGGGCCGGGTCGACGGACCGCCCCGACCGGTGGCGCCGGCCGGGCGGTGGAGCGGTCGCCGACCGGTCGGCCGAGTGCGTCCCGGCGCCGGCGCAGGTGTACGATCATCGACGTTCCGGCCGGGCCGACTTGCAGGAGGTGATCGCTGTGCGAGATAGCGATCCTCCCAGTCGTGGCCGGGCCGATGGTCAGCCCCGCTGAGCCACGACTCAGTCTGGCGAGCTGACCCCGCTCCGCTCCCCCACCGCCTCGGCTGACGCCGGGGCGCGTGTGCCGCGCCGTCCGATCACCGGACGGTCGCCGGGAGCCGCCCGGTCACGACTTCGTGTGCGCGTCCCCACCCCCTGCGGTCCGCCCCCGCACGCGGACCGTCCAGCCGCCACCCGGAGCCGTCCATGAGCCGCTACGTCGCCCCGCTGGGCTTCACCCTCGCCGCCGTCTGGGTGGCCGTCGTCTTCGTCCTGGCCGGCGGCGGTCACTGACCGCCGCTCGTCCGAGGTTGTCGGTTGCCGGCGCGGGTGCCTGCCCGGCTGACCCGTAACGCTACGGGAATCCGCCAGGGCCCGGCGAGGAGCGCGACGCCGATCTGCGCGACGCCGGCGACGACCAGCGTTGTTCCCGTGCCGACCAGGCCGATGATCGTTCCGCCGGCGAGCAGGCCGAGCGACACAGCCCCGTCGTGCACCAAGCTCTCTGCGGCGAAGGCCGCTCGTCGTTCCGCGCCGTCGGTGCGAACACTGATCAACCGGTTCACCGCCGCGATACCGAGGGGCATGGCGAAGCCGCCGACCGCCGCCAGGTAGGCGATCGACGCCAGCGACGCGGTGAACAGCGGCAGAACCATGAAGGTCGCACCAAGAACGGCCCAACCGGCGGCGATGGTCGCCAGTGGCGGCAGCCGGGGTACGAGCATCGGCGCGAGCAGTGCGCCGACGACGGAGCCCGCACCGTACCCGGTCATACCGGCCGCGATGAGCAGACCCGGCCGGCCTGTCTCGGCGCCGAGGATCGCCAGGCCGAGCGTGAAGGCGAACCAGGCCAGCCCTCCGATCCCACCCATGACCACAGCGCGACGCACATCGGGATGTCGGGACAGGACGTGTCGCAGGGCAGGAGCGTCGCTCGTTGCCCCACCCGGGGCGACGGGGGCACGGCCCCGTACGGTCAGCAGCGCGACCACACCAAGCCCGACGCCGAGCGCCTCGGCCCAGAGCAGCCGGAACGGACCGTCGAGCGTGATCGCCCAGCCGGCCAGCGGCGGTGCCAGGATCATCGTGGCGCGATGGGCGAAGTCCTGCCAGGCGAGCATCCGGGCGGCGAGTTCGGTGCCCAGTCCGTCGCAGATGTCGGCGAGCAACGCCCGCTGGGCCGGGCCGCTGAGCGCGGTGCCACAGCCGGTGATCAAGCCCGCGGCGATCAGGTGGATCGGGCCGACGGTGCCGAGCACGGCGCCGACGGGCACGACCAACAACCCGATCACCTGGACGGCGAGCACGCCGGCCAGCACACGGCCGGTGGTCAACCGCTGCCGGATACGGCGAGCCCACCAGGCCGAGGTGAGCATGGGTAACCCGACCGCCCCGCCGACCAGCCCGGTGGCCCAGGTGGAGTCGGTCTCGGCGAGCGCCACGAGGGGCAGCGCGAGGGCTGTCGTGCGCTGCCCCATCCAGGTCAGGAATGTCGTCGTCAGCATGACGGCGATGTCACGTCGAGCGGTCATGGAACCAATCCTGATCTTGCCTGGGACCGTCGGGTAGATCGCGGATCGGCCGAGTAGCTCATAATCTTGGCTTATGAGCTCATCCCCATCGGTCGAGGACCTGCGGCTCGTCGAGGCACTCGCCCGACACGGCTCGCTCGGAGCGGCGGGGCGGGAACTGCTGATCAGCCAGCCGGCCGCCAGCAACCGGCTGGCGGCGCTGGAACGGCGGATCGGCGAACGGCTCTTCGATCGGGACACCACCGGGGCGCGGCCCACCCCGGCCGGCAGGGCCCTCGCGGCAGAGGCGGCACACGTCCTCGCCCATCTGGAAGAGATCTTCGATCGCACCCGAGTGGCAGCGCACACCGGGACGCTCACGATCGGCACCTTCGGCAGCCTCGCTCCCTGGCTGTTTCCGGCGCTGGAGGAGTTGTTGGCCGGAAGAAACGTGCACCAGGTCACCGACCATGGCGACCGACTGGTCGACTGGGTCGGCGAGGGCTCACTGGATGCGGCCTTCGTCGCGATCGCCAATCAGATGCGGCTGCCCGGCACCGTGAGCGCGCTGCCTGTCGGCGCCGACAGGCTGGCCGTACTCACCCCGCCGGACTTGACGCTCCGTGCCGGACGTCGGCCGTTCGCCGGACTCGACGTCATCGCGTACACCTACGACATGTCCACGGCTGCGCTGCACCGGCGGCTCTCCGAACTGGGTGCTCGACCACGCGCGGCAGCCACTGCCGAAACAGCCGTACGAATGGGCCGTCTGCTGCGGTGCCCGGTCGTCCTGCCCCGGGGAATGGGCCTCGCCTACGCCGAACCGCAGGAACGGGTCGGGGCCGTAGCGGTGGCCGGTCGGCTCATGCTTCACCTGGTTACCCGCCGGCCCACGCCACCCGTCCTGGCCCGCGCCGCGCTCAGCCTGCCCGCCCGCCTGGCCCTGGACCCATTGATGAAACCCTGAGCCGGCTTCAGACGATCCGCGACGACCAGAGCAGACTGAGCGCGCCGGCACAGAGCGCCAGCAGCAGCGCCAACCCCGCGTACCACTGGGTCACCTCGCGCGGCTCGGTGCGGAACCCGATCGAGCTGCCCATGTCCTGGTAGACCTGCTTCAGCTCGCTCACCGAGGCCGCCTCGTAGAAGTAGCCCTCGGTGGTCTCGGCCAGCTCGGCGAGGGCCAGCCGGTCCACCGGCACCCGCTGGAGCTGCCCGCCGATGTCGACCTGACCGGTGTCGGTGCCGAACGCGATGGTGGACACCGGCACGTTTGCCGCCTGCGCGGCGGCCGCCGCCTCCTCCACGGACCGGCCGGAGGTGCGGAACCCGTCGGACAGCAGCACGATCCGCGCCGGTGGGATGCCCGCCGCGCCGTCGGCCGGCACCGACCGGATCGCCTCCAGACAGGTGAACACCGCCTCGCCCGTCGCGGTCGCCTCGGCCAGCACCAGCCCGTCGATGGCGGTGGTCACCGCGTCCCGGTCCTTGCCCGGCGGCACCAGCACGTTGGCCGCCTTCGCGAACGAGACGAGGCCCAGGTTGTAGCTCTCCGGAAGCTCACCGACGAACTGCTTGGCCGCCTCCTGCGCGGCCTCCAGCCGGTTCGGCGCCACGTCGTCGGCCTGCATGGACAGCGACACGTCGATGGCGAGCATCACCGTCGCCCGCTCCAACGGCTCCTTCGTGTCCACCGCCGGACGAGCCAGCGCCGTCGCCAGCACCAGCAGGCAGAGCAGGAACGCGGTCGCCGGCACGTGCCGCCGCCAGCCCAGACCCTTCGGCGCGACGGTCCGCAACAGGTCCACATTGGTGAACCGCATCGCGTACGCCCGGCGGTGCAACTGCCGCCACACGTAGAACGCGGCGAGGGCGAACACCGGCAGCACGGCCAGCAGCCACCACGGTTGCAGAAAACGGATCATCGTGTCGTCCCCCGGGTACGCGCGTGCCGCTGCGCGGCCACGAAACGCACCATGTCCAGCAGCCAGTCTCGGTCGGTACGCAGACGCAGGTGGGCCGCCCCGGCGCCACGCAGCGCGGCGGCGATCGCGGCCCGTTGGGCGGTGGCGGCCTCGGCGTAGCGCTGCCGCAGCCGCGGGTCGGCGGTCTGCACCTCGTGCAGCTCACCGCTCTCCGGGTCGACCACCGGCAGCACCCCCACGTCGGGCAGCTCCAGCTCGCGCGGGTCGACCACCTCGATCGCCAGCAGGTCGTGCCGGACGCGCAGCTTGCGCATCGGCCGTGCCCACTGCTCGGTCGGCGCCAGGAAGTCCGAGACCACGACTGCCACACCGCGCCGCCGGGGCGGGCGGTTGAGCATCTCGACAAGCGCGCCCAGATCGCCCCGGCCGGGTTGGATCGCGGTGCCGGCGACGGCCCGCAGCAGGCCCTGCGCCTCCTTGCGGCCGGAGCGGGCCGGCAGTCGGGTGAGCACCCCCGGGCCGACCGGCGGCGGGCCACCCCTGAAGCGTCGCGCCGGCGCGGACGCGCCACCACCGGTGCCGATCACCGCGCCGATCCGGTTGCCGCCCCGGACGGTCAGATGGGTGATGGCGGCCGCGGCGGCCACCACGACCTCCCGCTTGAGCCACTGCCCGGTGCCGAAGTCCAGGCTGGCCGAGAGGTCCAGAGCCAGCCACGTCTCCAACTCCCGGTCCGCGACAGTGCGCCGCACGTGCGGGGTCGTGGTCCGCGCGGTCACCGGCCAGTCCATCCGGCGTACGTCGTCGCCGGGGCGGTACTCCCGCGACTCGCCCGCCTCGCTGCCCGGCCCCGGGAGCAGGCCGGCGTAGTCACCCTGGAGCAGACCGTCGAGCTTGCGGGTGACAAGCAACTGGAGTCGGGACAGCACGGCCTCGCTGCGGTCGGGGGCGGGACGAGGGGTGGGTGAGGTCACGGCCGCTGCCCGGGCCAGCCGGCGCCCGGCGGCGGGGTGCTCGACGGTGGGGTGGCCTGCTGCCGGGGCGCGACCGCCGGAAGCGGGATGGTCGACATCACCCGGTGCACGATGTGGTCGGCCGGTACGTCGTCGGCGAGCGCGTCGTAGCTGAGCACCAGCCGGTGGCGCAGGATGTCCGGGGCGATGTCCTGGACGTCCTGCGGCAGGGCGTAGTCGCGCCCGCGCAGCAGCGCCAGCGCGCGGGTTGCCCGGACCAGGCCGAGCGAGGCGCGCGGGCTGGCCCCGTACTGGATCAGCTGGGCGACGTCCGGCATGCCGTGCTCGGCGGGCGCGCGCGTGGCCAGCACCAGACGCACCGCGTAGTCGACGAGCGCGTTGTGCACGAATACCTGGTCGGCCTTGCGTTGCAGGGCGATCAGCTCGGGGGTGTCGAAGACCGCCGTCGGCTCCGGGGCGGTCACCCCCATCCGGTAGACGATCTCCCGCTCCTCGGCGTCGGTCGGGTAGCCCACGACGATCTTCATGAGGAACCGGTCCCGCTGCGCCTCCGGAAGCGGGTAGACGCCCTCCTGCTCGATCGGGTTCTGGGTGGCCATCACCAGGAACGGATCGGGCACCCGGTGGCTCTCGCCGCCGATGGACACCTGACGCTCGCTCATGACCTCCAGCAGCGCCGACTGCACCTTGGCCGGAGCGCGGTTGATCTCGTCGGCGAGCAGGAAGTTGACGAAGACCGGGCCCAACTCGACGTCGAACTTCTCACTCGACTGCCGGTAGATCCGGGTGCCCATGATGTCGGCAGGCACCAGGTCCGGGGTGAACTGCACCCGGGCGAAGGACCCGCCGACGACCTTGGCGAGGGTCTCCACGGCCAGGGTCTTGGCCACGCCGGGCACGCCTTCGAGCAGGCAGTGGCCGCGGGCGAGCAGCGCGACGAACATCCGCTCGACCATCCGGTCCTGCCCGACGATCACCCGTTTGATCTCGAACAGCGCCTTCTCCAGCAGGGTGGCGTCCTGCGCCGGTGTGGTCACCGGCGCGGGAGTCTCCGGTGCCGCCCCGTTCGGCGTCGGAGCGTCGGGCATGGTCGGCTGGGCCACCGGTCCTCCACAGCGTTTGTCGGTCGTCGCGGCTGGTGCGGTATCAAGACTCGCATGCCTTCCTGAGTGTCGAGGGGGGGAGAAGCCGATTTTCGTCGCGCCGTCCCGGCAGCCGAATCGCGCATCACGGGTGGACAGGAACCGGCCCGCCGTGTGTACGATTCACCCCGTCGCCGGGCGGCTCCCCCCGTGGCCGCCCGGCGCTCAAGCTCTCCGCCCGGCCGCCCTAGACTGGCCCGGATGAGCCTCCCCTCCCCTGCCGACGAGCCCCTGGTCTGTTCGGCCCGTGGTTGTCGCGCCCCCGCCGTCTGGGCGCTGGAGTGGAACAATCCCCGCCTGCACACCGCCGATCGGCGCAAGACCTGGCTGGCCTGCGCCCAGCACCGCGGCAGTCTCGGCGAATTCCTGGAGGCTCGCGGCTTCCTTCGTGCCGTCACCGCGGTGCCCGGATCGCCTACCCTCGACACGTGAGCGAGCGCAGCGAGCGACCGATGACGCACGGCAGCGTGGCGCTTCGCGCCGCCGACGGGCAGGGCAAGGCCGCGACGCACGGTGCACGCCGCGCGCGGCACAGCAGCGCGCGGCACAGCAGCGCGCGGAACGGCGCCCGTCGGTGAGCGCGGAGGACCGCGTCGACCCGGCGACGTCCCCCGGCGACGCCTCCCCGCCCTGGCCACCCACCCCGGCTCCCGCGCCGCCGCCCGGCGCGTTCCCGGCACCCGGCACACTCGGCCCGGACCCTTCCCCGCCGGACGTGTCGTCGCCGGCCCCGCTGCCGCCGAGCGCCCTGCCCCCGCCCGGCGGAACCGCCACTGGATCACCTCCGCCCGACCTGCCGTCCCCCGGTCTGCTGCCGCCCGACCCCGGCATGCTGACCCGTTCCGGCCCGCAGTCGTCGGGGCGGGGGCCGCTGGAGCCCTGGCCGGACACCGTCCAGTGGCAGCCGATCTCCAGCGACCTGATCTGGGTGGAGCTGATCCGGCTCGCCGTCGTGGTGGCCGTCGGCCTGGCGGTGACCGCGATCGGCTGGGCGCTGACCGGCCACTGGCTGTTCGGGCTCGCCCTGGCTCTCGTGGTGGTGCTCGGCGTGTGGCGGGCCACGGCCGTCGTCCGCGCCGTACGCGCCTGGGGTTACGCCGAGCGCGACGGCGACCTGCTGGTGCGGCACGGGCTGCTGGTCCGGCGGTTGTCCATCGTCCCGTACTCCCGCATGCAGTTCGTCGACGTGAGCGCCGGCCCGCTGGAGCGTGCCTTCGACCTGGCCACCGTGCAGTTGCACACGGCGGCGGCAGCCAGCGACGCACGGGTGCCGGGCCTGCGTCCGGCGGAGGCGTCCCGGCTGCGCGACCGGCTCACCGCGCTCGGCGAGGACCGGGCGGAGGGCCTGTGACCGCCCGCGCGGGCGACCGTCGGCGCCGACGAGAGCCGGCCCGATGAGCGACGGCCCCGCCGAGCCGGGCACCCGGCCGCCGCTACCGGCAGGACCGCTCGGCCCACCGCACCCCGCCGGACCGCTTGGCCCACCGCACCCCGCCGGACCCCCCGGGGCCGTACACAGCTGGCCGGCGTCGCCGGGCGGCGGTGACGGCGAGCCACGGCAGCGGCTGCACCCGCTCAGCCCCCTGCTGCACGGTGCCAAGTCGCTTGTCGTGGTGATCGCGGGCCTGTCCTGGTCGACGCTGTCGCGGGTGGGCTTCGGCTGGTTCGCGGCGATGGTGGCGGTGCTGGCGATCGGCGCGACAGTGCTGTCGGTGATCAGCTGGTACAACACCGGCTACCACGTGGTGGGCCGCGAACTGCGGGTGCACGAGGGGCTGCTCTGGCGGCGTACCCGGGCCATCCCGCTGGAGCGGTTGCAGGCCGTGGAGGTGGTCCGGCCCCTGCTCGCCCAGCTCACCGGCCTGGCCGAGCTGCGCCTGGAGGTGGTCGGTGGGGGCAAGACCGAGGCGCCGCTGGCGTACCTTCTGGTGGCCGACGCGGCCCGCCTGCGCGAGCGGCTGCTGGCGCTCGCCGGGCGGACGACGCCGCCACCCCCGCCCGGTGTCACCGCCGTCCCGACGGAATCCGGGACGGCGGCGGCCGCGTCGGGTCGGCCGCTGCACGCGGTACGCAACAGGAACCTGCTGGTCAGTCAGTTGCTCACCCCGCAGGCGTTCCTGCTGCCGTTCGGCCTGGCCTTCGTCGTGCTGCAGTTCGTCACCGCCGGCTCGTGGTCGTTCGTCGCGGTGGCGAGCACGCTTACCGCGATGGCCGGTGTGCTGCTGCAACCGATCCGCCGGGTCCTCGACGACTGGAACTTCCGACTGGCCCGCGACGGCGGCATCCTGCGGGTGCACAACGGCCTGTTGGAGACGCGCGCGCAGACCGTGCCACTGGACCGCGTCCAGACCGTGCGGGCCACCTGGCCGCTGCTGTGGCGGGTCAACGACTGGCTGCGCCTGCGGTTGGAGGTGGCCGGCTACTCCGTGGCGGAGGCCGACGACCGCAACCGGCCGGACCGACTCCTGCCGGTAGGCGACCTGCCGACCGCCACGATGATCGTCGCCGAGGTGCTGCCGGGCGTACGCCTGGACGCGTTGGCGCTGAGCCCACCGCCGCCCCGCACGCGCTGGCTGCACCCACTCGGGCGCGGCGCGCTCGGTGCGGGCCTGTTCGACCGGGTCTTCGCCACCCGGTCCGGACTGCTGACCCGGCAGGTGGCGATCGTGCCGTACGCGCGGATCCAGAGCGTGCGGGTGGTGCAGGGGCCGGTGCAGCGCCGGCTGGGCCTGGCGACCGTACACGCGGACACGGCGGGCGGTTCAGGCGCGACAGCGCAGGACCGCGACCTGTCCGAGGCATGGGCCCTGGCAGCCGAGCTGACAACCCGCGCGCACGCGGCCCGCGCAACCCCCTAGACCGCGTCGATCATGAAGTTATTGCCTCGACACGCCGGTCGGGACGGCGACAACTTCATGATCGACGGGGTCTTGGGTGGGGGGTTCGGGGTGGCGGGGGTGGCGGGCGCGCCAGGCGCGCTCGGCCAGGCCGACTACCAGGTAGGTGAGCCCGACGTACGTCCAGCCCACCAGCACGTCGATCACGTAGTGCTCACCGGAGTAGACCAGGGTGAAGGTCATCGCCAGCGGGTACGCGAGCAGCAGCGGCCACCAGCGGCGGCGGGTGGTGCGCAGGAAGAACAGCACCACGAACAGCGCCCAGGCGGTGTGCAGCGACGGCATCGCGGCGACCGGGTTCGAGGCGATCTGGCCGGCGTTGAGCACGTTGCCGGCGCCGTGCATGCCGAACGCCTTCCAGCCCCGGGTGGAGATCCGGGCGACCTCGGTGAGCAGGCCGTTCTGCGCGGCCCACCAGGGCGGGGCGGCCGGGTAGAGGAAGTAGGTGGCCAGGCCGGCGGCGCACAGGAAACCCCAGCGGCGCATGTACGCGGCCCAGCGGTGCCGGTCCCGCAGCCACAGCACCGCGGCGGCGGCCAGCGTCACCACGAAGTGCGAGAAGTACACCCAGCTCGCGGCGACGTCCCACCAGTGCACCTGCGGGAAGTAGAGGTGCTCCTGCAACCAGACGGTGGGCACCTCCCCGCCGGTGGCCCAGCCGAACATGAACCGGTCGGCGACGATCAACTCCATCGCGTGCGGGGTGGAGCCGTTGTCGGCGAACCCGCGCGACAGGTTGTAGACGACGAACAGCAGCACCACAGGCACCCAGTCCCGGGCGAAGCGCAGGTGGCTGCGCCACGGCCGCTCGCTGTTCCAGGCGATCGTCGCCAACCAGATCCAGACGAAGGCGTACGCCGGGTCGGTGGGCAGCCCGATCGCGAGCCAGGCGGCGACGAAGGCGACCGCCCAGACCGTCATGGCGACGATGCGCCGACGGCCCCCGTCCGGGGACGCGGGTGGGTCGGTCCGGGCGGGGGGCTGGGGGTCAGTCACGACGGCCATCGCGGTCAAGGTTAACGACGGGTACGGCATCGACCGACGGGGACCACCCGCAGCGGCTGTCCACGGGTGCGCCCGGATCGCCGGGCGCGTGCCCGACGCATCCGGCGAACACCTAGGCTGACGACCATGCAGGAGCAGCCCGAGCCGGCCCTCGCGCCGGGTCTGACCGCCCAGGTCGAACTGACAGTCACCGAAACGGACACCGCCCAGGCGGTCGGTTCGGGGGACGTACCGGTGCTGGGCACACCCCGGGTGCTCGCGCTGGCCGAGGCGGCCACCGTCGCGGCCACGGCGGCCACCCTGCCGGCCGGGTCGACCACGGTGGGCACCCGGGTCGAGTTGGAGCACCTCGCGCCGACAGTGGTCGGGCGCACGGTGCGGGCGCAGGCGCTGCTGGCGACTGTCGACGGTCGCCGGTTGTCGTTCGAGGTCACCGTCGCCGACGGCGACCAGACGGTGGCCCGGGGCCGGGTCGACCGGATCGTGGTGGATCGGCAACGCTTCGTCGACCGGGCCGGGCGGTCGTCATGAGCGCCGGGTTCGCCGAGGTCGCCGACCGGGTGTACGTGCTGCGCGAACCCCTGCTGCGGGTCAACGTCACACTTGTCGTCGGCGACGACGAGGCGCTGCTGGTGGACACGCTCTCCTCCGCCCGGCAGGCCACGGAGCTGGCCGCCGCCGTCGGGCGGGTCACCGATCGCCCGCTGACGCTCGTCAACACCCACCACCACTACGACCACTGCTTCGGCAACGCCGTCCTGGCCGGCGACCCACCCCGCCCGGTGTACGCCCACGAGCGGGCCGCCGCGGCCCTGCGCGAGGAGCCGGAGCGGCTGCGCCGGGAGGCTTACGAGGAGGTGCGTACGGAGCACCCGGAGCTGGCTGCCGAGCTGGCCGACACCCCGCTGCTCGCTCCGACGCACCCGGTGCACACCGAGACGACGCTCGACCTGGGCGGCCGGCGGGTGCTGCTGCGGCACCCGGGGCGCGGGCACACCGACGCCGACCTGGTGGTGCACGTACCCGACGCGGACGTGCTGGTCGCCGGTGATCTGGTGGAGCAGAGCGGCCCCCCCGCCTTCGAGGACTCGTACCCCCTGCAGTGGCCGGACGCGGTCGCGGACCTGCTGCGGCTGACGACAGCGCGCACGGTGGTCGTGCCGGGCCACGGCGACCCGGTGGACGTCGGGTTCGTCCACGCCCAGCACGCCGAGCTGGTGCGACTGGCCTGGCTGATCCGGGCCGCGCACACCGGCGACGCGCCGCCGGAGCGGGTGGCCGCCGAGGCGCCCTTCGGTGCCCGCGCGGCCCTGATCGCCGCCCGCCGCGGCTACACCGAACTCAACGGCACGTCCTAACGGCCGAAGCGGCGGGTGACGTCGGTGCGGGTGGGCATGGCGGTGGCACCGCCCGGGGATTCGCAGACCAGGCCCGCCACCCGCAGCGCGAAGGCCACCCGCTCGACCCAGACCGCCGGGTCGTCCGGCTCGCCGTCGAGGAGCAGGTCGGCGATCAGCGCGGCCATGACCGAGTCTCCGGCGCCTGTGGCGTCGATCGCGTTGACCTTGGGGGCGGGCAGCCGTACCGGGTCGGCGCCGGCGGCGGCCAGCACCGCGCCGGCCGCGCCGAGCGTCACCACCACCGTGGCCGCGCCCAGCTCCCGCAGGTACGCGGCCACCCCCTCGACCGGCTCGCCCGGGTAGAGCAGCTCGGCGTCGGCGGTACTCAGCTTGACCAGGTGTGCGCCCGCGGCGAACTCGGCCGCCACCTCGCGTAGCCCGGCCAGCGCGGCCGGCCCGGCGAGCAGGCGGGGGCGTACGTTCGGGTCGAAGACGCGCAGCCCGGCGGCGAGCGACCAGGCCCGGCGCGCGGCGGCCAGGGTGTCGGGTCGCAGCAGCACGACGGAGCCGCAGTAGAGCACGTCCGCGCCCTGGACCAGCGTCACGTCCAGGTCGTCGGGGCCGAGCAGGCCGTAGGAGGGCGGCTCGCCGTAGAAGCGGAAGTCGGGTTCCGGCCCGGCGTAGGTGACCACCGCGAGCGTGGTCGCCACCGGCACCGTGACCGCACCGGCGACACCGACGCCGACCTCGGTCAGGAAGTCGCGGATGCGCCCGCCCAGCACGTCGTCGCCGAGCGAGCCGACGAACTGCGCCGCACCGCCGAGCCGGTTCACCCCGACGGCGACGTTGAGCGGCCCACCGCCGATCGCCTGCCGGTAGACCCGTTCCCCGTCACGCTCGGTGTCGAGCAGGTCGACGAGCGCCTCGCCGAGCACCACCGCGTACCCCATCGGAGCCCTCCTCGTCGTCGCCCGCCGCCGGCCACGACGGCCGCCTGGAACCAGGCTGGCACAGCGCGCGGCCCGGTGAGCGGCGAAGACGCGGCGCCGCGATCAGCAGGCGTGGTGGATCGGCCCGTCGAGCGCGGACAGGGGCCGGCCGCTGCCACCCCAGCGGGCCGCGACGATCTGCGCGGCGACGCTCACCGCGGTCTCCTCGGGTGTACGCCCACCGAGGTCCAACCCGATCGGTGAGGCGAGCCGGTCGAGCTGCTCCGGGCTGAGTCCAGCCTCGCGCAGCAGCTTGTGCCGCTCGTCGTGGGTGCGCCGCGACCCCATCGCGCCGACGTACGCCACCTGTTGGCGCAGGGCCAGCGCCAGCAGCGGCACGTCGAACTTCGGGTCGTGGGTGAGCACGCAGACGACTGTGCGCGCGTCGACCCGGCCGGCGTCGACCTCGGCCCGCAGGTAGCGGTGCGGCCACTGCACCACCACCTCGTGCGCGTCCGGGAAGCGCCGGCCGGTGGCGAAGACGGCCCGGGCGTCGCAGACGGTCACCCGGTAGCCGAGGAACGCGCCGATCCGGGCCACCGCGGCCGCGAAGTCGATCGCCCCGAAGACGATCATCCGGGGCGCGGTGGCGTACGCGGCCACGAAGAGGCTGAGGCCGGCGCCCCGGCGCTGCCCGTGGTAGCCGTACCGCAGCACGCCGCTGTGCCCGGCGGCGAGCAGCCCGAGCGCGTCGTCGGCCGCGGCGTCGTCCAGCCGGTCGTCGCCGAGCGAGCCGGTCACCTGCCCTCCGGTGAGCGCCAGCCGTCGACCCAGTCGCCCCGCCGGGTCGGTAGGCGTCCCGCCCGGGGAGTCGCCGGCGTCGGCCGCCACGCAGGTGACGACCGCGGCCGGTTCGCCGGCCCGCCGCGCGGCGGCGACCGCGTCGAGCTGCGCGAGGGCGCCGTCGTCGATCCGCTCCACGAACACGTCGAGCATCCCGCCGCAGGTCAGCCCCACGGCGTACGCCTCGTCGTCGCTGACGCCGTAGTGGACGAGCTCAGGTACGCCGGTGTCGAGCACGTGGCGGGCGCGCTCGTAGAGGTCGGCCTCGACGCAGCCGCCGGAGACGCTGCCGGTGACCGTGCCGTCGGCGGCCACGAGCATGGCGGCGCCGGGCGGCTGCGGCGCGGACCGCCAGGTGGCCACGACGGTGGTCAGGGCCACCGTCTCGCCGGCGCGGCAGCGGCGGTGCAGGTCGTCGAACACGTCGGGCACGCGCTGCCGCCTCCTTCGTCTCGCCGCCGGCCGGTCCCGTCGTACGACCGACGGGGCGGGGTGCGCCGCGCCGAGGCGGGAGATCTGCCCGGACGGTCCTCGTCGCCGTGGGGATGCAGATCATCACTATAGGAGAGAACCCGTCGATCCGATCGGGAGACGGGTGAGCCCGCGGGCCGCACCAGCCGTGTTTGACACATCGAGGATCGGCTATTGCGCTGACGGCGGGTGACGTGATGGGATGACGCGTACCGGGCGGTGCGAGGGCTGCCGCGCCGCCGGTTGCCGGGTTGAGTTCAACGCGAGGGCACCGGTCCAGGACAGGACCGTTGATGGCGTGTGTCCGCTGGCCGATCTTCTGCCGGGGCACGTCACGGTGATCGTCGTACCCGCCCCCACGGCGCTGCGACGACACCACACCCCACCCGATTGCGGCGGGGCGGCCTGGGCGGCACGCCTCGCGAGTCAGGAGAACCCGTGAACCGTTCCCGTACGGCCGCAGTGCTCACCGCGGCCCTAACCTTCGCTCTGGGCGCCGTCGCCCTGGCGTCCAGTCCGCAACCGGCAGCCGCGCACGGCGCGGCGATGACGCCGGGCAGCCGTACCTACCTCTGCTGGCAGGACGGCCTGAGCCAGACCGGCGAGGTCAGGCCGAACAACCCGGCGTGCTCTGCCGCGGTGGCGCAGAGCGGGGCGAACTCGCTCTACAACTGGTTCAGCGTGCTGCGCTCGGACGCCGGCGGTCGGACCACAGGCTTCATTCCGGACGGGCAGCTGTGCAGTGGCGGCAACCCCGGTTACAAGGGCTATGACCTGGCCCGCACCGACTGGCCGCTGACCCACCTGACCTCCGGCTCGCGGCTGGACTTCCGGTACAGCAACTGGGCGCACCACCCGGGCACGTTCTACTTCTACGTCACCAAGGACAGCTGGAGCCCGACCCGGGCGCTGGCCTGGAGTGACCTGGAGGAGCCGTTCCTGACGGTGACCAACCCGCCGCAGCGCGGCAGCGTCGGCACCAACGACGGGCACTACTACTTCAGCGGCAACCTGCCGTCGGGCAAGAGTGGCCGGCACATCATCTACTCCCGCTGGGTGCGCTCGGACTCGCAGGAGAACTTCTTCGGCTGCTCCGACGTGACCTTCGACGGCGGCAGCGGTCAGGTGACAGGCGTGGGTCCGGGCGGCTCGAACCCGACCACCGCACCGCCCACCACCGCACCTCCCACCACCGCGCCCCCGACCACGGCGCCGCCGACCACCGCACCGCCGACGACGGCGCCCCCGACCACCGCGCCGCCGACCACCCCGCCGCCGGGTGGCAGCGACTGCATGGCCGTCTACAAGGTGACGAGCACGTGGCAGGGTGGCTTCCAGGGCGAAGTCATGATCATGAACCACGGCAGTACGCCGTTCTCCGGCTGGACCGCGAGCTGGACCTGGCCCAACGGGCAGGCGATCAATCAGATCTGGAGCGCCACTCAGACGACCTCCGGGTCGTCGGTGACGGCGACGAACGTCGGTTACAACGGCACGATCGCACCGGAGGGCACCACCACGTTCGGCTTCCTGGCGAGCAGCACAGGAACGAACGGCATTCCGACCGTCAGCTGCGCCCGCCGCTGAGGTTTCCCTGAAATGATCAAGAGGTTTGCGTCACCCGAGCGATTCCGGGTGACGCAAACCTCTTGATCGACAGGGTGGGACGGGGTCAGCGGACCATGGAACCGACCACCGGCTTCGTCAGCAGGGCGGACTGGTTGCGCTGGATGCCCGGGTCGAGCGTCTTGGCCACGAAGATGGCGTGCCAGATGCAGAAGATCAGCACCGTCCACACCTTGCGGGAGTGGTCGGCCTCCTCCCGCTTGTGCTCGTCGAGCAACCGCAGCGCGTACGACAGGTCGAGCAGGTCGCCCGCGCCCGAGGTGCTCAGCACGTGCCGGGCCCACTCGTACATCTCGCCGCGCAGCCAGACCCGGGTGGGCGTCGGGAAGCCCAGCTTCTTGCGGTTGACGATCGCCGGCGGCACGACACCCTGCAACGCCTGACGCATCGCGTACTTGGTGGCGTCCGAGCGCGGCGGCAGCTTCAGGTCCACCGGGATCTTCGCCGCGACGTCGAAGACCTCACGGTCGAGGAACGGCACCCGCACCTCCAGCGAGTGCGACATCGAGATCCGGTCGGCCTTGACCAGGATGTCGCCGCGCAGCCAGGTGTAGAGGTCGACGTACTGCATCTTGGTGACGTCGTCCAGCTCGGTGCACTCGGCGTAGATCGGGGCGGTCACGTCGGTGTAGCGCACCGAGGGGTCGTAGCGCCGCATCAGGTGCTGCTTCTCCTCCTCGGTGAACATCCGGGCGTTGCCGTAGTAGCGCTCCTCGATCGGGGTGGTGCCGCGCTCCAGGAAGCTCTTGCCCTTGACCCCCTGCGGGATCGCCTTGGAGACGGCGCGCAGCCCCTTCTGCACCCCACCGGGCAGGCCGTTGACGGTGCCGAGCGACAGCGGCTCCCGGTAGATCGTGTAACCGCCGAAGAACTCGTCCGCGCCCTCGCCGGAGAGCACGACCGTGACGTGCTCGGCGGCCTTCTTCGCCACGAAGTAGAGCGGCACCAGCGCCGGGTCGGCCACCGGGTCGTCGAGGTGCCAGACGATCTTCGGCAGCGCGTCGATCATGTCCTGCGGACCGATCTTGGTGGGGATGGTGGTGACGTCCAGGTGTCGGGCCGACTCCTGCGCGACGTCGATCTCCGAATAGCCCGGCACGTCGTAACCGACAGTGAAGGTGAGGATGTTCGGGTTGAACTCGCGGGCCAGCGCGACGACAGCCGTCGAGTCGATGCCGCTGGACAGGAACGAGCCGACCGGCACGTCGGAGCGCATGTGCATGCGGACGCTCTCGCGCAGCGTCTCCCGGATCTCGTGGTACAGCTTCTGCTCGTCGTCGACAGGCGCGGGCCGGAACACCGGCCGGTACCACCGGCGCACGTCGATGCGCCCACCCGGGGTCCAGCTCAGGTACTCCCCCGAGCCGATGCGGCTGATGCCCTTGTGCAGGGTGCCGGGCTCCGGAACGTACTGCAGGGTCAGGTAGTGGCTCAGGTTCGCCGCGTCGACACCCGCGTCGCCCTGGTAGTTGCTGTGCGCGAACGGCAGCAGCGCCTTCTTCTCCGACGCCAGGTACAGGCCGTCGGCGGTCTCCAGGTAGTGCAGCGGCTTGATGCCGAAGTAGTCGCGGGCGCCGAACGCACGCCGTTCCTGCCGGTCCCAGATGACGAAGGCGAACATGCCGCGCAGGCGGGTGAGCACCTGCTCGCCCCAGAAGTGGTAGCCGGCGACGATCACCTCGCCGTCACCGGCGGTGGCGAACTGCGCGCCGAAGTTCCGGACGAGCTCGTCGCGCAGCTCGATGTAGTTGTAGATCTCACCGTTGAAGGTGAGCAGGTAACGGCCGTTCGCGTAGGGCAGCGGCTCGTGACTCGACGCGACGTCGATGATGGCGAGCCGCTTGTGGGCGAACACGCCGTCCGCGTACCGGCCGGAGGCGTCACCGACCACCTCGACCCCTGTCTCGTCTGGGCCGCGGTGGTGCAGGCATTCCAATGCTCCGGCGATGTGGTCGCGGTGCGCGGCGGCGTTACCGTTCGCGCTGAAGAAGGCCAGGAGTCCGCACATGGTGGTCATCTTTCCACGCGGTCTGTCGGCCCGTCGCAGCCGTCCGTCGATCCGGAGCGCTCCCGGCCGCCACCAACACGAACCGGGCACGCGGTACCGTCGGGACCAGCAACGACGCGGAGGGAGCGGCGCAATGACCGAGGAAAGCACCGACGGTACGCCGACAGACGGCACGGAATCGCACGATCCGGACTTTCCGGAGGCGTTCCTGTCCTTCATGCGGCAGGGCTGGCGGGACAGTGAACTCCCGGTCACGCCCCGTCCCGAGGCGCCGAACTACGCCAAGCGCCGCGCCGCGTTGTCGGCGGCCTTCCCCGGCGAGACACTTGTCATCCCGACCGGCGGCGAGAAGGTCCGCGCCAACGACACCGCCTACCCGTTCCGGCCGGGCAGCGACTTCGCCTACCTGACCGGTGACCACGACCCGGACAGCGTGCTGGTGCTGCGCCCCAACGGCTCGGGGCACGACGCGACGCTGTACATGCGGCCCCGCTCGTCCCGTGAGACCGACGAGTTCTTCCGCAGCCGGCACGGCGAGCTGTGGGTCGGCCGCCGGCACACCCTCGGCGAGAAGTCCACCGAGCTGGGCCTGCCCACCGCCGACCTGACCGGCCTGGAGGCGACGCTCGCCGACCTGGCGCCCGGCCGCACGCGGGTGCTGCGCGGCTTCGACGCCCAGGTCGACGCTGCCGTCCGCCCGTACGACGGGGTCCGCGCCGAGGGGCAACCGCCGCGCGACCGGGAGCTGGCGATCGCCATCTCGGAGCAGAAGCTGGTCAAGGACGAGTGGGAGATCGGCCAGCTCCAGGACGCCATCGACGCCACGGTGCGCGGCTTCGAGGACGTGGCCCGGATCCTCCCCGCCGACCGCGCCGTCTCGGAGCGTCTGCTGGAGGGAATCTTCGCGCTGCGCGCCCGCCACGACGGCAACGACGTCGGGTACGGCTCGATCGTCGGCGCGGGCGAACACGCCACGATCCTGCACTGGGTGCACAACCACGGCGCCACCCGTCCGGGTGACCTGCTGCTGATGGACATGGGCGTCGAGGGCCGCAACCTCTACACCGCCGACGTGACGCGGGTGCTGCCGGTCACCGGCCGGTTCACCGCCCTGCAACGCCAGGTCTACGACATCGTGTACGCCTCGCAGCAGGCCGGCATCGACGCCATCCGCCCCGGCGTCAAGTTCAAGGACGTCCACCTGACCTGCATGCGGGTGCTCGCCGAGGGCCTGGCCGACCTGGGCCTGCTGCCGGTGAGCGTGGACGAGGCCATGGACGAGAAGTCCTCGGTCTACCGGCGGTGGACACTGCACGGCTTCGGCCACATGCTCGGCATCGACGTGCACGACTGCTCGAACGCCCGCAAGGAGACCTACCGCGACGGCGCGCTGGGCGAGGGCTACGTGCTCACCGTCGAGCCGGGCCTGTACTTCCAGCCGGAGGACGAGCTGGTCCCCGCCGAGCTGCGCGGCATCGGCATCCGCATCGAGGACGACGTACTGGTCACCGCCACCGGCGCCGTGAACCTGTCCGCCGGCCTGCCGCGTACCGCCGACGAGGTGGAGACGTGGCTGGCCGAGCAGCGCGAAGCGGGCCCCCGCCTGCCCGCCTGACCCGTCCGACCGCAAGCCCCGCCCCTCCCCCGCCCCCGAACTCCGGGGTGCCGGCGGGAGGGGCGCGGCGTTGCCCCCACCCCCCGGCGCTCGCCTAGATCCACTCGGGTTCCCTGAATCCGGGGCTTCCGACCCGCTCGGACAGCGCGCTTCCAAGGAACCCGAGTCGATCACGCGCGAGGGCGGCGCCATCCCCCCGGCCAGCCCCGACCCACTGGACCAGCCTCGCCGGTGACCACCCCCGGCACGCGCCGGCCGGCCCGGACCCACCGGACCAGCCCCGATCCACCGGCCAGCCCTCGGCCCCACCGGTCAGCCCGACCCACCAGCCGGCCTGCGACCCCACCGGACCGGCCCCGACCCCACCGACCCCGGCCCCAGTCCCAGTCCCGGCCCCGGTCCCGGCCGCACCGAACCAGCCCCGACCCACGGCCAGCCCGCGGCCCCACCGGGACCAGCACCGGCCCCGTCGGCCAGTGCTGGGCGGGCCGGCCTGCACCTGGGTCGCCAGCACCACCTGGTTGCGCCCTGCCTGGCGGTCCGGGGCCCACCGACCTCGGCCCGGCGCGTTGGTCCACTCCAGATCGCCGAGGTTGCGGTCTCCGGGTGCCGGAATACCGCGACATCGGCGCAACGGAGTGGATCACGCCCCGCACGCCAGCCAAGATCGACTCGGGTTCCTTGAATCCGGGGCTTCCAACCCGCTCGGACAGCGCGCTTTCCAGGAACCCGAGTGGATCATGATCGGCGGCAGCGCCTCACGCTCGATCCGCGACGAGCGCGGCGACCGCGTTTGGGCTGCTCACGCCCCTTCCTGCCACCCCGGACGGTTACCGAGTCCCTGCCCTGACCTGAGGCATATGCGGGGTTTTCTCGGATACGTCCGCCTCGCGAAGATAGTTCTCATACGGTGGGCATCGGAGGCTGCAACCGATTTGTGGCTGGTCGTGGCGCTGCGGGCGGTGCGACCCCGTCTGGTAGTAGGAAGGGCGGAAGGCTCTGATGTCAAACGACGTAACGAGTACCGACGGCGGGGCCTCGACGGCTCCGCCGACACGACGACGACGGGCCCTGTGGGTTGCCGGCGTCGCCGGCCTGACCGGGGTGGTCGGCCTGGCCGCCCTCGGCGGCCTGGCAGCCCGGGACGACAAGCCCACCTCCGGCCGGGTGTCCGACGCCCAGTCGTCGACCAATCGGCAGAACGTCAGCGACGCCGGCGGGAACACCGATGGTGGCGGGGAGAGCGGCGCCAAGGAGAGCGGCGGCGGCGACGACTGGAGCGGCGACGACTGGAGTGGCTTCGACGACCGCGTGGGCAAGGACGACAAGCGGGACGAGAAGGACCGCACCAAGGAGGTGCCCTGCGACTCGGACAAGCTGATCCAGGCGATCACCTTCGCCAACAACGGCGACGGCGGCGTGCTGGAGCTGGCCAAGGGCTGCACGTACACCCTGACCCGCAACCAGGACGGCAACGGCCTCCCGGTGATCACCGAGCCCATCACGCTCAGGGGCGAGCACACGACAATTGGTCGTGAGGCCACCGCCGACTACTTCCGCATCCTGAATGTCGGCCCGGGCGGGCAACTCACCCTCAAGGGCCTGAGCATCAAGGGTGGGCAGACCATCCAGCAGGCGATGACCGTGGAACCGGCGACGGTCTGGGGGCCGTACTCGGCCTCGGTCCGGGCCTCCGCCGCGACGACCAAGCCGACGGCGGCCACCGCATCCGGCACCGCAGCCAAGCCGGCGACGGCCACGGCAGCGAAGCCCGCGGCGACAACCGCCCCGGCCACGGCAGCGGTAGCCAAGCCGACGGCAGCCCAGCAGGCAGCGGCCCAGCAGGCGGCGGCCCAGCAGGCGGCAGTCAAGCCGACGGCGGCCCAACAGGCGGCAGCCAAGCAGGCGGCAGCCAAGCAGGCGGCAGCCAAGCAGGCGGCAGCCAAGCCGACGACGGCCCAACAGGCAGCGGCCAAGCAAGCAGCGGCCAACATGACGGCCAAGGCGGTGCCGACCGAGCCGAGAGCAGTCAAGGTCACGGAGCCGACGGGAGCAGCCAAGGCGGCCGCGGAGGCTTCGGCGGCCAAGCAGGCGACCGCCACGCAGGTGGCGGCAACAGCCAAGGCGGCCGCGGCCGCGAAGGCAGCGGCAGCCACGCAGGCAACCGCCGAGCAGGCGACCGCCAAGCAGGCGGCGGCCAAGTCAGCGACCGCACCGGCCCAGCAGGCAGCGACAATCGCCAAGGCCCCGCCGGCAGCGGCGAGCACGGCGGCGGTCGTACCGCTGGTGGAGGAGCCCGGGTTCAACGACGGCGCCGGGGTGCTCGTACAGCCCGGGGGCCGGGCGGAGATCCTGGACAGTGAGCTGCTCTACAACCAGTCCGGCGGCAACGGCGGCGGGCTGGCCAACTTCGGCAGCACCAGGCTCAGCAAGACGACTGTCGCGCACAACACCGCGTTCTTCGTCGGCGGCGGCATCTTCAACGCCGGCGTACTCCAGGTCGACGAGTCGAAGGTCAAGGACAACTCCGGAATCATCGGTGGCGGTGGCATCTCCAACGGCGCGCCGGCGATCCGCAGCGAGGGCGTTGTGGGCGGTTCCGTCTGGGTCTACAAGAGCGAGGTCACCGACAACGAGACGCTCGGCTTCGGCGGCGGCGTGCTGGATGTCGAGGGCACCACGACGCTGCACCAGACGACTGTCGGTGACAACACCGCTGTGCTCGAGGGTGGTGGCGTCGCGGTGGCGGACAGCCAGCTCACCCTCAAGGACGCCACGGTGGTCAAGAACAGCGCCGCTCGCGACGGTGGCGGCCTGTTCCTGAGCTCCGACAGCGTCGCGACGATCGAGAACAGCAGGATCAAGGACAACACCGCTGGCTTCTCCGGCGGCGGCCTCTTCAACGACGACGGCGTCACCACGCTGCGCGACAGCGAGGTGTCGGGCAACCGGGCCGTCGGTCCGTTCGGCCGCGGCGGCGGCATCGTCAACACCGAGGGGAGCGAGGTCACGCTCCACCGGACGACTGTGGCCCACAACTTCTCCACCCTCGAGCCGGGGGGCATCTTCAACAGCATCGGCGGCACGGTGCTGCTGGACGACGAGTCCGCCGTCACTGCCAACCGACCGACGAACTGCTTCAACGTTCTGGACTGCTTCGCCTGATCGGGTGGGGCTGAACCACATAGAGGGCGCGCCCCTCCGAGCCGGTCACGGCACGGAGGGGCGTACCCATTTGGGCTGGTCAGAGGGCCGACAGCCCGGCTTGGGGGCGGCGTGCCCGGCCGGGGTTTCCCGGCCGGCGAACGCGAACATGAACCTAATGTGGGGTTGTTTCGGATACGCCCGCGAGGCGAGGAACATTCTCATACGGTGTTTTTGGGAGCTACAACCGATTTGTAGCAGGGGACGACCGCCTGGGGGCGGCGACCCTGTCTGGTACGAGGAGAGGGCAGAGAGCTCCGATGTCCAACTACCTAACGAACAACGAAGCCTCTGGGCGGGCGACGGCCAAGAGCCGCCGCAAGCTCTGGCTCGCCAGCGGCGTGGCCGGTCTGACGGGCGTGATCAGCCTCGCGGCGGTGGGCGTCGCGGGCAGCGCCGGAGCGGTTGGCCTGAACTGGAACACCGCGCAGGTCAGCAAGGACGGCGACCAGCACGGTGACGAGGGCCGCGACTGGGACAAGGACAAGGACCAGGACAAGGGCAAGGACCGCGACAAGGACCACGAGCGCGGGAAGGAGGTGCCCTGCGACACCGACAAGCTGATTCAGGCGATCGTGTTCGCCAACAACAAGCACGGCGGTGTGCTGGAGCTGGCCAAGGGCTGCACCTACAACCTGAGCCGCAACGACTACGAGGGCAACGGCCTGCCGGTCATCACCGAGAACATCACGCTCAAGGGTGAGCACACGACGATCGTCCGGGAAGCCACGGCTGACTACTTCCGGATCCTGAACGTCGGCAGCGGTGGGCACCTCACCATCAAGGGCCTGACCATCAAGGGTGGCCAGACCCTCGAACTGTTCGACGCCGTCGAGCCGGCGGCCGTCTGGGCGTCCTACTCGGACTCCGAGGCGATCGCGGCGCAGGTGAAGGCGGGCGTTCCGCTGAACCAGGCGCTCGCGACGCGGCAGGCCAACCCGAAGGCGGGCCTGAAGGCCGCGCCGAAGGTGACGCCGAAGGCCGCGCCGAAGGCGGCGCCTGGCGTCGTCACGCCGCTGGTCGAGGAGCCGGACGAGAACGACGGTGCCGGCATCCTGGTCCAGCCGGGTGGCACGGCCGAGATCCTCGAGTCCGAGGTCGTCCTCAACCAGTCGGGCGGCAACGGCGGTGGCGTGGCCAACTTCGGCACCACGAAGATCTGGCACAGCACCGTCACCCGCAACACGGCCTTCTTCTTCGGTGGCGGTGTCTTCAACGCCGGCCTGCTCAAGGTCGAGGAGTCGAAGATCACCGACAACACCGCAGTCATCGGTGGTGGCGGTATCTCCAACGGCGCCGCGCGGATCTTCACCGACGACGTCGACGGCGGTACGGTCGAGCTGAAGAAGGCTGAGATCACCGACAACGAGACGCTGGGCTTCGGCGGTGGCTACCTCGACATCGAGGGCAACACCACGGCGTACGAGACGAAGTTCGCCTCGAACACCGCAGTCCTCGCCGGTGGCGGTCTCGCCGCGGCGGACAGCCAGCTCAACCTCTACAACAGCACGGTCGAGAAGAACAGCACCGCCGGTGTCGGCGGCGGCGTGGCCATCGCGTTCGACAGCGCGGTCACGTTCGAGAAGGGCGCCATCAAGGACAATACCGCCGGCTTCTTCGGCGGCGGGCTCTTCAACGCCGGCAGCATCACCACGCTGCGCGAGACCGAGGTCGTCGGCAACCGGGCGATCGGTCCGATCGGGGTCGGTGGCGGCATCTTCAACATCTTCGGCGAGGTCAACCTGTCGAAGGCGAAGGTCGCCTACAACTTCTCCACCTTCGAGCCGGGCGGGGTCTTCAGCTTCTTCGGCGAGGTGAACGTGGACGACAAGTCCGCGATCACCGCGAACCGTCCGACGAACTGCCTGGCCATCCCGGGCGGCACCATCGAGAACTGCTTCGCCTGATCAGGGCGTAGCGCCAGCACGACGGGCCGGCCCCCTTCCGCACCATGCGGAAGGGGGCCGGTCCCCGTTCACTTCTGGACGAACACCGCCACACCGCGCGCCGGCACGGTGAAGGTGCCGGCCGCCCGGTCGAACGACGCCTTCCGCAGCGCCGGATCGGCCGAGTTCACCAGCACCGGGTGCAGCGCCACGTCCGCTCCCCGCAGGCCGGTCACGGTCTGCGTCGCCGTCTCCGGCGTGCCGTTGAAGACCACTGTCAGCGACGTCCACGCCCCGCCCAGGCCACGGGCGTCCAGGGTCATGGTCAGCACACCCGGGGTCTCCTGCTCCCCGGACAGCGGGAACGCCACCCGCCGCTGCACCTGCTCGGCGGTGCTCAACCCGAACACCGGCGAGGACGCCCGGATGCGCAGCAGCTCGGCGTACCGGGCGTCGGTGGTGGTGATCGCCGCGCAGTCGGGCACCAGGGCGGGGTCGGCGAGCAGAGGCTTGGCGTACGGCCACTTGTCCTGGTTGTCAGGCGCCGGCGGTAGGCCGGCGCCGAACCCGTTGCCCCGCGCGCAGTCCCAGCGGATCTGGTTGAACCAGTCACCGGAGTTGAACGAGTTGCGGTCCAACGACTTCGACCGCAGCCGTTCGGTGCCGGCGGTGACGAACCCGGTGCCCTGCCCCAGCACCGTGGTGCTCAGCGCCAGCACCTGCATCCGGGCACGGTCCGCAGCGGTGGTGGCCTGCGGCAGCTTGTACGCCAGCGTGTCGTACAGGATCTCGTTGTCGTGCGCGTCGACGTAGGTGACGGCCTCCCCGGGTGCCGCGGTGTAGCCGGCCGGGGAGCCGTTGTAGTCCACCTGCGCGCCGGTGACCTGCCGCCCGGCGGTGTCGGTGAACCGGTAGTCGCGCAGGTTGCCGGTGAGACCCACCTTGATCAGGTCGTGGGCGTGCAGCAGGCGGGCCTTCTGCTCGGCCGCCGACCCGTTCACCGGGTCGCCGTTGGGGTCGGTGTAGAGCCCGGAGGCGAAGCCCTGCACGCGGGGGTTGGCGTCGAACGGTCCACCGCCGCGCACGGCGTCGCGCAGCCGGTCGTTGAACGTGCCGATGCCGGTGCCGGCCATGTTGGCCTGGGTGGCCTGCACGAACCGGGCGTCGTTGGCGACCTCGCCGAAGTTCCAGCCCTCGCCGTAGAGCATGATCGCCTTGCCGTCCACCCCGTCGCGGGCGACGGTCAGCCGGTCCAGCGCGGCGCGTACGGCCAGGATGTTCGCCTTCGGGTGGTGACCCATCAGGTCGAACCGGAAGCCGTCCACCCGATACTGCTTCGCCCAGGTGACGAGCGAGTCGATGACCAGCTTGCCCATCATCGCGTGTTCCGGGGCCGTGTTGGCGCAGCAGGTGGAGTTGGCGACCGTGCCGTCCTCCAACAGCCGGTGGTAGTAGCCGGGCACGACCTGGTCGAGCACGGACTTGTCGTCGACGCCGGCCGCCGACGTGTGGTTGTAGACCACGTCCATGACCACCCGCAGGCCGGCCTCGTTCACGCCGGCGACCATCCGCCGGAACTCGGTGGTCCGCGCCGCGCCGACCGGGTCGACGGCGTACCCGCCCTCCGGGACTGTGTAGTGCAGCGGGTCGTACCCCCAGTTGTAGCCGTCGGTCTCCGCGACCGCGGCGACGCACTTCTGCTGTTCCTCGGAGTCCGGCGGGAGCGCCGCCAGGTCGCAGGCCGGCTGGCGCTGGTCGGCCCGCCTCTCGGGGATCGTGGCGAAGTCGAACGCCGGCAGCAGGTGCAGGTGGGTGACACCGGCGTCGCCCAACGCCCGCAGGTGGGTCATCCCGGCGGTTTTCGGGTCGGTGAACGCCAGGAAGGTGCCTCGGCGTTCGGCTGGCACGGTGTCGTCGGCGATGGAGAAGTCGCGTACCGACAGCTCGGAGATCTGCGCCTTCGACGCCGGCACGGCCGCCGGTTTGCGCAGCGTCCGCCAGCCCGGTGGGGCCAGCGCCGGGTCGAACAGGTCGACAAGTTGACTGTGCGTGGAGTCCGCGGCGAGGGCCACGGAGTACGGGTCGGTCACCGACGCGGTGACCATCCGCTGCGCGGCCGGCTGCCACGCCTGCACCTGGTAGCGGTAGTACTTCCCCGTCCAGGCGTGGCTGCCGCGCACCGACCAGACCCCGGTGCGGTCGTCGCGGCGCATCGGCACCGTCTTCGGCGTCGCGGTCGGTGCGTCGAACAGTTGCAGCGCCACCGTCCGGGCGGTCGGCGCCCAGAGCGCGAGGCTCGGCGTCCGACCGGCGAAGGTCGGGCCGAGCGTCACCTGGGTGGCCCGGGAGTACACGTCGTCGAGCACGCCGGGGATCTGCACGCCGGTCGCGGCGAGCAGGGCCCCCGACGCGTCGCGCTCGGTGACCAGCAGCTGACCACGCAGCGCCGCCGGCACCTTCGCCAGGTCACCCCGGTCCAGGGTGAAGGCCCGGTAGGACCACAGATGCGGGAACGCCGCGCGCTGGGCCTCGGTGAGCCCGTTGCGCTGCGCCCGCAACGGCAGACTGGTGTACGTCCCGGACAGCTCGCCGTCGACGACGCTCACCCCGCCGGTCGGGGCGGCCACCAGGGCGTACACCCGGCCGTCGGTCGGGCCGGTCTGCCACGCCACTGTGGACCTGTCGATCCAGTGCGCCTTCTGTTTGCCGATGTCGGTGTCCCCGCCGGTGCTTGTCGCGGTCGACGGCAGCAGCCGCCCCGGAGTGGCGGCGAGCAACCACACCTCCCGACCGGCGGCGAGGTCGATCCGCTGGTCGTCGGGCAGATCCTTGGTGTCGCCGTTGTGGATGATGTAGTTCAGCCCGGTGGCCCCGGCCGCCAGCGGCACCCGGAACACCGCGCCGAACGCGTCGGTCGAGGTCGGTTTGAGCGGGGTGGCCCACTCGGTCGGGTTGGCCGCCCCGTCCCACAGGTGCAGGCCCCACCCGTCGTAGTTGCCGTCGGCCCGCCGATAGTGGATGACTGCGGTGCCCTCATCGACCGGCGGGTCCGGTTGACCGGTGGCCGCCTGCCTGGTCGGGTAGACCGCCGGGTCACCCTGCTTGAGCCAGACCTCACCGGTGGCCGTGACGTCGATACTGCGGTCCTGGGCGACGTCCTTCGTGCCGTCGGAGTCGACCACCACGAAGCCGACCGACCTCGCGCCCGGCTTGAGCTTCACCCAGGCGAACCGGCCGTAGGAGTCCTCACCGGCGAACGGCTGCCCCTTCGGCCACTCGGTGACGTACGCCGGGTCGATGTCACCCCACGCGTACAGGCCCCAGTCGTCGTACCCCCCGGCCGGACGCTCGTAGTGCACCACCGCCCACTCCCGGGATCCGCCCCGCTCGGGTGTTCCGACGACGGCGACGGACCGCGCGGTCGCGGTGCGGCCACGGCCGTCGCGGACGACGGCGCGGTACTCGATCCGGGTGCCGCCGGCCAACCCGTCCAGGTCGTGGTGCACGGTGTACGGCGCGTGGTCGGCGCTGCCCAGCAACGTCCACCTGCCGCCGGCCACCCGGGCCGCCACGGTGACGGTGGCCAGCGGGTCACCTGTCACCTTCGCGGTGACCGCCGCGCGGGTGGCCACCGACGCGTCCGGTGCGGGAGTCGTGATGGTGACGGCCGGGTGGCCCGTCGGACGGGCGATGGGGGTGCCCGCCCGGTACACGGCCGCCGACAGCGGTGGCACGGTCACGGTGAGCCTGCCGTCGCCGCCGGTCTCGACAGTCGCGGCGCCGCCGTAGATGCCGGTGAAGGTGGCGCCGGCCGACCAGGTGTCCACCGTGACAGTCTGCGGGGTCGCGGCGTTGTTCACCGCAACCACGTACTCGGTCCGGTCGGCGGGGGCGATCCGGGAGGCCGCGAACACGCCGGGGCCGTCGGCGGCGTACCGGGTGACCTGGATGCCGTCGCGCAACGCCGGGTGCGCCTGACGCAGTCGGCCCAGCTCGGCGATCGTCCGGTACAGCGGGTGGCCGGTGTCGAACTGGTCGCTGGCGTGGGTGCGGTCGGTGCCGAGCAGGTCGTCGTCGAGATAGTCGGCGACCTCGGACGCGAACATGTCCTGCCGGGCGTCCTTGTCGCCGCCGGGGCCGGTGAAGCCCTGCTCGTCACCGGAGTAGACCACCGGCTGGCCCCGGGTGAGGAACATCAGCTGGTGGGCGAGCTGATCGCGGCGCAGGTGACTGGTCGGGTCGGTGCCGCCGCCGGCGATGAACGACCCGATCCGGCCCATGTCGTGGTTACCGAGGAAGGTGGTCAGCCGGCCCGCGCCGGTGTCCCTGGCGGCGTAGAGGTCGTCGCGGGCGTACACGTCGGCGAGGGCCTTCGCCGAGCCGGCGCCCGCCGTGTAGCCCCGCGCGGCCTCCTGGAACGCGAAGTCGAGGGTGGCCGGCAGGCCGCCCCGGCGGACGTAGCTGGAGCTGATCTCCGGATCGGCGCTGTACACCTCGCCGAACAGGAAGAAGTCCTTCTTGCCGGCCTTCTCGGCGGCCCGCTCGACACCCCGGGTGAACTGCGGCCAGAAGTCCATGTTGACGTGCTTGACGGTGTCCAACCGGAACCCGTCGACACCTGTCGCACCGATCCAGTCGCCGTACGCCTT
Source organism: Micromonospora sp. NPDC049275 (assembly GCF_043197115.1). Classification (NCBI taxonomy): domain Bacteria; kingdom Bacillati; phylum Actinomycetota; class Actinomycetes; order Micromonosporales; family Micromonosporaceae; genus Micromonospora; species Micromonospora sp. NPDC049275. The sequence goes on from NZ_JBICSN010000007.1 coordinate 181,028, forward strand.
CGTCATTCCCCGCACCACCTCGGGGCGCTCGGTCCACAGGTCGTCGAGGCCGAAGAAGTCGCCGTACTCGCTGTTCTCGCCGGCAAAGGTGAAGTCACCCCGGTTGTGGTACATGGTCGCGTCGTTCAGCCAGGCGGGCACCTTCACGGTTGCGTCCCCCGGCTCGGGAAGGACCGGCGTGTACGGGCCGGAGTTCCGATCGACAGTCGGGAAGTCCCGGCTGCCGTCGGCGTAGTTGCGGTCCTCGAAGGCCCGCCCCTGCGCGTCCGTGTACGGCGAGGTCGCCTTGTCCACGTACGCGTACGTGTCTTCGGCGTACTTGATCACGTCGGCCGTGTGGTTGACGATCACATCGAGGTAGATCTTGATACCGCGTCGGTGCGCGAGCGAGACCAGCTCCTTGAGCTGCGCGTTGGTGCCGAAATGCGGGTCGACCTGGGTGAAGTCGGTGATCCAGTAGCCGTGGTAGCCGGCCGAGACGTCATCGCCAGTGCCCTGCACCGGCCGGTTCTTGAAGATCGGGGCGAGCCAGATCGCGGTGGTGCCCAGACCCTGGATGTAGGCCAACTTGTCGATGACGCCCTTGAGGTCGCCGCCGTGGTAGAAGCCCTTGTCGGTCGGGTCGAGCCCGGTGCGCAGCCGGCCGCCGGTCAGGCCACCGGAGTCGTTGCGCCGATCACCGTTGGCGAACCGGTCCGGCAGGACGAAGTAGAACTGCTCGGCACGCGCGGTGTCCGCGCCGACGGACAGCAGCGCCTCGGCGGTGGGCTCGTCGCGCCACTGCACGGCGCCGGCCGCGGCGAGGGAGTCGACACCGGACGGTCGGGGGTCGGCGTCGGCGTCGGCGCCGAGGAGACGCACGCCATCCGGCGTACCGACGAGGGTGAAGGTGAGCAGGCAGACGAGCGCGAGCAGGGCGGTACGCGGGATCGGCGGGGGTTTCATCGACGGCCTTCCTCTGGTCGTGATTGGCCGCACGCTAACCCTTGCCGAAACAATCTGCAATACCTTGCAAACCAAGTCGTAACCGAGCAGCATCCTTGCGGAAGCACAGCTCAGAACCCGCCGCAGCGCACCCCGTCGACAGTGCACCCACGCGGTGTCGTGGACGCCCGCTCCAGGTGGAACCGCAGCGGCACCGACCCACCAGCCGACACGTCCACCCCACTGACGTACGTGAAGCTCCCGTCGGACTGTCGCAGCGTCCCCTGTGGCACCCCCTCCACCCAGGCGGTCACCAGCCGCCCGCCGGTGAAGTCGAACCGCACCGTCCAGCCGTGCGCCGCACCCGACGCGTTGACGATCAGCACCTCGCCGATGAAACCCCCGTCGAAGCTCTGCACGACCCGGTACCGCCCGCTCACCGCGGGCGGCCGCTGCGGCGCCCGGGTCGACGCCCGCGCCGAGGTCGGCGCCACCGTCGGACCGACAACCGGTGGCCGCGACATGGCCGGCGTGCTCGGCGGCAGCCCGCTCGCCCGCGGCGACAGCCCCGGCACCACCGGCGAGCGCTCCGCCAGCGGCGTCGACGCCGGATCCGACGGCACGACCGGCACCTGCGGCAACGGCAACCCCGCCGGCGGCGGCCCGTCGTCGGGAGCCGGACTACGCCCCCGGTACGCGCCGAGCGCCACGAAGAGCAGAACCAGCATCACGACGAGGCCGGCGCACGCCACAATCCACGGCGACGACGCGATGGCCGCCGGACCGCGCGACGGTCCCGACGCGCGACGCATGCCGGACATGTACCTCCCTCAGCGGGCCGTCCGGGCAGCGTAGCGACCGACGGCGCGGCCCGGAAGCGCCGACCGCCGCCACCGGGGCCCGTTCAGCCGAAGCGGCAGTCGACCCCGTTGACGGTGCACCGCACCGGCCGCTGCGCCGACCCGTCCCACGCCAGCCGCAACCGCACCGTCTGCGTGTCGCCCGGATCCAGCGCCGCCCCGCCGCTCAGCACGAACTCACCGTCACCCCGCGCCGACACCGAGATCCCCGCCTCGCCGCTGACCCGCAGGCCCCGCATGTCGTCCTCGAAAGCCAACTCCACCCGCCAGTCCGTCGACCGGACCGACTCGTTCGTCAGCGACAGCACAGCCTCGGTCGCGTTCCAGCCGTCCGTACCGGCCTGGTACCGGGCGGTCACCGCCCCGTTCGCCGCCGCAACCGCCGGGGCACTCGTCCGGGCCGCCGACGGCGAACCCGTGGTGGCGCGCGGTGACGGCGTCCGGCTGCTACGCGACGGCCGCGGCGACGCCGTGCGCCGCTCCAGCCCGCCCGGCGTCGGCGCCGACGACGCCGTGGCCGGCACGGTCGGCAGGAACACCGGCGGCGCGGCCTGGGGCGCGCTCTCCCGCTCCCGGGTGCGGAACGACAACAGCGCCACCACCAGCAGCACCACAAGCGCCCCGCTGCCGAGCAAGACCACGATCCACGGCACCGACAGCAGCACCCGCGCCGTCCGCGGACCCGCCGCGCCGTCCGGCTCCACCGCCATCAGGTCTCCCCTCGTCCCACCGACGCGACAGCGTAGCCAGCGGCGGCCAGAACGAAAACCTGGCGGGTACGGATCGGACCGACCGGCCCACCTGATGCGGAAAACGGCTCACCCCCGTGGACGGTCCGCCCGAGATCAGGCCGTCCGGATGACCGTGCAGATGAGCGGACCCTCACCCGACGTCCGCAGCAGGTAGCGGTACCGCTCCCCCGGCACCGAGTGCCCCCGGCTGTCCAGGAACTCCCACTCCACCGACACCATCGTCAGCAGCGCCGACACCGGCTGCACGTCCTCGATACGGGCGTGCGCGGCGATCAGCTCCCGGTCCTGGTAGTCGGGTGCAGCGCCCACGAAGGACAGCGCGACCGCCGCCAACGACGTGAAGGAGAAGCTGTACGTGTCGGCCACCACCAGCCCGGGCAGGGCGTAACAACCAGCGAGGGACGGCAGGTCGCCCGAGGTCATCGCGGCGCCGTACCGGTCGAAGAAGCCGGTAAGCGTGTCGAGATCCGTGGAGGCGTTCACGACCACAGCAATTGCCGCTCACCCGTCGGGCCAAACCTCAGCGGGGCGGAACCCGCACCTCGATCTCCGCACCCAACCGGGCGCCACCGGTCAGCCCCAGATCGTCACCACTCCAGAACCGCCCCGGGTCGTACCAGTTCGGACGCTTACCGGCGGGCAGCAGGCCCATCGCCTCGTAGGTCACCGCCACCACCTCGGCGCAGTACGCCGTCTCCAACGCCCGCTCCCGCGCAGCAGCGCTGGCCGGAGCGGCAGAGTCGCCCCGGGTTGCCTGGGCGGCCCGCGAGACGGCTCGCAGCGCGGCCCGGCCGGGACCCGGCAGCGACGGCACCCGTCCGCGTACCCACCGCCACGCCAACTGCGCGGTCGACGGGAACGGCGTGCCGTCCAACCGCGCGACCGTCCGCAGCACCGCCCGCTCCATCTCCCCGGCCGCCGGCGGGTCGAGCTGCCGCAGCCAGGCCCGCTGCCCGTACCGGTTGGCCCACACGCAGACCGCGTCCCGCAGGTCGTGCAGCTGCACACCGCGCTGGTGCGTGCCCGACCACAGGTCCGGCAGCGACCTGCCCAGCTCCGCGTGCCACATCAGCGGCGGCATGTCGTCCAGCACCACCGCCATCCCGACGTGGTTGACCGGGCTGTTCGTGGTGAACTGGATCGCCCGGTCCGGCACGCTGCGACCCCGGAAGACCCACACGTCACCGGTGCGGGTCAACTCGACGGCCTCATCCAGGCTGATGCTCATGAGGGACTAGCCTAGGCCGATGCGGCAAGGAATGCGGTGGTGGAAGGTCCTCGGGCTCGCCGGCCTGGCCGGGGTCGCGGCGTCCGGCGTGGTGATCGCCCGGGCCGAGCGGCGCCGGCGCGCGTACACCCCGGAGGAGATCCGGCAGCGGCTGCTGGAACGGCACGCCCAGGCCGGCGACGCCACGAAACCCCTGGACCCTGCCTGACCCACGAGCCCGCGTCTGCGCGTCTGTCACCGTTAGGGCGCTGTGCCCACGTCAGCGGTCGCTGCCGGCGCGGACCGGCTCGGCGTCGTCGGTGGCGTCGGTCGCGTCGGTCGACGCGAACCGGTGCGCCCGTCGGCGCAGCCACCAGGTGCTGACAAGGCCGGCGAGTACGGCGAGGACCAGTCCCGCCCAGGAGATGTCCTTGAGCCAGTGCTCGGCCGCCCGGCCGACGCTGTACAGCAGGTAGGTGGTGCCGAACGCCCACACCAGGCCGCCTGCGGCGTTGGCCAGCAGGAACCGCCGGTAGGGCACGTGCAGTGCTCCGGCGAGCGGGCCGGCGAGGATGCGCAGCAGCGCCACGAACCGACCGAAGAAGACCGCCCAGACGCCGTACCGGGCGAAGGTCCCCTCGGCCCGGGTGAGCTGCGCGGGGCCGAGATGGCGCGGGAAACGCCGACCGAGCCTGATCAGCAGCGGACGGCCGCCGCGGCGGCCCACGGCGTACCCGATGGAGTCGCCCGCGATCGCGCCCACGGCCGCCGCGGTGGCGACCCACTCCGGCTCGACCACGCCGGTGGCGGCGAGCAGCGCGGAGCTGACCAGGACGATCTCGCCGGGCAGCGGAACGCCCATGCTCTCCACGCCGATCACCGCCGCGACGATCAGATAGACCGCCAGCGGCGGCAGCGCCACGAGCCAGTGTTGTACGTCGACCATGGCTGTCGTGTCCTCTCCCGGTCGGTCCGCCCTCGAACCCTACCCGGGGTCCGGAGATCCGGGCGTTCCGCCAACCGACCTGACACCTGCCCGGCCCGGTAGGGCGCCCAACCTGCGGTCGGCTCCCGTACACCCACACCGCGTCCCGCCGGGGGCCCTGGGCGGGCGTGCCCGGCGGGAGCGGTCCGTCACGCGGTGGCGGGGATGTCCGCGCAGCCGCCGAAATGGTGGTCGGCACGGATCTGATAGGCGTCGACGATGTCGAAGATCCACCAGGTGGAGCCCTTGGTGCAGTCCTGCCGGTACAGGGCCAGGTCCGTCGACCCGTTGCCGTTGTAGTCGCCGGGGGCCGGGATGTCCTTACAGCCGCCGTACTTCAGGCCCGACTGGATCGCCCCGCTCAACCGCAGGTTGTAGATCGACCAGGAGGAGCCGTTGGTGCAGTCCTGCCGGTACAGGGCCAGGTCGGCCCACTTGTCGCCGTTGTAGTCACCCGGGGCCGGGATGTCCCCACAGCCGCCGTACTTGAAGCCGGACCTGATCGCGCTGGAGTTCTTCACGTCGTAGATCGACCACGACGAACCATTGGTGCAGTCCTGCCGGTACAGGGCCAGGTCCGTCGACCCGTTGCCGTTGTAGTCACCCGCTGCGGGGATGTCCTTGCAGCCGCCGTACTTGAAGCCGGACCTGATCGCGCTGGAGTTCTTCACGTCGTAGATCGACCAGGACGAACCGTTGGTGCAGTCCTGCCGGTACAGGGCCAGGTCGGTCACGCCGTCACCGTTGTAGTCACCCGGTGCCGGGATGTCCGCGCAGCCCCCGTACTTGAAATCGGCCTTGATCTGCGTCGTCTTGTCCCGGCCGCTCTTGATCCACCAGGCCGATCCGTTGACGCAGTCGCGGCGGTACAACGCCAGATCCGCCACCCCGTCACCGTCGTAGTCACCCGGGGCGGGGATGTCCGCGCTCCCGCCGTAGTGGTGGTCGGCGAGGATAATCTGCTCGGTGCTGGGGCTCTGCACCCACCAGGCCGAACCGTTCACCGGGTCACGCCGGTACAGCGCCAGGTCGGTGGAGCCGTCACCGTCGTAGTCCGCGAGTGCGGAACTGACGGACCCCCACATCGCCGTCGCCAGCCGTTCCCCGTCCGCTGCCTGTGGCTGGTACGCGTCCGGGGTGCCGGAGATCTGTACCGCCTGGCAGATCTCGCCCACCGGTGCGGTCTGCCAGGGGTACCTCTCCATCTTGGTGAGGAAGGAATTGGTCGAGTAGACCGGATCCAGGATCTGCGCCTGCGTGCCCCAACCCGTGCTGGGACGCTGCTGGTACAGGCCGAGACTGTCCCGGTCGCCGTACGGGAGGTTCTGGATCGTGCTCTCCACGATCGCCGTGGTCAGCGCGATGGTGGCGGCGCGGACCGGCAGCCTCCGCGCCTTCACCACCTGGACGATCAACCGGGCACAGGCAACCCGGCTGGGGGTGAGGGCGGAACCCCTGAGCTTGCCGGTAAGCGTCGGGCCGACCCGGGCGGCGAACGCCGCGTCGGCGCTGGTGGGGGCGGCCGCCGTGCAGTCGGGGATGACGGCGGCCTGGGCGACCGGCACGTCGAAGGCCAACGCGGCGAACGTCACCACGGCGGCGAGGCCGGCGAGTGCACCGTTGAAACGAAGACGTCTCACACCTTGCTCCTTGCGAAACGGGGGTGGGCGGCGAGGGTGGGGCCGCCCGCGGACAGCGGAGCGGCCCCACCTGAACCGTCAGGCAGTAGCGGGAATGTCCGCGCAGCCACCCCAGTGGTGGTCGGCGAAGATCTGGCTGGTGTCCGTGATGTCGAGGACCCACCAGGTGGAGCCGTTGGTGCAGTCCCGGCGGTACAGGGCCAGGTCGTTGACGCCGTCCCCGTTGTAGTCACCGGGAGCGGGGATATCCGCGCAACCGCCGTACTTCAGACCCGACCTGACCGCCTTGGCCGTGACGATGTCGAAGATCGACCAGGACGAGCCGTTGGTGCAGTCCCGCCGGTACAGGGCCAGGTCCGTCGACCCGTTGCCGTTGTAGTCGCCCGGGGCGGGGATGTCGGCGCAGCCGCCGTACTTCAGACCCGACTGGATCGCACCGCTCAACCGCACGTTGTAGATCGACCAGGACGAGCCGTTGGTGCAGTCCTGCCGGTACAGGGCGAGGTCGGTCCACTTGTCGCCGTTGTAGTCGCCCGGGGCCGGGATGTCCTTGCAGCCGCCGTACTTGAAGCCGGACTTGATCGCGCTGGAGTTCTTCACGTCGTAGATCGACCAGGACGAACCATTGGTGCAGTCCTGCCGGTACAGGGCCAGGTCGGTCACGCCGTCACCGTTGTAGTCACCCGGCGCCGGGATGTCCGCGCAGCCCCCGTACTTGAAATCGGCCTTGATCTGCGTCGCCCTGTCCCGGCCGTTCAGGATCCACCAGGCGGAACCGTTGACACAGTCCCGGCGGTACAACGCCAGATCCTCGACCCCGTCACCGTTGTAGTCACCCGGCGCCGGAATGTCCTTACTCCCGCCGTAGTGATGATCGGAGAGCACGATGTTCAGCGAGCGTGAGCCCTGCACCCACCATGCCGAGCCGTTGACCGGATCCTGTCGGTACAGCGCCAGGTCGGTGGAACCGTCACCGTCGTAGTCCCCAGTGGAGTGTCCCGTCGGCGCCGGTGTGTCGATGATCTTGTTGTACCGGCGCGCCTGGTACTCCGAGGTGGGGTGACCGGAGAGCGTCGAGTTACTGAACGAGGCGTGGTCCACCCTGTCGATCGGGGTGCTGCCGAAGCTGTAGTACCAGAACTTGGTCTGTGCGCTGTCCTCCCAGCCGCCGAAGAGAATCGCATGGTACGGATACCGGGGCGACTCCGAGTTGGTGGTGTCGTCGAGGAGGTCACCCGGCCGCAGCGCGCTCCTGGCAATGGGAACGGTGTAGTCCAACAGCCCATCGGTGTTGGGGTCGGCCCCGAGGTGCCAGGCCATGTCCACGAAACCGCTACAGTCTCGTCGGTACTGCCGTGAGCCGGTGCCGTCCCAGGTCTTCAGAGACTGGCTGTAGGTCAGGTCGGAGTCGTAACGGCGGTTGTACCAGTTCGTGGCGCGCTGCAGCACCTCGGCGCGGGTGATCTGGCCGCCGATGCTGCTGGCTGCCTGGGCCGGAGCGGCGGACGCCACCACCTGAATCGCGGTGAGCGCGGTGGCGGTGGCGGCCAGCGCCAGCGCTCCGGCCACGAGGCGACCGGCGCGTTGACGTAACCCTGTTGTGAACATCGGGATCCCTTCGACTGGCCAATTCCTGCCAGTGACGGTGCCCTTACTCCCTTCAGGAACGCTGCAGCTCGGCGCCTCGGCAGGTACAGCGGATCTGGAGCTCCTCTGCAGCGCACACGGCACCGAGGCTGGGCGACGGTCGCCGCCTCGCCGCGCCGGTGTGGGTCGACGGATGTCGCCCGTCCGGGCCCGGGTACGTCGAGCCGGCGAGGCCGCCTGCCAACTCGCAGGCCAGGTCGTCCAGCCGGTACGCGGCACATGCGGTGACCACCGCGTCGAGCGTCGCGCGCTCCCGGTCGAGCCACAGCGCGGGGTCGGACAGGGCCGCCTGGACGGCGGTGTCGAATGGGGACGTGTCCGCCGGTAGATGCCAGGCGAGGAACTCTCCGGACGGCCCTGGGTGCGACGCCGCGCCGATCAGGTGCAGACCGGCAGCGGCGATCGCCCCTATCCCTTGGCACAGCAGGTCGTCCGGGTCCTCGATCTCGGCGCGTTCGCGCGCGAAGAGCCGAACCAGCTCGTGCAGCCGGTACCGGGGCTGCTCGCGGCTTCCGGTCGGTACGACGTCGACAAGCCAGGCGTCGACGAGCCGGTCGAGCAGTTGCTCTCCCGCCGTCTCGGACAGGCTCAGCGCGGCAGAGACCGTCCACGAGGCGAAGTCCGGTGCCCCGAGAACGGCCAACAGCCGCAGGGCCGCCTGCGCCGACGGGTCCAGGGTCTGGTAGCTGAGGGCGAAGCTGGCCCGAACCTCCTGGTCACCAGCGGCGAGCTCGTCCAGCCGGCGGCGCTCGTCGGCAAGCCTGCGGGCCAGGACCTCCAGCGGCCAGTTCCGCCGGCCCACCAGCCGGGCCCCGGCCACCCTGATCGCCAGGGGCAGGCCGCCGCAATGCTCGACGATGGCCCGTGTCGCGCCCGGCTCCTGCCGGGTACGGCCGCTGCCCACGATCCGGTCCAGCAGCTCGGCGGCTTCAGCCGTTTCAAGTACGTCGAGTTCGGTCAACCGGATGCCGTCCAGTCCGCCGAGAGCGGTGCGGCAGGTCACCAGCACGGCGCAACCGGGAGCCGCGGGGAGCAACGGTCGGAGCTGACTCTCGCCGCCCGCGTCGTCGAGCAGCACGAGTAGGCGCCGGCCGGCGGTGCGGGTCCGGTAGAGCTGGACCCGCTCCGCCAGGGTCTCGGGGACCGCCTCGGCCGCGACGTCGAGTGCCCGTAGGAAACCGCCGAGGACGTCAAGAGGTTCGAGCGGAGTGTCGCTGAGGCCGCGCAGGTCCGCGTACAGCTGCCCGTCCGGGTAGTGGTCGCACACCTCGTGACCGACCCGCACCGCCAGCGCGGACTTGCCCACCCCACCTCTGCCGACGATGACCTCGACCGGCCGGGTGCCGCGTCCGGCCGGCGCGGTGATGGTCTGGACGAGCGACTCCACCACGGCGCGCCGGCCGGTGAAGTCCACGGGCTGCGGCGGCAGTTGCGCGGGACGGATCGGCGCTGCGCGGGTGCCGTCGGGGTGGTTGGTCGCCCCCGTGGTGCTGATCCGCTGCCGCGGTGCGGGGTATGGCACCGGCGGCGGTGACGCCTCGTCCTCGCGCAGCAGCAGCTCGTGGACACTCCGCAGTTCGGGGCCGGGCTCGATGCCCATCTCCCCGATCAACAGAGCCCGTGCCTCCCGGTAGAGCGCCAGCGCGTCGGACCGGCGTCCCATCATGGCCAACGCCGTCATCAGGTGACCGCGCAGCCGTTCCCGGTAGGGATGGCTACCCACCAGGCTGGTCAGCTCGGTGCACGCCTGTTCGACGTGGCCGAGGGCGAGCTCGGTGGCGACCCGTTCCTCGACAGCCGTCAGCCGCAGCTCCTCCAGCCGCAGCACCTCGCCGGAGAGCGCGTGGTGATCGACGTCGTCGAGTGCGACACCTCGCCAGATGTCATCGGCGGCGCGCAGCCTGCGGACGCCCTCGCCGGACCGACCGTGCGCCAGCGCCGCGCGACCCAGCTCCACCTGCCGTTCGAAGACGTCGCGGTCCAGCGTCTGCGGGTCGACCTGAAGGAGATAGCCGGAGGACTGGGTGACGATCGCCGGCGCCCCGTCCGGCCCGATCAGTGTCCGGCGCAGCGCCGAGACGTACGTTTGCAGAACGCCACGGGCGGTGCCCGGGGGTGCGGCACCCCAGACGGCATCGACCAGTTTCGCGGCCGACACCACCCGCCCATGCTCGACCAACAGTGTGGCGAGCAGGGTTCGTCGTTTGCGTCCGCCGAGCGGTATGAGCCGCCCGTGCCCCAGCACCTCGACCGGCCCAAGCAGACGGAATTCCACGTCAACCTCCCCCGAAGCAGCCGGCAGTAGCCGGGCAGACAGGCTAGGTCCGCAAGGCGCACGGGAGGAGTCCGGCACGTCGACGGGAGGTGTCGTGATTCCGGCGACGTTCGTCCCGAAACCTGGCCTACGGTTGCGCGAATAGCAAGACGGACGTACGGTTTTGTTGGAGAGCGGAATCGGCGGTAAGTGTCACCTAACCTCGGCGGCACCCCGGCCGGTGCGACAGACTGCTCAGGACTACTCACGGTCGCTGGTGTGAAGGAGTACGACGTGGCGAGCCTCGACACCTTCGGTGCGAAGACCCAGCTACGCGTCGGAGACGCGAGCTACGAGATTTTCAAGATCGACAAGGTGGACGGCCACGATCGGCTGCCGTACAGCCTGAAGATCCTCCTGGAGAACCTGCTGCGGACCGAGGACGGCGCGAACATCACCGCCGACCACATCGAGCAGCTCGGCGGGTGGGACCCCACCGCCGACCCGAGCGTGGAGATCCAGTTCACCCCGGCGCGGGTGCTCATGCAGGACTTCACAGGCGTGCCCTGCGTGGTCGACCTGGCCACCATGCGCGAGGCCGTACGTGAGCTGGGTGGCGACGCCACCAAGGTCAATCCCCTCGCCCCCGCCGAGCTGGTCATCGACCACTCGGTGATCGCCGACCTGTTCGGCCGCGAGGACGCGTTCGCCCGCAACGTCGAGCTGGAGTACGAGCGCAACAGGGAGCGCTACCAGTTCCTGCGCTGGGGCCAGACCGCGTTCAACGAGTTCAAGGTCGTCCCCCCGGGCACCGGCATCGTGCACCAGGTGAACATCGAGTACCTGGCCCGCACCATCATGGAGCGCAACGGCCAGGCGTACCCGGACACGGTTGTCGGCACCGACTCGCACACCACGATGGTCAACGGCCTGGGCGTGCTGGGCTGGGGCGTCGGCGGCATCGAGGCCGAGGCCGCGATGCTCGGCCAGCCGGTCAGCATGCTGATCCCCCGCGTGGTGGGCTTCAAGCTCTCCGGCGAGATGCCGGCCGGCACCACCGCCACCGACCTGGTGCTGACCATCACCGAGATGCTGCGCAAGCACGGTGTGGTCGGCAAGTTCGTCGAGTTCTACGGCCCCGGCGTGAGCGCCGTGCCGCTTGCCAACCGGGCCACCATCGGCAACATGTCCCCGGAGTACGGCTCCACCGTCGCGATCTTCCCGATCGACGCCGAGACGATCCGCTACCTGGAGCTGACCGGCCGCGACGCCGCGCAGGTCGCGCTCGTCGAGGCGTACGCCAAGGAGCAGGGCCTCTGGCACGACCCGGAGGCGGAGCCGGCCTACTCGGAGCGCCTGGAGCTGGACCTGGGCACCATCGAGCCGTCGCTCGCCGGCCCGAAGCGCCCGCAGGACCGGGTGCCGCTGGGCGCCGCCAAGACGCTGTTCCGCTCGGCGCTCACCGACTACGTCGCCGACGACTCCGTCGGTGAGCGTGACCTCAAGCCGGGTGTGGCGCGCGAGCAGTTGCCGGTGGGGGCGAACGGGCCGGCCGACGAGGCCAGCGCCGAGTCGTTCCCGGCCAGCGACCCGCCCGCCAACCAGTTCAGCGACCCGGCCGACGAGCCGCGCGACCTGGAGACCGCTGCGGTCGGCGCGGGCGGCCGGGCCAGCAACCCGGTCCGGGTCACCGGCGCCGACGGCGTCGAGTACGAGCTGGACCACGGCGCGGTGGTGATCGCGGCGATCACCTCCTGCACCAACACGTCCAACCCGCAGGTGATGATCGGTGCCGCTCTGCTGGCCCGCAACGCCGTGGAGAAGGGCCTGACCCGCAAGCCGTGGGTGAAGACCACCCTGGCGCCGGGCTCGAAGGTCGTCATGGACTACTACGAGCGGGCAGGCCTCACGCCCTACCTCGACAAGCTGGGCTTCAACCTCGTCGGGTACGGCTGCACCACCTGCATCGGCAACTCGGGCCCGCTGCCCGAGGAGGTGTCGGCGGCTGTCAACGAGCACGACCTGTCGGTCGTCTCGGTGCTCTCCGGCAACCGGAACTTCGAGGGCCGGATCAACCCGGACGTCAAGATGAACTACCTGGCGTCCCCGCCGCTTGTGGTCGCGTACGCCCTCGCCGGCACGATGGACATCGACCTGGCCAACGAGCCGATCGGTGAGGACAGCGACGGCAACCCCGTCTTCCTGCGCGAGATCTGGCCGAACAGCGCCGAGATCCAGGACGTCATCGCCCAGGCGATCGGCGCGACCGGGTTCAGCGCCGCGTACGCCGACGTCTTCGCCGGCGACGAGCGGTGGCAATCGCTGCCCACCCCGACCGGCGACACGTTCGCCTGGGCCGACGACTCGACCTACGTGCGCAAGCCCCCGTACTTCGAGGGCATGCAGCCGGAGCCGAGCCCTGTCGTCGACATCTCCGGCGCCCGGGTGCTGGCCAAGCTGGGTGACTCGGTGACCACCGACCACATCTCGCCGGCCGGCTCGATCAAGGCCGACTCGCCGGCCGGCGCGTACCTCGCCGAGCACGGCGTGCCGCGCCACGAGTTCAACTCGTACGGCTCCCGCCGGGGCAACCACGAGGTGATGATCCGGGGCACCTTCGCCAACATCCGGCTGCGCAACCAGCTGGTGCCCGGGGTGGAGGGCGGCTTCACTGTCAACCACCTCACCGGCGAGCAGACCTCGATCTACGACGCCTCGATGGCCTACCAGGAGGCCGGCATCCCGCTTGTCATCCTGGCCGGCAAGGAGTACGGGTCGGGCTCGTCGCGGGACTGGGCGGCCAAGGGCACCATGCTGCTGGGCGTCCGGGCGGTCATCGCCGAGTCGTACGAGCGGATCCACCGCTCGAACCTGATCGGCATGGGTGTGCTGCCGCTGCAGTTCCCGGTGGACGTCACCGCCGAGTCGCTCGGCCTGACCGGCACCGAGATGTTCACCATCACCGGGGTGACCGCTCTCAACGACGGCGACACCCCGCGCACGGTGACTGTCACCACCGACACCGGCGTGGAGTTCGAGGCCGTCGTGCGGATCGACACCCCGGGCGAGGCGGACTACTACCGGCACGGCGGCATCCTGCAGTACGTGTTGCGCCGCATGATCGCCAACTGACGTACCGACGTCGCCAGGCTCCTTCCCGCCCTCGGCGGGAGGGAGCCTGCGTCGTTCCCGGGTCGTTCCTCGTGCGGGGCCCCACCGCGGGCTAACCTCTTAGCTAAGGAGGTGTCATGGTGGCCGGTGAACCCGCGGCGCAGTTCAACATCCACGATGCGAAGACGAACCTGTCACGCATCATCGAACGGGTCGAGCACGGCGAGGAGATCGTGATCAGCCGGGCTGGTAACCCGGTCGCCAAGGTCATTCCTCTGCGTCGTACAACACGCACCGGTCGCGGGTCTCTGCGCGGTGCGCTGGATCTCAGCGGTGACTGGGATTCCGACGAGGTCAACGACGAGGTTGCTCGCGACTTCGGGCTGTCCGGATGAGGCTGTTGCTCGATACGCACGTGGTGCTCTGGTGGCTGACCGACGACCCGATCCTCGCCACGGACATCAAGGACCGCATCGACACCGAACCCGATGTGTACCTGAGCCCGGTCACGCTGTGGGAGGTCGCCATCAAACAGTCGTCGGGCAAGTTGGCCGGCCCGGCCGACCTCGCCGAACGACTCCGTGACGCCGAACTCCGGGAACTCCCGATCCGCCACGATCACGCCATCGCGGCTGGTCGGCTGCCACTGATCCACCGGGATCCCTTCGACCGGATGCTTGTCGCGCAGGCCCTGCACGAAGGGCTGACCCTGGTAACCCGGGACGACCGCATCCAGAAGTACGACGTACCGATCCTGGTGGTGTGAGCGCTCAGCGCAGCCGCAGCGCGACCGCGCGAGCCTCCTCGTCGGTGAGGGGCAGGAACCAGAGGAAACGGCGGACGATGGCGACCGGATCGGGGCCGCCCGGCCGGCCGCGCAGGTCGCGGATCGCCCGGCGGGTGATCCGCGAGAACTCGGGGATCAGGGTCGCGCGGCGGGCGGCGTCCGTCGGGGTCGCCCGCAGCGCCGGGCAGGGCCAGTCCTGCCCGCAGGCGTCGCAGATCCACAGAGGGCCGTCGGCGGTGTGCGCGACCGCCGGGCCGCACCGGGAGCGCCAGCGTGCTTCGGGTACGACGTTCGCCGAGCGACCCGGGCCACGGTACGGAGGGTGCGGTGGCCCGGTCGGGCCGGCGGTCGTCACACCGGGCGAGGGGGGCCGGTCGGGGCGATTGTCGGCCCGATGGGGGCAGTTGCAGGACCTGTCCTCGGGCAGCATCGGTACCACCTCCGCGCGAAAGGGTCGGCACGCCCGCCTCTTGCCACGAGGCGGGACGCACCCTCCGTCTGGCAGCGACCCGTGCCGACTCGATGTCCACCAGGGGCCGCGCCTCACTCTCCTCAAATTAGTGCCAGCAGTGCCAGAAGGTCAAGTAGTGCCATAGGTGCAAGCAGGGTCCGAGTGGGTAGGAAGGACCATGACATCCGTGCCCATCCCGTACACGGCCCGAGAGATCGAGGACGACCTGACTCGACGCATCGCCGCCGGGGAGTTCCGGCCGGGCTCGCGCCTACCTACGTATGACGCGCTGGCAGAGGAGTACGGGTCAGCCCGACGGACCGTCGCCCGTGCCGTGGAGGCTCTCAAGTCGCGCGGACTGGTTGTCGGCGTACCGGGCTCAGGAACCTTCGTCGCGGAGTAGCACGTCAAGGTTGCCGGCAACCTCGCCGACGTCATCGGCGCAGGGTGACCTCCAAGGATCCGGCCTACTGCGCGAGCTCGGCGGCTCGGTCGAGCAGGGCGCGGCGCTCGGCGGCCGAGTCCACCGCTGCCGCCGCCTCCCGGAACAGCGCGGCGGCACGCGACCTGTCACCCTGCCGGGCCACCAGATCGGCCTGGACCGCCACGGCCACCGGGTGACCGTCCAGCCCTCCCCCGGCACGCGCCTCGTCCAGCAGGACCAGTCCGACCGCCGGCCCGTACGCGTAGCCGTGCGCGACCGCGCGGTTGAGCGCCACCACAGGCGACGGCCGGAGGCCGAGCAGAGCGTCGTAGGCGCGGGCGATCGCCGGCCAGTCGGTGGCCTCGGCGGACTCCGCGGTGGCGTGGCAGGCGGCGATGCGGGCCTGCCACGCGTACGGGCCGTCATCCCGGACCCGGGCCAGCGCCGAGAGCCCCTCGGCGACGGCGGCCCGGTCCCAGCGGCGGCGGTCCTGCCGATCGAGGGACAGCAGGTCACCGGCGGCGTCGCGGCGGGCGTCGCGCCGGGAGTGCTGCAACAGCAGCAGAGCCCGCAACGCGGCGACCTCGGACTGCTCCGGCATCAACAGGTCGAGCAGCCGGGCCAGCCGGACGGCCTCGTCGGCGAACGCCGGCTCGCCGTCGGCGACGTAACCCCTGGTGAAGAGCAGATACAGCACGGCGAGTACACCGGGCAGCCGCTCGGCAAGCGCCGGCCCGCTCGGCACCCGGTACGGGATGCCGGCCTCGGCGATGCGGGTCCGGGCGCGGGTCAGCCGTCGGGTCATCGTCGACTCGCTTACCAGCAGCAGCCGGGCGATGTCGGCGGTCGGCACCCCGCAGACGGTCCGCAGCGTCAACGCCACCCGGGCCTCGATGGCGAGCGCCGGATGGCAGCAGGTGAAGATGAGCCGCAGCCGGTCGTCCACCACGTCCTCCCCCACCTCCGGCTCGGGCTGACCGTCGGCCGGCGTGAGCAGCGCCAGGTCGTGCAGTTTGCGGCGCTCGACGCTGGCCCGGCGCAGCACGTCGAGCGCGCGGTTACGGGCCACCGTCATCAGCCAACCGCCCGGGTTGGCCGGCACACCGTCGGCGGGCCAGCGCTCCAACGCCACGGCCAGGGCCTCCTGCGCGCAGTCCTCGGCCAACGCCCAGTCCCCGGTCACGCGGATCAGGGTCGCGACGATCCGGGGGTACGCCTCCACGCCGGCGGCCGCGACGGCCTGAGCCGCCGCGGCCGCGCCGACGCTGTCGGGCGCACCGGTAGTGGTGTCGGTGCGGCTCACCCGATCAGGCGGACAGGTCCGCGTACGGGCGCAGTTCCAGCCGCCCCTCCCGGGCCATCGGGTGGGTGCGCGCCACCTCGATCGCCTCGTCCAGGTCGGCGCAGTCCAGCAGGTCGAAGCCCACGATGACCTCCGTGGTCTCGGCGAACGGTCCCTCGGAGACGAGCAGCTCCCCGTCGCGGACCCGGACCATTGTCGCCGCGCTTGTCGGCGCCAGCACGTTGCCGGTGAGGCGGCGGCCACGGGAGTCGTTCTCCGCCACCCACTTGTGGATGTCGGGCAGCTCGGTCGGGTCGGTGTCCGGTGCGGTGTCGGTGCAGACGAACATCATGAACTTCATCTGGCGCTCCCTCGGGTGTCCGGGTGTTTGCCAGCATGACGAACGGCCGGGGCCGTTCCGGACAGCCTCCCCGAAAAAAGTCGGTCAGTCCGTGCCGGCAGCTCGGCGACGGGCCTCGCGGGTCTTCATGGCGTGCTCCATGAGGGTCACGAGCACCTCCTTGCTGGACTCGCGTTGGCGGGCGTCGCAGAGCAGCACCGGCACGCCCGGGTCCAGGTTCAGCGCTGTCTGCACCTCGTCGAGCCGGTACTGGCGGGCGCCCTCGAAGCAGTTCACCGCCACCACGAACGGGGTGCCCCGGCCCTCGAAGTAGTCGATCGACGGGAAGCAGTCGGCCAGCCGGCGCGTGTCGGCGAGCACCACCGCGCCGATCGCGCCCAACGCCAGCTCGTCCCAGACGAACCAGAACCGGTCCTGACCGGGGGTGCCGAACAGGTAGAGCACCAGGTCGTCGCTGATGGTGATCCGACCGAAGTCCATCGCCACGGTGGTGGTGGTCTTACCCTCCACCCCGGACAGGTCGTCGATACCGACACCGGTCTCGGTCAGCACCTCCTCGGTGCGCAACGGCCGGGTCTCGCTCACCGCGCCGACCATTGTGGTCTTGCCCACGCCGAAACCACCGGCGACCAGGATCTTGATCGCGGTGGGCAGTGGCGTCGCTCCCGCCGGCCGGTCAGAGTGCCCGTAGTCCATTGATTACCGCCTCGAAGATGCTGTTGTCGGGAAGACCGGCCGTGGTCTGCGGTTCGCGTACCTGCACGAGGTTGCGGGCCGCCAGGTCGCCGAGGAGCACCCGGATGGTGCCCACCGGCAGGTCGAGGTGGGCGGCGATCTCGGCGACGGACTGTATTCGCTGGCACAGGCCGACGATCGCCAGGTGCTCGGGACCGAGACCCACCTCCGGCGTCACGTCGGCTCGGGTCGCGGTGACCAGGGAGATCAGGTCGAACGTGCCGGTGACCGGGCGGGCCCGCCCGCGCGTCACCGCGTACGGGCGCACCACCGGGCCCGCGTGGTCATCCACCCACTGGTGCTCTGCGGACTCCCCCTGCACCGTCATCGCCGTTACCTCTCGCCAGCCGACTGTTCGGTGCCCCGCGACGGTGAGGCCACGTACTTGCCCACTCGGGTGACGAGCATCGCCATCTCGTACGCGATGAGACCGACGTCGGCGTCCTCGCTGGCGAGAACCGCGAGGCAGGCGTTGCGGCCGGCTGCGGTGACGAACAGGAACGACGACTGCATCTCGATGATGGTCTGCTGCACCTGCCCGCCCCCGAAGCGCTTGCCGGCGCCCCGGGCCAGGCTCTGGATGCCGGCCGCCATCGCCGCGAGGTGCTCGCCGTCGTCGCGGTTCAACCCCTGCGAGGAAGCCATCAACAGTCCGTCGGTGGAGAGCGCGACCGCGTGCTCAGCCTGCTTCACGCGGCCCACCAGATCATCCAGCAACCACGTCAGGTCGGCACTCGAAGCCGTCTTCTGGGCCACTTCGTCGTCCTCTTCTCGCCCGGCAGTTGCGCCGTATTCGTCTTGGGCTTGACCGTCACGCCGCGCGGGAACCCGCAGCACCGGCGCTCGGTCAGGTGGCTTGTGGTTCCTCGTCGGTCGGCTCGGGCGTCGCGCTCGGAGAGGCGTCGGACGCGCCACCGAGCAGTCGCGCCGCGTCGGTCCGGCCGCGCCGGGTGCCGGTCTGATACGAGCTCATCATCCGGCGTACCTGCTCCGGCGGCCGCACCACGTCCTCCTCGTCGGACTCCGTATCCGCCGGGTCGTCGCGCAGCTCCGGAACGATGTTCGCCTGGCGGACGCGGACCGGCAGGCCCGAGTCGGTCCGGTCCGTCTCGGCCCGCGCCGGAACCGGCCCGCCGTCGGCGGCCGGCTCGCTGCCTCCGCCGCGCGGCGCGGTCCGGTCCACCGCGGGCAGGCCGGTGGGCACCGTCGGGCCCTCCAGGGCCGGCTGGCCCAGGCCACGCCGGGCTCGGGTGGGCAGCTCCGCCGCCGGGGCGCCCAGGGTCGTCCGCTGTCGGGTGGGGAGGACGACGTCGGTGTCGGTTCCGTCCACCTGCTGCTCGGTCGGGGTGCTGCTCGCGGCCGGCACCGGGGCGAGGGGGGTTACCGGCTGTGCCGCTGCCGGACGGTTCGTGTCCGTCGCCGCCGCGGCCACCGCGACCGACGACAGGCTGGCGGATCGGCCGCCGTCGGTGGGGCCGGTGGTCGTCGGGCCCGAGGGCAGCGCGATGGCCGTCGGCCCGGCCGGCAGCGCGCCGGAGTCCTGTGGGTCGGTGCCGTTCGCGCTGACCAGGTCCAGCGGGATGAGCACGACGGCGGTGGTACCGCCGTACGCCGACTCCTTGAGCCGGACCCGCACGCCGTGCCGCTCGGTCAGCCGGCTCACCACGTAGAGGCCGAGCCGGGCGGCGTTGGCGAGGTTCAGCTCGGACTGGTCGACGATGCGGTGGTTCGCCGCGGCCAGGTCCTCCTCGCTCATGCCGAGGCCCCGGTCCTCGATCTCGATGGCGAACCCGTTGGCCACGAGCTGGCCGCGGACCTCCACAGAGGTGTGCGGCGGCGAGAACGACAGGCCGTTCTCGATCAGCTCGGCGAGCAGGTGGATGATGTCGCCGACCGCCCGGCCGGCGAGCGAGACGGGCCCGAGCGGCAGCACGTTGACCCGGGTGTAGTCCTCCACCTCGGCGACCGCGCCGCGCACCACGTCGACCATGGGGACGTTGCGCCGCCAGGCCCGACCCGGGGTGGAGCCGGAGAGCACGATGAGGTTCTCCGCGTTACGCCGCATCCGGGTGGCCAGGTGGTCGACCCGGAACAGGTCCTCCAGCTCCTCCGCGTCGTGTTCCCGCCGCTCCATCGCGTCGAGCAGGGTGAGCTGGCGGTGCACGAGCGCCTGCGTACGCCGGGCCAGGCTGAGGAACACCTCGCGAACGTTGCGCCGCAGTTCGGCCTGCTCGACGGCGGTGCGCAACGCGGTCTCCTGGACGGCGTTGAACGCCTTGCCGACCTGGCCGATCTCGTCGACGCCGAACTCCAGCGGGGGCGCCTCGGTGGCGACGTCGACCTCCTCACCGCGGCCGAGTCGCTGGACCACCCGGGGCAGCCGCTCGTCGGCGAGCTGCCAGGCGGCCTGCCGCAGCCGTTCCAGCTGGCGCAGGAGGGTCCGGGCCGTGGTGATCGAGACGACGACCGAGGCGATGACGGCGAGCAGACCCAGACCGGTGGCGAGCACCAGCCGGACGACGACCATCACGGCCACGCCGGTGGCCCGGCCGACGATGCCCTCGCCGCCGTCGGCGACGGCGTCGTTCACCTCGGCCAGCGCCGGCTCGACGGTGCCGCGCCACTGCTCGGCGCTCACCGGCAGCTGGGTCGCCGGTCGGCCCTCGCGGATGATGCTGTCCTGCACGGCGCGCAACCGGGTGAACGCCTCGCCCCCGACGAGCTGCTGGTAGCGGCGCTGGTCGGCGTCCGCGAGCCGGGCCCGTGCCTCCTCGCCGAGGAACCGCTCGGTGGAGACCAGGCTGACGTAGCGGGCGTACTCCGGCCCACTCATCCGGCCGTTGCCGAAGAGGCCGCTGAGCAGCGCGTCCTCCTGCGAGATCAGCTCCTTCATCCGGTTGAGCTGGATCAGGGCCGCCGCGTCGGCGGCGATCTCCTTGTCGTCCAGGCTGCCGGTGACGTCGTAGACCCGGAAGATCGATTCGATCGCGTCCGTGTAGGCGTCGGCGGCGGAGAGCCGGTCGACCTTGCGGGCGAGCACGTCGGCGCGGGTCTGCTTCAGCCCGTCGACCTGTGCGATCGTGAGGTCCAGCTGGGCGTCGAGCGCCGCGCTGCCGGCCACGTCGACCTGCCAGTTGCGGACCGAGTCGGCGAAGTCGCCGGCCAACTGTGCGGCCTTGCGCTGTTCGGTCTCCAGCGCCGCGCGCTGCGCGGCGTCGGGGTTGCTCAGGTACGCCTGGGTCAGCCGTCGTTCCAGCTGGAGCTCCTGGAGCAGCGGTTCGGTGGGTGTGTAGACCTTGCTGTTGATCGCCTGTACGCCGAGCAGGTTGAAGCCGTCGCGCAGGGTCACCCACGCCGCGAACATCCAGAGAGCGACCAGGGAGAGCAGCAGGGCGACAACCTTGGTGCGGATACTCGTACCGCGAGAACGCATTGAACCGTCCCAGGCAGGGCGTTGACTCAGCTCATCAACGGGTGATCATGGAAGACGACGTCCCGCCACAGCGGGCATCGGGGCTGAGGCTCTGCGTACGCTAGCAGTGTCCACACAACCCCTCAAGTTGTTGTTTTTGTTGCCTGGTAACCACAATCCACCACCGAACGGTCGGTGTCCGCCAGGTGGACGGCGGCCAGCCGGCAGGCCGCCAACACCGTCGCGCGAACGATCGCGGTAGGACAGTACAACTCCTTGCCGTACCACAGTGGAGGGTGCGGGCGGTCGGACGATTGGTGCAGGTAGGCGTGGCCGCGAGCCACCGCGTCGTCGACCCGCGGCGCTCCCGTCGGCGCGGCCAGCAGCACCTGCAGCGCGTACGCGGTCTCCTCGGCCGTGCCGTCCCAACGCCCCCACGAGCCGTCGGCGCGCTGGTTGTCCAGCACCCAGCGGGCCGCCCGGTCCACCGCCTCGGCCGCCGCGCCGCCGCGACCGAACTCCGCCAGGGCCAGCACGCAGCACACTGTCGCGTAGTACGGCGAGGCGTGCCACCGGTCCTGCCAGGGGCCCTCGGCGAGCTGGTGCGCCGGCAGCACGACGCTGAGCCGCTCGACCGCCCGGTGGTACCTCGCGTCCGCGCCCGGGTGCGCCGCCACATGCTGGCCGAACGCGTCCAGGACATGCGCGTTGGTGGTGACCGAGAAGCCGTCCTCGCTCCCCGGCCAGGTGCAGAAGCCGTCCGCCGTCTCGTACGCCCACAGGCTGGCCGGATCCGCGGGGTGGCCGAGACGGGCCAGCGCGTCCAGCGTGACCGAGGTGGTGTCGGCGTCGGTCGGCAGACCCTCCCCGGTGGCGACGCCCTCGGCGGCGCCGGTGGCGGCGGCCAGGGTGCGCAGCACGGTGGCCGGCGGGTCGACCGCGACACCGGCGCGGCGCAGCCCGCTGAGCACCCAGGCCCGTTCGAAGACGGTGATCGGGCTGGGGCAGGGCACCGGCCCGTCGCCGTCGCGGATCAACTCCCGCAGGAAGGCGTGTGCGGTGGGGCCGGCGGCCGGGCCGGCGGCGGTCAGCCAGGCCGCGGTCGCGGCCGGGGACGCGCCGACGGCGGTGAGGGTCGGCCCGGCGTCGGCCGGTGTCGCGTCCAGCACCTCGTAGAAGTGGGCCAGCTTCGTCGGCAGCGCCGCCCCGGCGGCCACCGCGGCCCGTACCGCGCGCAGCCGGTCGGGGCCGAGGCCCACGGGGAGTGTCAGCGGCGGGCGGGGCAGCCGGTCGGCGAGCGCCCGGTCCAGCCGGGCCAGCCGGTCGTTCACCGACTCGACAAGCGCCGGGACGATGAGGTCCAGCGCCGGGGTGTCCGGCAGCGCCCGCGCGTGCGTGGCGAGCAGCCGGCCGGTGAGCGCGTCCAGCCCGCGCCCCACCGGGGCGAGCAGGTCCACACCGGACCAGCCGCCGTCGGCCAGCACGGCGAGCAGCGCGTCGGTGGCGCTGAGCGTGGGCACCAGGGCGTACCCCTCGGGTGGGCCCCACGCGCCGTCCGGGCGCTGCTCGCGCAGCAGAAACCCGACCCGTTGATGATGGCCCGGCAGCCAGGACGCGCCGGCGACCAGCCTGGCGCTCTCGTACACCGAGGGGGCGACCTGCCCCCACGGCCGCAGCGCGACGCCGGCGATCAGCTCGCGCGCGGCCGCGTCGGTGGCCGGCTCGGTCAGTACGCGGGGGGAACTCTCACTCACCGCGTGCTCCCCAGAAGTCCGAGACCTCGTAGAAGCCACCCGTGAAGGAGATCTGCCGGTGCAGGTAGTCCGCCTGGCGGGGGCAGCGCTCGGCGAGGGCGGCCAGGTCCCCCCGGGACCGCGCGGTCAGTTCGGCGAGCCGGGCGTGCACCCGCGCCGGGTCGTCGACGAGCTGCAACGCGTTCAGGTCGCCCCACTCGGCGTCCCGGTCCTGTGTGGCGAGGTCGTTGACCAGCCGCAGCACCCGCTGGACGCCACGTCCGGCGTCCAGCAGGTCGGTCAGCTGGGCGAGTGTCCGCTCGTCGCCGGTGGCGATCCAGTGGGTGACGTTGACGAAGGAGCTGCCGGAGTTGTCGGCGTTGTCCAGGTAGCGGTCCAGGTCCGGCAGACGCTGCCCGGTGGTCGGGTCGGTCGGCAGGTTCTTCCAGTCCCACTCCCGGGCCGCAGCGGCGAGCATCTGGGCCAACTCGTCGCGCCAGATCGGGCGCAGCCGGGCGAATGCCGGCACGGTCGCCAGGTCGTCGCGCAGGTCTGCCAGCAGCCGCGCCAGGTGCCGGCCCGGCGGGGGCGCGGCGCCGTCGGCCACCGCAAGGCAGTCGGTCACGATCGTCCGGACGTCGTCGGCGGACCGGGCGAGGTAGTCGATCTGCCAGTCGGCGGCGAAGACCCAGAGTACGGTACGGGTGGTGATCCGCAGCTCGGCGGCGGTGTGCCAGGGCGCGATGAAGGCGACCACTGTGGCCACCGAGCTGAGCAGCGCCGGGTCGAACGGCGCGGCGTCGAACAGTTCCGGGTGGGCGGTGGTGACGGCCTGCAGGTCGCGTACGCCGCGCACGGCGAGCGCGCACACCCGGCCCTGCTCGGCGACCGCGTCAGGGCCGGCCTGCACCGGCCACGGCGTGCCCGTCATGAGGCGACCGGGCGCTCGACCGGGGTGACGATCAGCTCGGCCCGCTGCTTGGGTTGCAGCGAGGCCCCGAGCCGCGGTGTCAGGCCGACGGGTTCACGCAGTCGGAACCGGTAGCGACTCAGCACGGTGCTGACGATGAGTTGCGCCTCCAGCAGGAACAGGTACTGCCCCAGGCACTGGTGCGGGCCGCCGCCGAACGGGAAGTAGGAGTAGCGGTAGCGCCGGCGGGGCCGCTCCGGCGCGAAGCGCTCCGGGTCGAACAGCGTGGGGTCGTTCCAGAACGTCGACATCCGCTGGGTGACGTACGGGCTGACCAGCACGGTGCCACCGGCCTTGATCCGTACGCCGCCCAGCACGTCGTCGGCGACGGCGGTCCGGGGGATCATCCAGCCGGCCGGGTAGAGCCGCAGCATCTCGTCGAGCACCATCCGGCCGTAGCGCAGCTGGGGCAGGTGCTCACGGCCGACCCGGTCGGCGCCGACCACCCGCTCGATCTCGTCGGTCATCCGCTCGGCCACGTCGGGTCGCGAGGACAGCACCGGCCAGAGCCAGGAGAGCAGGGCGATGGTGGTCTCGGTGGCGGTGGAGAACATGGCCACGACGTCGCCGCGGATCGCGTACTCGTCGGGTTCGCTGCCGTCGGCGCGCGGCCGGCAGAGGGTGGAGATGATGTCGTCGCCGTCGCCGGGGTTGGCCCGCGCATCCCGGATGATCGGCAGCACCACCTCGTCGATGGCCCGCACGGCCTCGTTGAAGGCGCGGTCGCGGGGCATCGGCACCGCGTACGGCACGAAGGGCACCAGCAGGCGCGGGAGCATCGCGGTGGTGAGGGTGTCCAGTGCGGCGCTGATCCGCAGCGCGTCCGGCACCGAGATCCGGTCGGCGAAGAGCACCCGCATCGTGGTGCGCAGGACGATCCGGGTGAGCTCGGCCCCGCCGTCGATCGCACGGCCCTCGCGAGCCGGTTCCAGCCACTCGTCGACGGCCTCGTTGATCGCCTCGGCCATCCGGTCGACGAGCGTCTCGGCCCGCTTCGCGGTGAACAGCGGTTGCAGCGCGCCCCGGCTGGACTCCCAGATCTCACCCTCGGCGACCAGGATGGCATCGCCGACGATCCGGCGTACCGGACGCCACAACAGGCCGTCCCCGTCGCGGGTGTAGTTGGCAACGTTGTCCCTCAGCACGCGTTGCAGGTGCTCCGGGTGGCTGACGAGGTAGGGGCGGAACGAGCCGAGGTTGAGCCGGACGACCTCGCCACCGGCGTCGTCGGCGAAGCCGACAAGCGCGGCGAGCGGGTCGCGCACCAGCGCGGGCAGGGCGCGACGGAGTGGGATCATCCGGGGTTCGGTGCTGACGGGGGCGGGGCCGGCATCGGACACCTGGGACATGCAACGTCTCCTCGTCGTTCCGCCGGCCGGAGCTGTCCACTGTGGCCGGTGGGACCGTGAAACTTTCACCTTCTGGGCGACGGAAGCATCTCACCAAATCCGAGGCACCTCCATACCTGCGACCGGTGAGATTCCACGCCTCCAGCCGGCCGGCGTCGACGCCACGAGGGATTTACCATCCTGAATGGAGCATCAGGTCTGGGCACCGGCGCAGGTCGCGCCCGTACGCCGGGGGCCGCGAGGGTCGCGCGGACGCGCACGGGCTCCTCGGAGGCCCAGCCGCCCGCCGCCGGGATCCGGGCGGGCACGGCCCTGGCCGGCGGAGCCCGCGCGAGTGAGCCAGGACCCACCGGTACCCCCGAATCCGGGCGATGCCGGGCACCCTGTGCCAGGCTCTGTGGCATGGACGACAAGACCATCCTG
Organism: Micromonospora sp. NPDC049275; assembly: GCF_043197115.1. Classification (NCBI taxonomy): domain Bacteria; kingdom Bacillati; phylum Actinomycetota; class Actinomycetes; order Micromonosporales; family Micromonosporaceae; genus Micromonospora; species Micromonospora sp. NPDC049275. The sequence goes on from NZ_JBICSN010000007.1 coordinate 206,335, forward strand.
AACCGGATCTCCGAACTGGTCGACGAGGAACACAAGCTGCGCGGCGAGGCCCAGGCCCACGAGTCGGGCACCGAGGGCGAGGCCAGCGAGCGGCTGCGCGCCCTGGAGGAGTCCCTCGACCAGTGCTGGGACCTGCTGCGTCGCCGTCGGGCCGCCCGCGCCAGTCATGGCGACCCGGACTCCCAGGGCGAACGCCCCAAGCCCGAGGTGGAGCGCTACCTGCAGTGACCGGTACGGGTGGGTCGGGCAGACACCCGACCCACCCGCGCCGCTGCGGTCAGCGGACGCCCGCCTCGCGCAGCAGTTCCCCGGTCAGCGCCTCGGGGTCGACCTGCTCGGCGGCCAACCCCCGGGCCTTGAACCAGGCGCTGACCACCCGCACGTCGCGGGCCAGGAACTCGGGCCCCTGCGGGTTGGCCACCACGTCGACCACCTGCGGCAGATCGATCACGACCAGCCGCCCGTCGTGCACGAGCAGGTTGTACGGCGACAGGTCGCCATGGGCGTAGCCGGCCCGGGCCAGCACACGCAGCGCCTCCACCAGCTGGTCCCACAGGTCGCGCAGCGCGGCCGGGCCGGGCCGTAGCTGGGCCAGCCGGGGCGCGGCCAGCCCCGACTCGGCGTCACCGACGAACTCGAGCATCAGCTCGGTGCCGCGCAACTGCACCGGGTACGGCACGGCGATCCGGTCGTGCCCGGCGCCGATCTCCCAGAGCCGGGCCAAGGCGGCGAACTCGGCCGCCGCCCACTGTCCGGCGATCATCTCCCGACCGAAGGCCGTCCGGCCGGCCATCGCCCGGTTCTCCCGGGACCGCCGCACCCGGCGGCCCTCCAGATAGCCGGCGTCGCGGTGGAACAGCCGGTGCTCGGCGTCCCGGTATCGCTTGACCGCCAGCAGGCAGGACCGGTCCGTGTCCGGTACCGCCCGGCGGACCAGGTGGACGTCCGCCTCCTTGCCGGTCTTCAGCACACCCAGTTCGGTGTCCTTCGCGGCCAGCTCGGTGACCAGCCACTGCGGGTGCGGCGCAGGGCCGTGGACGGCGTCGTCCCAGGACGACCAGCGTTCACCGGTCGTCGGGTCGGGGTCGCTGTCGGGGTCGGCGGGCGGCTCACCGGGCCGCCCGCGCTTCAGAAACTGCGGTTCGTCGTCGTCGAAGCGGCTCTTGCCGCGGCTGCGGCGCTCCAGCGCCGGCAGGTCATGATCGCGCACTGTGATGAGGTTCCCTTGATCGAGGCTGAGATAGGCAGCTGGAAGCGACCTGCGAAGACGGCCATGGCCGACCTCCTCTCCTCGACCGGGCGTCCGCCCGGGTGCACGATGCGCCGCCCATCCTGGCGGCAGCCCCGACGGTCGGTCAACCGAATTACGGCGACCGCTGGACGCCGCGTCCGGCGGCGGCCCGCGTCAGCCGGCGAGCACCGTGGCGACCGCGGCGATCAACCCGTCCACCGTGCGGCTCGGCGCGAACCGGACGTCCGACCAGGTCCGTCCCCGGTGCAGCCAGACGCTGGGCAGCCCGACCGCGGCGGCGCCGCCGATGTCCGCCTCCGGGCTGTCACCCACCACCCAGGCGCCCCGCAACGGCATCCGGACCCGCTGCGCGGCGAGCGCGAAGATCCGCGGGTTGGGCTTGCTGACCCCGGCCTCCTCGGAGATCACCCAGTCGGCCACGTAGCGGTCCAGGCCGGTACGGCGGATCTTGGCGTCGTCCACGCGTACGGTGCCGTTGCAGACCACCACCGGCACCCAGCCCGCGTCGTCGGCGATCCGCAGCGCGCAGGCGGTCAGCGGATCGAGGCGGGTCTGCGCCACCACCCCGTCGTGCAGCTCCTCCACCAGGTCGATCGAGGGGATACGCAGCTCGTAGCGGTCCCGGATCGCGTCGGCCAGGTCCCAGCGGTCGGTCAACCCGTCCGCGTCGATCGAGAGCAGCCAGTCGATGTCGGTGGGGGGCGCGCCGATGCCGTCCAGGAAGCGCTCACCCCAGCGGCGGAACGGCCCGGCCCGATCCAGCAGGGTGTTGTCCAGGTCCAGCAGGAGCAGTGGCACTCGGGCACCCTACGGGACCGACGTGTCCGCCAACAGATCCCGTGGGTCTCGACCTCACGGTGGGCTCAAACGGTCAGCGACACCCGTGGGCCTCCCTGGTTCGGCAGCAGATCGGCGAGCATCGAATGGGCCGCCCGGGTGGCCGTGAGCGCCGCCGGATCGAGCGTCGCCACCAGCACCGCGGAACCCTCGTCGGCGCCCCGGACGAGCGCACGTCCCTGCGGGTCGTAGACCGCCGCGCCGCCGTTGAACCGCCACGGGTCGCTGCCGCCGACCGCGTTGGCGAAGACCACGAACATCGTGTTGTCCAGGGCCCGCGCCGCGTAGTACAGGTCCCTGCGGTGTTCGGAGCCGGCCAGGTAGCCGCTGGGGCACAGGTAGGCGTGCGCGCCGTCGAGCGCGGCGGCGCGGCCGTGCTCGGGGAAGCAGCCGTCGTAGCAGATGCCCAGCCCCAGCCGCCAGTCGTCGACGAGCAGCGTGGCACCCCGCCCGCCGGGGCTGAACAGCTCCCGTTCGTCGCCCCACAGTTGCTGCTTGTCGTACCCGACGCGGACCGTGCCGGCGCGGTCGACCACCAGGGCGGCGATGGTGCGCCGGCCGTCCGGGTGCCGCGCCGCCGCGCCTACCACCACCGTGGTTCCGGCCGTCCGTGCCGCGGCGCGCAGCGGGTCGAGCCGACCGTCGGCGACCACCCCGGCCGGGTCGGCCGCGACGTCGGTGCCGACCGGGTCGGCGGCGAGGGTCGGCGGGTGGTACGCGCAGAGGTACAGCTCGGGGAGGACTGCCACCCGGGCGCCCCGCTCGGCGGCACGACGGACCAGCTCGGCGGCGGCGAGTGCGTTGCCGGCCACGTCACCTGGCGTCGGTGTCGCCTGGACGGTGGCCACGGTCAGCGGGGCGGACGGCACGGGATGCGGCGGGGTCACCGGCCGATGGTAAACGGCGCGTTACCAAGCCGTACGTACGGTTTGCATGGCCCGGGGCGACCTGCGACGATCGCCGTGTGCCCAGAGTAAGCCAGGACCAGCTCGACGCGCGCCGGCAGGAGATCCTCGCCGCCGCGCGGGCGTGTTTCGCCCGGCTCGGCTACGAGGGGGCCACCGTCCGCCGCCTCGAGGAGGCCACCGGTCTGTCCCGTGGCGCCATCTTCCACCACTTCCGCGACAAGGACTCACTCTTCCTCGCCGTCGCCGAGGACGACGCCGCCGTGATGGTCGAGACGGTGGCCCGCAACGGTCTGGTGCAGGTGATGCGCGATCTGCTGGCCCGTGCGATGTCTCCCGACACCACCGGTTGGCTGGGCAGTCAACTGGAGGTCTCCCGGCGGCTGCGCACCGATCCGGCGTTCGCCCGGCGCTGGGCCGAACGGTCCGCCGCGATCGCCGAGGCGACCCGTGACCGGTTGGCCCGCCAACGTGACGCCGGGGTGCTGCGCGAGGACGTACCGATCGACGTGCTGGCCCAGTTCCTGGAGCTGGCATACGACGGCCTGGTGCTGCACCTGGCGATGGGCCGGCCGGCCGGCGACCTGGGCCCGGTCCTCGACCTGGTCGAGGAGGCGGTCCGCCGCCGCTGAGCGCCGCCGCCGCACACCGGCGTCGGACCCGTGGCGGTGGTGCTCCACAATGGGGCCGCCGATCCCTCCGGCGACAGGAGCAGCCGATGATCGTCCACGCCGCGTCGGGCGACACCTGGGGTGTCCCGGGCCCGACCTTCCTCCGGTTCTACCTCGTGGCGGCCGCCGTGGTGGTCGCGTTCGCGGTGCTGCACCGGGTCCGCCCCGCCACGTCAGGCGGGCACGCCAGCGTCGACCCGCTCGGCCCGCAACAGGTCGCGTACCTCAACGGTGGTGCCGGACTCGCCGTGCACGCCGCGCTCGGCGGGCTGCGCGGCAGCGGAGCGATAGGCGTACGACCGGACCGCCGGCTGACCACTGTCGGGCCGGCGCCGACGGGGCTCACCCCGTTGGACGCGGCCATCCACTGGGCCGCCCACCAGCACTCCCGCGTCCGGGACCTGAGCCAGAACGAGCGGGTCGTCACCGCGCTCCACCAGCTCCGCACCGGTCTCGAAGAGCGTGGGCTGCTCGTGAGCCCCACGCGATGGGCCACCGCGCGACGGTGGGCGCTGCTCCTCACCGCCCTGCTGGCGCTCGGTGTGGTGCGGCTGATCGCCGGCCTGGCCAACGGACGGCCCGTGGGCTACCTGGCGCTCACCCTGGTCGGGGTGCTGGTGGCGACGCTGCTGCTCTGGCGGATACCGCGAACCACCCGGGCCGGTCGCGCCGCGCTGCGCGACCTGCGCAAACGGAACACCCACCTCACCCCCGACTCGTCCCCCGCGTACGCCACCTACGGCGCGGCCGGCGCGGCGATGGGCGTCGCCCTGTTCGGCACCGCGTCGCTCTGGGCGATCGACCCGGGCTTCGCCGAGCAGGCCGAGATCCAGCGCCAGGCCATCGCCGGCGGTGGCTGGTCCTCGGGCTCGGGCAGCGGAACGTCGGGTAGCTCGTGTGGCGGCGGCAGCTCCTGCGGCGGCGGCAGTTCCTGCGGCGGTGGCGGCGGGTGCGGCGGCGGTGGTGGGTGCGGCGGATGACCGGCCCTTCCGGCGTCGGCATCGGTTGGCGTCCCGAGATCGCCGGTTTCGTGGCCGAGCTGCCCGGGTTGCGCTTCGTCGAGGTGGTGGCCGAGTCGGTGCCCTCGACCGGGCCGCTCCCCCCGGGGTTGGCGCAGTTGCGGGAGCGCGGCGTGACAGTCGTACCGCACGGGGTGCGGCTCTCTCTCGGCGGCGCCGAGCCGGTCGACCCGACCCGCGTCGCCCACCTGGCCGCGGTGGCGCAGCGGGTCGACGCCCCGCTGGTCAGCGAGCACATCGCCTTCGTCCGGGCCGGCGGGCTGGAGGCCGGGCACCTGTTGCCCCTGCCGCGCAGCCGGGAGGCGGTCGACGCGGTCTGCGCCAACGTGGCCCGGGCGCAGGCCGAGCTGCCCGTGCCGATCGCGCTGGAACCGATCGCGGCCCTGTTCGACTGGCCCGACGACGAGCTGGACGAGGCGGACTTCCTCACCGAGATCCTCGACCGCACCGGCGCGCTGCTGCTGCTGGACATCGCCAACGTGCACGCCAACGCCCGCAACCGGGGCACCGACCCGCTCGCGCTGCTCGACCGGTTGCCACTGGACCGGATCGGCTACGTGCACGTCGCCGGCGGGGCCGAGCACGGCGGGTTCTACCACGACACGCACACCGATCCCGTACCGCCGCAGGTGCTGGAGCTGGTCGGCGCGCTCTGCGCCCGGCAGCGGCCACCGGCCTTGCTGCTGGAACGCGACGGCGGCTATCCCCCGGCCGCCGAGCTGCGCGCCGAACTGGACGCCCTCGCTGCCGCCGGGGGCTTCCCGGCCGTGACGTGACGGGCACGCTCGCCGAGCGGCAGGCCGAGCTGGTCGCGGCGCTTGTCGCCGGAGGTCCGTCGCCCGCCGGGTTCGCGGCCGGGCCGCTGGCCGCCGCCCGGGCGGCGCTGCTGCGCAAGCGGGCCGGCGAGGTGGCTCGGCACTGGCCGCTGCTCGCCGCCGGCCTCGGTGCGGCATGGCCGGCGACCTTCGCCGACTGGGCCGCCGAGCGCCCCACCGCCGGTTCGCTGCGCGACGGCTGGGACCTCGCCCGCACGCTGCGCGAACGCGACGCCCTGCCACCGGCGGGCGCCGAGGAGCTGGCCGTCCGAGAGGCGGGCCTGCGCTACGACGGGCGTCGGGCGCCGCGTCCGCGCCGGCTGCCGGCCGTGGCCCGCGCCGACGGCGCCGTCGCGGTGCAGATCGCCGGTCGGGTACGCCTGGTGCGCCCCGCCGCGCGTCCGCCCGCCCAGGTCGGCGCGCGCTAGGACGCCTGCGCCACAGTCCTCGGTCGGGCCGAGGCGGAGTCCAGGGGCTTCGACACGGGCCTCAGCCGGATGCGGCATGATCGACGGCATGGATCTCGGACTGACCGACCGGGTGTACGTGCTCACCGGCGCCTCCCGTGGCCTCGGTTACGCGACGGCGCGGTGCCTGGTGGCCGACGGCGCGCGGGTCGTGCTCTCGGCCCGCGACGCCGACGCCGTCGCCGTCGCAGCGGAAGGGCTCGGTGGCCCGGACCGGGCGGTGGGCGTCACCGCCGACCTGACCGACCCGCAGACCCCGGACCGGCTCGTCGCGGCGGCCCGGCAGCACTTCGGCCGGATCGACGGCGCGCTCATCTCGGTCGGCGGCCCACCCGCCGGCAACGCCGCGTCGATCACCGACGAACAGTGGCGGCACTCCTTCGAGACCGTCTTCCTGGGCACCGTCCGCGCGGCACGCACGGTCGCCGCCGCGCTGCCCGACGGGGGCGCGATCGGGCTGGTGCTCTCCACCTCCGCCCGTGGCCCGGTGCCCGGCCTCGGCATCTCCAACGGCCTGCGGCCCGGCCTGGTCGGCGTCGCCAAGGACATCTCCGACGAATACGGCCCTCGCGGCGTACGCGTGGTCGGCCTCCTGCCCGGCCGGATCATGACCGACCGAAACCGGGAGCTGTTCGCCGCCACCGGTGACCCCGAGCGGGCCCGCGCCGAGGCGGAGGCGAGCATCCCGCTGCGGCGCATCGCCGACCCGGCCGAGTTCGGCCGGGTGGCCGCCTTCGTGCTCTCCCCTGCCGCCAGCTATTTGACCGGGCTCACCGTGCCTGTCGACGGCGGCGCGCTGCGCGGGCTGTGACGCCCGACCGGCCGCGAGCTGACCGTGCGGTCACGCCGACCCAGCCCGATCACCCGGTCGTTGATCGACTCGGCTTTCCGGAAGTCGGGCTGTCGAAGCGACCGGAAAGCCCCGACTTCCAGGAACCCGAGTCGATCGACGCGCGGCACACCGGCCTTTCCCCCGTCGTCAAGCCCGGCTCGGCCCGGCCGACCCGCGCGGAGCTGGCGGCGGCCGCGGACCGGACCATCCCCGACGTGCTCGCGCCGGGGCTGGCGGTGCTGTTCGTCGGCATCAATCCGGGCCTCTGGTCGGCCGCCACGGGCTGGCACTTCGCCCGCCCCGGCAACCGGTTCTGGCCGGCGCTGCACGCCGGCGGGTTCACCCCTCGGCTGCTGCACCCCAGCGAACAGGACCAGCTGCCCGCCCTGGGCCTCGGCATCACCAACATGGCCGCCCGGGCCAGCGCCCGCGCCGACGAGCTGACCGCCGCGGAACTCCTCGACGGCGCGGCGATCCTGACCGACAAGGTCACCCGGTACCGGCCGCGCTGGGTGGCAGTGGTGGGAGTGACCGCGTACCGGATCGGTTTTCAGCGGCCCAAGGCCACCTTCGGGCCGCAGCCGGAGTCGTTGGCCGGGGCACGGCTGTGGGTGCTGCCCAACCCGAGCGGCCTGAACGCGCACTTCACGCCTGTCACGCTCGGCACGGCGTTCGCCGAGCTGCGCGAGGCGACGGGCCTGTCGGACCGCCGCAGGCCCGACCCACCCAGCCGTTGATCGACTCGCTTTCACTGAAGTCGGGTTGTCGGTGCGACCAGAACACCCCGAATTTCAGGAACCCGAGTCGATCAACCGCTGTGGGTCAGTTGGCGGCGGCAGGTGGCATGGCCTCGTCGGCGACGTACGTGCACAGGGGCATGACCACCGGCTCGGGGCCTGTCGCGTCCACGTACGGCTTCGGCGAGTCCACGACCGCGAACTGCGTGCGGTACAGCTCGGCGTAGAGCCCGCCGACCGCGACCAGCTCGTCGTGGCGGCCACGCTCGACGATCCGCCCACCGTCGAGAACGAGGATCTGGTCGGCGTCGCGGACTGTGGAGAGCCGGTGCGCGATCACCAGGGCGGTACGACCGGCCAGCGCCACCGACAGCGCCCGCTGCACCGCTGCCTCGCTCTCCGAATCCAGATGAGCGGTCGCCTCGTCGAGGATCACGATCGACGGGGCCTTGAGGAGCAGTCGGGCGATGGCGATGCGCTGCTTCTCGCCGCCGGAGAAGCGGTAGCCGCGCTCCCCCACGGTGGTGTCCAGGCCGTCGGGCAGCGCCCGGACGAGGTCGGCCACCTGCGCTCCGGCGAGCGCCGCCCAGATCTCGTCGTCGGTGGCGTCCGGCTTGGCGTAGCGCAGGTTCTCGGCGATCGTCTCGTGGAACAGGTGTGAATCCTGGGTGACGACGCCGATCTCGTCGCGCAGGGAGGCGAGGGTCGCGTCGCGCACGTCGACCCCGCCGACAAGCACCTGCCCGTCGGTGACGTCGTAGATCCGGGAGATGAGCATGGACAGCGTCGACTTGCCGGCGCCGGACGGGCCGACCAGGGCGACCATCTGCCCCGGCTCGACGCTGAACGAGACGCCCTTGAGCACCGGCTCGTTGACGGTGCGGTCGAGCGTGGCGACCTCCTCCAGCGACGCGAGGGAGATCTCGGCGGCGCTCGGATAGCGGAAGCGCACGTCGCGGAAGTCGACCCGGCCGGCGCTGCGGGGCACCGGCACCGCGTCGGGCTTCTCCACGATGCCGGGCTCGAGGTCGAGCACCTCGAAGACGCGGTCGAAGGAGACCAGCGCGCTCATCACGTCCACCCGGACGTTGGAGAGCGCGGTGAGCGGCCCGTACAGCCGGGTGAGCAGCAGTGCGAGGGTCACGACGGTGCCCGCGCTGACACCGCCGGTGACCGCGAGCCAACCGCCCAGGCCGTAGGTGAGCGCCTGGGCCAGCGAGGCGACAAGCAGCATCGCCACGAAGAAGGTCCGCGAGTACATGGCCGACTGGATGCCTATGTCACGCACCCGCTCCGCCCGGTCGGCGAACCGGCGGGCCTCGATCTCGGGCTGGCCGAACAGCTTCACCAGCAGCGCGCCGGCCACCCCGAACCGCTCGGTCATGGTCGCGCTCATCTTGGCGTCGAGGTTGTAGGCCTCGCGGGTGATGTCGGCCAACCGCCGACCGACCCGTCGGGCCGGAATGATGAAGATCGGCAGCAGCACCAGCGAGAGCACGGTGATCTGCCAGGAGAGGGTGAACATCACCGCGGCGGTGAGGACCAGCTGGATGACGTTGCTGACCACACCGGACAGGGTGGAGGTGAACGCCCGCTGGGCGCCGAGCACGTCGTTGTTGAGCCGGCTGACCAGGGCGCCGGTCTGGGTGCGGGTGAAGAACTGCAACGGCATCCGCTGCACGTGGTCGTAGACCCGGGTGCGCAGGTTGAGGATGATGCCCTCGCCGATGCGGGCCGAATACCACCGCTGGGCCAGGGACAGCAGCGCGTCGGCGACCGCCAGCCCGGCGATGAACAGGGCCAGCCGGACCACGAGCCGGCCGGCCTCGCTGCCACCACGGTTGATGGCGTTGATGACGTCGCCGGCGAGCACCGGCGTGGCCACGCCGATGATGGCGGCCAGCACCACGGTGGCCAGGAAGACGATGATGTCGCGCCGATAGGGCTGGGCGAACGCCACGATGCGGCGGGCCACCCCGTGCTTGAGCCGGTGGGTGGACACCTCGTCGCGGTTGCGCATCGACCGGAGCATGCTCCACCCGGCCATGCCACCGCCGGACATCGGGTTGGACACCGCTCACCTCCGGGTCGTCGGGTGGGACACCTCCGTCAGGGTCAATTCTCCCGACGACTCTGACAACCTCGGTCGTAACCCGGATCTTCCCGTACGGTCCTTACTACTATTCTCCCCGGCCGGCCAGGTCCCGCAGGCGGCGGGTCTGCGCCTCCCGTTCGGCGCGCTGCTGGTCGGCGTGCGACCGGCCGGCCGCGCCGGCGAGCAGGGCCTTGATCTCCACCACCGCGTCGCGCGGCCCGGCCAGCAGGCCCGCGGTGAGGTCACGGACCGCGTCGTCCAGCTCGCCCGGCGGTACGACGAGAGTGGCCAGCCCGATCCGGTCCGCCTCGGCGGCGTCCAGCCGGCGGCCGGTCGCGCAGATCTCCAGCGCGCGGGAATAGCCGACCAGCTCGACGAGGCGCTTCGTGCCGGCCAGGTCGGGCACCAGCCCGAGGGTCACCTCGGCCATCGACAACTTCGCGTCGGCGGCCAGGACACGCAGGTCGCAGGCCAGCGCGAGTTGGAAACCGGCGCCGATCGCGTGCCCCTGCACGGCGGCCACGGAGATCACGTCCGGACGGTGCAGCCAGGTGAAGCCGGCCTGGAACGCGGCGATCTGGTCGGCGCACTCCTGCTCGGGCAGTGTGGCCAGCTCGGCGAACGACCCCGGGCCGGAGGCGCCGGCCACCGCGAGGTCGAGGCCGGCGGAGAACGCACGCCCCTCGCCCCGCACCACCACCACCCGGACGTCGCCGGGCAGGTCGCGGGAGAAGTCGCTCATCGCGCGCCACATGGCGGGCGTCTGGGCATTGAGCACGTCGGGCCGGCACAACGTCACCGTGGCAACCGGCCCGTCGCAGGTCAGCCGAACCCCGGTCGCCTCGGCGGTCACCGGGCGGCCCGGGGCGCGGCGCTGGTGGACGACGCTGAGGGGCGGGTCACGCCTTCTTGCGGCGCCGGGCACCGCCGCGCTGACGCAGCTGAACCCCGGACTCGGTGAGCACTCGGTGGATGAACCCGTAGGAGCGGCCGGTAGAGGCCGCCAGCGCGCGGATGCTCTCTCCCGAGGTGTACCGCTTTACCAGGTCCTTGGCGAGCGTCTGACGCTCGGCTCCGACGATCCGGCGACCCTTCTCAGTGCTGGTGGCTGTGCCAGTGGCTGCCATACTGTGTCCTCACGTCCCAGACTGTGCGGTTCGGATACGGTCCCACCTATTAGACCGCCTCGGACGATCATGCGCCAGATATCAACTCTTCGCCAACCGACACGCTATGCAATGTCAGCTTCCCGATAGAGTGATCCTCGCGATCGGTCCCGGCGCACCGTCCGAGTGGGCCACCGCCGAGCGGCGACTCCTCTCGCCGTACGCTCCCGGCGTGATCGACCTGCTCGGCAACGCGGCGGCAGCGGCAGTGGTCTTCGCCGCCACCGACATCGACGACATCGTCATCCTCACGCTGTTCTTCGTGGCGGCCCGCACCACCGGCCGGCCCCGCACCTGGCAGATCGTCGCCGGCCAGTACCTCGGCATCGGCGCGCTCGCACTGGCCAGCGCGGTGGTCGCCGCCGGGCTGCTTGTCGTGCCGGACCCGTGGACCGGGCTGCTCGGCCTGCTGCCGATCGCGCTGGGCGTCCGCGCCCTGGTGCGGCGCGACGACGACGAGGCGCCGAGCGTGGTGGCGTCCACACTCGGCGTGGCCGGGGTGACCATCGCCAACGGCGCCGACAACGTGGCCGTCTACGTACCCGTGTTCCGGGCCCTCGGCCCCGGCGACAGCGCGGTCTTCCTGCTGGTCTTCGTGGTGCTCGTTGGCCTGTGGTGCGCCGCCGCGGCCTGGCTGGGTGGTCACCGCAGGGTGGTCCGGCTGGTGGAGCGTGCCGGACACTGGCTGGTCCCGACGATCTTCGTCGCCATCGGGGTGGTGATCCTGGTCGGCTCCGGCGTGCTCGGCCGGCTGCTGGACCTGCTCGGCTGAGACCGGCCCGAGCCCGACGACCCGAGCCCGATCCGGCCAGGCCGATCAGGCCAGCTCGACCAGTTCGAGAAGGTCGTCGCTCCAGGCGTCCTCGTCGCCGTCGGGCAGCAGGATCGCGCGGTCGGGCTTGAGCGCGAGGACCGCGCCCGGGTCGTGCGTGACGAGCACGATGGCGCCCGGGTAGTTGGCGATCGCGTCGAGCACCTGCTCCCGGCTGACCGGGTCGAGGTTGTTCGTCGGCTCGTCGAGAAGCAGCACGTTGGCGCCGGAGCAGACCAGTGTGGACAGCGCCAGCCGGGTCTTCTCGCCACCGGAGAGCACCCCTGCCGGCTTGTTCACGTCATCGCCGGAGAACAGGAACGCGCCGAGGATCTTGCGCAGGTCGGTGTCGGACTGCTCGACGGCGGCGGCGCGCATGTTCTCCAGCACCGTCCGCTCCACGTCCAGCGTCTCGTGCTCCTGGGCGTAGTAGCCCAGGCGCAGCCCGTGCCCCGCGTGCACCTCGCCGGTGTCCGGGTTGAGCAGCCCGCCGAGCATCCGCAGCAGCGTCGTCTTGCCGGCGCCGTTGAGCCCGAGGATGGCCACCCGGGAACCCCTGTCCACCGCGACGTTGACGTCGGTGAAGATCTCCAACGAGCCGTACGACTTGGACAGGCCCGTCGCGGTGAGCGGGGTCTTGCCGCACGGGGCGGGGCTGGGGAAGCGGACCTTGGCCACCCGGTCGGCGACGCGTACCTCCTCCAGGCCGGAGATCAGCTTCTCGGCACGGCGGGCCATGTTCTGCGCGGCGACGGTCTTGGTGGCCTTGGCCCGCATCTTGTCGGCCTGCGCCATCAGCGCGCCGGCCTTCTTCTCCGCGTTGGCCCGCTCGCGGCGGCGGCGGCGCTCGTCGGTCTCGCGGGCCTCCAGGTACGCCTTCCAGCCCAGGTTGTAGACGTCGATCACGGACCGGGTGGCGTCGAGGAACCAGACCTTGTTGACCACCGACTCCAGCAGCGCGCCGTCGTGGGAGATCACGATGAGGCCGCCCTTGTGGTTGGCGAGGAAGCCGCGCAGCCAGGTGATCGAGTCGGCGTCGAGGTGGTTCGTCGGCTCGTCGAGCAGCAGGATGCCGCCGCCGTTCTCACCGGCGTCGCGGAACAGGATCCGCGCCAGCTCGATGCGCCGGCGCTGACCGCCGGAGAGGGTGCCGATGGTCTGGGCGAGGGCGCGGTCCGGGAGCCCCAGGTTGGCGCAGATACGGGCGGCCTCGGCCTCGGCCGCGTACCCGCCGAGGGCGGCGAACTGGTCCTCCAGCGCGCCGTAGCGGCGGACCAGCTTGTCGCTGGAGTCCTCGACGAGCTGGGCCTCGATCTCCTTCATCTGGGCCATCAACACGTCCAGGCCACGGGCGGAGAGCACCCGGTCGCGGCCGGTCACCTCCAGGTCGCCAGTGCGCGGGTCCTGCGGGAGGTAGCCGATGGCGCTGCGCTGGTCGATCTGCCCGCCGTACGGCTGCCCCTCGCCGGCGAGCACCTTCAGGGTGGTCGTCTTGCCGGCGCCGTTGCGGCCGACCAGGCCGATCCGGTCACCGGGCTGCACGCGCAGGGTGGTGTCGGACAGCAGGATCCGGGAGCCGGCACGCAGCTCCAGGCCGGTGGCAGTGATCATCTCGTGGGACTCGCTCTCGGGGTCTGGAAGGCTGACTCAGGGCACGCGAAAGCGCCGGCGGGCGGTGGGCCCGTCGGCGCGGGGCGGTTCAGCCTTCGCAGCGCGGCACGGGGACAAGTGTACCGGGCGCTCCCCGGCGGCCCGCCCGGATTACCAATCAAGATCATCGGGTACCGGAACGCCTGTCCGGACCCCGTCCGGCACTGAAGCGACACAACGACATACATACGACATTCACCGGCATACGGCGATCGGGGTCACCATGGAACTCAACGAGCGGGCCGAGCTCGACACCTCCCAGGCCAACGACCTGGGGCGTGGATCCGGCGGTGGGGGCGGCGGCATGGGCATCCCCATCCCGGGCGGCGGCGGTCGGGGCGGGATCATCGGCATCGTGGTCGCCGTGCTCGTCGCCCTGCTCGGCGGCGGCTTCGGCCTGAACGCCATGACCAACGGCGACGACGGCGGCCAGGCCGGCGGCGGCGACATAGACCAGGCGTGCGGCACCGCCAATCCGGACCGTCTCCAGGACGCGCGCTGCCGCAACCTGCTCTACGTCAACAGCATCCAGGGGTACTGGCAGAAGGAGTACCCGGAGCTGGGCAACGGAAAGTACGAGCCCACCACCACGAACTTCTTCCAGCAGGCTGTGAACACCGGCTGCGGTCAGGCCGACTCGGGCGTCGGCCCGTTCTACTGCCCCGCCGACAAGTTGGTGTACATCGACCTGAGCTTCTACGACGAGCTGGCCACCCGGTTCGGGGCGAAGGGCGAGTTCGCCCAGCCGTACGTGCTCGCGCACGAGTACGGCCACCACGTCCAGGACCTGCTCGGCACCAACGCCAAGGCCGGCCAGGGCGACCAGAGCGGCCCCAAATCCGCCTCCGTGCGGCTGGAGTTGCAGGCCGACTGCTACGCCGGCGCCTGGGCCAAGCACGCCACCGAGAGCAAGGACAAGACCGGCGAGAAGCCACTGTTCAAGTCGATCACCGAGGCCGACATCAGCCAGGCCGTCGACACCGCCGAGGCGATCGGTGACGACAGCATCCAGGAACGCTCCGGCGGGCGGGTCAACCCGGACCAGTTCACCCACGGCACGTCCGAGCAGCGCAAGCGCTGGTTCACCCAGGGCTACACCGGTGGCGACCCGAAGAACTGCGACACCTTCGGCACCGACCAGCTCTGACAATCCGCCGTACGTCGTGGCAGGTCCTTCGGGGCCTGCCACGACCACGTTCGCGCCTCAGTCGAGCCGGGAGACCTGGTAGTGCCCGATGAGCCAGTAGTCGTCGATCCGGCGGACGACCACGCCGAGGTGGACCGTCAGGGCCGGGCGGTCGGTGAAACCGAACTCGACCTCCAGATAGCCCAGGACCACGTCGTCGGCGAGGCGTCGGGTCTCCCGGATGTCGTACGTGGCGGTCAGGCCGAGCGGCTGCGCCTCGTAGTACGCGGCCACGCCGTCCCGACCGACGCTGTACGGGTGCAGCCCCTGGAAGATCGCGTCATCGGTGAAGCAGGACGCGACGTCATCCGGCTCGTGCGCGTCGACGGCGGCCCTCCAGCGGTCGAGGACGCTCCGCAGGATCTCCGCCTCGCTGCTGGCCATGGTCAAGCCCTCGGTTGCCGGGGCGGCTGACCCGGGTCGTTCGGGTGCGGCGTCAACGGGGTGACGGTCTCGCGCCGCCAGGCGCGCAGCGGCATCGACGCGAGCACCGCCTCCAACTCGTCCGCGTCGTCGGCTTGGAAGAGCCCCCACGTACGCCACTCCCCCGGCGCCAGCGGCGGCCGCCACAGCCGCAGGAGGCTGCCGTGCGCCACCAGCTCGGCCGAACGCGCCGCCTCGCGTGTCCGCATGTCGGCGACCTCGTCCTCGGAGGTGCCGTCGGGCACCGTCGTCACCATGTCCACGAGAAACTCCACAGGCCCATCCTCCGACGGGCCACCCGGGAGCACGCCGGGAACCCCGATCCGCGTGGCGGTCATCTCCCCCACGGCCCGCCGTTCGTCGCCGCCGGCGAGGGTCGGGCTGCCGTGCCGATCAAGCGGCGGTGGGCGCGAACTGCCCGTCCGCTGACAGCACGAAGGCCGTCGTCACTCGGCAGGGTCGGGCGCCGGGTCGCGCAGCCGGATCCGTACCGCACGGGCCGCGGCCACCGCCGCGACCAGGACCGCGTGCCGCGGCTCCGGCACGTCGAGCAGCCGCTCGGCGCGCAGCGGCACGAGCGGGGCCAACCGCCGGTCGGCCAGCACCGTGTCCACGGCACGCCGGTCACCACCGCAGACGACCGCCGCCAGCCGCGCCGCCTCCGGCAACAGCAGGCGTACGGCCAGGTCGGCCGCGTCGCCCAGCGCCGCCTTGGCCTGGTTGTCGCGGCGACGGGCGAACCGGTGCTGCGACCATCCCCCGGCGGCGGTGCGCCCCTGCACGTACCGGGTGTCCACCTTGGAGACCACGAGGTCGGGGCCCTGCGCCACACCGATCGCCACCGCTCCCTTTCGGGCCAGCAGCAGGCCGATCCGGTGCGGTGTGCCGGCGGCGGCCACGAACGCGTCCACGTCGGCGCTCACCGGAGCGCCAGGTGGGGCGTACAGCTCGGCGGTGCTCCCGTCGGGGGCGGTGAGCAGCAGGCCGTACTCCCGTGTGGTGGTGGTGGGCGGCCCGTGCCGGTCGGCGAAGCCCTCGACCCAGCGGCCGACGCGGGCCGGGTCGACCTCGACCCACCGGCCGCCCCCGGCTGCGGGTCGACTGGTCACGGCCCCGACCGTACGCCACGGCCGCTCCGACCGGACGGGCGGCTCAGCCGCCAGCAGCGCCGCCACCGCGAGCGCGGCTCAGCCCGGTAGCAGCGCCGCCACCGCGAGGGCGGCGATGAGCACGCTGGAGACCAGGCCGGTGACCAGCCGGCCACGCGGTCCGGTCAGCGCCCGGCCGACAATCGTGCCGCCGCCGGCGATGAGCAGTTGCCAGCTCGCCGACGCCAGGAACACACCGGCCACGAAGAGCATGGCGGCCGGGCCGTTCGCGTCGGCGGTGTCCCGGCGGCCGAGCACCAGCGCGGCGAAGTAGAGCACCGTCGTCGGGTTCAGCAGGGTCAGCCCGAGCACCGCCGCGTAGGCCCGCCCGGGAGTGTTCGGCCCCCGACCGGTCGACGGCGGCGGCGCGTGTCGGGCGCGGTGGGTGGCCCACGTGCGCCAGAGGCCGTGGGCGGCGAGACCAAGCAGGACCACGGCGGCGACCACCCGCAGCGGGCCGGCCGCCGGTGCGACGACCCCGGCCAGGCCCGCGCCGCCGAGCGCGGCGACCGCCGCGTACAGCCCGTCGGCCGTCGCCACCGCGAGCGCCGCGGCCGCGCCGACCCGGAACGAGGTACGGGCACTGAGCCCCAGGATGAGGACCGCGATCGCGCCGACCGGGATGGCCACGCCGTAGCCGGCCACCAGGCCGGCGAGGAACGCCCCGCTCACGACGACGGACGACGGATCGAGGCCACCGCGGGCAGGGTGCGCTGTCGACGCGCGGCGGTGGCTGCACGGACAGAAACCTGCATCGGGTACGCCTCGATCACGACCGCATCCTCCGCGCCGAACCCCGCCCGCGCCACAGAATTTCCCGTCCCCACCCCCGACTCCCAGCCCTCACTCGCACCCGCACCCTGACCTTGTTGATCAAGAGGTTCGGGTCACCACGACCGCGACTTCCGACGCAAACCTCTTGATCAACCCGGGCGGCACCGGACTGCGCAACCTCCGGGATGTTGCTGTCTGGCCGGGCTGCGGAGGCAGCACTCTCGCTGATGTTGTGCGGATCTTCGGCTGTTGAAACGGGTCGAGCGCGGCGCCCCGGGTGGGGCGTCGCGCTCGACGGGTAGGGCCGACCGGAGTCGGGTCAGACGTTGAAGCCGAGGGATCGGAGCTGATCGCGACCCTCATCGGTGATCTTGTCCGGGCCCCACGGCGGGAGCCAGACCCAGTTGATCCGGATGTCGTTGACCAGCCCGCCGCCCGGGCCGGTGGTGAGCGCCTGCCGGGTCTGGTCCTCGATCACGTCGGTAAGCGGGCAGGCCGCGGACGTGAGCGTCATGTCCAGGGTCGCGACGTTCTCGTCGTCGACGTGCACCCCGTACACCAGGCCGAGGTCGACCACGTTGATGCCCAACTCGGGGTCGACGACGTCCTTCATCGCCTCCTCGATGTCGGCGATCATGGCCTTGCTGACGCCGCCCGCCGAGGTGGCGGCGTCGTCGGCGCCCGGCGTCGCAGCGCCGTCGGCCGCAGCATCGCCGGCAGCCGGCGTCGCCGCGGCACTGGTCGTCGCAGCGGCGCTCGTCGTCGCGACTCCGTCGGTCGTCACGGCGTCGGTCTGCGGCGCCGCGGTGGCGTCACCGGCCTCCGGCGTCGCCGCGGTAGCGGTGTTCTCGCTCATGCCGTCCCTCCGGTTCGCTTCGTGATGCCACAGGACACCACGGTGCTGCTGGAATTCGCTCGCTGGCGCTGGCTCACGCCTTCACCTCCGGGCTCACGCCCACGCCCGCGCGTGCCGCGGCGTCCTTGAACGCCATCCACGGCAGCAGCGCGCACTTCACCCGGGCGGGGTAGCGGGCAACGCCCGCGAAGGCCACCCCGTCACCGAGTACGTCCTCGTCCGGCGTGACCTGGCCACGTCCGGACATCAACTCGACGAACGCCTCGTGCACCTCGAATGCTTCCCCGGCGTCGCGACCGCGCAGCAGCTCGTGCAGCACGCTCGCCGAGGCCTGGCTGATCGAGCAGCCCATGCCGTCGTACGAGATGTCGTGCAGCACGTCGCCGTCGGTGGCCACCCGGACGGTGACCTCGTCGCCGCAGGTCGGATTGACGTGGTGCGCCTCCGCGACCCGGTCGGCCGCGTCCTCGGCGTCGCGCAGGCCACGGCCGTGCGGATGCTTGTAGTGGTCCAGGATGATCTCCTGGTAGAGCTGGTCGAGTTGCACCATCAGTCGAACACCTTCCGCACCTGCTCCAGACCGCCCACCAGAGCGTCGATCTCCTCGGTGGTGGTGTAGAGGTAGAACGAGGCCCGGGTCATCGCCGGGACGCCGAACCGGCTGCACACCGGCTTGGCACAGTGGTGGCCCACCCGCACCTGCACGCCGAGCGAGTCGAGCACCTGGCCCACGTCGTGCGGGTGCACGTCACCCAGCGCGAACGAGATGGTGCCGCCCCGGCCGATCGGCACGGTCGGGCCGAAGATCCGCAGGTCCGGCACCGTGGCGAGGGCGTCCAGCGCGTACGCCGTCAGCTCCTTCTCGTGCCACTGGATGGCAGGCATGCCGATCCCAGTCAGGTAGTCCACCGCCGCACCGAGCGCGACCGCCTCGGCGATCGGCGGGGTGCCCGCCTCGAAGCGGGCCGGCGGCGCGGCGAACGTCGAGCGGGCCATGGTGACCGTCTCGATCATCGAACCGCCGCCGAAGACCGGCGGCATGGCGGCCAGCAGCTCGCCCCGGCCCCAGAGCACGCCGATGCCTGTCGGGCCGCACATCTTGTGCCCGGTGAAGACGATGTAGTCGGCGTCCAGGTCGACCACGTCGATGGGCAGGTGCGGCACCGACTGCGAGCAGTCCAGCAGCAGCAGCGCGCCGACCTCGCGGACCCGCGCGGTGATGCGGGAGGTCGCGTTGACGGTGCCGAGGATGTTGGACATGTGCACCAACGAGACGATCTTCGTCCGTTCGGTGATCAGGTCCTCCAGACCCGACTCGTCCAGCCGGCCCTGCTCGGTGACTCCGAACCAGCGCAGGGTCGCGCCGGTGCGCTCGCAGAGCAGCTGCCACGGAACGATGTTGGAGTGGTGCTCCATCTCGGAGATCACCACCTCGTCGCCCGGCCCCAGCCGGAACCGCGGGTCACCGTCCGCGCGCAGCGAGGCGTTCGAGAAGGCGTACGCCACGATGTTGATCGCCTCGGTGGAGTTCTTGGTGAACACCACCTCGTCGACGCTCGGCGCGTGAATGAACGCGGCGATCTTCGCCCGCGCCCCCTCGTACGCCTCGGTGGCCTCGGTGCCCAACGTGTGCACCGAGCGCGACACGTTGGCGTTGTGCCGCGCGTAGTGCTCGTCGAGAACGTCGAGCACCTGGCGGGGCTTGTGCGAGGTGTTGGCGCTGTCGAGGTAGACCAGCGGGTGCCCGTTGATCTCCCGATCGAGGATCGGGAAGTCGGCGCGCACCCGGGCCACGTCGAAACGCGGCACGTCGTCGTACTGCGGCATCCCTGACGGGATCGCGATGCTGGTCATCTCGGCAGCGCCTCTCCCGCTCAGGCCTTGGCCGTGCCGGCCCCGGCGGCGTACCGCTCGTAGCCCTCGGCCTCGAGCTTGTCGGCCAGCTCCGGGCCGCCCTGCTCGACGATCCGGCCGGCCACGAAGACGTGCACGAAGTCCGGCTTGATGTAGCGCAGGATCCGCGTGTAGTGGGTGATCAGCAGCACGCCCGTGTCGCCGGTGTCGCGGACCCGGTTGACGCCCTCGCTGACCACGCGCAGCGCGTCCACGTCGAGGCCGGAGTCGGTCTCGTCGAGGATCGCGATCTTCGGCTTGAGCAGCTCCAGCTGGACGATCTCGTGCCGCTTCTTCTCGCCACCGGAGAAGCCCTCGTTGACGTTGCGCTGGGCGAACGCCGGGTCCATCTGCAGGCGCTCCATCGCGCCGCGCAGCTCGCCGCCCCAGGTGCGCAGCTTCGGCGCCTCGCCGTCGATGGCGGTCTTGGCGGTACGCAGGAAGTTCGCCACCGAGACGCCGGGCACCTCGACCGGGTACTGCATGGCCAGGAAGAGGCCGGCGCGGGCGCGCTCGTCGACGGTCATGGCCAGCACGTCCTCGCCGTCGAGGGTCACCGAGCCGCCGGTGATCTCGTACTTGGGGTGGCCGGCGATCGAGTACGCCAGGGTGGACTTGCCGGACCCGTTCGGGCCCATGATCGCGTGGGTCTCACCGGACTTCACGGTCAGGTCGACGCCGGCCAGGATCGGCTTGAGCTCACCCTCGGGCAGCTTGACCGACACCTTCAGGTCGCGGATCTCCAGGGTGCTCATTATCGGGTCACTCCATTACTCGGCGTCAGGCTGAGGTAGATGTCGCCGTCGCGGACTTCGACGGGGTAGACGGGTACGGGTTCGGTGGCGGGCAGGCCGCTCGGGGCGCCGGTGCGCAGGTCGAAGCGCGAGCCGTGCAGCCAGCACTCGAGCGTGCAGCCGTCGACCTCACCCTCGGAGAGGGCGACCGCGGCGTGCGAGCACTCGTCGTAGGCGGCGTAGAACTCGCCGTCCTCGCCGTGCACCAGGGCGATCGGGGTGCCGTCGACGTCCGCGCTGATCGCGGTGCCCTTCGGCACGTCCTCGGTGGAGCAGATCCGGATCATCAGGCGCCGCTCCTCGCCAGGCGCGCCTCGATGGCGTCGCCCAGGCGCTCGCGCAGCTCCTCGACCGGGATCTTGTTGATCACCTCGGCGAAGAAGCCGCGGACCACCAGACGGCGGGCCTCACCCTCCGGGATGCCCCGGGCCATCAGGTAGAACAACTGCTCGTCGTCGAAGCGGCCGGTCGCGCTGGCGTGGCCGGCGCCGGCGATCTCGCCGGTCTCGATCTCCAGATTGGGTACGGAGTCCGCCCGCGCGCCGTCGGTGAGCAGCAGGTTCCGGTTGATCTCGTACGTGTCGGTGCCTGTCGCCTCGGCCCGGATCAGCACGTCGCCCACCCAGACGGTGTGCGCGTCCGCGCCCTGCAGGGCGCCCCGGTAGCCGACGTAGCTGCGGCAGTCCGGCACCGAGTGGTCGACGAGCTGGCGGTGCTCCAGGTGCTGCCCGCCGTCGGCGAAGTAGACGCCGTACAGCTCGGCCTCGCCGCCCCGGCCCGTGTACTCCACGCTTGTGAACTGGCGCACCAGGTCACCGCCCAGGCTCACCTGGACGTGCGTCACCCGGGCGTCCCGACCGAGCTTGATCTTGAGGTGCTGGGCCTGCACGGCGTCCGGCGCCCAGTCGGCCACGGTGACCAGGGTCAGCTTGGCCCCGTCGCCCACCGACACCTCGACGTTGTCGGCAAGGGTCGCCGAGCCGACGTGCTCCAGCACCAGCGTCAGCTCCGCGAATCGGCCCACCTCGACGAAGGTGTGCCCGAAGGCCAGGCCCTCGCCGCCGTCGCCGACCACCCGCACGCTCACCGGCGCGCCCACCACGACGTCGCTCGCCACCGAGAGCAGCAGCGCCTGCCCGGCGCCGCCGTACGCGAGCGCGCTGACCCGGTCGACGGGGGTGAGCACGCTGCCCACCCGCGGGTCGTCGGTGCCGATGCGCTCGATGGCCACGCCCTCGGGCAGATCGCCGTACTCGTGCCGGACCGTGCCGGTGCCGGCCTGCGGCTCGCCCGCGAGACCGCGCAGCCGCTTGAGCGGGGTGAAACGCCACTCCTCCTCCAGGCCGGTGAGGGCCGGGAAGTTGGCGACGTCGTACGAGCGCAGCGCCTGCGACTTGGTGCTGGGCGGCGCGGAAGCCTGGGTAGTCATGTCTTCCTTGGTCTGTCTGTTCCGTGACGACGGGGTTGGGGCGGGGTGCGGGCGGGCCGAGGTTCCGGCCCGCCCCGCGGGAGCGGCGGCGTCAGCCGACCGCGCCCTCCATCTGAAGCTCGATCAGGCGGTTCAGCTCCAGGGCGTACTCCATCGGGAGCTCCTTGGCGATCGGCTCGATGAAGCCACGCACGATCATGGCCATCGCCTCGTCCTCGCTCAGGCCCCGGCTCATCAGGTAGAAGAGCTGGTCGTCGCTGATCTTGGAGACGGTCGCCTCGTGCCCCATCGACACGTCGTCCTCACGGATGTCGACGTACGGGTAGGTGTCCGAGCGGGAGATGGTGTCGACAAGCAGCGCGTCGCACTTGACGGTGCTCCGGCTGTGGTGCGAACCCTCCAGCACCTGCACCAGACCCCGGTACGAGGTGCGGCCGCCGCCACGGGCGATCGACTTGGAGATGATGGTCGAGGAGGTGTGCGGCGCGGCGTGCACCATCTTGGCGCCCGCGTCCTGGTGCTGGCCCTCGCCGGCCATCGCCACCGAGAGCACCTCGCCCTTGGCGTGCTCGCCGGTCATGTAGACCGCCGGGTACTTCATGGTCACCTTGGAGCCGATGTTGCCGTCGACCCACTCCATGGTCGCGCCCTCGTGGCAGACGGCGCGCTTGGTGACCAGGTTGTAGACGTTGTTCGACCAGTTCTGGATGGTCGTGTACCGGCAGCGCGCGTTCTTCTTGACGATGATCTCCACGACCGCGCTGTGCAGCGAGTCGGAGGAGTACATCGGCGCGGTGCAGCCCTCGACGTAGTGCACGTACGCGCCCTCGTCGACGATGATCAGCGTCCGCTCGAACTGGCCCATGTTCTCCGTGTTGATCCGGAAGTAGGCCTGCAGCGGGATGTCCACGTGCACGCCCTTCGGCACGTAGATGAACGAGCCGCCGGACCACACGGAGGTGTTCAGAGCGGCGAACTTGTTGTCGCCGACCGGGATCACCGTGCCGAAGTACTCCTTGAAGACGTCCTCGTGCTCGCGCAGCGCGGTGTCGGTGTCCAGGAAGAGAACACCCTGCTCCTCAAGGTCCTCACGGATCTTGTGGTAGACGACCTCGGACTCGTACTGCGCCGCGACACCGGCGACCAGCCGCTGCTTCTCCGCCTCCGGGATGCCCAGCCGGTCGTAGGTGTTCTTGATGTCCTCGGGCAGGTCCTCCCAGCTGGTGGCCTGCTTCTCGGTGGACCGCACGAAGTACTTGATGTTGTCGAAGTCGATCCCGGTGAGGTCCGCGCCCCAGGCCGGCATCGGCTTGCGGCCGAACAGCCGCAGACCCTTCAGGCGCAGGTCGAGCATCCAGGCCGGCTCGTTCTTCTTGGCCGAGATGTCCCGCACCACCGCCTCGTTGATGCCGCGCTGGGCGACCGCCCCGGCGGCGTCCGGGTCGGACCAGCCGTACTCGTAGCGACCCAGGGCGGCGAGCTGCTCTTCCTGGGTCAGGGGCTGGACGATCTGCTCGGTCATCTATCTGTCCTCACAGTGGTGACGGGATTACCGGATTGGGCGCGGCCCGGCTGGGTCGGGATGTGCGTGGTGCACACCCCGTCGCCGTGCGCGATGGTGGCCAGGCGCTGCACGTGGGTGCCGACCAGACGGGAGATCACCGCGGTCTCGGCCTCGCACAGCTGGGGAAACTCGGCGGCCACGTGCGCCACCGGGCAGTGGTGCTGGCAGAGCTGGCCGCCGGAGGCGATCGTGGTCGCGTTGGCAGCGTAACCCTCGGCGGTGAGCGCTCCGGCGAGTGCCTCAGCCCGCGCCAGGGGCTCGTCGCCGGCGTCCTCCATGGCGGCACGGCAGCGCGACTCCAGCGCGGACACCTGCTCGGCGGCGAACGCCTCGACAGCGTCCGGACCGCCGCTTCGGGCGATCCAGCGCAGTGCGGCGGTGGCCATGTTGTCGTAGTGGTGCGTGCCACAGCGGACACGGGCCGCCTCGGTCAGCACGAACACCTTGGCCGGACGCCCCCGGCCGCGGCTGCCCTGCACCGTCTGCTCGCGGGCGACGACGTCACCGTCGGCGAGCATCGCGTCCAGGTGCCGGCGGATCGCCGCCGGGCTCAGGCCGAGCGCCAGGCCGAGCTGCGCGGCGGTGGTCGCGCCCCGCTCCAGCAGCAGCTGGGTGACGCGGTCCCGGGTCGAGGTCTCGGTGACGGTGCCGCCGAGGGTCGGCGCCGGGGCCCCGACGAGGGCGGACGCGGACGCGCCGACGGCCGGGACAGCCGTCGACTGGTGCCCGGAGAGCGCCGCCGCGTTTTTCACAACGCCAACGTTACGTAATTACCTCAACGGTCGCAAACCCGGGCCCCGGTGATCCGAACCACCGACCCGGCGGAGTCGGACGAACCTCGATCACTACGGTGCGTAGGATTTGCGCCGTGAACCGCATCGTCCGCCCGGTCTCCGGCACCCTGCTGCGCCGCCTCGCGCTCGCCTCGATCATCGCGAACGTCGGCATCGTCGTCACCGGCGGGGCGGTCCGGCTGACCGCGTCGGGCCTCGGCTGCCCCACCTGGCCCCGGTGCACCGACGACTCGTACGTCACCACCCCCGAGATGGGTGTGTACGGGGTGATCGAGTTCAGCAACCGGCTGCTGACCTTCGCGGTGGGCCTGATCGCGCTGGCCACCGTGCTGGCCGTGCTGGCACACCGGCCGCGCCGCCGCGGGCTGCTGACCCTCGCCGTCGCCGTCTTCCTGGGCATCCCCGCCCAGGCGGTGATCGGTGGCATCACGGTGCTCACCAACCTCAACCCGTGGGTGGTCGGGCTGCACTTCCTCGCCTCGATGGCGGTGATCGCGGCCGCGTACGCCCTCTGGCGGCGGGCCGCCGAACCGGACGGCCCGACGGTCGCGGCGGTGCCCACTCCCCTGCGCACGCTGGCCCGGGTCACCACAGGCGTCGCCGTGGCGGTGCTGGTGATCGGCACCTGGGTCACCGGCAGCGGCCCGCACGCCGGGGACCACGGCGCGGCCCGCAACGGGCTCGACCCGGAGTCGATCTCCCAGGTCCACGCCGACGTCGTCTTCCTGCTGATCGGCCTGTCGGTGGCGTTGATCTTCGCGTTCCGCGCGGTGGGAGCGGCCCGGGCCACCCGGGCCGCAGTCGTCCTGCTCGCGGTGGAGCTGGGTCAGGGGCTCATCGGCTTCGTGCAGTACTTCACCCACGTGCCGGCGATCCTGGTCGGCACGCACATGCTCGGCTCGTGCCTGGTGCTGCTGGCCGCGCTGTCGGTGCAGTGGTCGACAGGCGAACGCCGCCCGGTCACCCCGGCGCCCCGGACCACCGCGGCCGACGTCGAAGCCGTCCCCGTCACCGCCTGACGTCCCGCGCTGCGCGGGCCACCGGTGTGACGTGATCGACTCGGATTCCCGGAAGTCGGTCCATCGGGCGGGTCCGGACACCGCGACTTCACCGAAACCGAGTCGATCACGCCGCCCCGGGGTCAGGCGCGGCGGGCCAGGTGGGTGGCGATCGCGGCGGCGAGGCGGTCGGGTGCGCCGTCGGCGTACCCGATGAAGAGCGACGGCTCGGTCAGCTCCAGTTCGACAAGGACCGGGTCGCCGTCCGGGCCGGGGATCAGGTCGACCCGGGCGTAGAGCAGTTGACGCGTGCCGCCGGGGACCGCGCCGAGGGTCTTCTCGGCGACCGCGAGCTGTTCGGGTCGGGCGGTGCGGGCGCTGATCTCCTCGGCCTTGTAGAGCCCGTCCGGGCCGAGGTCCGGGCCGGTCAACATCGGGCCCTTGCGGATGGCGTGGCTGTACGCGAGCCCGTCCGGGCCGGCCAGGAAGAGCAGCGCGGTCTCGCCCTCGCTGTCGACGGCGCTCAGGTACGGCTGGAGCATCGTCGTCCGGCCGGCGGCGGAGAGCCGGCGAACGTGGGCGGCGGCCAGCTCGCGGTGCTCGGGGTCGGACAGGTCGTACCGGCCGGTGTCCTGACTGCCGGCGCTGACCGAGGGCTTGAGCACGTACTCGCCGGTGTCGGCGGGCGGCGACCAGGTCTGCCCGGGCTCGACCCAGGACGTCGGCACGGTCGGCACCCCGGCGGCGCTCAGCTCGGCCAGGTAGCGCTTGTCGGTGTTCCACCGGACCACGTCGGCCGGGTTCACAAGCGTCGGCACGGTTGCCGCCCAGGCGACGAACTCGTCGCGGCGCAGGGCGTAGTCCCACGGTGAGCGGAGCACGACGAGGTCGTACGAGGACCAGTCGGCGCCCGGGTCGTCCCAGACGACCGCCTCGGCGGCGATCCCCCGGGCGGTGAGCGGGTCGAGGACGAGGCGGTCGTCTGGGTCGAGGTCGACCAGCTCGGCGCAGGTGACGAGAGCGACCCGGGGTTCCCCCCGGGTCGACTGGTGGTGGTTGGTCAATTCAACTGTCTATCTCAACGGGCCATCGTGCGCCGGGCCATCGACCGCCAGAGGTCGTTGCTCGGTCGCATCTGGTCCATCAGTTCACGCTCCCAGGCGTTCTCGACGGTGACTCCCGCCTTGGCGCACGCCTCCCGGGCGGTGACGGTGTCCTCGGCGAACTGGTCGCCCCACTCACCGTCGGCGCCCACGAGGACGATCCGTGCGCCGCGCTTACCGACGTACTCGATGACGGCCTTCGCGCCGCCGTGCTCGGCGGCGAACGACTTGAGGCCCGCGACCAGGCCGTGCGGGGCCTGCTCGCCGGCGGTCTGCTCGGCCGTCAGCGTCGTATCGGAACCTTCTGCCATGACGCGAAGCCTAAGCAGAGTTGCACTCGCGCGGGCGAGAACCATGAACCTTTTGTGATGCCAATTACCTACAGGTTTACCGAAGCCGACAGCCAACCTGCCCGGTTATATCCGGACTTTCCCGTACGAACAACTTGCCCAAATGCCGTAGGACACTGGCAGATTGAGTCGATCCGACTCATGTCGAAAGTTACTCTGATGTGACGTTAAACCCGGACAACTCATCCATGACCATGATTAGTCGGTCGAATTCCATCGGGAGCGCGCGGGAATCCCGCGACGCGCGTCAGATCAGCGCGTCGAGCGCGACGGCCACGAAGACGATCGTCAGGTACGTCGTCGACCAGTGGAACAGCCGCATCGGCTTGACCGCCTCGCCACGCGTCGCCCGACGGCAGAGCCGGTGCGCCTCGACCAGGAAGATGGCGCCCACCACAAGCGTCGGCACCCCGTAGATCGCGCTGAGGCCCAGCGGCCAGACCGCGAGGGAGGTGAGCACGGTGAGCCAGGCGAAGATCAGGATTTCGGCGTTCACCCGGCGGACGGAGGCCACCACGGGCAGCATCGGGATGCCGGCTCGGGCGTAGTCGTCCTTGTACTTCATCGCGAGGGGGTAGAAGTGCGGCATCTGCCAGAAGAAGACCACCGCGAACAGCCCCCAGGCCGCCGGGGCCAGCCCGCCGGTGACCGCCGCCCATCCGATGAGCACCGGAGCGGCCCCGCAGGCGCCTCCCCAGAACGTGTTCGTCGGGGTGGAGCGCTTGAGCCACAGCGTGTAGACGACGTCGTAGTAGACGATCGCGGCCAGGGTCAGCCCGGCGGCGAGCAGGTTGGTGAACGCCGCCATCAGGACGATCGAGATGGCCGCCAGCACCAGACCGAAGACGAGCGCGCTACGCGGCGAAACCGTGTGCGCCGGCAACGGGCGTCGCTTGGTCCGCCGCATCAACTGGTCGATGTCCCGGTCGATGTAGCAGTTGAGCACGCTTGCCGCACCCGCGGCGAGCGAGCCACCGATGAGCACCACGGCCATCAGCCACAGCGACGGCAGGCCCCCGTCGGCGAGCATCATCGCCGGGATGGTGGTGACCAGCAGCAACTCGACGATGCGTGGCTTGGTGAGCGCCACGTACGCCGAGAGGATCGCGCGTACGTCCCGCCGCGCCACCGGACCCTCGGCCGCCCGCGCCGGAGGCTGCCCGGCGGGGTTGCTCGCGGGGCGCTCGGTGATCATGCTCACGGATTGCCACCTTCCGGCATCGGCACGGGGAGATCGAGTCGGCGGGGCCCGCTCGGGGACCGCACACCGACCCACACACTACGCGTTGTCGTTTTGGCTGCCCGGCCGACCCGACAACGGTGCGGGCCGTCACACCACCGGGTTGAACGTCTGGGCGCAGAGTCACGTACCGCACACCATGCGGAGATCCCCGGGCGGACGTTTAGTCGCGCTCGATAGGGTCATCAGTGAGGGTTCCGCCCATCTGCCGAGGAGCACAACCATCGTGGCTGCCAACCGACCCGAGCACTCCGAACTCAACTGGTCCGACCTCGATCGCCGGGCTGTCGACACCGTCCGCGTCCTGGCCATGGATGCCGTCGAGAAATCCGGCAACGGCCACCCGGGCACCGCGATGAGCCTGGCGCCCGCGGCCTATCTTCTCTTCAACCGGGTCATGCGGCACAACCCGGCCGACCCGAACTGGCCCGGCCGGGACAGGTTCGTGCTCTCCGCCGGCCACTCCAGCCTGACCCTCTACATCCAGCTCTTCCTGTCCGGCTACCCGCTGAGCCTGGACGACCTGAAGTCGCTGCGGCAGTGGGGCTCGATGACCCCGGGTCACCCGGAGCACGGCCACACGCCGGGCGTGGAGACCACCACCGGCCCGCTCGGGCAGGGCCTGGGCAACGCGGTCGGCATGGCGATGGCGGCTCGCCGCGAGCGCGGCCTGTTCGACCCGGAGGCCGAGCCGGGCACGTCGGTCTTCGACCACAACATCTGGTGCATCGTCTCCGACGGTGACATCGAGGAGGGCATCAGCCACGAGGCCAGCGCCCTCGCCGGGCACCAGCAGCTGGGCAACCTCACGGTGGTCTACGACGACAACGAGATCTCGATCGAGGACGACACCCGCATCGCCAAGAGCGAGGACGTCGCGGCCCGCTACGAGGCGTACGGCTGGCACGTGCAGACCGTCGACTGGCGCAGCGGGGACGCCGACCAGGGTGACTACCACGAGGACGCCGAGGCGCTGTACCGCGCGCTGGTGGCCGCCAAGGCGGAGACCGGTCGCCCCTCCTTCATCGCCCTGCGCACCATCATCGGCTGGCCCGCCCCCAACAAGCAGAACACCGGCAAGATCCACGGCTCGGCGCTCGGCGCCGACGAGGTGAAGGCCACCAAGCGGATCCTCGACTTCGACCCGGAGCAGACCTTCGAGGTCGACGAGGAGGTGCTCGCGCACGCCCGCAACGTGATGGGCCGCGGCTCCGACGCCGAGCAGCAGTGGACGAGCGCGTTCGACGCCTGGAAGAAGGCCAACCCGGAGCGCACCGCGCTCTACGAGCGGATGGCCGACCGGGTGCTGCCGGACGGCTGGACCGACGCGCTGCCGGTCTTCCCCGCCGACGCCAAGGGTGTCGCCACCCGGGCCGCCTCGGGCAAGGTGCTGGAGGCGCTCGCGCCGGTGCTCCCGGAGCTGTGGGGCGGTTCGGCCGACCTGGCCGAGAGCAACAACACCACGATGAAGGGCGAGCCGTCGTTCATCCCGGCCTCCCACGCCACCAAGGACTTCCCCGGCCACGAGTACGGCCGCACCCTGCACTTCGGCATCCGTGAGCACGCCATGGGCGCGGTCCTCAACGGCATCGCGCTGCACGGCGGCACCCGCCCGTACGGCGGCACGTTCCTGGTCTTCAGTGACTACATGCGCCCGTCCGTGCGGCTGGCCGCGTTGATGAAGCTGCCGGTGACGTACGTCTGGACGCACGACTCGATCGGCCTGGGCGAGGACGGCCCGACCCACCAGCCGGTGGAGCACCTGA
Organism: Micromonospora sp. NPDC049275; assembly: GCF_043197115.1. Lineage (NCBI taxonomy): Bacteria > Bacillati > Actinomycetota > Actinomycetes > Micromonosporales > Micromonosporaceae > Micromonospora > Micromonospora sp. NPDC049275. The sequence continues at coordinate 235,910 of NZ_JBICSN010000007.1, forward strand.
CCGCGCTGCGCGCCATCCCCGGCCTGGACGTGGTCCGTCCGGCGGACGCCAACGAGACGGCGTGGGCCTGGCGGCAGGCCCTGGTGCACACCGACCGGCCCACCGCGCTGGCGCTGAGCCGCCAGCCGCTGCCGACCCTGGACCGGGACGTCCTGGGCGGCGCGGACGGCGTGGCCAAGGGCGGCTACGTGCTGGCCGAGGCGTCCAACGGCAAGCCCCAGGTGATCATCGTGGGCACCGGCTCCGAGGTGCAGCTCTGCCTGACCGCCCGGGAGCGGCTGGAGGCCGACGGCACCCCGACCCGGGTCGTCTCGATGCCCTGCCAGGAGTGGTTCTACGAGCAGGATGAGGCATACCGGGAGTCGGTGCTCCCGCGCGGGGTAAAGGCACGGGTGAGCGTGGAGGCCGGGATCGCCATGTCCTGGCGCGGCATCGTCGGTGACCTCGGCGAGAGCGTCAGCCTGGAGCACTACGGGGCGAGCGCCCCGCACACCGTGCTCTTCGAGCAGTTCGGGTTCACTCCCGACCGGATCGTGGCGGCGGCACACGCCTCGCTGGCCCGGGTGGGCGACATCACCGGTTTCACGACCGGCAACTGAGGGAGCGTGGACGGCATGACGGACAAGCTGAATGAGCTCACCGCCGCGGGTGTGGCGGTCTGGCTCGATGATCTTTCCCGCGTACGTTTGAGCTCCGGTGGGCTGGACCAGCTCCGCCGTGAGAAGCACGTCGCGGGCGTCACCACCAACCCGACGATCTTCGCGAAGGCGTTGAGCGACGCGGACGAGTACAACTGGCAGCTGCACGACCTCGCCACCCGTGGCGTGGACGTGGAGGAGGCCGTGCGGATGCTCACCACGTACGACGTGCGGTGGGCCTGTGACGTGATGCGCCCGTCGTACGACGGCAGCGAGGGCGTCGACGGCCGGGTCTCCATCGAGGTGGACCCGCGCAGCGCACACGACGCGGACAAGACGCTGGCCGAGGCCAAGGCCCTGTGGTGGCTCGTCGACCGGCCCAACCTCTTCATCAAGATCCCGGCCACCGAGGAGGGCCTGTCGGCGATCACCGACACCCTCGCCGAGGGGATCAGCGTCAACGTGACGCTGATCTTCGGTCTGGACCGCTACTCGGCCGTGATGGAGGCGTTCCTCGCCGGCCTGGAGAAGGCCAAGGCCAACGGTCACGACCTGTCGAAGATCGGCTCGGTGGCGTCCTTCTTCGTCTCCCGCGTCGACTCCGAGGTCGACAAGCGGCTGGAGAAGATCGGCTCCGACGAGGCCAAGGCCCTGAAGGGCAAGGCCGCCGTCGCCAACGCCCAGCTGGCGTACGAGCGCTACACCAAGGTCTTCTCCTCCGACCGCTGGAAGGCGCTCGCCGCCGCCGGCGCGCACCCGCAGCGGCCGCTGTGGGCCTCCACCTCGACGAAGAACCCGGACTACCGGGACGTGATCTACGTGGAGGAGCTGATCGCGCCCGGCACTGTCAACACCATGCCGGAGTCGGTCATCCACGCGTACGCCGATCATGGCGAGACCCGCGGCGACACCGTCACCGGCGCCTACGACGCGGCCCGCAAGGTCTTCGCGGACCTGGAGTCGGTCGGGGTGGACATGGACGACGTGATCGCCACCCTGGAGCGCGAGGGCGTGGAGAAGTTCGAGGCGAGCTGGCAGGAGCTGCTCGACGGCGTCCGCAAGTCGCTGGAGGCGGCGGCGAAGGGCAATGGCGCGCCGAACAAGGCCGCCACGAGCAACGCCAAGGGTGCCGAGAAGGCCGGTGGCGCGTGAGCGAGCCAATCAGCGAGCGAAGTGGAGTGGCCGCATGAGTGACCTTCTCGCAGGACCGGTGGAGGCCGCCGCCGGCCTCGCCGTGTACGGCGCGGACGCGGTCGACAAGTCCGCGCCCGCCTCGACCCGGGAGGCGCTGGTCAAGGCCGGCGTCCCGAGCAAGCTGGCCGCCAAGGACGCGGGCCTGTGGGGTCCGGACGCCGAAGCCGAGGCGAAGGTCCGGCTCGGCTGGGTGGACACCCACCGGCGCAGCCGGGAGTTGCTGGCGCAGTTGGCCGAGCTGAAGGCCGAGCTGGCCGACCTGGACCACGTGGTGCTCGCCGGGATGGGCGGCTCGTCGCTCGCCCCCGAGGTGATCACGCGGACCCTGGGCCGGCCGCTGACCGTGCTGGACACCACCGACCCGGGTCAGGTCCGGGCGGCCCTCGGTGACCGGCTGGAGCGCACCGTGGTGGTGGTCGCCAGCAAGTCCGGCTCGACGGTGGAGACCGACAGCCACCGGCGTGCCTACTGGCAGGCGTTCCTGGACGCCGGGATGACCGAGGCGGAGGCCGGCCGGCACTTCGTCATCGTCACCGACCCGGGTTCGCCGCTGGAGACGACAGCGGCCGAGATGGGCGCGTTCACAGTGCTCGCCGACCCGAACGTGGGCGGCAGGTACTCGGCGCTCACCGCGTTCGGCCTGGTGCCCTCGGCGCTGGCCGGCGTCGAGGTCGCCGAGCTGCTCGACCAGGCCGACGCGCTGGCCGAGTCGCTCGCCGGAGACAGCGACAACCCGGCGCTGGCGTTGGGCGCCGCGCTGGGCGCCGCGGCCACGCTGGCCCGCGACAAGGTCGCCCTGGTGTCCGACGGCACCGGCATCGACGGTCTGGGCGACTGGGCCGAGCAGTTGATCGCCGAGTCGACAGGCAAGGCCGGGGTCGGCATCCTGCCCGTCGTGGTCGAGTCTCCGCAGAGCCCCGGCGCCACCGGCCCGGACGTGTTGACAGTCAGCTACGGCGGCGCGTTGACCGCCGGTGACGTGCCGGGCGGCGGCGCCGACCCGGACGTGGCAGTCAACGGCCCGCTCGGCGCGCAGTTCCTGGCCTGGGAGTACGCCACGGCGGTGGCCGGCGTGGTGCTCGGCATCGACCCGTTCAACCAGCCGAACGTCACCGAGTCCAAGGAGAACACCAACAAGATCCTGGCCTCGGGCCTGCCGGCGGAGACGCCGTCGTTCACCGAGGGCGCGATCGAGGTGTACGCGCCGCAGGGCGCACCCGGTGACCTGGCCGGCGTGCTGCGCTGGCTGCTCGACGGTCTCGGCGACGACGGTTACCTCGCGGTGATGGCGTACCTGGACCGCTTCGCCGACGCCGACGCGGCCCGGCTGCGGCCGCTGCTGGCCGGCGCGTCCGGCCGTCCGGTCACCTTCGGCTGGGGGCCGCGGTTCCTGCACTCCACCGGCCAGTACCACAAGGGCGGCCCGCAGGTGGGCAGCTACCTTCAGGTGACCGGCGCGGTCACCGAGGACCTGGCGGTGCCGGGCAAGCCGTACACCTTCGGTGAGCTGCAGGCGGCACAGGCCGCCGGCGACCGGCAGGCCCTCGCGGGTCGGGAGCGGCCGCTGCTGCGGTTGCACCTGACCGACCGGGCAGCCGGGGTCGCCCAACTACTCGACGCGGCCGGTGAGCTGCGGGCGTGAGGATGGACGACGTGACCCAAGGCGTGAACCCACTGCGTGACCCGCAGGACCGCCGGTTGCCCCGAATCCCCGAGCCGTGCGCTCTGGTGATCTTCGGGGTGACCGGCGACCTGGCCCGCAAGAAGCTGCTGCCCGCGGTCTACGACCTGGCGAACCGAGGGCTGCTGCCGCCCGGTTTCGTGGTGCTCGGCTTCGCCCGCCGCGACTGGGGTGACGGCGACTTCGAGACCCTCGCGTGCGAGGCGGCCCGCAAGCACGCCCGCACCCCGTGGCGGGACGAGGTCTGGGCACGGTTGGCCGGCAACATCAAGTTCGTCGGCGGGTCGTTCGACGACGACGCGGCGTTCGACCAGCTCGCCTCGACGCTTGACGACCTGCGGCAGACCCACGGCATCGCCGGTAACGCGGCGTTCTACTTCTCCATCCCCCCGGCCGCGTTCCCCGTCGTGCTCAAGCAACTGGCGCGCACCGGGATGGCCGACAACGAGAAGTCCGGCGGCTGGCGCCGGGTGGTGGTGGAGAAGCCGTTCGGCAACGACCTGCCGTCGGCGAAGGCGCTCAACGACCTCGTCGACGACGTGTTCACCCGCGAGGACGTCTTCCGGATCGACCACTACCTGGGCAAGGAGACCGTTCAGAACATCCTGGCGCTGCGGTTCGCCAACAACCTGTTCGAGCCGCTGTGGAACTCCAAGTACGTCGACTCGGTGCAGATCACCATGGCCGAGGACGTCGGCATCGGCAGTCGCGCCGGCTTCTACGACACCGTCGGCACCGCCCGCGACGTGTTGCAGAACCACCTGCTGCAACTCCTGGCCCTGGTGGCGATGGAGGAGCCGACCAGCTTCGACGCCGACGAGATCCGCGCCGAGAAGCTGAAGGTGCTCAAGGCGATCACCCTGCCGAAGGACGTGGCCCGGGACACCGTCCGCGGCCAGTACCTGCCCGGCTGGGTGGGCGGCGAACGCGCGGTCGGCTACCGGGAGGAGCAGGACGTTCCCGCCGACTCCACGACGGAGACGTACGTGGCGGTGCGGCTGGGCATCCAGAACCGGCGCTGGGCCGAGGTGCCGTTCTACATCCGGGCCGGCAAGCGGCTGCCCCGGCGGGTCACCGAGGTCGCCATCATGTTCAAGAAGGCGCCGCACCTGCCGTTCAACGACGCCGACATGGAGTCGCTGGGCAACAACCAGCTCGTCATCCGGGTGCAGCCGGACGAGGGCGTGGTGCTCAAGTTCGGCTCGAAGGTGCCCGGCACCACCATGGAGGTCCGCGACATCGCGATGGACTTCCAGTACGGCGAGGCGTTCACGGAGTCCAGCCCCGAGGCGTACGAGCGGCTGGTGCTGGACGTGCTGATCGGGGACCGGACCCTGTTCCCGGACGCGGCAGAGGTCGAGCAGAGCTGGCAGGTGATCGACCCGCTGGAGCACGCCTGGGAGGGCACCACGCCGGAGCCGTACCGCGCCGGTGAGTGGGGGCCGCGGGCGGCCGACGAGATGCTGGCCCGCGAGGGCCGCGCTTGGAGAAGAGCATGATCGGGCTGTGGGACACCACCGGCAACGAGGTGGTCAAGGCGCTGGCCGCCGAGCGGCGCAGCGCCGGTGGTGTGGCCAGCGGCATGGCGCTCACCCTCATCGTGGTGGTGGACGAGAAGCGGGTCCGGGAGGCCGAGGCGGCGGCGACCATCGCCGCCGCCGCCCACCCGTGCCGGCTGGTGGTGGTGGTCCGCTCCGACATCGAGCGGGAACGCAACCGGCTGGACGCGGAGATCGTTGTCGGTGGCCGGCTCGGCCCCTGCGAGGCGGTGGTCACCCGGATGTACGGGCGCCTCGCCCTGCACGCCGAGTCGGTTGTGATGCCGCTGCTGGTGCCGGACGTGCCGGTGGTCACCTGGTGGCACGGCGAGCCGCCGGCGGAGATCGCCACCGACTTCCTCGGGGTGGTCGCCGACCGCAGGATCACCGACTCGGCGCAGGCCGCCGATCCGGTGGAGGCGCTGCGGCAGCGTGCCCGGGACTACGCCCCGGGCGACACGGACCTCGCGTGGACCCGGATCACCCCGTGGCGGACCCTTGTCGCGGGGGCGTTCGACACCGCCAGTGAGCAGGTTGTCGAGGCGACGGTCGTCGCGCCACCGAGCGACCCGACGGCGGCGCTGATGGTCGGTTGGCTGTCCAGCCGGCTCGGCATCACCCCGCACAAGGTGGACACCGACGAGTTCCCCCGGATGCGGGAGGTGCGGTTGAGCTGCGCCAACGGCGACCAGCTGACGCTGACCCGGGAGGACAGCATGGCGGTGTTCCGCCGTACCGGCCAGGACGACAGGGCCCTGCCGCTGGTCCGTCGGCCGCTCGGCGACGAGCTGGCCGAGGAGCTGCGTCGGCTGGACGCCGACCAGGTGTACGCGGAGGCGCTCGGCGCGACCGCCGGCCTGCGGGGTCTGGAACAGCGCCCCCCGCAGCGGGTGCACGTCTGGAAGGATCCGGCCACGGCCCAGCGCGCCGAGGCCGGGGTCACCGCGCACACCGGCACGAGCGGCGAAAGCTGAGCAGCACCACCCGAGGGCCGGGACGCCACGTCCCGGCCCTCACCGCCACCCCGGACGTCGCGTCCGGGCACGACGCGACAGCGACCGCCCAGCGGTCGGGAAGGCACAACCCATGAGTGAGGCGAGTGTCGCCGTCCACGCCGACGCCGACCTGCTGGCGCAGGCCGTGGCGGTCCGGTTGCTGGTGAAGTTGCTCGACGCCCAGGCCGACCGGGGCGAGGCCGCCATGGTGCTCACCGGCGGGCGCATCGCCGCGGCCGTCTACCGGGCGGTGGCGCAGTTGCCGGCCCGCGACGCGGTGGACTGGTCCCGCGTCGACGTGTGGTGGGGTGACGAGCGGTTCCTCCCCGCCGGCGACCCGGAGCGCAACGAGACCCAGGCCCGCGCCGCCCTGCTGGACGTGGTGCCGCTGGACCCGGCCCGGGTGCATCCCATGCCGGCCTCCGACGGCCCGGCCGGCAACGACCCCGAGGCGGCCGCAGCCGCGTACGCCGACGAGTTGGCCCGCGCCGCCCGGCCGGGGCACGCCGCGCTGCCGCACTTCGACGTGCTGATGCTGGGCGTCGGCGAGGACGGGCACGTCGCCTCGGTCTTCCCCGAGCACCCGGTGAACTACGAGACGCGGCCGGTCAGCGCGGTGCGGGGCAGCCCGAAGCCGCCGCCGGTACGGACGACGCTCACCCTGTCGGCCATCAACACGGCCGAGGAGGTCTGGCTGGTGGCCGGCGGCGCGGACAAGGCCCGTGCCGTGGGCATGGCGCTGGCCGGCGCCGGCCCGGTGCAGCTGCCGGCCGCCGGGGTGCACGGTGTGGACCGTACCCGCTGGCTGCTGGACCGCGCGGCGGCCGCCGACGTACCCGCCCGGCTGCGTAGCCTGCGCTGAGCGACGGGGAGGGCCCCGCGTGGGGTCCTCCCCCTAACTTTCGCCCCGGCGACGGCGCAGCGCGGCGAGCGCCTCCGCCAGCAGCGCCTCGCCCTCCTCGGCGGTACGCCGCTCCTTCACGTACGCCAGGTGGCTCTTGTACGGCTCCGCGCGGACCCGCCCGGGCGGGTTCTGCGCGTCCGGTCCGGCGGGCAGCCCGCAGCGGGGGCAGTCCCACAGCGGCGGCGCCGTGGCGTCGGCCGCGATCCTGATGTCGGTCCGGTGGTCGTTGCGACACCAGTAGGTGACGTCCTGTCGGGGTGCGGGTTGGTGCCGCTCGTCCGGGCGCATGGGTGCGGACCCGACGCGGGCGCCGCGGATGACGTTGCCACTGGGCACGGCTGCTCGCTCCTGTCGTCGGAGGGGACCCGCCACCGTCGGGGATGGGTGGCGGGCGACGCGGTGCAGCGGAGAAAGGACTGCGCGCGGCCCGTCGAGTGACGGACCGCGCGCAGATTGTACGACTTAGCGGGCCTGCTCAGGTGCCGCTGTTCATCTGGAGACGGAGCCAGAGCCCCAGCCCGACGATCGCCGCGAACCAGACGACACCCACCAGAACGGTGTAACGGTCCAGGTTCTTCTCGGCCACCGAGGAGCCGGCGAGGCTGGAGCTGACGCCACCGCCGAACATGCTCGACAACCCGCCGCCCTTACCGCGGTGCAGCAGGATGAGCATGGTGAGCAGGATGCTCGTGATGACCAGCAACACGATCAACGTGTATGCGAACCAGATCGGCATGGCTGGGGGCAGTCCTCTCGTAGCGATCCTCGCCCGGACAGGTCGGGCACGGCGGCACCGGCCGGTGGACGGGCGGTGTCCAGGATAGCGAGCGATCAGCGAGCGATGTGCTCGGGGAACCGGCAGATCTGCGCGAATTCTTCCGCGTCCAGGCTGGCGCCGCCCACCAGGCCCCCGTCCACGTCCGGCTGGGCCATGATCGAGGCGACGTTCGACGCCTTGACCGAGCCGCCGTAGAGGACCCGGACGGCGTCGGCGGTCTCCTGGTCGAGGCGCTGCGCCAACCGCTGGCGGACCGCCCCGCAGACCTCCTGGGCGTCCTCCGGCGTCGCGGTCTTGCCGGTGCCGATCGCCCAGACCGGCTCGTACGCGATGACGACCTGGCGCACCTGCTCGGGGGTGAGCCCGGCGAGGCCTCCGTCGAGCTGGTCGGAGCAGTGCGCCACGTGGGTGCCCTGCTCGCGGATGTCCAGCCCCTCCCCCACGCAGAGGATCGGGGTCAGGCCGTGCGTGAGCGCCGCCTTCACCTTCGCGTTGACCACGCCGTCGTCCTCGTGGTGATAGGCCCGCCGCTCGGAGTGGCCGACCACCACGTACGTGCAGCCGAGCTTGGCGAGCATCGCGCCGGAGATGTCCCCGGTGTACGCGCCCGCGGCGTGCGGGGAGAGGTCCTGCCCGCCGTAGCCGATCAGCAGCTTGTCGCCGTCCACAGCCGTCTGCACGGTGCGCAGGTCGGTGAACGGCGGCAGCACTACCGTCTCGACCTCGGTGAGCTGCTTCTCGGTGAGGCTCGCGGCCAGCTTCTGCACGAGCAGGTTGGCCTCGAGGTGGTTGAGGTTCATCTTCCAGTTGCCGGCCATCAGCGGCCGACGGGTCGTGCTCGCCATGCTCAGTTCTCCAGGGCCGCGATGCCGGGGAGGGTCTTGCCCTCCAGGTACTCCAGGGAGGCGCCGCCGCCGGTGGAGATGTGACCGAAGCTCGACTCGTCAAGCCCCAACGCCCGCACCGCAGCGGCGGAGTCGCCGCCACCGACGACGCTGAACGCGTCGGCCTTGGTGATCGCCTCGGCGATACCCCGGGTGCCGGCCGCGAACGCCGCCATCTCGAACACACCCATCGGGCCGTTCCAGAAGATCGTCTTGGCCGGCGACAGGGCGGCGGCGAAGCCGGCGACCGTCTCCGGGCCGACGTCCAGGCCGAGCCGGTGGCTCGGGATGCCGTCGACGCGGACCGTGTCGTGCGCGGCGTCCGGGGCGAACGCGTCCGCGACCACCACGTCGACCGGGAGCATGATCTTGCCCTCGGACCGCTCCAGCAGGTTGCGGCAGGTCTCGACCATGTCCTTCTCCAGCAGCGAGGTGCCCACCTCCAGGCCCTGGGCCTTGAGGAAGGTGAAGCACATCCCGCCGCCGATGAGCAGCCGGTCGACGGTGGGCAGCAGGGCCTCGATCACCGCGAGCTTGTCGGAGACCTTGGACCCGCCGAGCACCACCACGTACGGCCGCTCGGGCTCGCTGGTCAGCTTGGAGAGCACCTCGACCTCGCGCAGCACCAGCCGGCCCGCCACGTGCGGCAGCCGCGCCGGCACGTCGTACACGCTTGCGTGCTTGCGGTGCACGGCGCCGAACGCGTCGTCGACGTACGCGTCGCCGAACGCGGCGAGCTGGTCGGCGAACGCGCCCCGCTCGGCCTCGTCCTTGCTGGTCTCACCGGCGTTGAAACGCAGGTTCTCCAGCAGGGCGACCTGGCCGTCGGCCAGGTCGGCGACAGTGGAGCGGGCCGAGTCGCCGACCGTGTCGGTGGCGAAGTGCACCGGAGCGCCGAGCAGCTCACCGAGCCGGTCGGCGACCGGGCTCAGGCTGAACTGCGGGTCCGGAGCGCCCTTCGGGCGGCCCAGGTGCGAGCAGACGACCACCTTCGCGCCGGCCTCGACCAGCGCGCCGAGCGTCGGCAGCACCGCGCGGATCCGGCCGTCGTCGGTGATGTCACCGGTCTGCTTGTCGAGCGGGACGTTCAGGTCGGCGCGCACCAGCACGCGCCGACCCGACACCCCCTCGGCGAGCAGGTCGTCGAGGGTCCGGATGCTCACAGCGACGAACCGACCAGCTTGACGAGGTCGACGAGCCGGTTGGAGTAGCCCCACTCGTTGTCGTACCAGCCGACGACCTTGACCTGGTTGCCGACCACCTTGGTCAGCGGCGCGTCGAAGATGCACGACGCCGGGTCGGTGACGATGTCGCTGGAGACGATCGGGTCCTCGTTGTAGACCAGGATGCCCTTGAGCGGGCCGTCCGCGGCGGCCTTCAGCGCGGCGTTGACCTCGTCCACGGTGGTCTCGCGACCCACGTTGACGGTGAGGTCGGTGACCGAGCCGGTCGGGATCGGCACCCGCAGCGCGTACCCGTCGAGCTTGCCCTTCAGGTCCGGCAGGACCAGGCCGATGGCCTTCGCCGCGCCGGTCGAGGTCGGGACGATGTTCAGCGCGGCGGCCCGGGCACGACGCAGATCCGAGTGCGGCGCGTCCTGCAGGTTCTGGTCCTGGGTGTACGCGTGGATCGTCGTCATCAGACCGTGCTGGATGCCGAACGTGTCGTGCAGGACCTTCGCCATCGGGGCGAGGCAGTTGGTGGTGCACGAGGCGTTGGAGATGATGGTGTGCTTCGCCGGGTCGTAGGTGTCGTGGTTGACACCCATGACGACGGTGACGTCCTCGTTCTTCGCCGGGGCGGAGATGATGACCTTCTTGGCCCCGCCGTCGACGTGCGCCTTCGCCTTGGTGGCGTCGGTGAAGAAGCCAGTCGACTCGATGACGACGTCGGCGCCGACCTCGCCCCACGGCAGCGCCGACGGGTCCCTCTCGGCGTACGCCTTGATGGTCTTGCCACCGACGGTGATCTCGTCGGCGGTGGCCTTGACCTCGTACGGCAGGCGGCCGAGGATGCTGTCGTACTTGAGCAGGTGGGCGAGCGTGGCGTTGTCGGTCAGGTCGTTCACCGCCACGACCTCGATGTCGGCGTCGGACGCCAGCACTGCCCGGAAGAAGTTACGGCCGATTCGGCCGAAGCCGTTGATGCCAACCCGGATGGTCACAGGTCCCATCTCCTCGCGTTCTGGTCCGCCGGCTGCAGACAACGCGCCGGCGGGAATGGTGTGCGCCGACCGTTGGAGCCGGCCGCTGACGGTTCATCTCGGCCACCCCGCCGCGCGGTCTGAGGACCTGACCGCCCGAGGCGGTGGGCACGGCGAGGAGTGCCGGTGTCGGCCCCCTTGCCGTACGCAGCGACCCTATCCGAGCGCGTGAGACCACGCTGCGCCGGGGCGTGCTCCCGCCGCACCGTACGACCCCACCGTCCTATCAGACCACGAGCATGTCGGGCGTGACGGCCGCTTCGGTATCCGGGATGCCGAGGTCCCGGGCCCGCTTGTCGGCCAGCGCGAGCAGACGCCGGATTCGGCCGGCGATGGCGTCCTTGGTCAGCGGAGGCTCGGCCAACGCCCCCAACTCCTCCAGCGACGCCTGCCGGTGCTCCAGGCGCAGCCTCCCGGCGTCGGTGAGGTGGTTGGGCGCCTCGTCGGCCAGGATCTCCAGCGCCCGGGTCACCCGGGCTGCGGCGGCGACTGCCGCGCGCGCCGAGCGGCGCAGGTTGGCGTCGTCGAAGTTGGCCAGCCGGTTGGCGGTGGCCCGCACCTCGCGGCGGACCCGACGCTCCTCCCAGGCCAGCACGCTGGAGTGCGCGCCGATGCGGGTGAGCAGCGCGGCGATCGCGTCGCCGTCCTTGACCACCACCCGGTCCACCCCGCGCACCTCGCGGTTCTTCGCGGTGATGCCGATCCGTCGGGCCGCGCCGACGAGCGCCAGCGCCGACTCCGGACCGGGGCAGGTGATCTCCAGCGCGCTGGAGCGGCCGGGCTCGGTGAGCGAGCCGTGCGCCATGAACGCGCCCCGCCACGCCGACACCGCGCAGCAGACGTTTGCCGCCACCACGTGCGGGGGCAGCCCGCGCACCGGCCGGCCGCGCACGTCCAGCAGACCGGTCTGCCGCGCGAGCGCCTCACCGTCCTTGACCACGCGGACGATGAAGTGGCTGCCCTTGCGCAGCCCACCGGACGCCAGCACGTGGATCTCGCTGGGGTAGCCGTAGACCTCGGCGATCTCCCGCCGCAACCGGCGCGCGACCGCCCCGGTGTCCAGCTCAGCCTCCACCACCACACGGCCGGAGACGATGTGCAGCCCGCCGGCGAAGCGCAGCAGCGCAGCCATCTCCGCCCGCCGACAGCAGGGCTTGGGCACGTCGACCCGACTCAGCTCGTCCTTGACCGCAGCCGTCATCGCCATTGTGCGTCCCCTCACGGACCTGTTCCGGCGTGTCGCCGGAGATTACGTACGTGTCTAACGATCGGCGCCCAGGACAGGCACCAGCGCGGCGCCCAGGGCAGCCGGATCATGGCGGGGAGTGCCGTCGGTGACGGCGACGGGGGCGAGGACCAGGCGGGCACCAAGCGATTCTGCCGCACGTTCGACCGGTTCAGGGTCACCCACCGCCTTGGCGTCCGCGAGCACGAGATCAACCTTGAGCTCGGGCAGGTACCAGCGCAGCGCCGCCAGGTGATCGGCGACCGAGAGGCCGAGGGTCTCCTTCTCCGCGGCCAGGTTCAGCGTGACCAGCCGCCGGGCCGAGCTGGACACGATCGCGTCGGCCAACTGCGGCACCAGCAGGTGCGGCAGCACGCTCGTGTACCAACTGCCCGGGCCGAAGATCAACCAATCCGCCGCACGGATCGCCGCCAGGGCCTCGGCGCAGGCAGCCGGGGCGGCCGGGGTGAGGCGCAGCGACTCGACCCGCCCGGTGGTGACCGCCACCTGGTGTTGACCGCGCACGGTGCACACCTCGTCCGGGGCGGCCGGGTCGACGCCGCGCACCCGCGCCTCGATGCCGACCGGCTGCCGCGACATCGGCAGGACCCGACCGACCGTACCGAGCATCGCCCCGGCGTGCTCAAGCGCGGCCACCGGGTCGCCGAGCAGCTCCATGAGGCCGCAGAGCACCAGGTTGCCCACCGCGTGCCCGGCCAGCCCGTCGGCGCGGGCTGCGGCCCGCTGCGGGTCGCTTTCCTCTGGTACGCCGCCGGTCGGCACGGCGGCGAAGCGGTGCTGGAACAGCCCGGCGCTGCGTCGGGTGGCCGGATGGTCACCGGCCAGCGCCACGAGGGCCTGCCGGAGGTCGCCGGGGGGCAGGCCGCCCCGCTCGGCGCGCAGCCGGCCGCTGGACCCGCCGTCGTCGCCGACCGTGACCACCGCCGTGATGTCCAGGTCGAGTTCGGGGGCGCAGTGGCGCAGCGCGCGCAGCGACGCGGACAACCCGTGCCCGCCGCCGAACGCCACCACCCGGCGCGCCGTCATTCCCGCCCCAGGTCGCGGTGCTGCGCGTTGGCGGCCAGCCCCGACTGGCGCAGCCGACCAGCCAGCTCCTCGGCGATCGCCACGCTGCGGTGCTTGCCTCCGGTGCAGCCCACGGCGACCGTCAGGTACCGCTTGCCCTCCCGCTCGAACCCGGCGGTGGTGGCGTTGACCAGGTCGGCGTACGAGGCGACGAAGGCGTCCGCGCCCTCCTGACCCAGCACGTACGCGCTGACCGCCTCCTCCCGGCCGGTGTGCTCGCGCAGCTCCGGCACCCAGTACGGGTTGGGCAGGAACCGGGCGTCCAGCACGAAGTCGGCGTCCGGCGGCAGGCCGTACTTGAAGCCGAACGACAGCACGGTGACCCGCAGCCGACGGGCGTCCTCGCCGCCGAACAGCTCCTCGATGCGCCGGCGGAGCTGGTTGACGTTCAGGTGGCTGGTGTCGATGATCACGTCGGCCTGGTCGCGGGCCTCCTCCAGCAGCCCGCGCTCCACGGCGATGCCGTCGGCGAGCCGGCCGTCGCCCTGCAACGGGTGCGACCGCCGGACGCTCTCGAACCGGCGGATCAGCACCTCGTCGTCGGCGTCGACGAACACGACCCGGGGCGAGAAGCCCCGCTCCTTCAGCTCGCGGATCGCCCCGGCCAGGTCGGTGGAGAAGGCCCGCGAGCGCACGTCCAGGACCATCGCCGTACGCCGGGCCGCGCCGCCGGCCTTGAACGCCAGCTCGGCCATGTCGAGCATGAGCGCCTGCGGCAGGTTGTCCACGACGTAGTAGCCGACGTTCTCCAACGCCCGGGCGACGGTGCTGCGACCGCCACCGGACAGCCCTGTCACCACCACGAGGGTGGTCTCCGACTCGGCCGTCGGCTGCCCGTCCGTGGCCACCGGAGGATCGGTCCGGTCCCCGTGTGTGCGCGCCTCGCTCACCCGTACCCCCAAGCCGTGGCGCCGCGGCCGCCATCGGCCGCGATTGGTCAATCAGCGACTCTATCCCGCCGCCCGGCGTCGGATCGGGCGCGTCGGCGCCCGGTGAGCGCGGGTCGCCCTCCCGACAGCTCCACCCCCTTGATGACGATCAGTAGTCATCTATATGCTCCACGTGATCGCCGCAGGTCAAGGCCGACATCTGGGAGGGTGCGATGCACGATCTGGCGGACAAGAACAAGTACGTCGGTTTCCTCTTCATGCGGATCAGTCCGGAATACTTCGCCCTCGGCCGGGAGGGCATCCACGAGGTCTCCGCCGAGCACGCCCGGGATCTGGGCCGCTTCGCCAAGCAGCTCACCCACGTGGTGTGCACCGGGGTCAACGGCAAGTACGACCAGGTCACCATGGTCGAGGCCGACACCCTGGAGGAGATCAACGCCGCGGCCACCGCGTTCCGGATGGGCGCCAAGGCCCGCTACATCGAGATCGTCGACATCGTGGTCGGGATGAAGGCCCCGCCCCGCGGCCTGGCCAACCGGTCCAGCCAACCGAGCTGACCGGGCGGTCGGCCCTCAGGCGTGCCCGACCCTCGGGCACGCCTGAGGGCGTGCGACACGGCCTTCTGCTCCGGCTCGGCGGTGATCGACTCGGGTTCCTGCAAACCGGGGTGTCGGAGCGGAAGGACACCGCGGATTCCATGAACGCGAGTTGACCGTGGGACCGACGTCCTTGCCCGTCGCGCGCCGTCGAACCGCGACGGGCCGCCGGCACTCGCGGATGCGATGGGCGCGTCCGGCAGGTGTGCGGCCGTTGGTGTCGGGGGCGGCTCGTAGACTCCGCGCATGGCTTCCCCCACCGAGCTGCGCGTCGAGGGCGCGCTGGACGTGCTGCGCCGGGTGTTCGGCTACGACGCCTTCCGTGGCTTCCAGCAGCAGGTCATCGACCATGTGGTCGCCGGTGGCGACGCGCTGGTGCTGATGCCCACCGGTGGCGGCAAGTCGCTGTGTTACCAGGTTCCGGCCCTGGTCCGCGACGGTGTGGCTGTCGTCGTCTCCCCGCTGATCGCGCTCATGCAGGACCAGGTGGACGCGCTCACCGCGGTCGGCGTCCGCGCCGGCTTCCTCAACTCGACCCAGACCCTCGACGCCCGGCGGCGGGTGGAGGCCGCGTTCGTCGCCGGCGAACTGGACCTGCTCTACCTCGCCCCGGAGGCGCTCGGCGTCCGAACCACCCTCGCCCTGCTGGACCGGGGACGCATCTCCCTGTTCGCGATCGACGAGGCGCACTGCGTGTCCCAGTGGGGGCACGACTTCCGGCCCGACTACCTGGCGCTGTCGATGCTGCACGAGCGCTGGCCGCAGGTCCCCCGGATCGCGCTGACCGCCACCGCGACGAGCGCCACCCGCACCGAGATCGCCGCCCGGCTGGGGCTCGACGACGCGCGGCACTTCGTGGCCAGCTTCGACCGGCCCAACATCCAGTACCGGATCGTGCCCAAGCGGGAACCCCGCAAGCAACTGCTGGCCCTGCTGCGTGACGAGCACCCCGGCGACGCCGGCATCGTCTACTGCCTGTCCCGCGCCTCGGTCGACAAGACCGCCGAGTTCCTCGTCGCCAACGGCATTGCCGCCCTGCCGTACCACGCCGGTCTGGACGCGACCACCCGCGCCACCAACCAGCAGCGGTTCCTCCGCGAGGACGGCCTGGTCATGGTGGCCACCATCGCCTTCGGAATGGGCATCGACAAGCCGGACGTCCGCTTCGTCGCCCACCTCGACCTACCCAAGTCCGTCGAGGGCTACTACCAGGAAACCGGCCGCGCCGGCCGCGACGGCCTGCCGTCCACAGCCTGGCTGGCGTACGGCCTCCAGGACGTGGTCCAGCAGCGCAAAATGATCGAGACGTCCGACGGCGACCTCGCGCACCGGCGCAACCTCGCCGCACACCTGGACGCGATGCTCGCGCTCTGCGAGACGGTCCGCTGCCGACGGGTGCAACTGCTCGAATACTTCGGCGAGACGACCCCGACGGCCTGCGGCAACTGCGACACCTGCCTCAACCCACCGGAGTCGTGGGACGGCACCGTCGCCGCCCAGAAGCTACTCTCGGCCGTCTTCCGCCTCGACCGCGAGCGCAACCAACGGTTCGGCGCCGGGCACTGCATCGACATCCTGCTCGGCAAGCAGACCGACAAGATCAGCCAGTACGGGCACGACTCCCTCACCGTCTTCGGCATCGGCTCCGAGCTGAGCGAGGCCGAGTGGCGGGGAGTGGTCCGGCAACTCCTCGCCGAGGGGCTGCTCGCCGTGGAGGGCGACTACGGCACCCTGGCGCTGACCGAGGCGAGCACCGAGGTGCTCGGCCGCCGCCGCACCGTCACGATGCGCCGCGAGCCGGAGCGGCAGGCGTCGAGCCGCTCGTCGAAGCCGCGCGGCGCGGCCACCGTCGTCGCCGAGCTGACCCCGGCGGCCGCGTCGGTCTTCGAGCGGCTGCGGGCCTGGCGCGCGGCCACCGCCAAGGAGCAGGGCGTCCCGGCGTACGTCATCTTCCACGACGCCACCCTCCGGCAGATCGCGGGTGACGCGCCCACCTCCCTGGCCGAGCTGTCGCGGGTCAACGGGGTCGGCGAGAACAAGCTCGCCAAGTACGGCGAGCAGATCCTGGCCGTCCTCGCCAGCGACTGAGGTCATGCCGAAAGGGCCGGACCCCGGTGGTGGGGTCCGGCCCTTTCGGTGTGCTGTCGGGTCAGCTGGTGGCGTAGCCGCGGGTGGCGATCCAGTCGGCGAGGTGCTCGACGGTGATCTGGTAGGCGGCCTGGTTGGGGTCGGCGGAGTCGGCGATGGTGACGGTGTTGCCGTTGTCGCGGTAGCCGACGACGCTGATGTAGTGCCCGCCCTCGTAGGAGTGGCTGGTGCCGTCGGTGTCGGTGCTGGTGCCGGCGATGTTGGCGACCACGGCGCGGCCGTTGTCGACGGTCTTGACGATGTCGGCGCGCAGTTGGTTGGTCTGCGTGGCGTCGGCGTCGGGCTTGCTGATCTCCACGCTGTGGTAGGCGTCGGCCTTGCCGGTCTCCTTGTTCAGCACCGGGGTGATGTCGTTGATGCTGTTGGTGCCGGCCTCGGTGGTGCCCATCTCCTTGGCCATGTCGTCGACGTTGATGTTCTTGCCCTGCACGGACAGGGCGTTGCGGGTGGCGGCGGGGCCGCAGTAGTAGAAGTTCGGCTGGGCCTCGTAGCGCACGCCCAGTTCCCGCTCGCCGTGACCCTTGCGGTCGGTCTGGGTCTGCGACACGGGCTTGTCGGTGCTCGGCGCGGCGAACGCGGTCGTCACCGGACCGGCGATGGCGCCACCGGTGAAAGCAAGGCCAGCAGCGGTCAGAGCGGTCTTACGAATCAGATCGGTACGCATGATGGCGTGCTCCTCTGCATCGGGGGATACGCGCCGGCACACGAATCTCGCGGGGGGTGTGTGCCGGGCGGGAAGTCTCAGGGGGATCTACCCGGCGGCTCGGGGGGGCCTGCTCGGGTGTCCGGGGGTGTAACCGTGGCGGCCGGCCGGGTGTTCCCGGCGACCGCCACACAGGGCAGGCCAGTGGTGACTCGGCCGTGCGGGGGATGTAACCGTGGCGGCCGGTCGGGTGTTCCCGGCGACCGCCGTGCGGGCCGGCCAGTGGTGCTCGGCCGTGCCGGGGGGTGTAACCGTGGCGGCCGGTCGGGTGTTCCCGGCGACCGCCGTGCGGGCCGGCCAGTGGTGCTCGGCCGTGCCGGGGATGTAACCATGGCCGCCGGTCGGGTGTTCCCGGCGGCTGCCGTGCGCCGCGGCCCGGGAGTCGCGGCGTCTGCCAGGTATAACGACCCCGTCGGGCCCACGATTCCGCCGCCCGGGTGCCGGCGGCCACGGGACGGCGACGCCCAAACCACCCAAACCGCCCAGCCGAAAACGGGCATCCGGCCCCGGACCGGGGTGATCGACTCGGGTTCCTTGATATCGGGGTGTCCGGGCGCGTTGGACACCGCGACTTCATGAAACCCGAGTGGATCATCGACTTGAGGGTGCGCAACGACGCCGGGCGGCCACGATTTCGGACCACGAACGCAGCCGGTCACACTCTGCCGGCATCCCAGACCGGACATTACGCCCGCCCAGACCAGCCCCGCAGCGGCCCTCTGGGACGGACGAGCGTGAGGCAGTGATCAACACGGGATCGGCGATATCGCGGTGTCCGGGATGCCGGGAGACCCCGACATCGGTGATGTCGTGTTGATCAAGCCTCGCCCGGATCACTCGGGCAGGCAAGGCGGGCAGGCGGGCAGGCGGGCAGGCGGGCAGGCGGGCAGGCGGGCAGGCGGGCAGGCGGGCAGGCGGGCAGGCGGGCAGTGTGACCTGACCGGCCGTCCCAGCCGGGCGAGAGGGCGGCAGGCGCTCGCCGACCGCGGCGGGATGGTTCGCACCGCGCAACTCAGGTGCTGGGGCTCGCCGCCGTGCTGTCGTCGGTTTTGGTGCCCTTGTCGAGGGCGGCCAGGATCGCCTCGGCGGTGCGTCGACCCACCCCGGGCACCTCGATGATCTCTTCGACGGTCGCCGTGGAGAGTCGCTTCAGCGAGCCGAAGTGTCGTAGCAGCGCCTTGCGGCGGACCTCGCCCAGGCCGGGGACGTCGTCCAGCGCGGACTCGGTCATCCGCTTCGAGCGACGCTGGCGGTGGAACGTGATGGCGAAGCGGTGCGCCTCGTCGCGGACGCGTTGCAGCAGGTAGAGACCCTCCGAGGTACGCGGCAGGATGACCGGGAACTCGTCGTCGGGGAGCCAGACCTCCTCCAGACGTTTGGCGAGGCCGCACAGCGCGACGTCGTCGATGCCCAGGTCGGCGAGGGCCTGGGCGGCCGCCGCGACCTGCGGGGCGCCGCCGTCGACGACCACCAGTTGGGGCGGGTACGCGAATTTGCGCGGCCGGCCGGTGGTGGGGTCGACCAGGATGCCTACCTGCGGATCCGTGGCGCCTCCGGGCGCAGTCGGGTCGTCGGCCGACTCCACGCCCACCTCGCCCGTCTCGGCCCGCGCGTCGAGGTAGCGGGCGAAGCGGCGGCGCAGCACCTCGGACATGGCGGACAGGTCGTCGGTGGCGCCCCGGACGATGAACCGCCGGTACTCGCTCTTGCGGGGCAGCCCGTCCTCGAAGACCACCATGCTGGCGACCACGTCGGTGCCCTGGATCTGGGAGATGTCGAAGCACTCGATGCGCAGCGGTGAGGTACGCATGTCGAGCGCCTCGCTGATCTCGTCCAGCGCCTTGCCGCGGGTGGTCAGGTCACCGGACCGCTTGAGTTTGTGCCGGGCCAACGCGTCCTTGGCGTTGCGCTCCACCGTCTCCATCAGCGAGCGCTTGTCGCCGCGCTGCGGCACGCGCAGCGACACCCGACTGCCCCGGTGGTTACTGAGCCACTCGGCCAGCGCGTCGGCGTCGGCGGGCAACTCGGGCACCAGCAGTTCGCGGGGCACGTCGGCCTCGCCGTGCTCGCCGCCGTACACCTGGGTGCAGAAGTGGTGCACGAGGTCCCCGGTGCTCAGGTCCTCGGTCTTCTCCACGACCCAGCCGCGCTGGCCGCGGACCCGGCCGTCGCGGACGTGGAAGACCTGCACGGCCGCCTCGAGCGGGTCGTCGGCGAACGCGACCACGTCGGCGTCGGTGCCGTCGCCGAGCACCACGGTCTGCTTCTCCATGGCCCGGCGCAGGGCGGCCACGTCGTCACGCAGGCGGGCGGCGCGCTCGAACTCCAGCTGCTCGCTCGCCTCGGTCATCTCGCGCTCGATCTTGCGGACCATCGTGTCGGTGCGTCCGGCCATGAAGTCGCAGAAGCCGTCGACGATGGCACGGTGCTCGTCGGCGGAGACGGTGCCGACGCACGGCGCCGAGCACTTGCCGATGTAGCCCAGCAGGCACGGACGGCCGACCTGGCCGGCGCGCTTGAACACGCCGGCCGAGCAGGTGCGCGCGGGAAACACCCGCAGCAGCAGGTCCAGGGTCTCCCGGATGGCCCAGGCGTGCGAGTACGGACCGAAGTAGCGCACACCCTTGCGCTTCGCGCCGCGCATCACTTGCAACCGCGGATATTCCTCGTCGAGGGTGACGGCGAGATAGGGGTACGACTTGTCGTCGCGGTAGCGGACGTTGAACCGGGGGTCGTACTGCTTGATCCAGGTGAACTCCTGCTGGAGCGCCTCGACCTCGGTGCCGACGGTGATCCAGTCCACCGACTCGGCGGTGGTGACCATCTGTCGGGTGCGCTCGTGCAGGTTCCAGACGTCGCCGAAGTAGGAGTTGAGCCGGCTGCGCAGGTTCTTCGCCTTGCCGACGTAGATCACCCGGCCGGTGCCATCACGGAAGCGGTAGACCCCCGGTGACTCCGGGATGGTGCCGGGTGCGGGTCGGTAGGTCGAGGGGTCAGCCACGCCGACAAGCCTAGTCCGCACCCCCGACACCCCACCGCAAGCGCTTGATCCACTCGGCTTCCGGGAAGACGGGGTGTCGGCGGGCTGCGGACACCCCGACTTCCCGGAACACGAGTCGATCAAGCCGTCGAGCGCATCAAGCCGTCGAGAGCCGTCGAGCCGTTCGCGTCAGGCCAGGGAGATCTGGTCGCCCGTCACCTTGATCTCCTTGGGCGGCAGCGGCTTGGTGGCCGGCCCGGCCTTCACCGAGCCGTCCTCGATCGAGAACTTGCTGCCGTGGCAGGTGCAGTTGATGGTGCCGCCGTCGACGTTCGTCACGGGGCAGTTCTGATGCGTACAGATGGGGCTGAAGCCCTTGAACTGGCCGGCCGCGGGCTGGGTGATCACCACGCCCTCGGCGGCGAGGACCTTGCCGCCGCCGACCGGGATGTCGGCGGTGGTGGCCAGCGACTGGGCGTTCTGCCGGTCGCCGCCGCCAGCGTCGCCGGTGCTGGGCACGGCGGGGCCACCACTCGTGGGACCGCCGCTGCCGCCGCCGTCGTCACTGCCGCAGGCAGCCAGGACGACAGCCGCGCCGACTGCCCCGACACCGGTGAGCAGGGTACGACGTGTCTGCGTACCCGGACCGGTCAGCGCCTGATCGTCACTCATGCCTCGCCTCTCTCTCGCCCGCTGCGCCGGTCAACGGCCGGCACACTTTTCCACACGGGCAACTGTGCCGGATGGTTCATCGCGGCATCCGTCCGACCCGGGAAATGGGGCGGGGCGGGGCAGCAATCGCCCCGCCCCGCCCCGCGGAGATCGTGGTCAGCGTGCGCCGGCCGGCACCTTGCGGCTGGCCCGCGTCTTGGTGACGCCGTTGGCCTTGGCGGCGCGGGTGGTGGCCGCCGCCGCGCCCTTGGCCTCGCCGTCGAGCTTGAGCACCTGGCGCAGGAACTCACCGGTGTGGCTCTCGGCCACCTCGGCGACCTCCTCAGGGGTGCCGGTGGCGAGCACCATGCCGCCCCGGTGGCCGCCCTCCGGGCCCATGTCGATCAGCCAGTCGGCCGTCTTGATCACGTCGAGGTTGTGCTCGATGGTGATCACCGTGTTGCCCTTGTCGACCAGGCCCTCCAGCACCATCAGCAGCTTGCGGATGTCCTCGAAGTGCAGGCCGGTGGTCGGCTCGTCGAGCACGTAGACAGTCCGCCCGGTGGACCGCTTCTGCAGCTCGGACGCGAGCTTGACCCGCTGCGCCTCACCACCGGAGAGGGTCGGCGCGGGCTGCCCGAGGCGGACGTAGCCCAGACCGACGTCGACGAGCGTCTTGAGGTGCCGGTGGATGGCCGGGATGGCGGAGAAGAACTCGGCGGCCTCCTCGATCGGCATCTCCAGCACGTCCGAGACGGTCTTGCCCTTGTAGTGCACCTCCAGGGTCTCCCTGTTGTACCGGGCGCCCTTGCAGACCTCGCAGGGGACGTACACGTCGGGCAGGAAGTTCATCTCGATCTTGATGGTGCCGTCGCCGGAGCACGCCTCGCAGCGGCCGCCCTTGACGTTGAACGAGAACCGGCCCGGCCCGTACCCCCGGACCTTGGCCTCGGTGGTCTCGGCGAAGAGCTTGCGGACGTGGTCCCAGACACCGGTGTAGGTGGCCGGGTTGGAGCGCGGCGTACGGCCGATCGGCGACTGGTCCACACCGACGACCTTGTCCACGTGCTCCAGACCGGAGACCCGGGTGTGCCGGCCGGGCACCAGCCGAGCGCCGTTGATCTGGTTGGCCAGCACCGCGTAGAGGATGTCGTTGACAAGCGTCGACTTGCCCGAGCCGCTGACCCCGGTGACCGCGATGAGCTGACCCAGCGGGAACGAGACGGTCAGGTTGCGCAGGTTGTGCTCACGCGCGCCGTGCACCACCAGCTCGCGGGCCGGATCCTGCGGCCGGCGGCCGGCCGGCGTCGGGATCGACCGCTTCCCGGACAGGTACGCCCCGGTGATCGACTCCTTGTTCTTCAGCAGCGCCGGCACCGAGCCGCTGTGCACGATCTTGCCGCCGTGCTCGCCGGCGCCGGGCCCGATGTCGACGATCCAGTCGGCGACGCGGATGGTGTCCTCGTCGTGCTCGACCACGATCAGCGTGTTGCCCAGCCCGCGCAGCCGGATCAGAGTCTCGATCAGCCGGTGGTTGTCGCGCTGGTGCAGGCCGATCGACGGCTCGTCGAGCACGTAGAGCACGCCCACCAGACCGGAGCCGATCTGGGTGGCCAGCCGGATGCGCTGCGCCTCGCCGCCGGACAGCGTGCCGGCCGGCCGGTCCAGCGAGAGGTAGTCCAGGCCCACGTCGAGAAGGAACCGCAGCCGGGCGTTGATCTCCTTGAGGACGCGCTCGGCGATCATCTTCTGCCGGTCGGTCAGCTCGATGCCCGCGAGCAGGTCGGCGCACTCCCCCACGGACAGGTTGCAGACCTCGGCGATGCTCTTGCCGGCGAGGGTGACCGCGAGCACCTCGGGCTTGAGCCGGGCGCCGCCGCACGCCGCGCACGGCACGTCGCGCATGTAGCCCTCGTACTTGTCGCGGGACCACTCGGACTCGGTGTCGGAGTGCCGGCGCTCGATCCACTGCACCACACCCTCGAAGCCGGTGTAGTAGGAGCGCTCGCGACCGTACTTGTTGCGGTAGCGCACGTGCACCTGGTCGTCGGAGCCGTGCAGGATCGTCTTCTGCGCCCGGGCCGGCAGCGCCCGCCACGGGGTGTCGACGTCGAAGTGCTGGGCCTCGCCGAGCGCCTCCAGCAGGCGCAGGAAGTATTCCAGGTTGTGCCCGGTGGACCAGGGCTGGATGGCGCCCTCGCGCAGGCTGCGCTCCGGGTCCGGGACCAGCAGCTCCGGGTCGACCTCCTTCTTGGTGCCCAGGCCTGTGCACTCCGGGCAGGCGCCGTAGGGCGCGTTGAAGGAGAAGACCCGCGGCTCGAGATCCTCGATGGCGAGCGGGTGGTCGTTGGGGCACGCCAGGTGCTCGGAGTAGCGGCGCTCCCGGTCCGGGTCGTCCTCCGGCAGGTCGACGAAGTCGAGAAGCACCAGCCCACTGGACAGGCCCAGCGCCGCCTCGACCGAGTCGGTCAGCCGCTGCTTGGCGCTCGGCTTGACGGTGAGCCGGTCGATCACCACCTCGATGGTGTGCTTCTCCTGCTTCTTGAGCTTCGGCGGCTCGGTCAGCGGGTGCACCACGCCGTCGACGCGGGCCCGGGCGTAGCCCTTGGCCTGCAGCTCGGCGAAGAGGTCGACGTACTCGCCCTTACGGCCGCGGATCACCGGCGCGAGCACCATGAACTTGGTGCCCTCGGCCATCGCGAGGACCCGGTCGACGATCTGCTGCGGGCTCTGCCGGGAGATCCGCTCGCCGCAGACCGGGCAGTGCGGCTCGCCGATGCGGGCGTAGAGCAGCCGCAGGTAGTCGTAGACCTCGGTGATGGTGCCGACGGTCGAGCGCGGGTTGCGCGAGGTCGACTTCTGGTCGATCGAGACGGCCGGGCTCAGCCCCTCGATGAAGTCGACGTCGGGCTTGTCCATCTGGCCGAGGAACTGCCGGGCATACGACGAGAGCGACTCCACGTACCGTCGCTGACCCTCGGCGAAGATCGTGTCGAAGGCCAGGCTCGACTTGCCCGACCCGGACAGCCCGGTGAACACGATGAGAGCGTCCCGGGGCAGGTCGAGACTGACGTCACGCAGGTTGTGCTCGCGCGCGCCACGGATGATCAGTCGGTCGGCCACAGTGCGTGTACTCCCGGGAGAAGACGAAGCGAAGGATCTGTCCCGCTCTGGGTGACTTCGAGCGGTCGTGCGGGCGCGGAAAACACGCCTCGGCAACTCTAGCCCCGAGGTATGACAGTTTCCCCCGCCCGCACATTCCCCCAGCTCAGCCCGGTCGGCCGAGCCGCCGCCAGCCCGCGTACGACGGCCGTCAGTAACCTCCGGGCGACGGTGGCCGCGCCGCCCGACGCCGGGCCGAGCGCCAGCCGCCACGCCGCTCCGCGGCCAGCCGCGCCTCGCGCCGCCGGCTCTCGTGGGTGACCTCCGACTGCAGACGCCGCCAGCTCTCCCACCGGCGGGTGGACAGCTCACCGGTCCGCAGCGCGTCGCCTACCGCGCAGGCCGGCTCGCCGTCGTGGCCGCAGTCGGCGTACCGACAGCCCTCGGCCAGCCCGGCGATGTCGGCGAACGCCCGGTCCAGGCCGGTCACGCCGTCGAGCAGGCCGACCGCCCGTACGCCTGGTGTGTCGATCACCGCGCCGCCGCCCGGGATCGGCACCAGGGCCCGCCAGGTGGTGGTGTGCCGGCCCTTGCCGTCGACCCGCCGGATCGCCTGGGTCGGCATCATCACCGCGCCGGCGAGCGCGTTGACCAGGCTCGACTTGCCCGCGCCGGACGGCCCGAGCAGCCCCAGCGTGCGACCCGGCGTGACCTCGGCGCGCAGCGGGTCCAGACCGGTGCCGCGCTCGGCGCTGACCGGCAGCACCGGCACGCCGGGGGCGATCGCGGCGAGCTGGCGGGCCAGCGCGCCCGGGTCGGCCGCGAGGTCGGCCTTCGTGAGCACCACGATGGGCCGGGCCCCGGACTCGTGGACCAGGGAGAGCAGCCGCTCGATGCGGCCGACGTCCGGTTCCGGGTGCACCGGCTCCACCACGGCGGCGGCGTCGAGGTTGGCGGCCAGCACCTGGCCGCTGGCGTCCTTGCCGGCGGTACGGCGGATCAGCGCGGCCCGCCGGGGCAGCACGACCGCCACGGTGATCCGGCGGTCCGGCCAGTGCGTGAGCAGCACCCAGTCCCCCGCGCAGGGCAGCGCCGAGGGGTCCCGGACGGCGGAGGCCAGCACGGACGGGCCGAGGCTGGCCCGGACCGGGCCGTCGGCGGTGAGCACCGTGCAGACCCCCCGGTCCACGCGGGCCACCCGGCCGGGGTGGTGCTCGCCGCGTCGGGCGGCGTACGTCGCCCGGTCGGCGTCCCAGCCGAGGGCGGTCAGATCGATCGTCATGGCATCCTCATCGGTGTCGAGCTGGTGATGGCGGAACACGCGTGCCACGTCCGGCATGAACACCACCTCCGTCCGACGTCCCGGTGCCGCTTGTGAGGCCGACGGTAGGGCGCGGGGCGACGCGCCGAAAGCGATTTCCGCGACGACGGCGCGGCGCAAGCCGGCTAGGGTCGACTGGGCCACGCTCGCCGTCGACCCCGGCAGTCCCCTGCCCACTCCACCGGAACGGATACGGACACGTCATGACCTACAGCGGAGATGTCACCCACGGCGGCCCGCCGGCGGTACGGGAGTTGGACGGGCTCACGATCAGCAAGCTGTCGGTGGGCCCGATGGACAACAACGCCTACCTGCTGCGCTGCACCGGCACCGGGGACCAGGTGTTGATCGACGCCGCCAACGAGGCGCCCCGGCTGCTGGAGCTGGTCGGCGACGGCGGTCTGGCCGCAGTGGTCACCACCCACCAGCACATGGACCACTGGGTGGCGCTGGAGGAGGTGGTCGCCAAGACCGGCGCGCGGGCGCTCGTGCACGCCGACGACGCGGCCGGGCTGCCGATCGAGGCGGAGCGGCTGGCCGACGGCGACACCGTCGCGGTCGGTGACTGCGCGCTGGAGGTCATCCACATCAAGGGCCACACGCCGGGTTCGATCGCGCTGCTTTACCGCGACCCCAACGGCACCGGGCACCTTTTCACCGGCGACAGCCTCTTCCCGGGTGGCGTGGGTAACACCGACAAGGACCCGCAGCGTTTCGCCGCGCTGATCGACGACGTCGAGCACAAGCTGTTCGACAAGCTGCCGGACGACACCTGGTTCTACCCGGGCCACGGCAAGGACAGCACCCTGGGAGCGGAGCGCCCAGCCCTCCCCCAGTGGAAAGCAAGAGGCTGGTAACCCCACCCCCAACGCGGTTCACCCGAGGTTGACCGAGAACCACAAAAGATCCACAACCAGTCCGCGGCGGCAACCCGGTCGACGAACCGCCCCCACGACGGGGGCGGGGGCCTGCCGTGCCCGGCGCAGGGATCAAGCCTGACCGCCCGGAGCCAGGCACGGCAGGCCCCCGCCCCCCACCGCAACCACGGCAGCTCACCCAGCAAGAGCAGCGAACCGCCGCCGCGCCCCCACCAGCACGACAAACGCCAGCACCAGCCCCACCCCCATGGTGACCAGCAGCGGGCTGGGTGCCCCCGGCAGCAGCCCGGCCAGCGCCCGCGAGGCGGTGCCCAGCGCCAGGTAGAGACCGGCCCAGGCGGCCGCGCCGAGGGCCGCGCTTCCGAGGAACCGGCGGTACGACATCCGCAGGCCACCGGCGGCCAGCGGCAGCAGCGCGTTGAACACCGGCAGGAACGGCGCGACCATCATCATCCGGCCGCCGCCGTGGCTGAGGATTCCCTCCGCCGCGCTCCAGCGCGACTCGCCGATCCAGCCCCCGATCCGGCTGCGACGCAGGGGTTCGGCGTAGCGGCGACCGACCAGGAAGCTCAGCGACCAGCCGGCCAGGCACCCGACCAGCACCGCGGCGAAGGTGGCCAGGCCGGTGGACGGGCGGCCCACCCCGACCGCGGCCAGGATCGCCACGTCGCCGGGGATCAGCACGCCCAGCAGCGGTACGGCGTCGAAGAGCATGACCAGCCCGAGCACGCCCATCAGCACCAGGATGGGCAGTTCTCCGACCTGGGCCAGCCATTGCGTCATGCCTCGTACGCTATGGCCGCCGCACTGCCGGGGACATCCGGTCGCAGCCCCCAGGGTCCCCTGGTATCCGTCTCGGGGTCGCCCCTGAGAGCGCTGGCGCGTCAGGTGGGTCGCAGCACCTGTACCCGACGCAGCGACGAGTCCACCGACGGCTCGGTGGTGGGCACCGGGTAGTCGGCCAGCACCCGCAGCCCGTCGGCCGGCAGGTGCCCGCGGCCGGGGTCTCCGACCAGCACCTCCGCGCCGGAGGCGACGGCCCGTCGCAGGAACGGCAGCATCCGCTCGGCCATCGGGCGGCTGTAGAAGACGTCTCCGGCGACCACCAGGTCCGCGTCGACGCCGACATTGTCGAGCAGGTCGTCGCCGCTGACGTCGACGGCGACCCGGTTGGCGCGCGCGTTGAGCGTGATGGCCGCCACGGCGTACGAGTCGATGTCGTTGGCCACGACGTGCGTGGCGCCGGCCAGCGCGGCGGCGATGGCCACCAGCCCCGATCCGGCGGCGAGGTCGATGACGCGGCGTCCGGCGGCCAGCTCCGGGTGGTCCAGCAGGTGCCGGGCCAGGGCCTGGCCACCGGCCCAGGCGGAGGCCCAGTACGGCGGCGGCAGGGCGTGCCCCGCGAGCGCCTCCATCCGCGCCCACCAGACGATCGCGTCCTCGGCGAGGTGCAGCCACACCTCCGGCACGAACGGGGTGGGCACCAGGTGGAGCCGGTCCAGGCCGGAACCGGGCGCGTCGATCTCGCGCTCCAGCTCGGTCAGCGCGGTGGCTGCGGCACCCCTCATCGGCGCAAGCATGCCGCAGCGGAGGGTGGTCGGGGCGGCTTTCGCATGCCGGCGCGCACAGATTTCATCTGAGTTCAAGTAAACACCTACGGCACTTCGGCCGGCAGATCGGGCGTTTGCCCGTTACTGTCGAACAGGTACGGGCGACCATCGGCCACGGGCCGATGGTCCGCCGCTTTGAACAGGGAGAGATGCATGGCAACCGGCACGGTTAAGTGGTTCAACTCGGAAAAGGGCTTCGGCTTCATCGAGCAGGATGGTGGAGGGCCGGACGTGTTCGTCCACTACTCCGCCATCGCTTCGAGCGGCTACCGGGAGCTCAACGAGGGCCAGAAGGTCGAGTTCGAGGTGACCCAGGGGCAGAAGGGTCCGCAGGCGGACAACGTCCGCCCGATGTAGCTCCGTGCCGGTGACGGCGGTCGGTTCCCGGCCGCCGTCGCAGTGCACTCAACACGCTGCCGGGGCGGCGGGCAGGTCCCGCCGCCGCCGGAGCGGACCAATCAGCAGGATCAGCGGGGTGATCGCCAACCAGGCGGTCATCACGCCTATCGCTGTGCCGGCGCCGTAGCGGGCGCCGAGGGCTCCGGCCAGAACGGCCGCGAGCGGGATGGCGCCGAAGTTGAGCAGGTGCATGCTCACCGTCACGCGGCCGAGCAGGTGGTGTGGCGTGTACGCCTGCCGGAAGGCGCCCTTGATCACGTTGCCGATGGCCACTCCGAGGCCGATCAGCACGCCGCCGAGGGCCGGCCAGACCAGCCCGACGCCCGGCGCGGCCAACGGAATGAGCAGGGCGGGTGGGCCGGTGAGCGCTGCCCCGATCAGCATGGCGCGCGCGGTGCCGCATCGGCGGGCCAGGGCGGTGGCCAGCAGCGCGCCGATGATTCCCCCGACGCTCATCACGCCAACCAGCACGCCCACCAGGCCCGGCGCGAGCCGCAGCTCCCGCACCAGGAACACCACCAGGACGGCCTGGTAGCCGGTCAGCCCGATGTTGCTGGCCGCGCCGAAGACCGTCAGCACCCGCAGGTACGGGTCGCGGGCGACGAAGCGCAGCCCCTCGGCGATGTCGCGACGCAGCGACCGGGACCGGTCCGGCCGGGTGGGGCGCGGCTCGGCGGTGCGAATGCGCAACAGGAAGATCGCCGAGAGCAGGAACGTCAGGGCGTCCAGCAGCAACGCGGCGACCGCGCCGGTGAGCTGGGCGATGAGACCGGCGATGCCGGGCCCGACGACGTAACTCGCGGTCTGCGTGGCCTGTAGTTTCGCGTTCCCCTCGGGCAGTTGCTCGGGCCGCAGCAGCACCGGCAGGTAGACCTGGTCGGCGGTCTCGAAGAAGACCCGCGCGGTGCCCGTGCCGAGCGCCACCACCAGCAACTGCGCGACGGTGAGGCGGCCCAGGGCGGCGGCCACCGGCACACTCAGGAAGGCCAGGCCGCAGATCAGGTCGCAGACCACCATCAGGGGTCGGCGTGGCAGCCGGTCCACCCACGCGCCGGCCGGGAGGCCGATCAGCAGCCAGGGCAGCCAGGCGGCGGCGGTGAGGACCGCCACCTGGAAGGTGCTGGCGTCGAGCACGGCGACCGCCACCAGCGGCAGCGCGACAGTGGTGACGTTGCTGCCGATGCTGCTGACCGTCTGCCCGGCCCAGAGCAGGCGGAAGTCGCGGTGCCGCAGCAGCCCGCCGGCCGGTCGGACCGGGCCCGGGTCGGTGCGGGTGGCCGCCGTCACGGCCGGGCCGGTACGCCGTGGACGAACACGAAGACGGGCCGTCGTTCGCCCCCGTCGTCGGGCACGCCGCGCTCACCCCAGCGGGCCAGCAGGTCGGTCACCTCGCGGCCCAGCTCGGCCAGCTCGTCCGGCGTGAGGTGCAGCCACCGGTCGTTGGAGAACGCCGCGTCGGCCCAGGTGGCCTGCGCCGACTCGTCGGCGGCGTGCCAGGCCCGGGCCAGGGCGACGTGCCGGTCCAGGTTGAGCGAGGTGGCGGCGTCGGCGACGGCCCGGGCGGCCGGGTCGGCGTCGAAGTCGCGGCTGGACCAGGCAACTCCCCGCGTGACCAGCCGCCACCACCGTTCGCGGCGGTCCCGGGCCAGCTCGGGGGCCTCGCTGACGAGGTCGGCGACGGCGAGCACCTTGAGGTGGTGGCTGACGTTCGCGGGCGCCTGGTCGGTGCGCTCGGCGAGCAGACCGACTGTCGACGGGCCGTGCACCTTGAGCACGTCCATCAGGCGGCGGCGCAGCGGGTGGGCCATGGCGGCCAGCACCCGCGAGTCGGTGACCTGGCGTACGTCGGGGGTGTTCATGTCCCCACCATGGCATCCGCAACAGTAGTTGCGCAATGGGTATTGCCCAACAGTTGTTGCGGATGGTCGATGAAGAGAGGCGGCCCGGTGGGGACGGGCCGCCTCTCGCTCAGGCGACGAGCCGGCGGGCGAGCTCGTCGGCGACCTCTTTGGCCATGCTCGACGGGATCGCGGCGGCGATGCGCTCCGGCGACAGCTCGGCGAGGACACCCGCGACGATGGCCTGGGCGTTGGTGGGGTCCTGGCCGGTCGCCGCCGCGAGCTTGGCGACCTGCACGTAGGTGGTTTGCACGGCGTTTCCCAGCGACGGCCCGGACCGGCCCAACTGCGCGTTGAGCACTCCGGCGGCGATGTCCTGGATGAGCGCTTGTCGCTCCTCTGCGGTCATGTCCATGTCGTCGTCTCCCTCGATGAGACCAATGCTGGTCAGATAGCGGCGGAACAACGGCCGCTGGTCGCGGCCGGCCTTGATGGCGTCACGAAAGAAGCTGACGTGGGTGTGCCAGCGGTGCGAGCTGTCGCCGCTGGTGCGCTTGCCGAGCCGGTCCCACCGCTTCACGGTCGTACCGTCGGGGCTGTAGATGATCTCGCGGATGTCGCGGGTGTCCGTCGCGTCAGCGGCGCACTGCCCCACACACCAGATCGAGAAGCTGGGCAGCGTGTGCGTACGTCCGCCGGAGCGGACCTCGAAGCCGCCGACATCCAACGCCGCCGCGTCGAGGGTCAGGCCGTTGCGATCCCGCGACGACTCCACCACCGAGTAGTCATTGGTCACCACCCGGTCCGATCCACAGTGGTAGCCGCCCCGGTGGGCCGGATCGCCGATGATCCCCACCTCCGCCGGCTCCAGGTCGGCCGGGCGGTCGGTGTTCGGGTCGACGTCGAGGTGCGCGAGAAGGAGACTTCGGACGGCCAACAGGTTCGTCGGAGCCCGGGTCATGGGGCCCCCCTTTCGATGGGCGGGGGCCGAGCGCACGACGTCACACCGCGTACGCGGTGTCTGTTTTTCGGGCGAGCCCGGCCTACTGGTGCACGGCGCCGGGCGTTGGCCCAACCATAGCCCGCGAAAAACATGAATGCCCAGCTCAGATGGTGTCTATTCGAATTGGACGATCGGCAGCCAGAGGACCGAGGGATGCGCGGGGTCATGCAGAACCTGCCGCCGGCCGGCACGCAGCGTCACCGCAGTGCCGAGGGGCTCACCGCTGCCCGGGTTGCGCGCCCAGCGCGGGTGTGCGCCGCCGGCGACCTGGACGCGCAGTCGGTGGCCGGCCGCGAACCGGTACGCGGTCGGCCAGAGCCGCACCGGAAC
This sequence comes from Micromonospora sp. NPDC049275, assembly GCF_043197115.1. Classification (NCBI taxonomy): domain Bacteria; kingdom Bacillati; phylum Actinomycetota; class Actinomycetes; order Micromonosporales; family Micromonosporaceae; genus Micromonospora; species Micromonospora sp. NPDC049275. The sequence goes on from NZ_JBICSN010000007.1 coordinate 267,485, forward strand.
CCGCAGCGCCCCGGAACTGTCGGCGGTGAACCGGCCGGGCGTGACCCGGACCAGCCCGTCGCACACGTTGCGGGACCGTCCCCGCCGGTCCACGTCGCACAGCCGGACGAATACGTCCAGGTACGCGAGCTCGGTGCGGACGTGGATCTCCGCGCGTACGTCGCCGATCACCTCGACCGGCCCGGTGAGCGGGGCACTGGTGTACGTGAGCACGTCGGACCGGGCCTCGACGAGTCGGTTGTCCACCGGGCCGGCTCGCTTGGCGACAAGCAGCGGGCCACCGAGGGACGGGGTGGGGTCGGTCGGGTCGTACCGGAACTCGTCCGGCGTCGAGGGTTGCGGCGAACGGGTCGCCAGCTCGCCGCCCGCGTGCAGGTGCCACGCGGTGCCGGTGGCAGGCGGTGGCCAGTCCGGTAGATCCCGCCAACCGCCGCCGGCACCGCCCACGTGCAGCCGGACCGGGCCCCCGCGAGACCGCCCGGTGGGCAGTCGCTCATCGGCCGCGGACCCGTTCAGGTGCTCGTCCAGCCAGGTCAGCCCCTCGCGTAGCGCCGCCACGAAGAGGCCGGGGCTGCCGTGTGTCCACGGGCCGATCACCAGTCGCGGCCGGGCGCCCGCGGCACGCAGGGTGGCGTGGTCGTCGAGCTGGGCGGGCAGGAAGATGTCGTGCCAGCCGGTGACCATGACCACGGGCGCGCGTACCCGGGCCACCCGGTCGGCGAAGACACGGCTGCGCCAGTACGCGGCGTCGGGGTCGTGGTGGCGCAGCCACTCCTGGAAGAACGGGATCGTGACGCCGGTGGCCACCCGGTCCGCCTGGGCCAGCGGCAGGTGGTCCAGGGCGGCCGCCAGGCGGGGCTGCCCACGCTTGAGTTCCCACTGCCGGGCCAGCCTCGGCACGGTCTGGGCGTGCAGCAGCTCGGCCCAGGTCAGCACGGTGTCCAGGGCGAACGACTCCCCCGCGTACGTCGAGTCCCGGGTGGACGACGCGGTCACCACCGCGACCATCGCGCGCAGCTCCTCGCCGGCGTCGGCGGCCAGCGCCCACTGGGCGAAGCCCTGGTAGCTGACCCCGAACATGCCGAGCGCTCCGGACCACCAGGGCTGGCGGCGCAGCCAGTCCAGGGTGTCCACCCCGTCGTCGCGCTCGTGCACCAGCGGGGCGAACGTGCCGCCGGAGCCGCCGGTGCCCCGGCAGGACTGGATCACCGCGTGTCGGCCGCGCGCGGCGAGCAATCGGCCGAGCAGCCGCAACGGCCCGCCCCGCCCGTACGGGGTGCGGATCAGCACGGTCGGGGCGGCCCTGTCGCGGGGGGCGTAGTGGTCGGTCCGCAGCACGACGCCGTCCCGCACCCGGACCGGGATGTCACGGGTGATCCGCACCGGGCCGGGACGCACGGCGGGCAGCCGCAGCGCGGCGGCGGCGAGGCGGGCGACGAGCTGACCCGGCACGCTCAGCCCGTCGCCCGGTGGGGCGGCTCGGGCCGGGCGGCGCGGACCGCGTCGCGATGCGCCCGCAGCGACTCGCTCATCTCCGCCAGGAACCGGTGCACCACCTCCAGCTCGTCCTCACCGAAGCGGTCCATCACCGTGTCGGTCCGGGCGCCCAGCGGCCGGAAGAACTCAGTCGCCAACGCGGCGCCCTGGTCCGCGTAGTGCAGCAGCACCTTGCGCCGGTCGACGGTGTCCCGGTCCCGGCGGATGTGCCCGGCCCGTTCCAGCCTGTCGATCAGCGCGGTGACCGAGCCGGACGACAGGTTGAGCTGCGCACCGAGGCGGCCGGGGGTGATCGGATCGCCGAACAGCTCGGCGTCCATGACCGCGATCAGCGCGTTCAGGTCGGTCGGGTTGAGGCCGTGCAGGTTGGCGAAGGCGTGGCCGACCTGCTGGGCGTCCACCGCGTACCGCCGGAGGTTGTTGGTGATCTCCGCGACCAGCTGGTCGCGGCGCGTGTCACGCCGCCGGTACATGCCGTGAGTCGCCACCTCGCGCCGCTTCTTTCCCGTCGTCGGTCCCCGGGTTGCAGCATAGAACAACCGTCGATAATCTCGGCTATCAAGATACTCGACGCTCGAAAGACCTAGGGGTCAAGCGATGTCCGTCTTCACCACTGTCGCGCGCGGCCGGCTGGCCGCCTGGCTCACCGTGGCCGCCGCGCTCGTCGTCGGCGCGGCCGTCTTCGGAAGCCCCCGGCCGGACAACCCGGCGCCGGTGTCCGCGACCGGCCTGTCGGCCCAGTGGCAGTCGACCCAGGTGCAGCGCCTGCAGGACCAACTGCCGTCGCACGATGTCCAGCCGGCCATCGTGGTCGTCAGTCGCGGCGACGGCGGGGCGCTGAGCGAGGCCGACCGGGCCACCCTCGCCGCCCGCTCCGGCGACCTGGGTCGCTTCGCGGTGGGCGGGCAGGTCAGCCCGGCGCAGGTCTCCCCGGACGGCACTGTCGCGCTCGTCGCCGTCCCGCTGGACACCGCCGGCGGTCAGGAGGCGGTCACCGACAGCGTCACCCGGCTGCGCGACGCGCTGGCGGCGCTGCCGGACGGGCTGACCGCCGAGGTCACCGGCGCACCCGCCTTCACCGCGGACCTGTCCTCGGTCTTCGAGGGCGCCGACGTCACCCTGCTCGCGGTGACCGCCGCAGTGGTCGCGTTACTGCTGTTGATCACGTACCGCAGTCCGTTCCTGTGGATCGTGCCGTTGGTCGTGGTCGCGGCGACCGAGCAGCTCACCCTGCGCGCGGTGGACACGATCGTGCCGGCCGTCGGGATCAACCTCCAGCAGGGTCAGGTCACCGGCATCGCAAGCGTGCTGGTCTTCGGCGCCGCCACCGACTACGCCCTGCTGCTCATCGCCCGCTACCGGGAGGAACTGCGACGCGAGGAGAACCGGTACGCGGCGATGCGGTCCGCGCTGCGGCGTACCGCCGAGCCCATCCTGGCCAGTGGCGGCACCGTGGTGCTCGGCGTGCTCACCCTGCTGCTCAGCGAGCAGGAGACGAACCGGGCGTTGGCCGTCGCCTGCGCCACCGGGGTGGTCTTCGCCATGGCCTCGGCCCTGTTCGTGCTCCCCGCCGTCCTGGTGCTCTTCGGTCGCGGGCTGTTCTGGCCGTTCGTGCCCCGCGTCGACGGCCCGGTCCGGGAGGGCCGGCTCTGGGGCCGCCTCGGCGCCGCCGTGCAGCGCCGCCCGGTGGTGGTCGCCGTGCTGGCCACGGTGCTGCTCGCCGGTCTGTCGCTGGGTGGGCTGGGGATCCGCACCGGACTGTCCGAGACCGAGCAGTTCCGGGCCGAGCCGGAAGCGGTCACCGCGGCCCAGACCCTCGCCCGCGCGTTCCCCGCCGGCAGCACCCAGCCGGTGGCCGTGCTCACCAGCCCGGCGGCGGTGCGGGCGGTCACCGACGTCGCCGCCGCCGTACCCGGCGTCGCCTCGGCGCGGCCCGGCGACGCCGGCCGCACCGTCGCCCAGGTCGACGTGGTGCTGGACGCCGAGCCCGGCACGACCGCCTCCGACCGCACGATCGAGGCGCTGCGCGACGCGGTCGCCGCCGTTCCCGACTCCGCTCCCCCGGCCGCCGCCGGAGCCGAGGCGCCCTCGGGGGCGATCGTCGGCGGCACCGTGGCCGCCACGTACGACTCCGAGCGGGCCAACGACCGTGACCTGCGGCTGATCCTGCCGATCATCCTGCTGCTGGTCGGCGCGGTGCTCGTGCTGCTGCTGCGGGGTCTGCTGGCGCCGGTGCTGCTGGTGCTCACCGTGATCGCGTCGTTCTTCGCCAGCCTCGGCGCGGCGTGGCTGCTCTTCGACCACGTGCTGGGTTTCCCGGCGCTCGACAGCGGCGTGCTGCTGCTCGCCTTCGTGTTCCTGGTGGCGCTCGGCGTGGACTACAACATCTTCCTGGTCACCCGCGCCCGGGAGGACGCCCGCAGCGCTGGCACCCGCGCCGGGATGCTGTCCGCGTTGCGGGTCACCGGAGGTGTGATCACGAGCGCCGGTGTGCTGCTCGCCGCGGTGTTCGCCGTGCTCGGCGTGCTGCCGCTGATCACGCTCACGCAGATCGGCGTCATCGTCTGCATCGGCGTCCTGCTGGACACCCTGCTGGTCCGCACGGTGCTGGTGCCCGCGTTGGCGTTCGTGCTCGCGGACCGCTTCTGGTGGCCGGGCCGCGTCGACGCCCACCCGGGCGCCGACGTCGCGGCGACGCGCGAGCCGGTGGCCACGCGGGACTGAGGCGCACGGAAAAGGGGCGGGCTCGACCCCGCCCCTTCTCGTGTGCTCAGTACCCCAGACAGACGCACTCGGTCATCAGCGCCCGCACGTTGCGCACGTACGACGGATTGGGGATGGCGAGCGGCTTGCCCTCCCGCGCCACCGCCCCGTGCCCGTAGTTGTACGCGGAGATGACGGCGTTGAGCAGGCAGGAGTCCAGTTCGGCGGTGCACAGGTCCGCGTCGAGCCGGTAGTCGGCCTCGAAGTACATGTCGCCGATGTACTTGGTCAGCCAGGCCAGGTAGTTGGCCCCCAGGTACGCGTTGTCCTGGTAGTCGGCGATGTCGTAGCTCTGCTCGAACCGCTGGTTCATCCAGGTCGCGGTGGCCGGCATCACCTGCATCAGCCCGACGCCGCCGTCGCAGGCGTAGATGTTGGACTGCCAGCCGCTCTCCTGCCAGGCGGTGGCCTTGACCAGGTTCAGCGGGATCTTGAGCTCCGGCGCCGAGCTGGGCCAGTAGGTGCGGCCGGCGGCGGCGCTCAGTGCCGCCTTCACGTCGGCGCGGCTCGCCTGGGGGCCCTTGTAGCTGGGCTTGCAGGACGAGGGGGCGGGCTTCGGTGGCGGCGGCGGGACCTTCGTCTCGGTGGGCGGCTTGGCGACCGCGCGGGGCTTCGGCGCCGCGCCCGTCGAACGGGTCGGCTTCTTCGACGGCGACGCCGACGGCTTGCGGCTCGGGGCGGTGCCCAGGGCCGCCACCGCGCTCGCCGACGGGCTCGGCTCGTCGGCCGGCTCGTCGGCGGCGGCGTCCTCCACCGGCGTCTCGGTGACGGAGACGGGGGCGGCCTGGTCCTGTGGGCGTTCCCCCTTACCGGCGCAGCCGACCGCGCCACCGGCGAGCAGGAGCCCGGCGAGCACGAGTGCGCCCACCCGACCGGTCCGTACACGCATGGTGTTCCTCCCCCGTCTGACAGTCGCCGCAGACTAGCAAGGTTCGACCGGCCGGCGGGGCCCCTGCGGCGGCGGGACCGGGTCGGCCTGGTGCTCCCGGTCGCCCACCGCGCGGTCCCGGGTGGCCCAGGCGACCATGAACACCACGGTCCACAGCACTCCCAGCAGCACCGCCGCGGCCGTACCGCTCGCGGTGTCCAGGCCGAGGTAGAGCCGCGCCGCGCCGACCCCCAGCACGCCCGCGGCGGCGACCGTCCAGGCGGCCACCGCCACCGGCCAGTGGGTCCTGCGGGACACCAGCCAGGCAAGGGTGCAGAAGCTGGCCGAGACGACGGCGTTCTGAGTGGGGAACAGGACGGCCTCGTCCCCGATCAACTCGGCCACCACTGCCAGCACGACAAGCGGCACGAACGCGCCCACCGTGCCGACCACGCTGAGCAGGTCCGCCCGCCACGGCCGGTTGCGCCACGCCAGCACCGCCGCCACCAGCGCCACCAGCACGATCAGCAACCACCCGCGTACCAGTGACACGACGACCAGGGTGGCGTCGGCGGCGTCCGGGGTCCGGCGGGCGGCGAACCAGGCCGCGATCGCCCCGTCCAGCGCGGCCAGCCCGCTGTTGCGTACCACCACGGCGAGCAGACCGGCGATGGCCAGCCCGGCGGCGAAGAGCAGCAGCAGCCCGGCGGCCAGATTCAGCAGCAGCGTCCAGGCCGGCCCGATCCGCATGGCCACCAGGAAGAACAGCACCCCGTAGCGGGCGCCGAGCCAGCGCACCGGCGGCAGCGCGGCGGCCCGCGACAGCAGGGCGCGCACGGGATCGGGGTTGCGGCCCAGCCACCGCCCGGCCAGCACGACCCCCAGCAGCCCGGCGAGCAACGCCAGCGCCGCGCCGGTGGCCCGGCCGAGCAGCCGGGAGACCGTGTCGTACGACTCACCGGCGAGGTGACCGAGCAGCACCGAGCCGCCGACCCAGGTCACGATGCCGGCCAGGTTCCAGGGCGCGAACCGCCGGTACGACATGCCGGCCCCGCCCGCCAGCCGGGGCACCAGGGTGCGGGCGAAGGCCACCCAGCGCGCCGCGAACACGCCCCTGCCGCCGAGGCGGGCGAGCATCGCGTCGGCCCGGCGCCACCGCTCCGGCCCGACCCGGTGGCCCAGCCCGGCACGCAGCTTCGGCCCGTAACGTCGGCCGGCGCGAAACGCCAGCGCGTCCCCGGCGAACGCCGAGACGATCATCGCGAGCAACGTCGGTCCGAGCCGCAAGGTACCGTTGTAGGTGAGGAAGCCGACGAGCAGCAGGGTAGCCTCACCCGGCACCAGCAGGCCGAAGATCACCGCGGTCTCGCCCGCCACGATCAGCGCGGCGACCAGGTAGATCCACAGAGTGGGCAGACCCTGCACCCAGGTCAGCAGGTCGTGCACTCAGGCCCCCGGGACACGGGAGCCAGCATGCCAGCCGGCGCAACGACCAGGACAGCAGTTTCACCATAGATCAGGGGCACCTGGGGGTGACCCCGACGCAGCCTGCGCGAGCGCAGGCGGAAGGATAGAGGGTATGCAGCTTCGCACCGACCTCCGCAACGTCGCCATCATCGCTCACGTCGACCACGGCAAGACCACCCTGGTCGACGCCATGTTGCGGCAGGCCGGCGCCTACGGTGCCCGCGGCGAGAACACCGAGCGGGTGATGGACTCGGGTGACCTGGAGCGGGAGAAGGGCATCACGATCCTGGCCAAGAACACCGGCGTGCACTACCTGCCGGCGGACGGCTCCGACCCGGTCACCATCAACATCATCGACACCCCCGGCCACGCCGACTTCGGCGGCGAGGTCGAGCGCGGCCTCACCATGGTCGACGGTGTGGTCCTGCTTGTGGACGCCAGCGAGGGCCCGCTGCCGCAGACCCGCTTCGTGCTGCGCAAGGCACTGCGGGCGCGGATGCCGATCATCCTGGTGATCAACAAGGTGGACCGCCCGGACGCCCGGATCAAGGAGGTCGTGGACGACACCTACGAGCTCTTCCTCGACCTGGACGCCGACGAGGAGCAGATCGACTTCCCGATCGTGTACGCCTGCGCCCGCGACGGCATCGCCTCGCTGACCCAGCCCGCCGACGGTTCGGTGCCGGACGACAGCACCTCGCTGGAGCCGCTGTTCCGCACCCTGCTCGACACCATCCCGGCCCCCGCGTACGAGGACGGCGCGCCGCTGCAGGCGCACGTCACCAACCTCGACGCCTCGCCGTTCCTCGGCCGCCTGGCGCTGTGCCGGGTCCGCCAGGGCACGATCAGCAAGGGCCAGACGGTGGCCTGGTGCCGCACCGACGGCAGCACCCAGCGGGTCCGCATCTCCGAGATGCTGATGACCGAGGGCCTGGAGCGCAAGCCGGCCGAGTCGGCCGGCCCGGGCGACATCATCGCCGTCGCCGGCATCCCCGAGATCATGATCGGCGAGACGCTTGCCGACGTGGAGAACCCGGTCGCGCTGCCGCTGATCACCGTCGACGAGCCGGCCATCTCGATGACCATCGGCACCAACACCTCGCCGCTGGTGGGCCGGGTCAAGGGTTCCAAGGTCACCGCGCGCATGGTCAAGGACCGGCTCGACAAGGAGCTGGTCGGCAACGTGTCGCTGCGGGTGCTGCCCACCGAGCGACCGGACGCCTGGGAGGTGCAGGGCCGTGGTGAGCTGGCGCTGGCCATCCTGGTCGAGCAGATGCGCCGGGAGAGCTACGAGCTGACCGTCGGCAAGCCGCAGGTCGTCACCAAGGAGATCGACGGCAAGACCTGCGAGCCGGTCGAGCGGCTGACCATCGACGCCCCCGAGGAATACCTGGGCGCGATCACCCAGCTCCTCGCCACCCGCAAGGGCCGGATGGAGCAGCTGGTCAACCACGGCACCGGCTGGATCCGGATGGAGTGGCTGGTCCCGGCGCGCGGCCTGATCGGCTTCCGCACCGAGTTCCTCACCGACACCCGGGGCACCGGCATCCTGCACCACGTCTTCGAGTCGTACGAGCCGTGGTTCGGCGAGCTGCGCACCCGCAACAACGGGTCGCTTGTCGCCGACCGGTCCGGCGCGGTCACCGCCTTCGCGATGATCAACCTCCAGGAGCGCGGCCAGCTCTTCGTCGACCCGACCACCGAGGTGTACGAGGGCATGATCGTCGGGGAGAACTCCCGCTCCGACGACATGGACGTCAACATCACCAAGGAGAAGAAGCTCACCAACATGCGGGCCTCGACCTCCGACGAGACCGAGAAGCTGATCCCGCCGCGCAAGCTCTCGCTGGAGCAGGCGCTGGAGTTCTGCCGCGAGGACGAGTGCGTCGAGGTCACCCCGACCGCGGTGCGTATCCGCAAGGTGGTGCTCGACCAGCAGCAGCGCGGCCGGGCCGCCGCCCGCCGCAAGCACGCCGGCTGAGGACACCAGCACCCGACACCGGGCGCGTCGGCCGCTTGCGGCCGGCGCGCCCGTCGGTTTTCCGGCGGGGGTACGCGGGCCCGACCGCCCCGTGATCGGCTACGGTCACCGGCATGACCTGGGACGATCTCGACGCCCATCTGGACCGGGTGCCGGGCACCGTCTCGGCGTACGTCTGTCGCCTCGACGCGTCCCCGACGTGGACCCGGCACGCCGACGCCGGCCACTACGCCGCCAGCACCATGAAGGTGGGGGTACTGGCCGCGCTGCACCGCGCCGCCGAGGCCGGCACGCTGGAGTTGGACGCCGACGTCCCGGTGGTCAACGAGTTCGACTCGGCCCAGCCCGGCGCGCCCCGGTTCTCCTGCGCCCCGCACTACGACAACGACGACGCCGTGTGGGACCGGCTCGGCGGCGCCGCGCCCCTGCGCTGGCTGGCCGAACGGATGATCGTGCGGTCCAGCAACCTGGCCACCAACCTGGTCATCGGCCACGTCGGGCTGCCCGCGGTGGCCGAGGTGTGGGCGCTGGCCGGTGCCCGCAACAGCGTCACCGGCCGGGGCATCGAGGACTTCGCCGCCCGCGAGGCAGGCATCACCAACACCGTCACCGCCGCCGACCTGGCCGCCCTGCTGGGCGCGCTGGCCAGCGGCGCCACGACGTCCGGCCGTCTCGCCTCACCGGCCGGCTGCGCGGCCATGCTGGACGTGCTGCTCGCCCAGGAGCACCGCGAGGACCTGGCCGCCGGCCTGCCCGAGGGCACCCGCATCGCGCTCAAGAACGGCTGGGTACGCGGCGTGCGCCACAGCGCCGGCGTGGTGCTGCCCGACGACGCCCCGCCGTACGTGCTCGCCGTGTGCACCACCACCGACCTGGCCGGCGGCGACGACGATGTCGAGGACGACGCCTGCCGGCTGCTCGCGCACATCTCGGCCCAGGTGTGGGCCGCCCGCCACCACCTCTGATCCCGGCTCTCGCCGTCTACTCCAGCAGGTGCGCCCGCAGCGCCTCGACGACCTCGTCGGTCAGCCCCAGCCCGTCGCGCAGGTACGCGTCGAACGAGCCGTGCACCCGGCGCACCTCCTGGTATCCGGCGTCGAGGTACGCGGCGCGAACCTCCAGCACCGGCAACACGGCGGCGGCGTCCAGGCCGGGCTGCCGGCGACGCATCGCCTCGATGATCACCGCGCGGAGGCTGTCGGTGAGCGCGTTGTTGCGCAGGTACTCGGCGCGGATCGCCGCCTCGTCCACGCCGAGCGCGCTGAGCAGGACGACGGTGAGCCAGCCGGTGCGGTCCTTACCGGCGGAGCAGTGGTAGAGCAGCGGCAGGTTCTCCGGCCGGGCGGCCAGCCGCACCGCCGCGCCGAAGTTGACCCGGGCCGACTCGCCGGTGACGAACCACCTGTAGATCTCGGCCATCGCCCCCGCCGTGCCCTGCCGGGCCAGCTCCGCGTACGCGTCGAGGTCGTGGCCGAGCAGCACCGCCGAGACGTACGTGAAGACCGGGTGGTCCGGGTCGTGTACCGGCAGGTGCACGATCCGCGGCTGGCCGGTCAGTCGGTCGGCCGGGGCGACGTCGATCTCCGCGGAGGCGCGCAGGTCGAGCACGCAGGCCGGCCCCAGCTTGGCCAGCACCAGCAGATCCTCGTCGGTGAGCCGACCCAGCGCCGGGGTGCGGATCAGCCGTCCGACGCGCACCCGTCGACCGTCGGCGCCGAGCAGCCCGCCGAGGTCACGGGCGTTCGGTGCGCCCACCAGCTCCCAGTCCCGCGCGACCATCCGGTGTCCCCTCCCGCTGTGTGCCTGCGTATAGGGTGCCCGACATGACGATCTCGGCGGTACGCACCCACCGGGTTTCTGCCCCCTTACACACCCCCTTCGTCACCGCGCTGCGGCGCACCACCACCGTGGACACCCTGATCGTGGAGCTCATCGACGCCGATGGTCGCTCCGGCTTCGGCGAGGCGCCGCAGGTGTGGCAGGTAACGGGCGCCTCGGTCGCCGGCACGGAGGCGTGCGTACGGGAACTGCTCGGCCCGCTGCTCACCGGGCGTGACCCGGACGACCTGGTGGCCCGCTGCGCCGAGGTGCAGCGCGCGGTGGTCGGCAACGAGGCCGCGAAGGCGGCGGTGGACGTGGCCCTGCACGACCTGGCAGCACGACGGCTGGGCGTACCCCTGGTGCGGTTGCTCGGCGGCACCACCCTGCGGGTGCCGACGGACGTCACCCTCGCCGCGGGCGACGCGGTGGATCTGGCGGCGGCCGCCCGCCAGCGGCAGGCCGACGGCTTCGGCGTGCTGAAGCTGAAGGTGGGCACGGACGCGGCCGGCGACCTGGACCGGGTACGCGCGGTACGCGCGGCGGTCGGCGCCGGGATCCGGATCCGGCTCGACGCCAACCAGGGCTGGACGCCGCGCGAGGCGGTCCGGGTGATCCGTGGCATCGAGGACGCCGGGCTGGACGTGGAGTTGGTCGAGCAGCCGGTCGCCCGCTGGGACCTGGACGGGCTGGCGTGGGTCAGCGACCGGGTGTCCGTGCCGATCCTGGCCGACGAGGCGGTCTTCGGGGTCCGCGACCTGGTCGAGGTGATCCGCCGCCGGGCCGCCGACCTGGTCAACGTGAAGCTGGCCAAGTGCGGCGGGCTGCACCCGGCGCGCACCCTGCTGGAGCTGGCTACCGCGCACGGGCTCGGCACTGTGGTCGGGTCGATGATGGAGAGTCAGGTAGGCATCGGGGCGGCGGCGAGCCTGGTCGCCGCGTACGGCACCACGGCGGTCGCCGACCTGGACGCCGCCTGGTGGCTGGCCTGGTCGCCGGTGCAGGGCGGGATCCGCTACGAGGGGCCGACAGTGGTGTTGCCGGACGCGCCTGGCCTGGGCATCTCCGGCCTTACTGAAGTAAAGATGCAGGGCCGTGGTTGATGATCGTTGGTTTCTTTCATAGGGTGCCCCCGGGACAGCCGACACGAGCTGGGGGTTGACGTGGAGCTCCGACCGGGCCGCGAGGCCATCGTCCGAGTCGCGGTGGCGACGCTCTGGTCCTCGCCCGAGGCGGTCCGGCCTGTCGACGGTCCCGCGCTCGGCGCCCGCGTCGACATCCCGACCTGGGTGAGCGGAATGGACACCGACCAGCAGGTCGGCGACTGCGTGCTGAGCCAGCTCCTGCTCGGCGAGCGGGTGCTTGTCGACGAGCTGCGCCCGGACGGCTGGGCGCGGGTCGTCGCCGTCGAGCAGCCGGCCGCCAAGCTCGACCCCCGCGGCTACCCGGGCTGGCTGCCCACCGACCAGTTGACAGCCGTGGATCCCACGGTCAGCGGTGACCCGCTGGTGGTGGACGCCACCGTCACCGCGCTGCGCACCGCCCCGGACGGGCCGTTGGCGCTGCCCGGGGTCGTCGTCGGCACCCGCCTCGTCCCGGCCGGCGCGGCCCGCGACGGCTGGCAGCCGGTCCACGTCCCCGCTCAGGCCACGCCGCTCTGGCTGCCCGACGGGCACCTCGCTCCGGCACCGACCGCGCCACCCAGCGCCGCCGACGCGCTCGCGGTGGCCCGGCGACTGCTGGACGTGGTCTACATCTGGGGCGGGCTCTCCGCGTACGGCATCGACTGCTCCGGCCTCGTCCACCTGGCCTGGCGCCGGTTCGGGGTGCTGCTGCCCCGCGACGCCGACGACCAGGCCGTCGCCACGACCCCGCTGCCCCTGGGCGCGGAGCGCCCCGGGGATCTCTACTTCTTCGCCCGCCCCGGCCGGAAGATCCACCACATCGGCATCGTCACCGCCGTCGCCGACGATCCGACGGACCGGCGGATGCTGCACGCCTGCTACCGGCGGCGGCGGGTGCTGGAGGAGGCGCTACCGGCCGACCGGCTCGCCACCCTCGTCGGCGCGCACCGGGTCTAGCTGCGGGCCGCACACCGGCCGGGCCCGTCTCCGGGCCCGGCCGACGACGGTTCAGCGTCGAACCCCGGCCAGCTCGCGACGCCGGTCCCGGGCGGACTTGGCCAGGCTGGCGATGGTGGCGATGCCCAGCGTGCCGATGATGACAAGCAGGGACAGCCAGATCGGGATGTGCGGCGCCCACCCGACGTGCTTCCCGCCGTTGATGAACGGCAGGTTGTTGTCGGCCAGCGCCTCCAGCACCAGCTTGACGCCGATGAAGCCCAGCACGACGGCCAGCCCGTAGCTGAGGTAGATGAGCCGGTCGAGCAGGCCACCGAGCAGGAAGTAGAGCTGGCGCAGACCCATCAGCGCGAAGACGTTCGCGGTGAAGACCAGGTACGGCTCCTGCGTGATGCCGAAGATCGCCGGGATCGAGTCCAGAGCGAAGATCAGGTCGGTGGTGCCGATCGCGATCATCACGATGAGCATCGGAGTGAACAGCCGCCGCCCGCCCTGGCGGGTCGTCAGCTTCGCGTCGTCGTAGCCCTTGGAGATCGGCAGTGCCCGCCGGCTCCAGCGGATCAGCAGGTTCTCGGAGAACTCGTCCTCGTCCGGCTCACCCTGACGGGCCAGGTTGACAGCCGTGTAGATGAGGAACGCGCCGAAGATGTAGAACACCCAGGAGAACTGCGAGATCAACGCCGCGCCGGCGGCGATGAACCCGCCACGCATCACCAGCGCCAGCACGATGCCGATGAGCAGCACCTTCTGCTGGTACTGCCGGGGCACCCCGAAGCGGGCCATGATGATGACGAAGACGAACAGGTTGTCCACCGAGAGGCTGTACTCGGTGAGCCAGCCGGTGTAGAACTGCCCGGCGGAGCTGGCCCCGGCGGTCAGCCACACCCCGGCGCCGAAGAGCAACGCGAGGCCCACGTAGAAGGCGACCCAGAGGCTCGACTCCCGCACGCTCGGCTCGTGCGGGCGCCGACCGATGATCAACAGGTCGACGAGCAGCACCGCAGTCAGTGCGACGAGGGTCCCCGCCCACACCAATCCGGACACGTCCAACGTTCATTCCTCCGGCAGACACGCGGCGTCGGGCACACCGTACGCCCCCGCGAGGGCTGGCGTGCCGCTGTCGCTCACTCTGGTGACTGTCGGAGGTCTCTTCCGCCCCCGACCCGCGAACGGGACGGCGACCGACGAAGCCGGGTCGAGCGCCGAGATGCCGGCGGACGTCCGTGCTGACGACTTCGTCACGGGGGAATACTCCCCTCCTTGGTGACCATTGTTGCCCACCACTCGCCGTGATCACACCCAGGGGGACGGTGGCGCCACACACTCCGCAGGAATCCTAGGAGGCTAGTTCGTGTGGGGTGCGTCGGCCGCCTGCTGCTCGCGGACCACCCCACCAGCCACACGTTGACCACGCCGGTGGCGAACCCCAGCAGTTCCGCCCACGTGGTGCCGGTGCCGGCCATCCGGAACGCGGTGCCGGTGCTCCTCCCGGGCACCCACCCCAGGGTCTGCGCCGACACGGGAACAGACCCCGCGACACCGGGGCGGTCCGCCGTCGTGGGAGGCTTTCCGGCATGGTGCTTGAGGTCGCGCTCATCGACGTACTGCCCGGACACGAGGACGCGTTCGCCGCCGCGTACGCCCAGGGTCACCCGGTGCTCGCCGGGACGCCCGGCTGCCGGTCGGTGCGGATGACCCGGGGCATCGAGTCCCCGACCCGCTTCGTGCTGCTGGTCGAGTGGGACTCGGTCGAGGCGCACGAGAAGAACTTCCGGGACACCGAGCGGTTCGCCCAGTGGCGGGCGCTGATCGGGCCGCACTTCGCCGGGCCGCCGCTCGTCGAGCACTTCCTCGACGTACCGGCCTGAGTGGAGCTGTCGTACCCCGCGGTTATCGTGCCTTCCGCACGCGCCGGCCGCCGGCCCCGACGGACTCGGGGGCGCCGGGTCCGGGGGCCGCGCGGGCGGCACCGGCCGTCACTCGCCGACCCGGCGGGCCAGCGCGGTGACCGTCTCCTCGGGTGACAGGGCGGCCGCCAGCAGCGCCTCGGTCATCCGCTCGTACCTGTCGACGTCGAGCACCGTCGCGAGCCGGACGTCGGTGGTCAGCGCCTCCAGCATCACCGTCCGCGGGTCGGCCGGGTCGGGAAAGGCATACCAGGAGTACGGGGTGAGCGGGTGCAGCCCGCTGCCGGCCACCCCGCGGGGCACGAGTCGCACCGTCACGTGGGCCAGCCCGGTCACCGTCACCAGGTGTCGCAACTGCTCACGCCAGACGTCGACCGGCAGGTCACCCCTGTCGCACGCGGCCTCGGCGAGCACCGCCGTGTAGCGCGGTGGCTCGGCCCGACGAAGCACCTCCTGCCGCAGCGTCCGAGCGCGCACCTCCGTCTCCACGTCGACCTCCGGCGCGAGCAGAGTGCTGGCGGCGACCCGCGACCGGGCGTACGCCGGCGTCTGGAGCAGCCCCGGCACGACCGCCGGCTGGTACTCGACGATGTCGGCCGCGCCCGCCTCCAACTCGGCGTAGACGCGCTGCCGCTCGCTCATCTCGCCGAGCGTCTTCCACCAACCGCGGCTGGTGGCGGCATCCCGCGCGATCACGATCAGCGCGTCTCGGGCCGCCGCCGGCACCTGGTAGATGTCGAGCAGGTCCAGCACGTCGGCGAGATCCGGACGGCTCTGCCCCAGCTCGATGCGGGACAGTTTCGAGGTCGAGGCCCAGCCCAGCCGGTCGCAGACCTGCTCCAGGGTCAGCGCCTCGCGCCGACGTAACTGACGCAGCTCGGCGCCGAGCCGCGCGCGTCGAATGACAGGACTTGTTGGCAACGGCATCCCCGCCTCCCCATCGAGGGAGCGTACGCAGGACGATCACCCAGTGCAATAGTTCGCTTGCTCACCGCAATCGACTGGGTCGCCTACGGGCCGGGCGACGACTGTCCCGTCCGCGCGAAGTTGCCGCAATCCGGGCTGGGCGGCCCGGGCGGTGGCATGAATCCGGGCCAGGCGGCATACGGTGTCCGTCGCTCTGGGTCGTGGCCGGCCAGGGTGCTGCGATGGCATCGATGGTTGGCCAGCGCCAGCACGAGAGCGCTACATAGGATGGGCTGATGAACCCGCCGGGTGATCTCATAGCGCGGCAGGCAGAGGCCGAGCTGCTGACCCACAACTCACTCAACGGGGCGACCGGCGGTATCTGGCGGGTGAACCGCGATGGCCGGAATACCATCTTGAAGATCGCGGCCCCGCCCGGCCGGAGCGGGGTGCCCGCGCACTGGGCGGCGAGCACCGACCAGGGCCACTGGAACTACTGGCAGCGAGAAGCCCTGGCCTACCGCGATGGGCTGGCGAAGACTGCCTATTCGGCGGCGGGCATCCGCGCTCCGGCCCTACTGGAGTGGACGGACCGGCCCGACGGGTCGGTCGCGCTGTGGCTGGAGCACGTCGACGGCGTGCCCGGCACCGCGGCAACGCCCGCGATGCTTGGCGACTTCGCCGAGCGGCTCGGCGCTGGGCACGCGTCCTGGCTAGGCCGGCGCCGCACCGAGCCATGGTTGTCCCGCGACTGGCTGCGCGACTACACCACGACCCGCCCCGTCACCGAACCGATTCCCTGGGACCATCCCACTGCGGCCTCCGCCTGGCCGCACGACCTCCGGACCAGCCTACGAGAGCTTTGGGTACGCCGGTACGACGTGCTGCGTGCCACGGATGAGCTGCCCCGCACCTTCTGCCACCACGACGTCTGGCCGACGAACCTGATCGTCGACGACTCGGGGCCGGTGCTGCTGGACTGGAGCTTCGTCGGCCCAGGTCCACTCGGCGAGGACGCCGCCAACCTCATCCTCGACACGTTCTTCGACGGCCTGGTCGACCTGGGCCTGATCGACGAGGTCGTCGAACTGGTCACCACCGGCTACCTTCGCGGCCTCGCCGGCGCGGTGGACGCCGCCACCGTCCGCCGCGCCATCCAACTCACCGGCGCCGCGAAGTACTTCTGGTTGGCCCCCATGATGCTCAACCGCCTCATAACCACGCCCACGGACAGCCGCCAGACCTACGACCTCCGTGACATGGTCACCATGTTCACCGGTCGACGCCGCCCGCTGGAGTTGGTCGCCGCCTGGTTCCAGAAAACCCGCTGACCCCAGCACCAGACCGCTCTGCAAGGACGCTTCCCGCCTGCCGTTCGGGCGACCCGGCCCGCCGGCCGGGCCGCCGTCACTTCACGCCGGCGGCGTCCATCCCGCGTAGCTCCTTCTTCAGGTCGGCGACCTCGTCGCGGATCCGCGCCGCCAGCTCGAACTGCAGCTCCCGGGCGGCGGCCAGCATCTGGTCGTTGAGCTCCTGGATGAGCTGGGCGAGGTCGGCGCGGGCCATCCCCTCCCGGGACGTGGTGGTGGTGGCGGACCGACTACGGCTACGGGTCTCCTTGACCGGCGCCTTGCCCCGGGAGAGCTGACGCGCCGCGCCGCCGACCCGGGAGTTTTCGGTGTCCTCCGCCTCGCGGTAGATGTCGTCCAGAATGTCGTGGATCTTTTTGCGCAGCGGCTCCGGACTGATCCCATGTGCCTCGTTGTGCGCGATCTGCTTGGCGCGACGCCTGTCGGTCTCGTCGATCGCCGCCGCCATCGACGGAGTGATCTTGTCGGCGTACATGTGCACCTGGCCCGAGACGTTACGGGCGGCCCGCCCGATGGTCTGGATCAGCGACCGGCCACTGCGCAGGAAGCCCTCCTTGTCGGCGTCCAGGATCGCGACGAGGGACACCTCGGGCAGGTCCAGACCCTCGCGGAGCAGGTTGATGCCGACCAGCACGTCGTACTCGCCCTTGCGCAGCTCGCGCAGCAGCTCCACCCGGCGCAGCGTGTCGACCTCGGAGTGCAGGTAGCGCACCCGGACGCCGTTCTCCAGGAGGTAGTCCGACAGGTCCTCGGCCATCTTCTTGGTGAGTGTGGTGACCAGCACCCGCTCGTCGCGGTCGGTCCGCAGCTTGATCTCGTGCATCAGGTCGTCGATCTGGCCCTTGGTCGGCTTGATCACGACCTGCGGATCGACAAGCCCGGTGGGGCGGATGACCTGCTCGACGAACTCCCCCTGGGCCTGTTCCAGCTCCCACGTGCCCGGGGTCGCCGACAGGTAGACCATCTGGCCGACCCGCTCCAGGAACTCGTCGAACCGCAGCGGCCGGTTGTCGGCGGCGCTGGGCAGCCGGAACCCGTGGTCGATGAGCATGCGCTTACGGGAGGCGTCACCCTCGTACATGCCGCCGATCTGCGGGATCGTCACGTGCGACTCGTCGACCACCGTGAGGAAGTCGTCCGGGAAGTAGTCGAGCAGGGCGTGCGGCGGGCTGCCGGGCAGCCGCCCGTCCATGTGCATCGAGTAGTTCTCGATGCCGGAGCAGAAACCCACCTGCCGCATCATCTCGATGTCGTACGTGGTGCGCATCCGCAGCCGCTGCGCCTCCAGCAGCTTGCCCTGCCGCTCCAGCTCGGCCAGCCGCTCGGCCAGCTCCACCTCGATGTCGCGGATCGCCCGCTCCATCCGCTCCGGACCTGCCGCGTAGTGCGTCGCCGGGAAGATCACCAACTGGTCGACCTCACGGACCACGTCACCTGTCAACGGGTTGAGGTAGTAGAGCTTCTCCACCTCGTCGCCGAACAGCTCGATGCGGACCGCCAACTCCTCGTACGCCGGAATGATCTCCAACGTGTCGCCGCGGACCCGGAAGGTGCCCCGCTGGAAGGCCATGTCGTTGCGGGTGTACTGGATGTCGACGAGCCGGCGCAGCAGTTGGTCGCGGTCGAGATCCTGCCCGACCTCGACCCGGACCGCCCGGTTGAGGTATTCCTCCGGGGTGCCCAGACCGTAGATGGCCGAGACGGTCGCCACCACGATCACGTCGCGGCGGGTGAGCAGCGACATCGTCGCCGAGTGCCGCAGCCGCTCGACCTCCTCGTTGATCGAGGAGTCCTTCTCGATGTAGGTGTCGGTCTGCGGAATGTACGCCTCGGGCTGGTAGTAGTCGTAGTACGAGACGAAGTATTCGACCGCGTTGTGCGGCAGCAGCTCGCTGAACTCCTTGGCCAGCTGCGCGCAGAGCGTCTTGTTGGGGGCGAGCACCAGCGTGGGGCGCTGCAGCCGCTCGATCAGCCACGCGGTGGTGGCGCTCTTGCCGGTGCCGGTCGCGCCGAGGAGCACCGTGTTGCGGTCGCCGCGCCGCACCCGGCGCTCAAGGTCGTCGATGGCGGCCGGCTGGTCGCCGGCCGGCTGGAATTCACTGACGACCTGGAAGCGGCCGTCGAGCCGGGGAATGTCGAGCGCCATGACCTCAACGGTACGCCGCAGGTCCGACAGGTTCGGTCGTCGCGCAGGGTGTGTGATCGGCTTCAATATTCCCATTGTGTGGCCCATGTCACCGGGACTACCCTCTCCATGTAGGCCGCTCGCGGCGGCCGACCGGGCCGGAGGCCAGGCCATCATCAGGCCGGCCGCGCCCGGCACAGCGGTCGCAGCACCCGGCTCGTCCGGCGTGCGCACCCGTGTGGTCGCGCTCGAGGCGCAGACCGGCCGCCGCGAGCGCCCCTGCCGCCCCCGCCGCTCCGCCCTCAGCTCGGCGCCCCTCGGCTCGTCCTGCCTCGGCTCGTCACCCGCTGCCGTCCCGCCCGTTTCACATCCGTGGACACCTCCCCGGCACCGGCGCGCGGCCCCTCCCCCGACACCACAGGCGCCGGCGGCCCCGCTCCCGACCCTGGCGGGCGCACGCTCGAGATGGACGCCAACGACAGCCCCGGCCGCTCCCGGGCGAGCCGTCGTCGGCGTACGGTGCTGCTGCTGCTCGCCCTGACCGCTGTGACGTCCGCCACGGCGCTGGTGATCGGGCTGCTGAGCTGGGCTCCCGACCCGCCCGCGCCGGCCCGGCCGCTGACCGTGCCGGAGGCCGAGCGGCTGGCCGCCATGCGGGTCACCAACCTTCGGGACCTGCGCGCCGGCGTCCATGTCACGGCCGGCGCCGGCGCCTCCCGTACCGACCTGGTGGGTTGGGTGGACTGGTCGCGGGCCCTTCTCTACCTGGATGTGGGCGGGCCGGGGGCGGGCGCCGAGCGGGGCCTGCTGCAGAGGGCCGGTCCGGTGCTGGTCACCCGACCGGACCCGGCGGCCGTGCCCACCCCGGCCGCGCCACCGCTGGTGCCACCGGCGGACCGCTGGCGGCTGCGCCACCTGACACCCGGCGCGGGGCTGGCGCCGGTCCTCGACCTGCTTCTCGGCCTCGCCGCCGACCGCCCCGACCCCGCGCTGGACGGCGGCGACGCCCGCTGGGTCGCCTCGGACGTGGTGGCGGCAGGGCCGGTGGACGTCCTCCAGGCGCCGCTGCCCACCGCGAGCCCACCCGCCGCCGGCAGCCCGGCACCGGTCAGCACGGCGGCGACCGGTCGGGACGGGCCGACCAGCTACTGGCTCGACCGGGACGGCCGACTGCACAAGCTCGTGACCCGGTTGCCCGGCGTCGGCCCGGTCACGGTGCTCCTCAACCGGGTCGACCGCCCCACGCTGCGCCCGGTCGACGCGCTCGGCGGCCGCCCCGGACTGCCGCGCGCGCTCACGGACGCCGAGCAGCGCCGGCTGGACCGGCTGCCCGCCCGGCTGCGCGGCCAGCGCGGTGCCACGCTGACGCTTACCGCCCCGGTGGGCACGGACACCAACCTGCGGGGCGCCGGCTGGTTGAGCTGGGCCGCCGGCACCGCGTACGTGGCTGTCGCCGACCTGGGCGTACCGGATCGCCGGACCCTGCTGCGCCGCGACGCCGGCGGTCTGTACCGAACGGATCTGCCGGCCGAGACCGGTGGCGGCGGCACCGCCGAGAGTCCCGGCCGGCCGCCGTTTCCGGTCCCGGCCGGGTCGTGGCGGCCCACCCGGTCCGCCCGCGACGACCTCGACCTACTGGTCGACGCCGCGGTGGCCGCCGCCGGGCCGGTGCGGCAGAGCGGCGCGGCCGTGCGGGTACGTGAGGACCTCGCCGCCGGACGGACAGTGGACGTCGTGGAGCTCCGCACGGCCGACGCGCGGCTGCGCTACTGGATCGACCGGGACGGTTCGCTGCGCCGGGTCGAGCTGCGCACCGCCCCCGGCGCGTGGGCGCAGGTGGACCTCAGTCCCACCGTGGTGCCCCGCCTCGGCCCTCCGCCGCGCGCCACCCCACCGAGCAGCGCGCCCCGGCGCTGACCACGCCTTCCCGCCCGGTGGGCAGGGGGCCTCAGGGCCGCCAGCCGGTCCGCGCGGCCCACTGCTCGGCGCGCAGGTACTCCTCGTCGAACCAGGGGTCGCGGGCCGTGCCGGAGTCGCCGACGGGCGGCGCAGCGTCGACCAGATCCCGCTTGAACAGCAGGTACGCGGCTCGCTGATCCGGATCGGCGCGCAGGTGGTCCCGCATCAGCAGCGCGTACCGCCAACCCGGCGACTCGGCCTCCCGCACGTGCAGGCGGACCGGGCGACCCGGGTCGGCGCTGCCGTGCAGCCGCTTCTCCCACCGACCCCGACCGGCCGGGCGCGGATCGTCCCACCAGTGCCCCGGCACCCGGGGAAACCCCGCGTTCGCCAGCCGGTCGGCCAGCGGCCCGTCGGCGTCGGCGAGGCGGGGCACGGCGATCTGCACGTCGATGACGTCGGCAGCGGCGAGACCGGGCACCGCTGTCGCACCGATGTGGTCGATCCGCAGGTCCGCCGGTGCCAGCGCGTGACGGATCCGGGCGGCCAGCCGCGCGTACTGCTCGGACCGGCCCGGATCGGCCTCCACCTCGTCGCCGCGGCCGAACGGCGGCACGACCCGGCGCTGCCGCAGGTTGTGCTCGTAGGGCTGCAGCCGCTGCCGCCACAGCGTGTCCACCGCGGCGTGCAACGCCACCAGACTTCCGTCATTTGTCAGCACCACATCCGCCGCGGCGCGCCGACGGGCGTCGTCGGCCTGCGCGGCGATCCGCCGCTCCGCCTCCGCGCGATCCATCCCCCGGTCGCGCGTCAGCCGCTCCAACCGGGTCGCCACGGCCGTCTGCACCACGACCACCAGGTGGTACGTCGGGGCGAGCCCCACCTCCACCAGCAGCGGTACGTCGTTGACCACGATCGCGTCCGGGGCCGCCGCGGCGATCAGCTCGGCCGTACGCGCCCGCACCCGGGGATGGGTGATCGCCTCCAGCCGACGGCGGGCGGCCTCGTCGGAGAACACCACCGCCCCCAACGCGGCGCGATCCAGCGCGCCGTCGGCGTCCAGCACCTTCTCGGAGAAGGCGGCGACGATCTCCGCGAGGCCCTCCGTGCCCGGCGCGACGACCTCCCGGGCAACCTGGTCCGCGTCCACGAGCACCGCACCCAACTCCACCAGCCGCGCGGCCACCGCGCTCTTGCCCGACCCGATCCCGCCGGTCAAACCCACCCTCAGCACCCGACCAGTCAACCGGATCATGCGCCTCCCCGCCAAACCCGCGCGCCGCCCGCCCGCAGCTCACCCACCGCCCACCTGTCGCTCGCAGGCGCGGAGCGCGGAGCGCCGGGCGCGGGGCGCGAGGGCTGGCGCGGGGCGCGGGGACTGGCGCGGGGCGCGGAGCGCGGGGCGCGGGTATGGCGAGGGCCCCGCCCCCGGCGATCGTGAGATCGCGGGGACGGGGCCCGTCGTCGTTCAGCGGATCACTTGCCGCCGGCGAGCTTCTCCCGCAGAGCGGCGAGCGCCTCGTCGGTGGCCAGGGTGCCGGCCGGCTCCTCGGCCTGCCGGCTCGGGGCCGGGCTGGACGAGGAGGTGGTGCCGCCACTCGCGGCCGGAACGGCCGGAGTCGGGTTGGCAGCGGCCTCGGCGTCGGCGGCGCGAGAGGTCTGCACCTGCTTGGTGTGGGCCTCCCAACGCTGACGGGCCTCGGCGTACTGGTTCTCCCAGGTCTCGCGCTGCTTGTCGTACCCCTCGAGCCACTCGCCCGTCTCCGGGTCGAAGCCCTCCGGGTAGATGTAGTTGCCCTCGGCGTCGTACGTCGCGGCCATGCCGTAGAGGGTCGGGTCGAAGTGCTCCTCGCCCTCGACGAAGCCCTCGTTGGCCTGCTTGAGCGACAGCGAGATCCGGCGGCGCTCCAGGTCGATGTCGATGACCTTGACCATGACCTCGGAGCCGACCTGGACGACCTGCTCCGGGATCTCCACGTGGCGCTCGGCCAGCTCGGAGATGTGGACCAGGCCCTCGATGCCGTCGTCCACCCGGACGAACGCACCGAACGGCACCAGCTTGGTGACCTTACCCGGCACGATCTGCTGGATCGCGTGGGTGCGGGCGAACTGCCGCCACGGGTCTTCCTGGGTCGCCTTCAGCGACAGCGAGACGCGCTCGCGGTCCAGGTCGACGTCCAGGACCTCGACCTCGACCTCCTGGCCGACCTCGACAACCTCGGACGGGTGGTCGATGTGCTTCCAGGACAGCTCGGAGACGTGCACCAGACCGTCGACGCCGCCGAGGTCCACGAAGGCGCCGAAGTTGACGATCGAGGACACGACGCCCTTGCGGACCTGGCCCTTCTGCAGCTTGTTGAGGAACTCGGTACGCACCTCGGACTGCGTCTGCTCCAGCCAGGCCCGGCGGGACAGGACCACGTTGTTGCGGTTCTTGTCCAGCTCGATGATCTTGGCCTCGAGCTCACGCCCGACGTACGGCTGCAGGTCACGCACGCGCCGCATCTCGACCAGGGACGCGGGCAGGAAGCCGCGCAGCCCGATGTCGAGGATGAGGCCACCCTTGACCACCTCGATGACCGAGCCGCGGACGACACCGTCCTCGTCCTTGATCTTCTCGATCGTGCCCCAGGCCCGCTCGTACTGCGCCCGCTTCTTGGAGAGGATCAGACGACCCTCCTTGTCCTCCTTCTGGAGGACCAGGGCCTCGATGTGGTCACCAACCGTCACAACCTCGGCGGGGTCCACGTCGTGCTTGATCGACAACTCCCGAGAGGGGATGACACCCTCGGTCTTGTAGCCGATGTCGAGCAGGACCTCGTCCCGATCGACCTTGACGACGGTGCCTTCGACAATGTCGCCGTCGTTGAAGTACTTGATGGTCTCGTCGATCGCGGCGAGGAATGCCTCCTCGGAACCGAGATCGTCGTGGGTGACCCGGGTGGCGCTCGAGGGGGCCTCGATGCTGCTCGTCATGTGGGCGGTTGCTCCGGTCGGATGGGTTGTCACAGCAGGCTGGTGTCGCGGTGACCTGTTCGCGCCAGCGGATCCGTCGCCGGGCACACCGAACGATCACCTACTGGGATCATGATGTGCTCCGTCGACCGCGCACCTGCTCCCTGCCGAGACACACGATCCGCGAGCGCATCGTCTAGCCTACCGTGCGCATTACCACAGCGTGCAAGCCCTCCCGACTCGTCGCCGTGTGATGCCCTGCGAAAGCCGAACAATCGCCCGGAAACGACCCCTCCTGTCTCGTACGTCACAGCGGCCCCAGCAACCACCTGGCGCCCCGCGCGCTTGATCGCCTCGATCTCCTGGAAACCGGCGTGTCCCGACGGCCCGGACACCGCGACTTCAGGGAAACCGAGTCGATCGAGCCGCGCCGCCGTCCCCAACCGGATGACCGGGGCCTAGCGTGAGCGCGTGGATGACGACAGCCGGGTGACCCGGCGCCGGGTGGGTGACGCCGAGGCCCGGCGGGCCAACCGCGGCTGGTGGGACACGGACGCCGACGACTACCAGGCCGAGCACGGGCGGTTCCTCGGCGACGTGGACTTCGTCTGGTGCCCGGAGGGGCTGCGGGAGGCCGACGTCCACCTGCTCGGCGACGTGTCGGGGCGGCGGGTGCTGGAGGTCGGTTGCGGCGCCGCGGCCGCCGCCCGCTGGCTCGCCACCCAGGGCGCGCGGCCGGTCGCCTTCGACCTGTCCGCCGGCATGTTGCGGCACGCGGCACAGGCCGCCGACCGCACCGGGGTACGCGTACCGCTGGTGCAGGCCGACGCGCTCGCCCTGCCGTTCGCCGACCGTTCGTTCGACGTGGCCTGCACGGCGTTCGGCGCGATCCCGTTCGTGGACGACTCGGCGGCCCTGCTCGCCGAGGTGCACCGGGTGCTGCGTCCGGGCGGCCGGTGGGTGTTCTCGGTGACCCACCCGATGCGCTGGATCTTCCTCGACGATCCCGGCGAGGGCGGTCTGACGGCCGTGCACTCGTACTTCGACCGCTCCCCCTACGTCGAGCAGGACGACACCGGCGTCGCCACCTACGTCGAGCAGCACCGGACCCTCGGTGACCGCATCCGCGAACTGGTAGGCGCCGGGTTCCGGCTGCTCGACCTGGTGGAGCCGGAGTGGCCGGAGGGGCACGAGGGGATCTGGGGGCAGTGGAGCCCGCTGCGCGGACGACTGTTCCCCGGCACCGCCATCTTCGTCACCGAGAAGCCGGCCCGGTGAGCGCGTCGCACCCGCGGTCCGACGTGCGAGCCATCGATCGCCGGTAGGCTCAGGCCCATGAGCGCCGAGCCCATCCCGACATCACCTGGCCCCTGGTGTCCGGATCCGATGCGGCAGCAGCGTGCCGACTACACGCTGGAGGACCTGCTCACCCTGCCGGACGACGCCCCCCGCGTCGAACTCGTCGACGGAGTTATCCAGGTGACACCCTCCCCCACCCTGGGCCACCAGAACATCTCCAGCCTGCTGTGGCTCTGGCTGCACAGCCACGCACCGCAGTACCTCGGGGCCGCCCAAGCCATCGGTGTCAGGCTCAGCCACAACACGAGCCGACAGCCCGACGTGCTGTTGCACCGCGCCGGTGTCGCGTCCGTCAATTCCATCCTGCGAGCAGAGGACGTCGTGCTCGCCGTGGAGATCGTCTCACCCGGGACGCGACGGATCGACAGGTTCGCGAAGCCCGGCGAGTACGCCGCCGCCGGCATTCCGTTCTACTGGCGGATCGAGCAGGACCCGGTGCACGTGTACGCGTACCGGATCGGCGACCGGGTCGGGCCGGGCGGTGAGCGGCAGTACGAGCTGGTCATCGACGGCGGCGACGTCATCGAGCTGGCCGAACCGTTCGACATCAAGCTGCCCGTCTCCGAGATCACCCCGTAGCCGTTTCGCCTCGGCGGTGTCGGGTAGCCGAGGAGCATGGCCGAGCAGAGGTTCCACAAGGGCGACCATGTCTCCTGGTCGGCCCACGGCAGCCGCGCGTACGGCGTGGTGCGGGAGGAGATCACCGACCGGACGCGGATCCGCGGGCGGGCCGTGAACGCTGCCCCCGACGATCCGCAGTACCGGGTCCGCAGTGACGGTACGGGCCGCGACGTGGCCCACCGACCCGAGGCGCTGCGTCATGAGCAGAGGTGACGAGCAGGGCCGGGACACCTACCGGGAGTTCACCGAGGCCGTGAACATGAAGCCCGGCGAGCTGTCGTCCTGGCTGGAGACCGACGAGTCGAAGCAGGTCGGTTGGCACAAGGGTGGTCGTTCCGGCGGCGGCGAGTCCGTCGGGCACGAGTCCGGCCGGAAGATCATCAACCTGTTGCGCCGCAAGCGCGCCGACCTGTCCGAGGGCGACTACAAGCACATGCGCAAGGTGGTCGGCTACGTCCGCCGGCACATGGCCCAGCGCCCCTCCGGCGACGTCCGCGACACCAAGTGGCGCTGGTCCCTCATGAACTGGGGCCACGACCCCCTGAAGTAGCAGACGATTCGCGCAGGATCCGCGCAACACCGGTGAAGTCGCTGCCTCAGAACGCCCCGACGCAGCACTTTCCCCGAGGTCGCGCCGATCCTGGAGGGGTGCACCCCCACCAGGCCGACGGCCACGACCAGGACGACCAGGTCAGGGGTTCCGGGGCAGCCCGACCCACGCAGGGATCAAGCCTGACCGCCCGGAGTGGGTCGGGCTGCCCCGGAACCCCCCACACCGCAACCACCGCAGGACGACCCGGAACCCCCACACCGCACCCGAGAAATCAGTGGTCAGCAGAATTCCAGTCCCGGCCCAGACCGACCGACACCTCCAGCGGCACGGACAGCGGGTACGCCCCACCCATCTCGCGCCGCACCAACGCCTCCAACGCCTCCCGCTCACCCGGGGCGACCTCGAAGACCAGTTCGTCGTGCACCTGCAACAGCATGCGGGAGCGCAGGCCGGCGTCGCCGAGGGCGGTGTCGACGTGCAGCATCGCCACCTTGATGATGTCGGCGGCCGACCCCTGGATGGGGGCGTTGAGAGCCATCCGCTCGGCGATGTCGCGGCGCTGCCGGTTGTCGCTCACCAGGTCGGGCAGGTAGCGGCGGCGACCCAGGATCGTCGAGGTGTAGCCGTCCTGACGGGCCTTGGCGACGACCTGGTGCAGGTAGTCGCGCACTCCGCCGAAGCCGGCGAAGTAGTTCTCCATCAGGCCGCGCGCCTCTTCGGTGCCGATGCTGAGCTGCTGGGACAGGCCGAACGCGCTGAGCCCGTACGCCAGGCCGTAGTTCATCGCCTTGATCTTGCGCCGCTGGTCCGGGGTGACCTCGTCGACCGGCACGCCGAAGACCGACGAGGCGGTGGCGGCGTGGAAGTCGGCTCCGGAGTTGAACGCCTCGATCAGCGCGTCGTCCGACGACAGGTGCGCCATGATCCGCATTTCGATCTGGCTGTAGTCGGCGGTGAGCAGGCACTCGTACCCCTCGCCCACCACGAAGGCCCGCCGGATGCGCCGGCCCTCCTCGGTGCGGATCGGGATGTTCTGCAGGTTGGGCTCGGTCGAGGAGAGCCGCCCGGTGGCCGCCACCGTCTGGTTGAAGGTGGTGTGGATCCGGCCGTCGTCGGAGACGGACTTGAGCAGGCCGTCCACCGTGGACTTGAGCTTGGCGACGTCGCGGTGGCGCAGCAGGTGGGCCAGCACCGGGTGCGGATTTTGCGCGTAGAGCCACTGGAGGGCGTCGGCGTCGGTGGTGTAGCCGGTCTTGATCTTTTTGGTCTTCGGTAGACCCAGCTCGGTGAAGAGGATCTCCTGGAGCTGCTTGGGCGAGCCGAGGTTGAACTCTCGGCCCACCGCCTCGTACGCGCCCTGCGCGGCGGTCTTGACCTCGCCGGCGAAGTGCGCCTCCAACTCCTGGAGGTAGTCGTTGTCGGCGGCGATGCCGGTGCGCTCCATGCCGGCGAGCACCCGCATCAGCGGCAGCTCCACCCCGGCCATCAGCCGCGCGGACTGCTCACCGTCGCGGGACAGCTCGGCGTCGATCGCGTCGGCGAGGTCGAGGGTGGCGCGGGCCTGGAGCATGAGGTTCTGCTCGGCCACGCCCTCGTCGCCCAGCCCGTCGAGGGTGAGCTGGCCGGTCTCCGGCGCGTCGACCCGCAGCTCGCGGTGCAGGTAGCGCAGGGCCAGGTCGGTCAGGTCGTAGGACCGCTGGTCGGGGCGGGCCAGGTACGCGGCGATCTGCGTGTCGCGGACGATGCCGGCCAGCTCCCAGCCGTGTGCGGCGCAGGCCAGCACCGCCGGCTTGCTGTCGTGCAGCACCTTGGGCCGCTGCGCGTCGGCAAGCCAACCGGCGAGGGCGCCCTCGTCGGTGGCGTCGAGCCCGGTCGGGTCGACCCAGGCGGCCGCGCCACCCGCGCTGGCCAGCGCCAGCCCGGTGATCGAAGCGGTGTGCCGGCGGTTGGGGCCGGTGTCGAGCTTGACGGCGAGCCCGACCGAGGTGCCGGTCGGGGCGTGGGTGCCCAGCCAGGTGGCGAGCCCTCCCGGCTCGGTGAGCACCTCACCGGTGAGGTCGAAGCCCGACTCGGCCTCCGGCTCGACGGCCTCCAGGTACTGGTAGAGGCGGTCGCGCAGGATGCGGAACTCCAGGGTGTCGAAGACCTGGTGGACCGCCTCCCGGTCCCAGCCACCCCAGCGGGTGTCCTCCGGGCGCAGCGGGAGCTCCAGGTCGGAGACGAGGCGGTTGATCTCGTAGTTGCGAATCACGTCGGCGAGCCGCTCGCGCAGGCTGTCACCGGCCTTGCCCTTGATCTCGTCGGCGCGGGCGATCACGCCCTCCACCCCGCCGTACGTGGTGATCCACTTGGCGGCGGTCTTCGGGCCGACGCCCGGAATGCCGGGCAGGTTGTCACTTGTCTCGCCGACAAGCGCGGCGAGGTCCCGGTACTGCTGTGGGCCGACGCCGTACTTCGCCTCGATCGCCGCCGGGTCCATCCGGGCCAGGTCGGAGACGCCCTTGCGCGGGTAGAGGACGGTGATCTGGTCGTCGACCAACTGGAACGCGTCGCGGTCGCCGCTGCTGATCAGCACTGACATGCCCTGGTCACGGGCCTGGCAGGCGAGCGTGGCGATGACGTCGTCGGCCTCGAAGCCCTCCTTCTCGACCACCGGGATCTGCAGCGCCGCCAGGACCTCCTTGACGAGGCTGACCTGGCCCTTGAAGTCGGTAGGGGTCTCGCTGCGGCCCGCCTTGTACTCCGCGTACTTCTCCGTGCGGAAGGACCGGCGGGAGACGTCGAAGGCGACGACGATGTGCGTGGGCTGCTCGTCGCGCAGGACGTTGATCAGCATCGAGGTGAAGCCGTACACCGCGTTGGTCGGCTGACCCGTCGTGGTGGAGAAGTTTTCCACCGGCAGGGCGAAGAACGCCCTGTATGCCAGGGAATGTCCGTCGACGAGGAGCAGGCGCGGCGTCGTAGCTGTCACGGCAGCGACTCTAGTCCGTACCCCTGACAGGTCCGCCAACGCCACGTCCGCGAAACCACCAGGGCCAGGGTGGTGCGCCAGCACCGACGGCCGAGGCGCACCACCCTGGCCTGCCCGCGCTCGCGATCGAGCAGGCGAGCGACCAGAGCGCCGGCCGGCGCGACCGTCCGAGGGCAGCGCCGGCTCGCCGGTTCAGAGCACCTTGGCCAGGAACTCCTTGGTCCGGTCGTGTCGTGGGTTCGCGATCACCTCACGCGGGACGCCGGACTCGACCACCACCCCGCCGTCCATGAACACCAGCGAATCGCCGACCTCCCGGGCGAAGCCGATCTCGTGGGTCACCACGATCATGGTCATGCCGTCCCGGGCCAGGCCCTTCATCACGTCCAGCACCTCGCCGACCAGCTCGGGGTCGAGCGCGCTTGTCGGCTCGTCGAAGAGCATCAGCTTCGGCTGCATCGCGAGGGCGCGGGCGATCGCCACCCGCTGCTGCTGACCACCGGAGAGCTGCCCGGGGTACGCCCCGAGCTTGTCGCCCAGTCCCACCCGTTCCAGCAACTGCGCGCCCCGATCGCGGGCTTGCGCCTTCTTCTCCCGACCCAGCAGCACCGGCGCCTCGATGACGTTCTGCAGCGCGGTCATGTGCGGGAACAGGTTGAACCGCTGGAACACCATGCCGATCGAGCGGCGCTGCGCGGCGATGTCCTTCTCGCGCATCTCGTGCAGCTTCCCGCCGCGCTCGGTGTAACCGATCAGGTCGCCGTCCACCCGGATGCGACCAGCGTTGATCTTCTCCAGGTGGTTGATGCAGCGGAGGAATGTCGACTTTCCCGACCCGGACGGGCCGAGCAGGCAGCAGACCTCGCCGGCGCGCACCTCCAGATCGATGCCCTTGAGCACCTCCAGTGGCCCGAAGGCCTTGTGCACCTGCTCGGCCTGGACCATCACGCCCGACTCCGCCGCCGGGGTGCCCCCCTGTGCGGGGACGATCAGCTCGGTCATGACGGTTCCACCATTCCCGCGTTACCTCCGCCGCCGGTCTCGGCGGTCATGCCGCGCAGCCGCAGCCTGGCCCGTCCGGACGGGCTGTCGCCCTTGCCGAAGTGGCGCTCCAGGAAATACTGGCCGACGAGCAGGATGCTGGTCAGGAACAGGTACCACAGGCAGGCCGCGACGTACATCGGGAAGATCTGGAACGTCCGCTTACCGACCGCGTCCAGTTGGAAGAAGAGTTCCATGCTCACCGGAACGTAGAGCAGCAGCGACGTGTCCTTCAGCATCGCGATGGTCTCGTTGCCGGTCGGCGGGATGATGACCCGCATCGCCTGCGGCAGCACCACCCGCCGCAACGTCTGGCCCCGACTCAGGCCGAGAGCCTGGGCCGCCTCGGTCTGGCCGCCGTCGACCGACTGGATGCCGGCCCGGACGATCTCCGCCATGTACGCCGCCTCGGAGAGCGCCAGGCCGAGCAGGCCGGCCAGGAAGCCGGTCAGGATGTCCCGCGAGGAGAACCCGAACAGCCGCAGGTGCAGGTTGTCGATGCCGAACAGCTGGCCGAGCTGGGTGTCGAACGGCACGCCGAACTCCACCCGACTCCACAGGATGCCGATGTTGCCGAACACCGCCAGCAGCACCAGCCGCGGTACCGCCCGGAAGAACCAGGTGTACAGCCATGCCACGCCCCGCAGGATCGGATTGTCCGACAGGCGCATCACGGCGATCGCCACGCCGAGCGTGACGCCGATCAGCATCGCGCTCACCGTCATCAGCACGGTGCCGCGCAGCAGCCCCTCGATGATCGGGGGTCGGAACATCTTGTCGACCATGAACGCCCACCCGAAGGCGTCGTTCGTGACCAGCAGGTGGACGAACATCGCGGCGAGCACGGCGAGCACGGCCACGGCGAGCCAGCGGCCCGGGTGCCGTACGGGCACGGCCTGGATCGGTTCCGGCCGTGCCCGTACGGGTGTTGCTTCCTCGGTTGTCATGTCTCGTTACGGGTTGATCGCGGGATCCGTGATCGCGCCGTCCCCAACCTTCCACTTGTCGAGCACCGTCTTGTACGACCCGTCGGCGATGAGTGCCTTGGTGGCGTCCCGGACCGCCTCGGCGAACTGCGCCTGGTCCTTGGCCACCACGTAGCCGTACGGCGCCGCCTCGTACTGCTTGTCGAGCAGTTCCAGGGCGCCGTTGGACCGGGTCACCGCGTACACGCCGACCGGGTAGTCGGCGAGCATGGCATCGTCCTTGCCGGACACCACCGCGGCGGTCGCCGCGTCCTGGCCGGGGAACTGCTCGAGGGTGATCGCCGGCTTGCCGGCGGCGGTGCACGCCTTCGAACGCTTGGTCACGTCCTCGACCTGGATGGTGTCCTTCTGCACGGCGATCTTCTTGCCGCAGGCGTTGTCCAGTGCCACTCCGCCCGGGTTGCCCTTCTTGGTCACCCACTGCGTGCCGACCTGGAAGTAGCTGACCATGTTGGCCTGGCCCTTGCGCTCGTCGTTCACCGTGAACGACGAGACGCCGATCTCGTACTTGGCGGAGTTGACACCGGAGATGATGTCGCCGAACGGCGCGGAGACGAACTCGGCCTTCAGACCGAGCTTGGCCGCCACCGCGGTGAACAGCTCCACATCGAAGCCGACGACCGTCTCGCCGTCGATGTCGAGGTACTCCGCCGGCGCGTACGTCGAGTCGGTACCGACGAGGATCTTGCCGTCGGACTTGATCGAGTCCGGCACCTTGGACGTCAGGCTGGCGTCCGCCGACGCCGTGACCGCCGGGCCGGTGCCGGGCTCTTCGTTCTCCTGGTCGCCGCACGCGGTCATCGAGAGAGCCAGCAGCGCCACGCCGGCGGTGCCGATCGCTGCCCGCCGGCCGGCGTTCGTGATGAACATGTCTTTACTCCTTGAGGGGGTGGAGGGTGACGGTCGATCAGGCCACGCCGAGGTACGCCTCTTTGACCGACGAGTCGTGCAGCAGTTCGGTCCCCGTGCCGCTCTTGACGATCCGGCCGGTCTCCAACACGTACGCCCGGTGGGCCCGGGACAGCGCCTGCTGAGCGTTCTGCTCCACCAGCAGGATCGTCGTACCCTGCTCATTGATCGACGTGATGATCGAGAAGATCTGCTGGATGAGCATCGGCGCCAGCCCCATCGACGGCTCGTCGAGCAGCATCAGCTTCGGGCGGCTCATCATCGCGCGACCCACGGCGAGCATCTGCTGCTCACCGCCCGACAGGGTCCCACCCGGCTGCTTGCGCCGTTCCAGAAGGCGGGGGAACAGGCCGAACACCCGCTCCAGGTCGGCCGCGATGCCCGGCTTGTCCCGACGGGTGTAGGCACCCATCTCCAGGTTCTCCAGCACGGTCATTCCGGGGAACACACCGCGGCCCTCGGGCGACTGGCTGATCCCACGGACCACCCGCAGGTCCGCGCGCAGCTTGGTGATGTCCTGCCCGTCGAACCGGATCCGGCCGGCCGACACCGGACGGATACCGGAGATGGCTCGCATGGTGGTGGTCTTGCCGGCGCCGTTGGCCCCGATCAACGCGACGATCTCACCCTCGCCGACGGTCAGCGAAACCTCGTGTAGAGCCTCGATTCGCCCGTACAGCAGGCTGACGTTGTCGATCTCAAGCAGCATCGTCCGGTACCCCCAGGTACGCCGCGATCACCTTCGGGTCGTCCCGCACCTCGGCGGGCAGCCCATCCGCGATCTTCTTGCCGAACTCCAGCACCACGATCCGGTCGGTGACACCCATGACGAGCCGCATGTCGTGCTCGATCAGCAGTACTGTCACTCCGCTGTCGCGGATCTTGCGGATCAGCTGGAGCAGTTCTTCCTTCTCCGCCGGGTTGAAGCCGGCGGCCGGCTCGTCCAGGCAGATCAGAGCCGGTCGGGTGGCCAACGCCCGGGCGATCTCCAGCCGGCGCTGTTCACCGTACGAGAGGTTCCGTGCCAGCTCGCCCGCGCGCCTGCGGATACCGACGAACTCCAGCAGCTCGTACCCCCGATCCCGCCCGTCGCGCTCCTCCCGGCGGTGCCGGGGCAACCGCAGGAGTGCGGACACCACGCTGGTGCGGTGGTGGGCGTCCGCGCCGACCTGGACGTTCTCCATCGCCGTCATCTCGGGGAAGAGCCGCACGTTCTGGAACGTGCGGGCGATGCCCGCCTTGGTGATGGCGTGCTTCTTCTTGCCCGGCAACGACTCGCCACGGAAGCGGATGTCGCCCGACGTCGGCCGGAACACCCCGGTGATGGCGTTGAAGCAGGTGGTCTTGCCCGCACCGTTCGGGCCGATCAGCCCGAGGATCTCACCCTCGCGGATCTGGAACGAGACACCGTCGAGGGCAACCACGCCTCCGAACCGCAGACCCAGGTCGTCGACCTCGAGCAGCGGTGGCCGGTCCGCGGCGGCGACCGGGACGGACTCCGCTCCGCTCCGTTGCGCCGGAGTGACCGCCCCGGTGGTCTCCGGGTTGGTGGCCGGCGTACCGACGTCACTCACCGACGGTCACCTCCTTCTCGCGATCCTTGAGTTCCTGCACCCGTCGTCGATTCGGGATCAGACCCTGCGGACGGAAGATCATGACCAGGATCAGGATCAGCCCGAAGAACAGGAACCGGTACTCGAATGCGTCCTTGCCGGCGATCGAGATGCCGCGCAGCCGCTCCGGCAGATAGGCGATCAGCGCACCACCGACGATCACCCCGACGATGTTGCCGGAGCCGCCCAGCACCACTCCGGCCAGCACCAGGATCGAGAAGAACAGGTCGAAGTTGCGTGAGTTGATGAAGCCCTGCTGCCCAGCGAACATGACGCCGGAGAGCGATCCGATGGCCGCGCCGATCGCGAACGCCCAGAGCTTGAAGCGGAACGTCGGCACGCCCATCGCCTCGGCCGCTTCCTCGTCCTCGCGGACGGCGACCCAGGCCCGGCCGACCCGGCTGCGGTCCAGGTTCCGCACCGCCACGATCACCAGGATGATCAGGCTGAGCCCGAGCCAGTAGTACGGCCGGGCGTCGATCACGCCGAACAGTGGGCTGCCGTCGGCCTTCTCACCGGGCGGGTGCGGAATCTCGCCGAACCCGCGCTGCCCGCGCAGTTCCGGCTTGGCGGTCGCGAACACGCGGATGATCTCCGCGAAGCCGAGGGTGACGATCGCCAGGTAGTCACCGCGCAACCGCAGGGTCGGCCACCCGAGCAGCACCCCGGAGACCATCACGACGGCGACCGCCACCGGCACGGTGGCCAGCCAACTCCACTTCGTACCGAGGCTGCTGTCCGGGGAGGAGAGCAGGGCGGTGGTGTACGCGCCGAGCGCGAAGAAGCCGACGTAGCCCAGATCGAGCATGCCGGCCTTGCCGACCACGACGTTCAGGCCCAGGGCCAGGAGCACGTAGTACGAGACCGTGAACAGGGTGGTGGCCCAGTCGGTCTCGGTGGTGACCAGGCCCGGGATGGCGAGGTTCGGCAACGCGTAGAAGAAGACCGCCACGACGATCAGGCTCACCCAGCGCGCCGGCGCAGGCAGCGAACGCCACCTGTCGCCCACGACGTCCGTTCCGGAACGGAGACGCTCGAAGATCGTCGTCATGCGCGGGACCTCCCCAGCGACTCGCCGAGCAGGCCGGTCGGCCGGAACAGCAGGATCAGGATGAGGACGACGAACGCCACCACGCCGGTCCACTGGGTACCGAGTAGGCCGGAGCCCCAGCCCTCCAGCATTCCCAGCAGCAGACCGCCGATCAGCGCGCCACGCAGGTTGCCGATACCGCCGAGCACGGCGGCCGCGAAGGCCTTGATGCCGAGGTCGAAGCCGGCGAAGAAGTGGGTACCGGTGATCTTGATGTTGTACATCAGCGCCGCGGCGCCGGCCATGATCCCACCGAGCAGGAAGACCAATGCGATGACCCGGTCCTTGTTGACGCCCATGAGGGCGGCCGTGTTCGGGTCCTGGGCGATGGCCCGGACGCCGCGGCCGAGGCGGGTGCGGTTGATGAACAGGTCCAGGGCGATCATCAGCACCACCGCCAGCAGGACGAGGAACACCTGGAGGTTGGTGATCGTCGTGCCGGCGACGGTGAACAACTCGTGCTGGGTGAACAGCCGAGGCGCTGCCTTCGGCTTGCGATTGCTCCAGATGCCCACTGCCTCGGAGATCACCACCGAGGCCCCGATCGCGGTGATCAGGAAGGTCAGCACCGGCGCGTTCCGCTTGCGCAGCGGGCGGTAGGCCACCCGTTCCAGCACGACGGCGGTAACGCCGGAGGTCAGACAGGCCGCCAGCAGACCGACGAGCAGGTAGAGCAGCGCCGGTACGAACGCCGGAACTGGTGAGTTCTGGTCCAGGCCCAGCCAGTTCCAGACGACGATCGCCCCGAACGTGCCGACCATGAAGACCTCGGAGTGGGCAAAGTTGATCAGGCGGAGCACGCCGTACACCATGGTGTAGCCGAGGGCGAACAGCGCGTAGATCGCGCCCTGGGCCAATCCCTGGATGCTCAGGTCTCCAAAATTGGAGAATAATTGGTCGAAATTCACATCGGTCTCCGAACGGGATCGGACAGAGTGCGCGGCCGGGAGGATCCTCCCGGCCGCGCCATCAGTCGGTGGCGGATCGTTACCGTCCTAGAGGGTGACGATCCGACCCCAGGTCACGGCGTCTTGATCGGCTGGTCGGCCTTGATCTCGCCGCCGGCCACCGTGTAGGCCCAGATCTTGAGGAACTGCGGGTCCAGCTCACCCTTGTCGGTGAACTTGTAGGTGTTGGCCACGCCCTCGAAGGTCACGCCCGTGATGAAGCTCTGCATCTTGTCCTTCGTGGTGTTGCCTTCCTCGATGCCCTTGAGGAAGATGCCCGCCACGTCGTAGGCGATGTCGCTGTAGGTGCCGGCCTCCTGGCCCCACTTCGTCTTGTAGTTCGCGGCGAAGTTGCCCTTGGCCTCGGAGGCCGGGGCGCAGGGGCAGGTCAGGACGCTACCCTCGGCGGCCGCGGTGCCAGCACCCTCGACGTAGCCCGGGTCCTTGACACCATCGGCGGCGACCAGCTTCGCGGTGACGCCAGCGGCCCGCATCTGCTTCACCAGCAGACCGGCCTCCTGGTAGTAGCCACCGTAGAAGACCGCGTCGGCACCGGTCGACTTGATCTTGGTGATGACCGGGTTGAAGTCCTTGGTGACGTTGCGCTCGACCTTGTCCTCGCCGACCTTCGTCGCGCCCAGGGCGGTCTTCACGTTGTCGGCCAGCCCGGCGCCGTACGCGGTCTGGTCGTCGATGACGTAGACCTTCTGCGCCTTCATCACGTCCTTGATGTAGGCCGCCGCGGCCGGACCCTGCGAGTCGTCGTTGCCGAGACCCCGGTGGAAGGTCTTCCAGCCCTTGGTGTTGAGGCTGGTCCGCGTGGCCGACGGGGAGATGATGGGAAGCTTGGCTTCCTCCCAGATCGGGCCAGATGCCTCGGTCTCGCCGGAGAAGGCCGGACCGACCACGCCGATCGTCTTCTTGTCCTTGACGATCTCACGGGCCAGACCCGCGGCCTGCTTCTCGTCGCCCTGCGAGTCCTTCTCCAACAGCTCGACCTTGCAGTCGGCGTGCTTGGCGTTGTACTCCTCGATCGCCAGCTTCGCGCCGTTCTTGATGTTGATGCCCAGGTTGGCGGCGTCACCGGTCAGCGCACCGAAGAAGGCGATCTTCAGGCCACACTTGTCGCCGGATGCCGAACCTCCGCCGTCCCCGCTGCTGCTGCAGCCGGCAGCACCTGCCACCAACGCACTAGCGAGGGCGACCCCGCCGATAACCCGCACGAGCTTCTGCCTCAAGGCACGAACCCCTTCTCCCTAACCGCGGTCGAGTCGCGCCATCCCCTGGACGAACCGATGGGGTGGGCGTGATGAAACTAACCACGTACCCAGTCTGGGGCGGGACGTTATCCCACCGGACGATCGGCGGGGTAGACCTGCACGGCGGGGTTGACCTAACCGTTACACGGGAGGGCCGATCGATTGGAGTAGCTGTAAGAACCGGAGGTCATCTCCGCCCTTGACAACGCCCTTGACGAGCGACGATGCGAGCCATCGTTCGATGGCGATCGTCGTCGCTCGTTCGACAGCGGCGAGCCTGTCGATCAGGACTCTGCCGGCAGGGTGACCTCGCCGCCGGCGGTCTCGGCGAGGATCCGCTCGGCGACCTCCTTCATGGTCATCCGGTGGTCCATCGCCGTGCGCTGGATCCACTTGAACGCCTGCGGTTCGGTCATTCCGTACGTCGTCATCAGCGCGCCCTTGGCGCGCTCCACCGTCTTACGGATCTCCAGACGGTCGGTCAGGCTCGCGACCTCGGCCTCCAGGGCCGCGACCTCCGAGTAGCGCGACAGCGCGATCTCCACCGCCGGGACCAGGTCACTCTTCTGGAAGGGCTTCACCAGGTACGCCATCGCGCCCGCGGCCCGCGCCCGCTCCACCAGGTCCCGCTGGCTGAACGCGGTCAGGATGATCACGGGGGCGATCCGGGCGCCGGCGATCCGCTCTGCGGCGGCCAGCCCATCCATGATCGGCATCTTGATGTCGAGGATGACGAGGTCGGGCTTCAACTCCTCGGCGAGGCGCACGGCGGTCTCGCCGTCGCCGGCCTCCCCCACCACCTCGTAGCCCTCTTCGACGAGCATCTCGGCGAGGTCCAGCCGGATCAGCGCCTCGTCCTCGGCGATCAGTACGCGCCTACGCTCGGCATCCGTCGGCATCTCGGCCACCAGCCCTACCCCCACCAGTTAGAACCTGACACCCGCCCAGCCGGGTGTCACCGCCCTCAGCGTAGTGGGTAATCTATCCAGGCCGGGAAACCGACGGCCCCTGTAGTCCAATGGCAGAGACGATGCACTCAAACTGCATATAGTGTGGGTTCGAATCCCACCGGGGGCACCAAACTTGTCGTACGGCTGTTCGAAAATATGCCTGTGCACCCACCTGAACTGCGCTTACAGGCCCACGCTCTCCGCGCTCGCGGACACAACATCCACTCCGTGGCGCGGACGCTCTCCCTGCCGTACGCCACGGTCTGGCACTGGTGCGTCGATCGACCCGAGCCGGCGAAGCGCGGCTCGGAGCTACGGTGCTTCCGCTGCCTCCCCGATGTCGAAGATCCGACCGACCCCGCCGCCTACGCCTACCTGCTCGGTCTCTACCTGGGCGACGGTCACCTGGCCGTCTCACCGAAGGTGCCGGTGCTTCGGATCGCCTGCACGGCGGCCTATCCGAATCTCGTCGACGCGTGCGAGGCGGCCATGCTCGCGGTGCTCGCCGCTCGTGTGCAGCGGGTCCCCAAGCATGGCTGCATCTCGGTCGAGAGCAGCGGAAAGCACTGGCCATGCCTGCTCCCCCAGCACGGGCCCGGCAAGAAGCACGAGCGCCCGATCGTCCTGACCGACTGGCAACGACCGATCGTCGAGAGCCACGCGGGCCACTTTCTGCGCGGGCTGTTCCACTCCGACGGCTGCCGATGCGCCAACCGGATAAGAGTGCGTGGCAAGGAGTACGTCTACCCGCGCTACATGTTCGTCAACGAGTCGAGCGACATCATGGGGCTCTGCCAGTGGGCTCTGGACCTGCTCGACATTCCGTGGCGGATGAACCTCTCCTGGTCGCTGTCGGTGGCGCGACGCGACGCGGTCGCCGCGCTGGACCGGCACGTCGGCCCGAAGTCCTGACCGCCGCGCACGCCGATGACGTGACTCAGGTCGGTCGACGCGGCACCGCGCGGGCAGCGGCGGCCAAGTGGCGCGTGCAAGCCTGACGTGAGGCGGGGGCGGCGTCGACGACAGGAGCGGGTTCTGATGCGGGTGGTCATTTTCGGTGCGACCGGGATGGTCGGCCAGGGCGTGCTGCGGGAGTGCCTGCTCGCCGAGGACGTGCGGGAGGTGGTCACCGTCGGCCGGCGGCCGACCGGTCGGCAGGATCCGAAGCTGCGCGAGCTGACGGTTCCCGACGTGGGTGACCTGGAGGCGGTGCGCGCGGAGTTGACAGGCGTCGACGCGTGCTTCTACTGCCTCGGGGTGTCGTCGCTGGGCCTGGACGAGGCGGCGTACACCCGGATCAGCTACGACTACCCGGTGGCGGCGGCACGGCTGTTGGCCGAGGTGAGTCCGCCTGTCACGTTCATCTACGTCTCGGGTGTGGGGACCGACTCGTCGGAGCGGGGTCGGGTGATGTGGGCGCGGGTCAAGGGGCGTGCCGAGAACGCGATCATCGACCTGCTGCCCAACGGGTACGCGGCGCGACCGGGGTTCATCCAGCCGACGTACGGGGTGGTGTCGAAGACACGGTGGTACCGGTTGGGATACGCGGTCACCCGTCCACTGTTCCCGGTGTTGCGGCGGGCCTTCCCCAACCAGGTCACCACGACGGACGGGATCGGTCGGGCGATGCTGCGGGTGGCCCGCGAGGGGTCACCGACCCGGGTGCTGGGCAACCGCGAGCTGCGCTGATCAGGCGATCGCGTCGAGCGCCTGGGCGAGATCGGCGCGCAGGTCGTCGGGGTCTTCCAGGCCGACGGAGAGGCGCAGCAGCGCGCCGTCGGGCTTCGCGTCGCCCTCGACGGGCCGGTGGGTGAGCGAGGCGGGGTGCTGGATGAGGGTGTCCACGCCGCCGAGGGACACGGCGTGGGTGATCAGCCGGCAGGCGGCGGCGACGGTGGCGGCGGCGGGCGCGCCGCCGCGTACCTCGAAGGCGAGCAGGCTGCCGGGGCCGGCCATCTGCCGGCCGACAAGCGCCGCCGGGTCGTACACCGAGGGGTGGTGCACCCGGTGTACGGCCTGGTGGCCGGCGAGCCAGCCGGCGAGTTTCTCGGCGGTGGCCTGTTGGGCGCGGACCCGCAGCGGCAGGGTCTGCAGGCCGCGGTGCAGGAGGTAGCCGCCGAGCGGGTGCAGGATCGCGCCGGTGACGGCGCGGACCTGCCGTAGTCGGACGGCCCAGTCGGCGTCGCAGGCGACGACCCCGGCGAGGACGTCGCCGTGCCCGCCGATGCTCTTGGTGGCGCTGTGCAGGACGAGGGTGGCGCCGTGCCGGGCGGGTTGTTGGAGCACGGGGGTGGCGACTGTGTTGTCGACGAGCAGGGGCACGTCGCCGGCGGCGGTGGCGAGGGCGGCGATGTCGACGAGGTCGAGGGTGGGGTTCGCGGGCGTCTCGATGACGACGAGCGCGGTGTCGGGGCGGATGGCGGCGGCGACCTGGTCGGGGTGGGTCCAGGTGACGGTGGTGCCGAGCAGGCCGCTGGCGAGGACGTGGTCGGTGCCGCCGTAGAGGGGCCGGACGGCGACGATGTGGCGCTGGCCGTCGCGGGTGGCGGCGAGCAGGGTGGCGGTGAGGGCGGCCATGCCGCTGGCGAAGGCGACGGCCTGGGCGGTGCCCTCCAGCTCGGCGAGGGCGGTTTCGAAGCGGGCGACTGTGGGGTTCCAGAGCCGCTGGTAGACGGCACTGCCGTCGGCGGGGAGCGTGCCGCCGGTGGCGAGTTGTTCGTAGGCGTCGCCGCCGTCGTCGACCGAGGGCAGTGGGTTGGTGGTGGAGAGGTCGATCGGTGGCACGTGCACGCCGAGCGTGCGCAGGTCGTCGCGGCCGGCGTGCACGGCCCGGGTGTCCACCGTCGTCATGGCGGTAGCGTCGAACATCCGGTGCCGGGGAGGCAATGCCTTGGTGGATAATTCTGGATCGAGCGCTGGATTCGTCGAGGCATTCGGTGAAGGATGGTCGGATGCCCCCCGAGCCGAACGAAGTACGGCCGTATCCGGCCCTGGACGAGGTGGACCGCGCGATCCTCGCCGAGTTGGCGGCGGACGGCCGGTTGCCGAACAACGCGCTCGCCGAGCGGGTGGGGGTGGCGCCGTCGACGTGTCTGACGCGGACGCGGGCGTTGCGCGAGCGAGGGGCGATCCGGGGTTTCCACGCGGAGGTGGATCCGGCCGCGCTGGGCCTGCCGTTGCAGGCGTTGGTGTCGGTGCGGTTGACCGCGCACGAGCGGGCGGCGGTGGACGCGTTCCGGGCCCGGTCGGTGCGCCTGCCCGGGGTGGTGTCGGTGTTCCACGTGGCGGGCGCGGAGGATTACGTGCTGCACGTGCGGGCGGCGTCGGGGGACGCGCTGCGGGACTTCGTGCTGGACCATCTCGCGGTCGACCCGGTGGTGCAGCACACACAGACCAGCCTGATCTTCGAGCAGGCCCGCGGGATGGGCTGAGCGCGTGGGCTGAGCGGCGGCACACAGCGTGGGCTGAGCGCCGGTTCGCGGGATGGGCTGAGCGGCGGCCGGAATGAACGGGCAGGTCGGGGAGTTGGCATTGCGTGTGATCACCGTACCGTTGTCTGTTCTTGATCTTGCCCCGGTCGCCAAGGGGACCACCGCCGGCGCCGCGCTGGAGGCCACCACCGAGCTGGCCCGGCGCACCGAGGAGCTGGGCTACCACCGGTTCTGGGTGGCCGAGCACCACAACATGCCGGCGATCGCCAGCTCCGCGCCGGCGGTGCTGCTGGCGCACCTGGCGGCGAACACCTCGACGATCCGCCTCGGGTCGGGCGGCGTGATGCTGCCCAACCACGCGCCGCTGGTGGTGGCCGAGCAGTTCGGCACCCTGGAGGCGCTGCACCCCGGTCGGATCGACCTGGGCATCGGACGTGCGCCGGGCACCGACCAGGTGACCGCGCTGGCATTGCGGCGCACCATGGAGGGCCTGTCGGCGGAGGGTTTCCCGCGCGAGCTGACGGACCTGATGAACTACTTCAGCGGGGAGAAGCCGGGGCAGATCATCGCCACCCCGGGTCGCGGTGAGCAGCCGGCCGTGTGGCTGCTCGGCTCCAGCGGCTTCAGCGCCCAACTGGCCGGCCTGCTGGGTCTGCCGTTCTCCTTCGCGCACCACTTCAGCTCGGCGAACACGCTGCCGGCGCTGGCGCTGTACCGGCAGAACTTCCGGCCGTCGCAGTGGCTGAACAAGCCGTACGCCATGGTGGCCGTCAATGCGGTGTGCGCCGAGACCGACGAGCGGGCGGAGTGGCTGGCCGGGCCGAGCGCGCTGTCGTTCTTGAAGCTGCGTTCCGGTCGACCGGAGCCGCTGTCGACGCCCGACGAGGCGGCGGCGTACCCGTACACGGAGATCGAGCGGGAGTTCGTGCTGCAGCGGCGCGACGGTCAGGCGCTGGGCTCGCCGGAGACGGTGCGCCGGCAGCTGACCGAGTTGCAGGAGCGCACCGGCGCGGACGAGCTGATGCTCACCACCCTGGTCTACGACGTGAAGGACCGGGTGCGGTCGTACGAATTGATCGCCGAGCAGGTGGCGGGGGGTCTGCGCCGGGACGCGTGAAACACGATCTTCACGTCAGCGTCACCCCCGCGACCCCGACGGTGCCTAATGTTGGTGCCGGTGGTGGTACGGCATTCCCGGTCGGGACGGGTCGGGAATGCCGCGGTGTGGAGCACCGGGCCGGAGCTGTGCGGATTCCGCGGCTGCGGCCCGGTGCCTGCCACCTTAGGCGAACCCGATCAGGACCGCCAGAGTTAGATCAGCGTAGGTAGATGTTCGGGGTCGGTGGGCTGGCCATTCCGTCGCCGATGAAGAACCCCGGGTGTGGCGGCTGGTTGTAGGCGGTGTTCTGCCACGCGATCGCCACGCGGTACTGCGGGTCGTGCATCAACGTGTGGATCCGGGTGCTGGTCGGGGTGGGCGTGCTGTAGATGCGCAGCGCCCGACTGTCGGTGGTTCGCCAGATCACCTCCTCCCGCCAGTCACCGAGGATGTCCCCGGAGAGCGCCGGCGTGGACTTGGTCCCGTTGTTGGACGCCACCTGGTCGCCGGTCAGCAGCCGGGTCTCGCCGCCGGTGCCGTACTTGTCGATCTTCGTGCCGTCCAGCAGCTCGCGGACCGGGTCGCCGTCCCACCAGGCGAGGAAGTTCATCGACGACGGCTTGCGCCCCACGTTCTGCCCGCGGGTGTTGGCCAGGCCGGAGACCGACGCCGACCACGACTCCGCGCCGGGGCTGCCCGCCCAGATGTCCGCCGAGACGCCCCGGCCGTTGTCGCCGGAGGCCGGCGTGGACCACAGGATCTGACCGGTACGGGCGTCCGCGAACCAGGAGCTGGGCTTGCTCGCGTCCTCGTCGACCTTGAACACCTCCAGGCCGGCGCGGCCCGGGTCGAGGTCCCCC
This sequence comes from Micromonospora sp. NPDC049275, assembly GCF_043197115.1. NCBI lineage: Bacteria > Bacillati > Actinomycetota > Actinomycetes > Micromonosporales > Micromonosporaceae > Micromonospora > Micromonospora sp. NPDC049275. The sequence goes on from NZ_JBICSN010000007.1 coordinate 310,811, forward strand.
ACGTGCATGGCGTCGCCGTGTCCGTTGCCCGTCGAGTAGAGCAACCGACCGTTGTCGTCGATGGTGGCGGCGCCGTAGACGATCTCCTGGCGGCCGTCGGCGTCGACGTCGGCCACGGAGAGCTGGTGGTTGCCCTGGCCGGCGGCGGCGCCGTTGCCGGACGAGTTCGAGTCGAATGTCCAGCGCTTGGTAAGCGCGCCGTTGCGGAAGTCCCAGGCCGCGATCACCGCGCGGGTGTAGTAACCCCGAGCCATGATGAGCGACGGGCGCTGCCCATCCAGGTAGGCGGTGCCGGCGAGGAACCGGTCCACCCGGTTGCCGTACGAGTCGCCCCAGGACGAGACGGTGCCGCGCGGCGGGTCGTAGTTGACTGTGGAGAGGATCGCGCCGGTCTGGCCGTTGAACATGGTCAGGTACTCCGGGCCGGAGAGCACGTAGCCGCCTGAGTTGCGGTAGTCCGCCGACGACGAGCCGATGAGCTGGCCCGTACCGGAGCGGGTGCCGTCGGCGGTCTTCATGGCCACCTCGGCGCGGCCGTCGCCGTCGTAGTCGTACACCTGGAACTGGGTGTAGTGGGCGCCGGCGCGGATGTTGCGGCCCAGGTCGATCCGCCACAACCGGGTGCCGGTCAGGGTGTACGCGTCGACGTAGACGTTGCCGGTGTAGCCGGACTGGGAGTTGTCCTTGGCGTTCGACGGATCCCACTTGAGCACGATCTCGTAGGTGCCGTCGCCGTTGAGGTCACCGACGGAGGCGTCGTTGGCGCTGTAGGTGTAGCTCTCCCCGCTGGGGGTGGTCCCGCCGGCCGGCACCTGCAACGGTACGTCCAGGTAGCCGTTGCCGAACTGCAGGGCGGGAGCCGACGCCGCCTGCTCGGCGCCGCCCACGACGGCCCGCACGGTGTACGCCGAACCGGCCGCGGCGCCACTGTCGAGGTAGGAGGTGGCGCCGGTGATCGGGTTGGCGTTGATCCTGGTCGAACCCCGGTAGAGGTTGAACGAAACGCCTGAGGTCTCGGTGCCGAGCAGCCGCCAGGACACCAGGTTGCCGCTGCCGGAGCGGACGCTGATCAACCCTCGGTCCAGGTCCTCCATCTGCTTCGCCCCGGCCGGCGGTGTGGTGGGCGGCGGCGTCGTCGGGGGTGGAGTGGTCGGCGGTGGCGTGGTGGGCGGTGCCGTCGTGGGTGGTGGCGTGGTCGGTGGTGGGGTGGTCGGGCCGTCGGTGGCCGGCGCCCCGGTGCAGGTGACGCCGTTGAGCGCGAAGCTGGCCGGCGCCGGGTTGCTGCTCGTCCACGAGGCGTTGAACCCGAACGAGGCGGTGCCGAAGGTGTCGAGGACGCCGTTGTAGTCGACGTTGCGGGCGGTCACCTGGGCGCCGGACTGGGTGACTGTGGCGTTCCACGCCTGCGCGACCTGCTGGCCCGCGGCGTACGACCAGGTGAGGGCCCAGCCGTTGACCTGCTCGCCGAGGTTGGTGATGGTGACGTTGGCGCCGAAGCCGCCCTGCCACGAGTTGGTGACCTGGTAGTCGACGCGACAGCCGACGGCGGCGGCCGAGGCGACGACCGCGCCGACGGTGCCGGCCACGACGGCGGCGGCCGTCGACGCGGCCAGCAGGGTCAGCCGTTGTCTGGACGGGTGCATGAACTGCCTCCGGAGGATCCGGTGATGACCGCTGTGGTCCACCTGCCCTGCCCGGGAAGCACGGTGAACGGCCCGCCGCCACGGCGACGAACGGCGATCTGGTCGGGTGAACGCCCTGGAACTCACGGATCCGGCTCAGCCGCATCGTAGGGCAAGCGCTTTCCGCTGCGCAATATCGACGGCTGTCACACCGTGTGCTCTTGCCCCGCGGTGGGATGCCTGATCAACTCGTACGAATGAGCGCCCCGCACATGGACCCGGACGAGTTCCGCCGCGCCGGCCACGCCGTTGTCGACTGGATCGCCGACTACTGGACGACGCTGCACCAGCGGCCGGTCGCCCCGGCCGACCCGCCCGGGACGGTCGTCGAGGCCCTGCCGAGCATGCCCCCCAGCACCGGCGGCGAACCCGTCGAGGCGGTCCTCGCCGACCTGGACGCGATAGTCCTGCCGGGGCTGACCCACTGGCAGCACCCCGGCTTCTTCGGCTACTTCCCCGCGAACATCTCCGGCCCGAGTGTGCTCGGAGACCTGATCAGTTCCGGCCTCGGTGTGCAGGGCATGCTGTGGGCCACCAGCCCGGCCTGCACCGAGCTGGAGACGGTCATGATGGACTGGCTGGCCGAGCTGCTCGACCTGCCGCAGCGCTTCCGGTCGAGCGGCGCCGGTGGTGGCGTCATCCAGGACTCCGCGTCCTCCGCGACGCTGGTGGCCACCCTGGCCGCGCTGCACCGCGCCAGCGCGGGCCACTGGCGCGTCGCCGGCGTCGACAGGCGCTACCGCGCGTACGCCTCCGTACACGGGCACTCCTCGATCGAGAAGGCCGTGCGGATCGCCGGGCTGGGCGCCGATGGGATCCGATCGATCGACGTGGACCCGGACACCCAGGCGCTGCGCCCGGACGCGCTGCGCGCCGCCATCGAGGCGGACCTGGCCGCCGGGGACGTGCCCGCCATCGTGGTCGCCACCATCGGCACCACGTCCACCACCGCCGTCGACCCGCTGCCCGAGATCGGGGCGATCTGCGCCGAGTACGGGATCTGGCTGCACGTGGACGCCGCGTACGCGGGCTCCGCCGCCGTATGCCCCGAGCTGCGCTGGTCGCACGCCGGCCTGGAGTACGCCGATTCCTACTGCTTCGACCCGCACAAGTGGCTGCTCACCGGCTTCGACTGCGACGCGTTCTGGGTGGCCGACCGGGGCGAGCTGATCGAGGCGCTGACCGTGCTCCCGGAGTTCCTGCGCAACGCTGCCTCCGAATCCGGGGCGGTTATCGACTACCGGGACTGGCAGGTGCCGCTGGGTCGCCGCTTCCGGGCCCTGAAGCTGTGGTTCGTGCTGCGCTGGTACGGCGCCGAAGGGCTGCGGGCGCACATCCGCTCCGGGGTGGCGCTGGCCGCCCGGTTCGCCGATCGGGTCCGCGCCGACGACCGGTTCGAGCTGGCCGCGGCGCACCCGTTCGCGCTTGTCTGCTTCCGGCTGCGCGCCGACGACGACACGAACACCGAGTTGCTGGCCCAGGTGAACGGCACGGGACGGGTGTTGTTGACGCACACCCGGGTGGACGGCCGGTACGTGCTGCGACTGGCGGTGGGCGCACCGCAGACAACCGAGACGCACGTCGACGAGGCCTGGACGCTGCTCGCCGAGGCCGCGGACAAACTGCTCGCCCGCTGACCTCGCGGGCGCTCTTCAGCCCCGGGTCGCCGATGTCGTGGCATCCCGGCCGCCAGATCGCGGCCCGGGTCGCCTGGGGCGCGGACGGGAGATCAGCCTAGGGCTGCCGACCCGGAGTCGATCGTCCGCCGCAGCGCCAGCGGAGCCGGCCCCGACCGGCATGTCAGCGGCCCAGGGCCGGCGCGGTCCGACGGCAGGTCACAGGTGACGGCCGGTCACGAGTCGCGGGTGGCGGGTGGCGGGTGGCGGGTGGCGGGTGGCGACCACCATCAGGCTGATGGGGCCGGCGGTCAGAGCAGCGTGCCGGCGCACGGGCACGAAGACTCGGTTGAGCGGTATACCTGTGAGTCACATTTTTGACCCACAGGTATACCGCTCGCAAGGGAGAGGGTGCCCAGCCTCAGCGGGCAGCCGGCGTGGCGGCAACGGTGAGGCCAACCCGCGCCTCGTCGTCGGCAGCGTCCGGATTGGCAGCGCCCGTCTCAGGGGCACTGGCCAACGGCCCGGTGCCGGTGGCCGCGGTGGTCGCGGCGCCGGTGGCGGCCGCGACTGGGGTGCGGGCTCGACGGGTACGGCGCAGGGCCCGCACGGCGAAGAGCAGTGCGGTCAGCCAGCCGGCGGCCAGCAGGGCGTACAGGATGGGGCGGAGCGGGCCGTCCAGCTCGGCCGACCGGATCAGCGTGCGGGCGTTGCTCAGCACGATCACGCCGCCGACCGCCGCGCCCAGCAGTTGGGCGGGCACGATGCGGACCAGCCAGGCGGCCAGCGGAGCGGCGATGAGCCCACCGATCAGCAGGGCCACGACGGTGGGGAGAAGGAATCCCTCAGTGCCCAGCCCGATCAGGAAGCCGACGCTGGCGGCGCTCGCCACCACGAACTCGGCGGTGTCGACCGAGCCGATCACCTTGCGCGGCTCCAGGCGGCCGGAGACCAGCAGCGCCGGGGTGGCCACCGGGCCCCAACCTCCGCCGCCGGTGGCGTCGACGAAGCCCGCGACCAGGCCGAGCGGGCCGAGGAAGCGGCCGCGCAGCCGCCCGCCGATCCGGTCGGTACGCAGCGGTCGGGCGAAGCGGACCAGCAGGTACGCGCCGAGCGTGAAGAGGATGCAGGCCATCCACGGCGCGGCCGCCTCGGTGGAGATCGAGCTGAGGAGGGTGGCCCCGGCGAACGCGCCTATCGCGCCGGGCAGGGCGATGCGGGTCACCACCCGCCAGTCGACGTTGCCGAACCGCCAGTGCGCGACGCCAGCCGCGAGCGTGGTGCCGATCTCGGCCAGGTGCACCGACGCCGAGGCGGCGGCGGGAGCGACCCCGACGACCAGCAGCAACGTGGACGAGGTCAACCCGTACGCCATACCGAGCGAACCATCGATCAACTGCGCGACGAGCCCGACCAGAGCGAGAACCAGCAGCTTGCGCACGAGCGCCCCCTGACTTTTCGGTATCTCCTATCGACTTGGTCGACAATGCGCCACGGGGCAACCGGGGTCAAGACCCCGACCGGGGGATGGGACGCCACCACGAGGCGCAGCCGAGCCGACCGCCGCGCGACGCACGTCGGCAATTGCGACGCATCCCCGCAGACCAACGCCCGGACGCACCCACGCGCGGGTGCGTCGCGACCGCGCAGGCTCCACCGCTGCGAGATCTTGGACAGTTTCCGTTCAGCGCGGACGGAAACTGTCCAAGATCTCGCGCAGGCCGCGCCTCGGCAGAGCATGAGGCTGCGCATGAGGCCGCACCGCGGCACAGCATGAGGCCGCACCGCGGCACAGCATGAAGCAGCGCATGAACCAGCGCGCGGCAGAGCATGAGCCCGCGCCGCGGCAGAGCGTGAAGCCGCGCTGGGGTTGTCACGGCCGGGATCGGCCGCTCGGACCCGCTCGGGCTCAGATCCAGGCGCGCGGGTCGGCGGCCAGCTCGGTGACCCGGGCCGGCAACGTGCCAGCGGCCACGTCGGCGACGCTCACCAGTTCGAGGATCTCCCGCTCGCTGGCGCGCAGCGCGATCCAGACCTCCTGCAGGGCACGGGCCGGACCGTGGTAGCCGAGCTGCTCGGGGCGCTGCCCCCGCACGTGCGCCAGCGGCCCGTCGATCACCCGGATCACCTCCGCCAGGGAGATCTCCTCGGCCGGGCGGGCCAACCAGTAGCCGCCCTCCGGACCGCGCTGGGCGTGCACGATGCCACCCCGACGCAGTTGCAGCAGGATGCTCTCCAGGAACTTCGGCGGGATCTCCTGCGCACGCGCGATCTGGTCGGCGGTGACCGGCCGCCCCCGCCCGGGGCCACTGGCCGTCGCGGCGAGTTCGGCGGCCGCGCGGAGGGCGTAATCGACCCGGGCGGAGAGACGCATGCCGGCAAGGTTAGCCCGCAGGTCATCCGGCCGGGTCGGCGACCCTCGGCCGATCGGTCACGCATCGACGAATAGCCGATAGCGTCGTACGCCGTTATCCACCGACAGGTGGGGCCCGGAAAGCTGATTCGGAGCGTCCTTATGCTGGGCGGGCGGTATGACTGCCGGAGCGGTTACGAGGGCTCGGGCAGCACATTGATGAACACCCGGTTCCATCCGGGGGGAGGGCACCACGATGACCGATGTCGCCACACGCACCTGGGACGGCATGACGATCCCGATCGCCGGCACCTACCGCCTCGATCAGGCGCACAAGCGGATCGGTTTCCTGTCCCGCCACATGATGGTGAGCCCCGTCCGCGGCGAGTTCGCCGAGGCGACCGCGGAGATCTTCGTGGCGGAGGATCCGCTGCGCTCCGGGGTGACCGCCACCATCCAGGCGGCGAGTATCTCCACCGGGAGTGTCGACCGGGACACCCACCTGAAAAGCGCCGACTTCCTCGACGTGGAGAGTTATCCCACGCTCGAATATCGAAGCACGGGCATCAGCTGGCAGAACAATGAGGACCCGATTTTCTACTGGGCCCGGCTGCGAAACCACCGACTCGGCGGACGAGGCAGAAGTCACAATCCCCCGCCGCAGTCCGAGCCCGGTCGATTCGTGCTCACCGGTGAGTTGACCGTAAAGGGGATCACCCGTGCCGTGGACCTTCAGGTGAATTTCGGCGGCGCCCGTCGTGATCCGTACGGGCAGAACATCTTCGGATTCAGCGCGACGGCCGAGATCAACCGGGAGGACTACGGCCTGCTCTGGAATGTCGCGCTGGAGAGCGGCGGCGTTCTGGTCGGGAAGACCGTGCAGATCGAGATCGCCGGCGAGGCCATCCACGAGGCGTGACCGCCCGAGGGCCCGTCTCCGCGACGAGGCGTCCCGAACCCGGGCCGGGGCGGGTCAGGCGCCGACGCGGCGCAGCAGACCCTCCTGCACGGCGCTGGCGATCTGCCGGCCCTCGGTGGTGAACATCCGGCCGGTGGCCAGGCCCCGCGCGCCGGACGCCGACGGGCTCCAGCAGTCGTAGAGGAACCACTCGTCGGCGCGGAACGGCCTGTGGAACCACAGCGCGTGGTCCAGGCTCGCGCCGACCACACCGCCCGGCCCCCACACCTCGCCGTGCACGGAGAGCACCGAGTCGAGCAGGGTGAGATCCGAGGCGTACGTGAGGGCGCACGCGTGCAGCAGCGGGTCGTCGGGCAGTTTGCCGTCGATGCGCATCCAGACCCGCTGGTGCGGGTCGGCCGGCCGGTCGCCGGGGCGGACCCAGCCGGGCTCCCCCACGTAGCGCACGTCGATCGGGCGGGGGATCTGCCCCCAGATGCCCAGGCGCTCGGGGTAGCGGGAGAGCCGATCGGACATCGTCGGCACGTCCTGCGGAGCGGGCACGTCCAGCGGCGCGGGGGCCTGGTGGTCCAGCCCCTCCTCGGCCCGCTGGAAGGACGCCGACATGAAGAAGATCGGCTTGTCGTGCTGGAGGGCGACCGCTCGGCGCACCGAGAAGGACCTGCCGTCGCGGATGTTCTCCACCTGGTACTCGATCGGCTCGACCGGGTCGCCGGGGCGGACGAAGTAGCCGTGCAGCGAGTGCACGAACCGCTCCGGGTCCACCGTGCGGCCGGCGGCGACCAGGGCCTGACCGGCAACCTGGCCGCCGTACACCCGTTGTGGGCCGACCGGGGGGCTCATCCCCCGGAAGGTCATGTCACCGGTCGGGTCGAGGTCCAGCACTTCCAGCAGCTGGTCGACCGCTGCCTGGCCGACCGCGACCCGACCGTCGCTCACTGCAGCGCCCGCGCCGACGCCGCGTCGACCAGCGAGCCGAGCTGGTGTACGCGCAGCGTGTTGGTCGAGCCGGGGGTGCCGGGCGGGCTGCCCGCCACGATCACCACGTAGTCACCGGGGTTGGCCCGGTCGAGACCGAGCAGCGCCTGGTCGACCTGGCGGAACATGTCGTCGGTGTGCTGCACGAACGGCATGAGGAAGGTCTCCACGCCCCAGGTCAGGGCGAGCTGGTCGCGCACCTCGGGGACCGGGGTGAACGCCAGCAGCGGCAGGTCGCAGTGCAGGCGGGAGAGCCGCCGGACGGTGTCGCCGGTCTGCGAGAAGGCGACAAGCGCCTTGGCGTTGATGGCCCGGGCGATCGACGAGGCGGCCACGGTGAGCGCGCCGCCGTGGGTACGCGGGTCGTGCTGCAACCGGGGCACGCCGATCGAGCCGGCCTCGGTGGTCGTCACGATCTTGGCCATGGTGCTGACGGTCAGCACCGGGTACTTGCCGACGCTTGTCTCGCCGGAGAGCATCACCGCGTCCGCGCCGTCGAGCACCGCGTTGGCGACGTCGGAGGCCTCCGCCCGGGTGGGGCGCGAGTTCTCGATCATGGAGTCGAGCATCTGGGTGGCCACGATGACGGGCTTGGCGTTCTCCCGGCACAGCTGCACGGCCCGCTTCTGCACCAGCGGGACCTCGTCCAGCGGCATCTCCACGCCGAGGTCGCCGCGCGCGACCATGACGCCGTCGAAGGCCAGCACGATGGCCTCCAGGTGCTCCACGGCCTCCGGCTTCTCGACCTTGGCCAGCACCGGGCGGTACACGCCCTCCTCGGCCATGATGTTGTGGACGAGCTTGATGTCCTCGGCCGAGCGCACGAAGGACAGGGCGACCAGGTCGACGCCGAGCCCCAGGGAGAAGCGCAGGTCCTCGGCGTCCTTGTCCGACATGGCGGGCACGCTGACCGCCACGTTGGGCAGCGACACGCCCTTGTTGTTGGAGACCGGGCCGCCCTCGGTGACCAGGCAGCGGATGTCGTTGCCGGTGACGTCGGTGACCTCGACGGCGACGCGGCCGTCGTCGATCAGCAGCCGGTCGCCGGGCTTCACCTCGTGCGGGAGCTTCGTGTAGGTGCAGGAGACCCGCTCCTTGGTGCCGATGACGTCGTCGCCGGTGATCACGACGGAGTCACCGGTGCGCCACTCGTGCGGGCCGTCGGCGAACTTACCGAGCCGAATCTTGGGGCCCTGCAGGTCGGCGAGGATGGCGACCGGCTTGCCGGCCGCCTCGGACGCCTCCCGGACCAGTCGGTAGACCGCCTCGTGGTCGGCGTGGCTGCCGTGGCTGAAGTTGAGCCTCGCCACGTTCATGCCGGCCTCGACAAGACCCCGGATGCGCTCCGGGGACGAGGTGGCGGGACCCAGAGTGCAGACGATCTTTACGCGGCGTGTCACGCCCATCAGGCTAGTCTCTCCTTCAGGTCGGACTCGGGGCCGACCCCTTGCAGGCAGCGGAACAGGTGTCCAACAACGCGCGGCGCGCGTCGGACCGGCGGGCGGAACCGCACCGGGAACGTTGTGGCGACGGGCAACGGCGACCGCGCGCCGGGAATCGTACGCCTGTCGTGGCGGGCGGTGTCGGGGCGCTCCCGGCCCCGGCTCATTCCGGGTGCCCCGACGGGGGCAGCGTGGGCACGGCGGTGAGCAGGTCACGGCTGTCGTAGTGCCGCTTGGCCCGGCGCAGACGCGCCCAGTTCGCGCCGTACGCCAGCCGGACGCGTTCGGTCTCGGTCGGGGCGAGCAGGTTCGGATAGCCCCCGGGCAGGGCCAGCGGGGCGAGCGCCGCCGACGTGCGCTCGGCCCACGCGTGGTGCGGCGAGGCGTCCCCGCCCGGCGGCCACGCCGCGATGATCTCGGTCAGCAGGTGCTCGGCGCGCAGGCCGAACGCCGTGTCGCCGAGCCGGACCCGGGTGGCCGCGCCGTGGAAGTGGTGCAGGGCCAGCGCGGAGAACGGCGAGGTGACCTGCCGGGCGGCGTCGACAAGCGCGTCCACCGCGCCGTCGGCGAGCGGGGACGGCAGCCAGCGGGTGCGCAGCAGATAGTGGTTTCCGTCGACCATTCCGCCGTCGAACATCCGCAACGCGTCCGCGTACGGCAGCGGGTCGACCTGGTCGACAAGCGGGGTGCCCAGCGCCCGCAGCCGGTCCAGCCACGGCCGCCCGGCGTCGAGGTCCGGGCCGCTGTAGAAGGGGCAGACGAAGACCACCGGTTCGCCGGCCGGGCCGGGCAGGAAACCGGCCATCACCGTCAACTCGTCCGGGGCGTCGGCGATCAGCGCCGCGTACCCGCGCAGCACGGCCGGCGCCTCGGCCAGCGCGAACATGATCATGCCGGCGAGCACGGCGGGCAGCCGGTGCGCCCGGTACCGCAGCTCGGTGACCACGCCGACGTTCCCGCCGCCGCCGCGCAGCGCCCAGTACAACTCGGCGTCGTGGCGCGGATCGGCGGTGACCCGACGACCGTCGGGAAGGACGACCTCCGCGCCGAGCAGGTTGTCCAGGGCCAGGCCGAACCGCCCGCAGAGCGGCCCGTACCCGCCGGCCAGGGTCAGCCCGGCCATGCCCACGTCCCGGACCACACCGGTGGGCACCACCAGGTCGTCCGGGGCGGCGGCGGCGAGCAGGTCTGCTGCGGTGGCTCCGCCGGCCACCGTCACCGTGCCCCGCTCCGCGTCGACCCGGACCGCGCGCAGGCCGGTCAGGTCGAGCACCAGGCCACCGTCGCGCAGCGCCCGGCCGGCCCAGTCGTGGCCGCCGGAGCGGACCGACACCGGCAGGTGGCACCGGGCGGCGACGCGGATCGCCGCGGCCACCTCGTCGGCGTCCAGGCAGCGGGCGACCAGGGCGGGCACACGGTCGACGGCGGCGTTCCACAGGTGGGTGGCGGTGTCGAACCCGGGTTCGCCCGGCTCGTGCAGGCGGTCGCCGAGCAGGGCGCGCAGCCGCGCGGCGGCGGACGCGACATCTCCGGTGGCGGCGGAGCTCATGGCGTCTCCTCGACCGGGTCCCGCCGATGACGCCGGGTGCGCCCCGACTGCGGTCCTCGGTGCGCGCGACCGTAGCACCGGCGGACGGCTGATCGCCGTCACCATCACGACACCCGTCGCTGAACCGACCGTCAGCTCTCGGCCTTGACCAGCGGAAACTCCAACGAGCCGGCCGGGCAGAGGAAGGTCAGCACGTCCACCCGGTAGAGGCCGGCCTGCACCGAGGGATCGGCCTCCAGCACGCTGCGCACGTCCTCGACGCTGCCCGTGCGGGCCAGCCCGAAGCCGATCGGCGGCTCCGGTTCACGGGCCGGGCCGTCGACCGAGCCGGCGACCAGGATGATCCCGCTGCGCTGCAACGCCTGCATGTGCTCGGTGTGCTCGGCCTGCAACCGCTGCACCGTCTCCGGGGGCAGCGCCCGTGCGGCCGCGCCGGGATAGAGCACGATGCACTCGTACGTGTCGAGCGCGAAGTCGACCTGCGGCGTTCCCGCCATGGTGCTCCCTCCGCCGTCGCGCCGGCACGCGCCGGGCCGGCCGCCCGAGCCGGCGTCACCGGCCCGCGCCCAGCGTCGCACGCCGACGACTGCGGTACCTGTCGCTCCGCGCAACTGGCCCCGCCGCGGTGGGGGGTGACCCGGTCCGCCCCACCCCACCGCCGTGACGGGTCCGTCAGGGGCCGAGGTGGGCGTAGCCGGCCCACACCTCGGGTAGGCCGGGCAGGCGGGCGCGGAGCCGGCGGACCGCCCGGTGCAGGGCCACCGCCGCCCGGTCGGGTGCGATCCCGTCGGGCACCGCCAGACCGTCGTACACGTCGGCGCAGAGCCGCACGGTCATCGCGTCCGAGATGGACCACAGCGCGCCGATGACCTGCCGGAAACCGGCGAGCTGGAACGCGGTGCCGAGGGTGAGCGCCTCGTCGGGCAGGGCCGCCCCGCCGCGTACCGTCTCGCAGGCGGAGAGGACGGCCAGCGCGGCCGGGTTGCCGGCGGGTAGCCACAGGTCCCTGACGTGCAGCGCGCCTCCGGCCAACGCGAGACGCCCCCACGCCGGGGCGTGCAGGTCCTGCGTGCCGTGGCAGCACAGGTGGACGACCGGCTGGTCGGGTAGCGCGGCCAGCACCGCCGCCGGGGTGGCCGCCGGGCCGAGCAGCGAACGGACCCGGGGCACATGCCGGCGGACGATCTTCTCCTCCCGCCCGACGCCTGGCAGGTCGGCCAGGCCCGGGGTCTGCGGCATGCCGACCACAAGCGCCGAGTCGACCGGTTCGGGTCGGGCCGGCACACCGCGCCGGGCGTGCGTCAGCGCCCGCAACGAGGCCGTGTACGACGGCACCACCCGGTCCAGAACCCCCTCGCCGCCGTCCGATGGCGCGGCGGCGTGCAACGGCAGCAGGGTGAGCAGCCCGGTGGGGCACCACCACAGACGTGGCCAGTCCGGGTCGGAGGGCGCCGGATCGGGCAGGGCCGTGTCGAGCACCGGCGCCGCGACCGTCCGCCACAGCCAGTCCAGGGTGTCGCCGACGGTGGCCCGCGCCGCCTCAAGGCGGCTCTGTGTCTCCGGCTCGGAGGCGTTCGCCGCCGCCGGGCCGGTGAGCACCGCGATCGCGGTGAGGAAGGCCGCCGTCCGGGTGACCAGCTCGGCAAGGGTCAGGTCGGGCAGGGGCACCGGGTCGACCCGACCGTCGACGACGACGAGCGCGTCGCAGCGCCGGGCGGCAACGTTGACAAGCACCACGGGACCACCCGCGGCGGCCTTGGCCAGCGTGGCGAACGGCGGCGGGCGGAGAAAGTCGGCGAACCCGGGCTGGTCGCGGATCTCGGTAAGCAGGTCGCGTCGGCGTACGGCGAGGTCGTACCGCCGCTCCGGCGCGGGCCCGGCCACGCCGACAGGTGACAGCGCACCGGCCGAGGGGACGGCGAAGTCGTCGAGGGCGCCCTGCACCTCGGCGAGCTGGGCTGCCAGCCGGGGTGCCCGTGCGCGCAGCGCGGCCAGGTCGGCGCCCGCGTCGTGGGCCCGGGTCAGCAGGACGCCCCGGCCGTACTCCAGCAGCTCGACCGCGCGCTCCAGGTCGTCGACGGCAATGGCGACCGCCGCCGCGTCGGTGGCCAGCCCGGAGAACAGCCCGAGCAGGCGGGCCTGGTCGTCGTGGTCCATCCCGTGCCAGGCCACCAGGTCGATCAGCCCGATCGTGTCGGCGTACCCGTCGAGCGCCGCCGTCAGATCACCTGCCGCGGCGGCGCGTGTCGCGTACCGCGCGGCCGTCCTGGCGCGCAGCAACGACGGGGCGGACTCCACCTGGGCGGCGAGGCGCAGCGCCTCGGTCGCCTCGGTCGACGCCGCGGACCCGTCGGCCGCGACGTCGGCGACCGCTTCGAGGGCGGTGGCGAGGTTGTTCAGGCACATGGTGCGGGCCGGATGCTCGTCGGCCAGCACGTCGACGGCCCCCCGGTACGCGGCCAGCATGGCGTCGGCGTCGGCCTCGGCGTGTCCCGCCTGAAAGCGCAGCAGCAGCGCGTTGCCGAGGTTCGTGCGGATGCGGTGCCTGTCGATGTCGGCCATCTGCCGATCGTTCAACAGCTCCAACAGGTCGATCGCCTCGTCCAGTGCCGCCGGGTCGTCGCGCAGCCGGTGCCGCAGCAGGTGGGCCAGGGCGAGGGTGGCGACCGTCTGGGCGTACTCGACCGGGCCGGCCTCCCGTTCGGCCAGCTCGGCGGCCTCGCGCAGCGCGGCCACCGCGGCGTCGGAGTCCGCGGCGATGCCAGCCGCGACCTGCTCGGCGGGCTGGCCGCCGACGGGCAGCGCGTCGTCCAGGAAGAGCTCGACCCGGCGGTTCAGGGCGGCGCCGTAGTTGGTAAGCGCCGGCAGCCGGTCCGGGTGACCCGGTGGGGTGGTGTCGGTCACCTGCGCCAGCACCTGGACGGCCTCGGTCAGGGTCGCGAGCTGCTGGGTCGAGGCGAACAGCGCCTGCAGCACCAGGCCGAGGTTCGAGCGGTACCGGGGCAGGAGCGTGGCGTCCGGCCCGGCGGCGGCCACGGCGGCCCGCAGCGCGACCGCGGCCGGCTCCAGCAGTGCCGGTTCCCCGGCCTGGTCGGAGAGTTCCCGCAGGGTGTTGCCGAGGTTGTTGAGCACCTGGTGGCGCAGCGGGTCGGTACGGGGCAACAGCCGTTCCGCCTCGGTCAGCGCGTCCCGACCGGCGCGCAGCGCGCGTACGCCTCCCAGGTCGGCGTGGCCGGCGGCGAGCGCGTGGCCGAGGTCGGCGAGCCGGCGCGCCCGCCTCTCGGGGTTCGGGGCGGCGGCCACGCCGTCGCGCAGCAGCCGCACCGCCTCGGTGACGTCGTCGGGGCGTCGCCGCCGCTCGTGGCGGGTCACCAGAAGGCTGGCCAGGGCATGGCGCAGCTCGTCGAGGTCGGTTCCGCCGGGAGTCGGCCCGGCACCGAGCGTCGCCCGGTAGGCGTCGATCGCCGCGTCGAGGTCGACCGGGTCGCCGTCGGCCCGGTGCCGTTCGGCCAGCAGAGCGGCGAGCCCGACCTGGGCGCTGCCGGCCAGCTCCGGGTCGAGCCCGCCGAACCCGGTCAGCGCCGACCGGTACGCCTCGATGGCGGCATTCCGGTCGGCGGGCGTCCGGTCGCGCAGGAATCGCTCGGCGAGCACGGTGCCGCGCAGCGCGGCGACGCGGGGGTCGTCGCTGTCCCGGGCCGCGCCGAGGACGTCGACCGCCTCGTCGAGGTCGCTCGGCCGCCCGTGCAGCCGCCACCTGTCGCGCAGCCGCTGGCCGAGGTTCATCCGCGCCATCGTTCGCACCGGCGTGCCCGTGGCGGCGGCCCGGACGGCGTCGCGCAGCGACGTGATCGACTCGTCGAGCGCGGCCGGGTCGCGGTCGACGTCGTACGTGTCGCCCAGGACGTTGGCGAGGTTGAACAGCCGTACCGGACGTTCCGGGTCGCCGACCGCGGTGGCCTCCAGGCTCTCCCGGTGTGCCGCGACGGCCGCCGGGAGGGCCCGCCGCCGGCCGAGGTGCTGGAACTGGTCGCGGTGGACCTTGCCGAGGGCGGACAGGAAGTGCACCCGCTCCGGCGCCCCCGGCGGCGTACCCGAAATCGCCTGTCGCAGCAGTGATTCGGCCTGGTCGGCCGCCCGGTAGTCGCGGCTGGTCTCCGCGGCGGCCATCAGCAGGACCGCCTCGACGTAGTAGGCGCCGGCGGTGTCGGCGCCCGGGCCGGCCGAGCGTGGGCCGGGCCGGGTCGGCGGCGCGGCGGCGGGTGGGGCGCCGCCGTCCGGCGCGCGATGCGCGTGCAGCAGGGCCCGCATCGCCGGCGGGACCCGCTCCGGGGCGAAGCGCAGCAGGAACTCGGTGAGCCCGAGCGCCTGGCCGAGGTCGTCGGCGTCCTCGCCGGCGGGCAGCAGGTGGTAGCGGTACCAGTGCAGGCTGGCCAGGAGGAACACGCCCTCGGCGACCCGCTCGGGCAGCGGCCCGTCCGTGGGCGTGGCGGTCACCAGGTCGATGACCGCCTCGGCGTCGCGGATCGCGCCGGAGTCGAGGACCGCCCGGGGGTCGCGGGTGGCGTCGAAGCGGTCCAGCCGCTCCCCCAGCCGACTTACCGGGTCGGGTCTGAACCGTCGCCACATCGCGCCTCCCCCGGCCGGCCGTACCGACTCGGATCAGGCGTAGCAGACCGGACAGGACGGACGCCAGAGCCTGTGTCAAAGTCCTCGGTCGAGCCGGTGGCGGCATGACGGGCGTTTTCCGGGGGATGATCACGAGGTGGTGGGTTGTCCTTCTCCCCCGCCGCGACGAAGACGATTGGGGATGCGCGTATGGCGACCGACATCAGCAAGCAGCCCGCGAAGGCGTCCGGCACGTACCGGATCGGGGGCGACGTCACCGTCAACCGGCTCGGTTACGGGGCGATGCAGATCACCGGGCCGGGCGTGTGGGGTGATCCGAAGGACCCGGCCGAGGCGCTGCGCGTGCTGCGCCGGGCGGTCGAGCTGGGCGTGACGTTCATCGACACCGCCGACTCGTACGGCCCGTTCGTGTCCGAGATGCTGATCCGCGAGGCTCTGCACCCGTACGCCGACGACCTGGTCATCGCCACAAAGGCCGGGCTGACCCGCTCCGGCCCGGGCGACTGGCGTCCGGTGGGCCGTCCGGAGTACCTGCGTCAGCAGTGTGAGCTGAGCCTGCGTCACCTGGGTCTGGACAGCATCCCGCTCTACCAGCTGCACCGGATCGACCCGCAGGTCCCGCTGGCCGACCAGTTGGGTGAGCTGGCCCTGCTGCGGCAGGAGGGCAAGATCCGCCACATCGGGTTGTCCGAGGTGAGCGTCGAGCAGATCGAGCAGGCCCGCGCGATCACCACCATCGCCTCGGTGCAGAACCTGTACAACCTCGCCAACCGCAGCGCCGAGGACGTCCTGGAGTACTGCGAGCGCAACGACCTCGCGTTCATCCCGTGGTTCCCGATCGCCACCGGTGAGCTGGCCCGACCGGGTGGCCCGCTGGACGCGATCTCCACCGGGCACGGGGCGACGCCCGCGCAGCTCGCGCTGGCCTGGCTGCTGCGCCGCTCGCCGGTGATGCTGCCGATCCCCGGCACGTCCTCGGTGGCGCACCTGGAGGAGAACGTGGCCGCGGCCGACGTGCGGCTCACCGACGACGAGTTCGAGTCGCTGGCCAAGGCGAGCTGAGCGGGGCCGGGGGGGGGGGGGGGGGGGGGGGGGGGGGGGGGGGGCCGGCCGCCCCCCCCCCCCGCGCGGGGGGGGGGGCGGGCGGGGGGGGGCCCCCCCCGCGGCGGCCCCCCGCGCGCGCGGGCCCGGGGGTGGGCGCCGCCGGCCCCGTGGACGCGCTGTGGGGGGCGGGCCGCTAACGGGTACGCGGTCGCCCAGAGCCGCACCGGAACCCGCAGCGCCCCGGAACTGTCGGCGGTGAACCGGCCGGGCGTGACCCGGACCAGCCCGTCGCACACG